>JAOQAK010000052.1 GCA_025963635.1 Ferruginibacter sp.
ACCATTGGCAGAAAGGGTACTGTCAGATTATTAAAGAATAACACGAGCCGTATGAAGGGAGACCTTCACGTACGGTTCTGTGAGAGGCTTGCGGGTGAGACTCCCGCTTGCCTACTCGGCCTTGTACTTTCGTGCATGCATGAGCGAAAACCATTAATCGGAAGCGTAATGCCGCTTAACATACACAATGTTTTCCCTCTCCAGAAATCATACAGCCCGCATTCGGTTATTCTTCGGATTGTGTTCCACTTCGGCAAGACCCAATACTTCCATCAGCGGTGGAATGTACATACCAAACCTGCCACGAAATCCTTTCTTTAAACCATACCAGCCGCCGTTCGGATTACCGGGGTCACGTCCCCATGCTTCTACTGTTCCTTCTTTGGCAGGTTTCTGTTCATCCGCACTGCCAAGTTCCATCCAGTCGCCATGTTGCTTCAACATCGTATGCAGGTCTTGCAAACAACTGTAATTATAATGCAAAACAGTTTTACCTACCGTACAAACCAGTATGGGCGGTGTTTTGTTCTCATCTTTATACATGGTAAATTCAGACGAACCAGGTGGTGTCTTCAATATCCATGGATCTTCTTTTGTTCCGGAAGCTTTTTTCATATGCCTTGTTTTTAGTTGTAATATTATGGTTATTTCTTAGCCAAACTTTCTTTATAAGCCTTCGACAAAGCATCTTTCAATATATTTTTTTTGACTTTTTTAAGTTCAACAAAAGTCCAGCCCTGTTTTCCCCATTTGTTATTTACGGGATAAATAATTGTTGGATCAATAAGGCTAAAAATAGATTGTTCCACTGGGGTAAGTTTCAGGCAGGCAGTTTGTCCGGCGGCATCCAGCGTAGCGAAAATTCTCTTTTTTGTTCTAAACGCCGTCTTATCAAAATGAGGCATTTCCCAGGCTCCTTCCAGGGAGAGCGCCATTGTTTTAAATGTTTCCTTATCCACCATGAGTAAATTTTATTTAGGTGCAGCCTTCATCAATGTATCATCCAATGTGCTTAATGTATGCGCCTCCAATCAACGGGATGTAATCCATTATTGACTGCTCCTGCCTTTCAGGTTTATTTTTCTCCTGCCATACTCAAAACTGTTTTCAATGTCTGCGGAAAACTGGTTTCCATCAAAATGACAAGTGATTTTTTCCGTGTGTGGGCTTTCAATATAACGCAGCAACAGTTCGATGGTATGCTCATCTATCCAGCGGTAGCTTCCGGCTATCTTTAGCGCTGGCAAGCCTACATAACTCGCTTTAGCAGCTGACACCAGCGACGGACCTTTTTTGGTGGTTTGTCCCATCTGCCATTTTGATGCTCCGAAATTCAGCTTATAAGTAGCGGTATCAGTATGCACTGTGAGCTCACAAATGTTGTCCTTGATATTAAATGAATAGCCTTTTAGATGTTGGTCATTCTGTTCAAGCAGGAAAGTTTTGTTAGTAATTCTTGACGCTGTCAAACGGTTGTTCTTAACAGGCAGTTGTAGTGCGAGTGAAGCTATCTTTTGCCTGAGCTTTGCCGCTGCGATATCGTTCCGCGGCAATTTACCGTCATGCATCGCCGGTAGTAAATATTCCCACACAAGGTTTATTTCTTCCTGCATATTGGGTGTTTCGGCAGTAATTGCCACCACTGCATCCTGATCCGGCATTACAATGATGAACTGGCCAAAAGCCCCATCGCCCCTGTATGCATTATGGCGGCAGCGCCACATCTGGTAGCAATATCCCTGTTCCCAATCGCTCGAGTCTCTCCTGGCCTGTGAATATTCGGGGTGTTGCACGATTTTTAGTGTGGAAGCCTCCTCAACCCACGCTTCGGGCAAAATGGCTTTACCCTTCCATTTGCCTTTTTGCAAAAACAACTGGCCAAATTTTGCCATGTCTTCTGTTTTTAACCGCAGCCCCCAGCCACCTGTGTTAATCCCTTTGGGGTCAACTTCCCAATCCATCCCGGTAATACCCAATGGATCAAACAGGCGCGGTTTTAAATAGTCAATTACCTTTTGGCCCGTCACTTTTTGTACAATAGCCGACAGCATGTAAGTGCCTAGCGAATTGTATAAAAATTTAGTGCCGGGCTTGTATAAAATAGGAAGCGCAAGAAATGATCTCACCCAGTTGCTATCCCTGCTTACGACTGAGCCTGTGGGATCAGGGTCCTGTCCGTCCGACATGCTGAGCACATCTTTTACGGTGAGCAGTGACAAAAAATTGCTAACAGTATCCGGCAGTTCATCCGGGAAAAGAGAGATTACTTTATCATCTACGGATAGGCGCTTTTCACTAACGGCGAAGCCTATTGCCGTGGCCGTAAAACTTTTACTGCAGGAATACAGCGTATGTTTTAACCCGCGTGCATATGGGTTCCACCAGCCTTCAGCAACAACTTTTCCATGGCGCAACATCATAAAACTGTGAAACTCGGTCTTGCTTTTACCGGTCGCATTCAAAAAATTTGTGATCCCTTCTGATGATACACCTTCCGATTCAGGAATGCTTCCAGGGAGAGCACTATTTTTTTGTGCGGTTAATTGCACACTTAGAAAAAAGACCGCGAATGGTATAATGAGGGCTTTCATTTTGTAACTCATGCTAATCGTTTGAAATTTCATTAATAAGAGAGAACGTTTTTGAATGATAAATGTAAGTTCTATTTTAAATAAAACCAGCTATCCGGATAAATGCCTTGAAGTAATGGATAGCGACCTGTTTTTTATGTCAACAATTGGCTTTGTAAATATTGGATATTGATAAACCTGAATGGACGGGGTGTAAAATTGTTGCGGATATTTCCGAACTTTAATGCTTTGAACCTTTAAAATTGTATAAATGAAAAAAACGATTGTACCACTATTATCCATTGCTTTATTTTTTACTGCCTGTAATGGCAATGAACAAACCACCAGCTCCAATAAAGATTCCACAGCAACGGCAACTGTGGACGCTGCTAAAGACTGGAAATTCGGTGTAGCACTATGGACCTTCCACACATTTAGTTTTGACCAGGCGCTTGATAAAGTAGACAGTTCCGGGTTAAAATATATCGAACCTAACACTTTTCATAAAGCGGGAGTTGAACTGAAAGATACCCTGGTAGGGAAACTGTCTCCGGCAGGTATCGGAAAATTAAAAGAATTGATCGCAAAAAAAGGGTTAACGGTTTCGTCCATCTACCTTGCAGGTGATTCAACATTGGCCTCCTGGATACACCAGTTCGATATTGCTAAACAGCTGGGGGTGGCATTTGTAACCGCTGAACCACCACTCAATATGTGGGACAGTATTGATAGTCTTGCAGGCGCAACGATTTGCAGCTTTTGTAATCCAATTTTTTGTTTCCAATAAAGACCCACGACTGTAATAGCAAAATTGTTTTCGATCCTTGTAAAAATAACGTCCATATCCTTCCGATATGTTTGAAGCAATAGAATCAGCAGCAGTCACTAACTGTGTGCCAACTGTTTTCTTTGGAAACCACTCCCACAAATCGACGATGTTCCAGATACGTTCACCAACATCAAGGGCAAGCTGGTATATATCAAGTTCTTCTAGTTTAATTACGTCCATAAAATGATATAATTGGGAGCGGATTGTTAATGTTTATTCAAATATAAAAATATTCTAATTGGGATAACTATTAATAAGAGAGCAATAAAAGAATTAAATTTATTTCATCAAAAGCATTTGACATTCGTAATACATATAAACTACCAATATGACGCTAGAATTAGCAACCATCGACATTAAACAAGGAGCAAATGTAGACTTCGAAAGCCATCTTGAAAAAGCGCAGGAGATTCTTCGCAAGGCAAAAGGATATATAAGCCACCAATTTCAAAAGTGCTTAGAACAGGAAAACAGGTACGTTTTATTAATCAGGTGGGAAACACTTGAGGACCATACCATAGGTTTTCGTGAATCTGAGCTCTTTAAAGAATGGCGTGGTCTGATAGGCTCATTCTTTGAAACCCCACCTTTTGTACAACATTATGAGTTGAAATTTGGAATGTAGTTGTGAATAAAGGAAATGGGAGATAGATGAAGAGCCGTTAAGTAACAACCCCCTGATCTATCTCCCAAATATCTCCAATATCTCAATATCCAGTATCCTCAATATCCAACTACTTCCACCACTTCAACGGGAACACGATATCTTTCACAGAGTTGACTACCATGTCCGGTTTAAAAGCGTAATGACTTAAGTCTTCTTTTTTTGTAACACCAGAAAGGGTTAAAATTGTTTTATAGCCCATTTGCACGCCTCCCTGGATATCCGTATCCATTGTGTCGCCGATCACGGTGGTTTCTGCCGTTTCGAGACCCAGTGCTTTTCTTGCAGAACGCATCATCACCGGTCCGGGCTTGCCTATCACGAAAGCCTTTCTGCCGGTGGCTTCTTCTATCATGGCAGTAGTAGCGGCGATACCCAGGTTATTCCATCCGGGTTTTTTGGGCGAAGGGTCACGGTTGGTGGTAATAAACTTTGCACCTGCAAGGATCATATCCACCGCACGCTGTACCATTTCAAGCGTAAAATTTCTTCCTTCTCCCAATATTACAAATTCGGGATCAGTCTCTACCAGTGTTAAACCACTTTCGTGTAAACTGGTCAGTAAGCCACCTTCTCCCAGCACATAAGCCGTACCGGTAGGGGCCTGGTCAGAGAGAAATTTTCCCGTAGCCATAGCGCTCGTATATACATGCTCTTCTGTAACATCGATCCCCAGCTTTTTAACTTTCCGTACTACTTCCAGGGCTGTCCGTTGGCTGTTATTCGTCATAAAAGTGAATGGGATATCATTCGCCAGCAAATGATGTATAAATTCATCTGCTCCCGGGATCAGTTCATCTCCTGCATAAATCACTCCATCCATATCTATCAATAATCCGTTTTTCATATATTTCTTTTTAAAAGTTCTAAATTTTTTTACACTCATCGCCAGCATTCAAAAACCTTCCGCTTAGTCACCTAAAAAAATTGCCAACTACAAAGGCAGATGGCAATCAAAGTAACTTCATTTTAAGAGGATTGTTTTGTCCTTCAAAACATCATAGGCTAAACTGGTTGAGCTATTTATTCAATTGTTTCAAATAATGTTTTTCAGACTAGATGATCCGTATTTGTTTGCCGGCCTGGATTGCCTCGCCCACCAGCTCCATGTCTTCGTGCGAAGGTCCGGATACAATGACAAGATCAATTGATTTGTCATCGAAGATATCTCTCTTACTCTCTACAATTTCCGCGAGCGGATACCTGGACCTTATATTTATTTTATTTGTTTCGGGGTTAGATAATATCTTTTTTACCGAATACCCTTGTGAAATACTCACCGGGGAAACATACAACGGCTTCAAATTTGTTCCGCATTCTATTAAACCTATATTTATCGAGTTCATAATTTTAATTTTTAATTAATATAAATAAATACTACTTCAAAAAGCAAAAATACATAATTTTGTTTAATCGATTAAACAAGGACCATTAAGAAATTGTGAATTGTTATCAACAATTTTCGTAATAATCTGGTTATCAACAACAACTTAGTCTAGCTCCTGGCTATAAATAAAGGTCAAACATCGTTATTTAGCAGAAAAATTATCATGAATAGAAAGATTTGCCTAAAGGATATAGCAGAAAAAGTGGGCGTTTCAACTGCCCTGGTTTCATATGTATTGAACAATAAAAAAGAGGGTAGAATAAAAAAATCAGTTGCCGAAAAGATCAGGGAAGTAGCAACGGAATTAAACTATCGTACCAACCAGATCGCTAAAAGCCTGAAAACAAACCGCACTTATACTATTGGCTTGATAGTGTCAGATATTTCAAATCCTTTTTCTTCCAATCTTGCCCGCATTATTGAAGATGAGGCCGACAAAAATAATTACACTGTTATCTTTGGGAGCTTCGATGAAAGCCTTCAGCGCTCCGACAAACTGATCGATACTTTTTTAAACAGGCAGGTGGATGGATTGATTATCGCCCCCGGTGAAAATGCTACTTCGCAGGTACTTTTGTTGATGCAGCAAAAGGTGCCCTTTGTATTGGTGGACAGGTATTTCCCGGATATTCGTACAAATTATGTTGCCATTGATAATTATTCTGCTGCCTATGGAGCCGTCGAGCATTTGATTGGTAGCGGCTTTAAACGCATCGGGATGATTAGTTTCGAAACCGGGCTTTTTAATATAAAGGAACGGGATCGTGGATACATTGCAGCACAAGAGAAAAATGGGATCGAATATAACGAAGAATGTCTGATCAAAATAAGCAATGAAAATCTGCCCGCAGATGTAGAGCGTGCCATCAATACCATGCTGCAAAAAGAGCAACCCATTGATGCATTAATGTTTGCCACAAACGCAATTGCCACGCATGGATTAAAACATATTAAGAACCTCCATATTAAAGTGCCGGAACAACTTGCCCTGGTTAGCTTCGATAAAACGGATGCGCTTGATTTATTTTATGCCCCACTCACCTGCATCGACCAGCCATTGGCAGAAATGGGACGCATCGCAACAAAGATCTTACTGGATGCAATTGAAGGTAGCGATGCAATCACCCAGCTCAATTTACCTGCGGAATTATTGATCCGTTCTTCCACCATGCATCAATAAATAAATATACAGGGAATTCCCCGGCAATACTGTTAATCAGCCGCTTTTCCTATCATTCAAAATAGGTAGGCATACCGGGAGTAGTTGCAATTTTAAAGGCGAGTTGTAGCTGATCTTTTAATATCCGGTCCTCCGACAATTCTGGTAAATTATTTACATCAAAGTATTGAACATCCAGCACATCAAACCCTTTAATTATGGCTGTTGAAATTGCCTTGCAGTAAAACACCATTTTGTAAACATAAAAAGGTTGCGGGGGATGAGGATGAAATTTTTTATCAAACACAGCCAGTAACTTCTCCGTAGTAACCTCCAGGCCTGTTTCTTCTTTACATTCTTTTATGATCACCTCTTTGGGAGAATAACCAACATCTGCCCAGCCGCCAGGTAACGACCATTTGCCGTCTGCCATTTCTTTCACTAAGAGAATGGTGTTGTCTTTTATAATTAAACCCCGGATATCCACTTTTGCTGTTGGGTAATCTTTGTTTTGAAGATATAAATTTTTAAGGGTGGTTATTTCTTCACCAGTATTATTATTAAGCAATTCATAGCTTATCTGCAATAGCTCTGCATAACGTTCTTTATCATATTCATTTTGCGTGTACAGCATACCGATATCTGCAAGCGATTTAAGCCTTTTTATTAAAGTGAATGTTTCCTCCTGCTTTGTCATAAGTTGTATTTGATTTAACATGGATGAAGATAATAATAAATTTAAATGGCCCTCCTAATCTGGTCCGGTTCGGCTGATTCATTGCCATTTGGAATTACGGATTTATTTTATTTATCTTTAGTTTTCATCTCCTCCATTATGTCTTTTATCATCCTGTTGCTTGGTATTGTTTTGCTTGTTCTATTGATCACTTGGGCAAAGCTTAACCCGTTTCTTGCATTTATCCTTGTATCCATATTGATAGGGTTGGCTTATGGAAAAAATATTGTAACCATCACCAGTGCGATCCAAAAAGGAATGGGCGATCTGCTCGGCTCCATACTGATTATATTGGGACTTGGTGCGATGCTGGGCAAGATTATCGCCGACAGTGGTGCTGCACAAAAGATCGCCGGCGGATTGATGGATGTATTCGGAAGAAAGTATATTATGTGGGCCTTATTACTTACCGGTTTTGTTGTTGGTATCCCGCTTTTTTATGGTACGGGATTCGTACTCGTAGTTCCGCTGATCATCACCTTATCCTATCGCTATAATATTTCAGCGGTATATATTGGGTTACCGATGCTGGCAGCGCTTTCGGTAACGCATGGGTTTCTTCCGCCACATCCTTCGCCAACTGCACTGGTGAAGCAATTCAATGCAGACATTGGCCTTACTTTGTTGTATGGAATGATAGTGGCTATACCTGTCATACTAATCGCCGGTCCCTTATTTTCCCTCACGTTAAAAAAGTACACCAGCAAGCCCCTTGAAACATTTAAAGGGAGAGACATACCCGCAGCAGAATTGCCCTCCATGTTCAATAGCCTTTTTACTGCACTCCTCCCAGTGATATTGATTGCGTTCCATACAATTGTAACACTAACCGTCCACACCGAAAATTCGTTTACAGCCTTTGCACAGGCAATTGGCGACCCGATTGTAGCGATGACGATTACCTTGCTGTATGCATGTTACAGCCTCGGATTAAACAAAGGGAAAAACATCAGGGAAGTGATGCAGCCCATGGCAGAAGCCGTAAAGGATATCTCCATGATCATATTCATCCTGGCCGGCGCAGGCGGTTTAAAACAGGTATTGATGGAATGTGGTATCAGCACCCAGATTGCGGATGTACTGCACACAATGAATGTGCACCCGCTGATCGCTGCATGGAGCATTGCTGCAATCATCAGGGTGGCATTGGGTTCTTCCACGGTTGCCGGACTTACCGCGGCCGGCATCGTTGCTCCAATGATCGTGTCTTCAGGTGCTAATCCTAACCTGATGGTACTTGCCACAGGCGCTGGCAGCCTGCTGTTTTCACATGTGAATGACACCGGCTTCTGGATGTTCAAGGAATACTTTAACCTGTCCCTGAACGATACCTTCAAAACCTGGTCGCTTATGGAAACAGTGGTATCCGTAACGGGCCTTGTGGCGGTATTGATCCTCAGTAATTTCGTGTAAACTAAAAATTTTATCCCCGGACTGCGAGATAAGTGTGTATGCATTCAAAGGCCCACATGGACCAATAGTAAAAATGTAATAAGTAAAAATAAAAGCAGGGCTAAGCAGTCCTGCTTTTTATTTTTACGCTTCAAAAAGCTATTTCATATTAATGATAGCGGTTGGTTTTATGCCAGCTATTCTTCTTAGTTTTTTACAGGCAGGAAGGAGTACTTTTTAGCGTAATCCATCATTTGTTGAAAAAAGCTGGTCGGGTATTCAAGCTTCACATCCGTGATTGTTTCGCCGTCCATTACGGGTACCAGCTTTGGCTGTATAAAGCCGCGGTATGGCTTTACATTTAATTTTTTGTATCGCTCCAGTATTTCCCTGTGCAAGGCTAAATCTACTTTTACTCCATAAGTTTCAATAAGGTTTTTTCCGGCTTCAAAATCGCCCTCCGATTTAATGCGTTGTATTTCCCGCAACAGTTGCCCGAACAACTCACGCAGTTTTTTGTAATCATTGATCCGAACATAAGTTTTGCCTTTGATCTTCACCAGTTCCACCACTTTATCCTGCTTGCCTTTTTCATACACCCATCTTGCGTTCAGTTGACGGTTACGCATATGTGCTTCTTCCAGTTGTTCGCCGGGTTTCAACCTGGTTAGTTGGGTCATCAGCCCGTTCATCATATAACTGTCATATTCCGTCATGCCAACTTCCAGGGAAGGAGAGACGCCGAGGTCAATTAACTTTTGGTCCATTGCATAGTAGAGTCCTACCAGGTCAGCCCGGGCTTCTTCAAGGGCAGAAGCATAATTTTTTAAGGTTTTATCAGGTGTTTCTATACCGGCATTTATTTGCCCCGATGCATGCCCTATGCATTCGTGCATATCCACATGCAGGTCTGCCGCAAGATTGCCCCATTTTGCCATCCTCATTTTTACTGTGTCGTCAATTGCAAATTCATCCACCACACCGCTCTTTGCACCTGCCACATTGTAAGAATAAATAATGTTGCTAAGCGATACGGATTTGGACCCGTGTTCCTTCCGTATCCAGTCTGCATTAGGAAGGTTGATGCCAATGGGAGTGTTCGGCGCCGCATCCCCGCATTCTGTAATAACAGTAATAGCCTTTGCTGTGATGCCTTTTACATTCTTCTTTTTATGGTCCGGCATTAGCGGCGAATTGTCTTCGAACCATTGTGCCTGGTCTGCAATGGCTTTAATGCGCTTGGTAGCTTCCAGGTCTTTCATAGAAACCACGCTTTCATAACTTCCTTTTTTGCCGATGGGATCAAGGTATACTTCAATAAATCCATTTACCACATCAAGGCGGCTGTTTACATCATTGATCCATGCGATGCTGTACTCATCAAAGGTGGCCAGGTCGCCGGTTTTATAAAACTGTACCAAAAATTGCAGCGCCTTCTTCTGCTGGTCATTTTCGGCCACGGTAACCGCTTTCTCCAGCCAGCCAACGATTTTTTCAATCGCAGGTGAATACATGCCACCAACTTTCCATAGTTTTTCAATGATTTGTCCATTCTCTTTCACCAGCTTACTGTTGAGCCCCCACGATGGAGCATTGCCTTTGGTATTGAATTTAGAATAGAATGTATCTGCTTCCTGTTGCGTGACTCCTTCATAAAAATTGACAGATGAGTGGACCACATTATCGATATTAGGCGACAGGTCAACCACTTTAGGCTCAACGGTAAGGTCATATACAATCGGCTTGATCCGGGTTAAAAATGATTGAACCGTTTCGCCGGCTTCTTTAGGAAGATAGGCTGTGTCACTGTTTTTTACGAGGTTCGAAAAATATTCAAAAGGACATCCGGGAATAAATTTTTCATTGCTGTAATGATGATGGTTACCATTGCTGAACCAAAACCTTCCGCAATAGGTTTCAAAATTTTTCCACTCAGGGCCTGTCTTATCACCTTTAAAAGAACCATATACTGTTTCCAACGTTTTGCGCAGCATGATGCCATTTTTGCTTTTCTGGTCGTAGATAATATCCCGGCCACAAAGCGCTGCTTCTGATAAATAATAAGCCAATTGCTTTTGCGGTACACTCAACTGGTTAAAACCAGGCACCTGGTAACGAAGTACCTGCAGATCGGCAAAGGCTTCCGCAGCTACCTTAAAACTGGTATCGTAAGTAGCGGTGGTTGTATCTTCAATGGCTGATGTATCTGCAGCGGTTGGTTCTTTGATCGTGGTAGTATTGCAGGAAAATAACAGGATGGATAACGCCAACAAGCATGGCAATCTTTTTACATAGTATTTCATGGTGGTATTTTAGGGAAACAAAAGTACGTTGTTCGACGCAAGGATAAATAAATATTGTAAGCAAGATAAATAGCGCTAAAAGTTCCAGCCGGTGGTGTGAAGTGCAAGCTGCTTATCCCCTAATTGACCATTCGGTTGCTCCTGCCAGGCGCCATACGCATTAAAACCATGGTTGATATAATCATCATGAAAGTCCCGTAAAGGTTGCTTCCAAAAAAGAGCACAGTGCCGGTTTGACCGAATTGGCTAAATATTTATTTTATAACACAGTTACCTTAATAAAAATGATATATTTAAATGTGAATTGTTCATCCGGTGTAACACTATACAGGATTGATCTTCATTTTCAATAAATGCTTGCATGAAATACTTTTTTAGTTGTGACTGGGGCACTTCTAGCTTCAGGTTGCGGCTTGTAGAAACAGGCGGTGCAAAAATGGTCTCTTCGATTGAAACTGGCCATGGTATTGCATCAGCATTTGACGGATGGAAACAAGCGGGTCATTCCGAAAGTGAAAGGCCATTGTTTTTTAAGCGGTATCTCAGTGAGCAGGTTGAAAAAATTTCCAGCACTTATAACGAAATGGTTCATGGCGCACCGGTTGTACTCTCTGGTATGGCTTCTTCGAGTATCGGCCTGTTCGAATTACCTTACCGGAAAATACCTTTTCACTGTGATGGCTCCGATTTGTTGGTTCACAGGATACCAGGTGATGATACTTTCACAAATGACATCATCCTCATCTCCGGGGCTAAGTCGGAAATCGATGTGATAAGGGGAGAAGAAACCATGCTGGCAGGATGTGTGTTGCCAAATGATGCCGAACAATTGCTCATTTTTCCGGGAACACATTCCAAGCACATCAGGGTAAAGGGTGGAAAGGTGCAGGATATAAATACCTTTATGACAGGCGAGTTGTTCAACCTGCTGTCCAGCAAAAGTATCCTCTCTAACTCGGTTGAAAAAGATTCCGGCGATAGTGAAGCTGATGTTTTTTTCATTAAAGGAGTAAAGGAAGGAAGTGCATCTAACCTGTTGAACAGTATTTTTCATGTGCGCACCAACCAACTATTTAAAAAAATGACGGCTTTCGAAAATTACCATTACCTCAGTGGCCTGCTCATCGGTTACGAATTACAGGAAATCACAAAAGATCAACCCGTAGCAACTACCCTCGTTTGCGGCGAAGGCCTGAAAAAGACTTACCTGCAGGCATTGGATGTTCTCGGCCTGGGTGCAACCTCTTGCCTGGATGCAGACGAGGTACTTGTTAAAGGGCAGTTGCAAATCCTCGGGCAGCGGGGTTATTTGTAGCAAACTTCTTTTAGTTATTTTATCTTCGAAAAAAAATAAACATGAAGCCGAATCATCTCATGTACCTGGTGTTTGCAGCAACGCTTCTTTACGCCTGTAAATCCAGGCAGGCCAAATTAGCTGTGGAAATTGATCCTACGTCAAAACTGCGGATCGAAATCATTGATCCGGAAGCACTCAATCTCCTGGATACCACGGCCAAAATAGAAATCATTGCGAAGGGATTTAAATGGACGGAAGGCCCGCTCTATATCAGCAACGGGGAGTATTTACTCTTCTCAGATATCCCGGACAATAAGATCTATAAATGGAAAGAAGGGCAGGGGGTAAGTACTTTTTTAACACCCTCCGGAAATACCCTCGAAGTAAAGAATATTAAAGAACCTGGTTCAAACGGGCTGATATTGGATGCAGAAGGGTATTTGGTTTTATGCCAGCATGGAGACCGGCGCATCGCAAAAATGACGCTTCCAATTGATAAAGCCGGACCTGAATTTGTAAGCCTGGCTGATAAGTTCCAGGGCAAGCGTTTGAACAGTCCTAACGATGCAGTATATCATCCCAATGGAGATCTATATTTTACCGATCCTCCATATGGCCTGGGAAATGGAATCGAAGATGCAACAAAAGAACTGGATTTCCAGGGAGTGTATCGGCTTAAACCAGATGGCCGCCTCGATTTATTTACCAAAGGCCTGCAGTATCCAAACGGCATTGCACTTTCGCCGGACAGTAAGACTTTGTATGTAGCCAGTTCCGATTCAGCCAACTATGTATGGATGCAATACGAGCTCGATTCAGCAGGCATGCCAAAAAGCCAACGCGTATTTTATGAAGCACATGCCTACCAGGGAAAGAATCTTGGCGCCCCAGACGGAATGAAAGTAAATGAAACGGGTTATATTTTTGCATCAGGGCCGGAAGGCATCTGGCTATTTACACCCGGTGCAAAACTGATCGCTAAATTGCATACCGGGCAGCTTACATCCAACTGTGCGTTTTCACCTGGTGAAAAAACGTTGTACATGACCTGTGATGATTATGTGATGCGTTTACAATTGAAGCAGTAAAAAGAAATCGACGCCAATTTATTTATCTACTTTATAAAATTTAACAACATGACTCCCGATGAAAATTTTGCCTTGTTGAACCTGTCGCTGCCGCCAGCGCCAAAACCCATTGGCGTATATAAACCGTTTCTGATCGATGGCCATCATTGCTATGTCTCCGGCCATGGCCCATTACAAGCCGATGGCACATTCATCATCGGGCGTATTGGTCGCGACATGAGTTTGGAAGTGGGGAAGCTGGCAGCAAAGCAGGTTGGACTCGCAATCCTTGCTACATTAAAACATAACCTTGGTTCACTTGATAAAATTAAAAGAGTGATCAAGGTGCTGGGCATGGTTAACTGTACGCACGATTTTGAAAAGCATCCTTATGTCATCAACGGATGCAGTGAGTTGTTTGCTTCAATCTGGGGCGAAGACAATGGCATTGGCGTAAGAAGCGCTGTTGGCATGGGCTCGTTGCCCGACAATATTCCGGTTGAAATTGAGGCGATCTTTGAGCTGGCATAATTTCCAGGCAGGCTGATCAATCATTAAATTACATAGGGATACCTCATTAATTTCTCCAAACCTTTATAGGAAAATAAAAAGCTCACATGAATTGGTACGAAATAAAGAATGTGGACGCAATAGATTCACCCGCGCTGGTCATCTATCCGGAACGGATAGCCGAAAACATCCGCCTCCTGAAAAACATGGTGGGCAATGAGGTTGCAAGGCTTCGCCCGCATGTGAAGTCGAATAAAATTGCGGAGGTTTGCCAGATGATGCAGGATGCCGGCATCACCAAATTCAAATGTGCGACTATCGCGGAATGTGAGATGCTCGGGATGATCAGGGCAAAAGATGTTTTGTTATCTTATCAGCTGGTAGGCCCCAAAATCAATCGTTTTATACAACTGTTCATTCAATATCCTTCCACCCGTTTTTCCTGCCTTGTGGATAATATTTATGCTGCCGAAGAAATCTCCCGGCAATTTGCCGCGAGCCAGTTAACAGCCGAAGTATTTATTGATGTCAATAGCGGCATGAACAGAACGGGGATTTTGCCATCAAAGGTTTTGCTGTTGTTTGAAGCACTTCAATTGTTGCCTGCAATAAAAGTGGTTGGCCTGCATGCTTATGATGGACATATCCGTGACACAGATGTTGCAATGCGTACAGAGCACATCGGGTCTGAATACAATAAAGTAGTGATATTAGCGAAAACGATTGAAACCATCGCCGGTATAAAATTGGTAATGGTTGCCGGTGGTTCCCCCACCTTACCCATACACGCACAGCACGAAAATATTGAGTGTAGTCCGGGCACCTTTATCTTCTGGGACTGGGGCTACAAGCATAGTTTCCCGGATGAATTATTTGATTACGCTGCGCTGGTAATTACAAGGGTAATTTCTATCGTTGGTGAAAATACGATCACTACCGACCTTGGCCACAAATCGGTAGCGGCGGAAAATCCCTTGCCAAGAGTGTATTTTTTAAACGCTCCTGAAGCCATACCCATTTCACAAAGTGAAGAGCATTTGGTGTTAAAAGTGATCGATGCATCTTCATTTAAAACAGGCGATACATTGTACGGTATTCCCGTGCATATCTGCCCCACAGTTGCCTTATATGAAAAGGCAGTAGTTGTTGAAAATCACAAGGCCATAGATGAATGGAAAGTGATCGCAAGGAACAGGAAGATTACTATTTGATAAGGTTGATAGTTGAAGGTTGAAGGTTTATGACCGAAGGCTTAATGTTGAAGTTTTCGGGTTCGTACTAAGGTATTTTTGTTACCAACATCTGTTTTTCAATTAAACATCGTTGTGTCACTCACTTGTACATTTGCAGCAATGGGGAACTACATTATCCACCCGGCGAATAATACAAAGAGATCGCGTCAGAACCATTATATTGCCGCAAGATACAAACGAAGTGACATGTAGGCGCAGGATTCCGGTCGGTGTCTAAAGGTTACTTCTTTTTGCGAAATATAGAAAATGTTGCATCACCGAAAGTGTCAGTATGGTACATCTTTTCTTAACTTCTGTTGACTACAACCATGCGTTTTAACTCGTAGTCACGTTGTGTATACGCCAGCTTCCAAAATCAAAAATTCAAACGATGTTTACAATAGATGCACACCTTGATTTGAGTATGAATGCAATGGAATGGAACCGCGACCTGCGGCAACCTGTGCAAACTATAAGGAAACGAGAAACCGGTATGACCGACAAGCCAGGAAGAGCAATGGGCACAGTAGCTCTGCCCGAATTGCGGAGAGGACGTATTGGCCTGGTGGTAGCAACACAGATCGCCCGTTATGTTGCCGCGGAAAATTCTTTACCAGGCTGGCATTCACCGGAACAAGCCTGGGCCGAGACACAAGCACAGCTTGCATGGTACAAGGCCATGGAAGCATGCGGTGAAATGGTAATGATCCGGGATTTGCCTGCGCTGGAAAAACATCTTGATCTTTGGAAAAACGATGAACCTTCAGACACAAAACCCATAGGTTATATCCTCAGCCTCGAAGGTGCTGATTCACTTGTTACGCCTGATCATTTACACATTGCCTATGAATATGGTCTACGGGCAATTGGGCCGGCACATTATGGACCGGGCAGGTATGCAAATGGCACGGATGCAACCGGTAAATTAAACCAGGCAGGAAAAGAATTGCTGAAAGAAATGGCCCGGTTAAATATGATCCTCGACGCAACCCATTTATGCGATGATGCATTTTGGGATGCGATGGAAATTTTTACAGGACCTGTTTGGGCAAGCCATAACAACTGTCGTACGCTGGTCAATCACAACCGGCAGTATGGTGACGAAATGATAAAAGCGTTGATTCAGCGGAATGCAGTCATCGGTATGGCGCTGGATGCATGGATGATGGTTCCGGGTTGGATAAGAGGGCAATCGTTACCACCGCATATGAATTGCAATCTTGAAAAAATGGCGGATCACCTTGATCATATTTGCCAGCTTGCCGGCAATACTTTGCACGTTGGAATCGGTTCCGACCTCGACGGAGGTTTTGGAAAAGAACAATCCCCTTATGACCTGGATACCGTCGCGGATTTAGAGCGGGTTCCGCCATTGCTTCAAAAACGAGGCTATACCAACGATGATGTCGAAAACATTATGCATGGCAATTGGCTAAGGTTTTTAAGAAAAGCATGGGGCAAGAGTAATTTTTAGAGATGAGCGTTTCAATTGAATCTTCACGAATCCGGCGATGGATTTTAAACCCGGCTGGCTCATCATTCTATTTAAATAACTTATACAGCAAAACGCATGGCCGCCTTATACCGGTATCCGTATGGCTGCTATCATCCATGGTTTTTTTAATTTTTCATCAGTGTTTTGTTAGTAAATTTTACTTTACCGCTATTTTTTTTCCTTTATATTTATTACATGGAAGCTCATTACAAGACGTTGCAAACTATATATACCATCACTCACCAGGATCCCCAACCGGTTACTTATCAATGTCGCCCGAGAGAGATTATCCTGCGCCAGTTCCAGGACTGGAGCGTTATCCAGCAGCATCTCGCCTTGCTGGAGGAAGAAGGATTAGTGGTTACCATGCAAAAAGATACCCTGATCATTTCAATCACTTTAGCAGGCATTGACAAGGTTCTATCAGCAAATTTTAATTATCAAACCTAACGGCCATTTCACACGCTAACTATCCTGATCCGCTGTTGATCCCCAACTTTAGTCAATCCCTATTCACTTTCCGGTTTTAATGCAGCCCAAAAGATAGCGTTTCTGACAAGGGTGGTGTAATTTTTGTTTTTGAACAATTCGGGCGAGTGCCCCATGAAAATATAAATATTCCTGGCGGCATAACTGGTGTTGGTCCATATCACAGGATGATCACCCATTTTGATGTCAGTGGAAGGTGCATAGGTTGATTCGTCAACACTGGCAATCACTTTTACATTCGGCCGCGGACTTTTATCATAGGTGTACCATTCTTCTTTTTCTATAATAAATTGCCTGGGTACATTTTTCATACAAGGGTGCGTTGTGTCTTCCACATTCACCATTCCATCTGCGAAACCAGGATCAGTGTTGTTGAAATAATCAATCGAAAAGCTGCTGTCGCCGGCAAGTTGATTTAGCCAGCCTTTCGCTTTAACTGAATACTGTACATGGTGACCTGTCGTCTCAAATAAAACCAACGCTCTAAACCTCGATAATCTTTGTTGGCTGCGGCAAGGAAGTGCAATCGCCATTACGATCATCAGCACCAGGTAGTGAACAAAACTTTAATGGTTTTAAAATTATCAGTTCAGCCGCCAATAATCACTATCCGGAGAATTCATCGCGGGATCTTACGCATCCGAAATATTTCAGCGGAATTGTATTAACTTTCTTATCGGATCATATCCGGGCGGCTTTTAATAATCAAATCATTTTTTATGCAATCATTGATAACCGGCATTCATCATGTAACCGCATTGGTGAGCGATGCACAAAGAAATATAGATTTCTATACCGGTATACTCGGATTAAGGCTGGTAAAGAAAACGGTTAATTTCGATGCACCGGAAGTATATCATTTTTATTATGGAGATGAAGACGGAAATCCCGGAAGTATCCTCACGTTTTTTCCTTACAATGGATTGGTGAGTGGACGGCACGGCAAAGGGATGTTAAATACCACTGCTTTTTCCGTTCCACTTAATTCTCTTAATTACTGGATGGAAAGATTAAAACAGTATAACATTTCCTACAAGCAACCCAAAGAACGCTTCGAAGATGAAGTTGTGATCTATTTTGAAGATGAAGACGGGCTTGGGCTCGAACTGGTATTTAATGATAACGACAAAAGAGCCGGTTTTTCACGTGGTCCTGTGCCGCCTGGGCATTCTATTAAGGGAATAAATAATGTGGAAATATGGGAAGAAGGGTATGAGCGCACGGCAGGTTTGCTTACCGAACAACTGGATCACCGCCTTATTGCAGAAAAAGGCAACAGGTTCCGGTTTGCAGCGAATGATCATCCCGGCAACTATGTTGACATTATTTGTTCGCCAGACAGCCTGAAAGGACTTCCGGGAAGCGGTATGGTGCATCATCTTGCGTTTAGCACGCCAGATGAAGCATCGCAAAACGAAGTAAGACTAAAGATTGTTAAAAGAATGCTGAACCCAACACCTGTACTCGACAGGAACTATTTTACCTCCATTTATTTTCGTGAACCCGGTGGCGTTTTATTTGAAGTTGCTACTGCCGGACCGGGATTTGCCATTGATGAAGCAAAAGAACACTTGGGTGAAGCATTAAAATTGCCGGAAAGATATGAAGAAGAAAGGGCCCAATTAGAGATGAAACTTCCACCGGTAATTGTTAATACCAATCATTACACATAAGGACGAAATTCATTTTCACCAGTTTTTATTGCTCCTCCCTGCCTGTGGTTTCTGTTAACAATCCACCAGGGGATTTCTCCCGTCTACTACCCGGCTACTTTTTTATTGAGGTAGTTTTGTCGTATTCAACTAATTTTATGCGTAATAAATCCAAATCCGGCACTCTTTGTGGCGTGGTTTAGGGTTGCTTAATTGAGCACTTTGGGTTGATGTAAATCTTATTTTAAATATGTTTAGTCTTAAAATTATTATTGCCAGCACAAGGCCTGGCAGAAAGGGGCCATCGATCGGCGCCTGGATACATGAAGTGGCAAAGCAGCATGGTGCATTTGAAGTAACGCTTTTAGATCTCGCGATTATAAATCTTCCTTTTTTTGATGAACCATTTCATCCCCGGTTGCAAAAGTACCAGCACGAGCATACAAAGAACTGGAGTACGGTCATCGATAATGCAGACGCGTTTATCATAGTTACACCCGAATACAACTTTGGCTATACTGCGCCCCTGAAAAATGCGCTCGACTTCCTCTACAACGAATGGAACTATAAACCCATAGCTTTTGTGAGTTATGGAGGTGTCGCCGGCGGAACAAGATGTGTGCAAATGCTTAAGCAAGTGGTAACGGCGCAAAAGATGATGCCCGTTACAGAAGCTGTCCAAATTCCGTTTTTTACAACACACTTTAACGAACACGATGTATTTGTCGCAAATGAAGGCATCCAAAAATCGGCAGAAGTGATGCTTGCGGAACTGGAAAAATGGGCCGGTCCGTTAAAAACCATGCGGGTAAAAAATAAATATTGATTGCAGTTATTTCATTATTTATAACCTTCATTCTTCTCTCAACATCCCAATTAAACAGGAAGAGACAGAACGACTCAAAAGAGATCACATTTAAAAGACAAGTATGCATTCAGCGCTAGGTAACAAAATTCTTTCCATCGATATCGGGGGATCCCATATCAAAGCGACCATTTTAAATGCATACGGAGAACTGCAAATCGGCTTTGAAACAGTAGATACTCCAATTTTACCGGGTCCAAAGAAATTAATTGCCGCCATCAGAGACATTGTACATCGGTTTCCCGAATATGATAAATTATCCATAGGCTTCCCGGGCTATGTGAAAGAAGGAGTGGTGTACACCGCCCCAAGTCTTGCACCTAAGAAATGGGGTGGCATTAACCTGCGGCAGATGTTATGCGACGAATTCGACTGCCCCGTCGCAGTAGTGAATGATGCAGATATGCAGGGTTTAGGAATCATTAGCGGTGTTGGATTTGAAATGCTGATCACCCTCGGCACGGGCCTGGGTTCGGCAATATTTTTGAACGGAGCGCTGATGCCCCATCTTGAGCTCTCTCAACATCCCATTGAAGACAATATCATTTACGATAAATACATTGGTAAAAAAGCTTTGGAGAAAGAAGGAGAAGTAAAATGGAACATGAGATTACAAAAGGTTTTATTAGTTTTGAAAACTGTTTTCAATTATGACCATTTGTACATCGGTGGCGGAAATTCCCGTAAAATAAATATTCCACTGGATAATAATATTACACTGGTTTCAAATGAGGATGGAATAAAAGGCGGTGCTAAATTATGGCAGGCGAACCGGGAAATACAATTGCAATTGACCGGACAAAAATAAGCCCTGGAAGAGGATAGTTATATTGCAACCTTTCAATTATGAAAGTAGCCGGGCGCATAACGACGGTAATTTCTTTTTGCAGGTTCAGCAAACGGTTAGGATTAATTTAAAAACTGATTAAATCAAAATAGAAAAATAGAAAATGGATACAAATTCAAATGACATTGAACAGCTGGGGATTAATACCGCCAGGGTATTATCAATTGATGGAGTGCAAAAAGCAAATTCGGGCCACCCGGGTCTGCCAATGGGCGCTGCTCCCATGGCACATGCGTTATGGGCTCACCAAATGCGTTACAATCCTAAAAATCCTTCATGGGCGAACCGCGATCGGTTTATCTTATCTGCTGGTCATGGTTGTATGTTACAGTATAGTTACCTCTATCTTACCGGCTATAATTGTTCTCTCGATGATTTGAAAAATTTCAGGCAGCTGAACAGCAAAACACCCGGTCACCCAGAATACGGCCTGCTTGATGGAATCGAAATAACAACTGGCCCGCTCGGACAGGGATTTGCAAACGGTGTAGGCTTTGCAATTGCAGAACAGCATCTTGCAGCCCGTTTCAACCGCCCGGGTTATCCTTTGTTTAATTATTCAATTTATGCTATTTGCAGCGACGGCGATATGATGGAAGGCGTGTCTTCGGAGGCCGCATCGCTTGCGGGGCATTTAAAACTCGGCAACCTCATCTATCTCTACGACGACAATCATATTTCCATTGAAGGCGATACAGCATTAACTTTTGATGAAGATGTAGCCAAACGTTTTGAAGCATACGGCTGGCATGTACAGGTGGTGCCCGATGGAAATGATGTAAAAGCAATTTTAACCGCCCTGGAAAATGCCAAAGCAGAAACCACCCGGCCATCATTGATCAAAGTACGCACTCATATTGGCTTTGGTAGTCCTAATAAAGTAGATACCGCCAGCGCACATGGTTCACCCTTAGGTGCTGATGAAATAAAACTGGTGAAACAAGGTTTTGGATTTGATCCCGAAAAGTCCTTCGATGTTGCAGCGGAAGCACTGGACTATTATAGAAAAGCTGGTCAAAAGGGTGTTGAACTGGAGTATCTGTGGAACGAATTATTCGCTTCTTACAAACTACAATACCCTGAGCTTGCTGCCGAATTTGAGCAGGAAAGCAAAGGTATTTTACCCGAAACATGGAAAGATAAACTGCCTGTGTTTGAAACAGTGAAAGGCGGAATCGCCACCCGTAAGGCATCCGGAAAAGTTTTGAATGCAATTGCAGCAAGCTTACCAGGACTCATTGGAGGTTCAGCGGATCTATCTCCTTCAACGGATACTACGCTCGACAAGTATGATTCCTTTTCTGCCAACAACAGGGGCGGCCGCAACTTCCATTTTGGTATCCGCGAACATGCTATGGGATCAGTTTTAAATGGTATGGCCATTTCCAAAAGTATCATCCCTTACGGCGCTACTTTTCTCATCTTTTCAGAATACATGCGTCCACCCATACGGCTTGCAGCGATTATGAAAATACGTGCCATCTTCATATTTACGCACGATAGTATTGGGCTGGGAGAAGATGGTACTACCCACCAGCCGATTGAACAATTGATTTCCCTCAGATCTATTCCAAATCTCATTGTAATCCGCCCCGCCGATGCCAACGAAACCGCACAGGCATGGAGGGTTGCCATTGAACATAAAACCGGGCCGGTAGTGATTGTACTTACCCGCCAAAATCTGCCGGTGATCGATCAGCAACAATTTACAAAAGCAACCGAACTCGAAAAAGGCGCCTATATTTTAGCCGATAGCGAAAAAGAACCGGACGTGATTTTGATGGGTTCCGGCTCTGAAGTTACTTTACTATTGCAGGCCCGTGATGCGCTTGCTGCAGAATCCATAGCAGCAAGGGTAGTAAGCATGCCCTCATGGGAATTGTTTGATAAACAAGACGCGGCATATAAAGAAAAAGTATTTCCAAAAGCCACCAGGAAACGGTTGGCTGTGGAAGCAGGCTCCACCCTCGGTTGGCAAAAATATACCACCGACGAAGGTGATACCATTGGAATGACCGGTTTTGGTGAATCCGCTCCAGCTGAAGAACTATTCAAACTATTTGGCTTTACGGTTGAAAATGTAGTGTCACGTGCCAAAGCCCTGATCAATAGATAATCATTTTATTTTAAAAACTCTGCTCTGAAAGCTGTTCGAACCTGGGATTAAACCCGGGTTCGAACGCCTCAGCTGCCATAAAAAACTGAAGTTGATCCACCGGCGGCGGACGCCAATGTCGTTGCCATGGAAAGGGAAGATGGTAAACAAAACTTGATGAATACGGTTTTCAGGTTGAATGTTTAAACAATACGGCGCCACAAAGGTTATTGTCACAGATTGATTTTTTGGGATTAATTCAACGTATTGGTGACGATGATACAGTCAATTGTTTTTAGTTGTGTAATTCATGTTTGAAATAGTAATTATTGTAAATAAATGACATTATGAAAATAGGAATTGCAGCTGATCATGGCGGTTTCGAATTAAAACAAAAACTGCATAGTTACCTGTTAACACAGGGCCACGATGTGATTGATTTTGGCGCCACTGAATTGAATAGCGCCGACGATTACCCCGATTTTGTAGTTCCCCTGGCCAGGGCGGTTGCCGCTAAAGAAGTGGAACGCGGCATTGCTGTTTGCGGAAGCGGTGTGGGCGCCTCTGTAGCTGCCAACAAAATAAATGGCGCCAGGGCCGCATTGATCAATGATCATTTTTCGGCACACCAGGGAGTAGAAGATGATGACCTGAATATTCTTTGTCTTGGCGGCCGGGTGGCAGGCAATATGCTGGCGCAGGAACTGGTGCAAAGTTTCCTCGCGGCACGGTTTACAGCAGAAGAAAGGCATCTTCGCCGGTTAAAAAAGGTTCAGCAACTTGAAAAATAAATAAAAAGAAAAACATGGAAAAAAATAACGTAAAGAAGATACATGATTTTGGACAAAGCATCTGGCTCGATTTTATTGACCGGAAAATTATGGACAGTGGCGAATTAAAAAAGCTGATTGATGAAGATGGAATACGGGGCATTACCTCCAACCCGGCTATTTTTGAAAAAGCCATCAGCAGCAGCGATGATTATAAGGATGACATCGCGAAACTAACTGAGAAAGAGATCACCAATGAAGCGATTTTTTATGGTGTGGCCATTGAAGATATTAAACGGGCTGCCGATATGTTAAAGCCATTGTACGATGATTCCGAAGGAACGGATGGATTTGTAAGTCTTGAAGTATCGCCTCACCTGGCAAGAAATACAGAAGGCACGGCCCAACAGGCATTTGAACTATGGAAAACAGTGCGGAAAGAAAATGTGATGATCAAAATACCCGGCACCGCAGAAGGCTTAACTGCCATCAGGAGGGCTACCCGTGAAGGCATCAATATCAATGTTACCCTGCTGTTTGGGCTACACCGTTACGAGGAAGTTACCGATGCATATATCTCCGGACTGGAAGACCGTTTGAAAAATAACCAACCTATTGATCATGTCGCTTCCGTGGCGAGCTTTTTCCTAAGCAGGATTGACGTATTGGTTGATCCCATGCTGGAAGAAAAAGGGTTAAAGGATTTAAAAGGCGAAGTAGCGATCGCATCCGCTAAAAAAGCCTATGAAATATACCTGCGGGTTTTTAGCAGTGACCGTTTTAAGAAGTTGGCAGACAAGGGCGCCAAACCACAAAGATTGTTATGGGCAAGTACCGGCAGTAAGGATCCCGCTTTTTCAGATGTGAAATATGTAGAGGCTTTGATTGGCCCCGACACCGTGAACACTGTTCCTATGGAAACGATTGATGCGTTCAGGGATCATGGCATTGCCGCCAACACACTCCAAACCAACCTGGAACACGCCACAGAAGTACTGGAGAAAATAAAGAAAGCCGGCATTAATATCGATAAAATCACACAACAACTGGAAGACGAAGGCATCGAGAAGTTCAACAAGCCCTACGATAAATTACTGGAAGCGATAGAAAATCAAAAGAAGAAAGTTAAAGAATAGCGATGGAAAAAACCGATATGAAGATCCTGTTCATGGATGTTGGCGGCGTTTTATTATCTAACGGGTGGCCACACGAATCGAGGATCGCCGCAGCAAAAGGGTTCAACATCGATTACGAAGAATTCAATCGCCTGCATGAATTTATTTTCAATGTATTCGAGATCGGGAATCTCACCCTGGAAGAATACCTTGATACCGTAATCTTTAACCAGCCGCGGGAGTTTACAAAAGAAGATTTCAAATCTTTCATGTACGCCCAATCTGTTGAACTGCCGGGGATGTTGCAGTGGATCATTGAATGGAAAAACGCGGGCTGCGGCTTCAGGATCATCTCTATAAACAACGAGCCGAAGGAACTGAATGATTATCGTATCAAAAAGTTTAAGCTGCATCGTTGTTATGATGCCTTCATTTCTTCCTGCGAAGTGGGCATGCGCAAACCCGATCCGCGAATCTTCAAACTCGCCATGGGCGTGGCGCAGGCGGCTCCCGAACAATGCTACTACTTTGACGACCGCCCGATGTTGGTGGATGCAGCGGCCAGGCTGGGCATACATGCCTTTCATCACCAGGGTTTTGAGTCAAGCAAAAGCATCATCGAAAATTTGTAGAAAGAAAGAAAATACCCGCGAATTAGAAGCCATGTTATCTTTTTATAATTGCCACGAATGCACGAATATCCATGAAGATTTTTAATTTAATTTGATTCTATTCGTGCAGATTCGTGTAATTAGTGGCGTTAAAAAATTTACCTGGCAATTACAAAATTATTTTCAAAGGGCTTCTTTGTTAAAGTAGATTGATTTTGGTTACCAGCAATGGTTTTTCATGGCAGCGGCATTGGCGTCGCACTATTGAACATTTGTTTTTCATGGCATCTTTGCCCACAATATATTAATTATTACAGCTTCGTCTTAAGCGCTCATCTTTAAAAAATATTGAATATGGAGGAAACAACGCATTCATTTGGCATGATCGGCCTCGGTACCATGGGCCGCAGTCTTTTACTGAATATGGCCGATCATAATTTTAATGTGGCGGGGTATGATAAGGATGCGGAGAAAGTAAAGCTTCTCCAAACCGAAGGCGAAGGTAAACCGGTGAAAGCATTTGCTGATTTGAAAGAGTTTATTCAAAGTTTGCAGAAGCCACGCTCGGTAATGATGCTGGTGCCTGCCGGCAAAATTGTTGACAGTGTTATTGAAGACCTGGTCCCCTTGCTTGACAAGGGCGATCTTATCATCGACGGTGGTAATTCGCATTTTACCGATACCAACAGGCGGGTGGTTTACCTGGATGAAAAAGGACTGAACTTTTTTGGAATGGGTGTTTCTGGTGGAGAAGAAGGCGCCCGCAAAGGGCCGAGCATGATGCCGGGAGGTAATAAAGATGCCTACCAGCATGTGAAATATATTTTTGAAGCCATCGCCGCCAAAGTAAATGGGGAGCCTTGTGTAACCTATATCGGTCCGGGTGCTGCGGGCCATTTTGTAAAGATGGTGCACAATGGCATCGAATACGGTCTGATGCAACTGATCTCAGAAACTTACGAGCTATTAAAAAAGGGTTTAAAGCTTGATAGTGATGCCATCCAAAAAGTATTTGAACGGTGGAACGAAGGAAGGTTGCAATCCTTTTTGATAGAGATCACCAAAGATATTTTTAAATTTAAAAAGCCCGGAGCAGACCATCTGCTGGTAGATGATATAAAGGATGAGGCCCGCGCAAAAGGAACGGGCAAATGGACTTCGCAGGTAGCCATGGACCTGGAGCTGCCGGCCACCGTTATAGATACTGCTGTTTCTATGAGGGACTTATCTAAGTACAAATCCCTCCGCATGCAGCTGTCGGCTTCTTTCGGGCAGGATACCGTGGACCTGGCGGTTGACAATAAAGAAGCATACCTGGTGCGCTTAGAACAGGCATTTTATTTTTCCATGATCATCGCTTATGCGCAGGGCATGCACCTGCTATCGAAGGCATCGGCCGAATACAAATACGAACTGAACCTGGCAGAAATTGCAAAGATCTGGCGGGGTGGTTGTATTATCCGCTCCACTTTCCTCGAAGACATTTATAAGGCTTATTCAAAAGACAATAATCTCCAGCACCTTTTATTGGATGCCGATGTGCAGTCGCTTGTAAACGGGGCGCTCGCAGGTGCACGTTCCGTGGTTGCCGGCGCTATCACAGCGGGTGTTGCTACCCCGGCTTATGCTGCAGCAATCAGTTATTTCGACACTATCCGCAGTGGTAATATGCCGAGCAACCTGATACAGGCGCAACGGGATTATTTCGGTGCCCACACCTACGAGTTAAGGGGGCAGGAGGGATTTTTTCATACGGAATGGTACTAAACATCTCAAATGTCTGATTTCTGATTTTTTGATTTCTGATTTTTTTGGTTTGCTACTGTATTCGCAAACTATACTAAGATTTCTGATTTCTTTTGATAGGGATAGCTATTTTTTATAAGCATGTTTCTGACATCTTCGTTAACTACTGTATAAGAATAAGATTCGTTAATTTTACCATTTCTAACCTGGCGAAAATGAATCGTTTTTCGAGTTGCTCAATAGCAATAAAATGTACAAGAGTGCGACGCCAATGCGGCTATATAGTAGCACTTAAGTTTGGCCATAAAGTATTATCCACCTTTTGCATTCCTGTGAATGCCCATTAGCATTTTAAACCCTGGTTCACGAAGTCATAATTATATCATATTGTTAATGCTATAAAAAATCAGACATCAAAAAATCAGACATCAGACATATCAATTTATGAAAGGAATAAAAACACAACCCACCATCTTCATCATTTTTGGTGGCACGGGCGATTTGAATGCGAGAAAAATTACGCCTGCGCTTTTCAATTTATTCATCGACGGCTGGATGCCTGACCAGTTTTCCATTATCGGAACCGGCCGTACCAAACTCAATGACGAAGAGTTCAGGGCGTTATTGCTGGAAGGCGTCAATTCTTTTTCAAGGAGGGGAAAGGCAGATGAAGAGAAATGGAAAGAGTTTTCGCAGAATATTTTTTACCAGGTATCAGATATTAAAGATGCAGCCACCTATTCTGCTTTTGTTGAAAAGATAAAACAACAGGAAAGCGAATGGAAAGTGGAAGCAAACATTATTTATTACCTGGCGGTTGCACCGCAATTTTTTCCGATTATTGCGGAAAATATCGGTAAAAATGCACTGTGTGAAAATATTGCGAAAACAAGGATCGTTATTGAAAAACCCTTTGGCCACGACCTGGAATCTGCACAGGCGCTGAATAAATTATTACAAGGCATCTTCCATGAAAAGCAGATCTACCGAATCGATCATTATCTCGGCAAGGAAACCGTTCAAAATATTATGGCTTTCCGTTTCGCCAACTCACTTTTTGAACCGCAATGGAACAGGGATTATATCGATCATGTGCAAATTTCCGTTACGGAGCAACTAGGCGTGGAAGACCGCGGCGAATATTACGAAGGTTCCGGCGCATTGCGTGATATGGTGCAAAATCATATCCTGCAACTGCTCTGCATTATTGCCATGGAAGTGCCTATCAGTTTTAGTGCGGATGAAATAAGGGATAGCAAAGTAGATGTGTTGCGGGCAATGCGAAAATTTACTCCCGGCGAAATTAAAAAGCTGGTGGTGAGGGGTCAATACAGCGAAGGTTGGATGGAAGGAAAAGAAGTTCCGGGTTATCGCCAGGAAAAAAGTGTAGCGGCAGATTCCAATACAGAAACCTTCGCCGCCATTAAATTTTTTGTTGATAACTGGAGGTGGCAGGGGGTACCTTTTTATGTGCGTACCGGCAAGCGCATGCAACAATCTTCTTCCGTAATTAGTATTCAGTATAAAAATGTACCACACTCCATTTTTCCAGCTGAGGCTTCTGAAAGCTGGGAGCAAAACAGGCTCATCATCAGCATCCAGCCGGAAATGAGTATACGGCTGCAGGTGCAGGCAAAAAGGCCTGGCCTGAATATGGTGTTAAACCCTGTGGATATGGTTTTTGATTATAAAGGCACTTACCCCACGGAAACACCGGAAGCGTATGAAACGCTTCTGCTGGATGCCATGCTGGGCGATCAAACGCTTTTTATGCGGGGCGACCAGGTGGAAGCAGCCTGGGCGCTGATTATGCCCATCTTAAGCGCCTGGGAAAGTAAGCAGAGTCTTAGCTTTCCCAATTATGCTGCAGATACATGGGGCCCCGAATTAGCGGAAGCGCTAATTGCACAGGATGGTTTTCACTGGTTTACACTTCCTCATAATCATAAAAAAGGCAAGTAGCCGGCATTCTCCGGGTGAGTCACCCTTTGGGGGTGACTCACCCGGAGAATCATGCCATTCACTATTAATACAATAGCTGTCATGAAACTAAATATTTACGAAACCGTTGATGAACTCCTGCAAAAGCTGGCTGAATTCATTGTGGAAGCAGCGGCTGAATCCATTAAAGATTACGGGCGGTTTACGGTAGCGCTGTCGGGGGGCTCATCACCTGAAAATTTATACAAGCTGCTTGCGTCAGATAATTTTAGAAATGCGATAGAATGGAAGAATGTTTACTTTTTTTTAGGCGATGAAAGATATGTACCACTGACAGATAATGCGAGTAATTATAAAATGATCAACAGGGTTTTGTTTCAACCATTACAAATAGACTGGTCGCAAATTTTTCCGGTTGATACCACCCATGTTCCGGAAGATGCCGCGGTAGATTATATGAAAGAAATAAGCAACTATTTTGATGGCCTGGAGCCACGGTTTGATCTTGTTTTATTAGGGCTGGGGGATAACTCGCATACTGCTTCCCTATTTCCTCATACGGAAATTTTGCACGAAACCTCCGCCACGGTACGGTCGGTTTTCTTAAAGGATCAACAGGTATACCGCATTAGTTTTACGGCACCGTTGATCAATAAGGCTTACCGGGTTGCCTTTTTGGTATATGGAGAAGCGAAGGCCGAAGCGGTTCAAACGATTTTGGAAGGAATGCCGGATATCGAAAATTTTCCTGCACAGTTAATTCAGCCGGATGATGGCGAACTGGAATGGTTTCTTGATAAAACAGCTGCATCAAAAATTAAGCTGACAGCCTAAGCATGTCGTTTATTAATCTTTTGTGGTGGGGTGCTACTCACCAAATGTGCATACACTTTAGCTTGTTTTCACAGCATTACATTTTAGCAATCCTGCAATTAAAAATACCACATGACGATTGAAGAATCCCGTATTCACCAGCACTACAACAACACTTCAAACTGGCTCAAATGGGGTCCTTATCTCTCGGAAAGACAATGGGGAACGGTTCGGGAAGATTATAGCCCTGATGGAGATGTATGGAATTATGTAACACACGACATGGCCCGCAGCAAGGCTTACCGCTGGGGCGAAGATGGTTTGGCAGGCTTTTGCGATGAGCAGCAAGTGTTGTGTGTCAGTCTCGCCCTATGGAATGGGAAAGATCCAATTATAAAAGAGCGTTTATTCGGCCTTACCAATCTCGAAGGCAATCACGGCGAGGATGTAAAAGAATTATACTATTATCTCGATAATGTGCCCACCCACAGCTATAACAAAATGCTGTACAAATATCCACAGGATGCTTATCCTTACGATTGGATCGTAAAAGAAAATGGCAAGAGAACAAAGCTTGATCCTGAATTTGAACTAATCGATACGGGCATTTTTGATGATAACCGGTATTTTGATGTATTTGTTGAATATGCAAAGAATGATCCTGATGATATTCTTATAAAATATACCGTTCATAACCGGGGTACGGCAGATTCCGTTTTACATCTTTTACCACAGTTTTTTTACCGCAATACCTGGGATTGGCAAAAAAATAAAGTACAGCCATTGATCACTTATACAGGCCAGCATACGATGCTGTTCCACAGTCCCGAACTGGGCAACCAATATTGCTATGCAGAAGGGGACGCGGAATATCTGTTTACCAATAATGAAACGAACGAGGCTTTACTGAACGGAGGCATCAATAACACTCCCTTTTGCAAAGATGGTTTCAACCAATACCTGGTTCATAAAAATAAAGAAGCGATTAATCCCAGCCAGGAAGGTACCAAGGCGGCCATATGGTTCCAGCTAACAGTGCCGGCAGGAAAAAGTGTGGAAACCAGGCTGCGGCTTACTAACAAAAACCTGGTAAAACCCTTCGAAAGTTTCAATAAGATATTCAAAACCCGGATTTCCGAGGCGGATGAATTTTACAAACACAAACAAGTAGCTGTTTCCAGCGCAGAAGAAAAAATGGTTCAAAGACAGGCTTGGGCCGGGATGCTATGGAGTAAGCAATTCTATAATTTCAATGTCAACCTGTGGAGAAATGGTGACCCGTCGCAGCCCACCCCGCCGGGCAACCACCGGAATAGCCGCAACAAGCAATGGAAGCATTTTGTGGCGAATGATATTTTATCCATGCCGGACAAATGGGAATATCCGTGGTTTGCTGCCTGGGACCTGGCATTTCATTCAATTGCCTTTGCACCCATTGATCCTGATTTTGCAAAGGGCCAGCTGAAGTTGTTACTGCAAGTCAATTATATGCATCCAAATGGGCAGTTGCCTGCATACGAATGGGATTTCGGCGATGCCAATCCCCCGGTGCATGCAATGGCGGCATGGAAAATTTACCAGCTCGACAAAAAGTTAAAAGGGGAACCAGACTATCATTTTCTTGAAGCCGTATTCCAGAAATTACTCCTCAACTTTACCTGGTGGGTAAACCGGAAAGACAGCAATGGCAACAATATATTTGAAGGCGGCTTCCTTGGATTGGACAATATCGGGATATTTAACCGGAGTGCGCCTGTGCCCGGCGGCGGCGATCTGGAACAGGCGGATGGTACCAGCTGGGTGGCAATGTATGCATTGAATATGGTGCAGATTGCGCTGGAATTATCCCTGCAAAACCCGGTATATGAAAGCATGGCGATAAAATTTTCTGAACACTTTTTATTTATCGCCGGATCCATAACCCATATGGGCGAAGATTCTGAAGGGCTTTGGGATGATGAAGACGGCTTCTATTACGACCTCCTAAAATTGCCGGATGGCAGTTACCGGCGCTTAAAAGTAAGAACGATGGTGGGACTGATCCCCATGTTTGCCACCATTATTTTTAATGAAAATACCTGGGAAAGCCTGCCCGTGTTTAAAGAGCATATGGAGAAGTTCAGTCAGCAAAGGCCCGATCTTGCTGCGTTGGTAAGTTACTGGAAAGATCGTAAGGGCAACGGCGAGGAGCATCTATTATCCTTATTAAGAGGCCACCGGCTGAAATTATTATTGCACCGGATGCTTGATCCGCAGGAATTTTTATCGGCGTTTGGTATCCGTTCTGTTTCTAAATTGTACCAGGACCATCCTTATGAACTCACGCTGAATGGAGCTGATTATTCAGTGTGCTATACACCTGCCGAAAGCAGCATTGTGATGTTTGGCGGTAACAGCAACTGGCGGGGCCCAATCTGGATGCCGCTTAATTTCCTGCTCGTTGAGTCGCTGTATAATCTTCATGAATATTATTCCGCCGATTTTAAAGTAGAATACCCAACCGGTTCAGGAGAATTCTATTCCCTTGCCGAAATAGCAGCTTCACTTTCACAGCGGATTAAAAGTATTTTCTTGAGAAATGAAAAAGGCGAACGGCCGGTTTTTGGCGGACACCCTAAGATCAACAGCGACCCGCATTTTAAAGACTATATTTTATTTCATGAGTATTTTAACGGGGATACAGGAAAAGGCTTAGGCGCATCACACCAAACGGGGTGGACAGCATTGGTGGCGGTGTTGGATTACCTGGCAATGTGTAAATAGACCAGCAATAACCAAATTGTTTGGTTAAAGCGCGCTTGCCCCATCGGGGCATTTAATGGGTAGCAATAATAGAAAAGGTATCATCACGTTCCATCGGAACGTTTTCAACTACCCACGATCAACCTCCAACCACCAACTTTCAACCATCAACCTCCAACCTTCAACCTTTATCCTTCAACCTTTAACCGTCCCACTAAAGTTTTCTTTCATTAAATTTGAATACTCAGATTTTTGTGCAAAGTTTGTAATGCGTTTCTGCTCAATGGGTAAAATTATGCTGATCAAAAAAATTACTAACTGCTTCCTGCAAATCTTCGCACTGCTGATTTTCCTTTGCTGTGGCAATAAACTTTTTTCGCAAGTTGATTCGGGCGGCGATAGTATTGTAGTCTCCATTGCCCCCGGCTATGATAGTGTTGGCAAATTTCATCGGTTCATATTCGGTGAAGGGTATCGCAAATTGTGGGCAGCCCCGGTGAAGCTAAAAGTTTTTCACCTCGCAAAAGAAAAGGGAGGAATGACGATTGTAAGGATAGGCGGAGGGTTGCAAACCAAATCACTCCGCTTACGTGATGCCTCTGGTAATGAGTGGGTTTTAAGAACGATACAGACATATCCTGAAAGAGGTTTGCCACCGAATCTAAGGGCAGGCCTGGCAAGAGATATCTTGCAGGACCAGGTAATCACCGGCCATCCCTATTCCTCTTTAACAGTACCGCCGTTGGCTGAAGCGTTAAACATTCCTCACGCTCACCCCGAAATTGTTTATGTGCCTGATGATCCCTTGCTGGGTGAATTCAGGAAGGAATTTGGAAATGCAGTTTTCCTGTTGGAAGAAAGAGAGCCCCTGGACAAAGAGGATACCGACAATACCGAAAAAGTGCAACGGGAATTGCAGCAGGACAATGATACAAGGGTGGAACAGAGAATTGTGTTGAGAGCAAGGCTGCTAGACATGATCCTCGGCGACTGGGACCGCCATGAAGATCAATGGCGATGGGCAAAGCAGAAAAGTAGTAGCGAAAAAGTGTACACTCCCGTACCCCGCGACCGCGACAAGGTATATTACAACACTTCCGGTGTATTTCCGTGGGTGGTAGCGCACCAATGGCTGAAGTCGAACCTCCAGGATTTTCATTCAACCATCCGCGATGTTGCCGGGTACAATGTAAACAATCGTTATTTCGACCGGTATTTTTTAAACCAGATGAGTGAAACAGCATGGAAGGAAGAACTGGCTTATGTCAAAAATAAGCTAACTGATAGTTTGATCAATGCGGCCATTCGTTTGATGCCCGATACTATTTTTTCACTTTCCGGAAAATCATTGATCCAAACCATCATTGCCCGTAGAAACAATATCGATAAACCGGCGTTGGAATATTACAGATTCATCTCAAAATATGTTGACATTCCGGCTTCCAACAAAAATGACCGCTTTGAAATCTTCAATGATGATAAGGGTGCATTAACGGTAAGGATAAGTAAGATAAAAAAAGATGATTCCAAAGGTCGTGTTATATACCAGCGAAGCTTTGATCCGGAGGTTACCAAAGAGATCAGGTTGTATGGTTTTGATGGTAACGATGTATATAACGTAAATGCAAGTACGGCTTCACCAATAAAGATCCGCCTTGTGGGAGGAGTAGGAAAGGACAGTTTTAATATTGACCCGGGCATGGCCGGCAGATCAAAAATTTTTGTGTACGATGGCAAATCCGAGAAGAATATTTTTTCTTCCACCACCGCGATAAAAATGCGCTTGTCAAATGACAGCGATGTCCATTCATTTGATAAAAAGGCGTTTAAGTTCGATAGGTTTGCGCCGTTAATCATGGCAAATTATAACCTGGATGATGGCTTGTTGTTAATTGGCGGATTTTCTAATCTGCGGAATGGATTTCGTAAAGAACCTCATTCATTTTTTAACGAATTGCTGGTGAACTATTCTTTTGCAAGGCAAACTTTTTTGATCACCTATTTTGCCGAATTTAAAAAACTAGTTGGGAAAAATGATCTTGGCATCAACATCTATTCCAGGGGGCCGCACAGCATCAGCAATTTTTTCGGGCTTGGTAATGAATCCGTTTTTGAGAATAAAGACGGGAAAAGGATTGGCTATTACCGCTCCAGGTATGATTATGTGAATACAGATATACGGCTGTACCGGAGTGTTGCCCCTCACTGGCGGTTGAGCGGGGGCGTGGCGGCGCAGTACTATACCAGCAGTAAATCCAACAACGATGGGCATTTTTTTGATAAATACGACAATGATTTTCCTGCGGCGCTATTATACCAAAACAAATGGTACGCAGGACTGATTGCAGGCGCTGAATTGGACACCCGCAATAATACGCTATTGCCATCCGGTGGTGTATACTGGCATACCACGTTGAGAGGCATGAAAGAAACCAATGGGGAAAAATCCAGTTACGGCAATGTGCTCTCAGAACTAAGTTTGTTCCTGGCCCCTTTCAAAACACAGGGCTTTGTAATTGCCAATCGGATAGGGGCAGGTACTACAGTGGGTAAACCAGCTTTTTTTCAACAGATGTATATTGGTGGCAAACAATCACTCCGCGGTTTTCATACCAATCGTTTTGCAGGGAAAACAGCTTTGTACAATAATCTTGAAATGAGGATAAAGTTGTTTGATTTTAATTCTTACCTGCTTCCCGGTATGGTTGGACTGATCGCCTTCAATGATATCGGGCGGGTATGGCTTCCTGGTGAAGCCTCTTCCAGGTGGCACGACGGCTATGGAACAGGTATCTATATCGTGCCCGCGCAATTGGTACTGATACAAGCAGTAATTGGATTTTCAAAGGAAGGAACTTTGCCGTATATTTCAATTGGATTTCGTTTTTAAAATACCGCCACTGGCATGTTAGACAACCATCAGGCGATGGGATAAAAAGTTAAATAATGGAAATGAACTACGGGTTAATAGAAGAGCAGGTAAAACAATATGTGCTATCATATTTTGCCGTCAATGGTAAAAAGCGCCTGTTTTATCACGATCTTAAACACACTGAAACCGTAGTGGCCTCCGTAAAGCAAATATCGGCACATTACCAGTTGAATGAACAGGACCATTTTATAGCGGTAGCGGCTGCCTGGTTTCATGATATGGCTTATTGTATGGCTGGGGAGGCTAATATGCATGAACTGAAGAGTGCTGCGCTGGCTGGCGAATTTTTAAAAGAAAAAGGGGTAGATGACAGTATCGTTACTGCAATTAAAAATTGTGTATTGGCAACCAAAATGCCACAGCATCCTACAACACTCGTAGAGCAAATTCTTTGCGATGCTGATCTTTTCAATTTGGGCACCGACGATTTTAGCACACGTAATAAACTGATGCGAAAAGAATACGAGGCCACCTCTAACACGCATGTTAGTAAAGAAGAATGGAGAAAAGGAACCATTAAACTGTTGCAATCGCACCACTATCATACAGATTATTGCCAGGATCTGCTTAACAAAAAGAAACAGGAAAACCTTGAAAAATTATTACAAAAAGAAAATGGTCTTGCCCCAAAAAACGAAGTGGTGAAACCGGGTAAAGAAAAAATAAAAGAAGAAAAATCCATTAAAGAAGAGAAGCTAATAAAGGAAGAAAAGCCAAACAAAGAAGTGCCCGCTTTGAAAAAAGAAGAGCGGCCGGTACGGGGTATCGAAACCATGTTCAGGATTGCCGTTACCAATCACCAGCGGTTGAGCGATATGGCGGACAGTAAGGCGAATATCATGATTTCAGTAAACTCAATCATCATTTCGGTAGTGATTGCATTGGTGGTTCGTAAATTGGAAACCACACCTGCATTGATTATCCCGACGTTAATACTACTTGGAGGATGCGTTACGGCTGCCATTTTTTCAGTACTGGCGACAAGACCTAAAATTCCGGATGGTTATTTTACTCCCGAACAGTTATCGGGTAAAACCGTTAATCTTTTATTCTTCGGAAACTTTTATAATATGGACTATGATCATTATTATGAAGGCATGAAGCGGGTAATGGAAGACAGCGAATTTTTATATGCAAGCCTGATAAGAGATATTTATTCACAAGGAAAAGTATTGGGCAATAAGTACAAATTATTAAGGATATCCTATACGGTTTTTATGTTTACCCTTATTTTAAGCATACTGGCATTTGGCATTGCTACCCTGTTTTGAGGGCTGAGGCGTTTGATATATCGTAAGCACCTGCTTATTCGCCAATAAACGGAGCTACGCATTAGGTATGCACACCAATATCCTGTGACCCCTCCTGATTAATCACAAGAAATTATACACGAGAAGACGTTTTGTTAAATCGCTCAATAAAAAAAGAGTATGAAAAGATTTATTTTCCCGTTTGTATTGCTGATGATTTTCGGGCAGTTTGCTAATGCACAGGATTCCATTCAGTACAGGGTTATCTTAATTGGAGATGCAGGAGAACGGACGGTAGAACAAAAAGCAGTAATGCTGGATGCATCGCAAAATGTAATTACCGGCAAAACCATCGCTTTATTCTTAGGAGATAATATTTACCCCAAAGGAATGGAACTAGATGGGGAAGAAGCCGTAAAAGCTTCGAAGGATATTCTGCGGTCGCAATATGAGGGCCTACGTAAAGCCGGTGTGCCGGTATATTTTGTTCCCGGCAATCACGATTGGGATAAGAGTGGCCCTTCCGGGTACCAGAAAATGATCCGCGCCAACCAATTTTTCCGCGATCAAAATGATTCCCTTTTACAGTTGATACCAAAAGATGCCTGTCCGGGACCATATGAACTGGTTGTTTCAGAAAATCTGGTGGTAGTTGCCATGGATTCTGAATGGTGGCTGTATCCGTTCAGCAAAAAAGCAGAAGGGAGCGACTGTGAATGCAAAACAAAGCGGGACATATTGGGTAAGCTCAATGACATTATACAACGTAATAAAAACAAGATCATCCTTTTTGCAACCCATCACCCTTTTAATTCCAACGGTTCACACGGCGGTTATTACAACCTGAAAGATCATGTATTCCCGTTAACTAATTTAAGTAAAGGCTTGTACATACCGCTTCCCGTGATTGGTTCTTTATACCCCTTGCTGCGGACTACCTTTCCTACACCCGAAGATTTGAACAATGTACTATACAAGGATATGAAAAAAAATGTGGAGGCAGTATTGGTATTGCATCCAAATATTATTCATGTAGCGGGTCATGAACATGTGCTGCAGTTAATACAGGGAGCAGTTTTAGAACTGGGCAGTGGCGCCGGATCGAAGTACACACCGGCCGGAAATAGCAAAGGAACAATTATTTCCAAATCCGCCAGCGGCTATGTTATTGCAGATATTCTCTTAGACAAAAGTATAAGGCTGACTTATAGATTTTACGACCAGGACCGGATGCAAGTTTTGAAGACCCATACCATTCCGTTTAAAAGAATTCCGGATGAGGTTGAAAAGGCTGCGGTGGCGGTAAATGGAGATAGTATCAACATACGACTCAATCCCGCTTTCGACAAAGTGAGCAAATTGCACAGGAGTTTATTTGGAGAGAATTATAGAAAGGTATGGGCTATAGAAACAACCGTTCCGGTACTAAGAATATCTGCAGTTTCACTGGTGCCAAAGGAGTTAGGTGGGGGTATGCAAACTCACTCGTTGCGACTCACCGACGCAAATAAAAAGGAATGGGTGTTACGCAGTATAGAAAAATTTCCTGGTAATCTGTTACCTCAATCGCTTACGAATACACTGGCGGCCGATATTTTGCGGGATAACTCTACGGCAGCTTTCCCCTATGCCCCTTTAACGGTACCCGTATTTGCTGATGCTGCAGGCGTGCCCCACAGCAATCCAACAGTGGTATATATTGCCCCCGATAAAAACCTGGGAATTTATAGTAAAGATTTTGCCAATACCATTTCCTTATTTGAAGAGCGTGAGCCACTCGGCAAATCTTTATCCACTATCAAAATGCAGGATAAACTGAAAGATGATAATGATAATACAGTTGACCAGCAGGCATTTTTAAAAGCCAGGTTGCTGGATATTTTTTTAGGCGACTGGGACCGCCACGCCGATCAATGGAGATGGATTGAGGAAGACCATGGGAAAGGCAAAATCTATAAGCCGATTCCCCGCGACCGGGACCAGGTTTTTTATGTGAACCGGGGCTTATTGCCGGGAGTGGCTGCCTTGCCGTGGATTCAGCCAAAATTTCAAGGGTTTAGCGGCAGGATAAAAAATATCAATACATTTTCTTTCAATGCAAGATTCATTGATGGAATCTTTACCAATAATCTTTCTTACAATGACTGGGTTAGTAATACTGAAAAAATCGTACGAGAATTGAACGATTCAGTTATTGAAACCGCTTTAAAAAGATTGCCAAAAAATGTATATGAATCAACTCACCTGGAGTTGGCCGATCAGTTGAAAAAAAGGCGGCAGGATCTTCAATTGAAGATGCCTCAGTTTTATCGATTCCTTAATAAGATAATAGATATCCAGACTTCAGACAAGAACGAACTGGTAGTCATCCGGGATACGCTTAACGGAATGCTGGCGCTGAATATTTACAAAATTTCAAAGGACAACGAAACAGACAAGGTATTGTATAGCCGCGTACTTGATCCTTCCGTTACTAAAGAGATAAGATTATTTCTGCAGGGCGGAAATGACAGCGTAATCATAACAAATAATGGTGCACCGGTTACAATAAGAATTGTAGGGGATGCAATATCTTCAAAGAAATATGATGTTAATGGTGGTAACAAGTACCTGCGAAAAGTGCATATATATGATGGTACAGCAAACGCAACCTTTTCTGGCGGCTATAATAAAATACACCAACACTTATCGGACGATAAAAGCAATACGGAATTGCAATTAACTAACCGGTATAATAAAACGATTCCTTTGGTGAATGCCGGATTTAATGTGGATGATGGGTTTATATTTGGTGGAGGTATAAGAATGATCAACCAGGGTTTTCGAAAACAACCTTATGCAAGCGTGCAACAGTTTACCCTGGCACGTTCGTTTTCAACCAATGCGTTCAGGTTTTTTTACAAAGGGGAGTGGCTCAATGGAGTCGGCAAGGCAGATTTTGTTCTCCAGGCAGCTGCACTTGCACCGGACAACACACAAAATTTCTTTGGCCGCGGAAACGAGTCACTGATTAATAAATCGGGCGATTACAAGCGGTTTTATCGTACCAGGTTCAGCTTGTATAATCTTTCCCCGGCATTTCGCTGGAGAAGCGGCAAAGGCAATAGTATTACCATTGGTCCCGCACTTCAATATTATCGCTATAGCCCAGACGGCAATACCGGGCGCTTTATTACCAATATATCGCTGATCCATTCCTACGACAGCGCTACCATCGGCCGCGACAAATCACATGCAGGCGTAGTGATGAATATCATTCATGATACCCGTAACAATATATTATTGCCCACCTTTGGAAGTTATGTCAACCTGCGACTGCAGGGATATACGGGTTTAAACGACTACTCAAAATCCTTTGCCCAACTGGTAACCGAAATTGCCGTATTTAAAAGTATCGACCGGAAGTCTGCTGTGGTAATTGCTGACCGGCTTGGAGGCGGTGTTACAACGGGCAAGGCCGCTTTTTATCAATCATTGTTCCTGGGTGGTCATGAAAATCTGTTGGGATACCACCAGTACCGTTTTGCAGGGGAGCACCTATTTTATAATAATTTGGAGGCCCGTATCAGGATTGCTAATGTAGCGTCCTATCTTCTTCCCGGCCAGTTAGGCCTCGTAGGCTTTTATGATATAGGCAAAGTGTGGCAGAAGGGATATAATAGCGATACCTGGCACCAGGGGGTGGGCGGTGGTATATATTTTGCCCCGGCGCAAATGGCCATATTTCAATTAGTAGCGGGCCATTCAAAAGAAGGATGGTATCCTTATTTTACAATGGGTTTCCGTTTTTGATTATGCAGTCCGTAGGAAGTTTTTAGTAATAGGCTGCAAGAAAAATACAGAAGCCCTATGCGGGAAAACTGCAGGTACGATATGATGAGAGGGAATTTGTTTTATAATAGTGCGAAATCTTCGCAAACGATTTCCAGGCAGCGGCCCCGAATAAAAAGTGCTGGAAAATTTCGATATGATCCGTTAAGAAATCAAGGCTGTTTGAGCCGGGCTTACCCTTAAAATTATTGAGCTACTGGCTCCGCTTACCAGCGGATTGATTTTAGGATCATATTGAAATTTTCAGCCCTTTTATTCGCAGCCTTGATTTTTTTTTGTTTTTTTTTATCAAGAAAAAAAGAAACAAAGTTTAACCTATACTTCGCAGGGGATAAATTTGACTTTAATTTGCTCTATAAAGATAAAAAGTACAAGAGTGCGACGCCACTGAAGCTAAATAGTAGTACTTCTGCCTGGCTCATAAAAAATCCAACTCGCGGTCTTATTCCTTGGCAGGATATTTCAGCCATACCCGTTCATCTTCCGTTCCTTCTGTACATTTGCATAAAATTAGCGTGGCTAGAAAACAAACATACCGGTTGAGATATACCAATCAATTGATTGAGGCAGGTGAGGAGCCCGTAAAAGCAGAACGCAAGGAAAGAATTCCAATCGATGCCGATGTACAGTTGCCATATCTAGATGGTAAAGTGTTGCTGATCGACAAGCCTTTGCACTGGACCTCCTTTGATGTGGTGCGCAAAATGCGCAGCATACTGCAAATAAAAAAGATTGGCCACGCCGGAACACTGGACCCTTTAGCAACCGGACTGCTGATTGTTTGCACCGGCAAATTCACAAAAAAAATCAACGAATACATGGCCCGTGAAAAAGAGTATACCGGGCACATTACATTGGGTGCAACAACGCCTACCTACGACCTGGAAAGCCTCCCTGTAGAAGTAAAGGATTATAGCTTTCTTACCGATGAAATGATACATGCTGCCACTAGACAATTCACAGGGACGATTGATCAGTTTCCGCCCATTTATTCTGCCATAAAAAAAGAAGGCGTTGCCTTATATGAACTGGCGAGAAGGGGAGTGGATGTTCAGTTGGAAGCGAGAAAAGTGACCATACAGCATTTTGAAATTACAGCGATTAACCTCCCGGTGGTGTCGTTCAAAGTGGTCTGTTCTACCGGAACTTATATACGCAGCCTGGCAAATGATTTTGGTGTAGCATTGGGTTGCGGGGGATACCTAAGCAGCTTACGAAGAACCCGCATTGGCGAATTTGAAGCATCCAACGCGATGAGTATGGAGCAATTTGAGGCGAGCGTTAAAAAGGATAGCTAAGGCCAAAAGAGAAATTAAAATTTTCATACCGCCATATCCTGTTTTTATTTGCAGGAACACCGGGCGCAATCTCTATTTCATCACCTTTTTTGAGCAAATTGTTGAAAGTAATGTTCGGAATTTGCCAGCCATTATTTTTAGCTATATCAGGCCGCTTAACGCGGAATCCAAGATCGAAGCGAATGAGGAAATAGTTAAAATCGAAGCGGAAACCTGTGCCCGCCGTAACACCCAACTGCTGGTAAAGCCTGCTAAAGTTAAATTGTAAACTGTCGGTGGTTCCGTTGGTGCTGGTGTTTTTAAAATTCCATACATTTCCTGCATCGATGAACAGCGCCCCTTTGAGTACGAGTGAATTGGGGATGATCTGCGCAATATCATAGCGATACTCGCCGTTGAGCTCAATCCTTACATCACCGGTACGGTCATTTAAAGACAACGAGTTGTACGGCGCCAGCGGTTTGGCTCCGGGACCGATGCCCCTTATCGGCCATGCCCGCATACTATTTGGCCCTCCTGCAAAATATTGTTTAAAAAACGGGAGCGACGAATCACCCTTGCCTATGGGGATGCCTACTCCTGCAAAAGCCCGGAATATCCTGGATGATTTAGGTCTTTCCACTACAAAAGTGTATTCAGCATCAGTTTTGATAAATTTACGAAGGTCTTTTTTAAACAATCCCAACGGGGCAAGCAGCAACCCTGACTCTTCAATATTCCACCTGAAAGTTCGTTGTTGATTTAAATGCTTTGGATTAATATAAGTAGATGAATAACTGTAATTGAGCAGCCCGATCACCAACGCCGTATTGAATGAATAGCGGAGGTAGGGATTTAACTCAAGTGTTTTTTTAAAACTATCCGATTGATTGTACAGGTAAGAATATTCGACATTCAGGAACTTGAAAATGTTTTTCCGGTTGGGATGACTATTGCTGGTAAATTCATTTCCAAAAGCCATGCTTGCAGACAATTGATTGAAAAGATTGATCCGGTTAGAATACGCAGGCACCACGCTGATAAAGGTTTGTTGTGACAGCAGCCTCCTGTTCGGATAAAATAAACGGATCGGTCCCAGCAACCTCGGGAAGGAAATAGTATTCGTATAACTCAGTTCATTCGAATTAAGTTTTCGATCGGAGCCCACCTGCGAGTTCAGGTTCAATTCAACACCCGCCCGCAGGGCATGGGTCATTTTAGTGCCGCTTTTGCCCACATTTCTGTTTTGCAACGAAACATTGGTGGATAATCCAAAAAGGTTGCCTGCATTGGCGATACTGGCTGTATTGGTATTGCTGTTGGCAGAATAACTGGCCTCTATATTTGCTTCAAATCCAAACTTCCTGGCAGGTAATAATTGAATGATCATGTTTATCTTTCCCGCGCTATCCTTCACTTCTTCAACCTGTATGTTTGTATTTTGCCAAACACCGGATTTGGAAAAATTACTGATCGTTCTTGCATAATTTTCCTGGCTATATGCTTCACCCCTGCGCATACTCGTGTTGCGTATCAATAAACTATTGTTGAATAATTTTTTGTGATAGCGGATAACAAATCCTCCGCGAACATCCTGCGTGTAGGGAGCACTGTTGGTAATGTCGGCCGCGGTAAAATCAGGATAGATGATAATTGAATTGATATAATATTTTTTCAACCGCAATGTGTCGGCAACAGGATTAATCACCATCGCCAGTTTGATGGTTGGATTGTCTCTTTGCTGGTTGGCTTCTGCGAGTAATTGTAAATTTTCAAAGGGATCATCCGATATATTGGTTAGGGCGGCAATCGTGGTATCGCCCCTTACTTTCAGATCGTCTGATGTAAATTTATAATAACCATTGTTCCTGTATAATTCCACCAGCCTGCTGATCTCACTTAAAATATCTGCCTTTGTAACCGGGTTGCCCTGCACCAGGTAAGATTTAGATTTGGTTTCGAGCGCCAGCTGTTGCAACTCGGTTTTTTTTAAGCGGTAACTCATAGTATCAATGAGGGTGGGGTTTCCCGATTCAACTGTGTATTTTACGGCTACCCTTTGTTGATCGTTTATTATAGTCGTATCCGCTTCAAAGCTTACCTGTGCATTGTAATAGCCTAAATGCAACATAGAACCTTTCATGTTTCTTGCAGACAGCGCTGCGTTGCCGCTATCGTATGCGGGGGGGCGGTTAATAAAATGAAACAGGAAAAGGAAATCCTTAGTATTTACTTTTGCGCTATCATCCAGCTGGCCATACAATTTCTGTGTTAACGAAGCTCTTTGATCGTTATTAAAATGTCCGCCGTTTACGTCAATGGTATTTTTAAATACAAAGGGTTTATTCTTTTGATATTTTCGTGGAATAGTACAGGATGCCAGTAGGAGTAGTAAGGAGAAGAAAAGGAAAGTTTTCAAACAATTCAACAATTTTGTTTTATCAGGCACACTAAACGTATAAATTATTAAGAAATCAATGTTAAGCAAAACATATACCAAATATATCCAAAGTTTGCACCACAAAAAATTCAGGGATACAGAAAATGCATTTATTGCCGAAGGTAGTAAAGTAGTGATGGACTTATTGAATTCATCCAAAATGGAGTGTATTCATCTCCTGGCGAAAGCCCCGTGGCTGAACGAACATGAGCATGGTATTAGAAAGCATTTTGCCGGACCGATAGAGGTTGTTGAAGATTTTGAGCTTGAAAAAATTTCAGCCTTAACTACTCCCAACCAGGTGTTGGCAGTTTTTAAAAAAGCAAAACCCGCTCCCATTGATCCAAAGAAAAAGATAACACTGGCGCTCGATACCATCCGGGATCCGGGTAACCTGGGCACCATCATCCGCATTGCGGACTGGTTTGGTGTGCAGGCAATCATTTGCTCGGAAAGCTGTGCAGACCGATACAACCCTAAAGTAGTGCAAAGCACCATGGGAAGTTTGGGAAGGGTAGAACTGCTGTATACAGACCTGGCAGCCTGGCTGGAAAAAAATCGCGACATTCCTGTATACGCCGCAGCGCTCGATGGAAAAAACATGAATAGCCTGAAAGGACTGTCAGAAGGAATATTGCTTATAGGAAACGAATCAAAAGGTATCAGCGACGAACTGATGCAAATGGCTCATGAGAAAATCACTATCCCAAGGGTTGGTCAGGCAGAGTCGTTGAATGCAGCTGTGGCAACGGGGATATTGCTGTCGCATATTTAACTTCGAAACGGCAAAAGGTATAAGGTATAAGGTAAAAGGTAAAAGGCAATCTCCTAAAATGATATTTCCGCTCCGAATTGCGGCGGGTCCTTCACAAACAGTTGTTTAATTGTAAGCTTTAGCTGTGAAGAGACCCGCCTGGGAAGAAACCATCCATCTTCAACCCTCAACCACCTTCAACCCCCAATCTTCGACCTTCAACCTTCAACGTCTACCGAAACTGTATCGCTTTCACCGGCTGTATCTTTTTCACCAGCATCGTAGGGATGATCAGCATGGCAAAGCAAATTGCAAGGGTAATTGCATCAACCAACGCTACCTGCCACCATACTACCTCTGCGTGCGCCGCCCGCATATAATAAGCTTCTTCATCCAGTTTTATAAATCCTGTTTTTTCCTGTAGCCAGCAAATGGCCAAACCAAACAGGGTACCCAGTATAATGCCGGTAACAGCAATCAGTGCTGTATTGTATAAAAATATTTTTTGAATATCCCAGTCGCTGGCGCCGATCGCTTTTAATATTCCGGTCATCCTGGTCCTTTCCAGTACAATGATCAAAAGGCAGGTAACCAGGTTTACAATTGCAACAATCATCATGATGCCAATGAGTATTAGTTTAATATCATTTTGCAGTCCAAGCCAGTCGAAAATGTTTGGGTAAATTTGTTTGATGGTCTTGCTGTTCCATCCCTGCGGCGTTTCACTTTTTATGAGGTACGCCACCGAATCCATTTGGGTATAATCTTTTAAATAAATCTCGTAACCGCCTATCTGGTCGGACCGCCAATCGTTCATCCTCCTGATCAGGTTGATATCACATAGCCCAAACTGTTTGTCGTATTCCTCGATGGAAGTTTTAAAGATGCCGGCTATCTTTAGTTTCCTTGGCCGCTTGGTGCCGTCTTGTTGGATAAAAAAGGAGAGAAGTGTATCATTCACCTTTACATTCAACTGGTTGGCGATATAGGATGAAATATTTATTTCCTTGCTGTAACCGCTATCTGCAAACGAAACCCAATGACCTTCCATCAAAAAAGGATCGAGTCTTGTATAATCAAAACTTGAATCAATGCCTTTTACAAGAATGCTTTCGATATCTGTCGCATAAGTAAGTATCACCGATTTGGTGGCATAGCGCTCTACAGTTTTTACCTGCGGCATTTGCCGGATAATGTTTTCTACCGTATCGTTCTTTGTGATAGGATATTCCTCGGCAATGCTTACCCTGCTTTCAATGTCTTGCTGCACACGGATATGACCCCAAAAACTAAACACCTTGTTACTGATCACTTGCTGAAACCCGTTTACAAAACTCAGTGCAACAATCATTACAGCCACACTGATGGCTGTGGCGCCAATTGCCAGCCGGATAATAAAACGCGAAAAAGTATTTTGCCGGTTAAAAGCGATCCTGTTGGCAATAAAGGCTGATATATTCAATCGGCATAATTTTAGTATCTTTCAAAAGTAAATATTTTAACAACTACATGCCGCTTTTTAAATCATTGCCCGCCGTTGCGTTTTCTCTTTTGCTGATGTTTTCATTGCGGGCTCAAAAGAATCCGGAAGCTATTTTTAAAGACAATATCAAGGCGGTGCGGTTTCATATGTATGGTGATCAGCAGGCGCTGCCAGTTTACAAACTCAACAGCGGCGACCGGCTCGAACTTCATTTCGACGACCTGGATGCGAATGTAAAAAGCTATTACTATACTTACCAGCTCTGCGACTATGATTGGCAACCGGTCAACCTCAGCCCTTTTGATTACATCAAAGGATTTACCCAGCAGCGGATCACTACTTATCGCTTTTCTTCCATTGCCTTTACCCGTTATAACCATTACCAGGTAATTTTGCCCGAGGCAAATTCACTTCCTACAAGAAGCGGAAATTATTTGTTAAAAGTTTATTTGGATGGCGATCCTGCCAAAGTTGTCTTCACAAGGGCGCTGTTGGTGCTCGATCCGAAATCGTCTGTGCTTGCGCAATTCATTCAGCCATTTACCCCGCAGTTTTTTAAAACGCACCAGCGCATAAAGTTCACCGTTAACCTCGAAGGATTAAATTCGTTCAATGCCAGTCAGCAAGTGAAGGTGGTGGTAATGCAAAACAACCGGTGGGACAATGCGCAGGGCAATGTGATGCCTACATTCGTGAGAGGGAATTCATTGGAATATAATAGTGAAAACAATTTTGTTTTTGCAGGTGGTAAGGAGTGGCGGTGGCTTGATCTCAGAAGTCTTCGCTTGCAAAGCGAACGGGTAGAAAAGGCCGATTACTCAAAGACCGCCACCAAAATTTATGTGAAGCCTGATATCGACCGTACTAACCAGCGTTATGTTTATTACCAGGATCTTAATGGGCTATACCAGGTTACTACTTATGAAACCATCAACCCGTATTGGCAGGGAGATTTTGCAACTGTACAGTTTAGTTTTGTAACGCCCGACCAGCAGCCATACCAGGGAAAAGATCTCTACCTCTTCGGCCAGTTAACCGATTACAAGTTAAACGAATCTACTAAAATGCAGTATAACCCCGATAAGCAGCTTTATGAAAATTCGCAGTTTTTAAAACAGGGTTATTACAGTTACGGGTATATGCTGGTAGATCAAAACGATCCGGCACAACGATCTGAGTTAGAGGGGAACTATTGGGAGACAGAAAACAATTATACCATCCTCGTCTATTATAAATCTTTCACAGACCGATCCGACCAGTTAATAGGTATCGGTAAGCTGGATACAAGAACCGATAAGCCGGGCTTTGCCTTTTAAATGTAAAACTACTGTTAAGTGAATCATGGATGGTTGTCGCTGGTTAAAAATGGTAGATGCCCCAGCGGGCATTTGGTGGGTAGCAAATAATAAGAAGTACAATTCACGTTCCATCGGAACGTTTGGTGATACCCACATTAGTACCATGCGTTCGGCTGGAACGCTGTTCATTCCCGTTTTGTTCTACCTGCCAAATGTTCCTATGGAACATAAAACATTTAACGATACGACATTAATGATGAATACTAAATATTTCACCGCCGCAATAATTGTTTCTCAACATCACACCACTATTGATCTGTAATAAAATTATTTGATGTACCCGGCAGTTGAATTACTATGAAGCTTCACAGGCGTCGCACTCTTGTACATTGGTAATACTATGGTGCTATCCACCCATTTGTATTTTTCGCCTAAGAAAAACAACCGGAACAAAATAATTTTTTTATTGATGGTTTTAATTTGTCTGCCTTATATTTGCACCGGCAAGTCTTATACGGCCAGCTCCTGTTGAACTCCCCCAGGACCGGAAGGTAGCAAGGGTAAATGGTTGAGCGGTGCGATGTAAGTAACTTGCCATTTTTATGCCCGGGATTTTCTGAAGAGCAGAATTATCATTCGAATAAATTCAAGGCCGAATGTATTAATTCGTGTAATTGCAGTTCAAAAATTCGTGTAATTAAAAAGAATGTTTATCGTCAGCGTCCCCGGTTTTTCGATTTCTTTCCCGCTTTCAATTCGTTAAGAATTTCATCCGTGGTCTTCAATCGTTCGTCATTGGGCTTTTTCTTGATATACATATCAAACTGCTTCGTGAGCGTAGGATTATCCCTCAGCACTACTTTAATACTTACTTTATCTTCCTTAAAATTAGGATCCACCCAAAGGCAGTTGCCAGTAAATTTTCCTGCGGAAGCTGTAAAAATAAGATGGGTACTATCTAATGGCAAGTATTGACCATTGGTTAATTGACCATCAATATTGATGTAGTTGAAAGTGCCTTTTTTTAAACTGTCGGTATAAAGGTTTACGAAGATTTGATCAATCTTCTGCGCCTTGGCAGCAGTAAGAGAAAAGGTTAGGAGAGTAAGTATAAAATGTTTCAAATGAAGTGTTTACCTAAGAGATTGAAAATATTGTGCCAAATGAGGTGCTGCAAAATTTGGAAATGTTAAACCTTTTCTATCGTTGTTTTAAACGGGCTGTTTGATGAAACTATAATACACTACTCTTTATTACCATCAGTTTTTCCCTGGTCATTTCGTGCATTGTATAGGGAATTCCGCCCATGCCAAGGCCCGAAGCATCACGGCCACCAAAGGGCATCCAGTCTACCCTGAAAGCCGTATGATCATTCACCATCACAGCCGTTGCATTCAACTTTTTCACACAATCCAGCGCTACATCGAGGTTTTTGGTAAATACGGCAGCCTGGAAATGCAGGTTTAAACTGTTTGCTTTTTTAATGGCAGTTTCCCTGTCGGCATAAGCATAAACGCAAACTACGGGTCCAAATACCTCGAGGGTAGAAACTTTAGCATCGTCCGTCGGATTTAATAAAACGGTTGGTTCATAACAGGTGGCAGAAATACGCTTGCCTCCGCATAACAACCGGGCTCCTTTTTCTACTGCTTCGTTTACCCACTCTTCAACCCGGTCTACTTCAGCGGACTTTATCAAAGGGCCAACTCCCGTCTTTTTATCAAGGGGATCGCCCACCACCAGTTTTTTTGCCAGCTCCGCCAACTGCGAAGCAACTGTTTCGCAAATTTCCTCGTGCACATAAACACGTTGTACAGACACACAAACCTGGCCTGCATGATAAAACCCTCCTTTTACAAGGGCTGGTAACAACTCTGCAAGATCTGCATCCTTTTCTACGATAACAGGTGCAGCACCGCCATGTTCCAAAGCGCAGCGGGTACCGGCCGCCAGTTTTGACCGCAAGAGCCAGCCCACTTTAGCGGAACCAATAAAAGACAGATAATGGATCCTTTCATCAGCAACCAGTTGTTCGGCGATCTCATTGTTACAAATAAGCACCTGGCACCAACCTTCGGGTAACCCGGCTTCTTTCAATATCGATGCGAAGTTCAGGCAGGAGAGCGGCGTGCTGGAAGCCGGTTTAATGATCACCGGGCATCCTGTGGCAATGGCAGTAACGGTTTGATGGATCACCAGGTTCAGGGGATGATTAAAAGCAGAAATAGAGAAAACCACACCAATGGGCTCCCTGGTTGTAAAGGCAATCCTGTTTTCGGAGGCTTTGTTGATGCCCATGGGCACCTGTTCGCCATTCAGCCGGCCGATATATTCGGCAGCCAGTTTCACGCCATTGATAGCTCTTTCTACTTCCACTACGGAATCCGTATAGGGTTTACCGCCTTCTTCAGCTGCCGTGGCGGTCAATGCTTCAACCCGTGTTTTCATAATGGCGACGGTCTTTTCGAGGATATCAATCTTTTGCCAGTCCGGCAGCCATTTCGACCGGTCATTGAAAAGGTTAAAAGCGAACGTAAGAGCGGTCTCAGCTTCGGCTTTTCCCTGCAAGGGAATTTCTGTTATCAGCCGTTGATCATAAGGTGAACGAACCTGCAACATAAGTTTTTTTTTAGTGAGCGTATGCTCTCATCAACATATTCGGGCAATGTGATGAATGAAATAAATTCATAGAACATATATGAAAGGGAAAAGTTGTTTTACAATATATGAATTCTATAATAGGCGACCCTTCATAATAGTTTCAGGTCGTCCCCCGCAATATTAATTGGATTTCAAACATTCCCAGGCGAGTCTCGGGCCTGGCTTTGGGCGCACGCTACGGACTCGCCGCCCGTGCGGCAAGGTGCAGGGCATCGTTACAGTACAGGTTCCAAAACAACGTTTTCATTTCCACATAAAATGATGAACGGCAGGCAAAAAGAGTTTCATGATGATCATATTGCAACTATATATTATTACATTTGTCTCCTAAAATTAAACCATTATGAAAAAATTATTTGCATTCGCATTACTTGCCACCGGGTTGATGATAACCACCCAGGCGACTGCTCAGAACGAGGATAAAAGTAAAAGGCCCAGCCCGCCTGCAAAGGTTACTGCAAAACTGGCCAGTGGCGCCAACATTTCGATAGATTACAGTCAGCCGTCTGTAAAGGGCAGAACCATTGGCAAAGACCTAGAACCCATGGAAGGCAAGGTTTGGCGTACCGGAGCCAATGAAGCAACCGTATTTGAAACAGATAAGGATGTTACCGTGCAGGGGCAAAGTCTGCCTGCGGGCAAGTACGCCTTATTTACCATTTTTGAAGGAAATGATGTTACGCTCATCTTCAGTAAAACCTGGAAACAGTGGGGAGCATTCACTTACAAAATGGCAGATGATGCACTACGTGTAAAAACAACCGCCACTGTGGCAAACCCACCGGCAGAAAAGCTGGTTTTTACCATTTCGAACGGCATTGTTAGTTTGGTTTGGGCAAATAAAAAAGTTGATTTCCAGGTAAAATAATCATCATTGAATATTAAAAAGGGTTGTCCTGATGGGCAACCTTTTTTATTGAAGGTATAATCTATTCTTGCTCCTTATCCTTCAAAAATTCGTGAGTGAAATGTTCCTTATGTTTGGGCCTTGCAAATTTAGCCTCGTTGTATGCATTTGAATTTCCTTTAGGAATGGATAAAGAATTCCAGTGCTGGTCGCAACACATTTTTGCGATATACACAATCTGTCCAACATGGTAGCTGTAATGAGCCAATTGCCGGTTGATTGCTTCGGTTACAGTGTGGCCCATGTTCCTGATATAAATTTCCCGGCCGAGGTCCTCATTGGTCAATGGCCCGAGTGCATCAAAAAGGTATTTCCATCCTTCATTCCATTTGTCCAGCAATTCTTCCCTCGTTTGTAAATCATTGTAAAACTCAGCATCCCGGTTACGCCATTCCTTTTCGCCATCTGTTGTTAAAAAATCGGTCCATCGCGAAACCATGTTTCCCCAAAGATGCTTTAGAATAACAGCAATGCTGTTGCTTTCCTGGTTGTATTGCCAGTACAGTTTTTCTTCGGGTAACTGCGCCATTGCTTTTTCGCCGAGCATTTTATAATAGCTGAATTGTTTTTGAACGCTGTCTAAGTAATCGTTTTCCATTGAGGCAATTATTATTTAAATAGTTATCAATCGTTGCTGCAAAACTGCTACTGGTATAAGTTACAGTTCATTCGGTTCAACTTTATAGACCAGCTATAAAGTTAAAAATACATTGATTGAATACAAAATTTTTATTCGTTCAATCCTTTAACAACCAGCTGTATTTTTTTTATGCGGCTGCCCCAAATCCTTGATAAAAAGAAAACCTGCAGGCCGAGGATCACAAGGATAATGCCCAACAACCAATATTTTTGGGTTGTAAACGAAATGGTGGCAGTGAAGAAGAATAGCAGGCAGACAAATGAAAAAGCCCTGGATGCAACAGAAATGAGTGCATACCTTCTGATCTTTGCCAGGTAATTAACAAGTGATTGTTTCAGGTCATTACCGTTCACAGGTTTCTTTGCAGAAAGGTATCCCAAAAAGCTGTGAGTAAGCAAAAGCAGCACTGCCGTTACGAGTAAAATGTTCAAGTAGAATGGCTTTTGTTCACCATCGAACATATCGTAGTAGAATACCAGGAAAAATATCCATGCAACCATCTCAATGATCATTTGGAGCCTGATGCCCTTTAAAACGGGATGGCGATTTTCGCTGATCATTTTTTTTAATTCTTCTTTCTTTTTGTTTTCTCCGCCTAAATTGTTCCAGGCCGATTTTAATTGATCTTGTTCCATGTATTAATTTTTGAGTGATTGTTGAATTTTGGTTTTTATCCGGTTAAGCTTCACGCCCACATAATTTTCACTGATGCCGGTAATCGCGGCAATTTCTTCATAACTCATCTCTTCAAAATATAAAGCGATGATTGCCTTTTCTATGTCATCCAGTTTCCTGAGTGCCACTAAAAGTTGTTCTCTTTGCATGGACAGTAGTTCATTCGGTGCTTCATCGGCATAATCGGGCAAACTGACCTTGTACAAAATAGTTGGCTTCTTTTTACGAAAGCTGGCTAGCGCAGTATTGAGTGCAATGCGGTACATCCAGGAAGTAATCTTCGATTTACCCTCAAAAGACGGAAATGATTGCCAGAGTTGGAAGATGATTTCCTGGAAGAGATCCTCCCGGTCTTCAATAGATTCCCGGTAAAGCCGGCATATCTTATGAATAATGCCCTGGTGTTGATCAATTAGCGTTAAAAATTGTTTTTCACTCATATACCTGTTTTACTAAACCATCATTTATAAATCTTGTATGTTGCATTTTATATCAAACTATAAGTTGAATAAACAGGCAAAAACTTACAGATTGGCAAAAAAATAGTTTTAAGCTTAATGAGAATGAGTAAACTGGCGCCCTACAACGTTTGGGCGGATAGATTATCGGAAATGAAATTTGGAGATGAGTGTCTACGGATGAAGTGTCAGTTTTCCAACACCCGTTTTTGTAATGATTACCGGTTTGATAAAGCCAGCGGCATCAAAATACATTTTGTCAATACAGGTTTCTCTGGAATTTCCGTCCCTTTCAGTCAAAGGCCTGCGGTGATAAATAATGTACCAATCATCCGTACCCGGGATATTTAATACAGAATGGTGCCCCGCGCCCGTTGCGATGCTAGTATCCTGCTGTAGTACTTTTCTTATGCGCTTGAAAGGTCCCAACGGCGAATCGCCCATCGCATAAGCAACACTGTAATCAGGGCCTGTCCATCCGCCTTCCGACCACATGAAATAGTATTTGCCTTTTCTTATAAACATAACAGGGCCTTCAACATACCCGTTGGGTGTGATTTCCTTGAATAATGTACCGTCCTTAAATGGCACCAAGCCGGAAAAGTCATCATTTAATTTAACAATGTTGCAATGCTTCCAGCCACCGTAAAGCAGGTAATATTGCCCGGTAATATCTTTGAAGACAAACTGGTCGATAGGTTGTGCACCATTCTGGAATTTACTGATAAGCGGTTTGCCGATATGGTCAACAAAAGGACCGCCCGGATTGTCTGCAACTGCAACACCGATGCCGCCATTTTCTTCATCATGCTGGATATCATTCGCTCCAAAAAAGAAATAATACCTGCCGTTTTTCTCAACAACTGCGGGTGCCCACATTGCACGGTGCGCCCATTTAATTTTAGAGGTATCTGTTATGTGGGGATGCTTCTGCCAGTTGATAAGATCAGGTGAAGAGAACGCGTCAAAATAAACCTGTTGATTATATGGCGCAGAATAAGTTGGGTAAATCCAAAATTTATTTTTAAAGATCGCAGCTTCCGGATCAGCATACCATCCGCGGAATAAGGGGTTGCCTGATTTAATTGTGGCAGATGTTTTTTGAGCACAAAGGGCAGTGGCGAGCAATAGCATTGCAAATAATAAAGGCAGTGTTTTCTTCATGGCAATAAATGATGAGTAGTTTGAAATAAGTTCGGTTCTGCTCTTCAACAGGCAGGCAAATATATACAAATACAGCTTCTTTGCTGATAACATCAATGAGGAAACAATTGGTTACTGCACAAGGAAAATGTGATACTTAAACAGGCTGCGGTCTCAAACTTGGGAGGTTTTTTTAATACCTTACCTCCTTATCTTTACAAGATGGAAAAAAACTCAGCACAAAACTTATTTGTTGAAGATAATGGCCTTCACTGGGAAGATCTTGGCAATGGCGTGAGCAGGAAGATAATTACTTACGACGATAAGTTGATGCTGGTGAAAGTTGTCTTTGAAAAGAATGCCGTAGGAGCGGTTCATCATCATCCGCACACGCAAATTTCATACATTGAAAAAGGCTCTTTTGAAGTAAATATCAATGGTGAAAAAAGGGTGATGGAAACCGGCGGATCTTTTTACATACCCCCGGATGCTCCACATGGAGTGATTTGCCTCCAAGAAGGCGTTTTGATCGATGTCTTTTCTCCTATGCGGGAAGATCTTATATAGCCTATGACTTTACAAGTCGTCTACAACGGCGGCCGCTATATGCTGGCGGAATTAAGTTGCTTTACCAAATGTTTCAATGCCATGATATAGCCAACATGTAGCCCATCATGAAAGGTCAGAAAATTAATGGTTTCGTCTATATTGGAAAGTGGAACATTATAACGTGTAGTCCATGGTATATAATTTTTAAACAAATCATTTTCATAGTCTGCTTTAAGTTGATCAATGGTGGACAGTAATAATGCTTTAAGTGTGTCCAATTCATCGCTATTGATACTTGCTGACGGCCGGGTACCCGGTTTAAACGATTCAAAATATTTTTCCTCAACTACCAGCGGCAAGCCTGCCCGCAAATAACAAACACCTTGCTGACTGGCGATCATGTGGCCAAGATTCCAAACAATATTGTTGTTAAATCCGGCAGGAATTTCGTTTAGCTGATCGATCGTAAGGTCGTCTATCAGCGACAGTAAGTTTCTCCTTGTTTGCAGTAAAATTTCAAGTTGTTTGCTCATCTATATAAAACTACAAAATATAAATGCTAAAAACATTTTTAGTGGATCATCGTTAAAGTTTTTGTTTGCATTAAATAATTCCTTTTTAAAATAAATCAAGCCCCCCAACACTTTTTATGATAGATATTCTTTTGTTAAAAAGGAACAGCCCAATAACTCAATGTTTAAACAATGCCTGTTTTGTAACAGAATAAGCTATTTTTACTATGGTTAAATTATTCTTTATATGAGCGTTACGAAGAAGAAACTCAATCCCTGGTTTAAGCGGGTATTGTTCGGGATCGTGCTTTTTGCGGTATTAGGAGCGGGCGCCATCTGGTACATTTTTAACGAAAAATTTTCTGATACGAGCGGGGTCAACGCTGATCTCACCATCAGTGCAATGGATCTCATACACGAGTTTGAAAAGAACGATAGCCTGGCTAACAAAAAGTATGGTGAAAAGATCATTGTGGTAAATGGCATGGTTTCTGAAGTAGAGGGCGCCGACACCACCGTGAATTTAAAAATGGCAGATACGTCAACCGGTTCATATATCATTTTTGCTTTTCAGCCCCAACACCGGGAGGAAGCAAAAGGAATTAAACAAGGCCAGGAGGTTTCTGTAAAAGGCTCCTGTAGCGGCGGGGCTTTTAGCCAGATACTGGGAACGGAATTCATTACTTTTAAAAGATGTGCACTCAACAAATAAAAATAAAACAAACGAAAAATGAAAAAATCAATTCTATTCATTGCATTAATTGCGGCAACCGGCTCACTGTTTGCGCAAAAAAAAATGACTACTTCTGGAACGGTTAATTTTGATGCCACTACCAGCCTGGATCAATTGCCCAAAGCAGAGAATAAAACAGTGATAGCAGCAATTGATACTAAAAACGGGAATATTGGATTTGAAGTGCCAATGAAAAATTTCACTTTTGGGAACCCCAGGATACAGGAACATTTCAATGGCCCCAAATGGCTCGATTCGGAAAAATTTCCTACAGCTACATTTAAAGGAGGCATCACTAATATTGCATCAGTTAATTTTAGCAAAGACGGAACTTATGATGCAGACGTAGCAGGTGATCTCACGATTCATGGGGTTACCAAACCGGTAAAATCAACCGGTAAAATTACGGTGAATGGTAAAACTGTTTCGGCCAACACCGAGTTTACTATTAAGCTGGAAGATTATGGTGTCGACGGACCACAGATTGCCGCGGGAAAGATATCCAAAGAACCGAAGATTATGGTTTCAGCAGATTTACAATAGATAACTAAAACGAATTTATAACCAAAGCTTTTGCCTCCCAGGTAAGAGCTTTTTTTGCGCCCCACCATCCATGAGCGCTTGGTATATCGGTGTCTGCAAAGTGTAGCAATCGTTTGATGTTCCGGGGGAGTCGTAAAAATTCTTCCAAAATCATATTGCGCTCATTTTCCAGCGCTTCATGCAAAAAGATTATACAGCCGAAAATATTAACGAGAGATAGTAAGCCGGTTACTGTTTTGGATGAAGGTGGCTCCTGCACTGAGGGTAAAACTTCTTACGGATACAGTTGAGTTTAAGATCACGGAACCATTTGTATGAATAATGACATCGGTGTTAACATCAGGTAAGGATCCACAACTCCAGTTAGACGGATTTTCCCAAAGACTGCTGACAGCTCCTGTCCAGTAATTAACCAATCGGATGGTTTGTGGATTGCTATATACTCCGTCGACAATACACCGGTATACATAACCGTTCCATGCCGGGGGAAGATTGCTCAACTGAAGGGCCTGCTTATTTGCACTGCTATAGTTACTATTGTCCAATACACTTATAAAACCATTCCCTTCGTTCACCTGCCATTGATAAGAGATGCCACTTAAATTAGCCATTAATGTTGTGCTAGCGCCATTGCAGACAGCTACCGTCTTCCAAATAGATTGAAGCGCCAGTGAGCCAGCGCTCCTACCAGCATAGGGTAGTTGGTACAACTCCTCCATAGTTCTTAGAATATTATAATGAGTTACCGGCTGGTTGTAATTTCCGGCGGCTATATGTTCGCCCGTAATGGTGGTGAGTACCTGGTTATTATGCAGTCCATCATCCTCATCAAAGCTGAGTAAAAAAATACTGTTATGGGTTTTGCACCATTCAATATACTTTCCCATGTTTTTTTGCAGCCATGCATCGCCTAAGGGTATTGCCTGCGCCAGTGAACCGTTGTGCATATCATTGTTCTGGTTGGGAATAACAAAAGACACGGTTGGCAGTGTTGAATAATCTGTAGGAAAGTCGGTGAAAGGTTTATTTTGTGAGGCGGAAATTCCATTGATAGGACTATCCTGCCAGTTAACCCATGGATTATGCTTTCTGACATAGGTGCCGGATATTTCACCTGTAAAACCAATCGATGGCAAATCCTCCGAATAGCCTGTAAACCCAAATCCTTTTTGTAGCAAAGCTGCGCCCAGATTGGGGGCGGTAAAAGGCAAGCCAACCGGCAAATTGTTATTTGTTACGCCCTGGTCGCTTCCTGAAAAAAGATGAATATAGTTTGGCTGGCTTGGATGTGTTAAACCATACGATTGTGTAAGTGTTGCGGTGTACGGATCAACAATAAGGCTATTGATAAAAGGCGCTAGTGGATTGCCTCTCAACTGACTATAAGCCCGGTTTTCAAGTATAACAATTACAATATGTGCGGGTGCTACCTGTGCAACTATTGAGCTCGGAACCGTCCACACAATCAAAAAAGCAATTAAGTATTTTAAAAAGAGCGCTTCAAAAATAGGGTTGGGACGTTTGTGGGATTTGATGCATATCATTATTTAAATATAAATTACAAATTTGATTTATGTTACTTTTATTGTGCCTTTTATAGGTAGCATGCTCTTACATATTTTCAAATGGAGACTAATGTTCATAAACAATTTGATGGGGAGAAATCGAGGCTGAATTTTCCAAAGCCCATATTTAAACATTTAAGATGAAGCAAAACAAATTATCATTTACGCCAATGGTTGCGATGGTGCTATGTTTTTTCTTCTCCTGTAGTTCCAGAACTAACAGGCAGGCCAGTGAAAATATCATAGATTCTGCCCACACGCAAATGCAAGCGCCAGTCGCGCCACACAAACCGGGAAATGAATTGATCATTCGACATAAAGTGATCAATTTTGCCAAGTGGAGGAAAGAATATGAATCACAGGATTCTATCCACCGTTTGCACGGATTAACGAAATATCTCCTGGGTAGAGGAATGAGTGATTCAAATATAGTGATAGCGATTCTAAAGATGGATGATGTAAAAAACGCGAAGGAGTTCATGGATTTCTATGGGACCAAAGCTTATATGAAAAAAAGTCGTGTAATGGGGAGGCCGAGGATAATCTACCTGGACAGGATAATGCACGATTCCACAAAAGTTGAGCAAAATGCACGCCTGATGGTAGACTACGAAGTCAAAAACTGGGATAGTTGGAAAAAGGAATTTGATAAGGACAGGCAGTCAAGGCTGGAGGCTGGGTTGAAAGATCGGGGACTTGGCTACAGCTTTGGTGACAATCATTTGGTAACGAGCATTTTTGCTGTTACGGATGTCCAAAAAGCAACAGCGTTCTTGAAGTCACCGGTGTTGAAACAGAAAATGGCCAGGGCAGGTGTAGAGGGCCCACCTGGTTTCTTTTTTTATAATATCGTTCAGAAATATTAGGCAATACTACAGGTGGCGGTTCACAAAGTAAAATGATTTAATTTTTTTTGCGATGAACAGCGATACGGGAAAATGGATTATTCTTATTGGAATCGTGGTTATTTTAGCCGGTGTGATCATTAATTTTTTTAATGATAAACTGCATTGGATCGGTCGCCTGCCTGGTGATATCAGGATCGAAAGGGAAAACTTCCGGTTTTATTTTCCTATGGTCACTATGATCATCTTCAGTGTACTATTGACGTTGATTATAAGTGTTATTAAAAGGTTCATTCATTAGTTCTAGGTATGCCTTTACAATCCATAATTGCTGACTGCGGTTTGACGGTTAGCCGCTATGAAGCGGTGCATGGCGGAGATATCAACCGTGCTTATTGTTTATACACTGCCACCGGCAAATACTTTTTGAAGGTAAATGATCACCAGCGATACCCCGATATGTTCGTAAAGGAAGCGGCGGGCCTCCTTGCCTTAAGCGAAAATTCCAGCCTTACGGTGCCACAGGTAATCAAATCCGGCACAGTTCATAATGAACAATACTTATTAATGGAATGGCTAGGGAGAGGGATGCCCAAAGCTAATTTTTGGGAGAATTTTGGTGCCGGTCTTGCAATGATGCATCAGCATTCCAAACCTTACTTCGGCTGGAACGAGGAAAATTTCATCGGAAGCCTTTTGCAAAAAAATCAGCAATATGACACATGGCACTCGTTTTACATTGAGTGTCGCATTATGCCATTAGTAAAAACGCTTTATTCGTCCGGCGCCTTCACCAACACGGATATCAGTGCCGCGGAATCATTCTGCAATACGCTTGAAAATGTGTTTCCACCAGAATCACCTGCTTTGCTTCATGGCGATTTATGGAGCGGCAATTATATGGTTGCTGAAAATGGACAAGCTGCTATTTTTGATCCGGCTGTTTACTATGGCCACAGGGAAATGGATATTGGGATGACCTGTTTATTTGGTGGATTTCAACGGCAATTTTATGATGCATACAATAATGTGTACCCGCTGGAGAGTAGCTGGCACCAAAGATTGCCATTTACACAATTATATCCTTTATTGGTACATGCAATTTTATTTGGAGGACATTATGTTAAAAAGGTAAGGGATATCATAGTTCGCTTGTAGATGTTGGCAGGCGTATCGAATTGGCGGGGCACTGCATCATTTGCAGCTGACTAGAAAAATAAGTGGAAAATACTGAATGTGGTGCGTTTGCCATTTCAAAGCGTGCCAACCATTTTATAATATCCGCTAATGAAATGCCTACTCATTAACAATGTTTTGGTTTTGATCGATTTGCAAGTCCGTCAATTCTAACTGCTTCTCGTAATAATTTTACGATTGCTGTTTCATCAATTTCCTCAACCGCATTGAATATTTTATAAAATATTTGTTTGTTTTTTCCGTGCGTGAGGTAATTGTCCGTGTCATTCAATATATTGCCATGCCAAAATCCAAGCAAAACACCCCGCCTGATTCCACCCCGGGGAATTGTAGCTGGCCAAATAATACAGACGCCTTTTTTGCCATAAAAGAAGGGCACATTGTACGAGATTTTTTCTTTAAAATCTTTCGGTAAATTTTCAAGGATGATTTGCCTTAGCACATCCACAATAATTTTTTCATCTACTGGCAATACATCATACAACTGTGTTAGTGACCTGATTTTTACGGGGGTGCTCAATCTCATGGGTTGATAGTGCAGGGTGCTAGTATTATGATCCTGATTTTAAATATAAAAATACGAATTCCAATAAGACGACAAAAGTCTGTCTGCATCCGCACTGGTCAGGAGGTAGTATGATTATGTCTACAATGCAAACTGTGGTAATATATGCGTTGATTGCTATTTGTTATGAAGGGGAGGGGCAAAAAAATAGCCCTCCAGTAGAAACTGGAGGACTTTAACGATTGCTTGCTATATGAAAATCTTAATATTTTTTTTCTCTCGTAACGTTCAACCCCTTATATTTGTGACGTACTAACGATTGATTGTTTTTTCTTAATTGACTGCTGAATCTTAAATGCCCGTCTTGCTGATACAAAAGTAAGGCGGGCATTTACATTTAAATTATTAACTTATCATGCCTTTCATGATCGTTAAAAGGGCTCTTTTTGCTGCAATCGCTTATTGCGTCTATATTACACGTTGATTTTTTTATGATGGCCATGGCATTTTGGGATGACGGATTTTATGCCTAAAAACTTTTTCCGCCGAATATTAATTAAAATGAAGCAGGACTAATAGTGATTCCATGCTTTTTGACCTACAATATTCTTTCTTTACTCCATCTTACTATGCCTGGCTTATAACTAAATCTATATCGCCAGGATCGTTCGGGTATTCCTTCTATCGAGATGGCATAACATAATACAATGGGAATTTTGCCCCATCATCTGACATATAATAATTGGAAATAGGAATATCAGTCTTGCTTACCAGGCTTTTTACTCTTATGCTCTTTTTTGTTATGAGTAATGTCATCGCCTTTATCCTCCTGTTCTTCACCTTCGCGGCTATCCATGTCATCCCTTATCTCGGGTCGGGGTTTATTGTCGTTAAACTTAGTGTTATGTTTTGGCGTTTGTGTTTTTATATTTTTCATACAAAAATTTTTATATAATAGCGATGATCAAGAAGCATACCAATGGAATTCGTTTACTCAGTGCAAAGCATTTGAACCTATTCCCTCTTGCTAGTGAAAGGCTGGTTGTTTAATCCTCGATGAAAAGATTACGTTTAATTTGAAATGCCCACCCGGTGATGAATGAACTCATTTCTCTCTAATTCGGTTAACATAAATAAAGCAAGATCCCCTGAATTAATCCGGTTGGAATTGGGTGTGGGCGGGTAATCAGCTGCCGTTACAAATATGCCCGTTGGTTCAGCATTGATGATATCCGGCGGACAAACAACCGTCCAGTCAAGTGTAGATGTTTTTAAAAACTCAAGTGCCTTCAAATGTTCTTTGCTCACCGGCAAAAATTGTTTAGGATACTCCGGGGTATCCATTACCAAAAGTTCTTCCTCGGCGTTCAATGATCCCATTCCGCCCACTGCAACAATCCTCCGAACGCTTGCCTTTTGCATTTGTGCCACGATATTCTTCATGCCAAGAGACCTCGTTACATCACTGCCCGAAGAATCTCCGCCTAATGAAGATAGCACTGCATCACATCCCTTTATAGCTTTGAACACCTGCCCTTCATCGAACAAAGCCCCCTGCACCAGTTCAAGTTTTTCATCTGCAGGCAGGTTGTCCGTAAACACATTTCTCCCAAATGCCTTTACTTCGTGGCCTCTATACAATGCTTGTTTTACCAATTGCCTGCCTACCGTTCCCGTAGCTCCAAAGATGATAACTTTCATAGTTTAATGTTTTAAAATACAGTATTTGATTTAGTGTGGAGTAGCCGGAGCAGCATACAATCTGCTGTTCCGGCAATAATTATTTACTATCAGGGCACCTATCGTGCCACCTTATTTTAAACGAGCGACCGTTTTAGTGAAATTATAAAAAAAGTTTTTTTATTAATTAAATAGAACACATCTTTGCAGCAGCAATGAAAATAATACATTTAAATAGCAATAGTTGGTGGTGGCAGTCAATATTTTGATGTGTCGCAATGCTATTTTTATATTTAAATATTAAGGCCCCGACACAACCGTGTTGGGGTTTTTTAATGTACTCAATGTGTCCTGGATCGCAAAATTGTTAATCTCTTAATTGATCAATTGCCGACTTAAAAATGGCCTGATCGCTTAAATTTAAAACCCTTCGGGGTGGGTTTATGAAAAAAATAAAGATTCAAACCAATTACAAGAAACTGCTTGCGGATGTTCACACGCCTGTAGGGATTTACCTTCGCCTTAGGGATCGCTTCCGTGATACAATTTTATTGGAGAGTTCTGATTATCATGCCGGCGAAAACAGTTACACCTTTATTGGTATTCACGCTATTGCCGGTATCGAGATTAAAACGGCATCCACCATCGAATTTAAGTTACCTGGACAAAGCCCGGAGAGTATGAAAATAATTAATCCTGCAAAGGTTCCTGATCATTTGTGGGATTTTATGCAGCGTTTTGAAATCAATGAAGTTGTGCCAAAACCAATCAATGTGGCGCAGGGGCTATTTGGCTACAGTACGTACGATGCTGTGCAATTTTTTGATACGATAAAATTACAGAACGGGCATCAGCAGGCAAGCGCCGGCATTCCGTTGATGAGGTATCGTTTATACCAATATGTTATCGCCATCAACCATTTCAAAAACGAATTGTTTATCTGCGAAAATTCAATTGAAGGGATTGACAGTGAAGTGGAGGTGATCGAAAGTCTTATCAAGAGTAAAAATGTGCCCAGCTTTCCCTTTGCCCCCAAAGGCGAAGAAACATCCAACCTAACGGATGCGGAATATATTGAAATGGTTAAGAAGGGAATTGCCAGCAGTCATCGCGGCGATGTTTTCCAGATCGTACTAAGCAGGCGCTTTCAGCAATCCTTTTCAGGCGACGAATTCAATGTGTACAGGGCACTTCGGAGTATCAATCCAAGTCCGTACCTGTTTTATTTTGATTATGGGGATTATAAACTAATGGGTTCATCACCAGAAAGCCAGCTCATTGTTCAGAATGGTAAAGCCATTGTGCACCCGATCGCCGGCACTTTCAAAAGAACAGGCAATGATGATACCGACAAGGCATTGGCTGTTCAACTGGAAAATGATGTAAAGGAAAACGCAGAACATGTAATGCTGGTTGATTTAGCAAGAAATGATCTGAGCCGGATGTGTTCCAATGTAAATGTTACCCAATACAAGAAGGTGAACTATTACTCCCACGTGATTCACCTGGTTAGTGAGGTTACCGGAACCGTAGGTTCAGAGACCAATCCGTTTAAGTTATTGGCAGTAAGCTTTCCCGCAGGCACATTGAGTGGTGCACCGAAGTTTAAAGCAATGCAATTAATCAATGAATACGAACCAACCGGCAGGAGTTATTATGGCGGTGCAATCGGCTGTATCGGTTTTGACGGAAGTTGTAATCATGCCATCATGATCCGCACTTTTTTAAGCAAAGGCAACACGCTGGTTTACCAGGCAGGCGCCGGTATTGTAGCCGCCAGCAATCCCGAAAGTGAACTGCAGGAAGTGAATAATAAATTGAACGCATTAAAACAAGCCATTGTAATGGCACAAAATATTTGAGATGAAAATATTGGTATTTGACAACTATGATTCCTTTACTTATAATCTTGTGCATTTGGTGGAAAAAATACTGCACCAGAAAGTGGATGTTTTTCGCAACGACCAGATAACATTGGAACAAGTGAAAGCCTATGATAAAATCATTTTATCGCCCGGGCCAGGCATTCCTGAAGAAGCCGGCCTGCTCTTGCCACTGATCAAAGAGTATGCTGCAAGTAAATCTATATTGGGTGTTTGTTTGGGTCACCAGGCAATTGGGGAAGCTTTTGGCGGCACACTCGTGAACCTCGATAAAGTATATCATGGAATAGCGACTGCCATAAAAATCAGCAACCCCCAATCTAAAATCCTGCGGGATTTAGGCGACACAATTGAAGTAGGCCGATATCATTCCTGGATAGTCGATCAAAATAATTTCCCGGAGGAACTGGAAGTGACGGCCGTCGATCACAACGGATTCATAATGGGTTTACAACACAAAACCTACGATGTACAAGGTGTACAGTTTCATCCCGAAAGTGTATTAACGCCGCAAGGGGAAAAGATAATGAGGAATTGGCTGAGTGAATGAGGTGATGAGTTATGAATGATGAGTGAAGAATGATGAATGATGAATGATGAGTGATGAGTAAAGAGTAAAGAGTAAAGAGTAAAGAGTGGGGAGAGGGCGGGTGTTTTACAGGTTGCTATTTAAGCGCAAAAATAAAGTCATAGAATCCCGTAAATCACATTAATCATAAAAATCTTATAAATCATAGTCCAGACAATGAAAAAGATATTAAATTTTTTATTCGAACATAAAAGCCTCTCAAGGGAACAGGCGAGAGATGTGTTGGTCAATATCTCAGGCGGTATGTACAATGAAAGTGAGATCGCTTCTTTCATTACGGTTTACCTTATGCGCAGTATCACTATTGATGAGCTACAGGGATTCAGAGATGCTTTATTGGAATTGTGCATCCGCGTAGATTTAAACGGTGAGGAAGTAATGGATATCGTCGGTACAGGAGGGGATGGCAAAAACACATTTAATATTTCCACGCTAAGTTGCTTCATTGTGGCCGGTACAGGCAATAAAGTTGCGAAGCACGGTAATTACGGCGCCACATCTATCAGCGGGTCGAGCAACGTGATGGAGCAATTGGGATACCGGTTTAAAAACGATACTGCTTTATTGAAGAAAGAACTTGAAACTTCCAATATCTGTTTTTTGCATGCACCTCTCTTTCATCCTGCGTTGAAAGTGGTAGGACCAGTACGAAAAAATTTAGGTGTCCGCACTTTTTTTAATATGCTTGGCCCAATGGTAAACCCGGCATTTCCGAAGCATCAATTAGTAGGGGTTTATAGCCTTGAAATGGCCCGCATTTACAATTACCTGCTGCAACAGACCGATAAAAATTTCACGATCATTCATAGCCTTGACGGGTATGACGAAATATCTTTAACCGGCGATACAAAAGTGATTACCAATGAAGGGGAAAAGATCATGAGCGCTGAAACACTGGGCAAGCGACCCGTATCCGCCGCAGACATCTATGGTGGAAATACCGTGGAAGAGGCAGCGAAAATATTCATACATATTCTGGAAGGCAAAGGCACCTGGGCACAGAACGCAGTGGTACTGGCCAACTCGGCGATGGCGCTACAATGCACCGGAAAATACAAGGACTACGATGAATGTTACCAGCTGGCAGTAGAAAGCCTTGAAAGCAGGAAGGCGCTGGAAGCAACGAAAAAACTTTGTGCATGGTGACGGGGATGAATCGTCAATGGTGAATCGTGAGTATCTTCTTTTTGCCTGTTGCCAATTGTTTTATTGCCTGTTACCAATTGATTAATTTTTACTAATTCAGTAAATCCGCGGATGAACATTTTAGACAAAATAATAGCCCATAAAAAAACAGAAGTAGCCATTGCCAAAGAAAAAGTGAGCATTGAAGAATTGATTCAAAATGAACTTTTTTCGCGTCCGGTATTTTCGCTGAAGCAATTTCTGCTGGATGAAACAAAAACAGGCATCATTGCGGAATTTAAACGGCAGTCGCCTTCCAAAGGAATTATTAATAATACCGCCGATGTGGAGGAGGTAACAAGTGGGTATACATTGTACGGAGCAAGTTGTTTATCCGTTCTTACAGATGAGCATTTCTTTGGAGGTTCATCCAATGATCTCAGGAAAGCCAGGGTAAATAATATCCCTATTCTTCGAAAGGATTTTATGATCGATGAATACCAGGTAGCCGAAGCAAGGGCAATGGGTGCGGATGTGATCTTGTTAATCGCCGCTTGTTTAACGCCGGAAAGGGTAAAGGAACTTGCAACTTTTGCAAGAAGTTTACAACTGGAAGTATTGCTTGAAATACACAATGAAGAAGAGCTGAAACATATTTGTGATGAAACTGAAATGGTGGGTGTAAATAATCGCGATCTCAAAACGTTTGCCGTAGACATTAACCGTTCGATTGAATTGGGTAAGAAAATCCCCGTGGGCAAAATTAAAATTGCAGAGAGTGGCATCAACGATGTTGAAACAATTTGTACCTTCAGGCGGGCCGGATTCAGGGGCTTTTTGATCGGTGAAAATTTCATGAAACAACCCAACCCAACGATTGCTTTTGCCGCGTTTGTAGAACAATTAAATGCAAAAGTACAATGAGAGTAAAAGTATGTGGCGTCACCCAGATTGAACAACTGTCGATGCTTCCAGAGGTAGGTGCAGCATTTGCCGGGCTTATTTTTTATCCTAAGTCGCCCCGGTATGTTTTGCGTCACATGACTACAACGCAAATAAAAAAAGAAAATAATACCAACAAAGTAGGCGTATTTGTGAATGCTTCTATCGAGGAAGTTTTACAAATGGTGGATGAATGCAGGCTGCACATGGTACAATTGCACGGTGATGAAACCGCCAGGTACTGCGAAAAGATAGCCGATTATATTTCTGTTGTTAAAGCATTCCGGGTAAGTGAAACGGATAACCTTGGATGGAGGATCAGGGAGTACATGGATGTTTGCGATATGTTTATGTTTGATACCGAAGGCGTGGGATATGGAGGAACAGGAAAAAAATTCAACTGGGACAAACTACATGGTGTAACCGTGGGCAAGCCCTATTTTTTAAGTGGCGGAATAGAGCCGGGTGATGTTGACAAATTAAAAGATTTCGAAAGCAGGCCCGAAGCTAAAGCATTGTTTGCAATTGATATCAATAGCAAGTTTGAACTGATGCCCGGCGTAAAGGATATGGATCTTATAAAAAAGTTTACAAAACAATTACAATAATTCAGAAAACAACAACGATGAACATTAAAGTATGTGGTATTACACAACTAAAGCAATTGCAACAGCTAGATGGTTTGAACATTGCTTTTGCAGGTTTAATTTTTCACAAAGATTCTCCCAGATATGTAGTGGGCAAAATTTTTAAAGAAGAACTGCAGGCGACTGATTTTGACGTGAAGAAAGTGGGCGTTTTTGTGAATGCAGAATACGATGAAATAATACAAACGGTGGAAGAATATGAATTGGATGTGGTTCAGTTGCACGGACAGGAAACTCCTGAACTCTGTGAGCAGTTGTCCGAAGATGTGGAAGTGATCAAGGCATTTGCCATTAATGGAAATTCTTCCATTGATAAAATGGTGGCGGATTATGACGAAGTATGCGATTATTATTTATTTGATACGGCTTCAAAAGAAGGCCTGCATGGTGGAACGGGCGAAAAGTTCGATTGGAAACTGATCACGAAAAGCAAAATTGAAAAGCCTTTCTTTTTAAGCGGCGGGATCAGCGTGGATGACATTGCTAAAATAAAAGCGTTTAAGCACCCGGATTATTTTGGTGTGGATGTAAACAGCCGGTTTGAAAAAGGTCCGGGCGTAAAGGACATGGCCTTATTACTTCAATTAAGGCAAGGACTAAAAAAATAAGAAATTAATTGAAAATAAGAATGAATTGGAATGGCACTTTTGCCGCGGAGAGTATGTATATTTTCTGGCCCGGCGAAAGGAATGCTATTAAGCTTCGGTGGCGTCGCACTCTTGTACAAAAGATCGCTATACAGCAATGCAAACAATAATTGCTTATCAACGAAAGGCAAATAATTCAGCAGGTTCTATATGATAACAACCAGGCATGCAACTGAAAATGATTTACCGGCAATGCTGGAAATTTACAATGAGATCATCCTGAATACAACAGCTGTCTGGCACAATGATCCACACAGCCTGGAAATGCGAAAGGAATGGTTTGCATTAAAAAGCGAGCAAGGGTTCCCGGTATTTGTAGCGGAAGAAGAAGACGGGAGTGTTGTGGGGTTTAGCACCATTGGCCCTTTTCGTCCATGGGTAGGATACCGGTTTACCGTTGAAAATTCCATCTATGTAGCGGCTGATAAAAGAGGCAGGGGTGTCGCTAAATTGTTAATGCCTCCACTTATTAACGCAGCAAAGGAACTGGGGCTGCATGCGATCGTTGCAGGCATTGAAGGTTCCAATGAAATAAGTATCAAACTACATCAGCAATTTGGTTTTGTTGAAGTGGCCCATTTCAAAGAAGTGGGATTTAAATTCAATCGCTGGATGGATTTGAAGTTTTTGGAATTGATTGTATGATGAAGACTTAGCGGGAAAATATATTTCTCACAGGAAAAGACCTCACAGGTTTTCAAAACCTGTGAGGTCAGAGCAAGGTTTCCAATGGGTATGCCGCACAAGAGAGATTACTTTATCTTTTTACTAAAAAGAAAAAGTAAAAAATCATATTTACAACGAGGATGACCAAAGTTGTGATGCTTGTCAAGCAATAAAAAATCCCGGGCTATTCAAAAATTCCGGAACAAAATGAAGTAAAATGGCAACAGTAAAAGAAAGTCAATTTTCGGTAGATGAACACGGCTATTACGGCAATTTCGGCGGCGCGTTTATCCCCGAAATGTTGTATCCCAATGTAAAACAATTGCAGGAACAATACCTGCAGATAATGTATGATCCCGCTTTCCAGCAACAGTTTCAACAGTTGTTGAGAGATTATGTGGGCAGGCCAACCCCTTTGTACCTGGCAGAACGGCTGAGCAAGAAACATGGTACGTCCATTTATCTAAAACGCGAAGATCTTTGCCATACCGGTGCACATAAAATCAACAATACCGTAGGGCAAATATTGCTTGCAGAAAGGCTGGGAAAAAAACGCATTATTGCTGAAACGGGTGCGGGGCAGCACGGTGTAGCCACCGCAACGGTTTGTGCCCTAAAAGGATTGGAGTGCATCGTATACATGGGCGAAAAGGATATTGAACGGCAGGCACCAAACGTTGCCCGCATGAAGATGCTTGGTGCGACCGTTGTGCCCGCGGTAAGCGGCAGCAAAACTCTAAAAGATGCTACTAATGAGGCGATCAGGGACTGGATCAATAACCCGGTGGATACCCATTATATCATTGGGAGCGTTGTTGGTCCGCACCCTTACCCGGATATGGTGACACGTTTTCAGAGTGTTATCAGCGAAGAAATAAAAAAACAATTGCTCGAAAAAACCGGCAGCGAATTGCCTACACATGTAATTGCCTGCGTGGGTGGCGGTAGTAATGCCAGTGGAGCATTCTATCATTTCCTGGATGATCTGTCGGTGAAATTGATAGCCGTGGAAGCAGCGGGTTGTGGTATCCACAGCGGCATGAGCGCTGCCACCACGCAGTTAGGGAAGCCAGGTATTTTACATGGCAGCAAAAGTTTGCTCATGCAAACCGAAGATGGCCAGGTAACTGAACCCCACAGCATTTCAGCCGGACTTGATTATCCCGGTATTGGGCCGTTGCAGGCGCATCTATATGCAAGCGGTCGGGGAACTTTTATGAGCGCTACTGATGAACAGGCATTAGCGGCGGGATTTGAGATTAGCAAAACCGAAGGCATTATCCCTGCACTGGAAACGGCACACGCATTTTCAGTATTAAATGATATTCAATTTGAAAAAGAGGATGTAGTGGTAATCTGTCTTAGCGGCAGGGGAGATAAAGACCTGGCAACCTATATGAAATATTTAAAGTGACAGCGGCTGTGGCAAATATAGAAATCGTTCCATTCAGTGAAGAAAATGCTATGCATTTTACCAGGCTCAATACCGGTTGGCTTGAAAAATACTTTTTTGTTGAGCCCATAGATCATCAAATGTTAAACGATCCGAAACACTTCTTTATCGACCAGGGAGGATATATTTTTTTCGCCAAAATAAACGGAGAAGTTGCGGGAACCTTTGCCTTATTAAAAGAATCAAAGGGCGTGTACGAGTTATCGAAAATGGCTGTGTATGAAAAATACCAGGGAATTAAGATTGGAAATGTGATGATCGAATTTTGTATTGAAAAAGCTGCAGCACTAAAACTTACGAAATTAATATTGTATTCCAATACAAAACTGCTGCCGGCAATACATCTTTATAAAAAATACGGGTTTATTGAAGTGCCTATTACCGACTCGATCTACAAAAGATCGAATATCAAAATGGAACTGGCGAACGGCGAACGGCCAGTGCGGGACATTGCATTCACCATTGACCATTCACCATTGACATTATGAACAGAATTGACCAGTTATTTAAAGAAAAGCATCACCGGGTATTAAATGTTTATTGCACGGCGGGTTACCCGAAGCTCGATAGTATTCAGCAGGTGCTGGCATCTTTGCAACTTCGCGGTGCAGATATTGTTGAAATTGGCATGCCTTACAGCGATCCGCTGGCGGATGGACCCGTAATTCAGCAAAGCAATATGGTTGCGCTCGAAAACGGCATGAGTATTCCTGTACTTTTTGAACAATTGAAAAACATCAGGGAAACCATCGAACTACCAATTATTTTGATGGGGTATATGAACCCTATTCTCCAGTTTGGGCTTGAAAAATTTTGTAAAATTGCCGAGGAAGTTGGTGTGGATGGAATCATTTTACCCGATCTGCCCATGTACGAGTTTGAAACTGAATACCAGCAACTCTTTGAAAAACATGGACTTCGTTTTATCTTTCTTGTAACCCCGGAAACAAGCGAAGAGCGAATCAGGAAAATCGACGGCTTATCAAGTGGCTTTTTATATGCTGTATCTTCTTCATCTACTACCGGCAACAATAAGGCCATTGAAGACCAGGAAATGTATTTTAAGAAGTTGCAGGACATGAAATTGAAGAATCCCATCCTGGTTGGATTTGGTATAAAGGACAAATCAACTTTCCAATCGGCCTGTCAATATACCAATGGCGCTATCATTGGGAGCGCCTACATAAGGGCGCTTGAGCATTCAATGGATATTGATCTTACTACTAAAGAATTCCTAAATGCGATCCTGCACTAATTCATTATCGTTAAATCTGGCTAAATTGCGCCAATAATTGATTATATGTATAAAATTTCCCTTTTCGTACTGCTATTTCCTGTGTTGGCTTTTGCACAAACGAAAGCAAAGGTAAAAACGGCTGCTAAGCCTGCAAAAGTGGCAAATACTGTAACAGTAGCCGAACCTAAGCTCTCTGTTGGTTTTACGATCAAGGCTAATATTACTGGCTTTCCCGACGGCACTCCTGTCGCTCTGCTGAATGGTCAGACAGGAGCTCCGGAATTGGAAACCATTATCAGTAAAAATACATTTGCATTCAAAGGGAAAGTGTCCACCCCGGATTTTAAGGTGATATTAATTAATAAAACGCCTCCTTATATCACCCTGTTTTTAGACAATAGTACTGTGAAAATTACCGGGAAAAAAGATTCCCTGGAATATGTTACTACTTCAGGGTCCCCTTCTAATTATGATTACAATAAGTTGTCTTATTTATTGATGCCCTACCAAAAAGTATTCGCTCAGAATGCCGTGTATGATTCCGGAGCTTTTGCAGGAGCTAAAGAAGTTGCTGCCAGTTTTGTGAGAAATCAGCCCGGTTCTTATATTTCCCCGTTGGCCATCATCCGGTATAGCCAACTTGCTGATGATACAAAAACCACTGAAGAGTTGTTTGGACTTTTATCACCGGAGGTAAAGAAATCACCGATGGGAAGTTATGTGGCCCAACAAATTACCGAAGCAAAGAGAAACGCGATCGGTACCGTAATGGCGGATTTTACCCAGGCCGACACAACAGGGAAGCCGGTGAGTCTTACATCATATCGTGGCAAATATGTACTGATCGATTTTTGGGCCAGCTGGTGCAGGCCCTGCAGGCAGGAAAATCCTAACGTAGTGGCCACTTATAACAAGTTCAAAGATAAAAACTTTACAGTGCTGGGCGTTTCTTTAGACAGGGCAAAACAATCCTGGATTGATGCGATCAATATGGATGGACTTACCTGGGGACACGTTAGCGACCTGCAGTACTGGTCGAATGCTGTAGCACAACAATTTCAAATAACAAGCATTCCTCAAAACTTTTTGATTGATCCGGAAGGAAGAATCATCGCCAAGAATTTGCGTGGACCCGCTTTGGAGAAAAAATTATCAATGATCTTGAAATAGTCGACAGATGCTAATGTTGGCGTAAAGACCAGTCATCCTTCATTTGTGATTATCCATCAAATTAATTTCTTGACTTCAAATTGAATCGCGTCCAACACAACGGGTCCCAGTTCGGAATTGTTGTTAGATGCGTATTCAAGGATCAGTTTACTTAAATCGGTCGCATTCGCTCCGGGAGACAATGTTGCCGAAAGCTGGTTGATAATAAAAATGTTTTGTTCCTTCATATTGGTCACTGCTTTCCAAACTTCAGGATTGACATACATCTGCTGCGTGGTATTGTGCTCGTACTCGTTCCGGATCGCCTCTACCATCCCCGCTTGTAATTCATCCGCAGTTAAACCAACGGAATGCATCCGGGAAACCAGGTTCTTTAGCGTGATCCGGTCCGTAAGCAAAGTAAGCCGCTCGTAAGCCTGTAGCGGCAACAGTCCATTTGCTGCAGCCGGCACAGGTTGTTGCACTTTCATTTCTCTCCTTAACAGGCGTAATTCCGTTAATAAATAGAATACTAAACCAAAGAGCATAACGATTGCTATTCCGGTTAACTCAGGAAATCCAACTTCAAATAACAACATGTTTTTTATTACAAAAATAGGATGTGGCAGCTAATAAATTCCTTCTTTCGGAAAATCAGGTGGGGAGACGGTTTAAAATGTTTTTATACCTTTGCATAATAAAAAATAATATGGAAGCAATAGCAATACCGGTTAGTTTGACAAAAGGCGCTGTAGAAGAAATCAGGCGTTTAATGAGCGAAGACAGTTTTGACAAAAGCAATGTTTTGAGATTGGGCGTAAAAGGTGGCGGTTGCAGCGGAATGACCTACGTACTGGGATTTGATGCACCTACTGATAAGGACGAACATTTTGAAATAGAAGGAATTCCATGCATCATGGAGAAAACACACGGAATATATTTAATGGGTATGGAAGTAGATTGGCAAGGTGGTTTGAATTCCCGCGGATTTACTTTTAACAATCCGAATGCCAGCAAGACCTGCGGTTGCGGAACTTCTTTTGCTGTCTGATTTCGATTCATAGAAAAAAGGAAAAATGCCTTTCATGGGCGTTTTTCTTTTGTTTTTTAGCCCAAAAAATATTATCGGCGGTAGCTTTGTAGGATATCAATTAAGTGATTTGTTAAGCATTTAATACCAGGTGTTTACGGCTTCATTTATTTTCCTTCTTCGAATTTGTCCATTGGAACTCTTATAATAAATGGCATGGCTTCCATCTGAAGTAAAAAAGTCAGTTTTCCCCTTTTGCATTAATTGTTATCACAGCATTCTTACTATTTCCCTGGTCATCTTTGAAAGTAGTGTTGAGGATGGATTTGCCTTCCTTGTAAGGGATGGACCAACTGCAACTATCGGAATGGATCACTCCCTCCATTTTTTTACCACCGGGCCTGATAACAATATTAGGGTGATTTATTTCAATTACGGTATTTTCAGGTACCATATTCTGAAGAAGGCTGTCGGCACCAAGGTATTCTGTCTTGCTGGAATGAATCACCAGGCTTTTTTCACATTGGGCAACACAAAACGTACTACAAGCGAGTAGAAAACCAATTGCCATACTGATTTTTTTCATTTTCATAATTTACGGGTGAATAGTACAGCAAACATGTATTGACAATCTCACCAATGCCAGTAAATTGATATAAGAGGCAGATTAAGAAGCATGGCCGGCCCGGTAGTGAATTTATGAAGGGTGGCGTCAGCGTAATGCTGAAATTCAGTACGAGGTGAACATAAGTAAAAAACCCCGTTCCTGAAGGGACCCGGGGTTGCGTGGTTGTGATTCCAGCGATAAGACTCAAATTCAAAAAATAAAACCATTGCCTCATTTCCTTCTATTAAGATGGTAAATGGAATCAATGGTTTAATGGTAGTTTTGACAAAATGTTAAATACAGGAAAGTCGGGTGTACATTCTATTGTTACGCTTCTTTGGGGCACTGTTTATTTTGCAATTTATTAACAAAGCTCTCCACGGGAAAGGACATTAGGGGTACTTAAAAGCAGGGCTATGACGTTTTTAAACCAGTTTAAGAAATTGCCGGAAGAGATTACCTGTTTTATTTTCTAATAATTCACTGTTATGGCTTGTAATTCTTTTCATTAGGTTTTTGTTCCTCAAAAGCATGCTGTAGCTCAGCGGTTAATTGTTGCACCAGGTTTGGCCGGTTGTGGAAAGCAGCCGGGGTATTTTGGAACAGCGCTACGCGGAATTGCTCTCCGGCTTTTTGTGCAATCATGGTTTGGATCGCATTGACGGCGGGATTAATAATTGATCCTCCCGCTGGAATCATTCCTGCCACTGCACGTAGTAGAAAAATGGTAGTGGCAAGTGGCCTCACTTCCCGGACAATACCGATGTAAGAAGCCACCGGGTGATTAGCAAATATTGCATTAATCTCTTAATTGATTTGCTGTTGCCCATTCATTTGGCTTCCATCAAAACCAATCGAATTACCCTCCCTGGCAAACAAGCCTGCGAAGCCGGCTGCATCATGGTTATTCCAATGTGTTAATAATAGTTGGTAAAGCTTACGTACATTTTCTTGATCGTTTTCATTTACAATATTGTCCATTGAAAATCAGTTTTTGTTTAATTTCTATACGGTTGCTATTGTTTTCCTGGTAATCACCACGCCTGTTGTAATAGAAATGCCAGACCTCTAACGATTATTTTTCACTGGCGGATTGAAGTATCGGCCTGGGATCAAAAACTACCCTCAGCGAGGCTACTTTCCCATCCTCCACTTTGTACCAACCACAGCCATAAACGATTACACTGCCCATGGTGAGATTATAAAGAAGACAAACATCTTCATCATCTGTAAACACTTTTAAAATGTCGTATTTGAGGAGCATTTTTTTCATGTCATCAAAATATGCATCGGAGCCATTGCGGGAGCCAAGCACGCCCATAAACGACATGCTTTCGCTCGCATAGATTTTGGCCGTTTTGAAATCTTCGTCGTTTATTGCTTGTACAAAAGCAAGCACTACATCTTTAGGTGATTTTGCGTGGTTGTGTTTTGACATTTCTCTTATTTTGGAGGTATAAACAGATATATCATTAGAGTAATTTTTATGCCAGTTTTAACCGGGGTTCAACAAGCAACCATCAACTTATTGCCGGCAATTGCCTTTCATCATAATTTTTTCTTCGAATTTGAAACATTTCCATCTTAATCTTAGATTGCATTTACATGATATATTTTTTATCTCACCAAACTAAAATGCTATTGTGAAAAGACGCGACTTCTTATCCATCACAGCCCTGGGCCTTGGCGCCGCAGCGCTTCCCGGAATTCCGATTTTGGGGAATCCCGTTCCATTAGATACTCCCTGGTTTAGTATTGATGTAGCGGTAAAAAAACGGATGGCAGATATAGCGCTCAACGAAGCCCTTTCGAAAGGTGCAACTTATACGGATGTACGTATCGGCAGGTATTTAAATCAATATGTAATTACCCGCGAAGAGAAAGTGCAGAACATCGTAAATACAGAATCTTTTGGCATTGGGATCCGTGTAATTGCTAATGGAAGCTGGGGCTTCGCCGCAACGGATTCTACCGATAATGACAGCATTGCCAAAGCAGCTCAACTTGCAGTAGTCATTGCCAAAGAAAATGCGAGATTGTTAAGTGAACCCGTGCAACTGGCGCCACAAAAGGGTTATGGCGAAGTGTCATGGAAAGCACCCATTGAAAAAAATACTTTTGAAGTTCCGATAAAAGAAAAAGTAGACTTGTTGATGGCGGTAAACGGTGCCGCGTTGAAAAGTGGCGCCAACTATGTTAACTCGATCATCTTCGCAGTAAATGAACAAAAATATTTTGCCTCGAGCGATGGTTCTTATATCGATCAGGATGTACATCGCATCTGGCCAACTTTTACCATCACAAAAGTCGATGCTAAAACCGGCAAGTTTGAAACCCGCAACGCATTAAGCGCTCCAAGAGGGATGGGATACGAGTACCTGGTTCCTTCCGAATCCGAAAAAATAAAAGGAGTTACCAGCTTATACAAGAACCGATATGATATGTTGGAAGATGCAACCCTTGGTGCAGCGCAGGTAGGGGAGAAGCTGGCTGCAAAATCAGTGGAAGCGGGCAAATACGACCTGGTGCTGGATCCCACAAATTTATGGCTTACGATTCACGAATCTGTCGGGCATCCTACAGAACTCGACCGGGTATTGGGTTACGAAGCCAATTATGCAGGAACGAGTTTCTTAACGCTCGATAAATGGGAATCAAAGAAATTTAATTTCGGCAGTAAACCCGTAAATATTTTTGCAGATAAAACCCAACCCGGGTCGCTTGGAGCCGTAGGCTATGATGATGAAGGAGTGAAAACAGGTAAATGGGATCTTATAAAAGATGGAGTCCTCGTAAACTACCAGGTAATACGTGACCAGGCACATATCCTGGGCTTGAATGCTTCGCAGGGATGTTGTTATGCGGATAACTGGAGCGATGTGCAGTTTCAGCGCATGCCCAATGTTTCTTTGCAACCCGGTAAATCGCCTTTGAGTGTGGCAGATATGATCAAAAATGTGGAGAAAGGAATTTATATCGTAGGAGACAGTTCCTATTCAATCGATCAGCAACGGTATAATTTCCAGTTTAGCGGCCAGTTGTATTACGAAATAAAAAATGGAAAAATCGCGGGCATGTTACGGGATGTTGCTTACCAGTCTAATACCCAGGAATTCTGGAATTCGTGTGCTGCAATCGCAGATGAAAGCGATTACCGCATGGGTGGCTCTTTTTTCGATGGAAAAGGACAGCCGGGACAGGTAAGTGCCGTTTCGCATGGTGCATCCACTACCAGGTTTAATGGAGTAAACGTAATTAATACAGCAAGAAAAATTTAAGTATATGCCCCTGTTGACAAAAGAAGCATCCATGGAATTGTTAAAGAAAGTATTGAGCTATTCAAAGGCGGATGAATGCGAAGTAAATTTATCGGGCTCAGATGGTGGAAATATCCGCTATGCCCGGAATTCGGTTTCCACCAGTGGTGGCATTACACAAAATACATTGGCCGTAACTTCTTCTTTCGGAAAAAAATCCGGTATTGCCACCATTAATGAATTTGATGATGCATCGCTGCAAAAAGTAGTAAAAAGATCTGAAGAGCTTGCGCAACTCGCTCCTGAAAATCCCGAATACGTGCCCTTTTTAGGTCCGCAGCAATACCTGGAGGAGTCCAAAACTTTTGAGCCCTCCACTGCTGAAATTGGCCCTAAGTTCCGCTCGGATGCCGTGGCTCAAAGCCTTGCCATTGCAAAACAAAATGACCTGACTGCCGCGGGATTTCTGGAAAACAGCGCGGGGTTCAATGCGATGATGAATTCAAAAGGCCTGTTTGCTTACAATAAAGCCACCAATGTAAATTTCAATGTTACTTTAAGAACAAAGGATGAGAAAGGGTCCGGGTATGCCTCGAAGGGTTACAATGATGTAAGCAAGCTGGATGTGGCCGCATCAACCAGGTTTGCTGCACAAAAAGCAACCGGCTCAGGTAATGCAAAAGCGATTGAGCCCGGCAAATATACTGTTATACTTGAACCTGCTGCCGCGATTGTTTTATTGGAAACAATGTTGTTTGCCATGGATGCCCGCAGTGCCGATGAAGGCCGCAGTTTTCTTAGCAAGGCAGGCGGTAAAACCAAACTTGGTGAAAAGCTGGTGGATGAACGAGTAAATATTTACTCTGATCCACAGAACCCTGAATTGCCGACAAGTCCCTGGAACGGCGACGGCAGACCGCAGGAAAAGATAAGCTGGATTGAGAAAGGTGTAATGAAGAACTTATTTTATTCCCGTTATTGGGCCGAAAAAAAAGGTGTTAAATCCATCCCGGCACCAGACGGCATTATCATGGAAGGCGGCACTGCGTCTATTGAAGATTTGATCAAGGGAACTGAGAAAGGAATATTAGTCACAAGGCTTTGGTACATCAGGCAGGTGGATCCGCAAACGTTATTATATACCGGCTTAACCCGCGATGGAACTTTTTATATTGAGAATGGCCAAATAAAATTCCCGGTGAAAAATTTCCGTTTCAATGAAAGTGCCGTCATCATGCTTAATAACCTGGAGGCATTGGGTAAACCTGAACGCACGGTCAGTGGTGAATCCGGAACCCATGCATTGATACCACCGATGAAGATCAGGGACTTTACTTTTACTTCTCTTTCTGATGCAGTTTGATTGAGTGCTCAGCAAGTAATTTATATTAAGCCTGCAGTGATGCAGGCTTTTGTTTTAAAATTATAAGGAAAGCAGCCGACTTCATCAACTCGTACGCTGAATCTGCACTTCGAGTTCGTCTTTAGGCCTCATCAATACTGCGTTCATTAACCAGTTCGCCATAGTCTACTAACAATTCTTCACCTGCTTTGATATCACGTAACGCTTCAAAAAATTCTCCTTCATTGATGGATATGATATTTGGAGAATCGGAATGGTTAAGGAAATTAACGAGGTCCATTTTTTTAAAACCATCTTCAGGAATAAAGAAATTTTCTTCATCATAAAGGCAATAGGTTTCCACGAGTGTTTTTGAGTGAGGCGGCAATCCGTCTACCTCAACCTTAGGAACTTTGATCCATTCCTCCTTGCCGGCCATGGAACGGGAAAACATATCGCGGCAACCTTTAGGGATATCACGCAATGCAAAAACTCCTATTCCTTCGATGGCAGAAGGTTTTATCATTACAAATGTGTTGGTAGCAAGTTCAGATAATAATGCGGTCTTATTCATCGGCTGGTGGGTAGGCGGTGGTTGAAGAGTGATGGTTGATGGTTGAAGGTTCAAGATTGATGGGTGATGGGAGATGGTTGAAGGTTGAAAACACCTGCAAGTTGAGTTTGTTCCGGTAAAATAAACAACATATTCTTGCGCCTTTGCTCCTTTGCGCCTTGGCGTGAAACAAGGCATAAAATGAGAATGGTGAATAATCAAAGAGAAATTTTTCCATTTCACCATTGACCATTCACCATTGCCTTATCGCATCAAAAATCCTAATGCATACTCACCATTTCCATATCTGGTTTTGATTCATCGGTTAATTTTACTTTACCGCGATCTTTTCTTACGATTCTTGAAAACAAGGAAATTTCTTTATCAAACAAAAATCTAAAAAATAATTTTGTCCAGGAGGTGTGAAAAAACAGGCTGTTATAAAATGAAGGAGCTCCTTCTCTTATTTGGGGCAACCGGTTCCATGGTACAGAAGGGAAATCGTGATGCTCATTATGGAATCCCACATTAAAAGCCACCGTATTCAAAGGGCCATAATAGCTATACGTTTCCTGCTCGCCGTGGGTTAAATAATGTTCCTGTATCCATCTTGCACCCAATGGATGTAGCCCAACGGAAAAGAAGAAACTCAACAATAAGAAACCGATAGCCTTCGGTCCAAGCAACAAAGAAATGGCCACGATAAATGCAATCTGTACTGCCCAGTTCAGTGCTACCCAACCATCAAATGGCTTTATTTCCTTAAGCCGGTTGATACGGAATACCTGGAAAAGGGGGTAAAACAAGAGCCATAAAATCTTCCCGATGAAATAGTTATTGATCAGCTTCGCTTCCCATTTATTCGGTAAATCGGCATCCAGTTCGTGTATGCCCTGGAAGGAGTGATGTTTGATATGATATCTTTCAAAGGAAACCGAGCTCGGGAAAAGTTGCGGTATATTGGCAAAAATACCAGCAAGCCTGTTTGCCTCCGGCTTTTTAAAGAGCAACCTGTGCGCACATTCATGTATCATTACAAACAATGCATGATCTGCGAATGCACCTAGTAAATATGCTGCTGCAAGAACGATCCACCAGGATTGTTCAGCAAGCAGCCATGCCATAACTACCTGGAATGCAACTAACCCTACAATGGCAAAGATGGTCAAAGGGTTTTTCCCGATAAGCTTCCTGATATGAGGATGCTTTTTCAAGATTTGTTTGGTTCTGTTTCGATGTGGCTCAGATAATTCGGAGAACACAAAAGCGGTTTTTTTAGTCATGACCTGAAATATATTGCTTTTTTTATTATAAACTTTCCGGGTTAAACATTTTAATTGAATTCACGGGAGCTTATTTATACAAGTAAAGTTTGTTAGAGAATGAATTAGTGGATTTTCGCAACAATATGCGAATACCGTAAAGGACTGGACTGTTATGGGGAATGATTGATTCAAATATACAAATTAAATAAAAAATTAAAAAATGAGTTCTTGGTGATTCGTTGTATGCGGGTTGCGGATGCAAGCATTAGCCTGGGGATTTTCCGCCTCACCTGCAAACTCTACGCGTAAATTATAAAAAGACCACCAGTTGTTACTGGTGGCCTCCGGCGGCATAGGCCGGCAGATTATTTTGTGGACATTCAGTTAACTAATCGTTACCAGAGCTGTCCATGACTGATCTGTAGATTGCATGAATACCTCCTTTTTATTTGATGAATTATAAAAATAGTAAAATTTATAATCCGAACGATATTTCTTTAGTTAAATTTTTGCCCGTCTAAAGCAAGCAAAAATTGTTCCTGTACAGAATATGTAACCCATTCAAAAAATGTTGAAGATTAATGCGGGCCGTAGCCGAAACATTAAACGGAGAAGAGTTACTGCTGCTATTATTTATATTTCTAATCTTTCCAAAGCAAGCAAGGTTTCCATCAGCCTGCTCCAGGCTACCTGCCATTCATCTTTGGCAGCATGAACTTTTTCATGGTTTTCGCTGCCAGAATTTCCCTTCTCTTTCATATATTCTTCCAACTTTGCAAGGGCTTCCTTGTTGAGTTCGTCTAATTTATTTTTATGATCCATAGCGTAATATTTATTGGCAAAGTTTACGAAAAAAATACCTATTCCACTATAAATCAGATCGTTTGTTCGAACTGCCCATCAAATAAAGTTATTGTAACTACTTTTGCCAAAATGATGAATACATGAAAAAATCGACTTTTTTGTTATTGATGATCAGCGCATCGTTCATTGGCTTTGCTCAACAGGAAATAAATGTCGCGGATGTTGCTAAACATGACGGAGATTCAGTTACCGTTTGTACCAGGATTTTCGGAGCAAGATATTTTGAGAATGGGAAAGGAGCGCCTACATTACTCAATGCCGGGGCTAAATACCCCGATGCCCCCTTGACCATTGTAATTTATGGTGAAAACAGGACAGCATTTGCAAATAAGCCCGAGGAATTTTACATCGATAAAAATGTTTGTATCACCGGGCGTATTTCCATGTTCAAAGGGAAGCCGCAGATCGTGGTGGCTAAAGAAAGCGATATTGTTATCAAACCCTGACAGGATATTTTTTAGCCACAAATGAAACGAATTGGCACAAATGTGTTAAGCAAGATTATGTTGATAGGGTAAATCGCTGCTACGCATTTTTCATTTACTAGTGATCATTCGTGCATTCGTGGCCAAACCTTTCCTTAGTTCTTCGTTAAAACTTCATCTAAATTCAGTAGAACATTCGCCACGACAATTAAGGCTGCTGTTTCTGCATTTCTTGACGTGGGCATTGGACCCAACATTCCGTCCATTTTTTGAGGATCATTTTTAAATTGGTTGTAAGCCTTCTTATATAAGGTTATCAAAGAGGTTAACTTCTTTTCGTCTAAAGCATGGTTTGTCGCCAGTGTATAGCCGTAGCTGATCTGTTTGGCTGTTTCTTTTATTCCGCTGGCTTGCATCCTAATCGCAAAATGCCTTGCCAGGTCGATATATGCCGAATCATTCAATGTAGTAAGTGCCTGCAATGGCGTGTTGGTGCGGATTCGCCTAACCGTGCAAACTTCCCTCGAAACACCATCAAAGGTGATCATAGAAGGGTAAGCCGCCGAGCGCTTCCAATAGGTATACAGGGCACGCCTGTATTTGTCATCACCTTCGCTCATCGTCCACGATGCCCCGCTCCAGGGAGAGAGCCAGATTCCATCCGGCTGGTAAGGGAACACACCGGGCCCATACATTTTATTACTTAAAACACCACTGATGCTGAGTGCCTGGTCGCGGATTTGCTCTGCCGATAAACGGACCCTTGCGCCTCTTGCATACAATTTATTGTAGGGATCCTTTTGCAGTAATCCGGGTGTAACCTTCGAAACCTGTTGGTAGGTATTGCTCATCACAATTTTTCGCAACAACTTTTTTGTGCTCCAGCTATCTGCATTCATGAACTGGAAACTTAAATAATCCAGTAATTCGATATGCGTAGGCGTGCTTCCCTGTGTGCCCATATCCTCCAGTGTTTCCACTAGCCCGGAACCAAATAGCTGTTCCCATACCCGGTTTACCATAGTTCTGGCAGTAAGCGGATTTTGTTTGGAAGTTAGCCACTTGGCCAATCCGAGCCGGTTTCGGGGCATATTGCCCGGGAAAGGATTCAATGAGTGCGGAACATCCGGACTTACCTTTTCTCCCTTAACAAGCCAGTTGCCACGATCAAATACATACGAAGCCCGGTGCATATTCACGGGGTTATCCATCATTACCGGGGTGGTAACCACTTCCGAATCCGATGTGAGCACTGACCAATATTTACTTTTTGCGGCAGCATACCCGGGTTTATTTTTCCCCGGGAGGTCTTCAGTAAAATAAAACCAATCGAACCATGCTCCATATGCGTCCGGTTTTTTTAGTTGTTCATTGGAATAGGTGAAGTAAAGATCATGTACCCCGCTGGCGGGTGAAAGATTGGCCTGGCTGATGGCCCATCCTTCAACAGCCAATGGCAAATTAATGGTCGCGATGACAGCACCTTCCGGTGAATCCAGGTGAATTTTCCAAACTCCACCCTTAGCAAAAGACTGGTAGCGGAAAATAAGTTCGTTTCTATTTTGAAGATCTACATTTTTTAACCTGCATATTGCATGATTACGGAAGGAGAGCCATTTGGTATCAAATAGTTCGCTATTGGTAAACTGATCACAAACCAGCGAATTAAAAGCAGGCTGCCAGGTCTTTAGAAAAGTATACACTTCAGCTGCCTTGTCAGCGGAAACGTTTTGTTTTAACCAGTTTCTTACATTCATCACTTCCTTTTGCATGCTATCATTGTAACTGCGGAGTAGAGGATAATCTGCCTCGGTATCTTCATCACGAGAATTATTAAAAAAGGCCAGGAACTTATAATACTCCTCGTGCTTAAACGGGTCATAAGGATGGCTATGGCATTGCACGCAGCCGAAGGTGGTGCCCATCAAGGCTTGCCATGTCGTGTTTACGCGGTCCATTACTGCGGAAGTTCGGAATTCTTCATTATCGGTACCGCCCTCATCATTTGTCATTGTATTTCTGTGAAAAGCAGTGGCAATATAATCTTCATCCGTTGCATCAGGCAAAAGATCGCCTGCAATTTGTTCGGTTAAAAAGCGATCGTAGGGCATATCTGCATTGAACGCTTTTATCAGCCAGTCACGGTATTTCCAGATATTCCTGCTATCGTCACGTTCATATCCTTTTGTATCGGCATAACGGGCGAGATCCATCCACATGGCCGTCCATTTTTCGCCGTACTGTGGAGATGCCAGCAGGGAACCTACCAGGTCAGCATAGGCATGATTGCTATTATCTTTCAGAAATTTTTGGGCAAGATGTTCAGGCGCAGGCAAACCGGTTATATCCAAACTTACGCGGCGAAGCAATGTGGGTTTATCGGCAACGGGTGAAGGATGCAGGTTTTCTTCATTTAATTTTTGTTCGATAAAGTGATCTACTTCATTTTTTGCCCAGCTGCTATTTGAATTGATCAGACCGAAAAATTTCTTTCGTTGCGGAACCGGCACATCCCTTACCGGGATATAAGCCCAATGCTCGCCCCATTTTGCTCCTTGTTTTATCCAGTCGGTAAACACACTGATTTCTTCTTTGGTCAATGGCTCATGTTTATAGGGCATTCGCTCTTCAGGATCTTTGTAATTGATGCGGCGAACCAGCTCGCTGTTTTCCGGATCGTCCGGAATGATGGCAAACTTGCCTGATGCAGTTTTTGCCAACGCATCTTCCCTGAATAATAGGCTAAAGCCACCTTTGGCCCTTACCCCGCCATGGCAGGTAATGCATTTACTATTGATGATGGGTTTTACCTGGGTGCTAAAATCCACCCTTTCTTTATGAGTCACATACAAGAAAAGGAAGGCCAGTAAAATGATACAAAAAGTTACCAGGAGAATCCTGGGTGTTAGCAACCATCGCATAATACTATTTATTTAAAAGAATTTTTCACCAGCCAGTATGTAAAAGCATTATCGTTTTGAATTTTGCCGGCTGAACATTGAATTTTTAAATTTACGATTTTCCTGCTTATCCTGCTGCATGATCAGAAATGAGATAGTGCCATTGCACCGCTGCGGCAATTTAGGGATGCGTCGTTGGCCGCATGAAGAGACTAGTAATCCAATGATAATGATATTGACCTGGCCGGATCAACATAGGGCTAACAGTTGAATTACTATGCCTGCATAGCAAAAAATTTGTTCTAAAAGCTTATCGTGATCGCGTATTGCTGTCTAGGCAAGCGACTTTCCGGCATATTATACAGGAAGAAGCTAAAAAGTATTGGAAAAAAATTGTATTATGCATTTAGCCGAGTCTATTCCTTTACAATACGATTGTAAAAAAACTATATGGATAAGAAAACATTCTTGAAAACATCTACTCTCCTCGCCGGTGGCGCTGTTCTTTCCAGGTTTATTGGATGCAAGCCTGCAGACAGCAGCACCCATTTAAAAAACTGGGCCGGTAATCTCACCTACAGCACAGGCAATGTCCACTATCCTACAACCATAGCGCAGGTGCAGGAAGTTGTAAAAAAATGCAATAAACTTACTGCCCTGGGCTCCCGTCATTCTTTCAACACAATCGCCGATAACACAAAAAACCAGGTATCTTTAAAAGAACTCAACAAAGTAGTTTTATTAGACAAAACCAACAATACAGTTACTGTTGAAGGAGGCACACGCTACGGTGAACTGGCACCCTGGCTCCACAAAAGTGGGTATGCATTGCATAACCTTGCTTCCCTTCCACACATCACTATCGCAGGAGCATGTGCTACCGCAACTCATGGATCGGGGGTAAAAAATGGCAATTTATCTACTGGCGTATCTGCTATTGAATTTGTAAACGCGGCCGGCGACCTGGTTAATTTATCAAAGAAAGATGGCGATAAGTTCACGGGAGCCGTTGTAGGCCTGGGCGCACTGGGCATTGTAACCAAGGTTACGCTTGACCTTCAACCCACTTTTGATATGCAGCAAGTTGTTTATCGCAATCTGCCGATGAGTGCACTGCAGAAGAATTTCACTGAAATTGTATCTGCGGGTTATAGCGTAAGTCTTTTCACTGACTGGAAAAATAAAAACATTAATGAAGTATGGATTAAAAGCAGGGTAGAAAACGGAACTTCCACACGGCTTCCAACAGAACTATTTGGTGCAAAGGCAGCTACTCAAAACATGCACCCGGTGGAAGGCCAATCTGCGGAAAACTGCACCGAACAAATGGGCGTTCCGGGGCCCTGGTATGAAAGAATGCCGCACTTTAAAATGGGTTTTAAACCAAGTGCAGGCGTAGAATTACAGGGGGAGTACTTTGTGCCCATTGAACATGCTTATGATGCCATTATGGCTATCGAGAAATTGCACGAAAAAATATCTCCCCATTTATTTATTTCCGAGATACGCACCATCAATGCAGATGATCTTTGGATGAGCCCCTGTTATAAACAACCCTCCGTGGCAATTCACACTACCTGGAAACAGGAAACAGATACGGTAATGAATTTAATTCCGCTGATCGAAGAGCAACTGGCCCCTTTTAATGCAAAACCGCACTGGGCAAAACTTTTTACGATGTCGCCTTCCCTTTTGCAGTCCCGCTATGAGCGGCTTGCCGATTTTAAGCAACTGGTTAAACAGTATGATCCTGAAAGTAAATTTCGCAACGATTTTCTAAGCACAAACCTCTTTGGAAGTTAAAACGTGACAAGGCACAAGCAGCTGCCGGGTTAAACAGGGTGTGTTTTCTAAAATTCCTAACCGGGTTAGTGTACTGTTTTTCGTTAAGACTTGAGTTTAGCTCCTAAGCTTATTCCTGTGCTAACTATGCCAAATTAAAAAATTGTTATTTACCCATTTCGGCATGGAGGAAGATATTTAATAAAACGACATTATATTTTCCCGGCATATGGCCTGATAATGAATGCCTGTGGGGCTGTGCAAATTGCCGACAACCTGTTGTTACTTTTTTTCTCATTTTTACGACAAAAATTTCTGGATATTCAAATCACATCGTTGGTCTGTTATTTGATACTATTTAAAAGAAAATTAATGTATAATGAAACAATCAAAGTTTACAATGGATGATATCCATATTGGAGATGAGGTTTTATTCGAGGATACCCATCCTGTGCAGCACAATTTATTCTGGAGAGTTGTGAATAAAATATCTAACAATAAATTAATTGTTGAAATAAGAGAAATGGGGTATGCGGAAAAATACACCATTTTTTTAAAGGATGTTATCAATCTTGAAAGAAATCTTGCTTTTTAGGAGAATAATATCCACATTATTTAATTGAATTGTGCAAAAGATCCGGCCCGCGAGAACCTGCTTAACAATATATTTACATCACCAAAAGCTTACTATATGAAGTATTATGCCGGGCAGGTGGTTACGTTACTTAATACTGAATATAAACCAGCAGGTAGCGCAGTTATTTGTAATTATGAACATCATTCCAATAAATACGAGGTAGATTTTATTTACCCGGATAAACAGCAAGCTGACAAAATATCCGTCCCTGAGGAAAGATTAAGATTACCTACCGAATTTAATCCGTGATTTTTATCTTGCCAGGTGCCTCTTTTATCAGCTATAAATCGTCCCGTTTTGCGGTGCTACCAATGCATACGCTTTCCTGCCTCTTTCATTTATATTCCTGGCTACTTCTAGGTAGTTTATTGATGTATGTCAATTTTCATGGAGAAATATTCTTTCTCCACTTTATAATGGTGTTTCACTATGTATATTGCACTTTCGAAGACAGGCCTGCTATTTCAATTCGTGCCAATATTTCATACTTAGGCAAACCAATGATACCGTTATCTACCCATTAAATCAATTTGAATGAAACAGATGTTAAGGAGAATTATTAAACATTGCCAACAATCAGCCGTTTTATATATTTTACTTATTTCTGTAAACACATTCTCTCAACAAAACTTCCCAGCAATTACGGATGATACCATTCCCACACTTATCTCCCGTCAATTTAAATTCACTGAAGGCCCTGCAACTGACCCACATGGAAACATTTACTTTACAGATCAGCCTAACAATAAGATATGGAAGTATGACACGGATGGGAAATTGTCTGTTTTTTTAGATTCCGCGGGCCGGTCCAACGGGCTGTATTTCGACAAACAGGGTAATTTGATAACCTGTGCGGATGAACAAAACCAGTTGTGGCGCATTGATCCAAAAGGAAAAGTAACTGTACTACTCAACGATTTCAAGGGGCATCGTTTTAATGGCCCTAACGATCTTTGGATAAACGCTAAAAACGATATTTATTTTACAGATCCATACTTTCAACGGGATTATTGGGTAAGGAAATCACCTGATCCGGAGATCAGGGGTGAGCAATTGTATTTTCTGGCAAACGGCAAAAAGGAAGCCGTTATCGCAGATGAAAATCTGAAGAAACCGAACGGTGTGGTTGGTAGCAGGGATGGTAAATATTTGTTTGTTTCGGATATGGGCGTTGGAAAGATCTTTAAATATGTTATTGATAAAAACGGAGCCTTGAAGGACCGACAGGTTTTTGCCGCTGACCTTGCAGATGGCATGACGACCGATAACAAAGGCAATCTTTACCTCGCTGGAAAAGGAGTTACCGTATACGATTCCTCCGGAAAAAAAATTCAGCATTTTAATATTCCTTCAGGATGGACGGCGAACGTATGCTTCGGCGGCAAAAACCGGGATATTCTTTTTATCACAGCTTCTGAATCCATTTATATTTTAAAGATGAATGTAAGCGGTGCTGATTAAGCATCTATTTACTTGGGTGCGCATCCCATTCTCCTAATTATCGCTAGATAACAAAGAAGGCGATACTGCAAATATTTTATACAAGTACTTACAAAACTTGCTTAAAAGTGATAATTCTTATTGTTTTCAACGTGCACCCTTATACCCCCTTATCTTAACATCTTCTAAGTAAACCTTTATCCGTATAGATATATCATAACTTTCAGGCAAAAAAAGTATCAATTTTTCCATCCATGTTTTTTGTTGGTTGAATAAATAATAATAGCCGTGGATAGTATTTTTGAAAAAATGCATGGGTGGGTAAATAAATGGACACTCAAAATCGATTGAATTTTGATAAAATAGTATTACATAACTATTTGGCATAAATCTAACTTTGACCTCAAATTAATGATGCTTAAAATTATGCTATCTCAAAACGAGGTGCTGCTTACTACTTAACACGATTGAACAACCCATTTTTGCCAGCAGTCTATATGTATTTCCATACAGTAAATTTTATGAGAACAGGTAAACCGTCTGCATGGTTTGTAAACTGGATCCTGTCCACGATCACAAAGCGATAGTACTTATAAATCCTATTATCCATCAATAATAATTTTCAACAAAAAAAAACGATGATTCCATATGAGAGATTTTAAAAGAACATTGAACCTGAAAGTCCTGTTATGGGCAATTTTTTCCAGCCTGTTGATAGGAAATGCCGTTTACGCACAAACGGAGGTTCGCAAAATAAGTGGAAAGATTTCATCTGTTGCCGGAAAGCCACTGGCAGCAGCCTCTGTGATCAATAAGCGAACTACTATCGGAACCTTTTCTGATATCCAGGGTACATTTACTATACAGGCACGAACCGGCGATATATTAGTCGTTTCCTATGTAGGCTTTCAACCAAAGGAAATAAAAGTTGGTACCCTTGATTTTTTAGATATTTTAATAGGGGAGGATGTTGCCAAGATGGATGAGGTAGTGATTATCGGGTATGGTAGGGCAAAACGTGCAAATTTAACCAGTGCACAAACTACTGTTTCCGCGAAAGACATCGAAAAAACAGTAAACACTACAATCGAACAGGCACTGCAGGGAAGAACCGCCGGGGTTTACATTACACAAAACTCAGGTCAGCCCGGGGGCGGCATTTCAGTTGCCATTCGTGGCATCAGTTCCATTAACGGAAATACTGAGCCGCTTTATGTTGTGGATGGTGTTCAGATCCAGGGGGGAGGAACCACCAACTCTTCCAATCCTTTAGCGGGCATCAACCCTGCTGATATTGAAGATATACAGGTTTTACAAGGTCCTTCAGCTACGGCAATCTATGGTTCACGCGCAACCAACGGCGTGTTGCTGATAACCACAAAGCGTGGAAAGTCGGGGGAAGCAAAACTAACCTATGGGTTTCAGTACAATATTCAGACTTCACCAAGGCATTTGAAGGTGATGGATTTACCTCAATATGCCCAAATGGTGAAAGAGTATCATGCGTTGGCAGGCGGAACTACCCCGGCAGAATTTTTAGATCCTTCCCTGCTTGGAAAGGGCACAGACTGGCAGGACGAGTTGTTTAACAATGCGGCGATGCAAAAACATCAGCTGAGTTTAAGCGGTGGAAGTAATACTACCACTTATTATATGTCTGGAGAATACCTGAAACAGGATGGTGTTGCGCTTGGTTCCGGGTTTGACCGGTATAGTTTTAGGCTCAACCTTGATAATAAACCACGGGAGTGGATAACAGTCGGAGCAAATTTAAGTTTCAATCAAACGAATGAAAAGCTTACTACCAGTTCAGAAAGTGTTATATCAGACGCGTTGCAACTAACTCCGCAGGTGCCGGTTAAAAATTTAAATGGCACATGGGGCGGCGGGGATAATATCAACGGGGCTAACCAGTTTGCTCCCGTAAATCCTATTGCTATTGCCAGTTTAAGAACCAATACCAATAGGAGAAGAGAATTCCTTGGCGGATTAAACCTTGCATTAAATCTTACGAAAGGGCTCACTTTCAGAACTTCTTTTAACACAAATATTAATTACTCGAATTCACTTTATTTTAACCCTACTTATTCAATTGGCTGGGCAATCAATACTTCTGCTACATTAAGTAATAATGTTGGTATGAATACTTATTGGAATTTGAACCAGCTTATGGAATACAATAAAGAGATCGGCAAACACAATATCGGCCTGATGGTGAGTCACGAGTCGCAGTCATCAAAATGGCAGAATATCAGTGCAAGAAGATCAGGTTTTCTCACAAATAATATTTTTGATCTTAATGCAGGAGCCGCTCCCGGTACAAATGGCGGGGGATCTGGTCCATGGGCTATGGAATCATATCTTGGAAGGGTAAACTACAACTACGACAACAGGTATATTGTTACAGGTACCGTCCGTAAAGATGGCTCATCAAATTTCGGCCCGGAGAACAGGTGGGGAACTTTCCCGTCGGTATCCGCCGCATGGAGAGTTTCACAGGAAAAATTCTTCGAAAACATGCCTGCAATAAGCGACCTGAAACTGAGATATGAAATCGGGCTTACCGGTAACCAGGGGAACGGCGGCATTTATTCACCCTTAAATTCAGGGCCTTCAGACCTGGGCACTGGCTTTTTACCTGGCAGGTATGGCAACCCGGCATTAAAGTGGGAAGAAACAAAAACCAATAATATTGGTATGAACATCGGGTTTCTGAAAAACAGGATTACTATAGAAGGTGATTACTATATCAAAAATAGCAACAACCTTATCATGGACAATCCGCTACCGTGGTACATGGGAACGAGCGGTACAGGCGCCGTTGGTAATCCAACCGTAAATATTGGGGCGTTGCAAACGAAGGGATGGGGCATTACAGTGAATACAACCAATGTTCGCAGCAAGAATTTCAAATGGGAATCAAATGTGAACGTTTCAAGTTTCAAAACCGAGATCAAGAAATTCTATTCCGATGCAGCTTTTGTTGAACGTACATCATGGTGGCTGGATAACTGGACACAACGTTCATCAGTAGGCCAGGCGCCATGGCTGTTTCGTGGATATATAGCAGACGGGTTATTCCAATCTGTTTCTGAAATCAATAAAAGTGCAGTGCGGGTAAATAACAATGGTACCAGGTTACCAACTGATTCAACAACCGGCGTGTGGGTTGGCGATGTAAAATATAAAGATATCAGCGGTCCAAACGGAACACCTGATGGTATCATTGATTTCCACGATGAAACAAATATTGGAAATCCCTGGCCAAAGCTTTTTGGTGGGTTTACCAATTCATTCTCTTATAAAGGGTTTGATCTGAGTATATTGATTACAGGAACCTTTGGCAATGATGTATACAATCACATCGCGAAAGTGAACAATAAAACTTCGACCATCTACACCAGCCGCAATTTATCCGTAACCGCTATGGAGTATGCCAAACTAGGTATGGATAAAAATGGCAACACAATGATCACGAATGCCGGAACTGATATTCCGAGGCTAACCAATTCGCAGGTGGCCAATGATAATAACTACGCGATTACCAGCACAAGGTGGGTGGAAGACGGATCATTTGTACGGCTCAAAAATGTTTCATTATCCTATAACCTGCCAACAACATTGCTTTCCAGGCAAAAGCTGGTGAGAGGAGTAAGGGCGACTATTGGCGCTCAAAATGTTGCAACGATAACAGGTTATTCCGGGTTTGATCCTGAAGTAGGTTCGTATGTAGGCGGTAATGCAAATACGAGTAACCAGGCTATCGGGCTCGATAACGGGCGTTATCCTTTAACCCCTATCTATACATTTAGCTTAAATGTAAATTTTTAAGACATTTAAAATTTAGAATATGAAGAAGAAAAATATAAACAGCATACATTTTCTGCTTGGTTTAATTGTTCCATTGCTTATGCTCTCGTCGGGCTGTAAAAAAGACTTCCTGGAAAAACCACCAACAGATGCCATTGTGGATGCAAATTTTTACCAGACCGATGAACAGGTGTTGGCAGCCAGCAGCCTTTTATATAGCAAAGTTTGGTTTGATTACAATGATAAAGCATCTTACAACCTTGGAGATTTCAGAGCAGGAACTGCGTTTTCCGCTTACAATGACAGGGGAAATGTTCTCTTTAATACTACGGATATTACACCCGAAAACGGTGCTGCATGGCGATCTTTTTTTATCGTAGTGGGTCAGTCTAATCTTGCTATCAACAATATCAATAAGTATGCGAGCCCTTCTGTTTCTCCCGAGATCAAAAAAATTGCTATTGCAGAAGCCAGGTTTATGCGGGCAGTAGCATACCGTTATTTAACCATGAATTGGGGCGATGTGCCCATCATAGAAAATAACCTCGAGTTATTGAATGATACTACGATTCATAAGAACACTGCAAAAAGCGTTTGGAGATTTATAACACGTGAAATGCGTGCGGTAGCCAATGATCTTCCGGCAACTGCTATACAAACCGGAAGGATAACAAAATGGAGTGCAGAGGGTATGCTGGCACGTTTCTACCTGTCCAGGGCCGGCGTAGAGGCTGTTGGCGGAGCGAGAAACCAGGTGTTTTTAGACAGTGCTAAATATTTTGCACAAAGAGTGATTACCAACAGTGGCCGGAGTTTATTGAAAAACTATTCCGACCTTTTTTTATATCCTTATGATAACAACGCTGAATCTTTATTTGAATTACAATGGGTGGCTTTGTCGGGTGATCCCGGTTATGGCGTAGGAAACAGTACGCCCTCTTACCTCAATTATAGCGCTGATATCAGCGTAGAAGGTTGGGGAGGGGATAAAGGCGCCACCTGGTGGATGCTTAGTCAATACGAGGGCATCACTGCATTTGGTGACACAATGCTAAAAGGTCGTACGCTTGACCAACGTTTAAAAGCAACCTATATGTTGCCCGGTGCAAGCTATCCTGAAATAACACAAAAGCTAAATGGTGTAAATCAAAAGCTGGTTTTCCCTTACACTGCCGGTGACGTAAATTTTGCCAGTATTAAAAAATATGTAGTAGGTAAGTCAGAAGATTTGAAATTTATTGTTGAGGCGCAACGTTACCCCAATAATACCTACATGTTGAGGTTAGCCGAAATGTACCTTATTTACGCAGAAGCAACGCTTGGCAATAATGCTTCAACAGCAGATGCAACAGCGTTGGACTATTTCAATAAAGTTCACACAAGGGCGGGATTGCCAACACGAACAGACCCGCTTACCCTGGATGATATTTTGAAAGAGCGCTTTATAGAGTTTGCAATGGAAGGACAAGGGTGGTACGACCTGGTAAGCCTACATTATTACAACCCTGATAAAGCCTATTCCATTCTAAATTCCCAGGATAGGGGAATATATAATATCGCACCCGATGTTTTTCCCAATCCAACCAGTTGGACTTTCAAGAAAACGGTTTGGGCTACCACAGAAAGGAAAATCGTTGCTAATTCAGGAAATTTTTTGTTACCTATTCCTGCACAGGAGAAAAGCCAGGCGCCTAACCTCGCTAAACCAGCAGTCGATTATCCATAAATAAACTTTTCATCACATTATTAGCAGTTAAAATGAAAAAAATAAATAAACTGATATTATTACTTACCATGGCGATAGCAATGATAAGTACCATCACTTCCTGCAAAAAAGATGATCTCCCCAACAATGGCGTACCACGTATAAAATATGTAAGGGTTACCAATCCGGAGTCATCCGATTCATTGCTGGTTGGAGCCAGCCAGGGGAAGCTGATCGCAATTGTAGGAGAAAATCTGCAGGATGCAGTACAGGTATGGTTCAACGACAAGCAGGCGAATTTAACGCCCACCTATGTCACCAGTACTTCTATCCTTGTTAGTGTACCTTCTCCAATTCCTGTCGTAATCAGCAATAAGCTGAAGATCTTCTTTTCAAACGGCGATTCCCTGCTGTATAATTTTGAAGTGCAGATCAGTAAACCTGTTGTAAACAATATGCTTTGTGAGTTTGGGAATGTTGGCGATATAGCAACCATAAGGGGCGATTATTTTTATCAGCCGCTCACAGTGAAGTTTACAGGTGGCGTGGTTGGGCAACTGGAATCAGTTGAAGACAAAATAATAAAAGTAAGAGTTCCCGCGGGTGCACAGCCAGGACCAATCACTGTTACCACGAATTTTGGCGTGACTGAATCTGATTTTTGGTTTAGGGACAATAGGAATATTTTTATCAGCAGCGATCCTTATGAAGGTTGGTGGAATGCTTCCTATGTGGTAACGAATCCCGGCCCCACAGATCCTCCAAAAATCAATGGTAACTATATCCGTGTAACAAAATTGTTCGGCGAATGGTCATGGAATGAAATAGCGGGAGGTCCTGCAACTGCTATGCCTGCTCAAAGCAAGAATATACCGGATGCCGCAATACTTAAGCCCTCCGATTATAACCTGAAGTTTGAAGTAAACACACTTAAGCCTTATAATTTTAGCATCATCAGAATAAACGTAGCATTGAATGCTGAAGACAATGATGCCTACCAATGGAAGCCACCCTATGATACAAAGGGACAATGGCAAACAGTGATCATACCATTTGAAGACGTTGTGGCAAGTTATAAGGTGAAGCCCGCTGTTAATCCAAATGGATATTGGACAAGGCTGCTGATCCAGGGGCCTGGTGTTCTTGATGCCGATATTTGCTTCGATAACTTCCGGGTTGTTCCAAAAGTCAATAAGAAGTAAGCGCCCTGTTAAAAAACTTATTAAAACATACTATAATGATAAAGATATTAAATAAAGCCAGCTTGTTTCCCCTGGTATGCTTTCTAATGGTAATGGGCTTTGCCTCATGCAAAAAAGACACGAACGAGGTTTCAGGTAAAGTAGTTTTGCTAAGCTTTGGGCCAACTGGCGCAAAACATGGAGAAAATATCATTTTTGTGGGTAACAACCTCAATAAAGTTACTGCCGTAGATTTAGTTGGAGCGAATATTCCCGCTTCTGCATTTAAAGAGCAAACTTCTGAGCGCATCGTATTTATCATCCCGCAATCGGCTGAGCAAGGTTATGCAACACTCAGGACACCCGAAGGCGATGTGGTTTCTAAAACGAAGGTCAACTTTGAGGTGCCGGTTAAAATAACCTCTTTTACGCCGCAGGCCAGACCGGGTGACAATATTACTATCAAGGGCGAATTTATGAATTGGGTAAAAGAAGTGAGGTTCTCTAAAGATATCGCAGAAACATCTTTTGTAAGTAAATCGCTGACACAGTTAGTGGTTAAAGTACCGCAGAATGCACAAACAGGCACATTGTTTATTTCTACCGGTGGAACAGAACCTATGACTTTCGAAACAGATAGTTCACTTGTGGTAACCTTGCCCTCCATCACATCGTTTGCACCTAATCCGATGGATCGTGGAAATAATCTCACCATTACAGGCAGCAATCTTGATCTTGTGAAGGGAGTTTTATTCAAAGGCCTTACGGCACCGATTACAAATTTCGTAAGCAGATCGGCCACGCAGATCGTTGTAACGGTACCTGCAGCTGCCAATAAGGGAAAGATTACACTGGTTGCTTATTCATTGCTCACCGTTGAGTCTCCCCAGGCTTTATTATTTGTTGGAGATCTTCCGGACCTGGCTCCGCTTGGATACGCTTTCTATATAGATGCGTTGCAAAACGGCTGGCAAAACTGGGGTTGGAGCAGCACCATTGATTTTGTTAATACAGAAAATGTTCGCGACGGTGCGGCCTCTGCCAAAGTCAGTTATACAGATTGGGGAGCATTAAAATTTGCAAATGGCAGTGTTACCATTACTCCCTACACCGAATTTACTTTTTCGGTATATGGTACTCCTGGGACCGCCGGAAAGAAAATCAATGTTACTCCTAATGGGGGGCAAACTTATTCGGTGGTGATTGATGCCGGGAAATGGGTAGAATACAAACTCACGAAAGCCCAACTGGGCCTTGGCAGCAGTGCTAAAGTAACCGATGTTACTTTTCAAAATGAAGCATGGTCAGGGGTGGTGTATGTTGATCATGTTGGCTGGAGATAAGATCGTTTTAGATAAGAGAGCTTACATCCACTATTTCAATCATTTTTTGAGATAGTGGATGTTTTGTTTATACAGGTGGCCTAAGTAAGATGAATGGGGACGGTTATAAACCTATTTCCGCCGGGGGATGTGGTAGCGATGGCTAACGAACTGTTTCTACATAATACATCCGTCTGGGTATTAAAAATTGGATTCATAACAGGCAACTTGAGAATACTTACAGACCACTGGCTAAGAAAACAGTACTTTTCCATTTTTTACAAGGCGGGTAAATCTTTTGAATGACATACCTCCCTTGATATTCAATCTTTGAATTAACAGGCCATTTTTTAAAGGCATCGGGTTAAGGCGGTTGCCGATCCGAAACGCAAGCACGATTTTATTGCGGGAAAGTGTTTCGAAGAATTCGTAGCTTTTTCCGCGCTTCTTAGGATAGGCCCCATATGGAAATGCGAGACATGGCTGGAAGGGAATATTTAATGTTTTAAGAACAGATTTGCTCTGAGTAATATCGTCATTTAATTCGTAAGGAGAGAGCTCGTTCAAATTTCTGTGATCATAAGAATGTAAACCGAACTCTATAACAGACGGGTCCATAGAGGCGATATCGTCCAGCTTTAAATACTGATTAGATGCCGCATTATTTTTGCAGCATGTTTCTTCAATCAGCGAGGGTACAAGAAAGATATTGGCGCTTATTCCATACTGCTTTAGAATCGGGTACAGGATCGTGTAATTATCGCGATAGCCGTCATCGAAAGTGATCAGCACGGGCTTTGCAGGAAGGGGCTTTTTGTATAATACAAAATCTACCAGCTGGCTTAATAATACCGGCGTAAATTCTTTTCTCTTTAAATAATGAAACTGCCTTTCCAACATCAGCGACTGCACCGTAAGATCATCCTCCGTTCCATTTTCAGAAACGCTATGATACATTAAAACCGGCAGAGGCTGTTTAAAGGAAATATATCTTTGAAATAATGCGATGAGAACTATAGCAGCTGGAAGAAGAAAAATCCAATAGATCATAACCGTTCAATATTTTTAACGCAACTATTGGGTTGCCGGGGTTCTGTGAAGTTCTTTCAGCTTTACATATTTTGCAAAATGGTAATAGCTTGAAAAAACGGCCCAATAAAATCCGTTGCGGCCATTGAGGCAATTTAATTCGAGGAGATAGTATTTAAAAAAGTTGAAAGGCAAACCAAATAGTATCGCGAGCATTGACTTATTTTTTCCTTTACTGAAGGCCATTTCCGCAGAATAAGTTGAATAGCGGTTAACCTTTTCAAGGCATTGGTGCAAACTGGTATAGCTGTAATGCTTGATGGCATGCTGTAATTTCTTTACAGGTCCTGCTACGCAAATGCTTTCATGCACCTTATCGTTAGAAAGATATCCCAACTGCTTATTAAATAGCCTCAGGAAAAACCGTTCACTTTCTTTTCCATGCCGGAACTCCTTATCTAAAAAAACGAAGTTCATACGCATTGAATAGCCTGCATATTCTTCATTACTGATCAGTGTCTTTTGTATTTCCGTAACCAACCTGTCAGCTAAAACTTCATCGGCATCAATACATAAAATCCAATCATTAGTGGCCTGGGATACGGCGAACTGCTTTTGAGCTCCATAACCGTCAAATGTCCTGGAAAATATTTTGCAACCAAATTCTTTACAAATGGCCACTGTATTATCGCTGCTAAAGCTATCCACGACCACAATTTCATCACACCATGTTAATTTCGATAAGGTGCGGCGAATATTTTGTTCTTCATTATAGGTAATGATTACCGCACTTACTTCTGTAGAGAAGTAAAGTCCTTTATCGGATACCCTTGTGCTGGCAATTTCCTGTCCTGCTGATTGTGCTTCTTTAATGATCATAAGTTCGTAGCTTGTTTTTCATTGGTTAATTGGCCATCTTCATTTCATTTTCTCTTTGCTGATTTTTGATGCAACGCATCAGGTAAAATGAAAAATGATAATCGGGTGAATTTGGAGAGCAGGGACCTTTATACGTAGAAAACACCAAAAATGAAAATACCCCTATAAGGGTTTAAAAAGTTTTTGAGATGTTGAAACAGGATGTGGAACCGCTGCAGAAGGAGTGTTCCGTTTATAATGATAGCGATGATACGATAGCTAATATAGATTGGGGTGGTTATTAAACCTTCAGGAGATACAAAGACGGATGTGCTGATCAGAAAGTATCAAAGTAATAAATTTCCTCCTTCCTTGCCGATCCTCCGAATATGCCAAGCCCGTTTTGGACGTTTCCCGCCGGGGAGATTAACTGGCTTGCAGGAACTGATCCAAAATCAGTTTTGTATTTCTCATAAACCAGCAGGTAAGTATATAATTCTTTGCCCACAGATTTTAATTGTAGTCTAACCCGTCCTTTGTTTTTTATATCAGTACTGGTAAAAAACTCGCGATCGAGGAATACTTTGGTACTAAATACGCGGCCATTCAAATTGCGGCCAGGAATGAAAATGCGCCGGAAAGGATTCGCGAGATTGTCGATGCTACTGTTTTCCGTAACAAGGTTATCAGCAGTGTAAAGGTTAATACGGGTGAACTTATTTTGCGGAAGAGTGTCCCGCAACAGTTTCACAGCTGGTAAGTTTTTAACTTGTTCATAAAGCATACGACCACTGGAGATATCATAATTGTAGCGGATGCCGCGATAATAAAAATACCTGCTGATAATTACTGACTCTTTCAGCGCTTCAATGATATAATATTTATCGCTTGTCCCTTCATCCTGCCAGGTGATTTCCGCTGCCAGCGCCTCTTTCCCAAGGTATCGCTCACCGGCTGTATCAACAGAAATTAATTTGGGGGCCTGCGGGATAAAGGTTGAAGCCGTAACCATGCCTAGCGTTGGATGCTGTATTTCGATAGAATAGGTGGCATTTGACCTGAAATGCCGCCGATTGGTAAATACAGTGGTTGGATTAGCTGCATATTGTGCCGACCAATTCGGCAGCAGGTTAAAAGTGTGAGCGCTTTCATCAGTGATGGTAACTGTCGCATTGTTCACTTTTTCGAACCGGATCAGTCCGCCGTTGCCGACTTTGATAGTTTTTCCTATGGGGATTTCCATCGAATCGCCAGCGGTAAGTTCAGCCAACACCACCAATTTATCATCTACAAATTGCGTGGAAGTGAAAGTCTTTTTACAGGAGATAATTAAAGTTAATAATAAAAACAATCCGCACAATTTCCTGAGACCGATACCCAGGTAAATGGAATAATATGTGGAAGTTATTTTCAACATCGTTTAAAAGCTCATCGTATAAGATAAATAAGGTGTGATACTAAAAAGTTTATACTGGGTGGTTACAAATAGAGAGCGTTTCCCCAGGGTGCCTTCAAGATCGTACAAATACTGGCTGGGAGATCCATAGATATTATAAATCCCAACTGTTAACATGGAATGGATCTTTTTTCCGGGCAACTGGTGATAGGTCGCTGATATATCCAACCGGTGATAGGGCAGGGTACGATACTGGTTGGTTGCGGAAGAATGATACACCAGCCGGTATTCCCTGGGTACAAGCGGATCGCTGATCTGTTGTGCCGCATCAAAATCCGGGTAAATCCTGTCGGGAAGCGTGAACACATCCCCGGTGGCAAATGTCCACAACCCCGAGCAATCAAAATGTTTATTGTGCTTATAAGTTGCCGACAGGTTCAGTTGATGCCGGCGGTCGTATTTAAACGGAAATTTATTGCCTTCATTGATATCTTTGAATTGCCTCCAGTTCCATGACATCGTATAACCAATATGAGTTTGCCATTTGGAAGTCTTTTTCTCAGCTTTTAATTCCATTCCGTAGCCCCATCCTTTGCCCGACTGTACATTTTGTTCCCAATCGGCATTGTTTAAAAACAAATTTTTCCCTTCAACATAATTGGTCACTTTCCTAAGCTGCTTATAATATATTTCAGCGCTGAATAAAAATTTCTTCAATCCCTGGTGTGCATAGCCAAGGTTGATCATATCGCTCTGTTCCGGCCTCAATAACGAGGTACTGGGGATCCATGAATCACTATTGATGCCCAGGTAAGGATTGGTTACGAGGTGCAGGTATTGCGTCATGTGATTATAAGAGACGTCCAACTGGTTAAAAACGTTCAATTTGTATACTGCATAAAAACGTGGCTGCCACGATGTATAGTGAAAGCTATTGTATTGAAAATTGGATACGTGGATACCAGGACGCAAAAACAGCCGGCCATTCGTTTTTATTTCATTTTCGTAAAACACTACCATTTCACGATAAGAAACCATAGGTAATGAAACGAAATCATCGGGCTTGTCAACAAAATCCGCAGCTACATTGGTATTGAAAGGTTTCATTTTGGTGAAGGAAAGTTTTGCGCCGATATTAACCTTAATTAAATTGGTATAATATAATTCCAATTGAGACTGTACATTGTACTGTTGAATAGAGGAAAAGGTATTGTACACCTTTTGGATCTGTAAATTGGTGCCGATACTATCATACAGTGAATAGCGGAAGCCTGCTATATTGTTGTAATTACTGATATTAAAGGAGGTGTTCACGAAAGCCCTGGTACCCAATAGATGATTCCAGCCTAGCGATGCGGCTTTGTTGCCCCATTGTTGCTGATTATTGGAATTGTCCTGGTGCAGGTAAAGTTTATCATGACCAGCATAGCCGTTCAGCATTAGCTTATCTTTTTTCCCGAGTAGCTGGGTGCACTTAAAATGGATATCGTAAAAATTGACGCCTATCCCGGACTTCATCAATCGCAAGAAAGGGTTTATCCAGCTCTGGCGAAGAGAAACCATTATGCTTGTTTTGTCTTTTACCACCGGTCCCTCCAAGGTAAAAGAGCCGGCCAAAAGCCCTGTGTTAACTTCACCTTTCCATTCTTTCATGTTCCCGTCCTTGGTTAAGGCCTCTACCACTGAAGATAATCCACCGCCAAACCTTGCCGGGAAATTGCTTTTATATAACTGTATTGATTTGAGAGAGGTTTTGTTTACAATCGATAGCGTACCCAAGAGGTGGGTTGGGTTGAAAATCGGATTTCCGTCAAGCAGGAAAATATTCTGGTCAGGACTGCCTCCTCTTACCAGCATGCCGTTGGTTACCTGCGGTGCATTTTGAATACCAGGCAACAGGTACAAGGATCTCACCACGTCTGATTCGCCCATGATCATATTTTGCGGATTTTCTGATGCCTTCACTTTGTATCCGCCACTTTTATCGGTACCAATATTATTGGAAATCACTTTCACCTCACTTATATCTGTGTTGGGAACCAATTCAACATCTATCCTTGTATTGTTGTCAAGATTAATGTCAATCCGGCGGCTGAGATAGCCCGCATAGGAAATGGTAATCGTTTGTTTCCCTTCCGGTAATTGTAATGTAAAATATCCGTGAATATTGGAGTACACACCTTTTTGCCTGGACGCTTCCCAAATGGTTGCGTCCGCAAGAGGCTCTTCACTGGCGGACTCTTTGATAATTCCGTAGATTGAATAGTAATTTGTAAAGGCATTCGGAGGCAAAACAGAAAGAGAGGGGACAAGGATAAGTTTATTATTCTTTTCAATAACACTCACCTTTTGACCTTTCAATACCTGTCGCAATACATCCCCAAGGGTGGAAACATTGCCTTTCAGTACAATGATTTTATTGGTTTCAATGCAATTGGATGCGTACTCAATGATTATTCCGCTATGATGGTTGATGTCTTGCAGGAAATCCTGGATCGTTCCTGTTTCAAAACCGGGCTGGTAGGTACGTGTAGCTACTGATTGCTTTTGTGCAATCGTTTCATAAAAATTAAAAAACAACGCGATGAAAAATATATAACGTAAGTTTTTCATTACATGGATGCAGTGTAATTTCAGCGACCGGCTGGTTGTGGCGCTGCGTACCATTACAAAGAACCATGTTATTTCTGATAAAATACAGTTTTATTATCCTCATTTTTTGTTGCCAGGCCGGTAGTCAACCTTATTTCTTCCAGCACCTGGGCGAGGGATTGTTGTTGAAAACGGACGGTAAGGCGGATATCTTCAATTGCGGAATTGTGTTTATTTGAGAATCCAAGTCGTACTTCATAATAATCAGCCACATCCTCCAATACTTTTTTCAAGGGAGCATCCTTGAAATCGAGCACTCCGTTCCTCCACGCAATGTCGTTGGAATCACTCACCGGGGTTTGCAGGAAAGTTTGATCTTTTAAGATTACTTTTTGTCCTGCGATTAATGTTACCTGGTTGCTACTCTTCTCTATGTCGGTAACACTTACCTTGCCGGAAACCACCACTATCTTGTCAATGGCTGCTTTTGTTACTACCAAAAAAGAAGTGCCCAGCACTTTAATCTTTGAATGAGTAGTGGTAATTACAAATGGTTGTTGTTCATCTCTGTGAACATTAAAGAATGCCTCCCCGGTAAGCGCTACGGTACGTTCGCCTGGTTTAAACACGGCAGGGTAGGTGATGGAGCTCCCTTTTCTGAGTAGTATTTTTGAGTTGTCAGGCAAACTGATTAATTGGTTGGACTTTTCCGCGGTTAGTGTTTTCCATTGCGGATCAGTTCTGTTCCATAGAAATAATCCAACCAATAATAATGCAGTGGCAGCAGCTGCAATTGCAATCCGGCTGCGAAATCGGGGGGTAAATATAAAGGGTTTTATCAGGTGCTTAGTTTCAGAGATGCCATTAATATCCGCATGCAGTTTCTCCCACGCAGCATTCGTGTCGAAATCCTTCAATGGCAGCACATTATCCATTTCCTCCCAAATGGTTACTAATTGCTCATATTCCTGCATATTACCGGCATCGTGTTGTATCCACGATTGAAGCTCGTGCAATTCCGCTGCAGTAGCTTCGCCTGATAATTTCTTGGCAACCAGATTAATTATATTTTCTCCATTCTCCATTTAAAGGTTTCTATTTACTATAACTTGAAATTATGATTTACCCCTATTGGTGTAGCCCCATTACCGATAAAAATAAAATGGTTTGAATGAAGTGCACCTGCTTTTCTTTTATAAATACCCGCATAATGCCTAGTGCCTTTCCCATTTGGTTCTCCACTGTTTTGATTGAAATCCCTGATGCATCGGCTATCTGCTGATAAGTAAGTTTGCCAACCCGGCTCATTACAAAAACCGCCCTGCATTTAGGAGGCAAGCGTTCAAAAGCTTCTGCCAATAAAGCAGTGAAATCTACTTCAGGTTTCCCTTCAAGTGGAAAATCAACAGGTTCTCCATCCATTTCCTGTCCCGTTAATTCGTTTACAACAGATTTTCTTTTTTTGGCGAGGTTGGTAAGGCAGTTGTTTCTTACAGCGGTAAACAAGTAAAAACGTATTTCATTTTTCCCCAGCAGATCTTTTTTCTTCTCCCAAACTTTCATGAACAAATCCTGTACAATATCTTCGCAGGCATCGGTATCTTTTATAAATGTATATGCATACTGACAAAGCGTTTTATACTGTTCATAAAATACCTGTTGAAATAATTGATATAAAGGAAGGTCTTTTTGCATTTGGTCAATTCATGAAAACGATGCATAAAAATAGGAAATGCAGGATGGTTTGGAGTAAATAATCTTCCATTAAGGTAGGGATACAATTTGCAGGAGAGCTGCTCGTCCTTGAATGGGAGTCGTAAATGCGAATCATTTTACATATGTTAACATGAGTAATCGAACTACACAGTTTGGCATTAAAATAGTAACAACTTACCCGATGACGAAGAAAATAAGAATATTGCACCTGGAAGATGTTGAAAGAGATGCGGAAAAAATAAAGGAGATATTAAAAAAGGGAGGGATGGATGTGGAGGTAATGATTGTTGATAACAGGGATGCATATGTTGAAGCTTTAATTGAATTTGCTCCTGATGTAATTCTTTCGGGTGATATTGACGCATCCTTCAATTCTGTGGAGGCATTGAATATTTTCATGCGCACCGGAATGAAGATACCCTTTATTATCGTTACCAGCACAATGTCTGAAGAGTATGCAGTTTCCCTAATGAAGGCGGGAGCAAGTGACTATATTTTGAAGAGCAATCCCGAACAAATTCCCACAGCAATCCGCAATGCTCTTGAAGGAATCAATTCTGAAATTAATCTTGAAAATAATAAGGCAGTAAACATCAAAGAAAAAACAAATGCTGTTTTGGTGGCGCAGGAACTCGAACGAGGTGAAATGGGGAATGAGTTATTGGAAAACATAAACCAGATTTTAGCGGCCTCCAATCTTTACATCGACTGCGCCATCAGCGAAGAAAATCAGCGCATGATCTTTATGCAAAAAAGCAAAAAGTATCTGTTATTAGCTATCGATGAAATTAAAAAGCTCTCGCAGGTAATAATGCCGCCTACGCTTAATGAAATAGGATTGATAGATTCATTAAATAACTGGATTGACTTCAAACAGGAATCCACCAGCATAAATTTTGTCGCGGATTGGAAAAACTTCGATGAACACGCTACGGATAATAAACTTCAACTCACTGTTTACAGGATTATACAGGAGCAACTCAATAATATTGTTAAGCATTCCAATGCAAGAAATGCCCATATATCCCTGAAGCAAACAGAAGATTCCCTTGATCTTGTAATAAAAGACGATGGAGACGGATTTAATCCTTCAAAGCATATGAATGGAACAGGTTTTAAAAATATACACACCCGGGCAGAAATTCACAATGGCAAGATATTGCTACATTCGGAGCCAGGTAAGGGCTGCATGTTAACAGTAGTTTTTCCGCTGTAAATCTTGATATTTGCTATGATAGAAACGCTGTGTCACCGTTCCACACGTCTGTGTCAATACTTACAGCTTATTTGTACACCCGGCTAAATCACTGTTACTTTGCTCTTTAAGTGCAGTGCATGATAAATAACTTCCCTGTACTTATTTACATCCTCTGGTTTGCGAACGTAATAGTGTGCTCCGTTGGTATAGAGCTGCTTTACAACATCCGGAGCATAGGAGGTGGAGAAAATGATCACTGGTAGTTGCTTCAGCCTTTCCGTACTCTTTATTTCAGACAGGCATTCATACCCGTTTTTGCGCGGCATGTTGAGATCCAGGAAAAGAACATCTGGCAGCCGGGTACTTTCTTTATTCAAATGATTCATTAGCTCTTCGCCGTTATTCATTACAGTAAGGTCGAAGGAGATAGGCAATTCTTCTAATGAGAGTTTAAAGAGCAAACAATCATCATCATCATCATCGGCGAGCAGGATATGTTTAGTATAGGTTGTAGATAGGGTCATTTTTAATTTTGGTGTTGTTAAACCAGGTCGCAAATCATCGGCCTTTAAGGCTAACTTTTTTTGATCTGTTTAAGGTGAAAAACTGTTATGGTTAATTAAATATCCTTATCGAAACAACACTGATCATCTAGTTTTCAACGCAGTTTTTATAATGAATATTTCTTTAAAGAACAGATTGCAAATTTAAAGGGTTTGGCTTAAAAAGTTTTTATTTTTGAAGTCATTGTGCAAACATTAACCAAAAGATTAAACAATGCTTCTTATAGCTGATGGTCATTTTTTCTTAGGGTTATCCCCCGATTTCTTCCTCAAGAAAACCTTTAATAAGCGCCTTCCATTGTAATTCCGACAATCCTGCAAATGCGCCCATTGCCACCAGTGAATTCCGCACATTGTCTTTTGTATTATTGGTGTCATTATTGGGGATTTCATTTCTGCCATGGTAAGACGCAGTTACCCTGTTGCCCTCCCTGCGAATAAGGAAGGAAGAGGTAGCGGTTTCTTTAAAAAAATGCGCTGTTTCCTGTTTTCCAGGCGCTGCCGAGGGGCGTAGTGTCATTCCATAAGTTTCTGCATCTTCACCAGCATTCGGATCATTTTTAATAGATTCAACCCGAACCCAATCGTAGCCGTCACCAAGCGATGGCCCCGGCCCGAGTATATCAATCCTGAAATAATCACCTTCTTCGGCGAGGCGATTTTCTTCAGATCCTCTTTCATTGGTTAACATCAATTTTGCACTGGCAAAACCGCTCACTTTGTGCCAAACGGGTGGATTCAGCATCCTTTTATAGGCCCTTTTGAAAGTTTCGCGGGCTTCAACACTATTTGCCAGTTCAACAGAAGTTTCCAGGCTTGTGTTTTTTCCTTGTACCGGCGGCGGCACGATTTCATCTTTCATGTTAATCTGTTTTGGGTGAATGATTAAAAAAACGAATCACATATAGCAACATAAACGAATTGCATAAATTGAATACACTTTTCGCGGATTTTTACGGCCAAGGGCTAGACGCATTGAGTATACCAATTATCCCACCATTTCAAACTGCTTTTTTAAATTATTCAATGCCTTGTTGATGTCAATTCCTTTTGCTAAAACAGGCGAAAAAATGTCTCCCTGTTCCTTTACTCTTTGTATGGCATTGTGAATGGTAAAGTCCTTCATCTGCAATCCCTTTTTTACTTCCTCCCAGTGTAACGGCATACTTACAGTTGCCATGGGTTTTGGTCTGAGTGAATAAGCACATGCCAGGGTTGCCTGGGGCCGGTTTTGTAGAAAATCGATGTACAATTTCCCTTTTCTTTTGTTGGTCAGCCTTTCTATGCTGGTAAATTCTGGTAACTGTTCGTGCGTGAGGCGGGCAATGATTCTTGCAAATTCTTTTGACGACTCATAATCGTATTTTCCACCCAGCGGAATATAAATGTGTAAACCTGTTGAACCTGAGGTTTTGCAGTAAGCGGGGATATTCGCCGCATCGAGAATTTGTTTGGTAACCGCTGCAGTTTCTATTACATGCTCAAAGGTGTTTTTGCTCCCAGGATCAAGATCGATGATGCACCAGTCGGGGTTGTCGGGGTTGGTAACACGGCTGCTCCACGGGTTCAACTCAATGCAACCCAGCGAAGCCATGTACAACAGGCTTGCTTCGTCGTTGCATACCATAAAATTTTTATTGACTCCTTCGGTGGTATAAGGGAATGTTTGTATCCAGTCCGGCACTTTCCCTGTTACATCTTTCTGATAAAAGCTCATGCCGTTAATCCCATTCGGGTGCCGGTTAAGCGACTGGGGCCGATCCTTTAAATAAGGTAAAATATAGGGTGCCACCTGGTAATAATAATTCAGCATATCCCGTTTACTGATTTTGTCTTTGGGCCAGTAAAGCTTGCTGAGATTGGTGAATTTCAATTCGTGACCATTGATTTGCCTCACCTGTGTTTCATCGGAAGGATTCAAAAAAGTTTTCCTATCGGTTTTGCCAGGTTTGGCAATGATCGGTTGTTCATCTTTTTTAGGAGTTTTCTTTTCCATTTCCTTTTTTGTATTGTTTACGACATCCTTTGTATGCGCTTCTTTTTCCAATACAACCTCTTCTGCTTTTTTATCTTCCCGCATGCCTTTAAATGATGGGTGGCGCATTACCCGATCACTGGTCATTTCGCGGAAGCTTACCTCGCAAATGAGTTTGGGTTTTAACCAGGTTGCTTCCGCATTAGGCGGATCTGGCCGAAATCGGGAGGGCTTATTGACATCAGGCGCAGTAGTAAAAGGAGAAGTCTTGGTAATCAGCGGGCGAAATTGCTGCATCATTTCCTTTTGTAACTTATCGGTGAAACCCGTTCCGATTTTTCCAGTATACCTTAAGTTGCCTTTTTCGTAAACACCTACCAACAATGAACTGAACAGTTTGGAACTGCCTTCGTTTTTGGTAAATCCTCCGATCACCACTTCTTGCCGGGATTCCGTTTTTATCTTGAGCCAGTTATTGGAACGGTCGCCAGGCAGGTAAGCAGACGCAGATTTTTTCGCAATAATTCCCTCCAGCCCCATTTTTTCGGCTGTTGCATAAAATTCGGAGCCTTGTACCTTAAAAGTGTTGCTTAAACGGATGATCTCATCTTCCTGCAGATACGCCTTTAAAATCGCACTTCTGTCCGATAAAGGAAGGGCCATCAGTGATTTCCCCTCCAGCCACAGAATATCAAACACATAATACAATAGGCGGCCATCCGCCTCACTTCGCCAGTTTTGCAGGTTACCAAAATTGGCCATTCCATTATCATCGGCCACGATAATTTCCCCGTCTAACACCGCATTTATTTTCATTTTTTTCAACGCATCATACACCGCATAAAATTTTTCATTGAAAGACTTATTATTACGGGAGCGCAAATCCACCTGGCCTTTATTTAAATAGGCAATTGCCCGGTAGCCATCCCACTTTATCTCGTATTGCCAGCCTTCCTCATCAAACGGTTCATCTACCAGCGTAGTAAGCATCGGGGCTATATCCGATGGGAATTTCTCTTTCTTTGCCTTCTTTAGTATTATTTCTACCGGCTCAACATTCTCTGGATGGGATTCTTCTGCCGGAGGCTCGGCTACGGGCTGCTTCTTTAAACTTTGTTTTACTGCCTTCGGAGCTTCAGCCTTTACCGTTGTGCGGCCATAAACGTTTTCAGAAGTTTTCTCTACCTGTTTGATGGTTTTTCCCGACTGCACCGATTTTTCCTTATTGGTGATATCTGCGCTTGATGCATACTTATCTTTATGTTTTATGAGCAGCCATGCGTTTTCGCCGCGGCCGCCGGTTTTAACCAATGCATAACTGCCTTTTAGTTTGGTTCCGTTTAGCGTAAATTTTATCACCCCGCTATGCAATTGGTGAAGCAAATCCTTCTCGAGTTTCTTTTTATCAGTTTCTTCAGAATTATCAGGCCGGTAAGTTCCCTCGTCCCACACAATAACAGTTCCACCACCGTATTGTCCCTTCGGAATAATGCCTTCAAAGGTTCTGTAATCATAAGGATGGTCTTCAACCATCATAGCAAGTCGTTTTACCGAAGGATCCGTTGATGGTCCTTTAGGAACAGCCCAGCTCTTTAATACGCCTTCCATTTCCAGCCGGAAATCATAGTGCAGCCTTGATGCGTCGTGCTTTTGAACCACGAAGCGCAGTTCATTCCCGGTAGACTTCCCACCGGTAGGCTCGGGTGTTTCTTTAAAGGATCTTTTCTCCTTGTATTTTGTTAATGCCATATATGTCGAAATAAATATGCTGTGGTAAGAATAGCTGGATAATCTTTGACCGGCGCATGAACCAATTTTTAACGGCTTTGTAATAAGGCTTATAAGGGATTAAAATAATTACAATTAATAAGCCAATGGCTGCGCATCAGCGTTTCCGTTAAAAATCGCAGAAGACGGGTGTTGAAAGAACAATAACTGGGGAAATTTTCTCACATAATTATTAAGCTTCGTCGATTTATTTAATATGAAAGAGTATCAGGAATCTGCAGACAGAACGGCCATTTAATTATTACAGTTAATTCAAATCAAAATAACTGCCGGACGAAAATCCTGTTACGGCTGCTGTCAAATTACTTGTTTAAGGAGTTTAAATTAACAGCTTTTAGAAGTATTCTGCATTTATTTTTAACACAATGCTATCTTCGATTTTAATATATTAGTCAGGTTTTTACATTACCCGGATAATTTGTTTCCGCTAATATGCCAAAAAGGTAGATTTGATATGGCCAAAGTGTTTACGATTACGGAGGGTTTAGAAAATATGGGTGCCTTAAAAACAGGAGGCCAGGGCTCTGTCTATAAAGCAAGGCGCATTGGTGAAATCATTACTGCGGTCAAGTTGTTGCCCACGCCGATTCATTCCGAATCGGATGATGATAAAAATTTCCTGGATTTTCAAAATGAAGTGCAAAAGTTAAAAAGGGTTAACCGGGAACCCAACCCGCATGTGGTAAAGATTCTGAACTCCGGCCTCACCGAATCCGGAAATTTACCTTTTATCGAAATGGAATTTATTGAGGGGCCTGATGTGGAAGACCTACTTAAGCCGCCATACGACCCGATATTTTCCATAAAAGAAATTATAAAGGTTGCAGACCAGCTTTCTTATGCATTGGAGCATTGCCATAAGGTAGATGTTAAACATGGGGATATTAAAAGTAATAATGTAAAATTTAATGTGAATACCGGCAACTACGTGTTGCTCGATTTTGGCCTGGCAATTATGTCCGAAGAACAAAGGCGCAGTAGCATGCGGCATGCGGGTGCAATTGAATTTATGGCGCCCGAACAAAGTGAAGGTCTCATGTATTTCCAAACAGATATTTACAGTTATGGTATTATCCTTTTTGAATTACTGACCGGCTCAGTGCCATTTCCGTTAACTGATAAGAGCGAATCCGCAAGAAACAGGGTGATGGTAGCCCATATGGAAATGCCGGTTCCGGATATTTTATCGAACAGGCGATTAAAACTTCCTCAAAACTGGTCCGACGAAAAGAAAGAAAGGGAAATGCAGGTACCGCAATGGCTGATCAGCACCATACAGAAATGCCTTGAAAAATCACCCGACAAACGTTTTAAGGATGGAATGGAACTCCACCGCTACATTATCGATAACAGCACGATGGTGGTTGGCAATAAAGAATCGAACGCACTCAATGCCTCGATTTTACAAAATGAGAATGAAAGATTAAGAACCTTGCTGATACAATATCAGGAAGCGGCGAAAAACCGGGATTCCCTTTCGCTAAATCCGCACAAGATTTTGTCTTTAAACGAAGTACTGGCTGCAAGAGCTTTGGAGGCTACTACTGAAATAGACGAGAGTGAAAGCCCTGTGAGAAAAAGAGCTTCCATTGCAGGTATTTTTTTCCTGCTTTTTCTTCTAGCCGTAGCTGGGGGACTAGCGTACAAATACCGGGTAAAGCTAGGCCTCACCAAACCAAAAACCGCCATTAGAAATCAGCCGGAAGCGTCGAAGCCTGCAGTGAGCTTTGGATTATACAAGGTTATATCATCCAAAGCTTACTTTCATAATACCCCGGATGAAAATTCAAGAAGGTCGGCGTATTATATGGTTAATTCAAATGATACCGTGACTGCTTTTAGGGACACTGATGATTTCATTTATACCGAATTCTATAACAGCAAAAACCAGTTGTCAAAGGGGTGGTTAAGAAAAAAAGACTTACTTGCTCTTGATAAAAATGTAAACAGTGGAAATATTTCCCCACCCGTCGCCGACGTTGACAATGGAAAAGATGGAGATGAGCTTGGCAGAGCCGCAAATCTGTTAAACAATGAACAGTATCCTGAAGCGTTAACTATTTATAGCAGCCTGGCAAAAAAATACATCCCGGAAGCAATGTACCATTATGGTGAGTTGGCGCTGAAGGGAAAAAACGATGAGATAAATTGCTTAGAGGGGATTGAATGGTTAAAAAAGGCTGCAAACAGGAACTATACTCCCGCCAAACGGGTCCTGGGGTTCTTATATATGTTTGCAGAAAATGAATCGATGCTGATGGCCAACGATTTTATTCCCTGCCCTTTTAGAAAAGACACCCTCACTGGCGGAAGGTTATTGATTGATGCGGTATCTGCGGGAGATACCACCGCCATTCGGTACCTGGAGCAAATAAATAAAGCAAGGCAGGATGGACAGTCACCCTGATACCTAACTGAACAGACCCATGTGAAATTTTATGAAAAAATTGGCGGTGCAAAAAAGAATTATTTCGTTTCAGCCTTTGATTGCTGGTTACCAATAACCAGGGAGATTTAAAGAACATAGTGCAGGGGAACACAACTTTGTCGCCGAAAAAAATATGATTTAGTAAACAATAAACAAGTCAGCGCACCGGTAACCCAAAAGCAAAAAGCTAGTGGAATGATTGTTGGTAAATATAAAGAAACCTCTAAATGAAATTTTTTTTATCCTTTAATGGAGATTGGTCGTTGATATCAAAAGTAATTTCACCCAACACATCCCGGGTAGTTACTGCATGCTCGCATCACTCATTGATCCAGGTTCCGGAGGAAAATAAAAGAAAGATTCAAAGCTTGTTGCTAATTGGTCTTCTCGTAAGTCTCGCCATCATTGATTTCTCCTGTAAACAAAGTCAGTCCGCCATACCCGAAGACGTAGTTTACTATTACCCGGAAAAAAATGCCTATTATGACAGCCAATATTCAAAATACTATTATTCGCTGAACGGAGCCCGTACATGGGATAGCATGAATTTCAAAGGACCGGGATTTGGAAAGGTACTCGGACCAAAAGTTCCCATCAAAAGAACCAGTGATCATATTTGGTTAAGTAATGAACAACACCGGCAACAATATAAAGGAGTGCTTTTGAATGTAGTAAACAGTCGCACTATTTCAATTGCGCGGGAAGACAGCATCGCTAAAACCCGCAGACCTGTGATCGTAAAAGCGCCGCCGAAGGTTGAAGAAAAAGAAGACGAAGTGGTAGAATCTACCAAAAAAGGACTAAAGAAATTTTTCAGTAAGTTGTTTGGCAAAAAGAAGAAACCCGCCGAAGAAAAAAAGCAATAAATCAATTCTGTCAATGAGTACAAAACGAACATTCTGGCAACGCATGGGACTGCACGACTGGTTCCTTAAGAGTGAAAATATGGAGTCCGTGGCGGAGGCTAAAAATCTTACGCCCAATATGGTGTATAAATACATTGTAGATAAGTTTGATGAATCTGTACTGCAATTATCGTTTGCGCAGCGGGTGGTTTTTTACCACGAATACATCATATCCTTCAACCCGGAGGAATACCAGCAATTCATGCATGATAAGAAAGGTATTTTCGGAATTATCATCCAGGAATCATTGAAACAATTTTATGCAAACCTCAAAAAGTACAACCAGGAAGGAAAAACTGTGGAGCCCGCGGCAAGTAAATGGGTATTCCGGTTTGCGTCTCACCCCGATTATAAAAAAGGCGATATCGGTTTTATCGGCAAATTGTTGCCGGGTAACCAAATACAAAAAAACGAAAATCTACGGGTTACTTTTATTCCCAGGCAAACGGGCATCGCCCAAACGCTTGACATCAACCAGGCCATATTAAAAGACTTTACTTTCTACAGCGAAGGGTATTATGAAGTGCCTTTCCAGGAAGATCTTTTATTTGATGCCGGTAAAATTTCCGGTAATGAAGCGAAAACCTTTGGCCGTTTTGAAACCACCTTACCCGACCGGGCCTATGCAGGCAAAAAGCTGGAGTACCTGATGAAAGATGAGGAGATAACAGTTTCAGGGATCGAGGAAGCGTCTACAGCATCCAATATTTTCAGGATACCTTCTGAATGGGTTAGTTCACCCCACCTGCGGATACGATACGATAAAAAAGAAGATAAATTTTACCTCGCTTCTTTTGGTGAAAAAACAATTGTAAACGAGCATGAAATACCCAGGAGCGAGTTGCAGCAGCCCGGCTGGATACACCTGCCGGTTAATTCGCGGATTGTTTTAAACGGAATTGTAGGTATTAATCTTTTTAAATCCTGATACATGAAAAATATTTTATCCATTGCATTATTGGTAATCTGTTTTTTGCTGTTGGTGGTAAATTTCATGGATATAAAAAACACACATAAGCACAATGGGTGAAAATTTTTTCGGAATAACCGATACCGGCAAGCAGCGTACAAACAATGAAGACAGGTTTATTGCACAAGCCACCGCGAAGAATAAGCTGATCATCGCTTGTGTTATTGATGGGGTGGGCGGTTATGCCGGCGGAGAAGTAGCTGCGCAACTAACCCGCGAAGCAATCGTTGACAAGCTAAAAAAGGTAACGGACAATATTGTTGATCAGATGATATCGGCGCTTCAAATTGCCAATGAAAGAATTGCAGCCGAAAAAGCGAAAAGTCCTCAGAATGAAAAGATGGCCTGCGTGGTTACGCTGGCGGTAGCTGATATTGAAAAAAATACGCTTCAATTTGCCCATATCGGCGATACCCGCCTGTATCTTTTCAGGGATGGTTCACTTATCAAAATAACAAAAGATCATTCCCCCGTAGGATTTTTGGAAGAAAGCGGCAGGCTGTCTGAAGCAGCCGCGATGATGCATCCCAAGCGGAATGAAGTGAACAAGGCACTCGGATTTGAAACGAATATCCCACTCACCAAAGACTTTGTTGATACAGGCGGATCTCCCTTTTTGCCTGGTGACACCGTTTTAATCTGCAGCGATGGCCTTACTGATATGATCCCCGCCAGCGAAATAATTTCAATACTTAATACCGGGAAAAGCCTGGCCGAAAAAGGCAAACAACTTGTGGATGCAGCAAATGAAGCCGGAGGAAGAGACAATATCACCGTAGTGTTGGTACACAATGATAAATTGCCGGCACAGCACACCGTTACAAAACCGCTAATCGCTTTTAAAAAAAATGAGCCCACCGACAATGGAGAAACGGAAGTAGCCTACAGCATTCGAAGTGAGGATCCTCCACTAGCAAAACACCCTCCCAAGTCCGGCACAAACCGACTGTTGCTGCTACTATGCATCATTTTCTTTTTAGGATTGGTATGGTTGGCCGCTAAGAATTACCTGTCCCACGAAGTCGCTGAAAAGCCGGTTGAAGTAATTATTTCAAAACTAAGAAACCAGCAGGAGATTGCCCTGGCAGATAGCATTAATGCCTCTGCGAATGGAATTGTAAAGCTAACTGCAGGCCAAAGGATTTTAATAACCGATACAGTGTTCATAAAAAATGATTCACTCCATCTTATGGGGAATGGATCCATTTTTACCAGGGATTCGGCCTATGCAGGACCGGCGTTTGTACTGGCATCCAATTGCAAATATATTTTGCTTGATAGCATGACCTTTGAAAATTTTAATACAGGGATATCGGTACCAGGAAAGGGACTGCATTTAAAAAACCTCCGGTTCAGCAACTGCATTGTGCCACTGCAATTTCAGCAGCAATTTAAAGATACATTGGTGAGTGGCGTACAGGCCGAACCCATTTTTCATTTCACAGATACGCTGCATAAATAATTATAAAACAAAATATGCCTGCAACTCCAAAGAAAATCATTCATAGAAATATAGAGCGGATTTTTTTACTAATCATATCGGTAGTTTTTGGATTACTGTTTTACCAGTTGTTCACTGTGCTTGAAAAAGATTTTAAAGAAGTACCACAGCGATTGGCCGATGGCACCATGATGAATGTGAATGACCCCAAGCCAGGCGACCGGATTAAAACTTTACTCAACCGGGGTTTTTATTTTAAAGACAACCGCGATATCGCTTTGATCAGTTCTGTAATTGAAAGAGAATATAATCTTCATCCCGGCCTCACCGATAATATCGGCGAGCTCAATAAAAGCAAATACAATATCAACGCTGCCGATGCATTTGTAAGAGGCGGTGAATCATTTAAAAAAAGGGTGAAAGTATCGAGAGCGTTACTTGGCTTTTCTGATAATGATAGTTTGCTGTTTGAGCAGGAAAGTACTCGCCCGATGCAAGTGCCTGCCGTTAATGAGATAGGATTGGGTTCGTACAAGATTACGGGACTCGTAAAAAATCTTGAGCAGCCTGTTAAAGGTGTGTTGGTAAGATTGCAAATGGTAATTCCACAAGACAGCATCAATATCCCGGACATAGTGGAGCCCGAAGACAGGATAATAGATTTCAAAAATGGCGTTCGCAAGATTTATGTAAAGGACTCGGCCAATTCTCCTCAGCTTGAAAGCTTGGTGGCATATGCCCGCACTGATGAGGGAGGAAATTTTTCATTCAGCGGACTTCCGGCCAATCAGGCTTTTGAAGTATTGCCCCTGCAGCCAGATTACCAGTTCGGGCGCTCAAAAGGAGTGGAGCAATTGACCGGCGATATTGCTATTTCTTTTAATCAATCGCCCCATACCATCAAATTATTTTCTACCCAGGATTTCAACACCTTTAAAAAAGAGAAATCTTTTATCGTAAGAACTCCCGACGAAGCCAATAAATGGTTTTGGATTATCTGCGGTGGCTTTATCCTTGCTTTTTGGCTGCTACATTTACTATTAAGCCTTAAGTTTCCTGAAGCAGACCAGTTGCTTCTTCCCATTCTGATGCTGCTGACCGGTTTTTCCCTTGTCACTTTGATTAGCCTGCAAGATCCGCTGAGGGACCGCTTTCTTGCAAAAAGCACGCTGTTCTATTTTGGTGGTGGATTTGTCGTGATACTTGTTTTGATGCTTTTTAATTTACGTCGTTTTACGGTAGACTCGTGGCTTTACCGGTTGGTTATTTTTAAAAACAACCGGCGTGCCGCAAACGGGTGGCCATGGGCTTTGGCAGCTTCGGGGTTGTTGGTGCTTACGATCTTATTTGGTACCGGTCCTGAAGGCAGTGGAGTAAAAGTGAATTTACTCGGGTTTCAGCCAAGCGAAATTGTTAAGTTTTTAGTGATCATTTTCCTGGCAGGTTTTTTTGCAATGAATGAAAAATTCATTTCAGAATATATCAAGTGGGAGCGACGCTTTTCCTTTTTCTTTTTTGCGTTGATTGCGATCGGGCTCACTATTTTACTGTTTTTGATACTGGGAGACCTGGGGCCGGCAATGGTATGTTGCTTTACTTTTATAATTCTATTCTCTTTCTCCAGGGGTGATTTTAGGGAGATGACGGCAGCAGTGATCCTTTACATTCTTTCTATTTGGATATGTAAAAATGTTTGGCTGGGCACCGGCATCACTGTTGCCCTGCTATTGATATACCAGCTGGTAAGGAAGAAGAACCTGAGTGAATCTGCCCTGATGGCAATGGTAATCGTTTGCGGATTTATGTTGTTAGATAAAATTCCATTGCTTGCTTCGTTATTTCCGGGACCCATCAGGCGCCTGATCGACAGGAAAGCTATCTGGGAAAATGCCTGGAACAATGAAGTATTTGGAGGCGACCAGGTAGCTAATGGCATTTGGGCCATGAGCAGTGGAGGCGTGAGTGGACAGGGTGCCGGCGAAGGATTTGCCAAAACAATTCCCGAAGCGCACACAGACATGATATTGCCGTCTTTTGGTGAAGAGTTTGGATGGGCCGGCATCGTCTGTATTTTCATTTTATTTTTATTGTACCTGCATCGTTCTATTATAATCGGCCGTCAAACCGGTACGCCTTTTTTATTTTATTTGTGCTCGGGAATTGGGATTGCGACGTTCGTGCAATTTCTCCTCATTGCAGGCGGCTCTACCGGTGCATTGCCGCTTACCGGCGTTGCTTTGCCCTTTATGAGCTATGGCGGATCTTCCTTATTTTGTAATATGGTAGCGGCTGGATTTCTGCTTTCTGCGTCTCATTTAAAGGGCTCAACGGCACAAATGAAATTTATTACTGCAAGGCAGGATAAGAACCTGGTGCCGGCTTTACTGGCAGCCTGTGCCGGGATCATTTTGCTTACCGTAAATGTTTCAAAATACATTCTTCAAAATAAAAAATGGGTGGTAGAACCTGCGCTGGTGGCGGATCGCACAGGCGAACGGATGTTCAGTTACAACCCCCGCATCAATATTTTAATGAACCGGCTGGAAGCAGGCAACCTGCTCGACCGGAAAGGGAAGATACTCGCCACCAGCAACCGGGATCTGTTAATGCATCAAAAAGATACCCTGCTTGCATTGGGTATTTCTAAAGAAAGTCTTGAGTCATTTGCCTACAAGCGTGCGGACAGGTATTATCCTTTTGGCGAGCAGATGTTTTTCTGGACAGGGGATGCCAATACGGGTATTTTCAACGGTGGTTCCAATGGATATTTTGCGGAGTATGTGCACGGATCTTCGCTGAGAGGGTTTCCCACACCTACGGCAAAGTTCCAGGTTACCGCTACCCGCTTCCGCGAAAACCGGTTTCTTCCGCAATCCACTTCCGAGATGACGGTTAATAAAAGGGATTACAGTGCGCTCTCACCCTTATTGATTTCGGGCATTAATGGTCCGGAAGTGCAGGCTTTTAAAAATAAAAACCGGGATGTTCGGCTCACCATGGATGCGGCGCTTCAAACAAGCATTCAGAAATCTATTGAAGCGGATGACAGTGCTAATATAAAACGCACTTCTGTGGTGATTATGGAAGATAATACCGGGGATATACTTGCATCGGCGGCCTTTCCGCTGCCGGCAATTGACAACTGGGACCAACTTACTTTAAGCGAAAATGAGTTGAATAAATTACCAGGTTGGAATGTAAATTCGGATATAGGGTTTACCCATGCTACCCAGCCGGGCTCTACGGCAAAACTGGTAACCGCAATGGCTGCTTTCAATAAACTGGGCGATGCTGCAGCAAAAAAGGTAATTCTTATTCACCCGCAGGATCTTATCAGGATCAAGAGTGATGAACCTGATGAAGCCGGTAATATTTCAATGGAACGGGCGATTGTTAAATCAAATAACTCCTTTTTTATCCGGCTGGCGAACGAGGAACAGTTGCAGGAGGAGATGGGAACATTGTACCTAAAGACCGGAATGTTTTTGCATGGTGTGGGCGGCTATTATTATGAAGCAGAACATAATAATCTACCGCAACAGGAGAAATGGCGGGAGCTTTGGCGAAAGACAGAATTCACCAGTCTAAAGCGATATGATAGAAATAATATCAGGCGCACCAGGGCAAAGGGTATTTCTGGAATGGCTTGGGGGCAGGGCGAATTGGTAGCAACCCCCGCATCTGTGGCGAGGTTGGCGGCGGGTATTGCTAATAATGGTTTGATGCCTGAAAACAAATTTGTAATAGACAGAAATGGCATCGCTGAAACGATTAAAAGGGGAACCGCTATTGCAAATAGTCCTACCTACGCAGCCTACCTGGCAGATTATATGCGGAAACAAAGTGCTCCGAAGTTCAACAGGTTGGGCATATTGGTGGCTGGAAAAACAGGAACCCCGGAAAGAATTTACAAGGGTGAATCGATCAACGATGGCTGGTATGTTTTCTTTGTGCCAAAGGCGGTGGGAATGGGTCATATTGTGGTTTGTGTTCGTATCGAAAAAGCGAAGGGATCCAGCGAGGCGGTGAAACTTGCCGGCAAACACGTGATCCCCATTTTGCTGCAGCGAGGTTATATAAAAGGGTTTGAACCACCGGGCCCAAAGAAAGTGGAGACTAATAAACTATCAGCCACGATCGTAAATACCAAACCCGCCGTAAACTGATGAACGGCGTCGCTTTCTGGCAATTGACTTTAGTATGATGGAAATTAACTCCCGACTTTAGATAATGCGCTGCAGGTTGGTCAACAGTGGTTGTATTTTCTACTTAGCTCAAAAAAGCAAATGGTGGGTTACAAAATAAATCGGATTAATAATTGTTAGTAGTTGGTAGGAGAAGGTGTTGTTTTTTCTGTTGAGCAAAATCAAGCGGGTAAATATAAATTGGCGCATCGTTGCGTATTGATATGATGTAGAAGAGTGCGACGCCTGTGAAGCCTCATGCATGTTTTCAGCCGGGCTCAAAATTATTTCAAAACGGTACCGCACTAAATTTTTAATTTTTATAAAAAACATTCGATGTTTGATCTTTTTAAAAACCGTCCGAAGGACGTAAAGGAAATAAGAAATGCGCTGCTTCAATTTATAAAGGAGCAATTGCAAAAAACGGAAGGCGGCGAAGGCAGCAATATTACCGGCCTGTATTTATTTATACATTGCGATGAGGAAGAAAAGCATCTTTATGAAGCCGCTGTTTTTTACGAAATACCGGGTAAATTTCAAAATGATGAGGTGCAAAAAATAGCCGATGATTATGCGATTGCCCTGCCCGCGTCCTGGAAGCTGGAAATTATCTTCAACAAGGAATTTCCGCCCGAAGCCATTCGCTCGAAAAATGTTGATGCGGCTTTACTCATTTCTACGCTTCGAAATCCGCTGCAACATAAAGTACAAACTGCATTCATCAATGTGTTGAGCGGCGAAGCGGAAAAGAGTAGTTATATTATCAGCTCCTCCAAAGGGAAAATAAATATTGGGAGAGGAGCGAGCGTGCAAACAGCAGATGGATTTTTCAGGAAAAATTTTATCGCATTTTTGGAATCGGCGGCCCATGAAAAAAACAGGGCGGTGAGCCGCCAGCATGCTCATATTGAATGGGACCCGGTGGATGGTTCTTTTTTTCTGTTTGCCGACGAAGGAGGCATTCCGCCAAACAACAAAATAAAGGTAAGGGCAGTAGGCGGTGACCCGGTAAAGCTAATGACAACACAGATCGGCCATCGTTTGGAAGAAGGTGACCAGGTTATTTTAGGCGAATCCGCGGTACTTGAATTTACCTTTTCAGCAGAATAAACCAGCAAAAAAATAAATGGCAAAGATCTTTACAATTACGGAAGGAGTAGAAAATATGGGCGCTATAAAGACCGGTGGACAAGGTTCGGTTTACAAAGGCAGGCGCATTGGTGAGATCATTACCGCCATTAAAATTTTACCCACGCCCATTCACAGTGAGAGCGGGGATGATAAAAACTTTGTGTCTTTTCAGAATGAGGTGCAAAAGTTGAAAAAGGTGAATGAGGATGCTAACCCAAATGTAGTAACCATTCTCAACTCGGGTATTACTGATTCGGGCAACTTTCCCTTTATAGAAATGGAGTTTATCGAGGGGCCAGATTTGGCGGAGCTTGTGAAGCCACCCCATGACCTGGTTTTCACAATCCAGGAAACGCTCAAAGTGGCGGAACAGTTGTCGAATGCGTTAGCACATTGTCATGAAGCGGATGTAAAACACGGCGACCTCAAAAGCAATAATGTAAAATTCAATATTCATTCGGGCAATTATGTGCTGCTAGATTTTGGTTTATCGGTGATGTCTGATGAGCAGCGCCGAACAAGCTTACGGCAGGCAGGAGCGATTGAGTTTATGGCGCCGGAACAAAATGAGGGATTGCTGCTGTTTGAAACGGAAGTGTACAGCTTCGGGGTGATATTGTTTGAATTATTGTCTGGCACTGTTCCTTTTCCGCTAAAAGACAATGGCGAATCTGCCCGCAACCTTGTAATGGTTTCACACATGGAAACAGCGCCGCCGAACCTGCTTTCGTTAAGGCAGCGGAACATGCCTGCATGGTGGAGTAAAGAAAAAAAAGAACTTGAAATGCAGGTGCCTCAATGGTTGATTGGGATGGTATACAAATGCCTGGAAAAGAAACCGACGGACAGGTTTGCAAATGGTATGGAACTGCATGAGTACATTGTTCAAAATAGTATTTTGGCAGCCGGGAATGTGGAGTGGGGCGCAGCAAGGATTGCCAGGCTGGAGCAGGAAAACGAAGTTTTAAAAAAAGACAGGGAAGCCATTGCGCAAAAATTGGCTGACTATGAAAAGATGAAGGGCAGTAACGGGTTGATGCTGGAAACATTGCAGACCGCAGCACCCGGCAAAACCAAATTGTTTGCCGGGAAAAATCTATTGATCTTCTTTTTGTTGCTGGTAGTGGCGGCACTTATTGTTGCATTTATTTTTGCCCAAAAGAATGCCATTCCCCAGCAAGCAAACGCAACGGATTCTGCATTGCGTTCTTCAACTCCAGGGGCTGAAGAAAAATTTCAATTAGCAAAGGCGAAAGATTTTTTAATCAATGGCAGGGTAGAGGAAGCAAGGCTGATTTACAAGGCGCTGGCGATACAGGAGATACCGGAAGCAATGTTTGAATATGCCAATCTTACCTTATTGAACAGCAATGATAAAAGCAATTGCCGCGAGGCTGTTGAATACCTCGGCCGTGCAGCTGCAAAAGGATCGATCGCTGCTGAAAGGACCCTGGGCTTTTTATATGCATTTGCCGGCGATAGTGCGGCTTTAAAGCAAAGAGGTTACCAGTTGTGTAGTATCAACTATGACATTCCAAGGGGATCCAAATTATTGATGGAGGCTACCCTAAGGGGAGATACCACTGCAGGAAGCTTGTTGGATGAATTGAATTTGAAATACGGGCAGAGCAATTAGCTAATTAGCTAATATGCTAATTGGATAATATGCTAATTTGATAATGCAGACTCAAAATAATTAGCTACTGTGATAATTGGATAATTTGATAATGAAAAACAGAATTGCGAGTTCCTCACATTAGCACATTAGCACATTAGCTAATTTTGCTCACATCAGCAAATTAGCACATCAGCTAATTGTACTTCTTCGCTCTCAATTCGGCCAAAGTAAACGGAGTTGCCTTACGACTTTTTGGAAATACAGAGATGCTGTAATCGCCGAATAAAGGCATATTGCCATGAATGATGAGCGTTTTATGCTGAAGATAAATAAACTGATGATTTACATCATTAAAAAAAGTAGGCATCATATATTTCGCAATCACGGGATTTAAAAGATAGATGCTATCTATGCTTTTTGATATAACGGATTCCATATATACCTCGCTTTGGAGATTGAAATTTTGCATAGCAAGATTGAAGTTCACGATTGCATCGAAGCACATACCCACATCAGCAAGCTCAATTTTAAAATCAGCGATAAAGTCAAATAATATTGAAGAAGTTACTTTCATTTGATTGCCGGCTTGGTCAGACTTGCTTATCAAAATCTGATCCAAATACTTTTAATTTGAAATTTTACCGGCCAATATTATAAGGGGTTAATATTTTTATGGGACGGATAGATTCTGCAGGTCTGTTCAATTACCGATAAAATCATTGAACAATCCTTTAAAAGATTGAGAAAATAAATATCTGCATTAAAGAAAGAAAACTTTCTTGAAATTTAAAAGCTTTGGCATTTTTATTTTTTTAATTCCAATACAATATTTGTAAAAAAAATTTAAAAAGCTTTTTCCGAATGTCATGTGTGTTTTTATACTCCTTCCGGCAATATTAATTGAGCTGTAAACAATTCTATTGAATCACACCATTTAAGTCCCTATGCTATAAACCTCCGCGGGTTCTCTTCTGCAAACCTTTCTGCAAATCCCTTCAGCATAACAAGATAGCTTACATCTTATCCGTACTTTTTGTACAACCAATCTCTTTTAATCTCTTGGAAACTCGCTAAGGATTGCTTTCTCGTACTGCTACATTGCAACTTCTACAGGCACATCTTATTTCATAACTCAAGCATTCTTTATAATATTTTGAAAAAACTTTTTTAATTATTTAATAAGTTTTTATATCTTAGTTTTAATTTTACCAAAACAGCTTTAATAATTCCCACCAAAACATGACCGAAAAGAAGAAATTAGGGAAGAATAAAATTCTAAAGGAGCTGTATTTTGAGGAGAGCCTATCCTGTGCCGACCTGGCTATTAAATTGGAAAAGAGTTTTCCTGTTACTGCAAAACTAATTGAGGAACTCGTGTCAGAAAATTTAGTGATAGAGACCGGTTACGCTCCGTCTACTGGTGGACGCCGGCCATTGATGTATGCGCTCCAAAAGAATGTAATGTACCTGGTATCCGTTGCCATGGACCAGTTTGTTACAAAGATTGCGATTATGGATATGCAAAACAATTTTGTTTCGCCTATCGAAAAAATTGTTTTGCCATTGCCAAATAATCCGCTGGTGCTTAATGTGCTAAAAGACAAAATAGCGCAGGTAATCGATTCATCGGGAATATCAAAAGACAAATTTGTTGGCGTTGGTATTGGCATGCCGGGCTTTGTAAATGTAAAAAAGGGGATCAACTATTCATTTTTGCAACTACCCAATAATAAAAGTATCACTAAAAATATTGGCGAAAAGATCGGCATACCGGTATTTATCGACAACGATTCCAGTTTAGTAGCCTTGGCTGAACTTCGTTTTGGTGCGGCCCGCAGCGAAATGAATGCAATGGTGGTCAATATTGGATGGGGCATAGGATTGGGTTTGATTCTTAACGGGGAATTGTTTAGGGGACATGACGGTTTCGCCGGCGAGTTTAGTCATATTCCATTGTTTTTAAATGGAAAACTTTGTTCCTGTGGCAAAGTTGGTTGTCTTGAAACGGAAACTTCCCTTTTGTTAATTGTTGAAAAAGCCAGGGAGGGAATTAAAGAAGGAAGGCTTACCAGGATGAGTTCACAATGCTTAAAAGATCTGGAACTTGCCTGTGACGCTATCATCAAATCTGTTCAGGAAGGCGACCAGTTTGCTATTGAACTTTTTTCAAAAGCCGGCTACAATATAGGAAAAGGTGTAGCGGTTTTAATTCACCTGCTCAATCCGAAGACGATCATTCTTAGTGGCAGGGGATCATCAGCAGGCCAGATATGGCAGGCACCTATTCAGCAGGCATTGAACGAACATTGTATCCCAAGGCTCTACCAGAGCACTACCATAGAAATATCAACATTGGGTATAAATGCCGAACTGATTGGCGCTGCTGCACTAGTAATGGAAAATTATGAACGAATTCCGGTGATTAAAAGTCACCCTGTTTCCTTAGAGATGAACCTATCATAAAACACATCGTTTTGCCTTTATCCAAATTTCTGTGATAAAAATCACATAATTCCCTAACCTATTATCAATGTTAACGGGTGGTTTGCCTGCGGACGCTCGTAACTATTTTTTACAGTTAAACTGAGAAAATGAACCAATTCAACCTGCTTATTATTTTGCCCACATCCGGCTATAAGCGTTCGGTCAGGCCCGAAAAACCTGCTATTTTTTCCGGCAACCTACCCTGTACCGCCTCGCCGTGATTTTCCATTTATTTAATCAAAAAAAGTATTTAATCTTCTTAATAATCAAACCAAAACAAGCTATGAAAAGAGCAAATATCTATTTACTGTCGCTGATGCTTTTATGCATGTGCTTCGGTTCTGCCATAGGGCAGCAAAAAAGAACTATCACTGGTATCGTCCGGGATAGTTCAGGAAACACAATCCCCGGTGTTTCTATCAATATTAAAGGCACCAAAACTGCCGCTGCTGCAGATGCGCAGGGAAATTTTAAAATTCTTGTTCCGGGGTCAGGAGCCGTACTGGTTTTTACAAGTGTCGGTTTTCAACCAAAAGAAGTCAGGGTTGGCGATGAGAGCTTTGTACCCGTGTCGTTACAAAATGCTGCCGGCCAGTTGAATGAGGTGGTTGTTACCGGTTTTGGTGCAAGAACCAATACAAGGAAACTGGCTTATGCCGTCCAGGAAATTAAAGGAGAAGAAATAACCAAAACGAACAATGCTAACATCGTTAACAGCCTGCAGGGTAAGGTTGCGGGTGTGATGGTTAACCAGGGAGTAGGAGGGCCACAATCCAGTTCCCGTATACGTATCCGGGGTAATACTTCCATTTCCAGTAGCAATACCCAGCCGCTTTTTGTCGTAGACGGGGTGTTGATAAGACCGGGTGTAACCGGCGCGGATTCATGGGGCGCAAACCAGGATTTTGGTAACATTGTTAAGGACCTTAACCCTGATGACTATGCAAGCTTTACGGTGTTGAAAGGCTCTGCCGCCAGCGCTTTATATGGTTCAGACGGGCAGAACGGTGTGATACTGATCACTACTAAAAAAGGAACGGCCAGAAAAGGATTAGGCGTTTCATTCAGTCATGCAGAAACCTTTGACATTGCTTATAAGTTGTATGATCTGCAAAATAAATACGGGTCAGGTATTGATCCCACTTTTCAAAAGGTTGGTGGCGTTGATGTAATAGATCCAAACTGGGGACAATACTTTTCTTTCGGGCCAAAATTCAATGGCCAAATGGTTAAAGACCTGGATGGTCATATGATGGTTTACCAGGCCAATGATCCCCTGTCTTTCTTTCAAACCGGGCGTTATATCAATACCAATGTTGCGATGGAAGGAGGAAATGACCGATCCACTTTCAGGTTCTCTTATTCTAATTTATCCAACAATAGTGTAATGCCAAATAATAAGCTTGGCCGCAACAGCTTCAATTTGCGGGCAACTCAAAAACTAGGCTCCATATTCAATATGGATGTGAGCATTAACTATACAATGTCTACCTCTAAGAATCCTTTGTCAAACGGAGGCAATACCAACCCATTGTTTGCCTTTACATATAATGGAACAAGAAGCACAGATTTGAATTACTGGGCAAACAATTACATCGATACTGCCCTGGGTGGAAGAAAGTCTGGTGCTGCAAAAAATCCTTATGGCCTTGCTTCGGCCATGTGGAACATCTACCAGCAAAATACTGTTCAAAAGGAGAGCAACCTTCGTGCAAACGTAGACCTCACTGCAACCATCACATCCTGGTTGAATGCATTGGTAAGAACCAATGTGAATACATTGAATATAGACTTTGAAAACAGTCATCGTGGTGAAGGCGCTGGCTTCAGCGGCAGTTCTGCTTCATACCGGATCAATACATCTGCTACCAACGATATCAGGGTGCAGGGTTTATTAAATGCTAATAAGGATTTTGGAAGAGATTTTTCGCTCACTGCCAGTGTGGGTGGAGAAACCAATCGTTCACTCGGTGGTAAATACACGGATATTAGTACCAGCGGTGGTTTTAGAGTTCCTGATCAATACCTGATTTCCAATTCAGTCAACACTCCTGATGCAAAAGCGTATTCAAATCCAAAGAAAAGGACCGATGCAGTGTATGTATTCGGCGATCTGAGTTGGAAGAATGCCCTGACGCTCTCCTTCAGTGCAAGAAATGATTGGAATTCAACACTTACCTACCAGGGCGGAAACGGTGGCTATTCTTATTTCTATCCTTCCGTAGGGTTGGCATATGTATTTACTGATATGGAGTCTTTCAAATCTAAAACCATTTCTTTCGGAAAAATACGGGCAAGTTATGGTTATACCGGTTATGGTACCGATCCATATGTTACAAACAGAACAGGCCGGTACGGATTGAGCAGCAATTATGTAGGCTTGAATGGAACAATTCCGGTGTATACTTTCAATGATGCCACACTTCCTAACCTGGCACTGAAAAATCAGTTGACCAAGGAAATGGAGTTTGGCACTGAACTGAAATTTTTCAATAACAGGTTGGGTATAGACGCCGCATACTATAAGAAAAATACCTATAACCAAATATTTTCTTTACCGGCAGCTGCAGAAAGCGGTGTAGGCAGCCGTATCATTAATGCGGGTAATATTCAAAATCAGGGTATCGAAATAGTTTTGACCGGTACACCCATCAGGAGCAAAAACTTCCAGTGGAATACCACGGTAAACTTTACGCGTAATCGCAATAAGATCATCGAACTGGCTCCCGGTGTAAACAGTTATGAATTGGAATTGGGTTTCGGTGCTGATGTGAAAGCAGTTGCGATCCCCGGCAGCGACTATGGTATTTTACAAACCAGCTATGGATATGCATCTTATCAAAAAAAGGATGCTTCAGGTCAGCCCATAGCCAGTCCTAATAATGGTAAAAAGGTAATTGGAGATCCTGCTTATGCTGATTTTGGAATGACGTTTTTAAGAAGTGGTACCTATGATGGGTCTACGAAGGATTTAGGCAGCATCATGGAAAAATACCTGCTCAGCAACCTGAACAATTTCTCTTACAAAAATTTCGTTTTCGGATTCCAGGTAGATGCCAAAGTAGGCGGTTTGATGGGTTCAGGAACACACCAATATGGTTCTGCGAATGGCAGTTTGGCAAATTCATTGTTTGGTCGTGATGCCGAGAGTGGTGGCATCGCATATACGGATGCCAATGGGGTTGCGAGGAATGATGGAATTATACCTGATGGTGTTTTCATCGATGGATACAAATCTCCTTTGAACGGTGCCGATATCGGAGGAATGACTTTCAAGGAAGCGTTTGATAAAGGCCTGGTGAAACCTAAACCAGCATACCAGTACTATGACGATTTATCCAACTGGGGCGGTGGTATAAGAGAATATTCCATCTTTGAAAATACCTGGGTTTCTCTCCGCGAAATTTCTGCAGGATACAATTTCCCTGTATCTGTTACCAAAAAAATGCGCATGAATTCTTTGAGGCTTTCTGCGGTAGCAAGAAATGTTGTTTACTTGTATAAAACAGCGCCGGATGGCATTAACCCGGAAGGCATCTACACCAATCGGGCTGCTGGTTTTATGGAGTATGGAGGTTACCCCTATGTTAGAAGTCTTGGGTTTACTTTAAACGCTTCTTTCTAATTATCAAAATTTGAAGTTTTAACTCAAAATTAAAATCAATGAAAAAATTAATTCAAATAACAATAGTGAGTGGGATAATGATTTCTACATTATTCTCTTCATGCAAAAAGTCGGATTTTGTTGAAGACAATATCGATCCCAATACACTTTATTCAGTAAATCCTGAAGATCAGTTCCTGGCTGCGACCGTGGGCCTGGAAGATGATTTTGAGGCCTACTATGACAATTACCGGCGCATCATGTGGTGGATGCAAATGAGTACGGATACCCGTGGAAACAGAAAAAACTTCACGCGTGATGTAAGTAATTTTAATACGCGTTATGGCAAAATATTTTACGGCCGTGTAGGCCCCCGCCTTGCAGACATTCCGCAATTAATCAACAAGATGCCTGCGGATCAGCAAGCTGCCTATGTTTACGAGAAAAATATCGCACAAATATTTCTTTCTTATTATGCATTTTATGTTTCTGATATTAATGGAAGTATTCCATATACAGAAGCCTTCCAGGCAAGATATGGAGGAACGCTTTCACCAAAGTATGATACGCAAAGCGACCTTTTTGCCCTCCTTGACAAGCAGTTGAAAGAAGCAGTCGCTGCGTTAAAATCCACTCCTTCAGTTGCACAAAAGTCATATGGGAAAAACGATCAGTTTTTTAATGGTGATCCAACAAAGTGGATTAAGGTGGGCAATGCTGTGCGTCTGAAAATTGCGATGCGGATGACCAAGGTTGATGCCAACCGGGTAAAAACGATCGTAACCGATGTGTTATCCAATCCCGCAGATCAAATGTCTTCCATTGGCGACAGTTGGGTTTTTGTTGCCAACAGTAGCAGTTTCGGTTCAGGTGGAAACTGGTCACCGGTTGGGTTTAAAGCTCCCAAACCTACGCTGGATTTTATGGTGGCAAAAGCAGATCCAAGACTCCGCTTATTCTATAACACCAATTTGCAGGGTAATTATGTAGGTAGCTATACCAGTCCGGATAGTTCATTTAAATACGCTGCTTTGTATGCACGAGGTGATACCATTATTTCAAACCTTCAATACAGGATGTTTGATGCTACAGCGCCGGATAAGGCAGGCAATGCGGGTACCGGAAAGAACTATTACCCGCTGATCACTTATGCAGAAGTATGTTTTATGAGAGCCGAATTGGCAGCCCGGGGAATCACCACCGAAAATGCAGCCAACTGGTATACCGCAGGGGTAACTGCTTCGATTAAATTTTATGATCTGCATGCAAAGGAAGCGGCTATTGAGGGGTACACACCGGTTACCGACGCTGAGATCAATGCTTACCTTGCGATGCCTGATATCGCTTACAATCCTGCCAAGGGGTTAGATCAGATTGCCAGCCAGGCCTATATCGATTTCTATAAAAATCCCAATGAGGCATGGGCATTGTACAAGCGGACCGGCATGCCGAATCCAAGTACTGTGCTACCATTGCCGGTATTGACTTCAGATGGTGCTGTTAATGCAATTCCCCGCAGGGCGCCGCTTGGTTTGTTAGATGTTACCAGCCCTAATAGTGATAACAGGAAAATTGCTTACGACCTCATGGCTAAAGATCCCGGTTTTGGACAGGATCCGAACGATGCATTTGGCAGAATTTGGTGGGATAAACCTTAATCCCAAAATTTTCAAAATAACCTCCTGCAGTTTTGCGGGAGGTTATTTATATAATTTATTCCTTTAGTTTTATGGTAAGTTTTTGTGATGAAGCAGCTATTTATTTTCGCAGGTAATTTTTCATTCATGATAATCGTAATCCCGTTGTTATAAATTTCACCCATGTGGATTAAGGCACTTACCATACTCTATTTTACTTTAGCAGGTTATGATATGCTGGGGCAGGTTCATGAAGGTGCCTCGCATCAATTTCGTGCAATAGCATCTTTTGAATTATTGGATATAAATCAACAAAAAAATACCAGGATCAACCCGGATGAGAAGCCGCTTTCTCTATTTCTTTTCTTATCCCCGGAATGTCCGCTCTGCCAGAATTATACTTTAACGATCAACGGCCTTCAGCAGAAATTCAATCAGCTAAATGTGTACGGTATTATACCAGGTAATGCATACACCGTTGAGGATGCAGTGAATTTTCAAAATAAATACCACACTCGTTTTAAAATATTAATTGATTCAAAATTAAAATTTACACATTACCTAAAAGCTACCATAACACCACAGGCAATATTACTGGATAGCAAAGGCAATTTGCTGTATACAGGTGCCATTGATGATTGGGTACAGGGGTTGGGTAAAAAAAGAACGCGGGCAACGCGAAATTATGTTCAGGATGCAATAGAACAAACACTCCAACAAACGCCAGTGAAAGTTCAGAAAATGAAAGCGTTTGGCTGTAAGATCAACGACTATTAAAATGAAGAACCCGCTATACCTGTTATTGCTTGTTTTCAATGGGGGAGTGCTCGGTGCACAGGAAATAACTTACAATAAAGATATTTCGCCTATCGTTCAAACCAAATGTGCACCTTGCCACCATCCCGGTGGCGGCGCTCCTTTTTCATTGTTAACTTATAATGACTTAACAAAAAGAGCTTCTTTTATAAAGGAAGTTGTGCAAAGCCGCTACATGCCTCCATGGAGAGCCGATAACAATTATGCGCATTTTGCAAATGACAGGTCGCTGTTACAAAAAGAAATTAATCAGATCGTGCAGTGGATCGACAACAAAACACCGGAAGGGAAAAAGGTAAAGCAAGTTAATCCCACCCCCGAATTTATCTCAGCCACCAGGTACGGCAGGAAACCTGATATGGTATTAAAAATGGCTGACAGCTTTTTGGTGAAAGGCGATAACACGGAACGGTTTGCCATTTTTAAACTCCCCTTTGAGTTAAAAGACCCGGAAAATATTGAAGCTGTTGAATTTTACAGCAATAACAAAAAGCTTATTCATCATGCCAATTACGGGGTGCATGCTGTTGAAGATGCTTCCATCGATATTTATAAAACAGATGCGATGGTAGATCTTTCTGAAAGTGACAGGTCCAAGGTTGATCAATACAAGCCCTATAAAAAAACCATCACGTATTATGGTGGATGGATTCCCGGAACTACTTATGAATACTACCCAAAAGAATTTGGGTGGGTAATGCCAAAACGTGGAGTGATTTTACTAACAATACATTTTGGCCCAACTGCTGTGAACGAAGAGAGCATATCAGGTATAAACCTGTTTTTCAAAAACATTCCCGTAACAAGGCCTGTTAAGGTGATCAGTTTTGGTTCCGGAGGTATTGGTGAAAACCAGATTTCACCTATTTTTTTCATCAAGGGGAATGAGAAAAAGACTTTTACCCTGGATGTGACTAACCCGGCTGCAGATTTATCTATCATGTATGTGTGGCCGCATATGCACTATATTGGAAAAGAGTTCAAAGCCTTTATTATTACCCCGGCAGGAGATACTACCAGGCTGGTTCATATTCCGGAATGGGACTTTCGCTGGCAGGAGATTTATCGTTTTCCAAGGTTAGTAAAAGTGCCAAAAGGTTCGGTGATGCACATCGAAGGAACGTATGATAATACCGCAGAAAACCCGGCTAACCCCAATAATCCTCCAAGAACTATTTTCTCCGCCGGAACCATGCGATCAACAGATGAAATGATGACCTTGCTAATGATATATTTACCTTACCAGGAAGGGGATGAGAGGATCAGTATTGAGTAGTGAGTAGTGAGTATTAAGTAGTGAGTAGTGAGTATTAAGTACTAAGTATTGAGTATTTAGAACTCAATACCGTTTACTTAGGAATTTTTTTGATCGCCAACATTTGTTTTTCAATTAAACATCCTTGTGTCACTCACTTTTACATTTTCAGCAATAAGGAGCAAAGAGCAGCTGATCCTTAAATAAACGACATTGATTCACCATTGACCATTCACCATTGACGATTCACGCAATATAATTTTACACAAAGCAAAATGAAACAGCCAGGAGTTTTATTTCGATGTATGATGGTGATGCTGTTATCAGTAAATACATTATCTGCACAACAGAAAAAGCCCACCTTGTTTTCACTAATGAGTGAGAAAGAGACCGGTATTTCTTTTCTAAATAACATCCAGGAAGATGATTCACTGAATGTAATGCGGTACGAATACCTCTACAACGGCGCCGGGCTGGGCATTGGAGATTTTAACAATGATGGATTAAATGATGTTTTCTTCTCAGGCAATACCACGCCAAACAAACTTTTCTTAAATAAAGGAAATTTTAAATTTGATGATATTACGGCTGCATCAAATGTTGGAGGCAATGGCACATGGCGCACTGGGGTAAGCATTGCCGATGTGAATGGCGATGGCTGGCTGGATATATATGTTTGTCATTCCGGCAAGTTTACTGACCCATTGAAATTAAGTAACGAATTGTTTATAAACCAGGGTCTCACAAACGGCATTCCTTCCTTTAAAGAAATGGCCAAACCCTATGGGTTAGACGCACCGGGCACACAATCTACCCAAGCCGCCTTTTTTGATTTTGACAAAGATGGCGACCTGGATATGTTCCTGCTAAATCATTCAAACCATACTTACAATCCTTTTTTAAATACCCGTAAAATTCGCTCCACACCCGACTTTAATTTTGGTAACCGCCTATTCAGAAATGACCATGATGCAGACGGTAAAATGCATTTTACAGATGTTACTTTAGCATCGGGCATTGTAAATAATGCACTGAATTTTGGGTTAAGTGTCACCATCAGTGACCTTAACCAGGATGGCTGGCCGGATATTTATACCACCAGCGATTACACCGAAAAGGATTGCTATTATGTAAATAACCGGGATGGAACTTTTACCGAATCTTTGGCTAAATCATTTGCACATATCGCTAAATATGCCATGGGTGCGGATATAGCAGATTATAACAACGATGCCAGGCCCGATGTTTTTACATTGGATATGCTGCCCGAAGATAACCATCGTCAAAAACTATTAAAAGGACCTGATGAATATGACCAGTATCATTTGTTACTCGATAGTGGCTACTATCACCAGCAAATGCGCAACATGCTGCAATTGAACCAGGGAACGGATGAAAAAGGCAACCTGCGTTTTAGCGAAATAGGACAGTTGGCCGGTGTTTCAAATACCGATTGGAGTTGGTCCGGCTTACTTGCTGATTTTGACAATGATGGCTGGAAGGATCTTTTCGTAAGCAATGGTTACCTGCGGGATTTTACGGATCTTGATTTTCTGAAATACTCGGTGGCTGATGCAAAAGCGGCGGCAATAAAAGCCGGCAACTTTAATTATCAGACCTACGACCTGGTGAAATTGATGCCCTCGAACAAGCTGAGCAATTACATTTTTAAAAACAATCATGACCTTACTTTTTTAAACAAAACAAAAGATTGGGGCATCAGTAAACCCGGTATTTCCAATGCCGCAGCTTATGCCGATTTAGACAATGACGGCGACCTCGACCTGGTGATTTGTAATAACAACGAACCTGCAATGGTATACAGGAATAATGCCAATGAAATCACACCTGGCCACTACCTTACCCTTCGGTTCAAGGGCGAAGGACTGAATACATATGCTTACGGAGCCAAAGCGATGTTGATAACCAATGCTACGAAACAATGGCTCGAGTTATACCCTGTCCGCAGTTACCAATCTACTATTTCCCAGGAGTTATTGTTCTGCTTCCCGTTACAGGATTCTATCAGGCAGCTCATCATCGAATGGCCGAACGATAAAGAGACCATCCTTCAAAATATAAAGTCGGATCAGGCGATCGAATTGAAGCAATCCGAGGCGGTAGCAAGGAAGGAAACGCCGGCTATCCCCAAAGCAAAAATATTTACGGACATAACGGCAAAAGCCGGCATTACCTTCAGGCATGTTGAAAATGATTTCATCGATTTCAAAGATGAAGTTTTGTTGCCCTACCAACTTTCAAAGCAAGGTCCTGCGCTGGCCAAAGCAGATGTAAATGGAGATGGCCTGGAAGATGTTTTTATTGGAGGCGCAATAGGCCAGGCGGGTGCATTGTATCTTCAAACGGGCAACGATCAGTTTATAGCGGCTCCCTCACAGGCATGGATAGCCGATTCTGCCAGTGAAGATGTAAATGCTTTGTTCTTTGATGCTGATAAAGATGGAGATATGGATCTTTATGTGGTGAGTGGAGGCAATGAGTATGCTGATCAATCGCCCGAATATGCAGACAGGTTGTACATTAACGATGGCAAGGGAAACTTTATTAAAAGGGTTGATGCTTTACCGGCAATGTTGAGCAGTAAACAAGCAATCGCCGCGGGGGATTTTGATAATGATGGCGATATGGACCTGTTTGTTGGTGGAAGGGGTGTGCCGGGCGCATTTCCCATGCCTTCAACAAGTTACCTGTTACGAAACGATACACAGAATGGAATCGCTCGTTTTACAGATGTGACTGCTGCGCTTTGTCCTGCGCTCCAAAAGCCCGGCATGGTGACCACGGCACAATGGGTGGATATCAACAAAGATCAATATCCTGAATTAATTATAGCAGGCGACTGGATGCCTGTAATGTTATTCAATAACACAAAGGGAAAGTTAGAAGATATTTCAACTGCGGCTGGTTTAACAAACCTCAATGGAATGTGGTCGGCGCTTTCGGCAACTGATATCGATGGCGATGGTGATATTGATTTCTTATTGGGAAATTGTGGCTACAATGACCAGTTTTCAAAAACCAATAGAGACCAGCCTTTACAGTTGTATGTAAACGATTTTGATGACAATGGCACAACGGACCCCATCTTGTGTTATTACATCCAGGGCAAAAGCTATCCCATGGCATCAAGAGATGAATTGCTCGACCAGGTAGTTTCGTTGAAGAAGAAATATGTTCATTACAAAGACTATGCAGATGCTACGATCAAAGATATCTTTCCTAAAGAAAAAATAAACCAGGCAAAAATGCTTTACTGTGACGAACTGGCCTCTGGAATTTTGTACAATAACGGCAAAAATAATTTTTCCTTTAAGCCATTTCCTTTGCCTGCACAGGAATCAAAAATATTTGGCATTACAACAGATGATTTTGACAAGGATGGCCGGAAAGATATTTTATGCAGTGGTAATTATTTCCCCTACCGTGTTCAGTTAGGTCGCTCAGATGCAAGCCTGGGGCTGCTGATGAGGCAATCAGCGTCTGGAGATTTTTCTGCCATCGATCCCTCGCTGTCGGGTGTTTATATAGATGGGGATGTAAGAGCGATGGTGACAGTAAAAAACAAATCGGGAGAAAACTTAATTATCGTAGCAAAGAACAATGATGCAGTTCAGGTTTTAAAAGAAGGAGGGAAATGAAAAAATTATTGCTGTTTTTAATCTTATTGCAACAGGTTTGCTATGCCCAGGTGAAGGCGTGGGAAACAGATGCCACACCATTACACCGTGCGCAGAAAGCGTTAACGGATGTGATCGTTCATGATATCTTTTCGCCGCCGGTTGCCAGCCGCATTTATGCATACACGAATATTGCAGCCTACGAAGTTCTGGTGAACCGGCAACACAGCCATCGTTCTTTGCATAACCGGATGAAATCGTTTCCTGCTATTCCGGCACCTTCAAAGAATATCTGTTTTTCCCTGGCGGCGATAAATGCTTTTTTGATCACGGGTAAAAGCCTTGTTTTTTCCGAGGCGGTATTGCAGGATTCAACCAATCATATTTTACAATGGTACAAAGGCAGGAACATTAGTAAGCAGCAATATGAGGCATCCCTGCAATACGGAAAGCAGGTAGCCGCTGCTGTAATACAATGGGCCGCACAGGATAAATATAAAGAGACCAGGAGTTTAAGACGTTACAACTATTTGAAACAGGAAGGGAAATGGATACCGACACCTCCCGTTTACATGGCTGCTATTGAACCTTACTGGAACAGGATAAGGCCCATGCTATTGGACTCCTGCAACCAATTTCGCCCTGAGGCACCTCCGGCTTTTAGTACGGATAAAAGCAGTCCGTTTTACCTGCAGGCGCTGGAAGTCTACAATACCACTCTTAATTTATCTAACGAAAATAAAGCAATCGCCAGCTTTTGGGATTGCAATCCCTTTGCAGTAAACACAGAAGGGCATCTGAATTTCGCTACAAAAAAAATATCACCGGGCGGGCATTGGATGTCAATTGCAGCAATCGCCTGCCGTAAAACCAATGCTGATATTACCAGGGCTGCAACAGCCTATACGTTTACGGCAATTACCTTGTTCGATGCTTTCATCATATGCTGGGATGAAAAATATAGAAGCAATGTTATTCGCCCTGAAACCTATATCAATAAATACATTGATGAAAGCTGGCGCCCTTTGCTTCAAACACCGCCTTTTCCAGAATATCCCAGCGGGCACAGCGTTGTGTCTTGTGCCGCAGCCATTGTACTCACTAATTTGTTCGGGAGTCAATTGGCTTTTGATGATGACACCGAAGTTGAATTTGGACTACCTGTAAAGCATTTTGCTTCGTTTACAGATGCAGGAAAGGAAGCGGCGGTTTCACGATTATACGGTGGAATACATTACCGGGCTGCAATTGAAAATGGTCAAAAACAGGGCGATGGTTTTGGGAAATGGATAGTGAGAAAACTGGCCCCCCTGCCCCCCAAAGGGGGTTCTGACGTATTTTAACTCGTAGGGTATTTAATTGCGCGAAAAGACATGTTGTTATTATTGCATGTTTTCGAGCTTTGTTAAATTCTAATTACAAAATCATGTATAGAAATATTTCAGTCATTTTTTTATTAATTGTGCAATACCAGTTTGTTGTTGCTCAAAAGCGATTTGTTTTCACAAAGGGTTTGTTTGTAAATGGTGTACATCACTATGGCAGGGAAGCACTTTATTCAGACAGTCTTGCATACCGCTTATATAACCAAACTTTACAGAAGCCTGAAGCTGAAAAACAATTCGGACAAAGCAGTAATGGTGAGCCAATAGCCTGGAAAGAAATCATTGCAGACAGTGCAGGCATTTTTAAAAGCAGGCGCTTCGGCGCAGGCGGATACTTATACTTAACCTATACATCTCCGAAGGAAGAAAATGTACTGCTGAATGTCAGGGGAAACAGTGCAGTATACGTGAATAGCGCACTGCATGCGGGTGATCCATATGGAGCAGGCTGGTTATACATTCCAATCAATTTAAAAAAAGGTTTGAACGAATTCTATGTACGCACTTACTTCCAAACCTCCGCATCAATCATATTTCCCGATCGACCGGTATTGATCAGCACTGAAGATTCTACGATGCCCCATATTGTTCTCAGGAAACAAAATGGTGTGTTACAGGGGGCAGTAGTAATAATCAATTCAGGTTTGAAAGATGTGAAGCAGTATGAAATAAAAGCGACAGTCGACAATAAAACAATGGTAACCTCCATACCTGCAATACCGCAGATGTCTACACGAAAAGTGATTTTTAATTTTGATGTTTCAGGTATCACTCAGAAAGGAAAATATGATTGCGATATAACCTTGTTGAGTAACAATACAATCATCGACACAAAGAAGATTGTTTTGGAAGCGATAGATTCATCCACCACTTACAGCAGTACTTTCACAAGCAATATAGATGGCAGTTTGCAATATTATTCGGTTACACCGCAATTGAACGGAACAAAAGAAAATGCAGCATTGTTCTTATCCGTTCATGGCGCAGGTGTGGAAGCCATCGGCCAGGCGAGGGCTTATAAATCTAAGGACTGGGGAACATTGGTAGCAGCCACCAACCGCCGGCCCCGCGGTTTCAACTGGGAAGACTGGGGAAGATTGGATGCATTGGAAGTATTAGGTCTGGCAAAAGAAAGACTCAAGCCTGATCCACAACGAGTCTATCTGACCGGCCATTCCATGGGCGGGCATGGCACCTGGTTTTTAGGTGCTACTTATCCTGGTACCTGGGCTGGGATTGCTCCCTGTTCCGGCTATGCTACCTTAAAAGAGTATGGTTCGGCCGACGGTAAAATTCCCGATAGCAGCAGGAACCATTTTGAGCAATTACTGCTGCGTGCAGGCAATCAATCCGACGTAATCAAACTTGCGAATAATTATAAACCGCTTGGTATCTATGTGCTGCACGGAGATTCCGACAAGGTAGTTCCGGTTACCTATGCACGGCAAATGAAGAAAGTATTAGCAGCGTTTCATAGCGATTTTAGCTACTATGAATACCCCGGCGGTGAACACTGGTTTGGCGATCAATCTGTTGATTGGGAGCCCTTGTTTGATTTTTTTAAATGGCATTCCCGCCTGGCAGATAGCATGGTGAACCAAATAGATTTCACCACTTCCAGTCCCGGCATTTCTGCTAACTACCGCTGGGCGTCTATCTTTCAGCAACTGCATCCCCTGGCATATAGCCGCATCCAATTGCAACGAAATCGAGTATCCGGAAGCATTACGGGTTCAACCGAAAACGTGCAGCTACTTAAACTGGCATTGGATCAATTTAAACCAAATACTGCTCTATCTATAACACTTGATAATACTAAGCCAGTTTTGTATACGGTATCATCTGCCCACGATAGTATATACATCCGTAAAACGGCGGGAGCGTGGACCATTGTAAATAAACCAGGTGATGATCAAAAAGGACCGGCCCGTTATGGTACCTTCAAGGAAGCGTTCAATAATCACATGGTCTTTGTATATGGTACCGCGGGAAATAGCGAAGAAAATAAATGGAGTTTTGAAAAGGCCCGTTATGATGCAGAGACATGGTATTACCGCGGCAACGGAGCAGTAGATGTTATCACGGATAAAGAATTTTCAATGGAGAAACACAAGGGCAGGGGCGTAATTTTATATGGAAACAAAACCACGAACACTGCCTGGAATATTTTATTAAACGACTGTCCTATCCAGGTAGAGCGCAACCTGGTAAAGGCAGGAGACAAGACCTGGACCGGGGATGACCTGGCCGGTTATTTTACCTGGCCTATTAAAAATTCGCCTATTGCCTCCGTGGCTGTTATATCTGGCAGCGGGCTAAAAGGAATGAGGGCCGCAGATGCCAATCAATATTTTGCAGGCGGCAGTGGGTTCCCTGACTTTATAATTTTTCGGCTGGGGATGCTTGTCTCAGGATCAAAGGGAATTCAGATGGCTGGTTTTTTTGATAATGAATGGAAACTAAACAGCGGGGAATTTATCCGGCGATAACGTGAAAGCCTGTTCCAAATAATGATGTAAAAATTAATAAAAACAAACACACATGATGAAACGATTCCTTGCATTCTTCACCGGTTTATTTCTTTGCGCCGTTACAATGGGCCAAACCTATAAGCCCGCACCCGAAAACTTAAAAGCGAGGCAGGAATTCAGGGATGATAAGTTCGGACTATTCATTCACTGGGGGCCATTCAGTATTCCCGGCGATGGCGAATGGGTGATGAACAACAAAAATATAAAGGTTAAAAACTATAGGCGGCTGATGGATTTCTTTAATCCGATTGAGTTCAATGCGGAACAGTGGGTAGCCATGGCTAAAAATGCGGGCATGAAATACATTACGCTGATAACCCGCCATCATGATGGGTTTAGTATGTGGGATACAAAGTATTCTGATTTCAATATCATGCATACGCCCTATAAAAAAGATATCGTAAAAATGATGGCAGATGAATGCCACAAGCAGGGGATACAGTTATTTTTATACTACTCCCTGCTTGATTGGGGCCGGGAAGATTACCCATACGAAACCGGTAAAACAGGTCAGGGTTCGGGCAGAACGGGCAAAGGCAATTATGCCAGCTATCTTCAATTCATGAAGAACCAGTTAACTGAATTGTTGACAAACTATGGAACCATCGGTGGCATTTGGTTCGACGGACATTGGGATCAAACCCAACCAGAAGGAGCGGCCGACCGCACCTCCAGGATCGACTGGAAATATGACGAGATTTATGGTCTTATTCATAAGTTGCAGCCACAGGCATTGATCGGCAACAATCACCACATGAGTCCTTTTGCCGGCGAAGATTTCCAGATGTTTGAGAAGGATCTGCCGGGAGAAAATAAATCAGGGTTAAGTTTCCAGGAAGCTTCGCAACAATTGCCGGTGGAAACCTGTGAAACGATGAATAACTCATGGGGATTCAACATCACCGACAATAGCTACAAAACAGTTAAGCAATTAATTCACTACCTCGTTAAGGGTGCGGGCCTTGATGTTAATTTTTTATTGAATGTTGGCCCGATGCCCAATGGAAAAATTCAGCCTGAATTTACTGATACTTTAAAAGCGATGGGAGCCTGGTTGCAGCAAAATGGCGAAACCATTTATAATACAAGAGGCAATATTTATCCAGCCCAGGATTGGGGGGTGGTTACTGTGAAAAATAAAACGGTGTATGTTCATATCATAAAAGAACCGGCACAGCAATCTTATATTTTCATGCCGGAATTTAAAGGAGATATTCTGACAGCTTCATTGAGATCAAACAAAAAAAATTGCAAATTCAAACAAACACCGGAAGGAACCTTTATTTACCTGGATGGGGTAAAACTGTATGATATAGATACCATCATTCAATTAAATATGAAGTAGCATGGTTCCTAGTTGGGTCAGGCGTTTGTTAGCACTAAACGAACATTTATGAAACGAAAAATAGCAATGCTCTTAAACCTGGTGGTTTGTCTTGCAACGATCCTCGTATTTAAAGAACAGGTGATCGCTCAGCAAAATGTTCATCCACAATCAGAAAAGTATGTGTGGCCCATCGATATAAAAGTTAAAGAAAAGCTGGATAAGTGGCAGGATCAAAAATTTGGTATGATCATCCATTGGGGCTTATATGCTGTGCCCGGCATCATCGAATCATGGGAATTGTGTTCGGAAGACTGGATCAACCGGCCTGATAGCAACCGATCTTATGACGATTACAAAAAATGGTACTGGGGCCTGAAAAAAGATTTTAACCCTGTAAATTTCGATCCGGAAAGCTGGGCTAAAGCAGGTAAAGCTGCAGGGATGAAATATGTAGTATTCACCACTAAGCATCACGACGGATTTTGCATGTTCGACACAAAACAAACTGATTTTAAAATTTCCAACGGTCCTTTTGCTGGTAATCCAAAAGCAGATGTTGCGAAATATGTGTTCGATGCTTTCCGTAAAAATGATTTTATGATCGGCGCTTATTTTTCAAAACCCGATTGGCATTCCGAAAATTATTGGTGGCCTAAATATGCTACGCCTAATAGAAACAATAATTATGATATCAGCAAATTCCCCTGGCGCTGGAATAAATTTAAGGAGTACACGTTTCAACAGATCAGTGAATTGATGCATAACTATGGGGCCATCGATATTTTATGGTTGGATGGTGGCTGGGTGAGGCCATTGGAAACGGTGAATGAAGAAGTGCGCTCCTGGGGCGCCGATATTCCCAAATGGAGCCAGGACATCGACATGCGGAGGATTGCCACAATGGCCAGGGAAGCTCAACCGGGTTTGTTGATGGTGGACAGGACTGTTCATGGCCCATACGAAAACTACCAAACGCCTGAACAACGGATTCCCGAGCAGCAACTTGATCACCCCTGGGAAAGCTGTATGACATTGGCAAACAACTGGGGATACGTGCTCAACGATCAATTTAAATCTGCCGCTAAGATCATCCATTCGCTCATCGAAGTGGTGGCCAAAGGAGGAAGTCTGTTGCTGGGTGTTGGTCCCAAACCGGATGGTACTTTGCCCGCTGAAGCTAATCAGCGTTTGCAGGAGATCGGAAGATGGATGAATAAAAACGGAGAGGCAATATACAATACCCGCATCACTAAAAACTACCATGACGGGAGCACATGGTTCACTCAAAATAATCAATCGGGTAAACGTTATGCCCTTGTTTGCCTAAAGGATGATGAGGCTCTGCCTGTTACGATAACCTGGAAAATGAATGTTCCCAAAAAAGGCACAAAGATGAAATTATTACAAACCGGCGAAATGGTTAAATGGCAACAGACAGGAGAAGGAGTGGCAGTAATTCTGCCGGCTTCCTTAAGGAAAATAAACGGTGCATTGCCGGCCCTGGCTTTTTCTTTTACACCCGTCGATTGAGGGGAAGTTAAAAATTAAGAATTTTAAAATTAACGATATGCTTCGAGTTTTCACCAGTAACTGCATAAGGCGCCTCTTTTGGTTCGGTTCCGACGAAGTCGGGATTAAAAAAATGCGCAGCTTATTTTTTTAAAGAAGCAAAAGCAGCGCCGTTGCAGTTACGCAGCCCGCCGGCTGGGGAGGCGAAAACAACGAGCTTAAAAGAAGTAACTATTTTAGCAGAAACTTTCAATGATAAATTAAGAATTAAAACACAATCATGCTTCTTCACCAAAAAAATACCTATTCAATATTCGGCTGGTTAATAACGGTTTACTTAATGACCATTCCCACTATAGCACCAGCACAACAATTAACAAAATACGTCGATCCATTCATCGGAACCGGTGGGCACGGACACACTTATCCTGGAGCCACCGTTCCTTTTGGAATGGTACAGTTGAGTCCTGATAATGGTACCCAAGGCTGGGATTGGTGCAGTGGTTATCATTACAGCGATTCACTTATTGCGGGCTTTAGCCATACTCATTTAAGTGGCACAGGCATCGGCGACTGGTGCGATATTTCCGTGATGCCTGCGAACGGGTTGATCAATGATACCATTAGTTTATACAGGGAAGGGTTTTCTCATAAAAATGAAAAAGCAAGTCCCGGCTATTATGAAGTAACCCTCGACAATGGTATCAAAGCTGCTTTCAGCGCCACGGAAAGATGCGGCCTTCATCAATATACATTTCCAAAGGGAGCAGCGCCGGTGATTCGTTTTAATCTTGGTTTCGCCATTAACTGGGACAGTCCTGTGGAAACCTCTATCCGGCAACTCAATGATTCTACCATTGTCGGTTATCGTTATTCTAAAGGCTGGGCACAAACGCAACGGGTTTATTTTGCAGCAAGAACCAATACCCCTTTTGCAAAGTTGTACCTGTCAAACGGTAAGGAAGCAATAAAGGGCAATAGGGCAAAAGGCAGAATGATCAAGGCGCAGTTACTTTTTAGAAATAGACAAGGCAAGCCTGTTTTGATGAAGGTGGGAATATCATCCGTTAGCACCGACAAGGCTTTATTGGCGCTGGATGAAATATCGGGATGGAACTTTGCGGCTGTTAAAAAAGAAGCTGAAAACAAATGGGAGAAAGAGTTGCAAAAGATTGCCATTAAAAGTTCGGATGAACCCGGAAAAAAGATTTTTTATACTGCATTGTACCATACCTGCCTGGCGCCGGTGTTGTATTCTGATAAAGACGGAACTTATCAAAATGCCAAAGGACAGGTAAAGAAGATGCCAGCAGGACAGCGATACAATGTGTTCTCACTATGGGACACTTTCCGGGCGCTCAATCCCTTATTTACGATAACACAGCCCACCCGCATTACAGAACTGGTAAATACAATGCTTGCTTTTTATGATGAAAATGGCTTGTTGCCTATCTGGGATCTTAGTACATGGGAAACCAATACAATGACCGGCTACCATGCCATCCCGGTAGTGGCGGATGCCATTTTAAAAAATACCAAGGGCTTCGATTACCAGAAAGCATATAGCGCCATGAAGAAGAGTGCGATGCAGAATGTACGTGGCACAAATTTTTACCGGCAATATGGTTATGTGCCACAGGATAAATATGGAAGCAGTGTAACCGTAACCGTTGAATATGCTTATGATGACTGGTGCATTGCACAGGTAGCAAAGAAACTGGGGAAAATGGATGATTACGAAACCTTCATGAAACGCTCTGCTTCATGGAAAAATTTGTTTGATCCATCCACCGGGTTCATCCGTGCAAAAAATACAGATGGCAATTGGGTAACACCTTTTGATCCTTATTTGTCAGAACACGATGAGCATAAAGCGATGTACACTGAAGGAAATGCCTGGCAGCACTCATTCTTTGTTCCCCAGGATGTAGCCGGACTGGCAAAGGCTCACGGCGGAAACGGACCATTCATTCAAAAACTGGATTCCTTATTTACCGTTAGTTCCGAATTAAAAGGAGAAAATACATCGCCCGATGTGAGCGGACTGATCGGTCAATATGCACATGGCAATGAACCGAGTCATCATATTGCCTATATGTATAGCTTTGTTGGTTCAGCGTGGAAAACGCAGGAGAAAGTAAGAATGATTGTTGATTCAATGTATCATGCAGAGCCTGACGGGTATGCAGGCAATGAAGACTGCGGGCAGATGAGTGCATGGGGTGTTTGGAGCATGGCGGGGTTGTATCCTGCAAATCCTTCAAGCGGCCAGTATGTTTTTGGAAGTCCGCAATTTGATGAAGTGAAATTTAATCTTGCCGGCAATAAAGTATTTATCATTCAAACAAAACAGGCGGGGAAAAATAATCCATATATTCAACAGGTATTTTTAAATAACAAGCCATACAGCAACACTTACATAGAACATAGCGAAATGTTGAAAGGTGGATTGTTAGAATTTATAATGGGAGATAAACCGAATAAAGTTTTCGGTAGCGAACCTTCAAACTGGCCTGCATCTTCTTCAAATTAAAAAACAGTTATGAAACGAAATGAGTTTATAAAAAGTTCGGGTTTACTGGGTGCAGGGTTATTGCTGAAAGATCTTTCTTTTGCACACTCTTTTGAATCTTTCCCGGTAGTTCGTGTGCCGCTTGAAAAAAGAAAATTTCACAGCAGGGCGGTAGAAGCGGCGATTAGCAGTTTTCAAAAAAATGTACCCAACAAAGAACTAGGATGGCTCTTCGGAAACTGCTTGCCGAACACACTGGATACGACGGTCGATTTTGAGATGGTTAATGGGCAACCCGATACCTATGTCATCACCGGCGATATCGATGCTATGTGGCTTCGCGATAGCACTGCGCAGGTTTGGCCTTATTTGCAATTCATAAAAGAGGATGCTGAATTGAAACAGTTGATAGCAGGTGTCATCAACCGGCAAACAAAATGTGTTCTTAAAGATCCTTATGCCAATGCATTTTATAAAGATGAGCACAAAATAAGCGAATGGAAAAGCGATCTCACCAAAATGCAGCCCGGTATTCATGAACGCAAATGGGAGATTGATTCATTGTGTTATCCCATCCGGCTGGCTTATAATTACTGGAAGCAAACAAATGATACTACTCCTTTCGATAAACATTGGAAGGATGCGATAAAGGCAACCCTGCAAACATTCCGCGAGCAGCAGAGAAAAGTCAACCACGGGCCCTACTCATTTCAACGAACCACAGCATGGGCAACAGATGGCGTTCCGCTGGGTGGTTTTGGTTATCCCATAAAGCCGGTTGGATTGATCTGTTCCATGTTTCGTCCGAGCGATGATGCAACGGTTTTTCCATTTCTGGTGCCGTCCAACTTTTTCGCTGTGGTCAGTTTACAGCAGGCTGCGATCATGGTAAAGCAGGTATCAAAAGATGATGCACTTGCGAGCCAGTTAAAAGCATTGTCTGATGAAGTGGCCAGGGCATTGCAACAGCATGCGGCAATCAATCATCCTCAATACGGTAAAATATATGCATACGAAGTAAATGGTTTTGGAAGTTATAATTTAATGGATGATGCCAATGTGCCAAGCCTCTTATCACTTCCTTATTTGAATGCTGTAAAAAATACCGATCCGGTATATATCAATACAAGAAGGATGCTGCTTTCTAACAACAATCCATTCTTCTTTAAGGGCAGGGCGGCCGAGGGTATTGGCGGTCCGCATGCAGGCATGGATATGATCTGGCCGTTGAGCATCATCATGCGGGCACTTACCAGCCGGGATGAACAGGAGATAAAAACCTGCATCAGCATGCTGCGAAAAACGCATGGCGATACGGGCTTTATGCATGAATCATTTCATAAAGATGATTCAGCAAAATTTACCCGCAAATGGTTTGCCTGGGCCAATACAATTTTTGGCGAATTGCTGTGGGAAGTATACAAAACAAAACCGCATTTATTAGTGTGATTTTTTAGCAGTATTGTTTATGCCTCAAATTTATTGGTTAAACACAGGTAAAAAGATATTAGATTATATGCCAACGGGCCAAAATTTTAAGTATCTTTTCGAAACAGAAATAGAGGTGATGCGTTATGCAGGGAAAGTTAGGATCATTCACGATACCTCTGCTCATAACTGATCACTCACCACCCATTTTGCTCATCGCTATATGAAATTGAAACGGCTTATTGTGATTGCTTTGTTGCTGGCTACAGTAATTGGCTGGCTCGCCTGTATGCATGCAAATGAAGCAACGCATTCATTGCCGGAGAAAGTGAGTTACAATTTTCACATCCGCCCCATATTATCTGACAAATGTTTTAAATGTCATGGTCCCGATATTAACAAGCGGGAAGCTGGTTTAAGACTGGATATCCCTGACTCTGCTTTCGCTCCCCTTAAAGAAACAAAGGGCGCTTTTGCGCTGGTTGCGTTTAAGCCGGAAGCATCGGAACTGTACAAGCGAATATCTTCCACGGATACTTCCTACCTGATGCCGACACCTTCTTCCCATTTAGGAGTATTATCGGCTTATGAGATAGGGCTATTTAAAAAATGGATCAGCCAGGGCGCTCAATACGAACCGCATTGGGCATTTGTAAAGCCAGTAAAAGCGCCACTGCCTGCCATCAAAGAAAAGGCCCTTGTAAAAAATGAGATCGATTATTTTATCCTGGCCAGGCAAGAGCAGGCTGGCCTGGTTCCCAATGAGGAAGCCGATAAAGAACGTCTTTTAAAACGCATCTCGCTTGACATCACCGGGTTGCCGCCAACAGAAAAAATGATGGACCGGTTTATTGCCAATCAAAATGCGAATGCTTATGAGGCAACCGTAGATGAGCTGTTGTCATCCCCGGCTTATGGAGAAAAAATGGCGGTTCATTGGCTGGATATCGCCCGCTATTCCGATAGCTATGGCTACCAGGATGACAATGTTAGAACACAATGGCCATGGCGTGATTGGGTGATTCATGCATTCAATAATAATCTTCCTTATAACCAGTTTCTTACCTGGCAAATTGCCGGTGATATGTTACCGAATGCTACCAAAGAACAAATTCTTGCCACCGCTTTTTTTCGCAATCATAAGTACACCGAAGAGGGCGGCGTGATTCCTGAAGAATATCGCATCGAATACATAATCGATAAAACAAAAACATTTGGCAAGGGTATTCTTGCGCTTACGGTTGAGTGTGCACAATGCCATGATCACAAATACGATCCGGTTTCACAAAAAGATTATTACCAGTTATTCGCTTTTTTTAATAATACTAAAGAAGTCGGGTACGAGGGGGACGTGTCGGTATCCAAACCCGCAAAGAATCCACTGCTTACGATTACGGATGCTGAATCAAAAAGCGTTCTATCCTTCATTAATAAAAAAGATACCGGTAAACTCACAGTATCCGTAATGGGTGAAAGAGATACCCTGCGCAAAACCTATATTCTTAGCCGGGGTGTATATGATCATCCCGGAAACGAAGTTTTTCCGGCGGCTTTAAAGTCGGTGATGCCCTTTGATACGGTGAAAGCCCCACGAAATAGGCTTGGACTTGCGGCCTGGACGGTTAACACTAACAACCCGCTCACCGCAAGAGTATTTGTTAATCATCTCTGGCAGGAAATTTTTGGACGGGGATTGGTAAAAACCGCCGGAGATTTTGGCATGCAAGGTGAATTGCCAACGCACCCGGAGTTGCTCGACTGGCTGGCAGTGGATTTTATGCAACACGACTGGGACATCAAGAGATTGGTAAAAAAGATCCTCATGTCTGGCACGTACCGGCAGTCCTCCAAAATAAACGGGGCCAATTATAAAAGGGACCCTGAAAATATTTATCTAACGCATGCCCCCCGGCTGAAAGTAAAAGCAGAATTTGTAAGAGATATTATTTTATTCAGTAGTGGTTTGCTGGTGAATACCATTGGCGGACCAAGTGTAAAGCCATACCAGCCAAAGGGACTTTGGGAAATGGCGAGTTCCGGAAGAGGAGAGCTCGCAACTTATAGACAAGATAAGGGGGAAGCACTTTATCGCAGGGGAATGTATACTTTTATTAAGCTAACTGTTCCACCGGCTTCCATGATTTTGTTTGATGCAAGCAACCGCGATCAATGCGAAGTAAAACGTTCACAAACCAATACACCCCTGCAGGCTCTGATGATGATGAACGACCCAACCGTGCTGGAAGCATCCAGGGTACTTGCACAACAATTGAACACTGAAAACATTGGTACAGAAGAAAAAATAAAAAAGGCATTTCGCCGGATCATTTGCCGGACACCCAATAGTAAAGAGACAAGTATTCTCAAAACATATTATGATGACCAATTGCTACAGTTTCGAAACAAGCAACTGGATGCTGCTGCAACATTGAATGTGGGTGAATTTCCAATGACTAAAAACCCGGATCCCAATGCCACAGCAGCATTGATGAAACTAATCAATATGATTTATAATATGGAAGAGGCCATTGTAAAATCCTGATGATGGAAAAAGAAATTTTAGAACATAATCTTAACATTAATCGCCGGCGTTTTCTTTCAAAACTCAGCCTGGGTATCGGAAGTGTGGCCCTTGGCTCATTGCTGATACCAGATCTCTTTGATAATAAGAATGAAGCCGAAGCATTATTGACCGGCCTGCCGCAGTTTGCTCCCAAAGCAAAAAGGATCATTTATCTTTTTCAAAACGGTGCACCGTCGCAGCTCGACCTTTTTGAATACAAACCCAAGCTGCAGGAGATGTTTGGACAGGATCTTCCCGAGTCCATCCGAATGGGACAACGGCTTACAGGTATGACTGCCGACCAGAAGAAATTTCCATTGGCCGGATCCATATTTAAGTTTGATCAATACGGCCAATCGAAAGCCTGGATCAGCGAACTGCTTCCGCATACTTCCAAAGTAGTGGATGATTTATGCATTGTAAAAAGTATTTTCACCGAAGCCATCAACCACGATCCCGCGCTCACTTTTTTTCAGACCGGGGCACAGGTTGGTAACCGGCCCAGCATGGGCGCCTGGATGAGTTATGGCCTCGGCAGCGAGAATAAAAATTTACCTGCTTTTTGTGTATTGCTGTCAAAAGGAAAAGGGAATGGCCAGGGTGTGTATTCAAAACTCTGGACCAATGGATTCCTGGATTCTGTTCACCAGGGTGTACAATTCAGTAGTGGTGAAAACCCGGTGCTTTATCTTAACAACCACGAAACCATTAACAAGGCAGACAGGCGAAAAATGCTCGACCAACTGGAAGCGCTAAACGCAGAAACTTTTAGAGAATCAGGTGATCCCGAGATCAATGCCAAAATTCAGCAATATGAAATGGCTTACCGCATGCAAACTGCTGTGCCGGAGATTACTGACATGAGTAAGGAGCCGGAAGATATTATCAAATTATACGGTCCCGATTGTTTGGTGCCCGGCACTTATGCTGCCAATTGTTTGCTGGCAAGAAAACTTTCTGAAAACGGTGTTCGCTTTGTACAACTGTACCACCAGGGCTGGGATGCACACGACAATCTGCCGGGGCAGATCCGCGGACAGGCATTGGATACAGACCAGGCTTCTGCGGCACTCATTACCGATCTCAAGCAACGGGGATTATTGGATGAAACATTGATCATCTGGGGCGGCGAATTTGGAAGAACCAATTATTGCCAGGGCACGCTTACAAAAGACAATTATGGCCGCGATCATCATCCAAGATGTTTCACCATCTGGATGGCTGGTGGTGGAGTAAAGCCGGGTGTATACGGCGAAACGGATGAATTTGGTTATAACATTATTCAAAACCCGGTTCATGTAAACGACTTTCATGCAACCGTTTTGCACCTCATGGGCATCGACCATGAAAAACTGACTTTCAAACACCTCGGCCGGAGATACAGGCTTACCGATGTTGCGGGCAAAGTAGTGAAAGGAATTATAACCTGATCGCCGAATGAGCCGCAGCTCTGTCTCTGGCCAACAGCTGAAGTGAATGGAAAAGTAATAAGTTTTTTTGTCCGGGCATCAGTACAATGATAAACATTCTTGCATCGCCCTTTTGTACTGAAGTACATGTGGCATCCGATGACCCCTGTGCAAAACATGATAAAGATCCAAAAGAGATGCAGTACAAGTGTGCGACGCCTATGAAGCTGAACATAAGAAATATTGCCCGGCCCAAAAATATTAAAGCCTTTTACCAACAATAAAATCATTCATATGCACCGTAGAACATTTATAAAAAGCACTTCCATTGCAACGGCCGGTTTATTGTCTGCATCCGCATTTCCCTTTCGCGAGGATTTGGTGCTGGGCCATAATAACAAGCGCTACCGCCTCAATACACAATGGAGCAAGGCTGATGTTGCAAAGAACCCGGTAAATGATTGCCACGAAATGGTGCAGGATAGCAAGGGCAGGATCATTTTGCTCACCAATGAAATAAAGAACAATGTATTGATCTATGATAAAGGCGGCAAACTATTAACCACCTGGGGCAGCGAATATCCCGGCGCACATGGGTTAACGTTGTTTAACGAGAATGGGACAGAAGTTTTATTTATCTGCGATAACAAACGCCACCAGGTGATTAAAACCACGATGGAAGGCAAGGTATTGATGGTGCTGGATTATCCCAAAGAAACCGGCCAGTATGCAAAAGCAGAAGAATATATTCCCACCGAAACGGCGATTGGTCCTAACGGTGATATTTATGTTGCAGATGGTTATGGCAAAGATTTTATCATCCGGTATGATTCGGCCGGGCGCTACCTCAGCCATTTTGGTGGGCGGGGCAATGAGCCAAAACACCTGCTAAATGCACATGGTGTTTGTGTTGATCTTCGCGATGCCGCCAAGCCTTGTTTACTAGTTACCTCCCGCCAGCAAAATGCTTTCAAAAGATTTACTTTCAGTGGTGAATATATTGATACCATTGCGATGCCGGGTGCATGGGTTTGCCGCCCTGTGATCCGCGGTGATTATTTATATGCAGCCGTTTTGCAGAGCAATTCAAGCCAATGGAAGCAATCGGGTTTTGTAACAATACTCGATAAAAATAATAAAGTTATCTCCAACCCGGGGGGCACAGAACCAAAATATGTTGATCATCAGTTGGAAGAAATGTTTCAAACCAGCAAAAGCTTTCAGTATCCACATGATGTTTGTGTAGATGATGAAGAAAACCTCTACATCGCCCAATGGAATTCAGGTAAAGTATATCCCTATAAATTGTCTCCCGTTGTTTAGTTTGTTTTCTTAAAAAAATCCCGGCAACCACCAAATTCATAAAGCAACAAAACGGTATTACAATATGCAGCGAGGGAGAATGATTTTATCGAATACCAGTTTTGCATTGAATTGTATGCTGGTATTCCTGTTGATTTTTGAACGGGGAATATCGCTGCCACCATGGGTACAAACCATCGGCCGTATGCATCCGCTGCTGCTGCATTTCCCCATCGTATTGATGGTGCTGTGTATTGGCTGGGAGTTGTCGGCCGGGTTACGAAAATCTTCTGCACCCGAACAGGCCGCAATTGGTGACTGGCTTTTACTGCTGGCATCATTCACCGCAGCCATCAGTGCGCTCATGGGTTTACTATTGTCTAAAGAGGGCGGCTATACGCAGGATGTGCTTGCCTGGCACAAATGGGGTGGTGTGTTTATTTCGTTGTTGGCTTTTGCATGGTATACATCCCGGAACTTTATTAGAAACATAAAACCTGTATTGGCATTCACCGGGCTAACTGGCCTGGTGATGGTAGTGATCACAGGGCATCTTGGTGCCGACATCACACATGGAGAAAATTTTTTATTGGCGCCCGTTAGCCGGGAAACACCACCGGGTGTTTTATTGGAAGATGCAGCAGTGTATGCCGATATGGTGCAACCCATTTTAAAATCTAAATGCATCAGTTGCCACAATGAAAAAAAAGCAAAAGGTGAACTGGTAATGGAACCCCTATCCGGGCTATTGAAGGGCGGCAAGAATGGTGTATTGTGGGATTCAACGCAAAAAGATTTTGGATTAATGTTGCGCAGGATCCATTTGCCGCTGGAGAGTAAAAAACATATGCCACCTGCAGGCAAGCCACAACTAACAGCCGAAGAAATTTCCATTCTTTATTACTGGATCAGGAGCGGGGCAAACTTTACAACCAAACTGGCCCAACTACCGGCAACGGACAGCCTTCGAATAATTGCATCCACCTTATTTAGTACCATTGAAACAGATGACTACTCGTTTAAGCCGGCTGATGAAAAAAAAGTGGCTAAACTGCGAAACAATTACCGGCTGGTTACGCCCCTTGCTACAGGCTCCCCGGCATTGAGCGTGGAGTTTTTTGGGGCACAACAATTTAAAGCAGCCCAGCTAAAAGAATTGCTTGAAATTAAGGACCAGGTTGTATCGCTCAGTTTAAATAAGATGCCGGTGAATGATGATGACCTTTCAACGATTGCCCGCTTCACCAACCTGCGCAGGCTCAATTTATCTTTCACCAACCTGAAGGGTACAGGGTTGGCTGCCCTGCAATCGCTGAAAGCGTTAAAGCAACTATCCCTATCCGGTACCGGGGTCAGCACTGATGCTTTGAAGCCCTTGTCATCTTTGCCGGAACTAACAAAGTTGTATATCTGGAACACACCGGCGCAATCACAGGACCTCGCGGCTTTAAAGAAAAATTTTAAAAACACAATTATAGAAACAGGCTTCTCGGGGGATACTGTTATTTTAAAATTAAATCCTCCGCTCATAGAAAATGAAGAGCAGGTATTGAACGAGCCTACGCCATTACATTTGAACCATTATGTAAAAGGTGTAGCCATTCGATACACGACAGATGGAACCGAACCCGACAGTTTGCATGCGTCTTTATACAATGCCGATTTTCTGATGGACAAGAATATGACCGTAAAGGCAAGAGCCTTCAAATCCGGGTGGATAAGCAGTGATGCAACCGAACGGTTCTTTTACCGGGCAGGCTATAAAATTGATTCCATCCTGTTGGTAAAGCCCGCTCCCGATGCACCTTATAAAACAATGAATGCGTCCATTTTGACAGATGGCCAGAAAGGAGATCTCAACTTTAAAAGTGGTAAATGGCTGGGCTTTCGCGGACAGTCTTTGGAAGCAGTTTTATACTTCTACGAGCCACACAGTATTTCAATAATTACTATAAGCGGCCTGGTGAATATCGGGGGCTACATCATGCCTCCCCAGCGGGTAGAAGTGTGGGCAGGTAACACCCCGCGGCAGCTTCGGTTAATAAAAACAATCGTTCCCGCACAGCCACTAAAGGAAGGGCCGGCATACATGAAAGGCTACGAATTGAGTTTTAAATCTGTTAAAGAAAAATATTTCAAAGTGGTACTAATTCCTGTTCCCAAATTGCCATCCTGGCATAAGGGCAAGGGCGATAGGGGATGGGTATTTGCCGATGAATTTTTTTTAAACTAGCAATCAGCTGAGGTAAGTAAAGGAAAAGTGATTGCAACATGCATTGAATATAATCACACATCAGCCATAGACCCGGTTATACATCAGCCATCCAAAAATCAGCCATCAGCCATTTCCTGCGCCTGTACGTTGAAGCAAACTTCAACTGTTATTCAAAAACCAGGATTGTAAGCTGGCTTTTGTATTTTTACTTAAATGTTTATGCATGGATGTTAAAATGGAGTCTTCCTGGAAAGAAGTTTTAAAGAACGAGTTTACAAAGCCTTATTTTTTAGAGATCGTTACCTTCTTAAAAATGGAAAGGTCGGCCGGCAAAACAATTTATCCTCCCGGGCCGCTTATATTCAATGCCTTTAACCAAACGCCTTTCAACAAAGTGCGGGTGGTGATCCTTGGCCAGGATCCTTATCATGGACCCGGCCAGGCACACGGACTCAGTTTCTCAGTGCCCGCAGGCGTTAAGCCGCCACCTTCCCTTGTAAATATTTATAAAGAAATACAAACAGACCTTGGAATAGCGATGCCGGCAGGTTATGGCGATCTTACCCGGTGGGCAGGGCAGGGTGTATTGTTATTAAATGCTGTGTTAACTGTGAGGGCCAACGAGCCTGCAAGTCACGCCAAAATCGGCTGGATGAATTTCACCGACGCGGTAATTCAGAAAATATCTGATCAGAAAACCGGGGTGGTATTTTTATTATGGGGTAAGTTTGCACAGGAAAAGCAAGTGCTGATTGATGAAACGAAACACTTTTTGTTAAAGGCTGCCCACCCTTCACCGTTTAGTGTAGAAAGGGGCTTTTATGGGTGCAAACATTTTTCAAAAACCAACGAGCTTTTGATTCAACAGGGGTTGGCTCCAATAGACTGGAAACTATTAACCCCGTAAACTAAAGCAGCATGGAGGAATTAATTTAAACGAACAGATGAAAAAAAGAACAGCAGGCGGGTTTTTAAAGGATGTATTTGGCCGTATTTGGGCAGTTTGGGGGCTGGTAAGTTTTGTAATTACCTTTCTGATAATTTTTATTCCGTCGATGGTATCCTATCTTATTCCTGGTCCTAAAGGCCAGGATTATTTCATTGCTGTTTCGCGGTGTTGGATGCGGATCTGGTTGTATATGATCGGCTGTCCTTTATCTGTAAAGGGGAAAGAAAACTTTGAAAAAGGCAAGGCTTACGTGATTGTTTATAATCACAATGCATTATTGGATGTGCCCTTGTCAGCCCCGTTTGTACCCGGTGGAAATAAAACGATTGCAAAAGCCTCCTTCGCCAAGGTGCCCATATTTGGCTGGTTTTACAAGCGGGGATCCGTGCTGGTGGATAGAGATGATAACCAGAGCCGGAGAAAAAGTTTTGAAGACATGCGAAAAGTGCTCCGCGATAATATGCATATGTGTATCTATCCCGAAGGTACCCGCAACCGCACATCCGAACCGTTGAAGCCTTTTTACGACGGGGCGTTCAGGTTGGCAATCGATACCAAAAAAGATGTAATGCCCTGTATTATTTTCGGTACAAAAGAAGCAATCCCCATTGATAAAGGCGTTTACTTAATCCCCACAAAGCTCAGGATGCATTTTCTACCACCTGTATCTTCAGCAGGTCTTAAAACCGCAGAACTAAAAGCCCGTGTTTTTGATATTATGAAAGCGTATTACGAAAGTGGTGGAAAAAAATAATGCCGCATAAAAACTTCATGCGGCACCGTTTTACTTCGTTTAACTTACCAGATCTTTATCCTTTTATCTTCCGGTACAAACAACTTGTCGCCTTCCTTTACATTGAAAGCTTTATAAAATGCATCCATGTGGATGACTGTGCCATTGGTTCTGAATTCGCCGGGTGAATGTGGGTCAGTTAAAATCAATTGAGCAGCAAATTCCGGCAATGCGTTTTGCCGCCATACCTGTGCCCAGCCTAGGAAGAAGCGCTGGTCGGGTGTAAAACCATCAATTTTTTTATTGGATTTTCCCTGCGGCGTTTTCTTAAATGCGGCATACGCCATGCTCAGTCCGCCTAAATCCGCAATATTTTCTCCTAATGTTAGCTTGCCATTGACATGCAGTGTGTCTAAAATAGTAAAACCATTGTATTGTTCCACCACTTTGTCGGCCTTCGCCTTAAAGAGATTGGCATCTGCTTCCGTCCACCAATCTTTTAAATTGCCATCCGCATCAAATTGCCTTCCCTGATCATCAAAACCATGGGTCATTTCATGGCCGATTACAGCGGCAATCCCGCCATAATTCACCGCATCATCCGCTTTAAAATCAAAGAACGGGAATTGCAATATACCCGCCGGGAAGGTAATTTCATTTTTGATAGGATTATAAGAAGCGTTCACAGTTGGCGGGGTAAAATTCCATTCGGTTTTATCCACCGGTTTTCCCAGCCTCCTGATGCGGTCATTGTAGCTCCAAACTGCCGCCCTCCTTACATTTTCCAGCAAATTATCTCTTGTAATAATCAACCCATCATAGGTTTTCCATTTATCAGTGTAAGCGATCTTTTTACCAAAGGCAGAAAGCTTCATTATCGCCCGCTCTTTCGTTTCCTTACTCATCCAGTCGAGGTTATTGATCCTTTCTGCAAATGTTTTTTGAAGATTGTCTACGAGTTCTATCATCCGTTGCTTGGCTGCAGGATTAAAATAGGTATTCACGTATAACTGCCCGAGTAAATCTCCCAGGCTGCCGTCGATGAGTGCACTCATGCGCTGCCAGCGGGGCACAATTTCTTTCTGGCCAGAAAGTATTTTGTTGAATTGAAAATTCCTTTGCACAAAGTCGTTGCTCAGGGAATTGGCGGAATTTTTAATGATATACCATTGCAGGTAGGTTTTCCAGGTGGATACAGGTGTAGCAGGTAGTAAACTGTCTGCAAAGCGCAAAAAAGCCGGGCTGCTTACAATAATGCTATCCTGGCCGGCAACACCCATTTTTTGCATCAGGCTTCGCCAATCAAGGTGAGGCGTTGTTTTTGAAAAATCATCCACAAGAAATTTATTATATAATTTTTGCGGATCCCTCATTTCAACCCTGCTTAACTGGGCATTGGCGATTTTAGTTTCCAACGCTAAGATGAGGGCTGCATTTTGTTGAGCAGTAGTTTTATCCACACCGGTTAAAGCAAACATATCGGTGATGAAGAATAGGTATTCGGTTCTTATTTTTTCAAACCGCGGGTCGTTCTTAAGGTAATAATCCCTGTCGGGTAAAGTGGTACCTCCCTGGCCGAACTGGGGTATATATTCTGTTACTCTTTTAGCATCCTGGCCTACAGAAAAGCCAAACAGCGGTGTGGCGAGGCCCCTGGTGCGTAAAGTTGCAATTTCATTAACGATTTCACTAAGACTGGTAAGCGCCCCGATCCTGATTAATTCGCCTTTGATAGGTGTATAACCAAGTTTTTCGATTGCCATACTGTCCATTCCACTGGCATAAAAATCACCGGTCATTTGCATGATGCGGTTTTTAGTGGTGTTTGCAGCGGCATCTTCCAGCAGGCTTTTCATTGCCTTCGAGGCTTCTTCCCTTAATACATCAAAAGAGCCCCACCTCGTTTTGGAGGCTGGTATGGCATTGTGCTTCATCCAGTTACCATTGGCATATCGATAAAAATCATCGCCGGGCTTTACAGATTGATCCATATTTGCCGGATCAATATATTTGGTAATTTTTTGTTGTGAAAAGGCTGAAAACAGCACGGAGGTGCATAGTAAGGAAACAAAAAAGAATTTTTTAATCATGTGGTAGTTGTTTTTTCAAATGTAATACATAAGTGAATGGCACAACTTAAAATCAGACGCAGGTAGTGATGAACTGGATAATTACCCTTATTATTTATATCAGTAAGCAACAGAGCTAATTTTGGATATCGCTGGTCATTTTAGTGGTCTCCAATAATTAAGCTTAATGTATTTGTTTTTTCTATACCTTTGCCGCCCGAAAAAGAAATTTTTCTTTTTTACACATTTCCCACAAGGCTCAAAAAGTTCCCGTCTGTTCGGGACGCCAGCAGGGAGTAACTATAATCAGTTATTAAATGCCAAAAGTTAAAACCAACTCAAGCGCAAAAAAGCGTTTTAAAGTTACCGGTACAGGGTTAGTTACCTTTCAAAAGCCCTTCAAACGTCACATCTTAACCAAAAAAACCAAAAAGCGTAAACGCAACTTAAGAAGTAAAGGAATAGTAGATGCTACTAATCACAACTTCGTACTGCGGTTGTTACGCCTGAAAGGTTAAAATCCATCAACAAACCGGGTTTTACATCAAACATTAACATTTCAAAAAATTAAGATATGCCACGTTCAAAAAATGCAGTAGCATCAAGGGCCAGGAGAAAAAGAGTATTAAAAGCTGCCAAAGGTTATTACGGGAAACGTAAAAACGTTTATACAGTCGCCAAAAATGTAATGGAAAAAGGTTTAACGTATGCTTACGTTGGCCGTAAATTGAAAAAGCGTGAATACCGCACCTTGTGGATCGCACGTATCAATGCAGCTGTAAGAGCCGAAGGACTTACCTACAGCGAATTCATTCATAAACTGGCGGTAAAGAAAATCGATATCAATCGTAAAGTATTGGCTGATTTAGCCATGAACGAACCTGAAAGTTTCAAAACCCTGGTTGCACAGGTAAGACAATAATCATTTGTCAATAGGCAATGGGCAATGAAATAATGAACTTTGAATTTTTATATTGCCGATTGCAAATTGCCAATTTCTTAAAGCCGGATGTGACGATGTCGCATCCGGTTTTTTTTATGAATTGCATGTGGCATTGAATTACATTTGCACAAAAAAAATAAACCATTGAAGGACATGAATAACATGAACAATACTTACGCCGATTTGGTGGACCAGACTTTTAACTTTCCGCAGGAAGATTTTAAAGTAGTGGATGAGTATTTGCAATACAATGGACAGGATGTAAAGGCTTTGATAGACAAGTACGGCACACCGCTAAAACTTACCTATTTGCCCAAAATCGGGATGCAGATCAACAAGGCGAAGGAAATGTTTGCTAAAGCCATCAAAAAACATAAATACGAGGGTAAGTACAATTATTGTTATTGCACCAAGAGTTCGCACTTTTCATTTATAGTAGAAGAGGCGCTCAAAAATGATATTCACCTTGAAACCTCCTATGCCTATGATATTGATATTGTCAATAAATTATATTCCAGGCGCAAGATCAATAAAGAGACCTTTATCATTTGCAATGGATATAAACAGAAGCCTTACACGCAACGGATTGCACGCCTTCTGAATACCGGGTTTAAAAATGTAATCCCCATACTGGACAACAAGGACGAACTCAAAGCTTATAAGACAGTAAAAGTTCCGTTCAAATTAGGTATCAGGGTAGCAGCGGAAGAAGAACCGAATTTTCCGTTTTATACCTCCCGGCTGGGCATGCGGGCAAAAGATGTACTTGAATTTTATGTAGATGAAATTGAAGGAATGGAGCACAAGTTCCAGTTAAAAATGCTTCACATTTTTTTAAATAAAGGGATAAAGGATGATATCTATTACTGGAGTGAATTAAATAAAGTAATCAACCTTTATTGCCAGTTAAAAAAGATCTGTCCTGAACTCGATTCAATTAACATTGGCGGAGGCTTTCCCATAAAACATTCCCTGGGCTTTGATTATGATTACCAGTTTATGATCAATGAAATTGTGCGGAACATCAAAGTTGCCTGTAAGCGTAACAAGGTGCAAATGCCCAATATATTTACCGAATTTGGTAGTTACACGGTTGGGGAAAGCATGGCGCATATTTATAGTGTGATTGGAGAAAAAATGCAGAATGATCGTGAAATATGGTACATGATTGATTCTTCCTTTATCACTACTTTACCCGATACCTGGGGTATTGGCGAAAAGTTTTTAATGCTGCCCATTAATAAGTGGAAGGAAGAATACCAGCGTGTAACCCTTGGCGGTATCACCTGCGACAGCCATGATTATTATGATTCAGAAGAGCATATCAACGAGGTGTTTCTTCCAAAACTCACCAACGGCGAGCCTTTGTACGTTGGCTTCTTTCATACCGGCGCCTACCAGGACCAGATCAGCGGGTACGGCGGCATCAAGCATTGTCTTATTCCTTCTCCCAAACATATCATCGTTGGCCATGATAAAAATGGCAAATTGGTAGATTGGGTGTATGCAAAAGAACAAAGCGCCCAAAGTATGTTGAAGATTTTAGGGTATTAAGCTTTTATTTTTTATTGCGTGGCGGGGGATTAATGGATTCTATCGCCCCGCAATTCCATTTCATCCATCACCTTGTTTTCATATTTCAACCATTGTTTCCAGCGTTCTCTTACCTTTTCTTTTGGCAGGTAGGTGTCTGCCAGGTTAATAAATAAGGTGTAGTGTCCGGCTTCACTTTCCATGAAACGGCGGTAAAAGTTTCGCATATAGGCATCATCAAGGCCCTCGCTTAACCTTTTGAAACGCTCACAACTACGGGCTTCAATAAGCGCCATTGTTAATAGATGGTCTAACAGGCGATCGTTGGGACTGCCGCCTTTTAACTGAAATTCTATTAGTTTATTTACGTACAGATCCTTCCTTTGTTTGCCCAGCTGCAATTTTCTTTTTTGAATTTCTGCCAGCACCATTCGAAAGTGTCCCCATTCTTCCGTTACAATAGGGCTTAATGCTGTTACCAATTCCACTTTATCTGAATATCGCTGGATTAAAGAGATGCAGGTGGTTGCCGCTTTTTGTTCACACCATGCATGATCAGTAAGGATTTCTTCCAGTTGCATTTCTGCAAGGTTTACCCAGCGTGGATCTGAAGGCAGCTTAAGTCCGAGTATATTTTTTACATCAATGCTTTCTGTGATCATCTCACAAAAATAAATCTTCTGGCGTTAAGTTCAATTTGCAATGAGTGCTGAAGGTTGAGAAGTCATCAAGGTTTATTATGACCGCTACTTCCTTTAATAATATATAATACTAATTTGGTTTGATAAGGAAGGTTTTATTAATTTACGTGCACAAATATTTCCAATGAGAATTTTGCCACTAATCATTTCCACAGCAATAACGACCGCTCTTGTTGTAACCCTCAATACAAACATCCTGCTACCGGCTCCGCTGGGTAAATTACTGAGTCCCCAACATGGCATCTGGCAAAACGCAGAAAATAAGAACACTAATTTTAGCGCAGACCTTACATTTCCCACACTTAGGGGTAAAGTGGAAGTGTACCTTGATGAACGACTTGTTCCGCATGTGTTTGCAGAAGATGAAAACGATGTGTATTTTGTACAAGGTTACCTGCACGCCAAATTCAGGTTATGGCAAATGGAATTGCAAACCCTTTCAGCAGCCGGCCGTGCCAGCGAAGTTGTTGGTAAAATAGCGCTTACCCATGACCGTGAATTCAGGCGGCTCGGGATGGTATATGCCGCAGAAGCCTCTTTGAAAGAGATGGAAGCCGACCCGGTTACAAAGTCATTGTGTGATGCCTATACAGCTGGTGTAAATGCCTATATTGCTACACTTACTGAAAGCAGTTTACCTTTGGAATACAAGCTGCTCGGTTACAGGCCTGAAAACTGGACTAACCTCAAAAGCTCAATTTTTTTAAAGTATATGTCTCAAAATTTAGCCAGTGGCGAAGAGGATTTTGAGATGACGAATGCCAAAAGTTTTTTTAGTAAAGAAGATTTTACAAAATTGTTCCCGTTGCAGCAGGATTCCCTCGACCCTATAATTCCCAGGGGAACAGTTTATAGTAAACCGTCCATTCCTTTAACTGTTCCTTCGGATGTTGATTCTGTTTATTTCAATAACAAAGCCATGGCGGTTACCCAGGAGGAAAAGCCCGACAAAGATAATGGCAGCAATAACTGGGCAGTGAGTGGCTACAAAACGAAATCCGGTGCACCTATTTTATGTAATGATCCACATCTTGGATTAAACCTCCCTTCTTTATGGTTTGAAATGCAATTGAGTACGCCAACCCATAATGTATATGGAGTAAGTTTCCCGGGCGCTCCAGGTATTATCATTGGTTATAATGATAGTTGTGCGTGGGGAGTCACCAACGGTGGAAGGGATGTTCGGGACTATTATGAGATTAAGTTTAAAGATGATACCCGCCAGGAGTACTGGTTTGACAGTGCATGGCAAAAGACTGAATTCAGGTACGAAACCATTAAAGTAAAAGATTCCGCAACCTACCAGGATACAGTGGCCTACACGATTTTTGGACCGGTGATGTACGATAAAACTTTCAGCGGAAACAGGACTTCGAATGGAAGGTATTTTGCAGTTCGGTGGAAAGCGCACGATCCCAGCAACGAGTTGAAGGCTTTTATTCAATTGGACCATGCCCGCAATTACCAGGATTATTTAGCCGCACTTAAGCATATGAAAACACCGGGGCAAAATTTTGCTTTTGCCAGCAAAACCGGTGAAATTGCCATGCGTACGCAGGGAGAATGGCCTGCCAAATGGAAAGGCCAGGGAGATTTTATAATGCCGGGAACAGACCGCCGGTACATGTGGCAGGGAATGATACCTTTTAATGAAACTCCTTTTCAGTATAATCCTGAAAGGAACTTTGTAAGCAGCGCAAACCAATCACCCGCCGATTCTGCCTATCCGTATTATCTTGGGCGGGGCTTCCCTATATTCAGGGGCATTACTATAAACAGGAAACTGCAGGCAATGACCAATATTACTCCGCAGGATATGATGGCCTTGCAAACTAATAATTATAATGTCTTCGCAGAGATGGCCATGCCGCTATTTTTAAAAAATATCAAAGAGAACAATTTGAATGAAGTTGAAAAAAAATACTTCAATCTTTTAAAATCGTGGGATTACAATAACGCTCCAGATTCAAAAGGAGCTACCGTCTTTTGGGTTTTGTGGGATAATTTTTCCCATGCTGTTTATGATGATGAATATAAAAATGCTCCCAAAGTCATAATGCGGCCTTATGAACGCGACCTGTTGCAAGGAATATTGAGTGATTCAGCATACAAGTTTCTCGACAACATCGAAACAACTCAAAAAGAATCACTTAGGGATGATGTAACCCTGGCGCTAAAAAATTCAATCACTGCATTAGAAAAGGCGGATAAGGCGGAAAGGTTGGAGTGGGCTAAATATAAAGCAACCCGGGTATCTCATCTACTAAGGTTGTCGCCGTTTAGCAGTTCGATCTTGCCTATTGGCGGTGGGTTGCATTGCATCAATGCAGCAAAGACCGATCATGGGCCGAGTTGGCGAATGGTGGTGAGCCTCACATCTCACACCACAGCATATGGCGTGTATCCGGGAGGGCAAAGTGGAAACCCGGGAAGCAGGTTCTACGATAATTTTATCAACAAGTGGGCAGTAGGCGAATATTATACTTTGTGGATGATGTCTAAAGGAGAGGAGAAGGATAAGCGCATAAAATGGACAATGAATTTCAGTAAATAGTAGTGATCGTAAAAGCCCTGGAGGCACCGGCAAAAATGTTGAATTTTCACAAGTCTTAACCAATTAAAATGAAACCAATTGTATCCATCGTTCTGATGGCACTTTTAAGTATTGCAGCCGGGTTATATTTTCCGTGGTGGTCAATAGCGGTCGTTGCTTTTGTGGTGGCAGCAGCAATTCCACAATCCCCGGTAAAATCGTTTGTTACGGGCTTTATTGCTTTGTTCCTTTGCTGGGGATTGCTGTCGTGGTATTTAAGCAGCAACAACAATCACCTGCTGGCGCATAAAGTATCCGTAGTGATCTTGAAAATAAACAGCGCCGCTGCACTTGTGGGGGTTACTGCCCTGGTTGGCGCACTGGTAGCAGGTTTTGCCGCACTCGCCGGAAGTTATGTAAGAAAGGCCTGATGGGCAAGATGGTGATGATTCGTAGTAATGTTGAGCCATCTTTGCTAAAGTTCAATGTTGGACAGGCCGGTAAATTAACATCCAGTAATACTCCAGGTTGATAAATCGTATATCCGTAGCAATTCCTTCAATTTGTTTCATGATGAATGCTTCTGAAGGAAAATTTTTGCATACCAGGTGTGTAGATCCATCTGACAATTTTCTTGTTTGAAAGCTATTACCGTGCTCATTAATTGTACTTAGGGGGAGATTGCTTCCGGGCACATAATTATTGTCTAGCAACACAACGGAGCCACCCGGTAAAACACAACGATTGACGTTCTCCAAAAATTTTTTAAGATCCTGGAGGTGAATATGGCTCCAGATAAAACCTCCAAGTAAGCTTTCGAATCTTTTAGTTGGCCGATAGTTGTCGAAGTCCTCCATTCCAAACGATACCCTGGCAGCACCATAATTTTTGCTTTTTGCAATTTCGAGTACGGCTTCACTTATATCAGTGGCAAAAACGGAGGCGGCTGTTTTGGCAATTACATTTGTCCAATACCCGGTTCCGCAAGCTATTTCTAAAATATTTTTACCGGCAAAATGATCCCTCAACAGGGTTGCAAGGGTTTTTAGGTCTTCCTGTCTTTCAGGTTTTTGGTAAATTGCTTCATACTCCTTTGCTCTTTTGTTATAATATGTTACAAGATCTGTGTTCATATACAGAAGTTGAGATAAATTGTTCTTCTCCAAAATTAATTACTAAGAGTATTGTGCAGTGAAAAGTTTGTTACAATTTTAAACAGTTGCCGCCGCTTAATAAATGATCAGCGAAAAAGGTGTTAGTTTTTCTGTATCTTTTAGCCGCAATTGCTTAATGCTTCTCCTCTCAATACCTCAAAACACAAGGTACCCTACAATTTTAGTAGTATCTCATTTCTAACCTGCCTTTATGAAAGGCAATAAATCTTCATGTATGAAAAAAAACAACGGTTTACAATGGGTGTTAGCCATTTCTTTGGGGCTGGTGATTCACTCATGCAACAGTGGAGGCAGTGGTTCTCCGAAAAGCGGTGCCGCGCCGGAGGTTACCGAAATTCCGGCCTATTCAAATTCAAAAGATGCGCAGTCCTCTTTCCGCGAAGGAATGGCGGCGCTTGACCTGGGTGATTTTACAAAGGCACGAACCTTATTTACCAAAGCCATCCAACTAGATAGCAGTTTCGGCACAGCATACCTGATGAAAGCCAACACTGCCACTTCAGCCAAGGAATATGCAGATGATATCATGTCAGGAAAATCGCATCTTGATAGTGCCAGCAACTGGGAAAAAATGTATGGTGAATACCTTGCGACAAACTTAGCCGGCGATCGAATTAAGGGAATCGGGATATTGGAGAAAATTGCGGCTGCATATCCAAAGGCCGCAAGGGCGCAGGTTGATTTAGCTGCAGCTTATTCCGATAATAACCAGCTTGACAAGGCTCGTGCGGGTTATCAAAAGGCAGTTGAACTGGATCCTGAATGGACAGGTGCATATACAGGAATGATCAACGACTATCTTTTCAATGAACCAAAAGATTTAAAAAAGGCCCAGGAGAGTGCTTTGAAGCTGGTAGTAATGGCTCCTGCAAGTTCAGGAGCAGCAATCACATTGGGAGATTGCTACCGGGCGCAAAACGACTTTTCAAAGGCAAAGGAGGCATATGCAAAAGCTGTTCAGTTAGACGGTTCGGCAGCTGCAGCTTATTATAAAGAAGGCCACGCAAATACGTATCTGGGAAACTTTGACGAGGCAAGGAAAAATTATATGGATGCCGGCAAAAGAGATGTTAGCCCGTCATTTTCCATATTAAATATTGCCTATACCTACCTCTATGGAGGTGATTCCAAAACCGCGATGAAAGTGCTCACAGATGGAGCCGCAAAACTTGATTCTTCGGGAAATACACCAGGTAAGATGGTTAACGAGAAAAGTAATTGTTTTACGTCGGCGGCCAATATTGCCGAGCACTATGGTGATGCCTCCGCATTAAAACAATTGGTCGCTAAAATTGAGCCCTTGAACGAACAGGTATTTAATGATCTTGGCACAGCCGAAGGAAAAATTTTTGGAAAAGCGGATCTGCTTGGTTGGCAGGCCAGGATTGCCATTGCGGAAGGTAAATTGGATGAGGCCAAGGCCAAGGCCGAAGACATGAAGTCCGTTCTGGCATCCATAAAAGACGACCGGAAAGATGAAGATTATCACTATTTAATGGGGGTGATCAGTATGAGACAAAAGAACTTTCCGGATGCCATTGCACATCTTGAAAAAGGAGATCGAAATCGTATCTACATTAAATACCTGATGGCACGCGCAAACGAAGCAGGGGGTAATAAAGACAAAGCCACCGCACTTTATAAAGAAGTGGCAGCATATAATTTTAATGACATCGGTAATGCCCTGGTAAGAAATGAAGTCAGGAAAAAATTAGGAATGATGTAACGGAGATATTTGGTTAATGAAAAGGATATTGAGATATAGACGGAATATCTCAATATCCCAATTTGTAATTTTATAAACAAAAACCCCCTTAATTTCGCTGCTACTCAATATGATTTATGCGAACGATTTTATTCCTTCTTTCTTTATTCTTCTCTTTTAATCTTTCAGCACAAAAAGTTTTTGGTACAGTAATCAACGAAAGAGGGGATCTGTTGCCCTATTCCTCCATCACCGTCAAAGGTTCCACCATTGGGGCAAGCGCAAATAACAGGGCGAAATTTTCTATCGCACTTTCGCCCGGCAGTTATACCCTGGTTTGTCAGCATATCGGGTATGCCGCCTTAGAAAAAAATATCGTGATTACGAAAGGCGATGTAGAATTAACCTTTGTTTTATCCGAACAAAAACTCGTACTGAAAGAAGTAATCATTAAAAATACAGATGAAGATCCTGCCTATGCGATCATTCGTGCAGCCATTAAAAAACGGGAGCTTTACAACAAAGCCGTAAAGGCATTTACCTGCGACCTCTACACAAAGGATATGATGAAACTGCGGCATCTTCCCAAAAAAATATTCGGAAGAAAAGTGCCCAATGATAGCCGCGAAGAAATGGGACTGGATACAATGGGGCAGGGGATCATTTATTTAGCGGAATCTATTTCAAAGATTGCTACTGAACTACCTGATAAATTTAAACTGGAAGTAAAAAGCAGCAGGGTAAGTGGTAGCGGAGGTTTTGGGTTCACTTTCCCAACCTTCATTTCTTTCTATCAAAATAATGTGACCGTTTTTACGGAAAGATTAAATCCACGCGGTTTTGTTTCACCCATAGCGGATGGAGCGATCGGCTTTTATAAGTTTAAATTTTTGGGCAGCTTTTGGGAAAACGGCAAAGAGGTCAACAGCATCAGGGTAACTCCACGAAGGAATTTTGAGCCCTTGTTTTCAGGAGTGATCAATATTACAGAAGGCGATTGGCGGATTCATAGTGTTGACCTGCTCCTGACAAAAAAATCGCAGCTTGAAATTATCGACACTTTGCAGATAACACAATTCCATGTGCCAGTTGATAATGAAACATGGCGCATAAAAAACCAGCTCCTGCACTTTAATTTCAACCAGTTTGGAATAGACGCAGTGGCGAACTTTGTAAATGTATATTCCAATTATAACCTCAGCCCGGTGTTCGCTAAAAAGTATTTTGATAAGGTGATTATTAAATATGATACCGGGGTAAATAAAAAATCAAAGGCTTATTGGGATACGGTACGGCCGATGCCGCTCGAAAAAGAAGAGGTAAAAGATTACCAGGTAAAAGACAGTCTTTATGAAATTAGAAGAGACTCTGTCCTAAGCCAACAATCCATCGATTCATTAAAGAAAAAGCAGGGGAAATTGAACCCGCTCGATGTATTCTGGGGCGGCATTAACCGCACCCACTACAGTAGCACTAACAACTATAGCTGGGGTATAGAATCATTGATTCAAAAACTGGAATACAATCCTGCGGAAGGCGTTGTATTGAATACATCCCTTTATTTTCAGAAAGAACTTAAAAAAACTGGTCATGATCTTTCTATCCGGCCGAATATCAGGTATGGGTTTAATAATACACATTTAAATGCCTGGATAGATATTGGTATTCGCACAAGAGATCTGGATACGGATGACAGGCTCAGGCGGCATTCCTGGAATTTTTCAGGCGGTAAACGAGTGACCCAGTTCAACAAAGAAAGTCCGATTACGCCGTTGATCAACACCATCAATACTTTGTTTTTTGGAGATAATCTTATGAAGACTTATGAAAATATTTTCTCCAGGGTTGGATATAGCAAAAGATTTGAAAGCGGTTTGCACCTAAGTATAAATGCTTTGTACGAAGACAGGATCCCTCTTAATAATACAACCAATTATACCTTTTTCAAAAGAGATATTGTTAACATCACTCCCAATTATCCATATGAAAAAATCCATGCAGAGGATTTTACCAGGCACCAGGCTGTATTGCTGAGTGTAGACCTGAGCATCAAGCCGGGGCAGAAATTTATCCAATTTCCCAACCGGAAGATTTCAATTGGATCCAAATTGCCCACTTTCAGCCTGAATTATACCAAAGGGTTTCATGGCATTTTGGGCAGCGATGAAAATTTTGATAAATGGAGTTTTACTATTTTTGGAGATAAAAATCTTAAGCTTGCCGGTGCGCTCCAGTACAAAGTGGGTGTAGGCGGATTTATAAATCGTCATTCAGTATTCATCCAGGATTACCAGCACTTTAACGGGAACAGGTCTGTGGCGGCCAGTGAATACCTGAATAGTTTTCAGTTGGCTCCCTATTATGAAAACAGTACGATTGCCACTTTTTACAGCATCGTTCATCTTGAACATCATTTGAATGGATTGCTCACAAATAAAATCCCGCTTTTTAACAGGTTGAACTGGAACCTGGTGTTGGGTGGCAATGCGTTCTTCATCAATGAAAATAATAATTATACTGAAATCTTTGTCGGACTGGAGAATATTCTAAAAATTTTCCGTGTTGATTTTGTGGCTGCTTACCAGGACGGCAAACCGGGAATCACAGGTTTTCGGATAGGAACAGGAGGTTTAATTGGTGCCAGTATAAAGAGAACCTCCACGAGCGGCGGAAGTGGTGGTGCTAATTCGATGTCGTTTTGAGAATCGGAGTCAATGTCCTTTACATAAGGATCGACGGCCCTTCGCTCCCTGTTGCTGAAAATGTACACGTGAGTGACACAAGGATGTTTGATTGAAAAACAAATGTTTGCAACCAAATAGATTTTCTAAGCAAACGGTATTGATTCAGCATTTACCATTCACGATTCTCACAATGGAATATTCCCATGTTTTTTTTTCGGTAATACAGCCACCTTATTTTCGAGCATCGCAAATGCTTTGATCAGTTTTTTTCGCGTTTCTTTTGGTTCAATCACCTCATCAATAAATCCTCTTTCCGCAGCCAGGTAAGGGGTTGCGAATTTTTCGGCGTATTCAGCTTCTTTTTCTGCCAGCTTACCCGCATGATTAGTCGCTTCTGAAATTTCTTTTTTGAAAATGATTTCACTGGCGCCCCGGGCGCCCATCACTGCTATCTCGGCACTCGGCCAGGCAAAATTCATATCAGCGCCGATGTGTTTTGAGTTCATTACATCATAGGCTCCGCCATAAGCTTTCCTCGTGATCACCGTAATTCTTGGTACTGTGGCTTCACTCAACGCATACAATAGTTTTGCCCCGTTGGTGATAATGCCGTGCCACTCCTGGTCGGTGCCTGGCAAAAAGCCAGGTACATCCACCAGCACCAGTAAGGGAATGTTGAAGCAATCGCAAAAGCGGGTAAACCTTGCGGCCTTCCTGGAGCTTTTAATATCCAACACGCCTGCGAGCCGGTTGGGTTGATTGGCCACAATGCCAATGGTTCTGCCGGCAAGCCGTGCAAAGCCTACAACGATATTTTCTGCATAGTCTTTGTGTATCTCGAAGAAAGATGCTTCATCACAAATACCTGTAATCACCGAACGCATGTCGTAGGCCTTGTTTGCATTTTCCGGGATAATATCTTCCAAAACTTCCCGGGTTTCATCTCCTAAAGTATAGGGGCTTTTGGGGGTAGTGTCTTCACAGTTTTGCGGTAGGTAAGTCAGTAACTGTTTCAGCTGCGCAATACATTCCACATCGTTTGCTGAGGTTAAATGCGTAACGCCTGATTTTACAGAATGTGCGCCTGCTCCGCCTAACTCCTCGGCCGTTACTGATTCATTGGTGACTGTTTTTACCACGCTGGGACCGGTTACAAACATATAACTCGTATGCTCTACCATAAGGGTGAAATCGGTAATAGCGGGCGAGTAAACCGCTCCTCCTGCGCAGGGCCCCATGATAGCGGAGATCTGGGGGATTACACCGGAAGCTAATACGTTCCTGTAAAAAATATCGGCATATCCGCCAAGCGATCGTACGCCTTCCTGTATCCTGGCACCACCGGAATCGTTGAGGCCGATCATTGGCGCCCCGGTCTTCATGGCAAGTTCCATCACCTTGCAAATTTTTTCGGAATTCGTTTCGGACAATGATCCTCCAAAGACAGTAAAATCCTGCGCAAACACATATACGAGCCGGTGATTGACAGTTCCATACCCGGTAACTACTCCATCGCCGTAAATTTTGTCATCTTCCAACCCAAAATCAGAAGAGCGATGAACCACCAGTGCACCAATTTCTTCAAAGGAACCCGGATCCATCAACAGGCTGATACGCTCCCTTGCAGTAAGTTTCCCCTTATTGTGCTGTGTATCTTCTCTTTTCCTTCCACCGCCTGCTTTTCCCTCAGCCAACTTTTGATTCAGTAATTTGATTTTCGCTTTCATTTTCTATTTTTTACTTCCTTTTTTTCCAGGCAGAGGCCATGGTATCTGCCACCTTTGTTTCTTTTTGTGCATTCAGCCAACAATGCAAGGCAATCAGGGAAGCCAATTCAGCATTACCTTGCTGCAGTTCCAGTAACTTTCCCGGGGTATAATGGTCTTGTACGAAATGGGTGTCAAAATTACCCGAAAGAAAATCGGGTTGCTCAAAAACAAACTTGCCAAAGGGCAAAGTAGTAGATACTCCTTCGATCAAATAAGCACCGATGGCGGTTTTCATCCTTTGAATGGCTTGCTTTCTGTCTTTTCCATGTGTTACCAATTTCGCGATCATCGGATCATAATACAGGGGGATGGTCATGCCTTCTTCGTACCCGTCATCTACCCTTACCCCTTCGCCTGTGGGCTTTCGATAGGTCGTGATGGTTCCTATAGAGGGTAAAAAATCATTCAACGGATCTTCTGCATAAACCCTCAATTCAACAGAGTGCCCGTTGATAAACAGGTCATCCTGTGTAAAGCTTAATGGCTCGCCTTCCGCGATTCTTATTTGTTCTTCCACCAGGTCTTTACCCGTGATCATTTCTGTTACAGGATGTTCTACCTGCAGACGTGTATTCATTTCCAGGAAGTAAAAATTCAGTTGATCATCCATCAAGAATTCAACCGTACCCGTACTGGTATAATTGCACGACTTTGCCACCATTACTGCCGCAGCGCCCATCTCTCTGCGTAGTTCAGGTGTTAGCACGGTGGAAGGCGATTCTTCCACTACCTTTTGGTGGCGCCGCTGGATGCTGCATTCGCGTTCAAAGAGATGCACCACGTTTCCATGCTGATCTGCCAGTACCTGTATTTCGATGTGCCTTGGCGAAGAAACATATTTTTCTATAAAAACTGACCCATCGCCGAAAGATGATTTCGCCTCGCTGGTGGCTCTTTGCATTTGCTCTTCCAGTTCCGATTCGCTTTCCACTACTCTCATTCCCTTTCCACCACCGCCGGCGGAAGCCTTTATCAATATAGGATAGCCAATTTTATCAGCAACTTCCATCGCCAGTCCGATGTCTTCAATTGCCTTGTCGATGCCGGGCACCATGGGAATACTGTATTGCCTTACACACTCCTTGGCGGCCAGTTTGGAACCCATAATTCTCATTGCTGCCGGCCCGGGACCGATAAAAATAATGCCTGCATCGATTACCATTTGAGCAAAACCGGCATTTTCGCTAAGGAATCCATAGCCGGGATGAATACCATCCACACCCAGTTTCTTCGCAAAGGCAATGATCTTTTCCCCGTTCAGGTAAGATTGATTTGCGGGCCCGGCGCCGAGGCAAACCGCTTCATCAGCAAATAGTACATGGGGTGCATTTCTGTCCGGTTCAGAAAAAACCGCTACCGACTTAATCCCCATTTTGCGGATCGTTCTCATAATTCGTAAAGCAATTTCGCCCCGGTTGGCGACTAATATTTTTTGCATGTGTATTTCTTTGTGTGCCACGAGTGCACGAAGATTCATAAATGTCAAACCTGATAAATTTGGTCTATTCCAATTCCACCAAAATCTGGCCTCTGTCAACAGCCTGTCCTTCAAGTACCAATATCTTTTTAATGGTAGCATCTACAGGGATGGCAATGCTGTTTTCCATTTTCATGGCTTCCAAAATTAGAATCTTGTCCCCCGCATTTACCTGCTGGCCATCGACTACGTCAATTTCCAACACCAACCCCGGCATTGGAGCTTTGATATTTTGGATTTGTTTGCCCGCAATCTTATTAAAACCCATTTTTTCCAGCATCTGGTCCAACTCGTCTTTTATCTCAATTGAAAATATCTCTCCTTCAATTTCTATCTTGAATTTTTTACTGGTAGCATCGCTCTCCATTATTTCCGCGTTTACGGAGCGGTTTTCTTTAATGCAATTAAATACGGTGGAAGATTTTTGAACGATGTCGGCAGATGCCAGGTCCTTTTTATCAAAGCAAAAAATAAAATCGTTACACTTTACTTTATAAGCCTTATGGTCGTTTGTCATTACCGGGGTAAATTTTTTATGATCAAATCTAAATCTAATATATGCAAATAGTAGAATATCCTTTTTCAACCATGGTAACTAATTTTACTGCATAAATCTCTCCAACATATTTTTCGGCAAAGGAGATGTTGTAAATTTGGCTTTTACAATGATTAAAAATATCTCCTCCTTTATAAAAATTAAACCTGCCCTTGCAGTGGGATTTCTTTTTTCTACCTCAAGTTTACTGTTCGGAACATGGGTTGCTTCCATCCCCGGTATTAAGCAGAGGCTTGAATTTACAGACGGAAGTCTTGGTTTGTCTTTATTGCTTTCCCCGCTCGGGGCAATCACCGGCATGCTGCTTTCCACCAGGGTGTTCAGCAAGATACCGGTAGGCAAATGGATGTTTTCCGGGTACCTGCTTTTATGCTTTATAATGATGATGCAGATTAATTCTGTGAACAGGATCATGTTTTGGACTTGCTTGTATTTCTTTGGCATGGTCAGTTTTTTAAACGGTGTTTCCACCAATGCAACGGTCAATTTGCTGGAAAAGAAATATAACCGGCTATTGATGAGCACCTGTCATGGGATGTATAGCCTCGGTGGTGCGGTGAGTGCAGGATTGGCGGTTGTTTTATTTTCGGTTCACCTTCCATCGGGGTGGCAAATCGTGTTAGTGGCGGCGTGTATCATCACTGTTATTCTTTCTAACCGAAAGCTTTTACTGGCAAACAGGGATATCATTCATTCACGTTCGGGCATCAAATTGCCTTCTCTTACCATATTGGGCATTTCGTTTATTTGTATGGTTAGTTTTATGGCTGAAGGATGTGTGGCAGACTGGAGTGCAATTTATTTGAAGGAAATGCTGAACGCTCCAAAAGAACTGGTAAGCCTTGGGTATGCAGGATTTTCCGTTGCTATGACCATTGGGCGATTGAATGGCGATGGACTTATTGCCCGTATTGGCAGTAAGCGGATAGTGATTGCAGGATGCCTGCTCGCTTCAACGGGCTTTTTGATTATTGTGTTTGCGCCGGTGGTAGTGATGGCTATCGTGGGATATATTTTAGTTGGATTTGGGTGCTCCTGTGTTGTTCCTGTATTGTTCAGCGCTTCGGCCAATATACCTGGTGTGAGTACCGTAGAAGGTTTTGCGATGGTGACCACGGGTGGCTTGATTGGGTTTCTTACCGGCCCATCGCTCATCGGGTTTATCTCGGAGAAGGCTGATCTCTCCAAAGGATTATCCTTACTGATTCTTTTGACCGTGGTGGCTGCTGTGGTAGCGTGGAGAAATCAATTTTTAATTAACAGGAGCACTGTGGTACACGAAATGCCTTATGTAGAACAGCTATGACATAACCCGGTTTTTGCCGAACGATTATTTATAGACGATTATAAGTTTGAATATCGGGGATAGAATGCGTTCTATTAATTGAGGAGTGGTATTTCAAGTTTCAAAAAACTTACCTCATATCTCCTAACGTTTTGCATAGTCGAAGTACGGGGAATTCTGAGTTTGTCCGGCCCGGCCAATGCGGTTAAATTGGGAACGAAAATTACAAAGTTTAATAGAGATCAATCGGAGAGATCCAGCTCCGAACCAAAGCTGATAGTGAGTTACAGCTGAAGTTAGATTGGCACGCCCCGTTTGTTGCCGATGCTGTGTTAGCGGAAGGCTTTTAATCTGATCTGATTTCGGATATTTTAGGGATGTCTCCGGAATTCAACAGAATTTTTACTTTTTCTATATAGGGCTGAAGTGTTTGATGCTTATTATCAACGGAAAAAAGTATAATAAATTTCAGGTCAAACCGGTGAATACTCTGCTGAAATTTTAAATTTTTGTCTAATGTCAGTAAAATACTGAAACCATGAAACACCGCCAAACCTGGAAGTTCTCCATTTTTCTTGCCGAGCCAATTCATGTCTCTTACAGTAAAGATTTCAAAGCCATCACCAAAATCAAATTTTAATTTTGTCGGCACATTCTCATCAAGCAAAAATTTTCATTCAGAATTTTTTCAGAAGTTAAGGTTTTGCTAGCCATTTCTAAAACCTGGATTGCGAGTTCTTTTTTGACAGAAGGGAAATTATCTAGAAATTCATCCAAAGTTTCACCTGTTTCGATATAATCGAATAAAGATTGTATGGGAACACGTGTGCCAGTAAACACAGGAGTGCCACTCATTGTTTCTGGGTCGATGTTTATTGGTCCATAATTCATAAAGAAATATTTTATTAAAGTTATGGAAAAAAGTAAAGTGCCTCTCGAAGTATGGTGTTTGCAAGCTTTCCGCAAACACGTATATTGTTTTCACCCCAACTGCTCGTTTTCTTTATCTTCACCGGCGACATTTACATAATGCTTCGCATTGTTAACAGGTTTAATCGGCTGATTGATATGTACGCTCCATACTTTCGTAAAGGCGGCTCCATAATACAAGATAATTGATGAATAAAACACAAATAGCAACAGCAACACAATAGACGCAGAAGTGCCGTAAACAACGCCGATGTTACTGTTGGGCAACAACCAACCAAGCAGGTATTTACCCAGGTTAAAAAGTATGCTGGTAAGCAGGGCTCCGGTCATCGCCACTTTCCAGGTGGGTTTGCCATCCGGCAGATAACGGAATATCATGGTGAACCATACCCAAACAATAACAATTGAAATAACGATGGATAAAGCATTATTAAAGACCCAGCCGATATTCGGCATCAGTTCGGTAACATATTTACCAAATATTAATTGCATACTGTCAAAAAACAGGGATGTCATAAACAACAGGCCGGTAAATAATATTACGATAAAGCTTTTTAATCTAGATCCCATCGCCATGCGGAACTTGTTTTCGCCGGTTCGCCGGATCATCCACAACTGGTTAAAGGAGCTTTGAATTACCTTGAATAAAGTAGTTGCGACAAAGACAAGAAAAATAAATCCTCCAATGGCAATCGGCCAATTCACAGCAAGCCCTCTAAATGCTTTAAGGGTTCCAACAATCTCATGGACACTTTCCCTTCCTACAATATCGGCCAACCTGCCAAACAATTGCCGGCTGATACTTCTGCGGTTAAACAGCAGTCCGAGCAACAGGATCATTATCAGTAAAATTGGAGGCAAAGCAAAAGTGGTAAAAAAGGCAGTCGCACCGGCCAGCCGCAAAGGATCATTTTTTAGCAATAGCCTGAGTGCCTTTCCAAATTGCCGGGTGATAGGAAGAATGCTAATGCTTTTCATTGTCAGAATAAATTACAATACAGGCCGGCGGCTGAATGCCGGTTAGTTTGCAAATTACGATAAAGCGGGAATATCGATACAATAACGTTATCCGGTGTGATACTGTTTTGAAACCGGTAATCTTTTGACGAATGCCTAATACCTGTAAATTTGCAAATACCGTAACGCATTTTACCTCATGTATTCAAAGCAGGAAGCATCCTTATTAACACAGCAATTCTGGACAAGCTTTGGGCAATACCTCGCCCCGGTGTTTTCGGCAGAAGGTGAAAAAATTAATTGGGTCAATTATAAAACGGGCAGAAAAGATATTCGTTTTATAATGATAGCAGATAGTAAAGAGGTGACCATATCCATTGTGCTTTCTCACAAAGACTTACCGCTGCAACAGCGATATTTTGAAAAGTTTACACAGCTCAAAAAAATATTTCATCAATTTACCGGCGAAGAATGGCAATGGCAATTACATAGTAGCAGCCTGGATGGCAAGATAATCAGCACAATTTCTACCAGCCTTCAACAGGTAAATATTTTAAATAAGGATGACTGGCCCGCGATCATTTCTTTTTTGAAGCCTCGCCTAATTTCATTGGATGAATTCTGGTGTGAATACAAATTTGTTTTCGAAGGTGTTGATTTGAATGAATAAGCAATAACAGCGGCCAGGCCGTAATTAGAATTTTATATGATGTTCTTTTGCGCTTCACTTAAAACATATTATTTTTTGTTGAAGATTGCAATACATATACTTTTAAAGGATGAACGAACTCATTACTGCAAAAAAGCTAGTCGAAAAATTTACACTTTCCCGCCACCCCGAAGGCGGCTATTTTAAAGAAAATTATCGGTCGCTGGAAATTATCCCGAAGGCATTTCTTCCAAAACGGTTCAATGGAGAAAGGAGTTACAGCACGGCCATTTATTTTTTGCTGGAAGAAAATGATTTCTCTGCATTTCATAAAATAAAGAGCGATGAATGCTGGCATTTCTATGCAGGCCAAACTTTATGGATCCACGTTATTCATCTCAATGGAAAACTGGAAGTGATAAAATTAGGAAATGATCTGCTGAAAGGGGAGTTGTTCCAGGCGGTAGTGCCCGCGGAATGCTGGTTTGCAGCAGAACCTGCGCCCGGCACTTCTTATTCATTTGTTGGTTGCACTGTAGCGCCCGGCTTTGATTTCAGTGATTTGGAACTGGGGGAACGGACAGAATTGTTGAAGCAATTTCCGCAGCATAAACTGCTTATCAGCAGGCTTTGCAGGTAACGGGAATCGATAATTAAAATGAGATCAAACCCTTACGCGTTTCATTCAAGGTGAGCTAATAGATCAGCATTAAAATGCACCTGCTAATCGTAATACCTATTATGCCGCCGAGGATACCCGCTATCGCATCAATATTATCCGCATGGCCTCTGCCGGTCACCAACGAAAAAAGCTCAAATCCGTAGCAGATGACAATTAAAATACCGGCGCTCACTACTGTAGATAAAATGGGTTGTAAAGGAAAAAAACATACGGATAAAAATTGCAGGAATATTCCTAACGGTATGCCGACAAAGAAATGTTTTTTCTTATCAGCTTCAATTTTGTAATGCATAGGTTGTTAATTTATTCGTCTATAAATATAAGTCATTTGAATAGCCGGAAAAATGACTGGCGATAAATTTTTTGAATAATAGTTTTAGTTGCGGGTACTTTATATAATGCCTATATATCCAATCTTTTCTTTAATCAGATCATACAGGAGAAATCATATTATGCATACTCCAAAGACCAGTAGCCTGTATTGTTTTTTATAGCGCTGGCATTTTGAGTAGGAGATGAAATATCCCGCTTATATTTGCTTAAAATCCAGTAGGTAAATGAAAAATCTATGGTTGCTTTTAACTTTCTTTACCTCCATTACTTGCTTTTCCCAGGATTTTTCTAATAAAGGAAAAGATTTCTGGATTGCGTATCCTGCTCACATCGACGGTACTTCATCTGCAATGGGGATTTATATTACCTCTGATGTTAATGCTACCGGTAGCATTACGGTAGGCGGAACAGTTTTACCATTTACATTAACAGCTAACAGCGTAGTCAGGAAGTTTATCGGACCTAATGGTTCGGGCGATGCGCCCAATACGGCTGTGTACCTCAGCAGCCAGGATGGAATGGCTGTAGGCGCTGCCATTCATGTAATTGCGGATCATCCTGTGGCAGTGTATGCGCATATTATCCGTTCCGCCAGATCCGCTGCAACATTGGTTTTGCCTACCAATGTTTGGGGCAAAAACTACATTGTCCCCAACTATCAAAACGCCGGTAGCCAGGTAGGGTATGGCGAAGTGGCCATAATGGCGAAACTTGCTAATACCACGGTTGAGATAACTCCCCGGGTGAATTCAAGAAGCGGTTCCAGGGTTGCAGGAATTCCTTATCAAATTACCCTTGCCAACCCGGGCGATGTTTACCAGGTGCAATTTGCATCCGGCGCAGATGCCTCAGGATCTGTCGTTAATTCTGTAGCGAATGCAAGCGGAGGCTGTAACCCGATCGCGGTAATTTCTGCCACTACCTGGACGGGGCTCAATTGTAGCAATTCAAATGGTGGTGATAATCTTTACCAGCAGCTTTTTCCCGTGGCAACATGGGGTAAAACTTTTTTGACAGCGCCCTATATCGATCGGCCGTATGATGTTGTGAGGGTTTTCGTTACTGATGCTACCACCATAGTTACTAAAACTGAGAACGGTGTGGCAACCACCTTAACGGGCCTGGCATCCGGCAATTTTTACGAGTACACTACCTCCAACCCGACACAGTTAGTAGCTGATAAAGCCATTTCAGTGGTGCAATACATTATTTCGCAGAGTTGTAAAACGGGCTGTGGCACCAATTCACCGCTTACATCCTGTTGGGCCGATCCTGAGATGATCATTCTCAATCCTGTTGAACAAACAATCAATAATATCACCCTGTTTTCCGCCCATCAAAGCTGGGTACCGCCGGGACAAAGCCAAATTCAGCGTTGTCTTTTGAATATCATCATTAAATCGGTTGCTGCTGCAAGTTTTACGATCAACGGTCGTGCGCCAACAGGTATTTTTAGTACTATCCCCGGTACAGGTTATTCCTATCTACAGGAAGATGTTACCGCTATTTCACTCTCCAACCCGGTACAAACCTTAAAAGCTGATTCTGCATTTAGTGCGATCGCATATGGGTTTGGCAATGTAGAATCTTATGGATACAATGCAGGAACCAATGTAAAAGATCTTTACCAGCAGATCCGCATCATAAGTCAATATGGAATTGAACAAACTCCTTCTGCCTGTATAGGGTCACCCATTAAATTCAAAATTTCGCTTCCTTACCGGGCCGATTCTTTATACTGGAGTTTTAATGGAAATACCAGGCAGTCGCCTGCTGCAAATGTATGGCAGGCGCCCAACCCGGCTCCGGCACCCAATCCTTTACCATTTGATTCGCTCACTATTGTAAATGGCAAAACCATTTACTGGTATTCACTTCCATCGGATTATACGTTTACTGCCACGGGCTCTTACCCGATCAGCGTAACTGCCTACAAAAGTTTTTCTGACGGATGTGGTAACACGCAGGATATTCAATTCGACCTCGAAGTGTCCGATCCGCCCGTAGCGGATTTTTACTGGCAGTCGAATGGATGCGTAAAGCAGGCAGTTCAATTCAGGGATACCACTTTAACCACAAAGCCCACTTATAAATGGATATGGAATTTTGGTGACCCCGCCAGCGGCACAGCCAACGTTTCAAACCTCAAAAATCCTGCTCATCTTTTTTCTTCTGCAGGAACTTATACGGTTACTTACTCCAATATTACAACACCTGGCTGCGTTAGTAACCTAAGTTCCAAACAGGTTACTGTAACGCTTGAGCCAACTGCGAACTTTGGAGTTTCCAATCTGCTCTGCGAGGGTAAGCCGTTGGTCTTCAGTGATTCTTCTGTTGCAAACGGAACGAGCAATCTTGTAAACTGGTATTGGGATTACGGTGATGGAATCAAAGACACGGTTGCGGCCAATAACAACCGCACCCACACTTACTTCCTATGGGGTAATAAAACTGTGTCCTTAAAGGTTGAAACCAACAGTGGTTGTCAGGGGCCATTATTCACTAAAACAATAATAGTAAATCCTATACCTGTGGCAGATTTCAATTTGCCTGCGGGAATATGCCTGCCGGCAGATTCGGCCCGCTTTTCTGACGCAAGCTCAGCAGCAGATAATTCACAGGCTGGCTTTAAATATTTATGGAATTTTGGTGATGTGTCAAATGGTATGAATGATAGTGCTGTTATGAAAAATCCCGCTCATTATTACACCACTACAGGACCTTTTTCCATTCACTTAAAAATCACCAGTGCAGCGGGCTGTGTAGATGACAGCACCAAAATCTTAAGTACCCTTTTTTTACAGGCGGTCGCAGGTTTTACGGTAAAAGGGGAGAATTGTTTAAATGATTCTACCATTTTTACCAGCACCAGCGTTGGCAGCGGTAATACCATCACAAACTGGCATTGGGATTTTGGCGATGGAACACCCGTTGGGTCCGTGCAAAATCCTGCCCATTTGTATACAGCTTCCGGCACAAAAACCATCAAGCATTGGGTAACTACCGATAAGGGCTGCACGAGCGATACGATGAGCAGGACGATAATTGTTAATCCCTTGCCAACGGCTGGGTTTATTACCACGGGTCCATACTGCATTACCCGTAATATCAATTTTATGGATACTTCCAAAGCAAACGCGGGTAACCTTGCCAGCTGGAAATGGGATTTTGGAGATGGTAATTCACTCAATTCAACAAATGGCAATTCCTTTACGCATAGTTATACATCCATTGGCAGCTTTCCGGTAGCCTTAACGGTTGCCACGGATAAAGGCTGTACAAGCCGTGTGGCTACCCACACTCAAACCATTTATCCATTACCAAATCCGGGCTTCATCATACCGGAAGTATGTTTAAGCGATACCTACGCCCAGTTTACAGATACCAGTTCTATTGTATCGGGTAGTATTACAAAGTGGTTGTGGAATTTTGGAGACCCCGGTTCGGGAACATTCAATACATCTCCGCAGCAGAATCCACGGCACAGTTATACGGCAGTAGGGGCTTACACAGATTCTTTGACAGTTACCAGTAACAATGGATGTTCCAGTAGCATTGCACAGTCGTTTTTTGTGAACGGGGCAAATCCCACGGCAAATTTTACGGTTGCTAAACCGGCAGCCTTGTGTGGTAACGATTCGGTGGCCATTACCAACACCTCTTCGGTATTTCCAGGCAATATCACGAAAGTGGAAATATACTGGGATAACGTTGGGACGCCAGCGAAATTTGATATGGATGATTTCCCGTACCCGGGAAAAGTGTACAGGCATATGTACCCCAATTTTCAAACACCGCTCAGCAAAAATTACACGATCCGTTTCAAAGCATATTCCGGTGGTGTATGTGTAAATGAAAAGGTACAGGTAATTACATTGAATGCAGCACCGAAGGTACAGTTCACTGTTTTACCCAACACCTGCATGGATGCAGTTCCTTTTCAATTGACACAAGCAACGGAAGTTGGAGGGGTGCCCGGCAGCTTTCAATTTGCCGGGCTGGGTATATCGACTATGGGTTTATTTAGTCCTGCCATTGCAGGTGCAGGTACGCATACGATCGTTTATACTTTTACTTCAACAACCGGCGGGTGTGTGGATACAGCTTCAAGGCAGATTATTGTACTGGCGCCACCACTGGCCGACTTTACTTTTACCCTTCCCGCCTGTGAAACAAAAGCGATATCTTTTACCAGCACTTCTACAAGTACTGCGGGTACGCTGACAAATTATTTATGGGATTTCGGAGATGGAACTCCATTAGTTTTAAAAAATTCGCCGGTTGCTTTCGCACATGTTTTCACTGTGGCAGCAAATTATACTGTGAAACTGAAAGTTACCACCAGCAATGGTTGTATTAGTACAGCAAAGCAATTGGTGGTGTCAGTGAAGCCTCAGCCACAACCAAATTTTACTATACCAGCTTCCGTTTGCCTGCCCGCAGCAGCGGTTACTTTTAATAATCTTTCTATGATAGCCGATGGTACAGAAAATGCTTTCATCTACGCATGGGATTTTGGTGATGCAGCAAGTGGTACCGCCAATAATTCTGTGGCAAAAACGCCAACGCATGTGTATACCGGCAGAGGTCCTTACTATATTACACTACAGGTAACCAGCGGCGACGGCTGTGTAGAAGACACAATCCTTGTCCTGAATACAATTCATCCGCAACCTTCGGCTGCCTTCAGCAGCGATAAGGGAAGTGTCTGCATTAGGGATGTGGTTACCTTCAAAGATGAAAGCAATGGACTGGATGGTACAGTAGCAGCCTGGAACTGGAATTTTGGAGATGGCCAGAAGGATAATACCCGCAATCCCACGCATTTGTATGGAAGTGACAAAGCTTTTTCGGTAAGCTTATACATTACCAATAGTCGTGGCTGCAACAGCGATACACTAACGAAAGCATTTAGCGTCTATCCTTATCCGGTGGTGGATGCCGGACCTGAAAGAGTTATATTGGAAGGAGGTTCCATCGTTTTACAGCCCATAGTAACTGGCAATAATCTTCAATATTTGTGGGCGCCCGTTTCATATCTCAATTCGGCTAAAAGCCCGATGCCTACAGTAAACAGTCCTGTCAATGATATCACCTATACACTTACAGTAACGGCGAGTGGCAATTGTGCCGCATCTGATAAAGTATTGGTAAGACTTTTGAAAACACCCAAGATACCCAATACATTTTCGCCCAATGGGGATGGTATCAACGATAAGTGGAAGATCAGTTACCTTGAATCTTATCCTGAATGCAGGATACAGGTTTTTACCAGGACGGGGCAATTGGTATTTGATTTAAAAGGGTATAGTGACGACAAGGCCTGGGATGGAAACATAAACCGTAAATCATTGCCTGTTGATACTTACTATTACATCATTGAACCGGGTAGTGGCCGAAAACCGTTTACGGGTTATGTTACGATTGTTAAATAAGATGTGACCATCCTCAGCAAAGCATGCAATCGCATATCAATGATCGTTAGGCAACGTTTAAGAAAAGAAAGAAAACAGTTCATCTACAAAAAAGCTTTGCGAAATGAACAAACAAAATTCATGAAAAAAATTGCCTTTATCTTTTTTAATGTATTGATCAGTACGATGGCATTCCCGCAGGCCAAGCCTTTTTATACACAATATATTTTAAACAATTATATCCTGAACCCGGCCGTTACCGGGATAGAAAATTACACGGATGTAAAATTGAGTTACAGGAATCAATGGAAAGGAATCAATGGAGCACCTGTCACCACCTATTTCAGTGTGCATGGCCCTGTAGGCAAAACAGATTACAGAACCACCGCAACTTCTTTTGAAGTACCTGGAGAAAATCCAAGGGGAAAACAGTATTGGGAGAATTATACAGCACCGGATGCGCATCATGGTATTGGCTTTACTGCTATCAATGATAAGGCAGGATATATCAATCGTTGGTCAGTGTATGGCTCTTACGCTTACCATAAGCCGCTGGGTGTTAGAACTACTTTGTCTGCCGGCTTCAATGCGGGTATCTCAAGTGTCAATCTTGATAGGTCACAAGTCGACTTTGCAGACCTTGATCCAAACGACCCGGCAATCGGGTATAGCAATGGAGAGCTTAAGAAAATCAAGCCCGAAGTTGGAGCAGGTTTGTGGTTATATGGTGCGGATTATTTTGCAGGAATTTCAGTGCAAAATATTATACCCGGTAAGGCCAAATTTGTGTCCGGCAATGATTATGGTACCTACTTCACACCAAACTACTTTTTAACTTTTGGCTACAGGTTCCCGCTAACCGATGAAGTAAATGTGTTGCCATCTGTAATGGCGCAGTTTTGGATGCCACAGTTGTATGGCATTCACGCCAATGTAAAGTTTCAGTACCTTGATAAGCTTTGGGTGGGTGGCAGTTACCGTTTCTCCGATTTGGTATCCGGTTACTCGGCAATGGCGGGTATCAATATATCCAATAGTTTTAATATCGGATATGCCTATGAAAATGCCACCACGTCCCGGTTAAGAACCTATACAAAGAATACACACGAAATTGTTCTCGGCTTTATGCTGGGAAATAAGTATGGAGATAATTGCCCACGCAATGTCTGGTGATAAATTCATTATCTGATTTATCCCGGTAAGTAACTTGCACGAATACACGAAGCTGATCGCGAATTAAACAGCTTGTGGTAAATGACAACAATTTATTATACAATGTCTCACTAAGGGAAGTACTTCTATCAGCAAGCGTAATCTACTACTATCGGCACCCGCTTCTCCTGTATTATGAAGTGGCAGTATTGTTAAAAAGAAACAGAATGCCAAAGGTGGCACCAAATATGCAATCCTGTGTATCGGTAGTCATTTGGACAAGATATATAGATAAGAATACCGGTTTTTCATTATAAAATAATTTACCGTCTGAATTCTTAGTCATCCACAATTTTATCAATACTCAAAAACCTTGAAAAGGAATATCCTTTTCCGTCATTCTTTAAAATTAAAAACATGAAAAAAGCCAGCGTGATAATCGCTTTACTATTAGGCGGTTTTATAACAGAGAATGCCCAGGCACAGGCGGCTCTAAACATTAATATAGGATCACAACCGGTATGGGGACCAGTTGGCTACGACCATGTTGATTATTACTACCTGCCTGATATTGATAGTTACTATAATGTGCCCACACACCAATACTATTATGAAGAGGGTGGAAACTGGATACCTGCACGCACCCTGCCAGCCCGGTATAATAGTTATGATATTAACAATGGTTACAAAGTGGTGATCAATGAACCAACACCTTACCGGCGCCCGCAAGTTTACCGGGCAAAGTATGCCTCTTTTAAAGGCAATCATGGTCAGCAGATTATCCGTAACAGTCATGATACAAAATACTATATAGTCAAAGGCCACCCTGAACACATCAAATGGAAGAAGGAGCATAAGGTAAAAGTCAATTATGGCAACAATGGCAATAATGGCAATGGTAAAGGAAAAGGGAATGGTAAGGGAAATAATGGTAAGGGAAAAGGCCATAATTAAAAGGTGATTATTAGTCAGCATTAAATTTTTTTATGTGAATTGGTAATAGAAAGGTTAATCAACATGGTTTAAAGGGAATAGCTTCGGCTGTTCCCTTTTTTGCGTTATCAGACCATTATTTCACTTGACAGCGTTCGTACTTTTGGTTATCTTAGTCTTTCGCCTGGTGTTGAAAGATGCAATTTATGATCACTAACAAAAAAGTTTATGGAAAATGAAAGAAGAAAATTTCTAGGTTCCCTGGCCACCCTATCCCTCATAACGGGCTTTAGAGATTTTACGTTTCCTGCAGTTCAGCAGGTTAACAACAAGGCAAAGGTTGATAGCACCCGGTTGAAAATAAGCCTGAATGCCTATTCATTTAATGCACCATTAACAGGCGGTACAACTACCCTGGCAAAGGTGATGGACTTCTGTGCTGAACAGGGCTTTGATGCTATTGATATTACAGGCTATTATTTTATGGGTTATCCAAAGGTTCCTGCGGATGAATATATTTTTGAGCTAAAACGAAAAGCGCACCAACTTGGCCTTGAAATAAGTGGCACCGGTATCCGCAATGATTTTACTGACCCGGATAAATCAAAAAGAGCAGGAGAAGTAAGATTTGTAAAAAGCTGGATTGAAGTAGCTGCTAAACTTGGTGCACCGGTGATCAGGATATTTACAGGCAAAGCGATGCCCGCCGGTAATCCAAGGGAAGAAGTAGAAGATAGGGTAATAGCCGATATTATTTCCTGTGTTGAGCATGGGGAAAAACATGGTGTGATAGTAGCAGTTCAAAACCATAATGATTTTATAAAAACGGCTGAAGAGGCATTGAACATTATCAAAAAAGTAAATAGCGAATGGTTTGGATTGGTATTGGACACAGGCAGCTTTGTTACCAATGAGCCTTATAGTGAAATTGCAAAGATGGCTCCTTACGCAGTAAACTGGCAGGTAAAAGAAAAACTGAATTACCAGGGCAAAGAGCAGTTGATGGATCTTGAGAAGCTTTTCCACATCGTCAATGCTTCTGCGTACAGGGGATATTTACCGATTGAGACGCTTAGTGCCGGCGACCCATTTATAATTGTACCGGTATTTCTCAAACAGGTGAGAGAAGCATTGGCGAAGGTGGTTGGTTAGTGGGGTGAATGGCAACGTGAGGCGATAAGAAATCAGACTTCCCAGGCGAATCCTGCCACAAATCGGGGTGTGCGATTTCCATCGCTCCCCATTGCTGTAACTGTAAAAGGGAGTGACACAAGGATGTTGATTGAAAAACAAAAGCCCGAAAACAAATAAACTCCTTAAGATGTCTAGGTTCGAATTGACGGCAGGTTGCTATTATTTGTCAAAAATTGTTCCGTTACGTCAACATAATTATGCCGCTGATTTCTTTTTGCGTACTACCCAATACACCAGCCCACAGGCAACCACCAGCAATATCAATTTACCCGGCCATGCAAATTGGGTGACTTCGTAAACAGACCATGCTTCCATGAGTAAAGCAGGCAATTTTCCTAACGAACTCGATAACAGAAATATCATGAAGGACACTCTCCCAATGGCAGCAGCGAAGGTGATCAATCCTGACGGAACGAAGGGTATAAGCCTCAAAGAAAAAATAAGATAAAATGCTTCTTTATTCTCCGCATTGATCAGCTGTTTTACCCTCGGATATTTTTGAAGACTCTGTTCCGCGGTTTTTTTGAAACCCTTGCGATACAGCAAAAAAGCCACGCCGGCCCCCAGCGCCTCGCCTGCAAAAGAGATAGCAGTACCGTTCCAAAATCCAAAAAATAAAATATTGGCTGCGGTGATAAATACACTCGGAAGTATTCCAATCACGGCAATCAAAACACTTATGCCAATGCTGATTAAAATGGCTAGCTGCGGGTATTCTTTAAATAGGTGAAGCAGGCTGGTTTGCAAGGTGTATTTGAGTTAAGAATTAAAAATTAAGAATTAAGAATTGAACGACCAATAACAACTCCGATCTCTTTCCTTATTCACTGTATTTATTCTTCATTCTTAATTTTTAATTCTTCATTGGCGATTCATCCTACTTCTTCTGCCCCCTCGTAATCGGCTTCCCGTATTTTTTCATCATCCTGTCCTTCTTCTTAAGAATGAAATTCACCTTGCTGTTTTTAGCAGACTTTTCGTGAAAAGCCGGACCGGACTCTTCTTTTTTGGGTGCCTTCACCTGTATGATCTTCATGAATACTTTCGGTATTTCGTCTTCGGTCAGTTCATCGGAGATTACGAGGTTTCCGGGCAGCGGTAACAACGGAACTTTAAACTTCATTAAAGTTTCAATCGTGGATAGGAGTGGCTTTTCTTTTTCGGTGATGAAAGTGATTGCGATCCCTTTTTTGTCGGCCCTGCCCGTTCTGCCGATGCGATGAATATAATTTTCCGGCACTTCAGGTGTATCAAAGTTGATCACATGCGTTACTTCAGCAATATCAATTCCTCTTGCAACAATATCCGTGGCAATGATAAAACGATAATTTCCTTCCTGGAATTGTTTCACAGTGTTGAAACGGTGATTCTGTTCTTTATTGGAATGGATCACGCCGGCTGTGCCTGGGAATTTTGTTTCAAGCTGTTCATATAGCTGGTCGGCCAATTGCTTGGTGGCAGCAAATACCAACACTTTCGTCATCGTTTTATCTTCAGCCAGTAATAATTCAAGCAGGTTCACTTTTGTATAAAAATTGGGAACCTCATACCCCGTTTGAATAATATTTTCAAGCGGTGTGCCTGTGGGTGCGGCTTCTACTCTTACAGGATCGTTGAAGTATGTGTCGATCAGCATTTCCACATCATCTGTGATGGTTGCTGAAAACATGAGGTTTTGCCGCCTTGCCGGTAAAAGATCAAGAATATTTTTTAACTGGGTTCTGAACCCGAGATTAAGCATTTCGTCCACTTCGTCAATCACCAGTTTTTTGATCATTTTTGTTTTGAATGCGCCATTCAATGCAAGATCATAGAGCCTGCCCGGTGTGGCTACCAGTACATCTACCCCTTTTTCCACCTCAGCCTTTTGGGTATTGATATTTACTCCGCCGTAAACGCCCACCACTACAAGGCTCATGTATGGTGTTAAAGCCTTCACCTGCTCTACAACCTGTGCCACCAACTCCCGGGTAGGCACAATGATGAGTATTTGTGGCGCTTTATCTTTACTGAACTTCCATTGCCGCAGACAGGGAAGCAGGTAGGCAAAGGTTTTACCTGTGCCGGTTTGTGCAATACCACAGACATCTTTTCCGGACATCACGATAGAAAAAACCCTGTGCTGGATAGTAGTTGGATTGGTATAGCCAAGATCATCCAATGCGGACAATAAAGGTGTATTTAGATTCAAATCATCAAAAGTCATAATAAAATATAAGCTGCAAAGGTAGTTTTTATTATTTTGAGGAGGATACTGGATGCGGGATGCGGGATGCTGGATACTGGATGTTAGGTACAGGATATTGGGATATTTGGATATTAGGATACTTGAGACTTGATACTGGGTTCCTGGATGCCTGAATATTGGTGTTATGATCTAGTACGTTGTCGTCCTCTTTTCTTAATACTTAGTACTTAATACTGAGTACTAAGTACTTGAAAGCATAAAACTTTATCTTTATCACCAATACCACCAAATGAAGAAACTACTATTGATCCTCACATCTATTATTTGTCTGTTGCAAAAAACATCTTCACAAGCTTTATATCAACAATATCCTGTTTACAACGGAACTGGGCTTGGATTGTCGTATACGCCTGCCCGTTCTCTGTTTCGCATTTGGAGCCCGACTGCCGAAGAAGCCAGGTTACTATTATACAGGGATGGCGAGGGCGGCAATTCCTTCCAAACGACCAGCCTTCTTAAAGGTGAAAGCGGTACATGGTGGGTTCAGTTGCCAGGCGACTTGAAAAAGACATTTTATACCTTCCAGGTGAAGATCAACAACCGGTGGAGCGATGAGGTAACAGATCCTTATGTAAAAGCCGTGGGCGTCAACGGACGACGCGGAATGGTGATAGATCTTGCAGAAACAAACCCGGCAGGCTGGTCACGGGACAAAAGCCCGGTGTTTTCTAAAAATAACCAGCCAACAGATGCCGTCATTTATGAATTGCATATAAGAGATGCCAGCATCCACCTTAACTCGGGTATTGCTCACAAAGGGAAATTTGCGGGATTGGCAGAAACAGGTACAGTCAATCAAAATGGTATGGCCACCGGGCTTGATCATCTGAAGGAATTGGGTGTGACACATGTACATTTGCTGCCTTTTTATGATTTCAGTTCAGTTGATGAAAGCAGCAGTAAACAACAATACAACTGGGGATATGATCCCCTGAATTACAATGTACCGGAAGGTTCATTTAGCAGCAATCCATACGATGGCGTTACACGGATAAAAGAGCTCAAGCAAATGATCTCCGCCTTTCATCAGAAAGGATTGCGGGTGGTGATGGATGTGGTATTCAATCATACGGCACGGTCTGAAAATTCCAATTTCAACCAATTGGTGCCTGGTTATTATTACCGCCATAAAAAAGATGGCAATTTTTCCAACGCCACCGCCTGTGGGAATGAAACCGCCAGCGACATGCCGATGATGCGTAAGTTTATGCTTGAAAGTGTTTTGTATTGGGTAAAGGAATATCATATAGATGGCTTCCGGTTTGACCTGATGGGGGTGCATGATATTGAAACGATGAATACTATTTCAAAAGCATTGAATGCGGTTAAGCCCGGTATTTTATTATATGGAGAAGGATGGACGGCCGGCGAATCGCCTCTGCCTGACTCATTACGTGCCCTTAAAAAAAACGTGGCCAAATTGAACGGTGTTGCAGTTTTCAGCGATGATCTCCGCGATGGTATCAAAGGAAGTGTTTTTGATTTGAAAGAAAATGGATTTGTATCCGGTAAAGCCAGCTTTGCTGAGTCTGTTAAATTTGGAATCGTTGCGTCCTGTAAGCATCCGCAGGTGAATTATGCTAAAGTTAATTACGCTAAAGCACCTTACGCTAACTCACCTGGCGATGTAATCACCTATTGCGAGTGCCACGACAACAACGTGTTATGGGATAAGCTGGTATTATCAAACCCGGGTGTAGCTAATGCCGACCTCAAAAGGATGCATCGCCTCGCATTGACCATTGTACTCACCTCGCAGGGCATTCCATTTTTACATGCCGGTACAGAGTTTATGCGTTCTAAAAAGGGAGTGGAGAATTCATACAATAGCGGCGACAGTATCAATGCGATCGACTGGAGTTTAAAAACCGAAAACATTGATCTTACCCGCTATGTGGAGCAGTTAATCCGCATGAGGAAAATGCATCCATCTTTCAGGATGACAACCGCCGCACAGATCCGGGAGAATATCCATTTTGATGGAAAGGTACCTGTGGGTACAATTGCTTACACCATCAATGGTACAGCAATGAAGGACTCATGGAAAAACATTTGGATTGCTTTTAACGGAACGAGCGAAGAAAAAACTTTCATCCTGCCTGCCGGCAACTGGAAAAATGCTTTGCAGGAAGATGTTACAAAGCACTATGAACAGCGATCCGTTCAGGTTGGGAAATACAGTGCAGCTATTTTGTTCATGGATTGATATATTCCATTTCCAAATAAAATGCTGAAGGAACCATTTAATTGATTAGCGCGAATTGAGTTTAAAGAAAGCACCGCTCAATTCCTGTAATTCCTGCCTTTTAATTCGTGTGATTGGTGCCTTATAATTCGTGGAATACGTATTTGATAATTCGTGTAATAAACCCCAATATCAATATTTAATCATCACCGTTTGCCCTTTTTTCGCCGACTCCTTTGCGGCTTCAAGGATACGCACCACCATTACATTATTCTCCAAAGAATACAACCCGTTTTTTGGAATACTGATTTTGCCTCTTACCACATCTCTGAAATAGGAGAACGGGTCTTCATAAACGGCTACCTCCTTTGAAGTGACGGTTATATTTTGTTCATTTTTTGTTTGCCTGTTCTTCGTTCTCATGGATTGATTATTTACAGCAATGATATAACCGCTGTCTCCATATACTTCCATATCCTTTCTGCTGAAGGGCCAGTTCCAGGAGGCCTGGATGATGCACTGGGCAGTGGGGTAGGAGACAATAATAGTTGCTTCATCATCAACTTTAGTATAAACATCCGGCTTGAAATTACGGAGAACGGCAGTTACCGATACTGGCTTTTCATCGCCCATCAGGCAGGTCATCAGGTTGGCTCCATAACATCCAAAATCCACCACGGCACCGCCTCCATTTTGTACCGGGTCGGTCAGCCAGTCGAGGAACTCTTTACCAACGCCAATTTCTTTTGGCCCCTCATGCCCATCGTGTACCACGACCTTCCTTTTATGGCCGATAAAATTACTATCATTTACTAATTGCAAAGTTTTTGCTACGGAGGGATACCAGGATGTTTCATAATTGGTTAATAAATAAATACGGTGTTGCGAGGCGAGCTGCTCCATTCTCTTTGCCTGGGTAAGATTTGTCGCCAATGGTTTTTCTACCATTACATGAATGCCACGCGGAGCACATGCTTCCACTGCTGCGAGATGGTCGAAGATTGACCCGTAAGCAGCCAGGGCTTCAGGTTTTACGGCATCGAGCATTTTGGCAAGATCGGTGTAAAACAGTTGTTTATCGAGGCTGTATTTAACTGCATAGCGCCCGGCCAGTTCAGTATCAGGCTCATAAATCCCGACCACATTCACATCCGTTTTGCCTTTCCTGGCAAAAATAAAGGGAGCATGACCGTGCTTCAGTCCTGCTACAGCCAGCCGGAGCGGCGCATCATTATTATCCTGTGCTGTTACAGTAAGCAAGGAGGATAAACTCAATAATAAGATGGTTGAAAAGATGGTTAGTGTACCTAAATGTTTTTTCATGGCGCTTTGATTGAATGATCGGTTACTTGCAACAGCAATTATTTTTATCAGCGTAAAGCTAGTAAAACGGTGGCAAAACGCATGGTTATCATAAAAGGATGCAATTGGCGGATTGTTTATCAATGTAAGTAATTGCTTGTTGCTTGTTCATTCATATCAATTTAGTAGTATTTTAGTTGAAATTTTTGCATATGAACAAACTACGATCTCTATTGGCTGGAATGCTCATCACTTTTTCTTTTCAAACTTTATTAGCACAGAAGACGGTCAGTCTTTTTAACGGAAAAGATTTGGCAGGTTGGCATACTGATGTGCCCGCAATGGATACAAATACAAATGCAAAAAGCCCGTTTATTGTAAGAGATGGAATGCTGATAAGCCTGGGTACGCCTGGAGGGCATCTCATCACCGATAAGATTTACACAAATTACCGGCTGGAGGTTGAATATCGCTTTGCCGGAAAGCCGGGCAATTGTGGCGTGCTGGTTCATAGCTCAACGCCGCGGGCTTTGTATAAAATGTTTCCCAAATCGTTGGAAGTACAGATGGAGCATGGCAACGCAGGAGATTTTTGGTGTATTGTGGAAGATATTAGTGTGCCGGATATGGAAGCACGCCGCGGCCCTAAAACTGAGTGGGGCGGCACTGAAGGCAAGCGACGCAATATTAAAAATTTAACCGACAATTCGGAAAAGCCTGTGGGCGAATGGAACAGCATGGTCATTGAATGCCTGAAAGATTCTGTGAAAGTTTGGGTAAATGGCGATCTTGTAAATTTTGGTTACAACTGTTCAGCAGATAAAGGAATGATAGCCTTGCAGGCCGAAGGATCTGAAGTGGAATTCAGAAGACTTGAATTAATCCCGATCAAACGACTTAGCGGAAATGCAAAAAAGGATTAAAATGCAGGAATTCAATAAAAATATAGATTGTGAGACAAGACTTATACCACTGAATTCATAACCACGAACGATTCATCTTAACAATTACCACCTGATTTTCCATCACTAACTTTCTCTATTTGGGGATACTATCCCTGTTCTTATACATGGTGTCCGTAGCGGTTTGTTTCGGATCGTATGTATCGCCATGTTTTTGCTCACCTGCCGGATCGAATTTCTTTTCACTGGTGTCTTTAGAAAGCGTTTTTGAGGAGTTGGTGTCATTGCACGAAGTAAAAATGATGATAGTCAGTGATAGTACAAAAAAGAATTTGCCAGATTTCATATACATCGTTTGAGTTTTTTAGAATTAATGTATGAAATTCAAATTAGTTTGAAAGGCTGGATATTAGTTGCAAATTTGCAATTATGATTTACATTTTTCACAGGTTACATGCCATAGCGAGCGCATAAAAAAGCCTGCGACAATAATCAATGACTCTTCTGTTTTAAGAAGGGCAATATCCCGTCATAGAAATGAAAGTTGCAAAATGCGACAAACAGGCTAGTGAATAAGTCCGGCCAAACCAATGAAGGTTAACAAGCTCCCGCAGCTCATTTATTAAATCTGCTAGACAGGCGTCCGTTGGTTTCCCGGTAATGTTGTTCAATCAACTCACCGATTTCCTGGGCGGTTTCGGTATGCTCCTTATCTTCAAATCTCCAGCCTCCACCGTATTCATATAGGTTACAAATCATGCCATTTTTCATGTCAAAACGATAAAGGCTAATAATCGGGATTTCATAGAAGTAGCGTGAGATTTCAACTTTGTTACCAAAATAATCTATTTCAAACCTGTCCTTTAGAATGTTCATGGGATTTTTATTATTAGCAAAAATAACATGAAATGAACATCTTTGAGCGGGAAAAACAACCGATATTTTAAAGAAAAACAACATTGGTATTTATTGGGAAAATTTCTTATATGCTTAGGCAGTCATACATGCGTAGAGCTATAAAGTATCGTTGTCTTCTTTTAAGCACTGCAGCGGCAGGGAAAGCGACTTATTGGATTTCTGCGCTGAAGGAAGAGCTTATAAAAAACAATCGAATCTTTGCACATTTGCACGGGCATTTTATCTCCTTTCATTTATAATATCTAAGCATTTTATCAATTACTTTTGACAGAAATCCTGAGCAATTATTACGGGATCAATTATTATGCAAACTATTAATGATGTTCACCAGCAGTTTGCTGAGTTTTTTAAAAGTGAGTTATTGAAGCCTTATGCATACCTGGTGTCAAAAAGATTGGCCGAAGGACATATCTGTGTTGATTTAAAAGATATTAAGCTGCTACCGGAAGAAGTTGCTAATGTGGAAAAGTACGGAACGCTTGCGGATGCGAAAATCGTAGCTGAGGAGCCAATGGTGTCTTCAGCAAATGGCAAAAAACAACCTTTTATCCTGCACCAAAACCGGTTGTATTTGCAGCGTTATTATGCCTACGAATCGGCAATTGTGGAATCGATCCGCTCTTTTATAGCGATTGAAAAGGAGGAAAGGGACAACCGGATGCAACAATTACAGTCTCATAAAGATCTTATTATGTCCTTAAGTGCGGGAAGTACCCTGCAGCCTGTTGCCCCGGAAGAAAACGCAGATTGGCAGCTGGTGGCTGCGATCATCAGCATTCTTAATAATTTCACAATCATTACAGGTGGGCCGGGAACAGGTAAAACTACCACAGTGGCAAAAATACTGGCCATATTGTATGCCATACACCCCTCTTTAAAAGTTGCATTGGCGGCGCCTACAGGCAAGGCCGCCGTGCGTATGGCTGAATCATTAAAAGCATCCCGCATCAATATTGATCCGTCTATCAAAGAAAAATTCCAGTCCCTTGTTCCGGGAACCATTCACCGGCTGCTAAAATATATCCCGGATTCCCCTTATTTTAAACATGATAAAACCAACCCGCTTGTCTACGACCTGGTGATTGTGGATGAAGCTTCGATGATCGATGTTGCTTTATTTGCAAAATTACTCGCAGCAATTGGACCACAAACCCGTATCATTTTGTTGGGGGATAAAGACCAGCTGGCTTCAGTGGAGGCAGGTAGCTTACTGGGTGATCTCTGCCAGGCACAGCAGCAAATGAATGCTTTATCGGCATCCACAGCAGAATTTGCCAACTCATTTATACCGGGCAGCGAAGAACAAATTCCATCCCATTTAATAGCAGCTGGCAATAATATATTATTTGAGCACATCATCGAATTAAAACGTAGCCACAGGTTTACAGCTGGTGGCGGCATTGGTAAATTCAGTAAGGCCATCATTCACAGCAGGCTGAAGGAAGTGGAAGATTTTATAGATAAAAACAACGACCGGGAAGTGACGATCGATTGCCGGTATTCGGAGGAATTATTTAACCGGTTTGTTGATGATTATGCAAGCTATATCACTGAAAAGGATATCGCGGCTGCATTGGGAAAGCTTAACCGGCTTCGGGTATTGTGTGCAGTCAGGGAAGGACCGTTCGGCGTGGATGCAGTTAACCGGAAAATAACCAACTGGCTGGTAGGTAAAAAACTGATCAATACTACCACGGAATTTTATCTGAACAGACCCATCATCGTAACAAGGAATTTCCCCGATCTGAAATTATTTAATGGGGATGTGGGAATTATCAGGCCTGATAGCAAAGGCAGCTTAAAAGCCTGGTTTGAAGACACTGACAAAAATTTGAAGTCGGTGCTGCCCGGGTACATTAGTTCAGCAGAAACCGTTTTTGCTATGACCATCCATAAAAGCCAGGGTTCCGAATACGAGAAGGTGTTGGTGATATTGCCACCAAATGCCGATCAGCCCTTGCTCACCCGCGAACTATTGTACACGGCAATTACCCGCTCAAAACATTCGGTATTGCTACAGGCTTCCAGGGAATCGGTCTTGTACACGGCAAGCCGGAGCGTGCAAAGGATATCCGGCATCATGGACCGGTTTGGATACCAATAAACAATAAGCAGTAACAATAAACGGCAAACAGTAAACAAACGAAAATGAGCTTACAATTAAACGTTTCCAATTCATTAACCAACCTGGCGGAACAAATGGCGGGGGAGTTAAAGAAACAATCGGGAAATGTTTTTCAGAGTCAGTATCTCGTTACTCAAACTGAGGGAATGAACAACTGGCTTACCATCGCCCTGGCAGAAAAGATGGGTATCAGCGCCAACTGCAGGTTTCTTAAGCCCAACGATATTATCAATCAACTGTATTATTGGCTGGGGGGAGAAAATAAAAAGGTGCTGGGTGCAGACCATTTAAGATGGCTCATTTATAATCTTCTTGCCAGCGATGAATTTGCGCAAAAGTTTACAACCATTTCAACCTACTACGGGGAAGATGATGTGAAGCGGATAGCCCTTGCAGAAAGAGTGGCCGATTTGTTTGATCAATACCAGGTGTATCGCCCCGAAATGGTGGATGAATGGAATCTCGCAACCATTAACACACTGTTTAAAGATGAGTGGCAAAAGTATATCTGGATAAAAGTAAAAGAAAAAACAGGGGAGGAGTTGACCGATAAAACAAGCGTGGTTCGGTATATTATTCAACAACTAAATGACCCTATCCAACAAGAGAGATTGTACGCCCGGCTGCCATACATTCATATTTTCGGCGTATCGATTATCACCCAGTTGCATATCTATTTATTCAACGAATTGTCGAAGTACATTTCGGTCAGTTTTTATTTATTGAACCCTGCACCCCTGGTGTATTGGCTGGATGACAGAACAGAAAAGCAGATAGCCCGGCATGAACGCTCGCAAAAAAGCCAGGGAAAGGAAGCTTTGCCAGCCGCAGGCTCAGGAAATACTTTGTTAGTCAGTTGGGGTAAGGTGATACAGGAAACCTTTGGTCTTCTTTTCGAAAACGATGCCTTCCTGAACGTATACAACGATTCGGGTGTAACAGAGCCGGTAACCAGTCAGCAGGATACCCTATTGCAGAAGATCCAGCAGGATATATTTTACAATCATGATGCCACCGCAAGGAACCAGCTAACCCTCAACGACCTGCAGGACGGGTCACTAACCCTGAATGCCTGTTATACTCCTGTTCGGGAAGTGGAGGTGTTGTACAATTATCTCGTACATCTTGCCGAAGAGGAAAAGGGTAGCTTATCGCCAAGGGACATTGTTGTGATGGTAAGTGATATTGATGCCTATGCACCCTATATTCGAGCAATTTTCAATACAGCTCCTTATAGTTTTCCTTATACCATTGCAGATGAAAGTTACCAGTCGGGGGATAGTCTATTTACAGCCGTAACAGCCATTCTGTCCATTTCCGAAGATAGTTTTAAGGCAGAAGAAGTAATGCAGTTACTCGATTCGAAGTATATACGTGAAAGGTTTAGCATAGCCGATGCTTCGCTGGTTCGCAAGGTGGTGAGCATGGCCAATATCCGGTTTGGTATCTGGGGAAACATGGAAGACGATACCGTATTGGTAAGCTGGGAGAGGGGCTTACAACGCATATTGTTTGGTATCTGCATGAGTGGATCAACCGAATATACAATTGACAATGACAGCCTTTACCCATTGGATGTAGTAGAAGGCGATGATGCACTTGAACTGATCAGGTTCAGCCATTTTATTGAAGTGTTGAAATGGTATGTACAGGACCGGGCCAACAAGAGGAACCTGGCAGAGTGGGGATTGTACATTCAGCAACTCGTAGAGAATCTTGTATTTCAATCCGACAGCGGTGAAGCGGAAGAAGATTACCAGCGTTTGTTGCTGTACATCGAAAATTTAAATGTGCTAACGGAAACCTATAACGAACCGGTGAGCTTCGAAGTTTTCAAACATAGTTTTCTTGACATCATCGCCACAGAAACAAGATCTGCTGCTTTTGCATCGGGCGGTATCACATTTTGTTCACTGATACCGATGCGCAGCATTCCTTTTAAGGTTGTGGCGCTAATGGGAATGAATTTTGATAAATTTCCCCGCAAGGAAACTCCGCTTAGCTTCAACATGATGGAACAAAAACGCCGTAAAGGAGACCGCAATGTGAAGGAGAATGACAAACATCTTTTTTTAGAAACCATTTTATCGGCACAGCAATATTTGTACATCAGTTACATCGGCCGCAATGCGAAGGACAATAGTATACATCCGCCTTCAGCGCTGGTGGATGAACTGGTAGATTATGTAGAATCAGGCATCACAGCGAATGTCAAGGTAAGGGAACTAATGATTACTACACAACCATTGCACGGCTTTAGTCAAAAATATTTTCAGCATTTACCTGGCCTGTATTCTTACCTGGGCAATATAGCAACTACTGAGGATATTACCTTCAATCACCTCGCAAGCAAAGAAAATAAAACATTTGCTTGGGATGAGATTGCCGTGAGTTCCCTGCTGGCTTTTTTTAAAAATCCCTTCAAATGGTACTACAATAAAGTGTTGGGGATTTTTTACAATGATGACCAGGTTTTGTTGCCTGATACAGAATTATTTGAATTGGATAAATTGCAGGAATGGCAACTGAAAAATGATCTTTTGCATATTGATGATGAATGTTTACCGGCCTACCGGGTAAAAGCTTTGAAAACGGGTGCTTTACCATTGAAGCACATGGCGGATGTACAAATTGCCGCAACCATTGAGGAAGTAGCTCCCGTAAAAAGATTATTGCAGGAGGTTGCAGGCGAACAAATTGAAGAAGAGCGGTTGATAGATATCCAAATGCAGGATACAGTTGTCACAGGCAAATTGAATGGCATCTATGGTGATAAGTTATTGATAATTTCTTTCTCCAAAAATCATTACAGGTACCTGCTGGAAGCATATATCAAATATGTGCTGGTAACTGCACAGGGATGGACCCTGGAGGTGAATTATTTATCCGCGGCAAAGAATGCAGTCTTCACTATTCCGGCAGATACTTACAACCAGGCGGAAGCAACGGAGAAACTCGTTCAATTGGTAGCATGGTTTAAGCAGGGCCACTCGCAAATATTTTTACTATATCCGGGCTTCAGTGAAAGCCCGTTAAAAATGGCAGAATATGATCTTACCAAACTAAACAGGCAAGTCGGTAAATACCTCGAAAGAAGTCCCAATGAATACCTTCAGAAGGAATTTGATAATGGTATTTTTTCAAATCAATTGGCAGTTGAACAGTTTCGTGAAAACACATTGGCAATTTTTTCGCCGGTAGCAGCATTATTTCCGGGCTTAATGTAAACAACCTTGGAAGCTGCTTAAAAGGAGAGTATTTGTTAACCAGCATTTGTATTTCATAGCATCGGCATTGGCGTCCAGCACTGCGGATCAACAGCGGTAAAAAGGCATCAATGCCTCCAAATAGTGCTGTTAAATCTAAATTTAAACAGCTTCTTATAGCACTAAGTATCATCCATGAGTAATAACAATACCATACAACCTTTTAATCCTGCAACAGTGGCACTGCGGGCAAGTAACTTAATTGAAGCCAGTGCCGGAACGGGCAAAACCTATTCGATTGCGCTCCTCACTTTAAGACTGGTGCTCGAAAAGAAAATTTCTATCCAACAAATTCTGATGGTAACTTTTACCAAAGCTGCAGTAGCTGAATTGGAAACGCGGATCAGGCAGTTTATCCGCAATGCATTAAAAGTGAGCCAGGGCCTTGCCATCAATGATGAAGCCATTACAGAAATCGTTCAATCGTCCACACAGGCAATCGGCATGGAAGAAACCGAACGGCTGCTGAAAGAAGCCGTGTTGTTTTTGGATGAAACTGCCATCCTTACCATTCATAGTTTTTGCCAGCGGATTTTAACTGAGTTTGCATTTGAAACAAGGCAGGTATTTGGCGCTGAAATCCTGATCGACTTAAAAGCCGTAATAACGGACCGGGTAAACGCTTTTTGGAGAAAGCATATTACTACGTTGCAGGTTGGTCTTTTACAGGAACTCATCAATGCGGGACTGAGCAGGAAAAGCCTTGTGGATGTGATGAAAAATGCATTGTCGGGAAAAAAAATGATCTTGCTGACAGCACTGCCTGAGAATTTTCTTTCGGAAGCAAGCCAGGAGGAATTGTATGCTGCCCTTTGCGAATTGGAAGCGCAAAAGAATGCGATCAACAATAATATCATTGAGTATATAGCATTGAATGCGGATGCGATCAGGCTGGCAACAGAAAAAAATGCCTATACTAAAAAAAACATGCTTCAACTGGTTAGTCAGCCCAGCTTATTATTAGACGCTATCATCGACAAAAAAGACAAATCGAATGTACAAAAAACATATCCTGAAATCATTTGGGATATCGAAAGGGTAGTTGTTATTGAGACTGAAAAGATCCGCCAGGTCAACACCATTATCAATCATATTTATCATCTTGCCATTGAAACTATTTCCGTTGAAGTGGGTCGTTACAAACAACAAAATAACCAGTTGGGGTTTGATGACATGATCACCAAATTGCATGATGCGGTGGTAAGGGATAACAATGAATTTTTGATCAGTTCCCTGCAGGCCAAATACAAAGCTGCTTTTATAGATGAGTTCCAGGATACCGATAAAATGCAGTATGAAATCTTCAACCGCTTGTTTGCAAATGGTTCCATTTTATTTTATATCGGCGATCCAAAACAATCCATTTATGCCTGGCGCAAGGCGGATATATTTACATATTTCAAAGCTGCAGATGAGGTAGTAAACCGTTTTGGGATGGATATCAATTACCGGTCTTCCAAAAGATTTATAGAAGGAATGAACCAGTTTTTTTTACCTGCACCCGGCTTTGATACATTTTCTTTTTCAAATGAATCGCACAAAATAACTTACCTCCCCGTAAAGGCTCCTGCTGAATCGGGGAAAGGTGAATTGCTCAAAAACAGTCAGCCAGATCTGCCCTTTACTATTTTTGAAAATCCCAACAATGAAACCATCAGCGAAACAGTGGCGGCGCAGATCATTCTTTTGCTGGGCAGTGACGACTATAGCATCGAAGAGAAAGGCACACAACGGAAAATCCGACCCTCTGACATAGGCATCCTGGTCCGAAAAAATAAGCAGGCGGCTGCTATCAAATCCCTGTTGTGTAAGTATTGCATTCCGGCAGTTACGATTGATGATACCAAGTTGTTTCAAACGGACGAGGCCCGCTATATCCTGTACCTGTTGGAAGCGGTGAGCGATATCAATTCATCTTCTATTAATAAAGCGCTGTTGTCGCCTCTGACAGGCTTCGATGCGCCGGCCATTCTCTCCATGGATGATGAACTTGCGCTGAACCGTTTTAAAGAATACCAGCAAACCTGGCAAAAGGAAGGTGTGTATGTGATGCTGTCAAAATTCATTACCGATTATAAAGTAAAGCAGTTATTGTTAAATGACGCCTCCCGCAACGGGGAAAGAATTATCACCAATGTGCTGCAGTTGATGGAATTACTGCACAAAACCCAAACCCAAAAACAATTCTCTTCGCCTGAATTGGCTAACTGGCTTAAAAGAGGTATTGAAGGCATGGAAGTGGAGGGAGATGAATTTGAACAAAGGGTTGAAAGTGATGAAGAGGCGGTGAAAATAGTAACCATTCATAAAAGCAAAGGATTGGAATACAATATTGTATTTGCGCCATTCCTTGATCTGCTGGCCGGGTCGGATTTTGACCTGGTGACCTTCAGGGATGAGGATTCCGGTGAGTATATTTTTGCAGACAATTCATTATTGTCCGACCAGCAGATACGGGTTACCGAAAAACAAGCGGAGCAGGAAAACAGGCGCCTGATCTATGTTGCCGTCACCAGGGCAGTTTACAAAAGTTATATCAATCGAAATACACATCATTCCTTCAACCTCTCAGGGATCCTCCCATTTGTAACCGCTCTGAAAGAAAACCCTCAGCCACTCATTGCTTTTGAGGATTCCCCGTTGCTGCCAGATGATTACCGGTATTTGGCAACCAGCCATTCGTTAACGCCAACTTATTTGCAGGCTAAAAGTTTCGAATTGAAGGAAGCGAACTGGAAGAAATTGAGTTATACTTACCTGGATGCAGGTCAGCATCTTACCACCGTTAAAGCGACTGCAGCAAAGGGGTTGAATGTTTATGACGAGTTTATTTTTAAACAATTAAAGCGTGGAGCGAACACCGGTAATTTATTGCATTTTATTTTTGAAAGGATCGACTTTGCGGACGCCGCTTTTTGGGAAACAATTGTTTCATCTGCGTTAAAAAGATTTATTCCCCATCCAACACCTGAATATACCACACGGTTAATAGAATTGTTGCATCATGTAACTGAAACGGCTATATCTATGGGCAATTCTACGTTCAGCTTAAATAAATTGCAGCGGGATAAAAGATTGAATGAGTTGGAATTCAATTTTAATGTTGCTCTTTTTGAACCTGAAATCATTAACCGCTTATCAGCCCCGGGAGTTCCCTTTCAAATCAGGTATGCGAAAGAACTGGAAGGCATCATGAATGGAAAAATCGATATGTTTTTTGAACATGAAGGGAAATATTTTATCCTGGATTGGAAGTCTAATTTCCTTGGAGACCGGTTAACAGATTATTCAAAGGGAAACATACGGACGGCAATGGCGGAATCTAACTATCACCTGCAATACCTGGTGTATACAATTGCTGTAAAGAAATATCTTGCGCTACATGTTGCCGGCTTTGATTATGCAACTCACTTTGGAGGAGTGATCTATTTATTTGTCAGGGGGATCCGGAAGGGCGGCGACCAGGGCATTTTTGCGTATAAGCCTGCTGAAACTTTGATTGATCAACTGGATGAACTTTTGTCGAAAAATAATTGACAATTCCGCAACCTGGTGTTACAAGTTTTATTTTTGATGTCGATCTTAGAAAAGTTTTACATGCGGGAAGGACGGCCAACTAAAATGCAAGACCAGTGTGGTAATTGTGTGATGATGTTTAAAGTCGATACTAAATAAATTTATGAAAACATATAAACGGGGAGCAATCGGGGCACTGCTCGGCATATACGAACAAGCCATCGCAGACTTCAAAACAGTTATTGAAAATATTCCCGACGAAGCTTTAACAATAATTACAGGCTCTCAAACACCTGATGAAGATTGCAGGTCGTTACAAACAATTTTATCTCATGTTGTGCATGCGGGTTTTGGTTATGCCACGAGTATTCACAACCTGAAAGGGACTAACCTAATCCGGCCAGCGAAAACTTTTCATGTAACGGTTAAGGAATATTTAGATGACCTTACGAATGTTTTTACTTATACCGAAAAGGTTTTTAGAGCGATGAATGATGCTGAACTGGAAGAACATGATAATTCTTTAAAAATAAAAACAGGTTGGGGGCAATGCTATGATGTAGAGCAGATGACCGAACATGCCATTGTTCACATCCTTCGGCATAAGCGGCAAATTGAGAAGATCATGAGCCTGTATTAAATTAAAATGGCTGTTAAGATTGCCATTGAAAATACTTATAAAAATTTTATCATAGAATCTCCTGGATCTTCTCTAGAAAGCTGTTTAAGTTTTTAAGTAATGCCAACGAATGCACGAATATCCGCGACGATTTTTCGTTTAACTTGATTTTATTCGTACCAATTCGTGCAATTAGTGGCCTTAAAATCTCCATGGTATATCCCGAACCCATTTTTAAACAGCTTCTAAGCTGAGTTACTGTTTATATTGCACTCTTTTTATCCCGTAAAATGATGGCTGGATTTTCATTCATGAAAAAGAACCTCGACAGTTTGATTGCCGCTGCGGCTGGTTTCGTGATCATTATTTTGTTCACAAGGCATGGCGGAATTGGGGTGGAGCCTGACGGAGTTGTGTATATCACTACGGCTAAAAACTTCGCAGCAACGGGCAAACTCGTGGATTTCATGAATGTTCCCATTGTCGATTTTCCTGCCTTTTATCCTGTTTTTCTTGGTACGATTGTATTAGTGACTGGTTTAGAACCATTGGCATTTGCCCCTGTTTTGAATGCCCTGCTTTTTGCGATCGTTATTTATTTGTCGGGTGAGATGATGGAGCAATTTTCCATTTGGTCGAAATGGTACAAGGCCGCCATGCTTTCAGTGATCGTTTTAAGTCCGTGCCTGCTGGAAGTATATTCAATGGTATGGTCGGAGACGCTTTTTGTGATATGGTGCCTGCTTTTTATGCGGGCAATGCGCAGCTATTTCCAACATTATTCAAGAAAGGCATTGATAGCAGCTGCCTTAATCGCGTCCCTGGCAGCAGTAACAAGGTATGCGGGGGTAATTGTAATAGCTACGGGTGGATTGTTATTATTGATCGATATGGGAGCTCCGTTGCGGCGGAAAATAAGCGATATCCTGGTGTACGCATTGCTAAGCCCCATATTGTTGATACTTAACCTCCTGAGAAATCATGTTGCTATTGGTACATTGGCGGGGCAGCGGGAAGCGGCCTTTCGGACACTTGGCAATAATTTGCGGGATGCCGGCACTGTACTCTACGACTGGGTACCCTTTTTACACGGGCATTATCAAACCGCAGCCTGGGGAGCCATTGTTGTAATGATTTGTCTCTCATTAGTAGTAGTTCAGCAATTTTTGCAAAAGCGCCGTTTGGCGACCTACGGGAATATGGCTGCCTTTTTTTCGCTGATTTACCTGGTTTTTATGGTGATGGTTTCCAGTATTTCGAGATTTGAAATATTGAACAGCAGGTTGATTGCTCCTATTTTTATTCCGCTGGTGTGGGTGGTGGGCGTTTGGATTATTCCAGTTGCAGAAAAGGTTAGCAGAGCAAGTAAAAAATGGATAACAGTAACAGGCATTTTGCTCTTTGCAAGCTTTCAATACAATCAACTGGCTGCTGATTACGAAACATGGGATGGCGTAAAAGATGCCGGGATACCGGGCTACACAGAAGATCAATGGAGATTATCACCCACCGTGCAGTTTATACAAAAAGATTCCCTGCCTTTTCAAAAAGATCACACCATCTGGTCCAATGCATATGATGCCATCTATTTTTTTACGGGCAGGCCCGGAAAGTTCTTGCCTCACAAAGAATTTAGCAACGAGGTAAACGACTTCTTAAACGACCATCATTGCTATATGGTTTGGTTTGATGATGGAGTAAATGATGATCTTGTCGGACTTGATTTTATCACACGGGTTAAAAAGATGAAACTATTGAAACAGTTTTCCGACGGCGCCATTTACGGGTATGATGAGTAATGCACAATCGGTCGGCACCGCAGGTCAGACCGATTATGTGGTTAAATATTCATCGCTTAAACATCGGCAGCGGCTTCAAAGGATGCCCTAAGAAATTTTTCAAAGCAGCCCTCACAAGAAACCTGTGAAAGCCGAGCGTGGGAAAGGCTTTACCGGCTTCTTTTGTTTTCTGAATATCCACACCGAAATGTATTAATCCAAAGGTCACATCTATCCAATCTGCTTTCCGGAAGGTCTCTACTGTTTTTTCATGTTCGCCATGGTATTGGCTGATTTTATGATGCCAGTAAATCATAGCGGTGATTTCGCCGGTTAAACATCGTTTACCCTTTTGCAATAAATAATTGCCGGCTTGTTCGCCCGATGGGGATAGATAATCGAAGGTACTCCCCGTCCATATGCCAATGTCGTGGAATACTGCGGCGATGGCATATTTTTCTTCATTCATTTTATCATCGTCCATTAAAAGGCAATTTAGAAAAACACGGTAGATATGATTTTTATAGCGGCAGTAATCCTTGCCGATTACCAGTGCAAATGTTGGCAATAATTCTTCAATAATTTTATTTGGATAGTCCATGCAGACGACTTAAGGCAGCGATATAGATATAATATGGTAAGTTGAAGTTAATTATTATAGCAACATGCTGGTCCTAATATCTACCTTTCGCAATCTCCTGCCAGGGTACAAAATAATCTGCTGGTTACCGGTTATGAAAGAATGAACTAAGTTATATTTACAAATTCAAACACATAAATAATTCCTTCATGAAAAAACTTCTTATTTGTACGATTGCTTCTTTTCTTCTTTTTGCCAGCCTGCCATCATTTGCACAAAATTCCGGCAGCGAAATGTCTAATTCCTCGATAAAAAAATGGTTTAATAAAAAGGAATGGCTTAATGGTGCACAGTTGCAGCCGCATTCCTCTGTCAATAAGAAAGAATTTGCCCGCCAATATCAACTTGATAAGGCATATTGGGATAAAGCCTTTACATTTTTACAAAGCCATAATCTTGATTCACTTCCAAAAGGTAAGTACCCGATTGACGGCGACAATGTGTTTGCCACCGTTACAGAAGATCCCTCCAAGGATTTCGAAAAAACCGGGTGGGAATCGCATCGCAAATATATAGACCTGCAATGCATTATTTCAGGGGAAGAAAAGATGGGCGTTTACCCGGTTGCCAAAGCCACTGTCACCAAAGAATATGATAATAAAAAAGACCTGGCCAACTATACCGCGAAAGGAAAATTTTATGTTGCTGGCCCACGCACTTTTTTTCTTTTCTTTCCGTCAGATGCACACAGGCCTAACATTACGCCGGGTGGTAGCAAAGTAGTTAAGAAAATTGTTATAAAGATCAGGGCGGCGGAATGATTGGTGAATGGTCAATGCTGAATCGTGAATGGTCAATGGCAATCCGCAATAAGATAATACCTCCGGCTGTTGCAAATATTCCCGATTCATTACTACCTACTCATCACTCATCGCTCATTACTCATCATTCGTTTTTTACTTCGAAGACGGGTCTCTTCACCGCTAAAGCTTACAATTCAAAAGGCTATTCGTGAAGGACCCGCCGTAATCGCAGTAGCAACTACGTTTAGGGGCTAATAGAACCAGCACCCTGCAAGATATCCATCACTCATTACCGCTTATTCAATCAATTCCCTTTTATAATTTCAATATCATAACAATGCAAAATAATATTAAATGTATCCTTGTTTTCCTGCTGAGTATTATGGGATTTCATTTTTCAAACGCCCAGAAAAATGCGGTAGTTAAAGTGGTAAAATCCGCCGCAGAAAATAAAGTGGATATCCTGATCGGCGATAAATTATTTACGAGTTTTTTGTATCCTGATTCGTTGGAAAAACCTGTCTTGTATCCTGTACTTACCGCCAATGGAACGGTGGTTACAAGAGGATTTCCTTTGAACCCGCTTCCCGGCGATCCCAATGATCATCCTCACCACATTGGTATTTGGTTCAATTTTGAGAACCTGAACGGCCTCGATTTCTGGAATAACTCCTACGCAATTCCAAAGGAAAAAAAGCGTTTGTATGGGTGGATCAAAACAGATCGCATCCTTGAAACATCTGGCGGAAAAAAAGGTGTACTGGCGTATCATGCCAACTGGACCAATCAAAATAATGATGTATTGCTGGAAGAAACCACACGGTTTGAATTTAGCGGAACCACGCACCAGCGCATCATCGACCGGGTAACAACTTTTAAAGCCAATACTGAAGTGATCTTTACTGATGCAAAAGACGGTATGTTGGGTATCAGGCTGGCACATGCATTGCAAATGCCTACAGATAAAGATGAGAAGTTTACGGATGATAAGGGGAATGTAACTGTTGTAAAAGGCGGCACTGATAAAATAGCAAATGGTAATTATATCTCCAGCGAAGGAAAGCAAGGCAATGATGTTTGGAGCACTAGAGGAAGATGGTGTAAAGTGTTCGGTAAAATGGGGAAGGATTCAATAACGGTTGCAGTGATTGATCACCCTGCTAATCCAAATTATCCAACTTTCTGGCATGCCAGGGGCTATGGTTTATTTGCAGCCAATCCATTGGGCGAAAAAATATTTACTAATGGAAAATCATCCAAAAACCTCTCACTAAAAAAAGGAGAGTCGGTTAGTTTTCGTTACAGGGTAATCGTAGATGAAGGTAAAACCACCACCAGTTCCAGCCAAATGGATCGACTGGCAGATGAATTCGCCCAATCAAAATAGTTAACATCGGATTACCCGGGTTGACGGTTTGCCAAGTCAATATAAATCCTGCACTCCTGCTAAAAGACCGGTCATAACAGGTGCAATATTGGGTTGATATGAAAAGGAGAATTCGCGATAGTATATTGAAGTATGGGAAGTCGCTGAAGAAGCTTGGTAGCCGGATTTCTCCCGGCTTTGACGCCGGGGATGTTCATGCGTTCCGTACCACTGCAAAAAAAATAAAAGCGCTGCTTCATTGGCAAAAGATACCAAAAAATTCGCCCGGTGATTCTTTTGTAAAGCTGTATCATATTTCCGGCGATCTCAGGAATGCGCAACTGGTGCTCATTAACTTCAAAGAGAGCAGGCGTCAACACGATGGTTTTATATTGTGGCTGGCCAATTACATTGGTCAGCGGGAGCAGGAATTTAAAGAAGCAGATCATAAAAAATCTTTCCAGAAACTTTATAAGAAGCTATCAAAGTTACAGGTGCCAGGATCGGGCGTAAAATTCCTCCGGACATTTTTCATCCACACCATTCTTCAACTGGAAGCCACCGTTTTGATGCCCAACCCGACTGATGAAGAATTGCACGATCTCAGAAAAAATATAAAAGACCTGCAATATGTAAAGCAATGGTGTAAAAAGAATTGGGTAGCGGGAGATAAGGCAACGAGGCAAATATCATTACTTCACCTTGAAAAGCTAAGTGACCTCGCAGGTAATTACAACGATAGGCGGGTAGCATTGTCTTTGCTTACGGAATACCTCGAACAGGAAAAAAATGAACAGGCACGCAAAATTGCCCTGCCAATGCAAAAAAGAATGGAGCGACAAAAAGCAAACTTGAAAACAGCCTTATTGAAATCCTTTTCCTCATTTTGCAAGCAGGTAAAAACTTTTAAGTCTGCGACTAATACATCATAGTCCGATGCCAGTTTTCAATCAAACCGATGCCACTATAATTCCGTTGTTTTTTCTTTTCAATTGCTCCCACCTGCCCGTCCGTTCGGAGATTGGTTTTAAATATTAACAATCTTTAACAGGTGGAAAGCTGGCTTATTTGCCACTCATCCAAAATTGTGTTTTTTTCTATATTTTCTTTGCCGACCTTTTAACAAAGTTATTTTATGGCTTTGCAATGGAATATCGTATTGCTTATGGTTGGCGGGCTCCAGGCTTTGATGCTCGCGGCTTTATTATCACGGAGGGAAAATATACGGGCTGGCGCTGGTTTTTTAACACTGTACCTGCTAGCAATGATTGTACAGATTGTATTTAAGGTGGCTGATAAGTATTGGTTGATGCAACATTTAAAAACAGGCTATCTTTTATCTTACCAGGTACCACTTTTATATGGGCCTCTTATTTACTTATTTACGCGGAATGTTTTTAAGCAGCGAAACGGCTTTTCGCCTCCGGATTGGATTCATTTTCTCCCTTTTGTCTTCATCACATTGATCATAAATTTTCTTCCCCACTATTCAGACCTGGTCTGGCTTTATAAGCCTTTCAAGGGCATAACCGGCTTATGTCTGCAGGTAGCCAGTTTAACTTTCTATCATTACCGAGCATTTCGCTTATGGCAGGAAAATAGTAAGGCAATGCCGGAACAATATTCCGCTACGCAGATTGCACGAACCAAATGGCTTAAAAAGTTTGTTCTGCTATCTTTTCCGATCACATTGGTAACTGCCGGACTCATATTTTTTATGTACCAGGCGTACCCTGCCTATACTTTTCTCCGGTTCGGCTTTATATTATTGACCGCTTTTATTTACTGGATCAGTCATGAAGCGATCAGGCAACCGCAATTGTTTACATTTATCGTTGGCGGAAATGATCATCACGGTAAACTCATTCACACACCGGGAATCCCTGCTTCATTTGTTCATGCGGTGAAGGAAAAATACGCCAATTCGAAATTAAAAGAAGAAGACTCCGCCAGGATATTGAATCAGTTACATGCTCTCATGGTTCAAAAGAAAATCTATACCGACCCGGCGATTAATATCGACAAATTAGCTGCATTATTGAATACCAGCCGCCACACCTTATCACAGGTGATCAATGAAAAACTTGGCCAATCCTTCTACGACTACATCAACAGCTGGCGGATAGACGAAGCGAAACAGCTTTTGAAAGAACCCGGGAGGCAAAACCATAAAATCGCCTTTATTGCCTATGATGCAGGTTTCAATTCCCTCTCTACATTTAACGAAGTGTTCAAAAAAATTACAGGATTAACACCTTCCCAATACAAGGCTTTCGAAGTAAATGATTGCAATAAGCAGCGGGTATGATACCGGATTTACCGGATCGGTAGGAGGGGGAGCCTTGGTTATTTATTTTGTAAGCGTTTGTATTTGGGTGAGTCACCTTTTGGGGGCGACTCACCCAAATACAAACAATCTTCTCCATAAATTCTACCGCCATGCTTCGTAATTATTTATTAATCGCACTTCGCAACTTCAAGCGCCAGAAACTTTTTTCTTTGCTGAATATCTTTGGTCTCGCCCTCGGCCTGGCCAGTGCAGTCCTCATCTTTTTGTACGTAAGTGATGAACTACGGTACGACACGATGCAGCCGTATTACAAAGATACCTACCGGGTGGGTACCACCTTTGTTAACCCTGATGGTCAGACTTTTGACAATATTGAAGCGCCGGGTTTTTTCTCCCGCTACCTGAAAGACAACCGCAGTGAAGTAACCCAGTTTACCCGCGTGGCCAATATTGGTTATCCTACCTCGCTGCATGATAAAGCAGCTGATAAAATCGTATTAACAGAAGACATCCGCTGGGCCGAACCGGATTTTTATAAAGTGCTTTCTTTTAAAATGCTGAGCGGCAATAAAGAAAGAATGTTTGAGCACTTTAACAGCATGATCATAAGTGAAACCGGCGCCCGTACCTTGTTTGGCAAACAAAACCCGATTGGGAAAACGATTTCTGTAAAACATTTTTGGGCCACTCATGATCGCGAAATCGATGTGATGGTTACCGGCATATACCGCGACTATCCTTCCAACTCACATTTTAAGCCCTTGTATATTTTAAACGTCAACGCATTGCGAGCCATTTATGGCGATCACTTTTCCGAGTTCCTGGAAGGTACCCGTTTTGGTGAAAACCTGAGTTTTTTTGAAACTTACCTGGTGCTGAAACCCGGGGCGGATATCAAGCCGATCAATTCCATCATCAATACATTGGCCAACCAGATGATCCTTTCGGATTCGGGTGCAGTATCCCGCGGATTTAAAATGACCGCCTTCACCACCAAATTGGCAGATATCCATTTTGACCCTAAAAATTTGTGGGAAGGAAATATCCGCGGCGATAGAACCTACCTTACGATATTCAGCGTTATCGCCATCATGATCATGCTGATCGCCTGTATCAATTATACCAATCTTGCCACCGCCCGCTCGGTTAAAAGGGCGAGAGAAGTCGGGCTACGCAAATCATTTGGAAGCAACCGGTCGGAGATCGCTACACAGTTTTTCCTGGAATCATTTTTAATGACCTTTTGTGCATTGCTGCTATCGATAATACTGGTGTTTATTTTTCTCACGCCTTTTAACCAGTTGGCACACAAAAGCTTTACGATGGCTTCTTTATTGGATCCGTATATGATGGCCATTATGGGCGGCATCGTGCTGTTTATGGGGTTTGCGGCCGGCGTCTATCCTGCACTGTATTTATCTGCTTTTCAACCTGTGAAAGTCTTAAAAGGGCAGCTGATAAAAGGGAAAGGAGCTGAATTGTTTCGTAAGAGCCTGGTAACTATTCAATATACCGTTGCACTCGGACTGATCATTTACACCTTTATTGTCATACGCCAGATGGAACAATTAAAAACCACCAAGCTAAATGAACAGGGAAGCCAATTGTTGTCGATCCGTTTTGGCGGTATCGCAAGACCGGATCGTTTTGAGATGTTCAAACGTTCGGTACTGGAAGATCCGCAGATTGAACATGTTACCATGGCCAATCATTTACCGCGACTAAATTATTTTGGCTGGATTGGTGCTACAGTCCAATTTCCTGCATTTACGAATAAAGATCTGCAGTGGAACCAGTTGAATGTGGACTTTGACTTTGCCAAAACTTTCCAGCTGAAATTGGTTGCAGGCCGTGATTTTGAAATTGGCAACCTCAACGACAGCAGTTCCATGATACTGAATGAAGCTGCGATAAAGGCCCTTGGCCAGCCGATTGGAAAAGTGATGGGTGCTACGATCAAAGATGTTTTTGACACCAGCAGGCTTTACCGGGTGATTGGCATTGTAAAAGATTTCCCTTTCCGCTCGATGCACCAACCCATTGAACCATTGATACTGAACCCCCGTCCTCATTTTATTGATAAGATCGTTTATATAAAATTGCCTGCAGGAAAGTTCCAGGAGAAGATCGCCGCCATCGAAAAAAAGTGGAAGATTGCTTTCCCGGGTGCCGGTTGTGATCATTGGTTTTTAAATGATGAATTCAACAGGATGTATATCGTGGAAGGAAGAGTGTCATCCCTCGCGAAGGTATTTGCTATTCTGGCGATTTTAATAACCGTATTAGGAGTCTTCAGCCTCGCTTCTTATACCGCCGAACAGCGCACGAAAGAAGTGGGCATCAGGAAGGTATTAGGCGCGGGCGACAAACATGTGGTGGCTTTATTCGCCTGGGTATTTGTAAAGATCATCATCATTTCAAGTCTTATTGCCATACCGCTGGCCTGGTTTGCAGCATATAAATGGTTGCAGGGTTTTGCTTACCGCATTACGATTAGCCCGGCGATATTTGCTATAAGTATATTAGGCCTGTTAGGGGTTACGCTGGTAACAGTGAGTTTTGAAATATGGAAATCTGCCCGGGCCAAACCGGTGATCGCATTGAGAACTGAGTAGGGGATCGCCACCGGTCGGCACCGACGGTCAGACCGGTGTTGACAGCTGTGCCGGTCTGACCTTCGGTGCCGACCGGCAACCAACCGCTCATCCTGCTATTTCTGTAGCAGGATCTTTTTTCTTACAAAAAATTTGCAGCCCTTAAAGAGTTCGGGATTTTGGCACCGATCAGTACAGGTTGGAACGGTAGTGGTATAGCCCGTCTGACCAGCGGTGCCGACCGGAAAAAGTTTGCAGCGCTGTAAAACTATTTGTATTTAATTTTAGGCTTTCAACCAGGAAGCCAGCAATGCTAGGAGATAGTTAATTCAAGTGGAGTTGCGGGCAAATGCTTGAATCAATACCGCTGTCATTAAAAACCGAAGATTGCTTAATTCATTTATAAAGACTTCTTAAACAACGCGAATGCTACATTACAAAATCTTAAGAATTTCCAATACAAGCTTTTTATTCATCATGAAATTAACTTTCCTACTCTCTATCTCTTTTGTGCTTTTCGGCGCAGCCCATGCGCAGCAGTTGAAATCTCCCGATGGTAATTTTATTTTAACTTTTATGCTGCGAGCTGATGGAACGCCTGTGTATAGCCTGGCATATAAGAGCAAGGCGGTAATCAAATCAAGCAAACTTGGACTGGAATTAAAAAGAGATAAAAAATCATTGTTAGATGATTTTACAGTAGTCGACACCGCAACAACCAGTTTTGATGAAACCTGGAAACCGGTTTGGGGAGAAGTAAAAACGATCCGCAACCATTATAACGAAATGGCAGTGACGCTAAATCAAAAAGAAACCAGCCGGCAAATAATTATCCGTTTTCGGCTGTTTGATGATGGCCTGGGTTTTCGCTATGAATTTCCTGCACAAAAAAACCTGGTGTACTTTGTAATAAAAGAAGAAAGGACAGAGTTTGCGATGGCAGGAGATCATACTGCCTATTGGATTCCGGGCGACTATGATACGCAGGAGTACGATTATACCACTTCGAAACTGTCGGAGATTAAGGCTTTGATGGCCAAGTCCGTTACGGAAAATTTATCACAGACAACCATCCCTGCTACCGCAGTGCAAACATCGCTGATGATGAAAACAAATGATGGCTTGTTCATCAACCTGCATGAAGCGGCGCTCATTAATTACGCCTGTATGCATTTGAGACTGGATGACAATATGGTTTTCGAATCGTGGTTAACACCTGATGCAATAGGAGACAAAGGTTATATACAAGCACCCTCCGTTACACCCTGGCGCACAGTAATTGTTAGTGATGATGCCCGGGATATTCTTGCTTCAAAGATGACTTATAACCTGAATGAGCCTTGTAAAATAAAGGAAACGGGCTGGATCAAACCGGTGAAATATGTGGGTGTGTGGTGGGAGATGATTACAGGAAAAAGTTCCTGGTCTTATACCAACGATTACCCGGCCATTGAGATTGGCAAAACAGATTTTACAAAGGCAAAGCCAAACGGAACGCATGGCGCTAACACCGCTAACGTAAAAAAATACATCGACTTTGCGGCACAAAATGGTTTTGATGCGGTGTTGGTGGAAGGCTGGAATATAGGCTGGGAAGATTGGTTCGGCCATTCAAAAGATTATGTCTTTGATTTCGTAACACCTTATCCCGATTTTCATGTGAAGGAACTTAGAGATTATGCAAAATCGAAAGGCATAAAAATTATCATGCATCATGAAACTTCCGGCTCGGTACGCAATTATGAGCGCCATATGGATACGGCTTATAAGTTTATGAAAGCAAATGGATATGATGCGGTGAAGAGCGGTTATGTTGGAAATATACTTCCCCGCGGTGAAAATCATTATAGCCAATGGATCATCAACCACTATCAATACGCGATTGAAAAAGCTGCCGAATATAAGATCATGGTGAATGCGCATGAAGCGGTAAGGCCCACCGGTATCGCCCGTACTTATCCCAACCTGATAGGCAATGAAGCAGCAAGGGGAACCGAATACCAGGCATTTGGTGGATCAAAGCCAAACCATGTCACCGTGCTTCCTTTTACCCGTTTGATCGGTGGCCCGATGGATTATACGCCCGGCATTTTTGAGATGGACATCAGTAAGCTCAATCCTAAAAACACCTCTCATGTAAACAGTACGCTTGCCAATCAACTGGCTTTATATGTAACGATGTACAGTCCGCTGCAAATGGCTGCAGATCTGCCGGAAAATTATAACCGGTTTCGGGATGCATTTCAATTTATAAAAGATGTAGCAGTGGATTGGGACGACAGCAAATACCTGGAAGCAGCACCGGGCGATTACATTACCGTGGCCCGTAAAGCAAAGGGAAAAAACAATTGGTTTGTAGGCAATGTAAACGGGTATCAAGCCCGTACATCCGAGATAACACTTGATTTTTTAGATGCCGGGAAAAGCTATATGGCAACCATTTATGCTGATGCACTGGACGCTCATTATAAAACCAATCCACAGGCTTACAGGATCCGTAAAATGATGGTGAATAACAAAACCAAACTCTCGCAATTTTCTGCTCCCGGAGGCGGATATGCGATCAGCATTATGGCAACTGGTAAAAAGTAAAATTATGATGGGAAGCGGTAAGTAAGTGATGTTTTAGGTTGTTCTGAAAAACGTGCTGTTTAATTTAAAACGCAATTAAAGTTGCCCAATGATACCAGGTACAAGAGGGCGATGCAACGATGATGCCCATTGCTTCACTGCCCGGACAAAAAATTTTGCTTACGTTTTTTATCCATTGTTAAGTTTAAGTACCTGCGATATTGTAAGTTCAAAACAATATTGAATAAAGATGAATTTTATGAAACGATTGCTTTTTTTATGTTGCTTTGCAGCCATGACCAGTGCAGGTTTTAGTCAACAACCCCTTTACACTTCCCCTGCTTACAGTATTTACCCCAAGAAGGTGATACAGGGCAATATGGAAGCGATGGCATTGTCGCCTACAGAGATTGTTTCAAATTATAAAAGTCCGGCCAACCAGCTTCAAAGCACAAAAATCTCCTTTAAGTTTAGCATCAATGGCAAAGACAATGAAATGATTTCCGGCACCGATCACCATTTTAATGTATTGCCTGGAATAGCCGAAACTCCCATCATTAAATTTGGCCAGCCGCTCAAAGATGTATCTGGTGAGACGAATACCAGTTTGAAGACCGGCACAAAGCTCAAAATAAGGGTAGCCATGAATGCTGTGCTGGCCGGTTTTAAATCGCAGGGATATTTCACTACGTTTAAAGGGGATAAAATTTATAAGGAAGATTTTAAGGGCCTGTATGTAGCAGGTAATACATTGCCGATGATATGGGATTTTGATAACCTGCATACCCGTGAAGAACTAGAGCTGAAAGATCCGGATGGCGATGGCATTTATGAAACTGAGCTGGTATTGAATGCGCCCAAAGATGAAAAGGCAACGGCTGCCAGCTGGAAATTATCAAAAGATATTACTGCCTTTCCTCTATACAAATCCGGGCATACCATTGCAGATGCTATTTACAATATGTCAATTGAGGAAATGATCCGTGCTGTGGAGCCCGACAGTACTTTCAGAACGGGGAAGGAATGGTCGGGTGTTTGGACAAGGGACATCAGTTACAGCATCATTCTATCCATGGCTTACCTGCAGCCAAAAGTGGCCATGAACAGTTTGTTGCGAAAAGTGAACAAGAAAAAAAGGACCATCCAGGATACCGGTACGGGTGGCGCTTATCCCTGCTCAACAGACAGGATCATTTGGGCGGTTGCTGCCTGGGAAATTTACAAGGCTACTGGAGATAAAGACTGGCTGCAGCAGGCTTACGAGATCATTCAAAATTCCATCGAAGATGATATGAAGGTTGCCTATGACGCAACAACCGGGCTTGTGAAAGGCGAATCTTCCTTCCTCGACTGGCGGGAACAAACCTATCCAAAATGGATGCAGCCTGCCGATATTTACGAATCAGAAAACCTTGGTACCAACGCAGTGCATTACCAGGCCAATAGGGTGCTGGCTCAAATGGCATCCATCTTAAAAAACACAAGTGCATCACAGAAGTATAGCGCCAATGCCGCAAAAATAAAGGCAGCGATCAACCAGCATTTATGGATGAGCGATAAAGGTTATTATGCACAGTATTTATATGGCAGGAATTTTAAAATTATGTCCCCCAGGGCCGAAGCGCTTGGTGAGGCGCTGTGTGTGTTTTTTGGCATTGCAGATGCTGCGAGGCAATCTTCTATAATCGCCCGTACACCTGTTACCGCTTATGGTATTTCATGTATTTACCCGCAGATTCCAGGCCTTCCGCCATACCACAATAATGCAGTGTGGCCATTCGTACAATCGTATTGGGCGCTTGCATCCGCGAAAGCAGGCAATGAAAAATCGGTGATGGAATCCTTGGCTGCGATCTATCGCCCTGCCGCTATGTTTTTGACTAACAAAGAAAATTTTGTAGCAGACAATGGTGATTTTGCAGGTACGGTAATTAACTCAAGCAATATGTTGTGGAGTTTATCCGGCGGTCTTTCAATGATCCACAAAGTTATTTTTGGAATAGATTTTCAACCTTCCGGGTTGGTGTTTCATCCATTTGTGCCACGGGCATTGGAAGGGCACCGTTCGCTGACAAATTTCCATTACCGGCAGTCCGTACTGAATATTACAATGGAAGGCTCGGGCAACATCATCCAAAGCTTTTTATTAGATGGAAAGCAATGGCCTTCCGCCAAAATTCCGGTGGATTTAAAAGGAGAACATACCATCTCCATCGTTCTGGCAAAAAGCAGTGCTCCTGTGGGCGCCATTCACAAAATAGATAATCATGTGGCACCTGCCACCCCGTTTACCAGCTATTTGCAAAATAGTTTGCATTGGCAAAAAGTACCGGGTGCAACAACTTATACAATACTTAAAAATGGCCAACCAATTGCCAACACCAGCGGGTTAACTCAACCAATAGTAAAGGCCGGATATGCGGAATACCAGGTGATCGCCGTGGATGATAAAGGGTTTGGATCCTTTGCCAGTGAGCCAGTAGTGGTTGTTGCTGATGAACAGGTGCAAATTTACGAAGCCGAGAAGTTTGCACCAGCATCTTCCCAAAATTACAAGGGTTTTTCGGGTGATGGCTTTGTTGAAATAAGTAAGCAAGTCAATAAAACGGTTAGTATACCGGTCACCATCCACGAGGCTGGGTTTTATTCAATGGATTGGCGGTATGCCAATGGCAACGGCCCCGTCAATACAGAAAATAAATGCGCCATCAGAACATTAAAGATCAACAATGCCAGGGAGGGAATATTTGTGTTTCCGCAACGGGGCAAAGAGGAGTGGAGCAATTGGGGATTCAGTAATGCTGTGAAACATTATTTTGCGAAAGGGAACTACCGTATCGAATTGTCTATGGAAGATTATGACGATAATATGAACGGTGAAATTAACCAGGCGATGTTGGATTATATGCGGTTGATAAAACTGTAAGTGGCTGATGCTATAAAGGCTTCCTATGATTGATGATCCACAGAATTTTTATTGTTTTTGAGAATTACAATTTGTCATGGGCATGCATTTGAAGATGGAACTGCAATGTTCCCACTCAACCAAAATCAGTAAATTATGTAATAAATATCTGTAATTGTGTAAGGCAAAAAGGTGATATGCTTTCTATCTTTATGTTTTGTTTTCATAGGGTAATGATTAAATGGGGGCGGGATTTTTAATCCTGCCCCCATTTATTTTGGGTACTGAAAACATCGATCTTATTGAGGCTTAACCGCTCCGTTCGAATCAAACCCTACTATCTCAATTTTTCGCTTAACGGCCCCAGCACTTAAGGAATACTTTCCCAATAAATAGAACCCTAATCGCCCAATGTGCCTTTCATCCATTTTATGTTTCCGGTTCTTTACTTAACTTGTGTTTGTTCAGTCAACATTTTTAATTAATATGGATTATGATGCGATCAATCTCTCGCCTGCTATTTTTTGCAGTCACTGTTTTGTGTTTGTCCCAATGCATATTACCCGCTGATAAAGAAAAAGAATATGATCCAGCCAGGTTGCACGCCATGCTGCAACATTACTGGAAAGAACTGCTGGTGCTGAAGCCGCTTGATGCAACCGTATTTGGCGACAATAGCATGAACGATCAATTCCCCAATACCTGTACACATGCCTACCGTCAAAGTATCAAAGATTTTTACCAGCGATATGCTGATAGCCTGAAATTGTACCGCATCGAAGGAATGAGTGAGCAAGATGAATTGAGTTACCGGATACTTACGTTTGATGTAGCGAACGAATTGGAAAGAACAAAATATGATTCCTGGAAAATACCTTTTACCCAAATGGGTGATGCGGGCAATACGCTCTCCGGTAATCTCGTGCTGGCGATGGGGCAGTTTGGCTCGGGTGCTTCCGCCCAACCTTTTAAAACAATAGGTGACTATAATAACTGGCTGAAGCGGGTTCACGCCTACACTGTTTGGTGCGATAGCGCCATTAACAATTTCAGGCAGGGCATGGCTACGCACTACGTTTTACCGAAAAGTCTTGTAGTTAAAATGATCGACATCTGTAACGGGCTCATCACCACGGATGCAACGAAAAGTATATTTTACGGTCCCATCAGCAATATGCCGGATTCATTTGCCGCAACTGAAAAAGCAAGACTTACTAATTCCTATAAGGCCGCTATCAAAAATGAATTGAATGTCGCCCACACAAAAATGGCCGCCTTTTTAAAAGATGAATACCTTCCCGCAGCCCGTGTAACCTCAGGAGTGGGCGACCTGCCAGGCGGCATGGAGTATTACAAGTTTTGTGTAAAAGACTGGACCACCACAGACAAAAGCCTTGATGAAATTTACAATACGGGACTCAGTGAGGTGAAACGGATAGCACAGGAGATGGAAGCAGTGAAAAGCAATGCGGGATTCAAAGGCGATATGAAGTCGTTCTTTGAGTTTATGAAGAATGATCCGCAATTCATGCCGTTCAAAAAGCCGGAAGAAGTGTTGGATTCATTCCGCCATATTTATGATATCATCAAACCGGCATTGAGTAAATATTTTGTGCTGTTTCCTAAAAGTAAATTTGAGATTGTACAAACGGAAGCCTTCAGGGCGGCAAGCGCAAGTATTGAATATGCACAGGGCAACGCCGATGGGTCAAGGTCCGGAAGGTTCTATGTTCCCATCACCGATGCAACTAAATTCAATATTACTTCTGGTATGGAAAGTACGTTTTTACACGAGGCGATCCCTGGTCATCATTACCAGAGTTCATTACAAATGGAAGACACCACACTGCCAGAATTCAGGCGGTATAAATGGTATGGCGCTTATGGTGAAGGATGGGCGCTCTATTGCGAAAGCCTTGGAAAGGAATTGGGATTGTATTCAAATCCTTACCAGCTAATGGGTGCCCTGGGCGATGAAATGCACCGTGCGATCCGGCTGGTAGTAGATGTTGCTATACACAGCAAAGGTATGACACGTGAGCAGGCAATTGCTTACATGATGAACAATGAAGCAGTCAGCCTGGAAGGTGCCACCGCAGAAATTGAAAGATATATGGCGTTACCAGGACAGGCTTTATCTTACAAGGTGGGTGCCCTCAAAATAAAAGAGCTTCGTGACAAGTACAGTAAACAAATGGGCAGTAAATTCAACATCGCCGAATTTCACAAACAGGTGTTGGATAGCGGCTGCCTTCCGCTACTGGTGCTTGAGGAAAAGCTGGATAAATGGGCTGAAAAAAAATAAAGTGTTGATGTCTGATGTCTGACTTTTTGATGCCCGCCCGGATGAACTGGTCGGACGGGTCTGATTTCTTTCGAGGTTTGAAGCCTTATCTTCTTTGGTGAGATAGTCTACTTTTATTTCTATTATAATCCCATAACGGTTGGTGTTCATCAGTTACGCTCAGTGTGATTTGTATATTGGGTTAAAGACAAGTCCTTAGCTAATTGTGACAGATATCCAATATTCCCAATATCCCAATACCCCAATATCTAAATATCCACTATCAGGTATCCAACATCCTCTTTAAAATATCTCCCCCGATCATTCGTCTACTTTATTGTAACAATATTTTTCATTTAAATTGAACAACATGTACTACAACGAGTCATGTGCCGCAAAAGGCAACAATTACGGAAGCAATTACCAGTCGCGAAGAGGGGGTATGCTTATCCGATCAATGCAAAGGGCCGCAGTAAACATTTTCAAAACAGACAGCAGTTTCGAAATGCTGGTGTTTGCTCCCGGCCGCATCAGGGAACATTTTCACCTGGATGTAAAGGGTTCCACGCTTACCGTTTCCTACAGTCCGCCGGATGGGTTTCCACGCCCGGACTGGATATTGAGGGAATACAGTCGCGGTGGATTTGAACGAACCTTTGACCTGGATGCATCCATCGATGCAAACAATATCTCCGCAAAGTATGTGGATGGTGTGTTGCAGGTTAGCCTTCCGTTTATCCCGGGCAAACAGCCGGAAAAACGCGAGATCGTTATTAATTAAGCGGTAAAGATCGAAGGTGAAGAGGTGGTGATGTATATTGCCACCTCTTTTTATTTACCCGGTTTATCTTCGAATATTTAGGTAGAGTACTCGCCATAACACCGTTTTAAAAAACAGCACTTAATGCAATTTATATTCGAGTGAAAATCGTTAAATTCCACCATGGAAACATTTGCAGAAAAGGTGATTGCATTTAACAGTGAACTAGATTTTACAGGTAGTTTGCCTGCCGGCATCAGCATGATGAACCCTTTTAAAGAAGATAAAACTATTCTTCCCCTGTCGGCTGAATTTTATAAGAAATACTATCATGATCATCGTCCCCGGCATATCATCCTGGGCATCAATCCCGGCAGGTTTGGCGGAGGCGTTACTGGTATACCGTTTACAGACACGAAAAGATTAAAGGAGAAATGCCATATCAGTTATCATGGAAAAGAAACGCACGAGCCTTCTTCAGTTTTCGTGTATGAAGCAATTGATGCTTACGGCGGCGCTGAGGCCTTTTACCGAAATTTTTATATCAATTCTATCTGTCCGCTTGGATTTACCGCCACTGGTATTAACAGGAAAGAAATAAATCACAATTATTATGACAGCAAAGAACTAACGGCTGCGGTTTACGATTTCATCATCCAGAGCATTCAAAAGCAAATCAATTTTGGCGTCAAAACAGACATATGCTTTTGTTTTGGAAATGGAAAAAATGAAAAGTTTTTGCGTGCCTTGAATGAAGAAAAAAACTTCTTTCAAAAAATTATTGCATTGGAACATCCCAGGTTCATTATGCAGTATAAATCAAAAACTAAACAACTCTATATTGATAAGTATGTCGATGCGTTTAGAGAGACGGTTGACGGTTAAAGGTTAATGGGGTAGGCAAAAATATTCATGATAAAAAAACGATCTGTTGATGGATGGCTTTTAAAAAGTTTTAGTGAGCCCTAAAAAAAATAATCCCCGCCCGGGAACGGGAGGGGATATCTTTAACCCTTAAAACAACCAACATGAATAATGTTGATGCCTATACAACATAAGAAACGGTGTTTTGTTGAAAAAGGTTGGCTGGATAAATCAAAATATTTAGTTAAAGCCCGAGGGTTAAAATAGATGTTATTTATGAATGCTATGTCAGGGCAATATCAAGTACCTGCTGCATTGTTTTTACATAATGAAACTTCGTGCCTTTAATGAACAAGGGATTGATTTCCAACACATCCTTTTCATTTTGCCAGCACATGATGATTTCTTTTAAACCTGCCCGTTTGGCTGCAAGAACCTTCTCTTTTATGCCACCCACCGGTAACACCTGTCCACGAAGCGTGATCTCGCCGGTCATTGCTAAATAGGGCTTAATCTTTCTTCCGGTAAAGGCACTTGCTAAAGCCGTCATCATTGTAATTCCGGCACTTGGCCCATCTTTCGGCACCGCACCTTCGGGCACATGAATATGAATATTTTTCTTGTTAAACATTTCTGTATCAATATCCAGTTTTTTGGCATTTACCTGCAGCCAGGTGTACGCTGTGGTGGCACTTTCCTTCATCACATTTCCCAGGTTGCCCGTCATTTTCAGTTCTCCCTTGCCTTCACTTAAGCTGATCTCAATAAAAAGTATGTCGCCGCCAACATACGTCCAGGCGAGCCCTACTGCTACACCGGCCATATTGGCTATTTTGTACATCTCATTGCTAAAGCGAGGTTTGCCTAAAATCCTGTCCACATCCAGTTTAGTAAGGGTGGGTTTTAATTTGTCCTTTGTGGCAAATTCTTTGGCAAGATTGCGCATCACCGCTGCAAGTTGACGGTCGAGATCCCTTACACCGCTTTCCCTTGTATAGTCCTCAATAATTTTTTCAAGCACTGTATCGCTTACCTTGATCGTTACATCTTTTAGGCCGTGAGCTTCCTGTTGTTTGGGCAGCAGATGTTGCCGGGCGATTTCAATTTTTTCTTCCACAGCATACCCGCTCAGGTCAATAATTTCCAACCTATCCCTTAAAGCCGGCTGAATATTATTGATATTATTGGCAGTTGCAATAAAAAGCACCTTGCTGAGGTCATACTCAGATTCAAGATAATTATCGTAAAAAGTATTGTTTTGTTCGGGATCAAGTACTTCCAGTAAAGCAGAAGAAGGGTCGCCTCGCTGGTCGTTTCCCACCTTATCAATTTCGTCCAGTATCATCACGGGGTTGCTGCTCTTTATTTTGCGGATCGATTGAATGATTCTGCCGGGCATTGCACCGATATAAGTTTTGCGATGGCCTCTTATCTCACTTTCATCGTGCAGTCCGCCCAGGCTCACCCGCACGTACTTCCGGGCAATGGCATGCGCAATGCTTTTACCAAGACTAGTTTTTCCAATCCCGGGAGGACCGACAAAGCAAAGAATAGGGCTCTTCATATCTCCCTTCAGTTTTAATACTGCGAGGTATTCAAGTATCCGCTCCTTTATTTTGTGCATGCCATAATGGTCGTGATCCAATATTTTTTTTGCTTTTTTCAGGTCATAAGAATCCGGTGTATAATCCTCCCAGGGCAGGTCGAGCATCAGGTCGAGGTGATTGTACACGATGGAGTAATCCGGGGTGCTGGGATGCATCCTTTCCAGTTTTTCAGCGCCTTTGTGAAACATCTCCATTGCAGCCTTGGGCCATTTCTTGCCTTCTGCTTTCTTCAACATTTCCTTTACTTCCGCTACATTATCGCCACCCAGTTCTTCCTTGATGGCTTTCATTTGCTGCTGCAAAAAATACTCCCTTTGCTGCTTATCAAGCTCAGCGCGGGTTTTATTGGTAACCTTATTTTTTAACTCAGTGTATTGCAGTTCTGTCTGCATCAGGTTCATCAGCAGCTCGGCCCTTGCCTTAATATCATTGATGATCAAGAGTCGTTGTTTGTCTTTGATATCACTGTTTAAGTTACTGCTGACAAAATGGATGAGGAAAGCAGGATTTTCTATGTTTTTTAAAATGATAGCTGCTTCGCTGGGGAGATTGGGCGATATCTGTACGATCTGCCCGGCAAGGTCCTTGATGCTTCCGACCATTGCATTAAAATCGTTGTCATTTTTCAAAACATCTTCTTCCAGTGTTTTGATCTTAGCCCTGAAGTAGGGATCTTCACTGGTAATTTCGTCAATCTTGAACCGTTTTTTTCCCTGGATGATAATGGTAGTTCCACCATCCGGCATTTTAATGAGTTTGGCGATTTTTGCCACGGTTCCGATTTCTTCCAAATCACTTACAGTAGGTTCTTCCACTGAACTGTCTTTTTGCGCTATAACGCCTATCAGTTTGTCAGCCTTGTAAGCATCGCTTACAGCTTTAATACTCTTATCACGGCCAACGGTAATCGGTAAAACCACTCCGGGAAACAGCACGGTATTGCGCAAAGGTAAGAGGGGTAATTCGGCTGGAATGGGCGGTATGTCTGCATCTTCACTGTCGTCTTCATTCAATGGAATGATGGGCATAAATTCCATTTCTTCTTCCGGGCCCTGGAAATAAAAGCTGTTATTCATAATTTTCAAAATAAGGTCAAAATGTCAAAACCTGGGATTTTGACGGGTAATTTTATGTGGATGTGTATATTGGCAACATTGGTGCCGAATGGGTTTGCGTGATTTTTAACCCGATGGCTAACAGAACTATTGCTGGTTTGATGCAAAGTTGCTTCATTTAAACGGAATCGAAAGTAATTATGAAAATGGTTGAAAGAACATCATAAGATGGAACGATTTTGTGGCTGCCGCTTCACAACCCGATGATCTTTCAAAATCACTTTTTTCTGTTATAGCTTGCAGCACTTATTTTTGCAGACTATGTACATCCGTTGCACCGACCAGGAATTAATCATATTAAAAAAGATTGCAGATTCAGCGAATGAATTGCAGGTGCCCGTTTACCTGATTGGCGGCTTTGTACGGGATAAAATTATTGGACGACCTACAAAGGATATGGACATCGTTTGTATGGGAGATGGCATTGCACTGGCCGATGCTGTGGCAAAGAAATTTCGCCCCGCCCCTACGGTGAGCTTCTTTAAAAACTTCGGCACTGCACAAATAAAACTGTCGGATATCGAAATAGAATTCGTGGGTGCAAGAAAGGAAAGCTATACATACGATAGCCGTAAACCAGTTGTTGAACCGGGCACATTGGAAGATGACCAGAACAGGCGGGACTTTACCATCAATGCACTGGCGATCAGCCTGAACAAAGAAGATTACGGAACTCTGTCCGATCCCTTTAAAGGCCTGGAGGATATCGAAAATAAAATTTTGCGAACTCCGCTTGATCCGACAATAACCTTTAGTGATGATCCGCTGAGAATGATGCGGGCAATACGTTTTGCAGCACAACTCAATTACACCATCGAAGAAAAAACTTTTGAAGCCATCATCAATAACGTCGCACGCATTAAAATTGTAAGTGGAGAGCGGATCGCAGATGAACTGAATAAAATTCTGATGACCAAAAAGCCGTCGGTTGGGTTTGATCTTTTGTACAAAAGCGGCCTGCTGAAAATCATTTTTCCGCAAATGGTTGATCTTGCCGGTGCGGAATACATCGATGGAAAAGGGCATAAAGATAATTTCTACCACACCCTGCAGGTAGTAGATAATATCAGTGAATATACCGATGATCTTTGGCTGCGATGGGCAGCTGTATTGCACGATATTGCCAAACCGGCTACCAAAAGATTTGAGCCGGGGCATGGCTGGACATTTCATGGGCATGAAGTAATAGGGGGAAGGATGGTGCCAAAGATCTTTGCGCAGTTAAAATTACCCCAAAACGAAAAAATGAAGTTTGTGCGGAAGATGGTAGAGATGCATCTGCGGCCAATTGGACTTACCAAAGAAAATATAACCGATTCTGCCATTCGAAGATTATTGTTTGACGCGGGAGATGATTTTGATGCCCTGATGACCTTGTGCAATGCAGATATTACTTCCAAAAACAAGCAAAAAGTAAAGCGCTATCTCGAAAATTTTGAACTGGTGCGACAGCGCTGTGCAGAGGTGGAGGCAAGTGACCAGTTGCGCAATTGGCAACCGCCTGTCACCGGGGAAATGATCATGGAAAAGTTTAAGCTTCCTCCGGGGCGGATCATCGGGGAGTTAAAAAATGCCATCCGCGAAGCGATCCTAGACGGCCAGATTCCAAACAACTATGATGCAGCGATGGAATTTATGTTAAGGAAAGCGGAAGAACTAGGATTGAATGTTAATAGATAATTTTCCAATAGATAATTGATAATTTGCCGAAACAAACAGATCAAAATTGATGGATCTTAGTTCAATTCAATTTCATTTATTAGTCTATAAATTGAGTCGCCCCCAAATTATTAGCTGCAAGTTATTTTATTTATCAGTTACCCCACTATCAATTATCAATTAATGCATTATCCACTATCCGTTGTCCGATTTATCATTACTTATTACTAATTTCGTTGTATGGCAATATTACGTTTCAGGGTTTATTGGGAAGATGATGAAAGCATTTACAGGGATGTGGTGATAAAGCATACACAGAACTTTGCAGACCTGCACTATTGTATCTTAAAAAGCTACGAGTTCGATAACAAACATAAAGCAACCTTTTACCGTAGCAACGATAATTGGTTAAGAGGACGTGAGATTTCAATGGAGAAATATGATGATAAGGTGTATAAGGTAGACCCCCTCATTATGGCGAATGTTACCATGGGGTCAGAAATAAAAGATCCCAACCAAAAATTTATTTATGTTTATGATTTTAACAAGTTATGGACTTTTATGGTAGAACTGATCAACGTGGATAAGGAAGAGAATAAGAAGCTTACTTATCCAGCCTGTATCCGCACCGAAGGTATTGCCCCATCACAATATGGTACCAAGGGGTTGGTAGATAGCCGGCTTGCAGAGGTGGAAGAAAAATACGATCTCAATGCTGCGGCAATGCTGGAAGGATTTAGCGAAGAAGATGAAGACGGCAATGCTACTGAAGCGGAAGAAGATACAACCGGCGAGGAAGCTGCGGAAGAGTTTTAGCTTTCGTGGTCCGTGGCTGTTTCCATACTTCCTGTTCTCCAGCACTATTAATATTTTTCCTTTAAAAAATTATCAATTAAAAAGACCTGCATCATTATTATGGGCCCGACGGCTGTTGGTAAAACAGCCATTGCCCTTCAACTTGCCAGGCATTTTTCCACCCAAATCATTTCTGCTGATAGCCGTCAATGTTATACAGAACTGAATATCGGCGTAGCCAAACCAACTGCAGAAGAATTGCAGTTGGTACCTCATTATTTCATCAATTCACATTCTGTTTTTGATACGGTAAATGCTGCAGTATTTGAGAAATATGCATTGGCCAAAGTGGAAGAGATATTTAAGACCAATGACATTGCGGTAATGGTAGGTGGTACCGGTTTGTACATCAAAACATTTTGCGACGGGATTGATTTGGTTCCGATTATATTACCGGGGATGCGGGAAGAAATAACCGCCGGTTATCAAGCCAAAGGATTGGAATGGCTACAGGAGGAAGTAAATAAAAACGATCCTGCATATTTCTCATCGGGCGAGATACATAACCCTCATCGTTTATTACGGGCGCTGGAAGTAAAATTGTCTACCGGTAAATCCATCACCGAATTCCAATCTCATACAAAAGCAGTCCGGGATTTTTCAATCATTAAAATCGGGCTGGAACTCCCGCGGGCAGAACTATACCAGCGGATCAATCACCGCGTTGATGCTATGGTGGAAAACGGATTGCCGGACGAAGTAAAAAATCTACAGCCCTATCAGCGCCTGAACGCCCTGCAAACAGTAGGGTACAAGGAATTCTTTGACTATTTTGATGGGAAAGTATCTTTCACAGCGGCAGTCGAATCTATAAAGATCAATACCCGGCACTATGCCAAACGCCAGATGACATGGTTTAAAAAGGATGCCGAAGTAAAATGGTGTGCGCCTGCTTTCGAGCCGGTACTCAATATCACACGTGATGAAATATGTTAGGTTAAAATTTGAACCCGATGCTGGTAACAATATTCCCGCGCTGGTCATTGATGGTGGCAAAAGTATTTGCACGATCCTCAAGGCGATAAGGAAAACTTACATCTTTGTTTATTGAATAGATATAGGTGAGGTCGATAAAAAATCCTTTATGACGATATCCCAGTCCACCACTTACCAACGTTCTGTTTGCCTTTAATGCTGCATCCTTGTAAGGGTTTGTATAATAAGCAAAACCTAATCTCGCCATCACGGTGTTGAACTTTAATTCACCACCCAGGCGAAAATTAAAATTCCCTTTGTATTGATCTTTTATCACACTATTGAGTGATTTGTAATAGATTTTTTCATCAGCGGTTGGCGCTTCATTGCCACTGTAAAAATTGGAACCATGGTGATCAACATATTCAATATCTGCAGTTATAAAGCCTTTCTGTTTTCTAACATCTGCTATTTCCCTTAACACGTAGCTTCCACTCACCATAACTTTCAGCGGAGTGAGCATGCTATATTTGCTTTCCCCTGGCTGCCCATTGGTAAATGTCTCAGAAGTAACGGTTTGCACACCATTATAATTTTCAGTATTGGCGGTTAAACTAGAACTCCTTTTATCTTTTAACGAAACCATATAGGTGGGTGTGTGTACTGCAAATCCTAAACGGATATGTTCTGTTGGTTTGTAGATCAGGCCAAGCTTTAAATTGACCCCGGCCCCGCTGGTAGTATAATCGTCCGTGTAGGTAAAAGAGTCAAAGCCATTCGATTTATTGGAGGATGTATCAGATTCTGTAAAGGTGGAAGTGCTGCTATAATTCATAATAGGAATGCCAACAGTGAATCCAAACTGAAATTTATCATTCCTGTTCATGGCATATCCAAAAGCAACTTCATACTGTGCACCCTTTGTATCGATTATATTTTTCTGGCGCAAAGCCTGACCGGCATCCAGGATATTTTCTGGTAAGCCTTTTACCTGAACATTTCCGTTCACTCTAAAGGTGTCAACGAGGTAAGTATACAAAGCAGGAGCAGCACCATAAGCGAATGCCGGATTGTTCAATGCATCATCCAGTGTTTGATTACTCTTGGCTACCTGTTCGGCCCATTGCTCGCTAAAGGAACTTAAATTGTTGAGCCCGTTGTATTGAATACTGTTATTATAATTGGCGGTTTGAGTAATGGCAAGGCTCACCGCCTGGCTTTTTTTGTTATTGTACCTGTCTCCAAATCCATAAACAAAACCAATAGGACCAATGGCAAAATTTGTTTTGTTGTTTTTATTTTGGGTTCCCCTGAAAATGACCTTATTGTTATTCATCAGGAAACCTGGTGTAAAAACGAACTCACCGGTCTTGTAATTACCCAGTCCGGCCGGGTTTACGAAAATAGCATTGATGTCTCCTCCCAATGAACCCATTGCACCCCCAATAGCAAGGCTACGGGCAGTTCCGTTTTGAGGATAATAAGAAAATCTTAATACATCTTCAGGTATTTGGGCATATATCAGGGTGCTGATCAGCAGGGCGGGCAGTAGTAAATATTTTTTCATGGCAATAATATTTAGGGGTGACGGCGGCTAATATCCGTCACCTAATGATTTAAACGATATGCTATTGATTTAATTTCCACCACTTCTTGGAGGTCTTGAAACGCCGCCTGACCCGGATGAACTGCTTCCTGAAGAAGAGCTACTGCTGCTGGATGGTGTGCTTGATGGGGTATAAGTGCGGGTGTTATTAGATGATGGGGTATTATAGCTGTTATTAGAATTATTGTTATTAGAACTTGCCGGGGCAGTAAAAATTTGGCGGATAACATTCCCAACAGCGCTTCCATTATTATTGTTGTTATAAGATCTTACAGTTGGCCGTATTGTTCCCATTTTTGAATTTACAGGAAGATTGTTATTGGTATACCCGGTAGTATTATACCCGCCTAGACTAATTGTTCTTGGAGTGGTATTCTTTGGATTAGTAGGAGCGAAAAAAACCGGGCTGTAAACGGGATAAGGCCAAAAATACGGGTTGTAATAATATCCATAATTGAAACCGTAATTGTACGGGTTGTACGCATAATCGTTGTCGAAATATCTCCAGCGGCGATCGTTGATTCCCAAACGGATCGTCCGGTCCTCGTAGCTATATGTATTTCGGTAATTATAATTTCTCACTTCATTTCTCACTTCGTCTTTTTGCTGTTCTTTCTTTGTTTCTTCGCCATAGGGGCGGGCAGGTGAATAATAAACATCATCGGGTGTTTGCCCGGATTTATACAGGGTAGTGCAACTGCTGAAAGCAGCTACGGAAATAGCAAGGAGTAAAAGTTTTGAGTTCATGATAATTTTGTTTAAAATTATTATAAGATGAAGTTACTACTTTTGTGCGGTTTAAAGCAACAATTTAATAGCCCAAAATCTTTGCCACTGTTCCCAAAATTTAACAGTTCGCTGTTAAATTGCTGCTAAAACAAAGAGCAGAAGAACGCGGCAGGGTATTGACTATCAGTCGTTGACAAAAACCAACTGTCTGAATACCGTATGATCGGAATTTAACAAGTGTTATTGGTTAGTTATCGCAGAAATCAAAATTTTCATTTAAAAAAATAGGCCTCTGAAGGGGTATGTTATGAGTAAAGAGATCACAAGCATGAAGGAAGATTATTCGCAATGGTATAACGACCTGGTCATTAAAGCCGGCCTGGCAGATTACAGCGCTGTGAGGGGTTGTATGGTTATTAAACCTTATGGTTATGCGCTTTGGGAAAACATGCAACGGCAACTGGATACTATGTTTAAGGAAACCGGTCACGAGAATGCTTATTTTCCATTGTTCGTGCCAAAGAGTCTTTTTGAAGCGGAAGAAAAGAATGCAGAAGGTTTTGCCAAAGAATGTGCAATTGTAACCCATTACCGTTTAAAGGCGGATCCTGATAATAAGGGTAAATTGATGGTTGATCCGGAAGCAAAACTGGAAGAAGAATTAGTAGTGCGCCCCACCAGCGAAGCAATTATATGGAGTACTTATAAAGGCTGGATCCAATCGTACCGCGACCTTCCGCTTTTGATCAATCAATGGGCCAATGTCGTTAGATGGGAGATGCGTACCCGGCTGTTTCTACGGACCACCGAATTTTTATGGCAGGAAGGGCATACAGCTCATGCCACCGAAAAGGAAGCAATTGATGAAACCGTTCAGATGCTGAATGTATATGCAACCTTTGCAGAAAGCTATATGGCACTGCCGGTTATCAAGGGTGTAAAATCCGCCAACGAACGGTTTGCAGGCGCCCTCGACACCTACTGCATTGAAGCGCTGATGCAGGATGGGAAAGCATTACAGGCAGGTACCTCACATTTTCTCGGGCAAAACTTTGCCAAAGCGTTCGACGTAAAGTTTACAGACAAAGAGAATAAGCTGGATTATGTATGGGCTACCAGCTGGGGCGTAAGCACCCGGTTGATCGGCGCACTCGTAATGGCACATAGCGACGACCAGGGCCTGGTATTGCCACCAAAACTGGCGCCCATCCAGGTGGTGATTGTCCCGATTTTCAAGGGACAAGAACAGAAGCAACTCATCGATGAAAAAGTAAGCGTATTGCTGCAACAGTTAAAAGCAGCAGGCATTTCAGTAAAATATGATGATAATGATAACAACCGTCCCGGCTGGAAATTTGCAGAATATGAAATGAAAGGTGTTCCTGTGCGCATAGCCATTGGTGCGAGGGATCTTGCAAATAATGTAGTTGAAGTTGCCCGCAGGGATACCAAAGAAAAAATGAGTTTTAGCATTGATGGATTAAGTGGCCAGGTCATAACGCTGCTGGCGGAAATTCAACAGGCAATTTACACCAAGGCGAAAAATTTCAGAGACAACCTCGTTACCGAGGCTAATCAATGGGATGAGTTTGTGAAATTATTGGATGAAAAAGCAGGGTTCATCTCAGCTCATTGGGATGGCACAGGTGAAACAGAAGATAAAATAAAGGAACTTACCAAAGCAACCATTCGTTGTATCCCACTTGACAACAAACAGGAGGAAGGAAAATGTATTTTAACCGGCAATCCCAGCACCCAACGAGTATTGTTTGCCCGCGCATACTAATGCTGCCCGGAATACATGTTCACATGGTTTTATCTAATCTCATTTATTTAAGAAAGATCAAAATATGGACAAAGCACAAGACCTGATCGAAACTGATTTGCTGATCGACAGCGATATCAATTTGCACCTGAAAGAAACAGCGGCATGGGGTAAATTTTTAGCGGTAATTGGTTTTGTTTACAGCTGCCTGATTGCAGTAGGGGCTATTTTTGCAGCTTCGATGTTTTCAAGATTGTCCACCGCTTATGGAAGTGGTGCCAGTGCAGGGTTGCTCGCCGGTGGCAGCGTTGCAATTATATATCTCGCCATTGCGGCAGTGGTGTTTTTTATGTCGATGCACCTTTTTCGCTTTGCTAAAAAAACACAACTAGCACTGCAGGGCAACGACCAGTTGATCTTATCAGAAGCCTTCAGAAACTTAAAGATCTACTTCCGGTTCACGGGGATAATCACACTGATTGCGTTAGTATTTTCTGTATTGGGTGTAATTGGAATTATTGCAGCAGCGGCTTTCAGCAAGGGTGGGTAGTGGCAGTCGGCCTACTGTCGTGCATTATTCTCTTGTGGCGAGATAATTATAGTCTTCCATTATTTTTTCTAGAAAATCCATCGCATACATATCTGTGGGTACTTTCAATACATCCTGCACTTTGATGGCGATGCGGTTGCATAAATCATAGGAGTTCGTTCTTTTTGCCTGGTTGATTACATTCTTGATGGTATTGATATCACGGTCGCTCAGCCGCATTACCTCGGGGAACTTTACCTTGTAATCCGCCTGCGTTACATGCATGAAGATTGTATCATCTACGGTTAGTTTTGATTTTGTTTCCACTACAACAGTTCCTGCCACAATATCGCCCAGCCGCTGGCTTTTAGGTGAAATGGAGATAATAATAATAGAAGTAATGCCCCCAATGATGAGCCATAAAATGCCAAACATTCCATTGCTCCAAAACAAAAAGAAGATGATAAAAGCCCATTCATAAAACCGCATAAACCATCTTAATGCATATTGGCCGAGGGTAGGTTCACCGCCATCGAGACTTACCACTTTGATCTTAAATATCTTCTTCCCCACCGTTTGCCCGTTCATCCATAATTCTGAAAGCATGGTATAAGAAAGCATTGGGATTACCAGCACGATTAGAACAAACCCATAACTTCCTTCACCCATGCGGAAACCCCCAAACAGGAGGTATAGCATGCTTAACATATACAATACCAGGATGATGAAATCAATGCAATATGCAAGAAAGCGCTTATGAAATGCAGCAATTTCAAACTCAATATCAATATTAAACGGGGTAGATATTTGAATTTCGGACATGGTACAAATTAAGCGTTTGTTGTTAAAATTATTATTTTTTTGGGAATAGCGGATCAAAACATCCGATCGCATCATTTACCCCGAAAATTTGCTATTTTTATCAAATGCGTGAAGGAATGTTCATTAAAAAGAATGTTGATAAGTGGAATGAATATCAGCACCATCCGACCAACGACCCTGATGAAACGGCAGAACGGTTCATTACATTGGTCGATGATCTTTCATTTGCAAAAACCTTTTATCCCCGAAGCAAAGTAACCCGATGGATCAATGGCATCGCTTCGGGCATTTACCAGAACATTTATAAAAACAAAAAAGAGAAATACACCAGGGTGTTTACTTTCTGGAAGTACGAATTACCCCTTCTTTTCAAAAAGTATCATCGTTTATTGCTGTTTAGCTTCTTTGTGTTCACTTTATTTGTGATCATTGGCGTTTTTAGTTCCATTAAAGATGAATCTTTTATCAGGGGTGTGTTGGGCGATCAATACGTTGAGAAAACAGAAGATAATATTTCAAAAGGTGATCCCTTCGGCGTGTATAAAAGTGAAAATCCCTTCACGATGTTTGTGCAGATCGCGATGAACAATACGTTCGTATCGTTCCTGATGGTAATGGGCGGCATGTTGATGGGCCTGGGTACCATTTACCTGATGGCACAAAATGGATTGATGCTGGGTTGCTTTCAGTATTTATTTTTCTCTAAAGGCCTGGGCAGTCAATCTGTGCTGGTGATCTGGGTACATGGCACCCTGGAAATTCTTTCTATTGTGATTGCAGCCACCGCCGGGTTGGTAATTGCCCGTGGAATTTTGTTTCCGGGCACCTACTCAAGGATGGTATCATTCAGGAATGGTATCAAAGACGCATTAAAGATCATGATCGTACTGGTACCTATTTTTATCCTAGCTGCTTTTTTTGAAAGCTACGTTACCCACCTGATGAGCAATACCTTTGATAAAGAAAATAATATCGGGCTACCTGTATGGGCCAGTGTAATCATCCTTGCTCTATCACTTTCATTCATCGCATGGTACTTCGTATTTTACCCAATTTTTTTACACAAGAAGGGCTTCTATTTTCAAAAAGACGGTATATTGAAAACACCGGCCATTACAAGATGATTTCTTTCAAATCTGTCATACCAGCTGTTGTATTGTTATTCTGTACCTTTTACCCGCAGGCGCAGGATAGGGGAACTGCTTATAAAGATTCAGCAACTTCATACACCGGCTCAACAGGAGAAGCTACCACTACTTCCAAAATAAATAAAGAAGTAACTGAACCTGAAAGTGATCTTGAAGAGAACAATGATGAAGACGAATACACGGCAGATACATTGTTAAAGAATAACCAGCTTTTTGTAGAACGGGATTCTATTCGGCGCCTTAAAAGTTCCAAACCTTTTGCATACGCAAAAAACCTCGATTCCTTACTGCGTGCATACCAGCAAAAAATGGATGCTGAAGAAAGTAATTCTAAAAATGAAGTATCGTGGCTGGCACGCTTTTTTAATTCGTCCATTACAAAATATTTTTTCTGGACACTGGCAGGCTTTTTTGTTTGCTTCATTTTGTACCAGCTTTTTTTTACGGAAGGCTTTTTTCAGCGCTCATATGCAAGGAGCTACGTTACAGTCTTACGGGATGAAGCGGAAAATCTTACAATGAACACGGATTATGCCCAGTTGATTGCCCAGGCTGTCAGTGCCAAAAACTATCGCATTGCGGTGAGGTACCATTACCTGCAATCTTTACAAAAACTTGCTTCAAAAGGCGCCATTCAATATGCCGCAGATAAAACCAACTATGAGTATGTGAGTGAGTTGTCGGGCAAGCCCTATAAAAAAGCTTTTACTTCGTTAACCCTTCACTATGAATATGTGTGGTATGGCGGCTTTGACGTTAATGAAAGTGTTTTCAGTGTTATTCAAAATAAATTCATACAGTTTAACAGCGAAGTGAAGCAGTGAACAAAAAATTAATACATAGCATTTGTATAGCATTGGTCATTGTGGCGGCCATATCCTGTACAACAAACAGGATAAAGCTGCCGCCTTTGAAGGAAACATTTTCCCACCTGGATAAAAACCCGTTTGGAACCTACGTTTTGCACAATCAACTGGAGCAATTGTATTCCAATAATTCAATCCGCACGTTAAAGAATAAATTCGAAACCACCTGGCAGGAAATATCAGACACGAATTCACTTTATATCAATGTTAGTAAAAATCTTTTTTTAACACAGAAAGATCTGGATGGCATGCTGGAGTATGTGTACAACGGAAACACCCTCTTTATTTCAAGTGATAATATCGACCGCCGTTTGTTAGATACACTCGGCTGCACTGTTAGCAAACCTTTCTACGATCAGCTTATCAGGGAAATGAAATACACTTCTGTGAAAGTAGCTGCGGAAATATATGGTGATTCTGTTGCTTACCAATATTTTTATGTTCCCTTTTATAATCATTTCACCAAATTCGATAAGAAACATTCAAGAGCATTGGGGCATAATAAATCGGGTTACAATTTTATGGTGGTTTTTTATGGCAAGGGCCGCTTTTATCTTCATCTTGAACCAAGGGCTTTGAGCAATTATTTTTTACTGCAAAAAGATAATTACAAATATTTTCAACATGTGTTTTCATTAACTCCATCCGTCCCCGAACATGTGTACTGGGATGATTATTACAACAAAAAAAATTACCCGCGGGCGGGTTCAGGGAACAATTCGGGACTGGCTGTTTTACTGCGATATCCCGCAATGGCCTGGGCTTTTTGGTTGCTGGTGCTGCTGTTTGCATTGTACGTTTTCTTTGGAGGTAAACGCAGGCAACGCATTGTACAAACCATTCCGCCAAACACCAATACTACCATTACTTTCACCGAAACCATCGGCAGGCTTTACTTACAAAAAAAAGATAATCGTAATATTGCCGATAAGCTGATTACTTATTTCCTTGAATACATCAGAAATCAATATTACCTGAATACAAGTCATATCGATGATGCTTTTATTACCACCCTTAGCCGAAAAAGTAATAATACAAAAGACGGCACTGAAAGGCTGTTTAATTTCATTGATACCTTGCAGCAATCAACAGAAGTAACCGATGAACAAATGTTATCCCTAAATCAACAGATAGAAAATTTTCATAAAAATAAGATATGACAGAAGAAAGTATTTTCGAGCAGCGCATTGATATTTCGGGGCTCAATCAAAGTATGGATCGCATCCGGGATGAAATAGGCAAGGTGATTGTGGGGCAGCATGCTATGCTGGATCTACTATTGATTGGCTTGCTTTGCGATGGGCATATTTTAATAGAAGGGGTGCCCGGCGTTGCCAAAACCTTAACCGCCAAACTGGTAGCAAAAGTAATTGATGTCGATTTTTCCAGGATTCAATTTACACCCGACCTGATGCCAAGTGATGTTGTAGGAACTTCCGTTTTCAATCCTAAGGAAGGCGATTTTTATTTCAAAGCCGGCCCGGTTTTCAGTAATATCATTTTGATAGATGAGATCAACCGGGCGCCAGCTAAAACCCAGGCGGCATTGTTTGAAGTGATGGAAGAACGGCAGGTAACCGTTGACGGGATTACGCATGAAATGCGCTTTCCGTTCATTATTCTTGCCACCCAAAATCCGGTAGAGCAGGAGGGTACCTATAGGCTGCCCGAGGCCCAGTTAGATCGCTTTATTTTTAAAATAGATGTAAAGTATCCGACCCTGCAGGAAGAGATCGGCATATTGAACAACCAGCACGGGCGTACGCAGGCGCAGTTGCTGTACGAGGTGAATAAGATAATATCACCCATGGATATTAATAATTTCAGAACCACCATCCAGTCTGTTATTATCGAAGCAAGGCTTGTTGAATACATTGCGAAAATTGTTATCGAAACCCGCAGCAACCCAGCCCTGTACCTGGGCGCCTCGCCAAGGGCATCGCTTGCGATACTGAGGGCATCTAAAGCAAATGCAGCTATTAAGGGGCGTGATTTTGTTACGCCGGAGGATATCAAAGAAATGGCCCCGCCGGTGTTAAGACACCGGATCATTCTTACACCGGAAAAAGAAATGGAAGGCCTCACCACTGACGACCTGATCGATAGTATTTTGAAGGCGATTGAGGTGCCGAGGTAAGGCCCCGCAGCCCCCTCGGTCCCCAAGGGGGAAGTAAGAAGTACCCTGATGGGCACATACCTGTTTTGAAATACTTATCACTTTTATTTTGAGAAATTGCCTGTTTATCGATGCCACTTATGATTATTAAAAAGCGTGAAGATTTAGCGGAGTCCAAAGTCCCCCCTGGGGGATTTAGGGGGCTTTCCTTCGGATTTACGGGTCTTTCTTTCAGAGGCTTGTACCTAACCAACCGCTTGTACCTGCTCATCGGCATCTGTATCGTTCTCTTTATTTTTTCGTTCTTTGTTGCTCCCTTATTTATCGTTCCTAAAATAGCATGGTATTTATTGCTGGTGCTTATTTTCATCGATTACCTTTTTCTGTTTTTGCTGAGTAAAGCGCCTGTTGCAAAAAGAATTACCGCCGAGCGCTTTAGTAACAGTGATGAAAACAAGGTGACTTTGCGAGTAACGAATACGATGCGTTTTAATGTGGAAATGGAAATCATCGACGAACTGCCGGAACAGTTTCAAAAACGTGACTGGGTACTAAAAGAAAAGTTTAAAGCAGGAGAGGAAAAGAGTATTGCCTACAGTTTGCGTCCCGTGGAAAGAGGCGAATATCATTTTGGAAAAATAATTTTATACATCCAATCGAGGTTGGGATTATTGATGAGAAGGCATGACGTGGAAGCTTCTGTTACCATTCCCGTTTTCCCCTCATTTATGCAATTGCGTAAATATGAATTGCTGTCAAGGACCACGCTGCAATCGGGACAGGGGAATAAGCGGATGCGGAAGATCGGCCATAGCATGGAGTTTGAGCAAATAAAGGAATATGTGAGGGGTGATGATATCCGTACCATCAACTGGAAAGCTACTGCCCGCAAGGTGTCGCTGATGGTGAACAATTATACCGATGAAAAAAGCCAGCAGGTATATTGTATCATAGATAAGGGCAGGCTGATGAAAATGCCCTTTGCTAATGTGAGCCTGCTTGATTATGCGATTAACAGCACGCTGGTGCTAAGTAATGTTTGCCTGCAAAAGCAGGATAAAGTAGGCCTGATTACTTTTGATAATAAAATGGGAACTATGCTGGCAGCAGACCGCAAGCCTATTCAGCAGGCCAATATGTTACAGCTTTTATATAACCAGCAAACCAGTTTTTTAGAAAGCGATTATGAAATGCTGTATATGCAGTTGCGCAGCAGGGTAAAGCAACGAAGCCTGCTAATTCTATTCACCAATTTTGAATCTTTATCGGGTTTAAAACGACAGTTAAATTTTCTGCGGTCCATTGCCAAACATCATTTATTAATGGTGGTGTTTTTTGAAAATACGGAGCTAGAAAAATTGTCTGCTGCCGATGCAGGTAATCTTGAAGAGGTTTATATCAAAACGATTGCTGAAAAGTTTGCGTATGAAAAAAGGTTGATCGTGAAAGAACTGTCAAAGTTTGGTATACTGTCTATTTTAACCGCGCCGGAAAGCCTTACCATCAATGCTATTAACAAATACCTGGAGTTGAAGGCAAGGCAGGCGATTTAGTTGAAGGTTGAAAGTTGATGGTTGAAAGTTGTTGTAGGTTGATGGTTGTCCTATGCTATTCGCAACGCATTACTCATCACTTATTTCTCATACATTTCTCAACTTGCGCTGGATACGAACCATCAACCTTTAACCCGAACCTTCAACCTCGAACCTTCAACCTTCAACCTTCAACCTCGAACCTCCTTCTTTACCTGTACCCCATCGCCTGTAGATGAAACAATTCAGCATACCGGCCATTTTTGGCGAGTAAGGCTTCGTGGCTTCCAATTTCTATTAGTTCACCTTTTTCCAATACCAATATGCGATCGGCCATTCGTACAGTTGAAAAACGATGGGAGATCAATACGGCGCATTTGCCCTTGGTTAGTTCTGAAAAGCGTTGAAACACGGTGTATTCAGCCCTGGCATCCAATGCTGCCGTGGGTTCGTCTAAAATCAATAATTGTGCATCTTTCATATAAGCCCTTGCCAGTGCTATCTTTTGCCACTCACCTCCTGAAAGTTCGGTGCCTTCATTAAAACGCCGGCCGAGCGGCTGATCATAATGGTTGGGCAACTTTTCTGCAAGTTTATCTGCGAGGCTCTTTTGCGCAGCGGTTTTTATTAGTGCCCGGTTATCTTTTTCGCCGATATTTCCGATGGCAATATTTTGGGCAAATGACATCTGGTACCGGATATAATCCTGGAAAATAATTCCAATCTCCATACGTAACTGCTCCAGGTTGTATTCTTTCAAATCGTGCCCATCCAATAGGATCCGTCCTTCGGTTGGATCATACAAACGGGCAAGTAGTTTCACCAATGTGGTTTTACCTGCACCGTTTTCACCCACCAATGCCAGTTTTTCAGAAGGATGCAAAGTGAAATTCAGGTGACGGTTTGCCCAGTTTTCTGAATTCACATAACGGAAACCCACATCTTCGAATGTAAAGCCCTGTACAATTGGTTTTGGAAAAGGAAGCGAATTTTTTGCTTCCGTTATTTTTGGTTGAATGGTAAAGAATTCAAAAAAATCGCCGAGATAAACGGCGCTTTGTGAGATACTGGTGAAGCGGTTCAATATGCCCTCGAGCAGGCCTCGCATTTGCCTGAACGAGCCGGCTAAAAATGTAAGATCGCCAATGGAAAGACTTCCATTAACAGCCCTGATGAGGATAAATACATACGCGCCGTAATATCCAATGGTACCGATCATTGCAAAAAATGTTCCCCAGCCCGAACGCCTGAAGGCAAGCTTTTTATTGTCTGTGTAAAATTTGCCGGATAGCTGCTTAAAACGATCAATAATAAAACGCGAGAGATTGAATATTTTCACCTCTTTGGCGGTTTCATCACTGGCGCCGATATAGCGCAAATAATCGAGTTCTCTTCTTTCGGGTGTTTGTCCGCGGGTGAGTGCATAGCTGCGGTCGTTAAAATGTGATTCTCCCAGGAACGCGGGAACGACTGCCACGAGCAACAAGATGATCAGCCAAGGATTAAACGCCACCAATCCTGCTGCAAGAAATATCATGGTGATGATATCCTGCAGTTGGCTCATTACCTGCGAAAGCAGGATGGTACGGCCTGCTGTTTGTTGCCTTGCCCGTTCAAGTTTATCATAGAAGACAGAATCTTCAAACTGGTCGAGATCGAGTGTTGCCGCGTGTGCCATTATCCTTACAGAACTATGGTTGGCGAAGAGATCGCCCAACATTCCATCCAGGAGGCTGATACTACGGTTGAGGATATCCGAAAGTATCACAAGGGCGAACTCTGCTACGAGCCATTTCCAAAGTATATCATTTGACAGGGAACCTTTCGCTGCATGTAATATTACCACTTCATCGATGATCAGTTTGCCTACATACAATATTGCCAATGGGATGGCGGATCGTATTATTCGCAGGAAGCCACCTAAAATCGCCATCCATGGACTGGTTTGCCAAACGAGTTTGAAAAATGCCGGTACATTTTGAAGTGCGGATAACCGGTCTTTAAAGCTGAGGGTTTTTAGTTTGGGATGGGTGTTTGTCTTCTTTTCAATTCTGCGGTTCCGAAAATTCATTGGGCAAAATTAATTAAAAAAAAGGAGTCTGCATTGAGACTGCCAGTGGGCTTTGTATGTTTTGTGAAGCAGTAGCAGCTAACAACGATGGGCAAGTTCAATAAAGCTGAAAAAGTACAAGAGGGCGATGCAAGAATGTTCCACATTGCTGTTTTTGCCCGGACAAAAAATGAAATATTTTCAGCAGCACTTATATGGTTGGATTGAAGATTCATTTAAAGCATGTCGTTTTGGAAATTTATTCTAAAATAAAATTGTATTCATTATTTTTTAAGTAGCTTGTTTTTATGTTACGTCGGAGTATAAAAAAAAACGCTTTTGCCTATATACCAAATAATAAAGTTAAACTCATAAGGGGTGGGATAGCTTATTTTGAGTTGTTGCAAAGAATTATCAGCCAGGCAAAAGATACCATCCACCTGCAGGTATATATTTATGATGAAGATGAAACGGGTAAAAAGATTGCCGAAGCCTTGATAGCAGCGGCGAAGCGCCAGGTGAAGGTATATTTATTAGCCGATGGGTATGCGTCGCAATCTCTTTCCGCAGCTTTTATTCAGTACTTACAGGATGGGGGTGTTAACTTCCGTTATTTTGACCCGCTTTTCAAAGGCAATAATTTTTATTTTGGAAGAAGGCTGCATCACAAGATAGTAGTGGTAGACACCGACATCGCCATGGTTGGCGGCATCAACATCAGCAATCATTACAATGATTTGCCGGGCAGTCCTGCATGGCTCGATTTTGCATTATTTACAGAAGGCCCGATTGTTAAAGATTTGTGCGTTTTATGTTGGGAAACCTGGAAAGGATTTAAGGCCGATACGGAAGTGGAGCCCTGCAATCCAAGACGGTTAAAGCTCGATATTAAACCCGATGAAATAGCGGATGTGAGAATACGCAGGAATGATTGGGTGCGCCGCAAGAATCAAATCTCCAAAACCTACATTGAAATCATGGTAGGCGCGCAATCGCATATTTCGATATTGTGCAGTTATTTTTTACCAGGTGCCGTCATGCGGCGTACCATCAAAAGAGCAGTTCGCAGGGGAGTAAAAATAAAGGTGATCATGGCAGGTAAATCAGACCTGGTGGTAGCGAAAAATGCCGAGCGGTATATGTACGACTGGCTGTTGCGCAACAAAGTTGAGATATATGAATACCAGCATAATATTTTGCATGGAAAGATTGCAGTATCCGATTGCCAATGGATGACCATTGGTTCGTATAATGTGAATGACATCAGCGCTTACGCAAGTATCGAACTGAACCTGGACATTAAAAACCCTTCCTTCTCAAAACATGTGGAACAAACGCTTGAAGAGATCATTGCCAATGATTGTACACCGATTACACTGGAGAGCCATAAGCGCACTAAAAATATTTTCAAGCAATTTTTCAGATGGGGTTCTTTTGAATTATTCCGGCTCGGGTTTCATGTGTTTACATTTTATTTCAGACAGCAAAATTAATTTCCTCTAATTCGCTGAAGTAAGGATTTTACAACGGGCCAATCCCATTGCGCAAAGCGGCCACGCTGCACAACCAGCGTATTTTCATCCGGGTATTGAAGATAGTAATGGAAGGCAAATTTTTCGCGTGGACTGTGCCAGCCGATGACCTGTCCAAAACGAAGGTCATTAAAAACGAGGGTATCGTTGTATTTTTCAACAGTGTAAAATTGCTGTGAAAAACGGATGAGTTTGTGGAGGTCTTCGTCTGACCTTACCGGCGTAAGTAAACTGTCGTTTCGGGGAAAATATTCAAAATGAATAAATTTTTTTGAATCAAATAAAGAGCGGTATCCAACATAATAACCTTTATCGGTGCCCGCCACTACAAACCAGAGCCAGTTTTGTAATGGCGCCGGCGTTGTAAAATACCTTGTATGCTCAATATGCTGCCGGGCAAAAATCTGTTGCACATCGGAATTTATTGTCAACTTATTTACAACACAGTAGGACAGATAAAGAAAGCTCATGCCCAAACCGAACTTCCACCAGAACATTCTTTTTTTGTGCCTTCTTTTCATCAATACCAGTGCGGCAAGTGCAATACCCGGCCATATGGAAAAAAAAGGATCAGCTACATAGATTGCATTGAACGAGATGCGTTGGTGGCTAAAGGGCTCAAACCACCCCACTCCATAATTATTAAATGCATCGATAAACAGGTGCACAAAAATTACTGAACCGAAGAAAGCAAACCATCTTCTAAACGAAATATTATGAGGCCGGTGCCAGCGTTCCGCAAAAAAAGTGAACAGGGGAGTGATGAGCAGGCAAAATAATATTGAATGGGTGAATCCCCGGTGCGCCAGTAAATTGTCGGTGGTTTTCATCCAGAAAGCGGCAAGAAAATCAATGTCGGGGATGCTTTGGGCAAGAGCGCCCCATAGCATGGCTTTTCTTCCAACCGTTTTGCCGGCAAATGCTTCGCCCATACAGGCGCCCAGGGCGATATGTGTTAGTGAATCCATTAGCTTGTTTTTGTGAGAAAGAAGTCAATCATTAATTTTCTTAATAGAGTGATGGGAAGTCCAGCCCACAACAGGTTCTTTAAGGATGTTCGTGGGTACATACGAATTGCATGGTTCAATTTTTACGAACTATATCATTCCGTTAAACAAAACCCGGATAGCACCTATCCAAATTACCGGATTTATTGCCAATCCACATTTCTCGATCAAATGTTGCGAAATATGTTCATAAGGAAAAATAACAATTATAGGCAATCTTTTTACATTTAAAATAGCATAGACTTTTTCCGTACCCCTCCCTTTCATTTCTCTCTTCCACAGTGAGTGGTATTCGTCCCGTTTTCAGGTTGTAAAGCTTTCACGTTTAAAAAAGTATTATGAAGGAAATTTACCATTGCCTTTTGCGGGCCAGCGGCTGCTCCAAACCTATAATTTTGCAAACTCATTTAAAAATCCTGCTCTGCGTAGTGGTTTTTTTCAGAATTCCTTTAGGTGCAATTAGCCAGACTAATAATTATTTTGGCGTATCAGGAGCGCTGAATGGAAATGTATGGAGTACCAATCCGGCCGGGCCCTATACCTCACCGCTAAATACTTCCGGGGGTGCAATTATCAATTTTGATAATGATGCAACCATTACGGGCTCCACTACAAACGTTGTCGCGATCAATGCAAGTGCCAATGTTACCTGGGTGAATGGAGGAACGCTTTCCACGGGTGGAACTGTTGCACCTTTTACAATAGCGAGTGGGAAGGTGGTAAACATGTCACAGGCAATTTCTTCGGTTCCCGGCACAGGCTTCAATAAATTGGGTGCAGGCGTTTTATTGATGAGCACGATTTCTATTTATACAGGTGGGTTTACCCTAAACGGCGGAACGATTGTGATTGGGGGCATCAATGCCATGGGAGGAAATATACTTTCGCTGAATGGAGGTATTGTTGCCGCTAATAACAACCGCGATCTAGGTGGTAAATACCCGGGTGGAATTTTGATCGGTGGAGATGTGCAATTTGGCGATATCAATCTACCGGCGGTTGGTTCGGCGAATATCACTTTTACTGATTTTCTTTCGTTGGGCGGAATGAACCGGGTATTTACACTTGGTGGCTCTGGCATCATCTCATTGGGTGGTGTTATCAGCAATTCAGGTGGTAATGGAATCAGTTTTACCAGCAATGCCGGTGGCAGCGGTCTTTTTGATATCACCAATACTGCAAATACGTTTACAGGTCCCGTAAATTTAAATGGTGGCCAAACACGATTTACGGCAGATGGAAGTTTTGGAAATGCATCCAATATCATCCAGGTAGATGGCGGCCAGTTGCTCAACAGTGGATCATTCACTATTGGCAACACGCATCTTTTGAAATTGGGCAACACTACCGGTTCAGCGATCAACGTTGTTGCGGGCACGCTAACCATTGATGCATTGATCAGTGATAAAACGAGTTCGGGGATGCTCACCAAGGTTGGCGCGGGCACCCTATTACTTACCAATGCAAATACTTATTCCGGTACAACGACTATCGGGCCGAATGGTGGAGTGTTACAACTTGCCCGGGTGGGAGGGAACACATTGTCAGCAAACAATAATATTGTAGTGAATGGCGGTTCTTTGAAGATCAGCAGCAATCAAACTGTTAATGATCTTAGTTTGGTGAATGGAAATCTTACGATAGATGATGGCACCGTACTCACGATCAATGGTACCCTGGATTATTTTCAGCCTTCTTCCATTACACTCACCGGAACCGGCAAAATTTTATATGGTCCGTTAGGAGCGTTGAAATATTCCGGAAGCATCGCGAAAATTATTACTGCTGCAGAATTTCCGGCAACTGGTGGACCGTTTGCCGTTGCCATAAATAATTCTGGCGGAGTTACCATTCCGACATCGCTGGGGGGCCGAACCGTTGCAGGCAATCTCCAACTCTCCAATGGAGTGTTTACCATTGGACCGGGTACATTCCTTGATCTTAATGGAGCATCTTTAATTGCTGGGTCTGGTTATATAGCAGGTTCAAATAGCAGCGATTTTTTTATACACGGAAATACTGGCGGCACGGTTAACCTGCCGACCAATTCAAACCTCCTTCTGCGGAACATCACCATTGCGGGTAACAGAACTTTAGCAATGAACGGGATTGATAATATTGCTTTAAGTGGATTGCTAACGATTTCTTCGGGCGCTGGTTATGACAGTGGGGGAGAAAGCCAGGTAACTCAAAATGGTGGCGGGAATATCATAATCAGTGGTAGGTTTATCACAAGGGATATGCAGGGTTTTTCGGGTATCAATACTTCCATTCCGGGAATACTTCCCACACTAAATGCAGGCTGTACCATTGAGTACGGATTGGCCAGCGGCAATTCACAGGCGGTTACATCCAGGAATGACTACCGGAACCTGGTATTTTCCGGAAGTGGTGTCAAAATTGTTACCGGTCCTTTTAATCCTGCCGGCACAATCTATATCACTGGAGCCGCAATACTGGATGCCGGGAGCCATACATTGGGGGATATCAATACAAGTCTTACCATGGACGGGGGAAGATTCAAACTGAGTGGAACAAATAACCCGCAACCACATATGTCAGGCACATACAATTTGAAAGGAGGTATTATTGAATTTGCGTGTAATGGCATCAGTGGGCAAACGATCCGGAACACTGCATATCAAAATATAGAAATTACGGGTGCATATGTGGGTAATTCAAACGGAAACATCACTTTAAACAATAATGGGTCTTTTACAGTTAAATCGGGGGGCAGTTTTGAAATAAATGACAATTCAATTACGGCTGCAGCATCAACGGGTGGTCAGATTGTGACCGTTGAAAACAATGCCAGTTTTCTGTGTGGAAATAACCAGGGATTCAATGGATACAGCCCATCGCTTTCAAATAACTCCTCTGTTCATGCTAATATTACCAATATTTCGTTGGTGAAAGGAAATCCCGGAAGTAGCGTCAATTATACGAGATTGGGTGATCAACCCCTTACGACTGCAAACGGACTTGTTTATAGCAATCTTATCTTATCAGGTAGCGGCATTAAAACTGCTCCCACTGGCGAGTTATCGATCAATGGGAATTTAACAAAAACTACTGCTTGTAAATTTGAACATAACAATGGGACGGTTCAGTTTAATAGTACAACATCCTCCCAGTCTATTTCTGCAAGCGCTTTGCCCAACCTGGTTTTTTATGATCTTCACAATGAAAATACCAGCAGTGGTGGATTGAATATCAACAATGATATCGCGGTTAGTAACGAACTTGCCTTAGCAAACAACAGCATCCTGGATTTGAATGCAGGCGATATCCGCCTGTTATCATCAGTTAATAATACATCGCGGGTTGCACCTGTTCCGGCGAGTGCTTTTATAAATTATCAAGGCACGGGCAGATTTATAGTCGAGCGATATTATCCTGCTCTTCGTGCATGGAGACTAATCACATCCCCTTTGAGTTCAGAAAGTACACCCACTACTATTTTTAGTGAGTGGCAAAACAATGGGGTGTTTGCACCAGGGTTGGGAAGTTTTGTCACCGGGCCTGGTGCCAATCTAAGCGGCAATGGTTTAGACAATAGTAGTTTCAACAACTATTCTCTGAAATCCTTTCAGAACAATACATATGTAAATATTGGCAATACGCTGACACCTCTTTCGAAGGGTTCATTGAGCGCTGCTAATATTGGTTATTTTATGTTTGTAAGAGGCGATCGCAGTCGTGCCCCTGACAATACAGTGTTTCCTAATACCAATACCACTACTTTAAGCAGCAGGGGTAAATTGCAAACGGGCAATCAAATCTTTTCCGGCCTTGCCCGAACGGTAAATGGTGCACGGCTATTTAGTCTCGTCGGTAATCCTTATGCGTCAGCGATAGATTTCAATAAGATTTCCAGAACCAATGTAATGAAGCGTTTTATTGTTTGGGATCCAAAATTAAATACCGTGGGAGGGTTTGTAACAGTTGATGATTTTGACAATGATGGGATTTATAGTATAACGCCCCCAAGTTTAGGCGGACAGGACCTGAACATACAATCCAGCCAGGCATTCTTTTTTGAAACGGATGCAATGGGCGACTGTAATGTAACTTTCAATGAAAGCAGTAAATCAACAGCCAACAACTTGGGAATATTTCGGCCGGTATCGACAACGCCTTTTTTCAGATCTTATCTATACTTGTTGGACGATGATCAATCAACGAGGTTAGCAGATGGAAATCTTGCCGAGTTTGGCGACAGTTTTCACGACACAGTTGATCTGCAGGATGCCTTGAAATTTGGCAATGTAAATGAGACATTCGGCTTATTTCGCACAGGTAGCGCTATGGCCATTGAAAGAAGGCCCTTGATCACAACAATGGATACACTGTTTTATACTTTAACCAGAACAACCCCGCGGGCATACGAACTTCTATTTGAACCTGGTAACCTGAACCCTTTACTAAGTGCGTACCTCAACGACAACTATACCCGTATGAAAATTCCTTTAAACGTTAATTCATCCGGGAGGTACAAATTCATCGTCAATAGTGATGCGGGGAGTACCGCTCCAGATCGGTTTAGCGTGATATTTAAATCGGAGCGTGCAGTCACGCTGGCAGTTATTTTTAACAGCATAAAAGCAATGCGGAAGGATAATTCGATTTTCGTTCAATGGACTTTGCAAAACGAATCCAACATTGTGCAATATGAAGTGTGGAAGAGTGATGATGGCATCAATTTCAACAAAGTTGCGACGATAAATTCAAACAGTTTAAACGGCGCTGACCATATTTATAGTTGGTTGGATTTGCATCCTGGCAGTGCTGCCAACTTTTATCGCATCTGCAGCATTGATGCGGCAGGAAAGACAGATTGTAGCCGGGTTGTGAGCCAAAGTTTTGATGCTTTGCCTGCCATCAGCGTTTTTCCGAATCCCGTAAGGGGCCGCACAATTAATTTGCAATTCAATAATTCACCCACAGGATTTTATTTTTTTAGATTGATCAATAGCTCTGGGCAAATCGTTTTTAGTAAAATGATTTTTCATGCGATGCCTGATGTGACAGAAGCGATTACGCCTGGCACTCCGTTACCTTCCGGAATGTATCAATTGGAAATAAGCTTACCCACAAAAACTACCAGCATACTGCAAATGATCATTCAGTAGATTGTTTCTACAGACATTCAGTTTTTCAAAACCCTCACATTGTCCCGGCCACCGCGGCTATCTTTCCTCGTGTAATCGCCTCTGTTAGTTTGAGATAAGGCTGCCCCATAAAAAGATTTGGTAAAAAGCAATATTTATTTATCTTTGAGCTCCTTACATCTACCTGAATCACGTACAATAGTTTTAAATATCACCGGCAGTCTATTTTTGACAACATGATTACATGTAGTGCAAATATTTTTAAAATTAAAAGTATTTAATGAGCGGTTTTAATACATTTTCTTACTTAAGAATATATTTGGTACTCATAAGTGACGTAAAATAGGTTTTCAAATCTCCAATTCCCTGAATTTCTGCAGAGATGGCTGTAATTGCTTTAAACGCATACCCGGCGCTCATCTCCAATCCCAACCAAAAGATCACAGAAAAGTAATATATCGTCTTCGGATGATCACAATTATTGTTTCTACCCATTTTCCAATCCCCACGATCGATCAGTTTATTTGCTTTTGCTACGCATCGTCGCTAGCCATCAAGAGTTTAAATGCATGTTGAATAATTAAGCTTGCTAAGAGTTATTCATTTTTGAGAATAAAAGCAGCCCACGGGCGCTACGTCAGGGAAACAGAAATTTAGTATGGAGCAAATTTACCATTTACAGCAAAACAATATTAAAGGAAGCAAATCAGCGTATTTTTTTTCCAATGGAATTGTTGGTTTGTTTTTTTATAGCTTTTTATTCCTGCTACAGGTGTGGCCGATACATAAGGTTGATGCACAAAACCTCGACCTTTTAGGCCTTTCTTCTACGGCTCCGTCAGCAGCCTATAGCTTACGCAAAGTTAACAGTGCCTATACCGGCCAGGCAATTAGGGTAAAACGAAGTACGGATAGTGCCGAGGTGGACGTGGCGTTCGATGGCAGGAACGAAGTGAGTGCTTTAAGCACGGTTAAATTTAAACCAGGTATTGCACTGGTAAACACTTCATCTTTCTTCAAACCTGGTGGGGCATTGGATGTTACCGCGGGCTCTGCAGTAGTGACAGGAACAATGACAACCTTCACCACGGAATTAAGCGTAGGCGATATTTTGGTCGATATCAATACAAAGACAACCATCGGGATTGTGAGTGTAATAACTGACGACACACACCTGGTGCTAGAAGCTAATGCTTTAACTTCGGCTACCGGTCAATTTAGAGCCGCCAATAGCATGACTTTTGGCGATTTTTTCGTGGGAGCTAAATGTTACCTACACACATGGTATGATCAAAGCGGAAACAGTAAAAATGTTGTCAGCTCATTGTCAGGCGCCTACCAGGCAATCGTTGTCGAAGGAGATACTTTAAAAAAGGTGAATGGAAAAGCTGCGATAATATGGCAAGGTTCTTCAATAACTCAGTATCTCGTTTGCAGTTCCAGTACAACCGTGCAAACTGTAAATGCCGTACGGATGCTTTACAGTACAGGATCCTCAGCTTACCAAACACTTTTTGCTATGCCTGCACATGCAGATTTTTCGATCAGGGCAGGCTACGGTAACGGGCCAAATACGGCCGACTGGGTATATGGTACCGGCGTACCTCCAACTAATTGGGTAAATGGGGTACAAACTATGACAGGAAATACAACCTTGCATACATTGACTTCATCCGCCACATCGCCCTTCAACAATAATTTCTCCATAAGTTCCAATATTAGCAGTAACACCAGGGGCTTGAAGAATAATGATTGCGTTTCTGAATTAATATTGTTTGCAGGAACATTATCAGCTTCCGAAAAAGGATTGCTGGAATGTAACCAGAGTTTTTATTTTTCGATCAATAATTCAGCACAGCTTATTATCTCAAACCAGGCAGTTACAAGTTGTAGTGCTTCCACATTTTCGTCAACACCAGGGGCTTCTAATGTTACTTACACCTGGGGTGCCCCGGTAATCAGCCCGATAAATTCAATAACCGGAGGTTCAGCACAAACATCCGGAGTTTTTGCCGTAAGCGAGGCCCTGACCAATATAACAGCCAACCCGGCCACAGCCACATATACCGTTACACCTTCCTTATGTGGAGTTTCAGGAGCAACATTCACTGTGACTGTTACGGTTAATCCCTTGCCGGCAGTACCTGTTATTTCAACCAATTATTGCACTGGTAACGGTTTTGTTACTCTGACATCCAGTGCTGGTTCTGCCTACTTATGGAGTACCGGTCAGACTACACAGGTTATTAACATAAATAATGCTGGCACCTATTCTGTTTCAACCAGTACAAGCACACATGGTTGTGCAGCTAATGCTTCCATCACTGTGGCCCAGGAGCTTGTACCTAATGGTAATTTTAGCTCAGGAAATACCGGGTTTACCACTGCATATATTTACAATTTCAATAACACCAGTGTTGAAGGAACATATTCTGTGAGAACGGATGCTCATCTTACTAATGGACCGTTTAATGGAAAAGATCATACTACCGGTACCGGTAATTTTATGATTGTGAATGGTGCTCCGGCACCTGCAGGTGCACTGGCGTGGGCTCCAATTGCTCCTCTGGTGGTGCAACCCAATACCACTTATTATTTTTCTGCCTGGGCGCTCACCCTTACCAATATAACTGGTAAGCCAAGTAGTTTCACCGCGATATTGCAATTCAAGATAAATGGTGTTCAGAGCGGAAGTATTGCTTACCTGCCAAACGGGTATACAGTTACTAGTGGTCCATATACCTGGGTACGTTTTTTTGGACAATGGAATTCTGGACCGGCTACTACTGCTGATATTTCTATTGTTGACCTCAGCACTGCGGCAGGTGGCAATGATTTTGGCCTAGACGACATTTCGTTTGGAACTCTTTCACCTGTTTCACTTTCTGCTCTACCAATTTCCAACTCAGGAGCTTCAGTTTGCAGTGCAGGTTCTTTATATCTAACTGCTAATGCCGCAGGAGGAGCAAGCCCTTATACTTACACATGGACGGGTCCGAATTCATTTAATATCACAACTTCCGCTCCGTTAGTTACAGTTACTCCAGTTGCCACTGCTACAAATAATGGCGTGTATCATCTTACGATTACCGATGGACTCGGCTGCCAGGTCGCTGCGAGTACTACAGTTAACGTTAGCGCTTTACCCCAGTACCAAACACCCAAGCCATTGACAACAACATTGTGTTCCGGAATTGCAACCAGCATCAGTATGCAATCAGAAACTGGTGTAACGTACCAATTGAGGGCTCCCCTGGATTTAAGTACAACCGTTGCCGGCACCGGCAGTACTATTTACTTGCCGACCGGAGTTTTGGATACAACTACTACATTTCAAGTTTTTGCAACCAATGACAGCACGGGTTGTGGTATACTAATGATAGATTCGGCAATCGTAACCATCGCATCCACGCCTGTTCTTCAGATAACCAACCAGGCGGTATGTTCTGGCACAGTTAATTTGACCTCAAATTCTGTTACAGCAGGTACAACGGGACTTGGGGCCGGATCTTTATTTTATTGGAACAATTCCGCCGCAACAAGTACTTTAGTAACCCCGGCAAGTGTAGGAACCGGCACCTATTATATCCAGGCGGTTAATGGAGCGTGTTCAGACATTGAAGCTGTTGTCGTATCCATAAATTCAAACCCTCAGCCAGGGATTAGTTATGCCAGTCCTTTTTGCAACACCGGCATCAACCCTTTTCCAAGTTTCACTGGTTCTGGCGTAGCGGGCATCTTCTCTTTTACTCCGGCAATTCCGGGCTCAGTATTAAAATTTGTGAACAGTAGTACCGGGCAGATAGATTTGTCTGCCAGTACCCCCGGAACGTACACAATTAAAAACACTGTAGCACCCATAGGTTGCACTGCGGGAGTGGGAACAAAAACAATTACCATTACTGCTTTACCAGTAGCAAATTTTCACTATAGTGCAACTAACGACTTATGCCAGAGTATAAACGTTGCGAACCAGTCACCAGTCTTTGATCATACTGCTTACGCAGGTACTTTTTCCTCAACTTCCGCCTCTTCTTCTTCAGGATTGTCCTACACATCGCTTGGGGTTATTAATGTTGGTGCATCCACTCCCGGCAACTATGTGATTTGGAATACGATTGCTGCGCTGAACGGCTGTCCGGCAGTTGCTGACACAGTCTTTTTAGATATAAACCCTTATTCAAATAACGGAATGGTTTCAGCATATGCTTCCAATAATTCCATCTGCAATGGCTCTGCAATTAATTTGTTCGCGGTTCCGGATTCCTCTTATCTTTCAGCTTTGTTTCGAGAAAAATTTAACTCCGGGGGATTGGGCTGGACCAAGCAAAACACCTCTACTGGTACAAATTTGGCTCTGGCTGCCTGGGCCATTCAGCCGGATGGATTTCTTTACCAGTCTGTTTCGATCCATTCTAATGATAACAGCAAGTTCTATTTTACAAATAGCGGCGCAAACACAGGCGGTATTACACATGTTACTTTAACATCCGCCGTAATGAGTACAGTTGGCTATGACAGTTTGAAATTGGACTTCTACCAATTTCTCAAAACCGTGAGCGATGATAATGCGAGGGTAGAAGTGTCTACTAACGGTACTACCTGGACAGCGGTAGCAACTTATTCGTCCAGCCTGGGCTCGCAGGCAGCCTTTTTGAGTTCTGCTGTCAACCTGGCAAGTTATATTGGGAAAGCGACTTTTTATATCCGGTTTAAATACGATGCAACAGTTGGCGGATGCTGGGCAATAGACAATATTTCCATCACCGGCAAATCAAAAAACTATAGTTATAGCTGGGCTTCATTCCCTGCAGGCTTCAGTTCAGCAATTGGCAATCCTACCGGGGTAGCACCAACAATTAATACATTTTATGTTTTAACTTCGACTAATTCATTTGGCTGCGCACAACCTGCTACACCTGTGCCTGTTACAGTAATCCCCGCATCAACACTTAGTGGTGTTTCGCAACCTTCAGTGGGCTGCATCGGAAGCGGGGCAACTATCACACTAAACGGCTTGGTTCCTCTGAGTACATCTAATGTTTATTATTCTATTGCAGGAATACAACAAACTCCGGTTATGGGGGTAGCTGCAGACGCAGCTGGTGTGGCCACTTTTGTGAGCAGTACGCTTTCCGCCGCAAATAATGGTCAGTCGTTAAAAATTGACTCTCTCAGTAACGGGAGTTGCACCGCATCATCTCCGTTTAGTTTAATGATCAATGTTCAATCCACAGTTACGTGGCGGGGGATAAACAGCAGTGATTGGTTCGACGCTCAAAACTGGTGTGGCGGTATACCGGTGAGTTCTACCAATATCATTATCCCGGCGTCGGCTATAAATTTTCCGGTTTTAACCGGCGGGTCAGGAAGTGTTCGAAAGATTCGCATCAACATCGGTGCGTCCGTGACGGTTACTGGCGGAAAATTGTGCGTCAGTGATAGCATCATTAATAACGGGATATTTAATGCTTCTGCCGGTACAATTGAATTCAATGGTTCAGCACCTCAGCCGGTGATTAAAGGAAGCTGGTTTAAAAATAATAGCATTGGAGGGTTAATAGCAAACAATATTAATGGGCTTGCAATTTCTTCTGTCCCTGCTGATTTTTTGAGTATATTAGATTCCCTTACGTTTGGCGCCGATAATATAACCTTAAATACAGGTGACAATTTAATTCTGGGATCCACGGTTACCCGTACGGCACGGGTAGCTGATATTACTAACAGAGGGGCTTATACCAATACCCATATTAGTGGCCAAGCCACTGTTCAGCGATACTTCCCCGCCCTTAGAGCGTGGCGCCTCGTTACATCGCCGCTCTCTAATACAGGATCAATTTCCAGTAACTGGCAAAATGGTGGTATTAATGTGCCTGGAAAAGGAACGCTGGTTACCGGTCCGGCGGCAGTTCCAAGTGCGAACGGCCTGGATATTAGCCCAAATAATTCGTCCTCGATGAAATACGGTGTTAGCCTTTCACCGGTTTTAAATACCAAAACCACGCTATTGTCGGGCAATTCAGTAAGTGCTGCTAATATTGGCTATTTTCTTTTTGTACGGGGCGATAGGGATCCCGCAAATACCAATGGCATCACCAGTAACATCACAACACTCAGCAGCAAAGGGAATTTACAAACAGGGCAGCAAATTTTTGCAGCTGATCCTTTTTTCAGAGCATTTACTTTAGTAGGTAACCCTTATGCTTCACCGGTCAATTTCTCAATGGTCCAAAGATCTAATGTAGAAAATATGTTCTATGTATGGGATCCAAAACTTAATAGTGTGGGCGGTTACATTTTAGTGAGTTATTCTCCTGCAGATTCTACATATTCCCCTACACCCCCAAGCCCAAGTGGTCAGGACTCAATTATACAATCAAGCCAGGCTTTCTTCATTCAAACTAATGCCGACGGTGCGGCTTCCATTGAATTTAATGAGAGTAATAAAACGGCAAAAAACAATCTCGGCATGTTTCGCCCGACAGGTAAAGCAATTAATTCAAGCCAGACATTGAGAATTAATTTATACGTTCCAAATACTGACAATTCATCCACCCTGGCTGATGGAACATTAGCGGAATTCTATACTGGTGGTAACGCTGCGGTGGACATAAAGGATCCGCTTAAATTTACAAATACAGGTGAGAACGTTTCTTTAATGAGAAATACCAAATCATTGGCGATTGAAAGAAGGCCTCTACTTACCGTTGATGACACATTATTTATTCAACTTTCAAGAACCACCCAACGTAGTTACCGGTGGGAATTTATTCCATCCCGTTTCGATCCGTTACTAACCGCCTGGTTAGAAGACAGCTATACAGGTATAAAAACCCCGTTGAATATTTCAGCAAAGTCTCTTTATGATTTTGTTATCAATGGAGAAGCCCGCAGCGCCGCTATAAACAGGTTCAGGATTGTATTTAAAAAATCGGGTGGACCATTACCCGTTACCTACAAGAGCATCAGGGCATACCAGCAAACTGCCGGCAATATGGTAGAATGGTCGGTTGCAAATGAAATCAATATTACCCGGTACGAAGTGGAGAAAAGTGGTGATGGGATCAATTTTGTGAAAGTAAATGCTACACCAGCTACTGGTACCAACCAAAATAGTGCTGATTATAAGTGGCTTGATGCAAATCCGCTGCAAGGAAATAATTTTTATCGCATCGGTAGTATCAGCCCGGACGGCAAAATTGAATATAGCAATATTGTACTTGTAAAAACTGTGCAAACTACAGGCAGTGGTATAAGAATCTATCCTAACCCGGTTACCAATGGCATCATTGGAGCTGAATTTAAAAGCATGCTAGCAGGCGTATATGATGTAAAATTGATAAACAACCTGGGCCAAACAATATTTACCAAAACCATCAGCCATGCCGCGGGAACGGCTATGGAAAACATTCAACCTGATTTCAGACTGGTCACAGGTATCTACCAGCTAAAAGTAACTGCACCCGACAAGGATATTTCAACGGTTAAGGTGATTGTAAAGTAACACACACATGGATTACCGGCTGTTTCAATCCTGGGACAGCCTTTTTTAAATCAAGTTTCGAAAGGGGATTCAGGTATGTACAACTGGTACAAAGCTGCAACCTGCAAATGACATAATACTTGTAAAACAAGGGGAATAAAAGAACAGGCAACGATTGGAACTTTACTTCTGTTTTACCTTGTATTTCTTGTTTACTTTAGGATTGTTAAAGTAATCATCCAGTTCCTTACTGTTTAAATTTTCATCAGCAATCGGTATATCAATGAGTTGAATTTGCATTTGCTTCAACTCATCCTTTAACCTTTTTGTTTTGTTTAATATCTCCGGGTCTTTTTCACCTACGATCGTATTATCCGCCACCAGGTATTCGAGCCTTTTGATGCTGTTTCTTATTAAAGATGCTGTATTTTGATCAGAGCTGTTATTAGGGGCAGTAGCTTCTTTTACCGGCACCAGCGCCACGCCAACGCTGGGTAAAATTTTACCGGCAGTTTTTTGATCACTGTTGGGCATAGAGGAAAAAACTGTTCCCCCAAGCCCTGTAGCAGCAGAGCCTAAATCAAATCCGGTCCGGGTTTTTTTTGTTCTTTTTAGTTTCCTGTCAACAATTCTAAAACTGCTCTTGAGCTGAACAATATAATTCTGAACATCAGTTCGGAGCTTTTCAAATTCCATCACCCTTTGAGGATAATTGATGTTTTCCCGTACATACACATGAACAATGGCCGTATCCCTGCTGTTGAACTTATTAGTGCCTACAAAGTATAAGTCCAGCAACTTTTGCCTGTCCTTATCCGTATCTTTTACAAAATCGAAAGGAGCAAACCAGGTATAATCGTCGTTGCATTTGCCAACGGGTGTAAGGGATTTCGCCTGGTAATTACTGAAATAAGTAATTTCTTCGATGGGAAAACTTCCGTTGTCGCATTGCAATTTAAAGCTAATGGTATCTCCTTCATCGATATACAAAGTGCTGGTTACTGTAGGTTTTATTCTGGAAGGAATAATTTCGGTGCTGTAAAAAAGGAGTATAAAAGAAGTATCGATCCTTTCTGCCGGATTATTTAGATTTTGAAGTCCTATATTCACTTTATACTCGTAGTCATACTTTAGTTTTCCGGAAAGGAAATACGACTTTTCGGCTTTAAATGTTAATACGCCATTGTCTTTATTGATCTTTAATCCAACGGGTGAATTTTTTAAATACCAGTAGTATTGAGATTGGTCTTTGTTGATTTCAAATGCATACTTCAGTGTGGAATCAACGTGTAAGGTAAAGTATGGATTGATATTTTTTATTCGTAAAGCAGAATCCGCGTAATTGACAACCTTGTGTATAGAATCCTGAATAATTTGAGCCTGGCCGGAAAAAGAGGAAAAATAAAACAAACCTGCAATGATCAACTTTTTTATACCCATGTTGGAATTTAAAACTTAAACCGTAAAATACAAATATAACAGTAAAAAAGCCATCCCGATAAATCAGGACGGCTTTTTAACCAAAATCAACCTTATACTCTTAGGTATTATAAAAACTAATACCTGAGGGTTTATTACTGGATAGTGATATCCCTTGTTGTAACCTTGGCCACTTCTTTCTTGGGCAAGTTTAGCTTTAAAATGCCGTTTTCATATTGAGCATCTATTGCTGAAGCTTCGATTTTCTCATCCAATGTAAAGCTGCGCTTGAAAGCCTTGTTGCCAAATTCTTTCCGAATCACTTTCTCATTTTCTTTTTTTACAGTTTCCTTTTTGTCTGCACTGATGGTTAACAAATTACCATCGAGCTTGATATTGAAATCCGCCTTTTCCAATCCCGGTACGGATACTTCTAATTGGTAAGCATTGGCATTTTCCAAAATATTCACAGGGGGAAAACCTAAAACATCTTCCCTGAAAGTTTTACCAAAACTTACTGGTAAATCGTTAAAGAGGTCGTTCATTAATCCGTCAATGGATTTTGCGAGCGGGTTGTTTACTTTTACAAGTGTCATAATATTAGTTTTTAAGTTTTTTATTTTGATGATAAATTTCAAATACCATTCCAATGGAAAATTACAAGTAAAATCGTCAAGGTGAAAGATTTTTTTATGACAGGTTGTCTTCTTATGGAGATAAAACTATCTATTAATAGCCATTATGTCAGAATGATTCATTCCTGTTGGGTAAAAAACATTGACCTTCTTCGATGAATAATTCAATGCAAGTATGTAAATTTGTATTTCAAAAAAGATAACATATGTATCCAGCAGAAATTGTAATACCAATGAAAGAAGAGTTAACGGAGAACGGTTTTGCCGAAATGTTAACTGCAACAGAAGTAGAAGAAAAAATAACAGATGAGGGAACTACACTGGTGGTGATTAATTCGGTTTGCGGCTGTAGCGCCGGTACTGCGAGGCCTGGTGTTTTGTTGGCTGTGCACAATAGCACCAAAAAGCCAGATAATTTAACAACCAGTTTTGCAGGTTTTGATGTAGATGCGGTAAAAAAGATAAGAGAACATCTTTTACCTTATCCCCCTTCTTCACCATCCATTGCCTTGTTTAAGAATGGCCAGTTAGTTCACTTTATCGAACGCCATAATATAGAAGGCAGAAGCGCTCAAATGATCGCAGAAAACCTCATCGGTGCATTTGAACAATATTGCAACTGAGCGAATAAATTTTTCGATGGGTTAGTAATTGATCCTGTAGTGAATAACTGCAGGATTTTTTTGTTGTTTAATAATACCAGCATGTTTTTTAAGAGGTTAGATTCAACACCTTCTTGTCACACTTGGCGGTTCCTGCCACTGAGTTAATCTAAAATTTTGAATCATGATAATTGAATATCTTGCAGCACAATAATTTTAATTTCATATAATGTATCCTAATTTATATTACGTTGTTAAAGACTGGTTTGGTGTTGAGTGGGAAGCGCTTAAAATTTTAAACACATTTGGTTTGATGGTTGCTACGGGGTTTATCGTAGCAGCCATCGTTATTGCGAGTGAATTAAAAAGAAAGGAAAAACAAGGTCTCCTTTTTCCCAGGGAAGAATTTATCACCGTTGGCAAACCGGCTACAATGGCAGATTTGCTGATTAACCTCGTAGTCGGGTTTATTTTTGGGTTCAAATTATTGGGGCTAATTTTCAGTAAGCCGGACGACATGAGCCCTCAGTCGTATATTTTTTCTGGTGAAGGTAGTATCGCTGGCGGTTTGCTGTTGGGTATTGTTTTAACAGCATTGAAATGGTGGGAGAAGAATAAGCAAAAACTTAAGGAACCTGAGCAGCGGAGCATTCGCATCTGGCCGCACGATAGGGTGGGAGATATTGTTATTATCTCCCTGATCTTTGGGATTCTGGGTGCGAAGCTTTTTGATAACCTGGAAAATTGGGATGATTTTATACAACATCCGATCGAAAGAATCTTTTCTGCCGGCGGACTAACATTTTATGGAGGATTGATTGCAGCCGGAATTGCTCTTTGTGTATACGCTGCCAAGAAAGGAATTAAATTAATTCACCTGATCGATTCCATTACTGTTGCCATGTTGCTTGCTTATGCAGTTGGACGCATAGGATGCCAGGTTTCAGGTGATGGGGACTGGGGGATTTATAACAGTGCGTATGTTACCGATGCAAGCGGAAAAGTAGTTGAAGCCAAGCCGGGCGAATTTGAAGAAAAGCTTGCCCAACACAAAACCTACTTCCTTGAAGGAACGGTGCTGGATTCAGGTAAAATTACCCCCACATTCGTAACAGATAGAAAGAGCGCTTCCTTAGCAACAGTGCCGCACAGATATTTAAAAGCACCTTCTTTTGTTCCCACCTGGATGGTAGCCTACAACTATCCACAGAATGTGAACAATGATGGAATACTTATACCGGGTAATTACCAGGACCATAACAGGGTACTGCCGCTGCCGGTTTTTCCAACACCCTTTTACGAAACAGTTGTTTGTACATTACTTTTCTTACTGGTATGGGCCGTTAGAAAACGAATTAAAGTTGCCGGAACGATTTCTGGTATCTACTTCATTTTGAATGGTTTAGAGCGTTTTATGATAGAAAAAATACGGGTAAACAACCAGTATCATTTTTTTGGCATACATCCAACGCAGGCTGAGATCATCTCTTTCTTTTTAATCTTAACTGGTATCATTATAATAGCCCTTGTTCAACTCAGAGCGGCGGGTAAGGGTAGCAAACAAATTCTTTAAAGTTTATATGATAAACATCTGTTTTAGAACTAGTTATAGTATATTATTGGAAAAAAAAGATTAAACTAAAGCTATTTACTCCCAAGAATACAATACTTAATTTGGCCGGGCAAACTGCAGCCTGCCGCCACCACATCTTCATATTACACTTTACACTGCTTATTTTAGGTATCTATTTGTGCGCCGTAATGTAGTAGAGCTATCTCCCATAATCCTTATCGCAGGTAAATACCGGTAATTACCGGTTATCGTTTTCTACTACCGTTTATGTAAACTACTGTTCCTTGTATTGCAAAGTACCTAATTTTGTTATGTACATTTCAAAACAAAGTATAAAGTATAACCATGAAACATTTATTTTACCTGCTAACGTTTATAGCTATCACATTTACGAGCTTTGGTCAAAATGTAGGAAAAATTTCCGGAACGATTAAAGATGGAGGCAATCAAAAAATTATTGATGCAGCTACAATCTCTTTATTAAGAAGCAATGACAGCGGCCTCGCAAAAGTCGGCATCACTGACAAAGAAGGAAATTTTATCTTCGAAAATGTAAAGCCGGGTAATTACATGGTACAGGCATCTTCCCTGGGCCATAGTATTGTGTATAGTAAAACAGTCTCAGTTTCAGCTGCTCAAAATTCAGCAGAAGTAGGAGTGCTGCAGTTGATCGCACTGGATAAAAGCCTAAAAGAAGTAACCGTCACCTCAAAAAAAATGCTGATTGAGCGCAAAATTGATAGGACTGTTATCAATGTAGAAGCTGCCATCAGCAATGAAGGCTCTACCGCTTTGGAAGTACTTGAAAAAAGTCCGGGCGTTACGGTTGATAAAGATGGAAATATTAGTTTGAAGGGCAAAGCAGGCGTTATGATCATGCTGGATGGTAAGCCATCTTACCTTAATGGCCAGGAATTGGCAAATCTTTTGAGATCCATGCCTTCCAATAACCTCGACCAGATCGAAATTATGACTAACCCGTCTGCCAAATATGACGCCGCGGGCAATTCGGGAATCATCAACATTAAAACTAAAAAGAATAAGCAGAAAGGATTTAACGGAAGTGTAAACCTCGCTTACGGCCAGGGAGTATATGAAAAAACAAATAATAGTCTGAACCTCAATTACCGCAATGGAAAATTCAACGTTTTCGGTAATATCGGAGCCAATTACAGAGAGACTTTCAACATCCTGACCATCAGGCGCAGGTATAAAAACGAAGACAAATCGCTCAATGCCATTTTTGAACAAACTTCCAACGAAATGCGTTTTAATAATAATTACAATGCAAAAGTGGGAGCTGATTTTTATGCTACTAAGAAGACGACCTTTGGCATTGTACTAACCGGCTTCACTACGCCCTCCAACCAGGTTGCTAAGAATATAAGTTATCTTAAAAGCAATACAGGCACAGTTGATTCCATTGTGACCGCCGCCAGCGCTGAAAAATCTTCATGGAAGAACGGTGCTGTCAATCTTAATTTCCGTCACCAGTTCGACAGTACCGGCAGGGAAATTACCGCCGATATTGATTACCTGACCTATGACGCTCATAAGGATCAAAATTTCACCAACACATCCTATACACCCGACTGGATCATTAAAAATAGTGATAAACTCATGGGTGAATTACCCTCGTTGATCAATATCTATTCTGGTAAAATTGATTATACACATCCGTTAAAAAGCGGTTTGAAGATAGAAACAGGTTTAAAGACCAGCTTTGTGGAAACAGATAACACAGCCGGTTACTATAATATTATCGGTAATGCTAAGGTGGTGGATTACGATAAAACAAACCAATTTGTCTACAAAGAAAATATCAATGCGGCTTACCTGAATATGAACAAACAAATTAAAAAATGGGGTTTACAGGCGGGTTTGCGGGTGGAGAATACTAATTACAACGGTCGCCAGTTTGGTAATCCACAGCGGCAGGACAGTGCTTTTAAGAAAAGTTATACAGGAGTATTTCCAACCATGTTCGTAAGTTACAATGCAAACGAGAAAAATCAATTCGGAGTTTCGTATGGTCGCCGTATTAACAGGCCCGACTATGAAGATCTGAACCCCTTTCTCTTTTTCATTGACAAGTACACTTATGGATCTGGTAATCCTTTCCTGAAGCCATCCTACGCACATGCATTTGAATTGTCGCACACCTACAACCAGTTTTTGACAACAACTATCAATTATTCCAATACAAAGGATTTGTTTAATGAAACCTTCGAGCAAAAGGGTTATGCTACGATTGTTAAACAAGGCAATTTTGGTTCTGCAAACAATGCGAGTATTTCAGTGAGTGCGCAAATACCCGTGGAAAAATGGTGGACTTCGATCATTTACTCAGAATACAATTACAGGAATTACAAGGGATTACTGAACGGTGATAATATAAATGTGAAAGCAGGTAATTTTTTAGTGAATATCAACAACCAGTTTAAGTTCAAAAAAGGATGGAGTGCTGAGTTGTCTGGTTTTTACCGCACAAGTGGCATCGAAGGTCAGATAATCATCAGGCCAATGGGACAGTTAAATGCGGGAGTGCAAAAACAGGTATTAAAGAATAAGGGAACATTGAAATTGAATGTCCGGGATATGTTGTACACAATGACTGCTACTGGCGACATCAATTTTCAACGGACAGAAGCTTACTTCCACAATGAGAGAGATTCAAGAGTGGTTACACTTAGTTTTGGATATCGGTTTGGAAAACCTATCAAGGGTACCGAAAAAAGGAAAACAGGCGGAGCCGACACCGAGCAAAACAGGGTGAAAGGAGGAAATTAGCAAAGAGTACTAAAATAAATCTGACGTGAAGAAGATGGAAGAGCAACGGATGCAATGAAAATGCGAATGATGAATTCAGTCAGTTTCCTTGAAATGAAAAAACAGGCAGTCGATGTCCTTCACCACTTAAATTGATTACGCTGCGAAAAAAAATAAACACAGTCCATTTTGGGCTGTGTTTTTTATATTTGCTTAATCTTAACATAAAATTTGTATGCCATCATTCGATTTTGCCAGTAAGGTTGATCTGCAAACACTTGACAATGCAATCAATACCGTAAGTAAGGAAATAACTAACCGGTTCGATTTCAAGGGGTCACACGTTGTAATTGAATTAAATAAAAAGGAGTTCAAGTTAAACTTGGAGGCGGATAGTGAAATGAAGTTGAACCAGATTATTGATGTTTTGATTAGCCGTAGTATGAAGCAGGGCTTGGCAGCAGAAATTTATGATCTCAGTAAGGAGCCTCATCAAAGCGGCAAAGTGGTAAAAAAAGAGGTTCCGGTTAGAAATGGTATAAAGCAGGAAGATGCCAAGAAGATCGTTAAACTGATAAAAGATAGCGGCTTAAAAGTTCAGGTTGCTATTATGGATGATATTATAAGAGTAACCGGAAAAAAGATCGATGATCTGCAGGATGTGATCCAGGCTTCGAAAGGCTGGAATTTGGGAATAGCGCTGCAGCAAACAAATATGAAGAGTTAAAGGATAGCTCAATAGCATAAAGAGAGATACTGGATACTAGATGCTGGATGCTGGATACTTTCGATTCACCTTTTAATTTACTGTTGCGTGCTTTCAAAAAACATATAATTCCCATGTGCCGTTGGGAGATATTCATGAATTTGGGTGCATCTTCGTTTGTTTTTTATCCAAATAACCTTACATTTGCACTCACAAAAAATCGCATGGCAAAATCCATGCACAAACTTTTAATTATTATGAAAAAAGATTTGCATCCAAAAAATTACCGCTTTGTAGTTTTTAAAGATATGAGTAATGGTACTACTTTCTTAAGTCGTTCTACTGCACATTCCAATGAAACCATCAAACATGAAGATGGTAAAGATTACCCTGTAATTAAATTAGAAATTTCTAATACATCTCACCCGTTTTACACTGGTAAAAATGTATTGGTTGATACTGCGGGGCGTATTGACAAGTTTAAGAAACGTTACGAAAAGAAAGCGAATTAGTACATTTACTAAAGTTTGTTTTTCATGGCTATACTTTAAAGTCCCTTCGGTTTACCCCGGGGGGATTTTTTTTGGATAGCAATGCATCCCGATCCGGAACCCTATACTTACACATTAACTATCTTTTCAACTCTGATCAATTTGTGAAAATTCGCCAGTGAATATAATTCTTGATGATAGCAAAGCAAAACTGGCCTTGTATCCTTTTACGGCTACGAGGCATGTTGCTGATATACGGATCGGTATACTAACGCTCCGCGAAAAATGGGCCCGTTTTCCTGGTTTTAATCTTCATGCTAACGAAATAGCCCTTCCTAATAAAAATACAGGTGAGGGGGCCGCTTCATACGTTACCATTGACGCTGGTTTTATTCCACACAAAGAGGGGCTCGAAGGGCTTACGATCAGCCGGGAAAGGCTATTTTCTGCTATTGATAATGACCAACCACCAACCACCAACCTTCAACCTTCAATCATCAACCATCAACCTAAGCTGGAGTATCCGTGGCAAATTTTCCAATACAATGACTGGGCACTGCGGAAAGATTTTGAAATGATCACGCTGGGGAGACTTTCACAGCCAATTTCATCCTCTAACAAAATAATTTGCCCCGAAAATATTTTTTTGGAAGACGGCGCGGTAGTTGAACATAGCATTCTAAATGCATCCTTCGGTCCGATCTATATTGGTAAAAATGCGCAAGTGATGGAAGGGTGCATGATCCGTGGCGCATTTGCATTGTGTGAAGGGGCTGTTTTGAAATTGGGTACCAGGATATACGGCGCTACCACAATTGGTCCATATTGTACTGTTGGGGGCGAGATAAAAAATTCAGTGATGTTCGGCTACAGCAATAAAGCACATGATGGCTACCTGGGTGATAGCGTTATAGGTGAATGGTGTAACCTTGGAGCAGGTACTACCAATTCAAATGTAAAAAATACAGCAGGGGAGGTGAAGGTATGGAGCAGGGTCGCCAACGATTATTTGCCGGCCGGACTAAAATGCGGTTTGTTAATGGGCGATTATACCAGGTCCGCAATCAATACCAGTTTTAATACAGGTACCGTAGCCGGGGTGGGCTGTAATATCTTTGGAGCCGGCTTTCCTCCAAAATTGATTGCTGATTTTACATGGGGAAAAGAAAGGTATATCTTTGAAAAAGTATTGCAGGATATCAGTAATTGGAAAAAACTCAAAGGAAAGAGCATCACGGAAGAAGAAAAAAATACATTGCATCAACTTTATTTTCAATCACAATAAATACACAACATGAGAAAACAAATAGCTGCGGCTAATTGGAAAATGAATCTTACGATTCAGCAGGCAGAAACCTTAGTCAGTGATTTGCTATCAGCTTCGTTCGATCTAAACCAGGAAAGAGAAGTGGTCTTTGCAGTACCCTTTCCTTACCTGGTTAGTATCCAAAATATCATCGCTGGCAAAGAGCATGTATCTGTTGCAGCTCAAAATTGTTATAATAAATTGTCTGGTGCATATACAGGCGAGGTAAGCGCTGAAATGCTAAAAAGTATCGGTGTGCCTTATGTGATTATCGGCCACAGCGAGCGCCGGGAATATTTTAATGAAACAAATGCAGTGCTTGCGGAGAAAGTAAGTATTTGCTTTGAATATGGATTAAAACCTATCTTCTGTTGCGGCGAAGCATTGTCAATAAGAGAAGCCGGAACGCAAAATAGCCATGTTGAGAATCAATTAAAGGAAAGTTTATTTCATTTAACCGAAGAACATTTGACAGGCTTTGTCATTGCTTACGAACCCATCTGGGCAATCGGCACGGGTAAAACTGCCACCAGCGAACAGGCACAGGAAATGCATGCGCATATAAGAAAGGTGTTGGCCACTCAATACAGTGAAGCCCTTGCAAACAGTATTTCCATATTATATGGAGGAAGCGTTAAAGCTGCAAATGCAAAGGAAATATTCGGTCAGCCAGATGTAGACGGAGGATTGGTAGGCGGATCTTCATTGATCGCTACAGAATTCTCCGTTATCATTAATAGTCTTAAGTAAATAAAAGGGTAACCAATTACATTATGTCAAGCGCCTTTACCAAAAAGGTTAGGTTGAAAGGTAATACCATTGAACTATATCCACCGCCGATTTTATAAACAACAACAGAAGCAACTAAAGAAACAAAAAACAATATCCAATACGTGCCGGTAGATTTTTTCGCGGTATCCATGTTAAAATAAATTTTGACAAAAATAGGGCAAAACAAACAAAATTGAATTAGCTGCTCTTAGTTATTTCAATTTTGTTGTATCCTATAACTCTGTAAGTGCTTTCTGATTTATTTTTTTATACTTTGCACAGTTTATTTATTGTGTATTTTTTACATTGTGCCGCAAAGGTTTTATATTGCTGCTTCTTAACCTTGCCAATAGATGATACTTAATTTTTACATCCGGTTTTCAACGGAATTCGGAGAATCTTTATTTGTTTCCGGTAATCACGATGCATTAGGAAATGATGATTTTACCAAAGCCATTCCACTGCAATATTTTAACGAGGAATTTTGGCAGGGCCGTGTGGAAGTACCCATGACCGAGTTTAACAGTCATGATATTCAATACAGGTATATATTAGTTGAAAAGGATGCAACCCAAATTGTGGAGTGGGGTGATGACAGGATATTGGATGGAAACAAAATTACAGCGAATCAACTAGTATTAATCGATACCTGGAACCATGCCGGTCTTATTGAAAATGCGTTTTACACAAAGCCCTTCCAGGAAGTTTTATTAAAGACCAAACTTTCATCCGTAAAACAGAAATCACCCCAAAATTTTACACATGAATTTAGGGTAAAAGCTCCTTTATTAAAAGATGGGGAAGTGTTGTGTATTGGCGGAAGTGGTGTTCAACTGGGCGAATGGGCCAGCACCAACCCATCAACTCTTTCAAAAGACGGCAACTGGTGGACCATCAAAGTGAATCTCGCAAGTGAAATTTTTCCCATTGCCTATAAGTATGGAGTATACAATGTAGACGAAAAAATGTTCCTCGGTTTTGAAAAGGGGAGGAACAGAACATTAAACAGTTCAGGTATCAAATCTGCTCATACTATTATTCATGATGGCTTTGCACAACTCGAATCGCCCAATTGGAAAGGAGCAGGGGTGGCGATCCCGGTTTTTAGCTTGCGAAGTGAGGGCGGATTCGGAACAGGCGAATTTACCGACATAAAATTGCTGGTGGATTGGGCAAAAATTACGGGACTGAAATTGATCCAGTTATTGCCAATTAATGATACCACCGCTACACATAACTTCGTTGATTCTTATCCCTACGCGGCCATTTCAACCTTTGCACTCCATCCTCTGTACCTTAATCTTGATAAAGTTGCGGGAAGCAAAAATGCGGCAGTCCTCAAACCATTAAAAAAGAAGCAGGCTGAGTTGAATAACCTGCCGGACATTGACTACGAAGCTGTGATGAATGTAAAATTCTCTGTCGCTGGAGAATTATATAATTTACAGAAGAAGGAGGTTCTGAATAACACCCGTTATTTTGAATTTTTTGATCTTAACCGCCATTGGCTGGTTCCTTATGCCGTATTTTGTTATTTGCGGGATAAGTATAAAACCGCAGACTATACACAGTGGAAGTTGCAAAGCAGGTTTGATGAATCAGCCATACAGGCTTTGGCCTCGCCCACTGAAAAACATTACGATAGTATAGCGATACACTATTTTATTCAATACCACCTTTACTTACAGCTAAAAGAAGTTACTGCCTATGCCCATGGGAATGGGATTGTCGTTAAAGGTGACCTTCCGATCGGGATTTATCGTTATGGCTGCGATGCCTGGATGAGTCCTGAATTGTATAACATGGATGCACAGGCGGGAGCGCCGCCGGATGATTTTGCTGTCAAAGGACAAAATTGGGGATTTCCAACCTATAACTGGAAGAAGATGCAGGAAGATGGATTTTCGTGGTGGCGTAAGCGTTTTGAACAGATGAGCGAATATTTCGATGCCTTTCGGATCGATCATATCCTTGGATTTTTCCGTATCTGGAGTATACCGTTGCACGCTGTGGAGGGAATAATGGGAAAATTTGTTCCTGTCATCCCTATTCACCTTAACGAACTGCACCAACTGGGGATTTCGTTCCAGGCTGACCGTTACTGTAAGCCTTATATTACTGATGAAATTGTAAATGAGCGTTTTGGAGCAGAAGCATCCTATGTAAAAAATCATTTTCTTTTGTGGAATGAAGGCAGTTTTCAATTAAACGCGGATTTTGATACTCAAAGAAAAGTTGAACATTACTTTGCCCAATTACCTGAAACAGACAAACACTTGTTGATTAAAGCCGGCCTGTTTGACGTGATCAGCAATGTGATATTTTTTGAAGAAGAAGGATCGGGATTGCAACAGTTTCATTTCCGCATCAACATGGATCAAACTACATCCTTCAGGGACCTTGATGAGATCACCCAGCAAGAGCTAAAACAGCTGTATATAAATTATTTCTTCCGCCGGCAAGATGATTTTTGGAAAAAAGAGGCGATGAATAAATTGCCAGGCCTTAAAAGAAGCACCAATATGCTGGTATGCGGTGAAGACCTGGGTATGGTGCCGGATTGCGTTCCGGAAGTAATGCGCCAGTTAGGGCTACTTAGTTTAGAGATACAACGCATGCCTAAAGACCCTCACAAAGAATTTTTTCATCCGGCAGATGCTCCTTACTTATCGGTGGTAACACCTTCTACTCATGATATGAGCACCATTCGCGGATGGTGGGAGGAGGATCCGGCTAAAACTCAACGTTTTTACAATTTAATTCTCGGGCACCAGGGAGCCTCTCCATTTTATTGCGAAGCGGCCATTAATAAAGAAATCCTGGTGCAGCATCTGAATTCTCCGGCCATGTGGAGCATCTTTCAATTACAGGACATCATGGGAATTGATGAAGTGCTCAGAAGAGAAAACCCAAATGATGAACGCATTAATATTCCCGCAAATCCAAAGCACTACTGGCGATACAGAATGCATGTTCCTTTGGAAGAACTGGTAAATAAAACGGAATTTAATAAAGAATTGCGGTCCTATATAAAAGCTGGAGGAAGGTAAAGCGCATATATATTCACAATACTATAGGCCTGGAAAGAATGTCGGTAAGGATTTGATAGATTAGTGAAGTAGCAAATAAAAAGGCCTGTTTGCTATGCATACTGTGGATGATTAAAATAGTACTCCTATTAATTCTATGCAATAAAAAAAGGATACAATTTTGTATCCTTTTTTTATTGCATAATACTATCCTATTTTTTAATAAAAGGAATCGCAACTTCATCCGTACCGGCAATTATTTTCAAGAAATATTTACCAGCGGGCAGCTTTCTTACATCCAGTGTTAAAAGCGCCTGGTTACTGAAACTGTACTGCCCGCTTTGCAGGGTAAGTCCGGCAGCATTTATAACGGAAACAGCGGCTTTTTTATTAAGCATGGAAATCGCTTCAACCTGCAGGTAGTCGTCAGCAGGATTTGGAAATGCCTTAAGATTTGCAATTCCTGTGGTATTGTTTTTTACAACAGCGATAAGACTATAACTGGTGGCGCCTGATCTTTCAATTATTTTCAAACGATAATAGTTATAACCCGTAACAGGTGATTTATCCACAAAAGAATAGCTTGTAGCGGCTGCACTGTTTTTTGCGACAATATTTCCATTTGGCAAATCAGTGAGATTTTTATCATTATTTCCACGCTGCACCTGGTACGAAACAAGATCGCTCTCTTCTTCACTTGACCACTTAAGTATATTGCTGTTACCGGTTTCCTTTGCCGCAGTGAACGAAACGAGTTTAACTGGTAAAACTACCGTGGGAGTTGTTGTAACGGTGTAAGCGCCGGTAACATTTGGGTCATAAGAGCAAACAACTAAATAATAATCGCCGGCGGCAGGGAAATTGTATGTAAATCCGGAGTTAAGAGAACCGCTGCTAAAGTCATCATTTGCAACTAACGCATTGGTCGTAGACGATGCGGGAAAAAATCCGCCAATATCATACAGCACTACAAAATTATCCCAGGTACTGGTAATGTTAAAAGTAATCATACCGGGTCCGGTAACTTTGATGGTAGCTAAATCATAATGTACCGTTGATGTAGAAAGGTTGACAGGTGCAAGCCCTGGCTTAGGCCGTATAAATGTGGGGTCCGACGCCGCCAATGTTCCGTTGGTTACGCCTTGGGAAAAAGTTGGAACAAAACAAATTCCAAGTAAAAGAGCAAGTAAAGTTTTTTTCATATTTAATTATTTTTTTATAAAATATTGGATTACTCCCTTTTAATTATTTTAAGTGAATTAGTGAGTAACTTTAACCATTATGAACGTTAAATGTAAGGATTTTAATTTATTGTTTAAGCATAGGTTTACTATTTCTAAAGGGTCCAAAACTCATCAACCTACTTTAATTATAGAACTTGATTACTTTGGTGTGAAAGGCTACGGCGAAGCGCCTGCGATCAGCTATTACAACATCCCTATTGAAAAGATGAAGGAAGATCTTGAGCAGAAAAAAGTCTTCCTGGAAAAATTTGCATTTTCTGACCCGGAAAGATATTGGCACTACCTGCATCACCTGTTTCCGAATAATTCATTTTTGGTGTGTGCACTCGATATGGCTGGTTGGGATTTACATGGCAAAATAAAGCGTAAACAACTCCATGAGTTGTGGAAGTTGGATACAGGTAAAACTCCGGTTACTGATTTCACCATTGGAATAGATACCATCGAAAACATGGTTGCAAAAATGAATGAAAGGCCCTGGCCGATTTACAAAATAAAAGTAGGGGTAGAGGGTGATATGGAAATGGTAGCTGCCTTACGAAAACATACCGACGCTATTTTCAGGGTAGATGCGAACGCAGGATGGACGTTGGAAGAAGCTTTACAAAAAATTCCGAAATTAAAAGAGCTTGGAGTAGAACTGGTAGAACAACCCCTGGCCAAAGATAATTGGGAGGGAATGAAAACATTGTTCCAACAATCCGTATTACCGCTAATGGCGGATGAAAGCTGTGTTGCGGAGTCAGATGTTGAAAAATGTCACCAGCACTTTCACGGTATTAATATCAAACTGACGAAGTGCAGTGGCATCACTCCTGCACGCCGGATGATCGCAAAGGCAAGGCAACTGGATATGAAAATTATGGTTGGCTGCATGAATGAAAGCTCCGTCGGAACTGCCGCAATTGCACAATTGGCACCTATGGTAGATTTTATTGATATGGATGGCCCGCTTTTGCTTTCAGAAGATACAGCCAGTGGAGTAGGCTTTGATTTTGGGAAAATCATCTATACCCACGGACCCGGATTGGGCATTACGATCAACCCTTTCTAAATTTTTATTTGGTGAAATAATTTATCAGGCTTTACTTTGCACTTCAAATGAAACAAAACAGTCACATCCATCATCATCATTATTTTGCCCAAGGGTAAGCTGTGCTGATGTGTATGTAACTAAACATATTTTCAAAAAAGGGCTTACTCGAAAAGTAAGCTCTTTTTTTTGTCATACGGAGAACCGCCGTCTGATTTACTAACCGGACAAATGATGAATAAAAAATAGCTATGCTTAAAATTGCGATTCAAAAATCGGGGCGACTTTACGAAGACTCTATCAAACTGCTAAAAGAGTGTGGGATAGAACTAAACAATGGTAACAAGCAATTAAAAGCGGTTGCTTTTAATTTTCCCCTGGAAGTATATTTTTTAAGGGATGATGATATTCCGCAATATGTATATGATGGTGTTGCTGATATTGGCATCGTAGGCGAAAATGTAATGCTTGAAAAAGCCAAAGAGATCGATCTGGTGTATCGCCTGGGATTTGGAAGATGTCGCCTGAGTATCGCTGTTCCCAAAACGATGCAGTATACTTCTTTGAATGATCTGACAGGACTGAAAATAGCCACTACCTATTCAACCATCCTGCAGCAATATTTGTCTGAAAAACAATGTAATGCAGAGATTCACGAAATCAGCGGTTCGGTGGAAATTGCGCCGGGTATTGGGTTAGCGGATGCTATTTGCGACCTGGTAAGTAGTGGAAGCACTCTTTTTACAAATGGATTGAAAGAGGTGGAGACGGTGCTGAAGTCAGAGGCTGTTCTCGCAGCCAATAAAAATTTGTCTGAAGGAAAAAAGCTGTTGCTCGACAAATTGCTATTGCGCATCAATGCTGTTAAAACCGCAAAAAATAACAAATACATTTTATTGAATGCACCCAATCACCAGCTGAAGAATATTTTTTCCCTTTTGCCCGGGATGAAAAGTCCTACGGTGGTGCCACTTGCAGAAGAGGGATGGAGCAGTGTTCAAAGTGTAGTGAATGAAAATGACTTTTGGGAAGTAATTGAAAAGCTAAAACAATTTGAAGCGGAAGGAATTATTGTAATACCAATAGAGAAGATGATCGTTTAAAACGATGTCTTTAATAATCAATTCCGGCTTTCATTTTCTTTAAACAGAAATTATGCAAAAAACATTTTTAAACCCGGGACAAGAAGAATGGAAATCCATTTTGCAACGGCCTGTGTTCGATAGTAAATCATTGGAAGACACAGTTGCAGCTGTATTGATAGATGTGAAGCTGAATGGGGATGAAGCAATAAAAAAATACACACAACAATTCGATCATGTTGAAGTAGATGATTTTCAGGTAAGCGATGCCGAAATAGAAAAGGCATCGTCGATGGTAAGCGATGAACTGAAATCTGCGATACTGCAGGCAAAGAACAATATAGAAAAGTTTCATATCGCGCAAGTTCAATCCATAGAACAAATTGAAACTACCAAAGGCGTACTGTGCTGGAGGAAATCTATTGCAATACAAAAAGTAGGATTGTACATTCCCGGAGGATCAGCTCCACTATTTTCAACTTTGCTGATGTTAGGCATACCGGCAATCATAGCGGGTTGTAACGAAATCATTGTTTGTACTCCCTGCGATAAAGATGGCAATGTGAATGCAGTAATATTGTACACTGCCCAATTGATCGGCATAAAAAACATTTATAAAATTGGCGGTATACAGGCTATTGGGGCGATGGCCTATGGCACTTCATCCATTCAACAGGTGTACAAAATATTCGGACCTGGAAACCAATATGTTACCTGTGCCAAACAACTCGTTAGCAAAGATGGATTGGCAATTGACATGCCTGCGGGCCCGAGTGAAGTAGCGGTATATGCAGATGATAGTTGCCACCCGGTTTTTGTAGCCGCTGACCTGTTAAGCCAGGCAGAACATGGAGCTGATAGCCAGGTGATTTTAGTAGCCAGTTCTCCTGCAATAATTGATGACATACAAGTGGAAATCAATCGCCAGTTGCCATTGCTTTTAAGAAATAAAATTGCTGCCGCAGCATTAAAAAACAGCCGTTTTATTGTAATGGAAAATGTTGACAATGCTTTTGATTTGCTGAATGAATATGCCGCTGAACATTTGATCATTGCATCAGGTGACGCGATCGCTTTATCCAACAAGATCATAAATGCGGGCAGTGTGTTTTTAGGGCATCACTCTCCTGAAAGCGTTGGTGACTATGCTTCCGGCACCAACCATACCTTGCCTACCAACGGGTATGCCAAAGCGTATAGTGGCGTATCTTTGGATAGCTTTGTAAAAAAGATCACCTTCCAATCTTTAAGTGAAGAGGGTATTCAAAACATAGGCAATACCGTGGAAATAATGGCCGCGGCGGAGGGCTTGGATGCTCATAAAAATGCGGTAACGGTGAGGCTGGAAGACATTCGTCGAAGCGCTGGATCCGAGTAGCATAAGGTCAGTAGATTAACACCTTTAACAACGAATAAAAATCTGAATATGATAGACGCTGAAGAAGAATATAGTAAAAATCCATCCAGAGTTTCTTTAAGGCAGGAACCCCTGGATATACATTCTTTGGTACGTGAGAACATAAAAAAACTAACGCCCTATTCAACCGCCCGGCATGAATTTAAAGGGAAGGCTACTGTTTTGTTGGACGCCAATGAAAATGCCTATGGGTCGCCCCTCGAAGACAATTTTAACCGTTATCCGGATCCCCTGCAGTGGCAGTTAAAATTTGCAATTGCAAAAATTAAAGGCGTGCCGGCGGAAAACATATTTATAGGCAACGGAAGCGATGAAGTAATCGATCTTGCTTACCGAATCTTTTGCGACCCCGCTAAAGACAATGTAATCATTTGTCCACCTACCTATGGCATGTATGAAGTGAGCGCCAACATTAACAATGTGCCGATAAAAAAAGTAAGTCTTACCCGAGATTTTCAATTGAATGTAACGGCCATAATGGATGCTGTGGATGCCAATACAAAGTTGTTATTCATCTGTTCGCCCAACAACCCAACAGGTAATAATATGAACCGGCAGGATGTAGAATTATTGTTGAATAATTTTCCGGGAATTGTTTTGATAGATGAGGCTTATATCAATTATTCAAAACAAAAAACATTCATCCAGGAGTTAACAGAATACCCCAACTTAATTGTGATGCAAACATTGTCCAAAGCGTGGGGACTTGCTGCATTGCGTTTAGGCCTTGGCTATGCATCGATGGACATCATTGATATCTTCAACAAAGTAAAACCTCCTTACAACATCAATGAAGCCTCGCAGGAACTGGCTATTGAGGCATTGCAACATACCGAGCAGGTGAATGCCTGGATAAAAGAAGTAGTTTCAGAAAAAGAATTTTTAGTGAGTAAATTACTGAAGTTGCCATTTGTAGAGAAGATTCATCCCAGCGATGCTAATTTTATACTGATCAAAGTGAAAGATGCCAATGCATTATACCAGTACCTGGCAAAAAACGAAATTGTGGTTCGAAATCGCAGTAAGGAAATCCTATGTGATAATTGCCTGCGGATTACCATTGGTACACCGGATGAAAATTTACATTTTTTAAAGATATTCGCGGCTTATGAATAATATGGAAACAACAGAAACGGACATCTTCAATCCCGGATTAATGGAAAGGAAGACAAAGATATTATTCATCGACAGGGATGGAGTATTGATAAAGGAAGCTCCGCCAACCTATCAATTGGATTCGTTTGATAAACTTACTTTTTACCCGGATATGTTCTGCTATTTGAGGAAGATAGCTTCGGAATTGGATTATATATTTGTAATGGTCACCAACCAGGATGGATTAGGAACAGCATCCTTTCCTGAAGATACATTTTGGCCGGTACATAATTTTGTAGTAAAGAGTTTGGAAAATGAAGGAATCCGTTTCAGCGAAGTGTGTATCGACAGAACCTTTGCAAAAGACAACGCACCTACGCGGAAACCAGGGATCGGGATGCTAAAAAAATATTTAAATGATGAGATGTATGACATGGCCAATTCATTTGTAATTGGCGACCGAATAACAGACATGCAATTGGCGAAGAACCTGGGCTGTAAAGGGTTTTGGCTGAATAATGATGCCGGATTAGGCGCTGCAGAAATAAGTGGTACTATAGATGAGTTGAGACAAAACACAATTATTAAAGAATCACCCGATTGGAAAGACATCTATGAATATTTAAAATTGCTGCCGAGGGTTGTTGTACACGAGCGCAATACAAAAGAAACGAAAATAAAGGTAGCAATCAATCTTGATGGAACGGGTAAAGCTAACAATTTAACAGGACTGCCGTTCTTTGATCATATGCTCGACCAGGTTGCACGCCATGGCAACATTGATCTTGCTGTTGAATGTAATGGCGACCTGCATATTGATGAACACCATAGTATCGAAGACACCGGAATTGCATTGGGCGAAGCATTTTTGAAAGCCTTGGGCGATAAGCGGGGCATAGAAAGATATGGGTTTTTATTACCAATGGATGATTGCCTGGCGCAGGTAGCCATCGATTTTGGTGGCCGCAACTGGATTGTATGGGATGCTGCATTTAAAAGAGAAAAAATAGGTGAAATGCCTACTGAAATGTTTTTTCATTTTTTCAAATCCTTTAGCGATGCCTCTAAAAGCAATCTGAATATAAAAGCCGAAGGAGACAATGAACATCACAAAATAGAATCTATTTTTAAGGCATTTGCAAAGGCAATTAAGATGGCAGTAAAAAGAGATATCAATAATGATGCTTTGCCAAGTACCAAGGGAGTGCTTTAGAAGAAGGTTGAAGGTTGAAGGTCTCATTCAACTCCAATAGCTATCAACTATCAATTATCAATTATCAAGTCATTCATGATAGTAATCATAAAATACAATGCGGGTAATGTGCAAAGCGTGCAATATGCTTTACAACGTTTAGGTGTAGACTCTATAGTGACCGACGATATCGCCGAAATTCAAAAGGCGGATAAGGTTATTTTTCCCGGGGTTGGCCACGCGGCACCGGCAATGCAATATTTGCGTGAAAAGGAACTCGATAAACTAATCATTTCTTTGCAACAACCTGTATTGGGAATTTGCCTTGGCCTGCAATTGATGTGCATGCACTCTGAGGAAGGCGATACATCCTGCCTTGGTATATTTAATGAAGCCGTAAAGTTGTTCCCCACGTTGGCTGGTGAAAATCTTAAAATTCCGCAAATTGGGTGGAACAATATTTATGACTACAAATCAGTATTGTTTGATGGCCTGGGCGACAATGCTTTTGTGTATACAGTCCACAGCTATTTCGCGGCGCAAGGCAATGAAACCACGGCTACTACCGATTATATCATCCCCTACAGCGCTGCGCTGGAAAAAGGTAATTTTTATGCAGTGCAATTTCACCCTGAAAAATCCGGCACCATAGGCGAAATAATTTTACAAAACTTTATCAATCTACCATGATCATTATCCCGGCAATTGACATTATTAACGGCAAATGTGTTCGCTTAACAAAGGGCGATTACACCCAACAGGTAGTGTACAATGAAAACCCTGTTGAAGTAGCAAAGCAGTTCGAAGATGCCGGCATAAAAAGATTGCATATCGTAGACCTCGATGGTGCTAAAGCCGGACGAATTATCAATTTAAAAGTATTGGAAGATATTGCCACAGCAACCGGACTGGTGATTGATTTTGGGGGTGGTGTCAAAACCATTACGGATGTAAGTAATATATTCAATTCAGGTGCGGCAATGGTAACTATCGGAAGCCTGGCTGTAAAACACCCCGAAATATTGGAAGAATGGCTGATGGAATTTGGGACTGATAAATTTTTGGTGGGGGCCGACGTATTGGACGGTAAAATAAGGATCAGTGGCTGGCTGGAAGATGGAGGTATTAATGTGTTTGAATTTATTGGCAAAATGCTTAGCCTTGGAGTAACCAATATTTTCTGTACCGATATTTCAAAAGATGGCGCAATGGAAGGCCCGTCGCCGGAATTGTACAAAACAATAATGGACGAACATCCCGAAGTGAATTTAATTGCGAGCGGCGGTGTAAGTAATATCAATGACGTATTTATTTTGAAAGAAATCGGGTGCAAGGGTGCAATTATAGGAAAGGCGATCTATGAAGCCAAAGTGCCTTTAAACCCGCTGACAGGGTCTGAGGGTAATTACATTTATTTTTACTGATTTTTTCACAACTTAATTTTATCGATGAACAGAACACTGCCTAATGGTGAAGATTTACCGCCAGTCTCGCTTTCAGCGGGAAGGGGACTCACCAAAAGGATTATTCCCTGTCTTGATATCAGGGATGGCAGGACCGTAAAAGGCATCAATTTTGAAGATATCCGTGATGCAGGCGATCCTGTTGAACTGGCAATAGCATACTCTAAAAAAGGGGCGGATGAATTGGTTTTTTTAGATATCACTGCCACCATTGAAAAGAGGAAAACGCTTGTTGAGCTGGTGAAACGCATTGCTGCAAATATCAACATCCCGTTTACTGTAGGAGGCGGAATCAGTTCCGTGGAAGATGTGGCGGTATTGTTGCAGAATGGTGCGGATAAGGTGTCGGTAAATACATCAGCTTTTAAGAACCCTGTTTTGCTGGAGCAATTGAGTAATCAATTTGGAAGCCAATGCGTGGTTTTGGCGATTGATACCAAAAAAGAAGCCGATGGCGAATGGTATGTTTACCTTAACGGGGGAAGAACAAAAACTGAAATGAAAACAACCGATTGGGCCGGCCAGGCAGTGGCATTGGGTGCGGGCGAAATACTACTAACGTCAATGAACAACGATGGAACCAAAAACGGTTTTGCGTTGGATATTACGGCTACACTTTCCCGTTCGCTACCGGTTCCGGTAATTGCGTCTGGCGGTGCAGGAACCATGCAACATTTTAAAGAAGTATTTGAAACCGGCAATGCCGATGCAGCATTGGCAGCAAGTATTTTTCATTATAAAGAAATTGAAATAGCTGCGCTGAAAAAATACCTTTCAGATCAACTGATAAGAGTTAGGTTATAATTATTCACCAATAGAAATACCAGGGAATATGACAGTCGAATTTGATAAATATGCTGACGGGCTTGTGCCGGCGATCATTCAGGATGATATTACCGGGAAGGTATTGATGCTTGGTTTTATGAATGATGAAGCCCTTGCCAAAACCCGTGAACTCCAAAAAGTTACTTTTTATAGCAGGAGTAAAAAAAGGTTATGGACCAAAGGAGAGGAGAGTGGTAATTTTTTATTGCTGAAGGATATAAAGTCAGATTGTGATAATGATACGCTTTTGATAAAAGCAACTCCGGTTGGGCCAGTTTGCCATACCGGCGCCGATACCTGCTGGAATGAAAAGAATAGCGATGATAATTTCCTTTTCCGGTTGGAAGAAATTATCAGGGAAAGAAAAAATAATCCTTCTGATAAATCTTACACCAGTTCATTATTTGAAAAGGGTATCAATAAAATTGCTCAAAAAGTAGGTGAAGAAGCGGTTGAGTTGGTAATAGAAGCCAAAGACAATGATGAAGGGCTTTTTAAAAATGAAGCTGCAGACCTGTTGTTTCATTATCTCATTTTACTACAGGCCAAAGGCCATACATTGAGCGAAATACAGGATGTATTGATTGAAAGGCACAAGGAGAAAGTTAAGTAACCTTTGCAGGAAAACCTTTGCAAATTTGGCTTTAGGCGGTTTGTGTTGTCCGATACATTTTATACCGCGTCAATAAAAGCTCCACAATGGTTAGCAGTACAAGGGAGTGACACAACGATGTTTAATTGAAAAACAAATGCCTGAAACCAAATTAACTCCTTAGTAATTTGTTTTTTTGCGCTAGATATTCTTCCTGCGTAATGGCTCCTTTTTGTAGCAGGTTAAATAATTTATGCAGTTCATCCGCGATCATTTGCTGCGAGGGTGCAAAAGACTGGTTGTTTGCTGCAATCGCTTTCGCCAACTCTGATGCCTGGTTGCTGATCTGTGCTCTTTTATATTCTTCCTGGGCGTGGGTGATTGTGTCTTTTAATAATTTGGGATCATGAATCAACTCATAGGTAGTTTCGCCCATCTCGGCAGCAGTTTGGATATCTACATCACCAAAGCCAAAGAGCCTTCCCCAGATGCTTTGGTCGTATTCTACATTATTTATTTTATCAAGCGGACTCTCCTTCGAATAACGGCTGAAGAAGCCGCTTTCATCAACCACCCTCATATTGGTTACACACCACAAATTACTTCTATAATTTAAGTATTCATATAGCGGGTAGATTGCCAGTACCAGCGTGATAATGAAGCCAGTGGTGTCTGCAAGCCATATCAAAAGAGTTGCCGCTATCATCCACACAAATATGGGAATCACCAACCTAATCCAGTGTTGCCTGGTGATCAGTAAAACTTTTTCTTCTTTTTTCAGTGTTGTTCTCATGCCATGGTTGTTGATCTTTTATTTCTGTTAAATTCCTCGCATCGGTGATCCTCTTGTGTAAATTTACTGCTACCAGATATTCACTCTTGAACTATCTGCCATGTATATCTTGTCAGTTGGTACAATGCCAAACGCGGTATAAAATTCCGGCACATTTACAAAGGGCCCGTTTACCCTGTATTTTGCAGGTGAATGCACATCGGTCATTAATTGGTTTTTTAAGGATTGCTCGGTAGGATAGGCCATCCACCCTAACGCGTAGCCGAGGAAATAGCGTTGCAACGGATTTAGGCCTGCAATCTTTTCATTCTTTTTATATTGGTCGGTTTGTTTGAAGGCGTCGAGCCCAATCAGTATGCCACCAAGGTCGGCAATATTTTCGCCCAGTGTTGCCTTGCCATTTATATAGCTGCCGGGCAAGGGTTCAAATTTATTAAATTGGGATACCATCACGTCAGCCCGTTTCTTAAATTCTGCTTCATCATTTTTTGTCCACCAGCTTTTCAGGTTTCCCTTCTCATCAAACTGGCGGCCTTCGTCATCAAAGCCATGGGTAATTTCATGCCCAATGGTACTTGCTCCTCCATAGCCATACACCGTGGCGTCATCCAATTCTTCATCCTTATAACCTGGCACGGTAAAAATGCCGGCAGGTAAAACAATCTCGTTATTACTTGCATTATAATATGCATTATAAGTCTGAGGCGTCATGTCCCAATCATCCCTGTCAACCGGCTTACCCAGTTTATTCATTTCATAATGATGCCACCATTTGGCTGCATTCACCGCATTTTGTAAATAACTTTCTTTACCGATTTCCATTGCCGAAAAATCTTTCCATTTGTCGGGAAAGCCCACTTTCTTTTTTACTGATGCCAATTTTATCAATGCTTTTTGTTTGGTACTGTCACTCATCCAGGAAAGTTTTTTAATTCTTTCCCCGTAGGCTGTTTTCACCGCGTCCACCATGTCTTCATACCTTTTCTTTGCTTTTTCGTTGAAGAATTCCTTCACATATAATTGTCCCAACACTTCTCCCATAGCATTTTCTTCGGCTCTTATTACTCTTTTCCAGCGTGGCTTTCGTTCTTTTGCACCTGAAAATAATTTGCTGAATTCAAATGTTTCTATCCCAAACTTGTCCGGTAGCATCTCCGCAAATCTCTTTACCAGGCGGTAACGCATCAGGCTTTTCCAGGTATCCATAGAAGTGTTTTGTAATACTTTGTCCACGGCTTTATAATATTCCGGCTGGCCCACAATTACGGAATCTGTTTTACCAATTCCATTTGCCTGCATATAATTATTCCAGTTAACCAGCGTAGAAAGTTTTGAAAGATCGCCGATGGCCATTTTGTTATAATTGGCATAGGGATCCCGGAGGTCCTCCAGTTTGCGACTTACTTTGGCGAGCCTTGTTTCCATTGAGAGGATATCTGCGGCAGCCAGCTTTGCTTTTGAAGGATCGTCACCAAGCATCACCAAAATGTTGCCAATATTTTTCAAATAAGCCGAACGAATATTGACAGTGGAAGCATCCGTTTTAAAATAATATTCCCTTTCAGGCAATCCAATACCAGATTGCCAGGCATGCAACGCATTCAGCTCGCTATTTTTTTCATCCTGCCAAACGTTGAAATCAATCAGGCCTTTTATCCCCAATTGATCAAATTCAGCGAAAGCAACTTGCAAAGATTTTGGATCTGATATGGCAGCTATTTTATCGAGGTAAGGCTGCAAAGGTTTTACTCCGTCTTTTTCAATTTGTATGGTATCCATGGCTGTTTCCCAAAAATCGCCGATCTTCTGGGATGCGGTTCCCCTGGCAGCTTTTTCCTTAGCTGCACTTTCACTGATCTCTCTTAAGCGCCGGGCATTTTCTTCAACCACCAGGTTGCCGATGCCCCATTGGCTTTCCTCACCAGGGATCGGATGCGTTTTTATCCATCCTCCATTGGCATACATAAAAATATCGTCTCCTGGTTTCACAATGGTGTCCAGGTGGTCAGCAAGCACGTCTGTTTTATTGGTTTGGCTGGTGGGGTTATTGCATCCGAACAAAAAGCCTGCTCCAAAAATAAAAGCAATTAAATATTTCATCTGGTTATGTTTAGTTTTTTAAAAGTAATCAATGATTTGTGTAACAAATAAAAGATTGATAAATGGGATTATAAAATTTACTTCAATTCACTTTTTGTATTAACATTTCTTTAGCGGCTTTTTTTTTTAATATTTTGCTTTCAGGATGTTTGTATAACCATAAATAAAATACATGCATAAAGAACCTAATGCAGCTACTCAAAAAATCAAATGCCTTATTTTTACTGCTTATTTATTGATATGACTCCTGAGCGAAATGAACGGCTTACTGCCGTTTTAAATAAACGACAACCTGATCTTACTGTTGTGCTGGAAAATGTATTTGACCCGCATAATATTTCAGCGGTTATGCGTACCTGCGATGCAGTCGGCATACAGGACATATATATATTAAATCATAAAATTCCTCCGCATAGAAAATGGGGCGCAAAAAGTTCTTCCAGTGCAGACAAATGGCTCACGATTCACCAGTTCACAGATGCGTCCGCTTGCTTTAGTGAGTTAAGGAAACATTATAAAAAGATTTATACAACTCATTTGAGCTCCGATGCAGTTGGACTATACGAGCTAAATTTAACTGAACGGGTGGCGCTTGTATTTGGCAATGAGCACAGTGGCGTGAGTGAAGAGATTATTGCGATGGCCGACGGGAATTTTATCATTCCCCAGGTCGGTATCATAAAGTCGTTGAACATATCTGTTGCCTGTGCAGTAACATTGTACGAGGCATTTCGACAAAAGAATAGCGCCGGTCATTATGATAACCAAAAATTAACAGGAGAAAGATTAGCTACCCTCAGTGAGCACTGGGGTTTTACCAATGGAGAATTTGAGAATGAGTAATGATAGGACCTTAGTTCAATGATCACTTAAAACTTGTTGAAGCCATCGATATAACAATTTAATACCCCTAATACATCTTATGAAGCAATATTTTCTGGCAGCACTATTACTTTTAAATTTTTTTGGTGCCTCCTCACAAAGCAAAAAACCATTAGACCATTCGGTGTACGACGGATGGAAAAGTATTGGCGAAAGAATGATCAGTAATGATGGAAAGTACATCGTTTATGCAGTGAACCCACAGGAAGGAGATGGGGAACTGGTGATCCAAAACATCGCTACCAAATACAAGAAAGTAATTAGCCGTGGCAGCGGAGCTGTTATTAGTAAAGATAGCCGGTTTGTTTTTTTAACAATTAAACCAGTCTTCCAGGAAACACGCCAGGCAAAAATTAAAAAGAAAAAGGCGGAGGAAATGCCGAAAGACAGCCTGGGCATTGTTGAATTGGGGAAAGACAGCATCATAAAAATTGCAAGAATAAAATCTTTTAAGATGCCGGAGAAAGCCGCTGGCTTTATAGCCTGGCATCTTGAAAAGCCTTTACCGGATACCAGCAAAAAGAAACAGGTGGCTGATTCTTTCAAAAAGAAAATGGATATGCTGGTTAAGCTAGCAGATTCAGTGATCAGGAAATCAATTGATTCTATCAATGGGAAGATCGAAAAGGAAGAAGTGATCGCAGTAGCGCAGAAGGCAGCGAAAGAAATTATACAGAAAGGTTTAGATGATGAGACAGCCAGCCAGGGATTGAATGATGCTGAAGGAGATGAGTCGGCCGCAGCAGGAGTTACTGAGGGTACAGATCTGGTTGTAAGAAAGTTGAATGGCTCCGGTGAACGAACTTTTAAGCTGGTGAGCGAATATTATTTTAACAAAAAAGGCACCCGGTTATTGGTTGAAACTACCAAAAATGCAAAAGATTCTTCAGGTAAAGCCATGGTATTGTTATATGATTTGATATCGGAGAAAGTGGATACGGTAATGAAGGGCTGCAATGATTGTAAGAATTATGCAATGGATGAAGATGGAAACCAGCTTGCTTTTGTTGCGGAAAGAGACAGCAGCACGAAGGCATTGCAGAAATTGTATAAGCTCTGGTATTACCATCCGGGGCAGGATAGTGCCATTTTGCTGGCGGATAAAAATACGGAAGGTATGGCGTTAGGTTCTACCGTTAGTGAGCATGGAAACATCGTTTTTAGTAAAGATGGGAAGAAATTATTTTTTGGAGTAGCTGCCATCAAGCCTCCGAAGGATACGATGTTAGTGGATTTTGAACTGGCCCGCCTGGATATATGGCATTACAACGACGACTATCTTCAGCCTCAGCAATTGAAGCAACTTGATCTTGAATTAAAGCGAAGCTACCTGGCAGTAACGTTGCCCGGTACTAATAAGATCGTTCAATTGGGAGATGCGAATGCTGAAAATATAACGCTGGTAAATGAAGGCAATGCAGATTTTGTGTTGGCCAACACCACCAAGGGCAACAGGATCGCATCACAATGGACCGGGCAAAGCATGCAAACCGGTTATCTTATCAGTACTGCCACTGGATTGAAAAAGCTGGTTAAAAGAAATGAAATGGCATTCATGCTGGCTTCTCCGCAAGGGAAATTTGTTTACTGGTATGAACCGGCGGCGAAAAATTATTTCACTTATGAAGCAACAACAGGCATAATTAGGAATGTGACTCAAAAAATTACCCTTCCTCTTTATGATACCGACAATGATGTACCCGATTATCCCCGTTCAGCCGGCATTACCGGGTGGACAGCCGATGACCGGTACTTACTTGTAAACGATGAATATGATATTTGGCAGGTTGATCCCGCGGGCGTTGAATCTCCTAAAAATATTACCAATGGTTTTGGAAGAAAAAACCACACCAGTTTTGATTATGTAAAAACTGATAATGAGAAAAGATATATCGGGGCAGGGGAAACCGTGTTGCTGAAATCGTTTAATAAACAGGACAAGTATGCAGGTTATTTCACAAAAAAGGTAAATGAAGTGGCTGATCCTTTACTGATCACGAAAGGGCCCTATAGTTTTATTGGACCTTTAAAAGCCGACAGCGCTGAACAATTTATCTTACAGCGTGCTAACATCAACGGGAGTGAGTTATTTGCCGGTTCGGATTTGAATCACCTGACACAGCTTACGGATATCGCCAGCCAGCAAACCGATTATAACTGGCTTACCGTTGAACTGGTAAAATGGAAAATGTTTGATGGGAAAATGAGTGAAGGTTTGTTATACAAGCCAGCCAATTTTGACCCGCTGAAAAAATATCCCATCATCTTTTATTTTTATGAACGCAATACGGATGGATTGTATAATTACAGGCCTCCGGCCCCGAGTGCTTCTACCGTGAATGTGCCTTATTTTGTAAGTAATGGCTACCTGGTTTTTGATCCCAATATTTATTACAAAACCGGCCAGCCCGGGCCCAGCGCTTACAATAGTGTGGTAAGTGCAGCAAAATTTTTATCAAAAAAGCCCTGGGTTGATAGTACAAGAATGGCTTTGCAAGGGCAAAGCTGGGGTGGCTACCAGATCGCATATCTTATCACCAAAACCAATATTTTTAGGGCGGCGGGAGCCGGTGCACCCGTTGCCAATATGACAAGCGCTTATGGTGGTATTAGGTGGGGGCCCGGGGTCAACAGGCAATTTCAATACGAAAAAACACAGAGCAGGATTGGGGCTACTTTGTGGGAACGGCCGGACCTATATATCAAAAACTCGCCTTTATTTGCTGCTGATAAAATAACTACGCCATTATTGATGACGCACAATGATGCAGACGACGCAGTGCCCTGGTACCAGGGTATTGAATTTTTTACTGCTTTGCGCAGGCTGAATAAAAAAGTATGGATGCTGCAATATAATGGAGAAGCGCATAATTTATTGGAACGCAGAAATCGCAAAGATCTTTCGATAAGACTCGCACAATTTTTTGATTATTATTTAAAAGATGCACCTCCGGCAAAATGGATAAAAGATGGTTTACCCGCCACCGAAAAAGGAAAAGATTGGGGCTTGAAAGTGGAATAATATTGTAGCCTATCTCGTCAACACTTGAATAAAAAAGCACCGGAATTAAGCGGTGCTTTTTTATTTACTGCAATATATTTTGTTTTTTATTTTAACAGCTTTTCTGGCTTGAATAATTCCGGAACCGCTTTTTGGGTTCTTTTTATACGCGGAATAGATTCAACCTGTACATAAGTTTCATTGGGATTATGTTGTATGTAGTTCTGGTGATAATCTTCTGCCTGCCAAAATTTTGTATAGGGGATTACCTGCGCTGCAATCGGTTTTGAATATGCACCGGATTTGTTTAGTTGTGCAATGTAATCTTCTATTGCCTGTTTTTCTGCATCATTACGATAAAAGGCGATCGAGCGGTATTGTTTGCCTTTGTCCGGCCCCTGCCCATTTACCTGGGTAGGATCCTGCGAAGCAAAAAACACCTTTAACAGCGAGGGAAAACTAACTTGAGTTGAATCATAATATATTTCAACAGATTCTGCATGCCCGGTGGCGCCGCTTCCTACCTGTTCATAAGTTGGGTTTTCTTCATTGCCACCTGCATACCCAGAGATTACTTCCCTTACACCCTTTACACCTTCAAAAACGGCTTCTTCGCACCAGAAGCATCCTGCGGCAAAAGTGGCTTTACTTAGTTTTTGATTGATATCTTCTTTTTGAAACTGCAAGGCTACTCCGTCCATGCAGTACCGTAAACCTGTTGGTTTTGGACCGTCCCTGAAAACATGCCCCAGGTGGGCACCACAGCGCTGGCAGGAAATCTCATCCCTGCTTGTCCCTTCAGAATTGTCAACCGATACGTTTACACTTTTACCGGAATAAGGCGCATAAAAACTCGGCCAGCCAGTGCCTGAATCAAACTTGGTAGCCGAGCTAAACAGTGGATTTTTACAGCTCACACAATAATAAATACCCGTGTCTTTATTGTGTTCATATTCACTTGAAAATGGTTTTTCAGTGCCCTGTTCACGGGTGATATTGTACTGTTCGGGCGTGAGCAGTTTTTTCCATTCAGCATTGGTTTTTACCACGCTTGTTGTCCAGCTTGTATCGGGGATAAGATTGTCTGTAAGGGCTGATCCTGCAGCATTGGAATTCTTTGATGACTGGGTACAACCAAAGATTGTAAGCGCAGCAAACAAAAGGAAGAATATTTTTTTCATTTTTAAAGATATAAGTAATTTTTTAGTTTTATTGACAGGTGCACGACATAATATACGTGCTCGTTGTGTGGCAGGTTGCAAAGAAATGTGAAAGCTTTGTTAGGGTTGAATGTTTTGGTAATATTCCGCAGTCAAATGGAGACGGTGTCAGCAAAAGGTCTACAAGAATTAAAGGAAAGTGACACATTGATCATATTGTGTCCAACATGTTTACCAAAGTAAAGGAACCTTGTAATCTTCAAAAATTTTATCTTTTGAAATAATTGTCAGCTTGTTAGTAAGACTTTGTGAAATAATGACCCTGTCGAATGGATCCCGGTGATGAAATGGTAAGCCTGATAATAAGGATGTGTCATCAAAGGCTATTGGTAAAATTTGAAAGCCGTTGATCTTTATTTGTTCTGCAAGGTTAGCAAATGGGACGCTTAACTGAAGTTTCCCTAAACTTATTTTTATGGCTATTTCCTATAAACTTGCAATACTTATGAAGTTGATTACGTCCGTCTGTTCTATAGAGCCTCTTGCTTTTTCGGACAATTCGCTATCTCCGTTCAAAAACCAAATGAATGCATGCGTATCAATAAGGTTATTCATTAGTTCATATAATCTTTAAAATCGTTCAAGGGTTCATCGACATCAATATTCATTTTAAACATTCCTTTTGCACTACCAAATACCGGAGTTGGCCGCTCTGTATTTTCATTTTTCTTTTCAGCTTTGCTTAGCAGAAAATCAATAAAATCTGCAACTTCAGACCTTAAATTTTCAGGCAAAGTTTCCAGTTTAATATGTAATTGCTCATTGCTCATGTATGAGTTTTAAACAAATTTAAACAAAAAACAATTGAATCATCTTCAATTTTCCGGGCTAATTCTATCAATTCCTTTCCTGTCCTTAATGTCTTTTTTTAATCAAGTCTAGCACACCATTTATAAAAGTGAGGGGATGAATTGGGTTTCCGGGAACGTACAGATCAATGATATATTTGGATAAAAAGCTCCGGTCGATTGCCGGGCCTCCTTCGAATATCCCGCCGCTGATAGCGTCTGTTCCTGCCAGTATAATGATCTTAGGTTGAGGAATCGCATCGTAGCAAATTTGTAATGGCAGGGCCATGTTTTTAGTGATCGGTCCTGTAATTACAATGCCATCCGCATGACGGGGAGAGGCAACAAAATCTATCCCGAAACGCCCCATATCAAAGTTTACATTACTACAGGCATTTAATTCCAGTTCACAACTATTATCACCTCCTGCAGACACCTGTCGCAGTTTTAATGATCCGCCAAAATATTGATGAATTTCTTTCCGGATCAGCATCGGGTTCAGTTCTATTGGCTGGCCCTGTCCTTCGGGTATGATTAGCTGACGCCGCTCATTGGTGGCAATTTTATAATCCGTTGTAAATTTTATTTTACCTGGAAATGCAAACGCACATTCGCCGCAAAAAATACATTTCCCCAGGTCAATAGCCAATGGGCCGGATAAAATGGCATTGGTTGGACACAGATCCATCAATTCATTTTCATCGACCGGTTCATTGCTGATGACCGGTCTGCCCCTGAAGATGCCCGGCACCTGCGCCCTCGTAATATCAGGAATATATTGTTTGCCCTGGTGAAACAGTATCTTAAGATTGTTTAACATTTTGAAAAGCTTTTATTTACAGATCATGACCACAATACGACAGGTCGAAACTTTTATTACTAATGGGGAAATCAGAAATCTCATTATTACGCACTGCCATTGCCAACGCAAGCCAGTTATGGAACGAGGGATCCTTGATTTTATAGTAAATCAATTCGCCGTTATCGCCCGTGATGGCACAATGGCAAATTTCGCCCCTCCATCCTTCAACCAAAGAAATAGTAAAAGAACCAGCCCCGGGAGAAGATAAAGAAGATCGATCATTCCTTTCAGCCGGGATTTCCTCCAATAATTTCCTGATGTACCGGATCGATTTCCTGATCTCTTCCTTTCTGATTTGCGCTCTCGAATAAACATCCCCGTGGTGCTTGATAATGGGCTGATGATCGAATGCCCAATATAGATCATGCGGATGGGATGACCTTATATCTCTGCTCACACCACTCATCCTTGCGCACATGCCCACGGTGCCCAATGTGGTAGCCAATTGTTGCGTGATAACACCTGTTTTTTCAAAGCGCGCCAATGCGCTGGATAAACTGAATAATTCCTCACAGATCTCTTCAAAATCTTTTTCAAAATCATTCAATACGTTATTGAGCCCGGCCTTTAGCGCTGGAGTAAATGGGAAATTCGTTTTACCCGCTCTTATCAATCCTTTGGCCAGCCTGTTGCCACACCATGTTTGAAAGAAGTTGATGATGGGCGTTCTTAGTCTTCCAAATACTGCACTTCCCAGTTGATAGGCTACATCGGTACACATGCCACTCAGGCCCCCGGTACAGATGGCGATTCTTTCGAGTTCCAATGCAAGTGTGCGGGACCATTGCAAATGTTTATCAGCCTGGAACCCGCATAGGCTTTCCCACAGGTTAACGAAGGCTACAGTATGTCCTGCGACAGCATCACCGGAAATGCTTTCGGCCAGGGTTATCCGCTGAAGCAATTTTTTCTTTTCAACAAATAATGCTTCAATACCCCTGTGCTGGTAACCGAGTTGAATTTCAAGATGAAGGATTTGCTCGCCGTTACAAATAAAACGAAAATGCCCGGGTTCAATAATGCCGGCATGGATCGGGCCTACACCCACTTCATGCAATTCTTCGCTATCAATTTTGAAGAAAGGGTAACCGGCAATAGAGCTATTTTTATCAAAGGCATTAAAGGGAAAGCGAACCGGTTTAAGCCAGGGATGATCTGCGTAGGCTATACCAAAATTTTCATGCAGTTCCCGTTCAAATTTTTCATAGGCAAGATGATGTTTGCTAAAGGAGGGTAGAACTTGTTGAGCTGTTACTACACAGGATGAAAGATGGATAAGGCCTAAATCATCATCCCCAATGCAACAGGTAAGCCTGATCTGCCCTGGTTGTGGAGATCCAAAATAATTTACACAGTGTGATGTATTGCTCTTCAATAAGGTGAAAACGTTTAGTTCAAAAAACGCAGGGTAATCCATTTCCGGAATAGAAGAAAGAGGAATGGTTTGATTATTTCTTACACTTATATAGTTCATATTAATGCGGTAAATTTATAATCGATTGCTGTATTAGTGTTACAAATTCCTGTGGCGGATTCAGTCCGAGCCAAACCACCAATCCAAGCAATACAAATTGTGATATTGATTCTGCCGGGTTTATTTTTTCAAGCGTATCCTCCTTAAAATCAACAGCCGGAGAAAATAATAATTTAAAAATATTTTTCCCAAACGCCCAAATGATCATTGTTAAAAAAAGCATTACCATTATCAATACCGCCAGGTGACCTGCTTCGAACAAAGAACGGAAAATCAAAAATTCACTGATAAATAAACCGGATGGCGGCATGGCGGTTGCAAAAAAGAAACCAAGCAACATTACAAGGGATCCGGTTGGATTGTATTTAAAATAATTGCCCACATCATAAATGCTTTTGCTTTTGTAAATGCGGTAGATCTGTCCCATTTGAAAAAAGAGACTTGATTTAACAAAAGCGTGTAAAATAATGTGTAACACCGCGGCATAATACCCGATGCCACCGGCCGCCAGCCCGAGCATTACAATTCCCATATGCTCAATGCTCGAATACGCAAACATTCTTTTGATGTTTTTTACCTTGGTCATGTAAACTGTTGCCACAAAAATGGAAAGTATGGCAGCGATCAGGATCACGTGGTTGGCCCAGGTGTGTAAAGGCGAATTTGCAATAACTGTATAGAACCGGAAAATGCCTACAAACCCAACATTCATCAAAACGCTTGAGAGCAGTGCACCGGCAGGAGAGGGGGCCTTATCTTTTGCATCAATGCCGGCTGTGTACATTGGGACCAATCCAAGTTTTGCAGTAAACCCGGTGAAGATGAAAATGAAAGCCAGCCGAAGCCAGAATTGGTTGAGTTCGGGCGCTTTCTTTATTAAAACTGCAAAGGAAAGATCGTCTGTGCCTGCCTGGTGAAGTGTAAAACTTAAAAAGAGTATTCCGATGAATACCAGGGTAATGCTAATGGCGCAGACAAAGAGATATTTCCAGGTGCCTTCGAGTGAACGGTTATTCCTGCGGTGGTAAATTAACACGGATGCACTGAGTGTGGTAAGTTCCACAAAGATCCAGGTAACGGCTATGTTATTGGCAAGATAAGCAGCGCTGATAGCGGTGAGCAGCATTACCATCGCAGCAAAATAAAAAGCGGTATGCCGGGCATTATCCTCCTTCGTTGATAAATAAACATAGCTGTGATACATAGCAGGTATACTGATAATGCTTAGCGTAACCAGCAGCAAAATTCCCAGGGCATCTGCATTGAAGTAACGCAATTCAGTTGTGTTGATGTGCAGGTATTCATGCACTGTAAATGTGATTTGCAAAAGAAGGAAAGTCACCACCAGCAGGGTATTGATTACCCGCTTCCTGTTAAAAAATAATAAGGCACTTATACTAAATGCACCTGCTAAATATACTCCTGTCATTCTCTGGTATTATTTGTACTGTGAAAGCATTCATTTTTTGACTTAATCTTTTAAACTCTTCAATTGGTCTACATCTGCATCTTTAAGTATATCGCCAATCTTATTCACGAAAATTCCCAGCAGGAATACGCTGGCAAAAATATCGAGCAGTATGCCCATGTTTACGAGCATGGGCATTTCGTTACCCACGGCAAGCGACAAAATAAAAACACCATTTTCTATCACGAGGTAACCCATCACATGAGTTATTAGTTTATGACGGGTTACGATAATGTATAAACCGGTAAAGAGCGTGGAAAGAGCAACGACAAAATATATCTTGCTGATGCCCGAATCATCAATGGCATTGGACAAAATAAACATTGAGATGATAATCATTGTAATGATGATCAATGATATAAAGTTGGATAAAAACGGTTCGGCATCCCGGGTGATCCGGTTCTTTTTAATGACATAATTGAGAAATAACGGGATGGCAATCGCTTTAAAGGCAATGGTTTCCAGCAATACAAAGGCAAGGTTAAGTGCATTGATCTGGATCAGTTCAATAAAGGCAATTCCGAAGAGTATGATGCCCTGGAACACAAGTATCTTAATATAAGTGAGCAACCGGTGTGCAATGCCCAGGTATAGCAAAGAGATGGTGAATATGATTAGTAATACATTGGTCATATCGTGAATGGTGAATGGTGAATGGTGAAATATTTCAATAGCTTTTTTCTATTGCTGATTGTCTTTGAATTGTTACCTATGATCATTTTCTGTTGTCTTTTTTTTTGTTCGTCAATGCTGTATTGTACAAGTGAGTGTCCGCCGCGGCGGATTAATTGAAAAACAATGCCTGTAAGCAAATCTTTCAAAAATAAAGAACCGTTGAAATTCTCTACTGTCTATTGAGTATTCAATGTCGTTTTGTTAAAAGAGCGATTGCCCCATCGGGACATTTGGTGGGTAGTAAATCATGAACGGATATCTCACGTTCCATCGGAACGTCTGGTGTTACCCGCATTAGCAGCATGCGTTCCCATGGAACGCTTTTCCATTCCGGTTGTTTCTACCCACCAAATGTTCCTATGACATAAAACATTTAACTATACGACATTGATGGTCTATTCACCATTCACGATTACCCATTCACCATTCACCATTCACCCCCTTAATTCAATTGCCCCAACATCAGCAACACCCCCAAAAAGATCAACAGGGAAACGGATGATAAGGCCAGTATATATTGTGCGTTGTGATTCATCCTGAACCTTGCCGTAAAGGATTCCAGTAAACCGATTGTTATTGCAAATAGAAATTGAGTGCAAATAAAAATGGGTATCGCAAGGTATAACGGTGCAATGCCGATAAAAAGGTTGGCAATGATTGCGCCATACATTGCGAATTTCAGGTAGCTGCCATACAAGATCATACCAAGGTCAAAGCCACTGTTATCGAGGATCATTACTTCATGTACCATCGTTAATTCGAGATGCGTATTGGGATCATCAAATGGCATGCGGCTATTTTCGACCAGGGCTATCATCACAAAAACAAAGGTTGCCAGCACTCCCAAAATATAAGATATATAGGAACCAAAATGTAGTGAAGCGAAAATTTCATGAAAAGATGTATGACCTGTAAGCAGCGCCAATGAACCCATTAAAATAAAAAAGGCTGGCTCTGCAAACATAGAAAATAAGGCTTCGCGGCTTGCGCCCATTCCTTCAAAGCTACTGCCGGTATCCAATGCGGATATGATGCTGAAAAATTTCCCGGCGCCTAATACATAAGCAAAGAAAACAAAATCTCCCTCAAATGATATGAATCCTTTGTACTGGCCAAAAGGAATGATGCAGATCGCCATGATGATGGAAGCAAAATAGATACTTGGCGCTACCTGGAAGATAATGCTGGTGGTTTTGCTATACACTGCTCCTTTCTTAAACAAGCGGATTACATCTTTCATTGGTTGAAAAATTCCCGGCCCTTTTCGACCCGACGTGATGCTCTTTGTCCGGATAATGATACCTGTGAAAAACAGGCTGGCAAGGACAATTAATAAAAAGCTTAACATTTTTTAAAGTGTATTTAAAAAATTAATCAATGATGTAAGATATTCGAATACAAATGGAATCACCAGCACAAGACTTATAAATACTACGCCATACAAGATGTAGAACTGGAGATTTCCGTTTTGCAAAAACGTAAAACCGTTAAAAAACTTTTTTAAAAAATTAATTGGATAATCTATCAGCCAGGCCTCGGCTTTATCGTATGGATGTGTTACTTGTCCGCCGGTTGTTGGGAATATACCTTTTATTTCTTTTTTCTTTTTGCTGATTGAAAAAAGCGGTTCAGCAAGTTTCCGGTATGCCCGGGTAAAAGAGCTGGCGGTATATTGCATTTTAGCCGTGGGTGCGATGTAACCACAATTCCATGTTGCGTCAATGTCCATGTGTTTACCAAGTGTGATTCGCTTCCTGGCGAAATAGATTAACCCAGTCAGCAGCAGGAAGATCAATGCATACAATCCAATAGCCGGGATCGCCTCCATAGCTGGTAAAGTTGATGCCTGTGTGGAAAAAACAATACGGCCGGTGAACAGTGCCAGTGGCCTGGAAAGTACGCTGATGAAAGTTTTCGGGAACAGACCAATGGCCATAATCAGCATCACTATTGCATACATCGGTATTAATTTCCCGAGGCCGGCCTCTTCCAGCTCATAGTGAAAATTATAGCGCGGTTGTCCCAGGAAAACGGATCCGAATGCTTTTGTAAAGCAAAGCATGGCAAGTCCGCCGATCAGCGATAACCCAAATAATCCTAAAACGATAAAGGATAGCAATGTTTTATCGGAACCATTTAACCCGGTAAACAGGCTATTATAGATTAGGAACTCTGAAACAAAACCATTGAAGGGTGGCAATCCGCAAATGGCAAGCGCAGCAATAAGAAACAGCAGGGAAGTATGGGGCATTCGTTTACCGAGTCCACCCAGTTTTTCTATATCCATTGTGTGGGTTGACTGGTACACATTACCCGCTCCATAAAATAATAGTGATTTAAAAAGAGAATGATTTAAGGTATGCAACAAGGCGCCGGCAAAACCCAGCACCGTTAAAATATAATTTGCCTTTCCTATTCCAATACAGCCAAGGCCAATGCCGATGCCGATGATGCCGATGTTTTCGATGCTATGATAGGCAAGCAATCGCTTTAGATTGTGCTGTAGAATGGCAAGCATCACTCCATAAACGCCCGAAATAATAGAAATCAATAAAATCAAATACCCGATTAACCCGTAATCGCACCGGATTAGCAGTAACATTCGCAGGATGCCGTAAATACCGATCTTGATTATTACTCCCGACATAATGCCTGATACATGTGATGGCGCAGCGGGGTGCGCATAAGGTAACCAGGTATGAAAAGGCACGAACCCTGCTTTGATCGCAAATCCTATAAAAAAACAAATAAATAAAGCAACGCCGGTAAGCAAAGAATTGTTTGCAGAGAACAACTGTATGGCTTTAAAATCATAAGCGTTCATGCGCATTGCAACCCATAAAAAACCGAGGGTTAAAAACATAATGCAGATATGCGACTGGATTAAAAAGTTTATCCCGGCCCTCAATGTTTCTTTTTTATGATGTTCAAAAATTACCAGTATAAAAGAAGATAAAGCCATGATTTCCCAGGCAATAAGAAAGGCCATAGAATTTTGAATGCAACAAATGCTTAACAGGCTTGATTGTAATAACACAAAGCAAATACAATGGAGACCAAGGCTGGTCTTTTGTGCGCTGTAGGCCTTCATATATTGCAGGCCGTATACTGCGCCGGTGATAACAGTAAAATTGATAATCAAAATAAACCAGCCCGATAATGCATCAATCCTGATGGGAATGATCCCGGTTACCAATGAACCCTTGAATAAATATTCATAATTTTCCCCTGCCAGTGCCTGTGCGGCTATGATGCTGCTGAGTATAGCTACTATGCTCACCGCAGCCATCGTAATAATTCCTTTCCACTGCACATTTACAAACGGAAGCACCAGCAAAACCGGGAGGATAATTAATATGATTGCTGTAATTATTGTCATCAGATAAACTTAAAGATGGTTCCTAAAAACACAATGACAATAAAGAAAATGCCATACAAAATATAAGTTTGAATCTTACCGTTCTGTATAAACTTGAAGTAGTTCATTGAGAAAAGTAGCCGGTCCACAATTGTGTTAAATATTTTTATTACAAACAGGTCTTTGTAATGCGAGGAATGCTTTCGTTTCACGGGGAAAATGTCATCACCCGCAATCTCTCTATATTTCTTTTTTTCCAGCACAATGAAATTAAATAGTTTTCCCAGTGACTTGGAAAAGGATTTACCGGTATATTGTATTCTTGCCGTTGGCGCAATGTAACCACAGCCCCAGGTGGGCCCCGTCACGATGTTTCGTTGAAGGGAAACCCGTTTTCTTATATAAAAAATTAACGTCATCAACAACAGGAAGACGATGGAGAATTGTCCGGTGGCAGCTATGCTGTTAAGAAATGAATTCGGTATCGGCAGGGTTGCGAGAGAAGTTGCCGGAACAAGACTAAGAACAATTTGATGTGCTATTGAAAAATAAAACTGTGGAAACAAGCCAATAGACAACATTACCACTAAAATAAAATACTGGGGAAGCAGCATACTCCGTTTCACTTCAACAGGTAGCTGGTGTAAATGGGTTCGTGGCTGGCCAAGAAATATCGTTCCAAAACATTTTGTAAAAGCGAGCATAGATACTCCGCCAACCAGTGCCAGGCCTGCAAATGAAAAGATCATCAGGGTAGTTTGCGCAATAGGACCGGAGCCATTAATCCCCAGAAGGATGCCGCTATATATTACAAATTCCGAAACAAAGCCGTTAAAGGGTGGCAGGCCCCCGATCGCCAAAGCGCCCACTAAAAAAAGGATGGCGGTTTTCGGCATGGTATGGATCAATCCGCCCAACTTTTCCATATCACGCGTATGCGTTTGCTGGTAAACTGAGCCTGCGGAAAAGAACAGGAGCGATTTAAAGAGCGAATGATTCAAAGTATGCAACAAGGCCCCTGTAAATCCTAATATAGTCATCAGCGAATTTGCTCTTCCGATCCCGATCAATCCGATGCCAATACCAATGCCAATAATGCCGATGTTTTCAATGGTGCAATAGGCAAGCATTTTCTTGAAATCACGATGAACAGCCGCGTTAAGAATGCCAAACACACCTGTAAGAACAGAAAGGATGATGATGATTTCACCGATAATAGTGTAATCCTGTCTTAATAAAAATACCACCCGCAATATCCCATAAATACCCAGTTTAACAATCACTCCCGACATTACTCCTGAGATGTGTGAAGGCGCCGCCGGGTGAGCCTGGGGGAGCCAGGAATGTAAAGGAATAAATCCCGCCTTGATTCCAAACCCAACAAAAAATATAATAAACAACCAAAGATTTTGATGGTGAGAAAAGAACGTTCCAATTGCAGGAAATTCGAGCGAACCTTCGGAAAAATACACCCAGATAAATGCAGCTACCAGGAAGAGAACGCCGATGTGCATTTGAACAAAATAATTAATCCCCGCAGTCAGGGTCGTTTTGTTTTTGTGGTCGAAGATGACGAGCAGGAAAGAAGAAATAGACATCAGTTCCCAAACGATCAAAAAAGCCAGTCCGTTCTGCATCATGCAAACCCACAACATAGAGGACTGAAATAGCAGGAATAAGATCCAGTGCATCGAAAGATTTGCCTTTTGCTCATCATAGGGTTTCATATACCCGATGCCGTACAATGCTCCGTTAATACAAGTAAGATTAATGATGAGCATGAACCAGGCAGATAAAGAATCTATATGAATTGAAACGGTTCCAAACAATGCAGCATGGGAAATAATGATATCCGGCACATTGCCGGTTAATGCTTTTATAGCCGGAACAGAAGTTATTACAGCTACCAGTATTACAAAAATTAAATGAGCCTTTGCACGGGTGAAATGTGGCAGGAATGGAATGGATATCATTCCGGCCAGCAGTATCAGGAGGGATAAGGAAAGTAAAATCGAATCGCTCATGTTTTTTAGTAATGCTTGTATTTAGTTGTTATTGGAAAGGATGGAACGATATAATTAGTGTGTGCTGTTTTGAGGTAAAACTCTTTTCAGCCAATGGAGATATCGCTTCGAGTTCTACTAAAGTTATCGTTTCTCTTTCATCCTTCCTAAATAGATATTATGCTGCTCTTTCAAATATTGCAACCAGTGTTGTGTTGCTGTTATATACTGTGGCCGCGACGGTTACAACCACTTCTCAAGAAAGAATTTATATCATACTCCATTATCAGGCCGCCATGATCCAGGTGTGCCAATAAGCAGAGACGATCAGGGTATTTAAAAACCCGACTGCATAATCATAATTGATACATTGGGAATTACCTTTTTCTCCCCTTGCCTTCTCTTCAAGAGACTGTTTTAATTTTTTGCAATAGTCTTCAATAACAGCTGCCTTGTGTCCATTTTTAAAATGCTTTTTTATATTATTGATGATCACTCTTTCGCAATCCAAATAGCTGTCCGCCAGTTTAATGCCTTTAATAATTTCTTTTGTTTCGTTTTCTAATAGGATAGTCATTGCTTGTAGTTTATATTTTAATCCAAAATTTTAAGAGGTCATTCAGGTCTGTGCCTACAACATGGTAATCTGCCGGCACAACTGTTTCGCTGCTATGATAGGTTACCAGCTTTGTGCCCGCCGGCTTTTGGCCGAGCAGCCGGTGCAGGAACCGGTTGTAATACTTATACAGTTCGTCTGAATATTCAATACTGTCGTCGATTTTTTTTGCGCCCGGCAGGTTTTCATTAAACGAATTATAAAAATAAAAATGATCATAGGCCATGAAATCCAGCCGGGTAAAATTTGCGTGGATGAATGAAAGATTTTTCAATTGAAGTGTATTATTTGCGGCCATGGCATGAGCGACCAGGTACTCTCTTTGCTCTACTCCATAAAAAAAAGATGCCGGTTTATAAAAAGCCGCTGGCAGGCAAAACTTTCCCACGCCGCTTCCTATATCCAAAACGGTTGAATTGTCGTCTGCAGCTAAAAAATCAGCGATTTTTTTTACAATGCCTAAGGGTGTCCAGTGCCCCAAACCCAGGGCCCGAATGGATTGTGGGTAAAGTTGGTTCAGCTGATCGTCTGAATCAAACCATCCTTCTGTATGCTTTATTGTTTCTTCCGGGGTCATATAGGTTGCTTATTTAGCATTGCATCGTTGCATGGAATTGATGTTGAAAATAATGGCTGAACTGAATTAAAACTATCCATGTGGTGGTTAGTTCCATTGGCTACATACTGAGCTGATTAGTGAGCGTTCGTGTGGTATTGCTGGGACTGCAATAATCCTATTCGCTCATAAGGTTGTGAGGGTAATACCAGGGCAATCCAACCTTTGTTTTCGGGGTGATGCAGTAACATGTGCTTGTCGCCTGTCAATAATTTTTTATTCACTTTTAAAACCTTGCCATCCACCGGCATATGCGCTTCAATTGTGTAATCGCGATACTGTATGGTTGCAATTACTTCACCCTGTTTTCTGAAACCCAATGGCTCAGTAAAAGTGATGGCATCTATTTCTTTAAAGCCCAGGAGTTTGAAATTACAGATGCCGGTATAGGCGAGAATACCCTGGAAGTCAATCCACTCATGATCATGAGTGAAATAAAGATCTTTGTTGGTTGATTTTTCCATGTTCATCCTGCAAAATTATTACGGGTGAGGTTTCATTGCGGTAAACCTTATCATACTAAAAAGTGAGTTATATCAATTTTTAAAGGATTAATTTTGACGCAGATGAGCATAAAAGGTATTTTTCCAATAGATAACTGGGATTTCAAAAGCGAGTCCATCCTGGCGGATTTACCTTCTGAAGATTTGCAACTGCTTACCGCTCACAAATCAGAGCAGATGTATAAAAAAGGGGAGATCATATTCAGGGAAGGAGCTTACCCTGGCGGCATCTTTTATATTTCCGCTGGAAAAGTAAAAAAATACAAACTCGATAACGAAGGAAGGGAGCATATCATTTATGTGGCCAACACTGGCGAGATATTTGGTTATCATGCTATTCTGTCGGAAGACCGTTACCCGGATTCCGCCGCTGCCCTCGAGGAAAGCCGCATCGCGTTTATCCCCAGGGAAGATTTTTTGGAAACACTTCACCAATCGGAAATATTAAGCAGGCATTTACTAAAAACACTGAGCCATGAGTTTGCGGTTTTAACCAACAGCCTATCAATGTTCGCTCAAAAATCAGTACGGGAGCGGTTAGCATTACAACTTATAGTGCTTCGGGAAAAATACAAGGTAAATTTTAAGCCGGGTATGCCCGTCGAAATAAACATGAGCCGCGATGATTTGGCCAGCCTGGTAGGTACTGCGAGAGAAAATGTAGTGCGGGTATTAACAGAGTTCAAGGAGGCTGACATCCTCGAAACCAAGGGGCGGAAGATTATTGTGCACGATGTAAACAAACTGATCCAAATCGCCAAATAGCACTCTGGCGCAAACAATTGAAATCGAACAGTTAAAACAAAGCCCCAGGTCAGGGGTATTTTTAATTCTTAATTTTTTATTTTTAATTGACCGACTCCAATTCTCTTTTTATGTGCTGAAAATGTATCCTGGCCATATTGATATTGCTCCATTGATTGGCGTCTTTATTCATCGGATTTAAACTTTCGAGATAGCTGATGGCAGTATCCAGGAAAGCGCTTGTCTGCTCTATTCCAACTTTATTTTTCCCGCGTTTTTCTAAAAAAGTATCTATTAAACTTTTCACCTCCTCCTGTGAACCCGCAACCATTATTTCGCTTAATAGCTGTGTCTCATACTGGTTTAATGAAATTGCCATAACTGCTGTTTAATTTTATTAAAATATAATGAATCATTCAGGGTTTTTAACCCAAAACCTTTTTCTAAATGGTGATTAACCGGAACCTTAATGTATCCGGGTTTTCATATGGCATGCAAATGTATTGTCTTATTATTATCGTTGGCTACTTTGTGTGTAATTAAATTTTTATCCAGAATTTTAAATGGCTATCCATTTCCGACCCTACTGTGAGGAAATTTTCCGGTATTTCGTCTTCGCAGCTAAAGTATGTGGCCAGCCGGGTACCCGTAGGTTTTTGTGCTAATTGCTTCAAAAGGTGATGGGTGTAAAACTGGTATAGTTCATGCGAGTGCTGAACACTTGTGTCGATTTTTTCGGTAAAACCAAAATTTTCGTAAAATGAATTGAAAAAGTAAAAATGATCATAATCATCAAAATTCAGTTGGGTAAAATTGCCATGAATAAACTCAATGTTCCCAAAATCTAAATTCGTTCTTGTGTTTTCCGCATACTCCACAAGCGCCTCCCGCTGTTCGATACCGGTATAAAAAGCTTCGGGCATAAAATGTGCAGCGCCCAGGCAGAATTTGCCCACCCCGCTGCCGATATCCAATATTCTCGCATTCTTTTCAGCGGCAAGAAACTCCGCCGCTTTCTTCACCACTTCCAAAGGTGTCCAATGGTCCCTGGCCAGGCTTTGCATGGATGCGGGGTATAATAAATGAAACCTTTCGTCTGAGTTAAACCATTTATCAATATGGGGATTAGCAGTAGTACCTGCAGATAGCATAATTTTTCAAAATTTGTTTAATATAGATTTTAAAGTGTCGAAATTCTTGTGCCTTCAGTAAAACTGGTTTTTCAGTGCTTCTTATATATTAGCCGGGATATTTGCCCGGGATCTCCTTACAAAACACCTTTATGATCATTAAACGGTAAGAAGCGTACGAGGAATTTTGCAAAGGTAACTTCTATTTTGTCGTTAAACGGTATGTATTATCAACTTAAAACGTGACTTTGGTCAATTTTCTTTAAAAAGGATTTGCTCCCTCAAGTAGGATAAGATTGAAAGGGATGCCTTTGTCGGTGAAATTTCCATGGATTCATCCGACCGCACACGAGGACCAATTCTATATAATATTTTCGCCGACAATCCAACAGCATCACTATTTAGTATATAGAAGCGAATTCATCCCATTGAATATTAAAAACTTACGAGCTTACAAGCTGTGTGGGTATTTACCTCAAAGGTGATAACTTTGCCGAATCTTCATTAATTTTATTCAAAAAGCTTGACAACTGAACTTTCAAAATTTTGTTAAGTAGATAAGTAGCACGTCTCAAAATGGAAAATTTGAAATCCTTTATTGAATCAGGGATATTAGAACTATACGTTTCCGGTAGCAGCAGCCGGAAAGAAATGGACATTGTGGAACAAATGGCGCTGGAATTCACCGAGGTTCGGACCGAAATTGAGTCAATCAGGGAGGCTTTTGAATTTTATGCAATGTCGCATGCTATCAACCCGGAAGCTACGGTTAAGCCTTTTTTGATGGCAAACATCGATTTCACCGAAAGAATAAAGAATGGTGAACAACCGGGAAATCCACCTGAATTGAACGAAAACTCCACGGTAAGTGATTACGCTGAATGGATTAAACGAGCTGATATGGCTATTCCATCCGACTTCAAAGATTTATATGCAAAAATAATAGGATATACACCTAAAGCAATTACAGCGATTGTATGGATGAAAGAGCAGGCTCCCCGCGAAGTGCATGATAATGAACTCGAAAAATTTTTGATTGTGGAAGGCACTTGCAACATTGTTGTGGAAGATACCAGGTATGCTCTGAAGCCAGGCGATTATTTTGCAATACCACTTCATAAAATGCACCATGTTGAAGTTACTTCCTCGATACCCTGTAAGGTCATTTTGCAAAGGATTGCTGCCTAAAAAGTGGCTTAAAAATTAAGATAGTTTCCTTGCTATTACGCTTTAATTTGGTAAAAACGCTCACATGCTGTAGCGTTCTTCCCCAATCAGAACAACGCATCAATGGCCCAGTGGAAGTTCGAAAGATGCGCTTCTACAAATCTCCTCAGCTCCGAGGTATTCACCGTTTGCAATACTGTTCACCAAAGCTTACCTTTGCGCCCAATTTGAGTATTGGGCATATGTCATCGGGTGAACCGCCCTTAAACAGCAGCACGAATAAAGAACCACGAACAAAAAAGATGAAGTACATCAACGAAATCAATAAACGCAAAACTTTCGCTATTATCTCTCACCCCGATGCCGGAAAAACTACCCTCACGGAAAAGTTTCTTTTATTTGGCGGCGCCATACAAACGGCAGGTGCGGTAAAAAGCAATAAAATAAAGAAACATGCCACTTCCGATTTTATGGAAATTGAGCGGCAGCGTGGTATCAGTGTAGCTACCAGTGTAATGACCTTTGAATATGATGGGCACCTGATCAACCTGCTGGATACACCGGGCCATAAGGATTTTGCCGAAGATACTTATCGCACCCTTACTGCCGTGGACAGTGTAGTGCTTGTAATTGATAGTGTGAATGGGGTGGAAGAACAAACCAGGCGATTGATGGAAGTAATCGCCATGCGCAATACACCGGTAATCGTATTTATTAATAAAATGGACCGTGATGGGAAAAACCGATTTGATCTCCTGGAGGAAATTGAAAACGAACTGAAGCTGCAATTGCATCCTATGACGGTGCCCATCAACAGCGGTAAAGATTTTAAAGGAGTGTATGATCTTCACAAAAAAAGTTTGGTTTTATTTACAGCCGGAACCAAGGCCAATGATGAAGATGTGCTTGAAATTCATGATTTGAATGAGGCGGTCTTAGATGTAAAAATCGGGGAGAAAGATGCAGCCACTTTAAGGGAAGATGTAGAGCTGATTGATGGCGTATATGGCGAACTCAATTTACCCGACTATTTAACCGGAAAAACCGCCCCTGTTTTCTTTGGCAGTGCGGTGAATAATTTTGGCGTAAAAGAGATGCTGGATACATTTATAAGGATAGCGCCAACTCCAAGACCGAGGGCCACTACCGAACGGGATGTAGAACCGGAAGAAGATAAGTTCAGTGGTTTTGTTTTTAAAATTCATGCCAACCTCGATCCCAAACACAGGGACAGGATCGCTTTTTTAAGGGTATGCAGCGGCAGGTTTGAACGCAATAAATACTATAAACACGTGAGGCTGGAAAGAGATTTCCGGTTTAGCAATCCATATAGTTTTCTTGCCCGGCAAAAAGAGGTAATTGATGATGCCTACCCAGGTGACGTAGTGGGTTTGTTTGACACCGGCAACTTCAAGATCGGGGATACACTTACAGAAGGTGAAAAATTTTATTTCACTGGCATACCATCTTTTTCACCGGAGATATTTAAGGAAGTGCAGAATAAAGATCCGATGAAGACGAAACAGCTCGAAAAGGGGCTGTTGCAGTTAACAGATGAAGGAGTGGCGCAGCTGTTTACCCAGTTTGGAGGCAATAAAAAAATCATCGGTTGTGTAGGCGAATTGCAGTTTGAAGTAATACAATACCGTCTTTTACAGGAATATGGCGCATCTGTTCAAATGAACAGTTTGCCTTTCTATAAAGCCTGCTGGCTTACCAGCAAGGACCCGAAAAAATTAGAAGATTTCATTCGTTTTAAGCAGGGAAATATTGCCGAAGATAAAGATGGCCACCTGGTTTATCTTGCGCAAAGTGAATGGTTCCTAAACACGGAAAGGCAGAATAACCCGGACATTGAGTTTCATTTTACCAGTGAGATACATAAATAGGGTGTTAATCCGGTGAAATCAAATATCCAAAATTCAATATCCAATATCCAACCAGTATCAAGTATCCGGTATCAAGTATCCACTATCCGGTATCCAGTATTAAGGATCCAGTATCAAGTATCCAGCATCCCTGGTAATCCTCCTACATCCCCGTATAATTGTGTGGCGTAATGGCTTTTAATTCATTTTTGATTAGCGCAGGTATTTTTAATGAATTAATAAAAGCATGCATGGATTTTTTGTCAATCGCATTCTTTCCCCTTGTTAGTTCTTTCAATGCTTCATAAGGTTGCGGATAGTTTTCCCTGCGCAGGACGGTTTGGATAGCTTCCGCCACAACGGCCCAGTTATTGTCAAGGTCTGCCTTTAATTTAGGCTCATTGAGCACAAGTTTTTCCAACCCTTTTTCCATCGATTTAATTGCCAGGATAGTATGCGCTACCGGTACACCGATATTTCTTAGTACAGTGGAATCCGTAAGATCACGCTGCAGCCGCGAAATGGGTAATTTAGCTGAAAGATGCTCCAGCAGTGCATTTGCTATTCCCAGGTTACCTTCAGCATTTTCAAAGTCGATTGGATTTACTTTGTGGGGCATCGCCGAAGATCCGATTTCGCCTTTCTTTGTCTTTTGCTTAAAATAATCCGTGCTCACATATGTCCAGATATCCCGGCAAAAGTCTATTAATATTGTGTTTATCCTTTTGATGGCATCAAAATGTGTAGCAAGCGTATCGTAATGTTCTATTTGCGTAGTGTATTGCTGGCGCTGTAAGCCAAGCTTTGTTTCTGTGAATTCATTGGCAAAATTCACCCAATTATATTTCGGGTAAGCCACATGATGGGCATTGAAATTTCCGGTAGCTCCACCAAACTTGGCTGCGAATGGTATATAGCTGAATAACTGGATTTGATTTTCCAATCTTTCAACAAACACCATCATCTCCTTACCCAACCGGGTGGGGGAGGCGGATTGTCCGTGGGTTCGGGCCAGCATTGGTATATCTTCCCAGGCTTTTGCCAATTGTAATAAATTGCTTTGCAGGTTAAGAATTGCTGGCAGGTAATCATGCTCAACAGCATGTTTCCAGCTCAAAGGAATGGCTGTGTTATTAATATCCTGTGATGTAAGTCCAAAATGAATCCATTCTTTCAGATGCCCTGCGTTGCATTTGTCCAGTTCTTCTTTTAAAAAGTATTCGACGGCCTTTACATCATGGTTGGTGACCTTTTCCGTTTCTTTTATCATACCTGCATCCTGCAAGGAAAAATTAGCGGCAGTAGCTTGTAGTGTACGCTTTACCGCTGCCGGTAATTTAAAGAACTTTTTTTCTGCCAGGAAAAAGAAATATTCCACTTCAACTAAAACCCTGTATTTAATGAGTGCAAATTCACTGAAGTATTCGTCTAAATGCTGTAATTGCCGGCGGTAACGTCCATCGATAGGAGAGATAGCAGTAAGTTCGTTTAAATCCATAATGAAACTGTAATTTTGCAGCCAAAATTAGATTAAAGCAATTGGACAGAAAAATAAGAGTAGGAGCCGTAAGCTATCTCAACACGAAACCACTGATATACGGACTTGAAAAAGGGATGATGGAAAAAACTGTGGAACTGGTCATTGATTATCCTTCAAATATCGCTTCGGCACTGTTAAAGGATGAAATTGATGTTGGATTGGTTCCCGTTGCGATTATCCCGGAAATGAAAAATCATTATATCATTTCGGATTATGGTATCACCAGTGATGGTGAAGTGGCAAGTGTATGTTTATTTAGCGAGGTGCCTGTTGAAGATATTAAAGTCGTTTTGCTGGATTATCAGAGCAGGACCTCCGTAGAATTGATTCAAATTTTACTAACAGAATATTGGAAGATCAACCCTGTATTTCAGACGGCAGAGCTTGATTTTCAGCAAAAAATATCGGGCAGTACGGCTGCCGTTGTTATTGGAGACCGGGCTTTTGAACAAAGGACTGTCTCGAAATACAGCTATGATCTTGGAACCGCCTGGAAACAACTCACCGGTTTACCGTTTGTATTTGCCGCCTGGGTAAGTAACAAACCCCTCGGGAACGAATTTATACAGAATTTTAACGAGGCAATTGCATTTGGGTTGAATCATATTGACGAGGTCGTAAAGCAAAATCCATTTCCATTATTCAATCTCCAGGAGTATTTTACGAGGTTTATCCGGTACGGGCTTACTACTGCTAACCGGCGCGGATTGAAGATGTTTTTACAAAAGGTTGGTGAAAGATCGGGGAAGCAAATTCCTTTCTTTTAATAAAGTCAAAAACAATAATTTCGCAGCTCATTAAATGAAAATACATGGCAGAAACCCTTGGAATGTTATGCGATAAGCTTACCATAGTGAAATTGAAGCAATATCATAGTACTGATGAAGCAAGATTGCAGAGTCTTAATCAGCAATGTAAGCAATTGCAAATTGAAATTGATGGCTATGTTGCCGATGCCATCGCGGGTAAAATTGAACCTGAACGGCTTACTTTTGCGAGCAATAAGGTATTTAAGCAGCAGGGCAACGAAGTGCAGGAAATACAAGGGCAAATAGGCGAAGTGTTTTCGCAACTGGCAGATATCAATTGCAGGCTATGGCACGAGCAGGAGAAAGTATATGAGTTTGAAGCAGTGCCGCCGAATGAAAAAGATGTCGTTGTTAAACAGCTTGCGTTGCTTAACCTGGAACGTAACAAATGTATTGATGCAATTAATGCCCAGTTTGCTTTGCTTATTTCAAAAAATGTTAAAAATTAATCTATGCATATCCGTAAAAGAACAACCTGTAGAGTGTGTGGTTCAGCATCTTTAACCCCTGTAATTGATCTTGGACCGCAATATTTGCAGGGATCTTTTGTGAAGCCTGGCAAAGAAATGCCATCCACAAGGAAGATTAACTGTTCCCTGGTAAGATGTAATCCACAGGAAGATGAAAATGCCTGTGGTCTCTTGCAGATGCAGCACAGTGTTCCACCCGAAATTTTGTATGCTGCTTATTGGTATCGCAGCGGTACCAATACAACGATGAGAAATCATTTAAAAGGCATTGTAGATAGCACGATGGATTTGTTAAAAAAGGAAGATTGCAGTGTGCTGGATATTGGTTGCAATGATGGTACTTTACTGGATTATTATCCTGCCAATTTTGCAAAATTTGGTTGTGATCCCAGCGATGTGGCGCAGGAAGTTAAAAATGCTATTGTGGTGCAGGATATCTTTCCTTCAGCTGAATTGTCGACCGCAATCGGTAGCAAGAAAATGGATGTCATTACTTCCATTGCGATGTTTTACGACCTGGAAAGTCCGGTTGAATTTGTAAGAAACATAAAGCGTTTTTTATCACCCGAAGGAATATGGGTTTTTGAGATGAGCTATATGCCGCACATGCTTGAACTGGATAGTTATGATACCATCTGCCACGAACACCTGGAGTTTTACAGTCTGGCGGTACTGGAGAAGATTGTTGCTATGGCAGAGATGAAAATCTTCAAAATTGCTTTTAATGATATCAATGGCGGAAGTATTCGTTGCTATGCCACTCATAAAGAAAGTGGTTTGTACTACAATAAAGAAAATCACAGGCTGATGAATGATATCAGGCAAAAAGAATTTGATCTTGAACTGGATACGGATAAGCCGTATGTAGCTTTTCAATACCGGATTGAAAGGGTGAAGAATGAATTGCATGAATTGTTGGTGAGATTAAAACGGGAAGGTAAAAGAGTTCATATTTACGGAGCCTCCACCAAGGGCAATACCATCCTGCAGTGGTGCGATATCAATAGTATGCTGGTAGAGTATGCTGCAGAAAGAAACCCGGACAAGTACGGCGCTTATACACTGGGTACCAACATTCCCATCATAAGCGAGGCAGAGAGCAGGGCAATGAATCCGGATTATTACCTGGTGCTTCCATGGCATTTCAAAGCAGAATTTATAGAAAGAGAAAAAGAAGCGCTTGCAAAAGGAACAGGTTTTATTTTTCCCATACCTACGATAGATATTTATAAGAATTAATAATGAATAACAGAACGGTTCTTTTTGTTTCGCATCCAAAAAAGCAATGCGGCGTTTTTGAGTTTGGTAAAAATATATACGATGCTATATCTGCCTCTGAAAAATATAATATTGTTTGGTTAGAATGTAATTCATTGGAGCAATTGCACGAGTCAATAAAGCAATACGGGCCCATTGCAATCATATATAATTATCATCCTGCAACAATGCGTTGGCTAGCTACTAAGTTAGGGCCAAAGCTGTACAAAAATAATGTGCGGAATGTTGAGGTAATGCAGTTGGGGATTATTCACGAAATAACCCAGGAAATTGCTGACAGTGCCACTGCTTACAGAACGGAAATTATTTTGGGCGGGTCGCAAAGGCTTTCGAGTGTATTGTTTGATTATTATGTGGCTGCCGACCCCACATTACTTTTGAGAAACCCTTTTGTATATAAAACCGGCCGGCTTATTCCAGCTTTCGAGAATACTTCTACCATGCCGGAAGTTACCACTATTGGAAGCTTTGGTTTTGGTACACCCAAGAAGGGATTTGAAAAAATTGTTACAAAGGTTCAGGAAGAATTTGATGAAGCAATCATCCGCTTAAATATTCCTGCAGCAGATTTTGGGGATCCTCAGGGGGAAAATGCGCGTGCAATAGCCGCCAATTGTGAGGCACTGATACGAAAGAAAGGAATTAAACTGTATGTAACACATGATTTTTTAGATGGTCAGGGTATTCTCAATTTCCTGGCAAGAAATTCTATAAATGTGTTTTTGTATGAAGACAGCGTTGTTAGGGGCTTGTCAAGTGCAATTGATAATGCATTGGCGGTACAGCGGCCAATAGCAGTGTCCAATAGTTCTATGTTCAGGCATATCTTGCGAAGTGCCCCTTCAGTTTCCACGCAGAAGAACACTTTAGCCCACATTTTATCGGAAGGTTTTGAACCGCTAAAAGCATTTTTGGATCAATGGAATGCTGCAAACATGAAATGGGAATACGAACGGATACTGGACTCAGCTTTAAAGAAGTTTTCCCATAAAGAACAACAACAGCAACATCCGGGTATAGCACAGCGCCTTCAATCCCAATTTAGAAGGGTGTTTTCCTTGCCTGATAAATCATTTACCTGGCTTAGAAATACAGTTACTGCCAGTGAAGATAAGATGGAGGTCGATGAATCAATTAGTCTTCAACCTATTGTTCTATCAAAAGATGACCCGTTAAACAGGATATTAGATAACAGAGCAAGAATATTATATTCACCCGTAATCGATAAATTATTTAAGATCGTTCCTAAAACGATGGCAAAGAAAATTGCTGAGGCGAATGTACAACAGGCGTTTGTTTTTGATACTGTTTGCCGGTTCTTACCTGAATACCATCAACCGAAGATTTTATGTGTAGGCAGTTACGAAGATACAGCTTCAATGAGTTTGATAAGAATGGGATTACGAGTGGAAGAAATCGACCCGATGATAAATTATTTTCTACAGGAATATATCACCAAACCTACTACACAATTAAGTTCTTATAATATCATTTTAAGCACTTCAGTAATTGAGCATGATCCCAATGATGAATCATTTGTAAGATGCATTAATGATTTGTTGGCACCGGGCGGAGTTGCGATAATCACCTGTGATTATAAGGATGGATGGAAGCCGGGCGATGCGAAACCAAGCGTAGACGAAAGGTTTTATACCCAGCATGATTTGAAAGTGCGCTTATTAAATAGTATGCCCGATTGTAAATTAGTAGATACTCCTCAATGGGATTGCCCTGAGCCCGACTTTCATTATTTAGGAAAATATGTATACACTTTTGCCACCTTCGTTGTAAAAAAGAACAATAATTAATGACAGCAATTATCTTTGGTGCCAATGGACAGGATGGGTATTACCTAACGGAACTTTTGCAACAACTTGGGCACAGGGTAATCGGAGTATCGAGATCAGGTGAAAATCAAAGCACTGACATTACTCTTTACAGCGAGGTTTCAAATTTAATAAAAGGTACATCTCCTGATTTTATATTTCACCTGGCTGCCAATTCCACAACAAGACATGAGGCATTGTTTGAGAATCATGCAACAATAAGCACAGGGACATTAAACATCCTGGAAGCTGTTAAAAATTTTTCACCGAAATCCAAAGTCTTTATTTCCGGGAGCGGCCTGCAATTTGTGAATAATGATCAGCCTATAAAAGAGGATGACCCTTTTGAAGCTCGCGACGCATATTCAATATGCCGCATTCAATCGGTGTATGCAGCAAGGTATTATCGTAGGCTGGGTTTGCAGGTATATGTAGGTTATTTTTTCAATCACGATAGCCCTAGACGAACAGAAAGGCATATGGCAAAAAAGATTGCTGAAGCCGCGAAACGGATCGCAAACGGTAGCGGTGAAAAAATACAAATCGGCGATATCACTGTTATAAAAGAATGGACCTATGCCGGTGATGTTGTTAAGGGCATCTGGGCACTAGCGCAACAGGACAATGTTTTTGAATCCAATATTGGTTCGGGTTTGGGTTATTCGATAGAAGAATGGTTGCAGGCCTGCTTTACCATCATCGGGAAAGAATGGAGAGAGTATGTGGATTTGCGCAATGACTTTAAACCTGAATACAGATCGCTGGTCTGTGATCCATCATTAATCCAATCCCTGGGATGGATGCCTGAAGTGTCGTTTACGCAACTTGCCAAAATGATGACTGATCAATAAATAGAATGGCATCTCAAAACATAATATTGGTTCAATTATATTCAAACGGCGATTGCCTTTATGCAACTACGGTAGCACAACAAATAAAAACGGACTTTCCTGGTTGTCATCTCACATGGGCTATTTCTTCCTTTTGTAAATCGATTATAGCCAATAACCCGTTTGTTGACGAAGTTATGGAGGTGAATACAGTCGCGAAAAATGATATTGCCGCATTCAGGCGATTGAAGCGACAAATCTATCGCTTACAAAAAAAAGGCGTGTATGACCAGGTGTTTATTGTGCACAATGCAGATACCAATCTTGCTTATTATGATGGCAGTATTCGCAGCAGCATTTTAAAGGCCTATCAGCATCCTATCACGGTTCCGGTACAGCCGGTACTAAGATTATATCCGGAGGAAATTGAAAGAACCCGCAAGTTTGTTATTGATAGCGGTTTGGAAAAATATAACGATGTGGTTCTTTTTGAATATGCCCCACAGAGCGGGCAATCAAATATTAGTCTTGCATTCGCCATGAGAATAGCAGAAGGAATTGTGGCAGATCAAAATGTTGCTGTTATTCTTTCTTCAGCCAACAAAGTGAATCACTCAAATAAAGCCATAATTGATGGAAGCAGCCTTACGTTGCGGGAAACCGCTGCATTATCTCATTACTGCACTTTTTTATTGGGTAGTTCGTCTGGAATTACCTGGATCACCACGTCCGAAGCCGGTAAGCAGTTACCCATGGTACAATTACTGAATGCCCACACTACCTGGGTAAACCCGATCTCCCGCGATTTTGAAAGATTTCACATTGCGAATAACAAGGTAATAGAGTTGCTGAGTTTTGATGAACCAACTATCATTGCATGCGTTAAAGCGGCGCTCAAAGATTTTGGAAGTGCAAAACAAAAATTTAACCAGCATATTCCACTTCATTTCAGAACCACGCGTAGTATCATTTACAATTTACTTTGCTACCTGGAATTTGGTGCAATTCTTAAACATATCGAAGTTAACAGGGTTGTGTACGGCGATAATGTATCTTTTTACAAGGAAGTCGTGCTTGGCTTTCTGCTGGCTCCCTTTACATTGGTTGGAAACGTTTTTAGAAAACGATTAAGAAGAGACGGGATACGGTTACTTTAGATACCATCAACCAAAGGTGATCAATTATCTTATTAATATTACTGATCCTTTCATAATCTTCGGAACGCGAACTTTTTCAAATTTACAGTACCAAATGTAGGCGCCTGCTTCGGCCTTGCCATCGTTGATATTGCCATCCCATCCCTTTTTAGCATCGTGCGTCTCAAATACTTTTTCTCCCCAACGGTTAAATATTGCGAGATAAAAATTTGTAATGTTGTCTCCATTTAAGATTTTAAACACATCATTTCTTTGATCATCATTTGGCGAAAAAGCCGTCGGGAAAAATATTTCACAACTTCGTTCTGTGATGATGATATCATCACTTGCGGTACCGCAAGTATTGGTTACGGTTACTGAATATAAACCAGCTTTCTTCACATCATAGTAGCTTAGCGTTGATCCGTCTTGCCACAGATAAAGAGGAAATGCTCCTGGAGCAATTCTTAAAGTATCAGTTATGCAAAACGCTTTATCAATGCCCAGGTTTGGTCTTGGTTGAGCTAATACAACAAGGTTCAAAGTGCGAACGCTGTCACAGCCATTCTGCGCAATAAATTTATCAACATATGTACCGCTGTTAGTATATCCCGCATAATTCTCACCATCACAAATAGCCACTTCAACAATAGCCATAGAGGATGGCTTTACCACAAGATTGATCGTTCGGACGCTATCGCAGCTATTGATACCTTGAAGCGTGTCAATGTATATACCTGTTGTTTTATATCCTTCAAATTGATCGCCCTGGCAAATTGTTCGATTAACGATGGAAGATGATCCTGGCTTTACGTTAAGGTTGATCGTCCTAGTACTATCGCACCCATTCTGTGTCTTCAAAATTTCGATGTAAGTCCCTGATATTTTATAACCCTGGAAATTTTGACCTTCGCAGATCGTTTGGTTAATAGTTGAAAATGATTTGGGATTTACTGATAAGTTGACAGTATCCTTATATATTCCACATCCGGGTACATCCACCTGCAAAATGTACTCCCCGGAGTTGGCAGCAGATATATTATTTATTACAGGATTTTGTGTATTGCTTATGAAGCTATTTGGACCAGTCCAGTTATATGTCGCCGAACTTATGGCTTCTGCTGACAAAGAAATTATGTTTCCAGCGCATGGATTTATATCAGTAACATTTATTCTGGCCTGTAAAGAATTAAAATCACTGAAATAGCCAAAGCTTCCGCCTAATATATCTCCTTGTAAAACGCCCAATTGAAAAACATTGGACGAATTACTAATGGTAATATTGGAGCCATTTGGATAGCTTGAAAGAGGTAAACTAATTCGTGCAAAATAATATACGCCTCCGGTGCCGGGTACCACATTAAATTGAGTACCGGAAATTACTCCGGCCATATTGTTTATCAGGAAGTCATTTTGGGCGCCATTTTTTATCAATAAAGTTACCACGAAAGGTTCATAGGTGCTTCTTGCCACTGACACAGAACTGCTGCCGGTACAATTTATTTTTGGCAATATAGCCGATCCAACTTCACAGCCAGTACCCGACAATTGGTATGCATACACTGGCGCCGAAGCTTTGATATAGGTTGAGCTATTTTTAACTGTTAATTCCGTTGATTGTCCTGCATTCAGGGTATTTACAAGTAGACCATCCTGAAAAATGCCGGTGAGGTTTTGAGTAGCGACGATGTATACTTTATCATACGGAAAGTTGAGATTACTCTTAAAAGCGATGTACTCATTTCCGACTACATTTAGGGGGACTGTTTGATCTCCTGCCAGGTCTGAACACACACCTCCATATACATTCCCATATAACAGGTCATCAGAAAGAGTAATGGCAATTGGTTTTGTTGATGAAACAGAGGAACCTTGTAAATGTTGTGCCGCCGCCTGGGAAGTAGCAATGGCTGCATATGTCTGGCCCTTATCTAAAGTTACCTGGAACGGGATATTTGCATTATGTCCAATTATGTTCGATGTGGGATTTATTGTTATGACACAATTGTCTTCCGCAGCTACTATATTAAAAGAGGAATAAGGAAGTGGGTTGTAGGAAGGCGTATTATCAAGTAAATTTTGTGACGAAATATAAAATTGGTTTCCAAGGGCATTCCTGCCTTTCAGAACGAACATTTCAGGATTAGGGCCATTGCCATTTACTTCGTAGTATACCCCTATTTTATTATCCGCAGTTATTTTAATCCCCCTGTTTTGAACAATGTTGCCAGGTGTGCATTCAATATTGGACAACCAGGTTGTAAGATCAACAGAAAAAATAGAATTTGCTGCGAGTGAAAAAGTTTGGGTAGGTAATCCTCCATTTGCAGGTTGCGAGATAGTTATTTTAGCAGGTTGTTGATAAGAAGAAATTTTGAGAGAAATTGGTTTATTGTAACCGTAGGCAGATGAAATATAGGGAGCAGCAAACCAGAACGATGTATCGGTTTGTGCACAGGCAATTATTGCCATGAATAATAAACCTATGCATACTGAAGCTTTTTTCATAAAATGGATCAGCTTAAAAAGCAGATACAGTACTATAGATTTTTTTAGCTATTTCAATCATATTAAAATGATAAGTAAGTCAATATTGGGCAGTAGCTACGGTATCTGAATTAAACGAAATGTTTCGAGATTATTTGAGTTGCCGGATATTGTTATCCTTGTGGAAGCATGCAGGTAGTTTCCGCTTATTTCAACCATCTCCCAGGTGTTTGTAAAAGTTGTTGGAGCATTTACTGTGAGTAATAATGTCCGCTTATCCGAGGTTGTAAATTGCCAGGTGGTAGTGTAGGTAAGATTAAGTTCATTGGTGTGAGTTCCTGTTCCATCTGCATTGAACGTAAACCTGAGATTATCGTATGGTATACCTGTAGTATTAACGCCGCCATTTGTATAACTGCTGTAGCTGCCGCTTATTACGTGGTGAAGCCGGTCTACTTTCCATATTTTTTCCGTTAAAATTTGTTCCTTTGTACCCCAGGTTGGCACTCCTCCCGAAAGTGTTAAAACAGAACCATCGGCGCCTACAGGTATTATACTCCACCGGTTTCCATTCCAATAGGGGATGTCACCGGAAGAAACGCCCTTCGTTGCCACCGGGTACCAGGAAGAGCCATCCCAATAATAATATCCGGGAGCTACATTGGTTGGAGAATTACCTGCGGTAGCGGTATTATATACCAACAGACCGGATACAGGATTACTTACCGGGGCAGCTAAATTGGTAGCGCTCAATGCAATCCGAGGCGGTAAAAACCCTTTATTGTTACTGTGTACTTCAAATTGAGCGGAAGGATCCGGTGTATTAGTGCCTATACTGACTTGGGACCATCCAGTAAATATGACTGAAAATGTAAGGCATGCAGCTAAAAAGAATTTTTGTTTCATTTGGGGTACTTAATATTGGGTAAAAGAAATTAAATATTAAAATGAAAGTAGACCTTTTTAGGTATAAAAAACTCTTAATTTAAATAATGTTCAAATTTGGGCGATGTGGTGAGCTGATTCAATTCCGAAACATTCGTCCTGAAAATGAGACAATCTTCATCAAGCAGATCATCAAAAATAATTTGCTAACATGTATCTGTAGGAATCAAAAAATAATTAAAGGAGTGTTATGTGTTGTTAGCAGCTAAAGACATTTTCAAAAATTAAAAATTTCTAACGACAATATACAAAAACCCCCTTGAGTTATCAAAGGGGTTTTTTATTGACTGGGTTATAAAAAACTGTAGATTCTTTATATTGAGTAACCTAGTTTTTATAAGTATTTGCCTTCTGCCCCTTCAACTCTTCCTCCATCATTTCTTTTACCAACATCGGTAAATCATATTTTGGCTGCCAGCCGAGTTGTGTGTTAGCCTTGGTTGCATCACCGATCAGCAAATCAACTTCTGTTGGCCTGAAATAACGCGGATGAATACCCACTACCTGCTTGCCAATTGGCAATTGGTATTCAGGATGATTGCATTTAACCACAAAGGCCTTTTCATCAATTCCGTGCCCCTTAAATTCCAGTTCAATCCCTGCTTCGGCAAATGCCATTGTTACAAAATCCCTTACTGTAGTGGTAATGCCGGTAGCCAGTACAAAATCCTCCGGTACTTCCTGTTGCATCATCAGCCACATGCCTTCCACATAATCTTTCGCATGCCCCCAATCTCTTTTGGCTTCGAGGTTACCGAGTTTTAGAATATCTTCCTGCCCTGTTACGATTCTCGAAACGGCTATTGTGATTTTTCTTGTAACAAAAGTTTCGCCTCTCAATGGACTTTCATGGTTAAATAGAATACCGTTCACCGCGTACATTCCATAAGCTTCACGATAGTTCACCGTAATCCAGTAACCGTATAGTTTAGCAACCCCATACGGAGAGCGTGGATAGAAAGGAGTAGTCTCTTTTTGAGGAACTTCCTGCACCAATCCGTACAATTCTGAGGTGGAAGCCTGGTAAAATTTGGTTTTCTTTTCAAGGCCCAATATCCTGATTGCTTCCAATATCCGCAATACACCGATACCATCAGAGTTGGCTGTATATTCAGGAGTTTCAAAGCTCACCTGCACATGACTTTGTGCAGCGAGGTTATAAATTTCGTCGGGTTGAGTTTGTTGTATGATGCGTAGTAAACTGGATGCATCAGTAAGGTCGCCATAATGCAATTGGAAGCGGTCAGATAAACTCTTGTCATTAAACAAATGATCAATCCTGTCTGTATTGATCAATGAACTGCGGCGTTTAATACCATGAACGGTATAGCCTTTTTTTAATAATAGTTCTGCCAGGTAAGCTCCATCTTGCCCGGTAATGCCTGTTAATAATGCTATTTTCATTCTGTGTTTATTGTTGATAAATTGATAAAAATGATCCTAAATTATTTATAAATGCTTCTAAATAGCAAGGCACCGTATTGTTTGGTAAAATAAATTGCTGCGAAAATATACCATCTAAGGTCAGGATAAAATTTTTTCATGAATTTCGCGTGATTTTTCAAAGAAATAATCCACACCTTTTTTAATTTATTCTTATCGGTGCTACCCCTGTGCACATGCATCACTTTAGCCTCCGGTAAAAAATGAATTTGATATCCCAGCTGTTTAAAATCCCAGCACCACAACACATCTTCGCAATACATAAAGAAATCATCCGACAATTTTTTCTTAGGTAATTCCTTGATGATCCTCTTTGGAAATAACATAAACGCACCCCATACCCAATCACAATTGGTAAAACTTTGATGATCAAAATAATGATGCAACATCAGGGCCTCCTGTTTTGGCTTGGGTAAAAGTTTATAAAAAGGAAACACTTCCAATAGTTCCCAGCCAATTGTTCTGAAACGACGACAGTTATATTGTATCGCTCCGTTGGGGTAGGTTAATTGTCCTGTAACCATACCCACTTCTTTATGTTCCTGCAAATAATCGAGGCAGATCTTTGGAGCATTATTAATTAATTCCGTATCGCTGTTGAGTAGTAAAAGATATTCGCCTGTGGCATGATCAATTCCGAGATTATTGCCACCAGTAAAGCCCGTGTTGGTCTCATTGATTATTAATTTGATTTCCGGGAATTGTTGTTTGAAAAGGACCGGATCACATTCAACCGATGCATTGTCTACCAGCACAATTTCAAACGAAAGGTCTTTTAATTTATCATAAATAGAAGCGATACACTTACTGGTAAGGGTAAACGTATTATAATTTATGATGATGATGGAGAGTTGCATGGAGGTCGGTTATCAAAAATATTGAATCAGACAATTCAAATTTGTTCCAGTATGATCACCATCTGGTCGCCTTTGTTTTGTTTATTTAACTTTTTGGCCAAAAAATGATATTGATACGTTTTAAATTTCAAAAGCCTTTTTATCCGACTATTATCTTTCGGGCTTAAAGACAATTTTTTTAAATAAAGTTCACTTCCTGTAAATTGAAAATGAAAAGAATCGTCATGCATAGCTAAGATCCTAAAATTCCCAGCCTTTTCAACAGCCATTTTAATGCTTTTTCGGGTGAATAAGTTTAAATGCCGAGGTGCGTCAAACTGTACCCAGTTTTCCCTGTACTTTTCAAACGCAAATGAATCAATTATTGGAAATCGTAGTAAAAGCTTTCCTCTCACGCATAATAATTTATTTAAGCTGCGTAACCTTTCAATAGGGTTTTCCAAATGCTCAAAAACATGGTTTAATGTAATAATATCCCAACAAGGCGCTTTTAAAGCATCCAGATTTTTTGTTAGACATAATTCGCCCTTATACATTTTATCTTCTGGCAAAAAAGGATCAAATCCTCTGGCATTTTTGAATCCAAGAGTATTTAGTTCGTTAACGAATTGCCCGGCACCGCACCCGTAGTCAAGTATTAAATCATTTTTGTCAATTCCATCGATCAATTGGAGCGATTTTAGCGCAGAAGAATATAGAATGCTTTTTTTTATATTTAATTGAAGCAATTTTTTTTTGATGAAGGTCAGGCTCCTTCCAACTATGTTTCTTACTACACTACTGCCATCTTTGAAACTGTAATATTCTTTTGCATTATAATACTTAGACATATTTTGTGGAACAGTATTCAAATGTGTATGCCCGCAATTGACACATTGCGAATAAACAAATCGTTCATTTAAGCCCATCATCTGTTCTTTGACTTCTATTGGCGTAGTTGGGCAGCCACATATATTGCACTTTATCATTCGCAATTATTTAGATATAAAGCCTGTATTAAACTCATTTTAATTTGCCAGCAAAAGTATCCAATATTTTATTCTTTGCTACTGATTTTAAATCTTACGCTTTCAAGAAAAAAATGCGTAGTTCTCAAAGTGCCATCCTGACCAGGAGTTTCAGGAATAAATTCTGATTGATAGGAAACGATAAACTTCTCTTGTTCATTATTTCATAGTAGAATACTAAAAAACGACACTGAGTTACCAAAAAGGATAAAGCAATGACTTCTGCCATTGCTTTATCCTTTTTGGTTCATTACGGATTACTTGTCATTAATTTCATAAACGAACAATCCTTTTCGTTATCTTATTATCGGGAGTAAATACATTTATAAAATAACTACCGCTCGGATATCTTTTTAAATCAAGCGTAACAGTGCTTCCCGGCGAAACCATTACCCTCTTATTGATTAAAACCTGGCCGGTTCCATTCAATACTTTAAGAGTAGTATTGCCTGTGATATCATTGAACCTAACATTAACTACACCATCCTCCGGAGGATTAGGATAAAAGTCTATAGAGAAGGCCTCAGCGGAGATTCTGCCAGACTTAATGTCTGACCAGGATATTGATCCGGTAATTTCAGTTATTTGTAAGCGGTAGAAATAAATCTTATTGCTCTGTAAGGTGATATCTGAAAAGGAATAATTATTAGCACCACCACTGTTTGCGGCATTAACGGTACCGAGATCAGTTAAATACCTAAAGTCAGACGCTTCAGCCCTTTGGATGGTATAACTTCTGATGCCGGTTTCCCCTTCGGTATGCCAGTTTAGTTTCATTTCTTTCTTTTCAAATACATACGCGTTAAAACCTGTTAATTTCACTGGCAAAACGATGCTACAGGAATCAGCTATAAACGGGCAATTGGTATTTGTTTGATTAATAGTTGCCAATCCTTCAATAGTACCATTATACGAGGTATTTCCCTGTTTATTTTGAAGATCGTTAAAAACCCAATATCCTAATAACCCAACTTGGGTGGTTGGATTCGGAAGAGATGCATTCATGTATGTCTTTATCTGGGTCTGTGTACGAGCCACATTCCAAATACGAACTTCATTGATAAATCCCCTGAATGATTCATCGTAATACCCCTCATTTGTGTTCTGGTTGTTATATCCGGGATTAGGGGCGCCGTTAATTAAAGGCGTAACTACAGGAGCGTGTTCCCCAATAGCCATATTCCAGTTATTAGTAACGAGATTTCCGGTAGCAGCCACCTGGTCTATTAGTACCCCGTTTTTATAGAACTTGAGGGTGCTACCATCGTACACGAAGGCGGCATGATAAGTTTTATTTAATAACAGCACATTAGCACAAGGGGAACTGCCCAGATTGGTTGCAAAATATCCGTTCACTGTGGTTATCTCAGCTGCCTGGGGCCGTAAAAGATAGTTCACATCATTTGCACCTTTATGTTTGGAAACGATATCCACCGAACTCCCGGTCATATTAACCAATGCTTCTACTGTAATTTTGTTACCGGTCACATCAAGGTCGCCTGTAGTAATTGCAGCAAACCTATTTTGCAATCGAACCCAGGTGTTACAATTTATTTGCGCAGTCGCAAAACAAGTCAATATCAGGAATGAGAATGTTGTAAAAATTAGTTTCATAAGGGCGTTTTATTACAAATGTATTGTATTCCATATCATTATAGATTCATGATTCAAAGATATTTATACAAACAATTATTTAAAGGCATATAGACTACAGAATCAGGTATAACCTCGATGATTAATCAGGCAATCGAAAGGTAGGTATGTTATTTAACTTTATAAAAATAGGGCTTGTTCGATAGCATCTTGAGAAAGTATTGCAAAAGAATAGCGATTGTTTTGCAATAGTCACTTATGTTTTTCCATTTATATGTTGCCTTTCCAACATTCATGATTTTTTCAAAAAAAAGACAAAAAAAGAACACAGGTATTTCAAAAATATGTATTCCAACCATCAATAAAAACCAGCCAATCCCATATTGTTTTCTAACACTCAATATGTATGAGACTAATATTTGTGTCCCTTTTTTACTCCAAAGGCTATTGCTGTTTCCATTTTCCATATTACCAAAGTGTTCAGTGCCGGAACCACCCCATAAGTGCAATACTTTTGGTTCTGCAAATAGCAATAACTTTCCGAATCTTCGTAATCTCCCGCACCATTCTATTTCTTCTGCATACATAAAAAAGTCGTTATCCAGTAACCCGCTTTTCTTAAGTACGGATCTTCTTACCATCATATAAGCACCAACGATCCAGTCCACTTCGGCAGTACCGGAAATGTTCTGCACACTAGGTACAGTAGAATTAAAGCGATAACCAAAATACCTGATCAATTTGCCCAGGTAGGGGAGTAGTAAAAGAATGTTCAATCTCCCTTTTATAAAATATGCTCCGGATATCTGATTAGAGCCATCAGAATTTAATAATTGTACACCACACCCCACTGCTTCAGGATGTTGTTTTAGTAATCTAATACTTTTATCAATGGCACCATCTAATACAATGGTGTCGGGATTAAGTAATAATATATACTCACCTGATGAAATTTCAATCCCTGCATTATTGGCACGTGCAAAACCTGCGTTATAGTCTAAAGATAAAAATCTGACCTTTGGATATTTAGCCAAGACAATCTTTTCACAATCATCATTAGAATCATTATCAACCAATATTATTTCAAAACTATGTTGCACGGTTTGTCTGTAAATACTTTCAATACAATTCAGCACTAATTGGCAGGATTTGTAGTTTACCAATATAATTGAAACGTCCATACTTTATGAATTCAAAACTTATTTCCGATAAAGGTTTGGGAAGATTAAAATAGCTCAATAATCCCGATGAAGCACAATAATTGAAAAAGATAATCATCACATATGCTACCGGATTATTGCGATTCACCTGATCTTTACTGGCTATTTTCTGGTAATTATTGGTATCCTGCTCTGCCTGAACAAAAGAAACGCACAAATCAGCAACGCAATGATTGAAACAATTCCCGCAATCAAGCTTACCATATTTCCCAGGTTATAAGAAGACGGAGCAAAATCGAATTGAATAGTATGATTGCCGGCAGGGATATTCAAACCCCTGAGCAGGTAATCTACCCTTACAATCGGCGTTTCTTTTCCATCTATATAAGCCTTCCAGCCATTCGGGTAATATATCTCACTGAAAACGGCGAACTGGTTAGTGGAAGACCTGCTTTCATAAGTTACCTTGTCATTTAAATTTTTTATCAGCTTTATGCTGGCGCTGCTATCGTACTGTTGCGAAACGGTGATTTTTGATTGCTCTCTTTTGTCTATCACTACACTATCTTTAGTATGCAGACTGTCCAAGGCTTTCATTTCTGCATCACCTCCTTCCACATATTTAATTCCCTTTACAAACCATACGGGTCCATTGGCGCCCGGATTTACCTGGGCTATCGGTTGATTGTTCTGGCCGTTTACGATAAAATATTTTGTGTTGAGCATGTTAAACACCTCCATATTTCCTTTAGTGAGTTGTTGCTCTATCAGGTCGTTGTACAAACCCAGTTTGGCAGGACTATATCCACCCACCGAGTTATGAAAATAGGAAGTACGGGAATCCTCAAAAGGATTGCCGCTCGATTGATCGAATACCCTAAAATAACTGGTATCCATTTTTATTTGATTGTCGGCTGCGGTAGGTGTGAAACCTGATAAATAGTCTTCCGGTGTGGCGTACTTGCTTTTATTCAGGTAGCGTGATGAAACACCAATGAGATCAATAAAAGAAATAAGCGCTAACAGGCTAATTGCGGCGAGCGGACTAATCTTTTTTCTGCTGCCTAACCAGATAATCAGGCCACCCAACGCAAAAAAGATAAATAATCTAAGCAGGTCTGCGCCAAATAATCCTTTCCTGTCTTCGATCAACGCTTTATTAAAACTACTCGCCATGGTGTTGGCCTGGCTCGTCATTTCAGCTGTTGGCGGTTTACCGCGACTCATTGATTGTGTCAATTGTTCGGTAATCGCCTTCCTGGCTTCTTTTGTTTTTTCGTTGCTAAAAGAAGACGTCAGGTAGACTGCTGTAAGAATCAATAGCACAGCACCGCAAGCAATGGCAGAATATTTTAATTTTTTATAAAGGACATCCTGTTGCAGGTTGCCATAAAAAATTTGCTGTAGAGTGAGCGAGGCGATCAATGCAAAGGTGAATTGTGGAAGCACCAGCGCCATAGACGGTGCCCTAAATTTATTGTAAGCGGGTAAGTGATCAAATAAAAAATAATTTACCGCCGAGAAATTACTTCCCCATGCCAGCACAATGCCTATGATCGTAGCGGGTATCAGCCAACATAAATATCTTTTCGGAACAAAAAACAAACCCGCAATAAATAGCATGCAAACAATGGCGCCAAGATATACCGGCCCGGCTGTATTAGGTTGATCGCCCCAGTAAGGCGACATATAGCGATAGAAATAATTGATTGCTTCGTTTGGTAAACCCGACTCCTGCAAAGCGGCAATTACTTTGCTGTTCTCGCCAAATTCGGCGGGGTCGTTACTACCGCCCAAATAGCCGGGTAATATAAAAGTGAATGTTTCTTGTTTTCCATAACTCCACTGAAAAGCATAATCTTTCTTAAGACCTCCTTCAGATAAATTCTCCTTTTCATCACTGTCCTTTAGTTCAGTTCGTCCTCCACGCATTGTTTCCTTTGCATATTCTTTGGTTGGCAATAATATTACGGCAAAGGAACACACTCCAATGGCAACGGCAATAAAGGCCAGCGAAGCAGCCTTTATTAAATGCTTGAAGTCTTTAGTTTTAAAAATTTGTATTAAAAAGCTGATGCCCAGGCAAACAAACAGCAGCATAAAATAATACACGATCTGCACATGGTTTTGATTAAAAAATAAGGTGCTTGCGATCAATGTTAAAGCAAATCCCCATATGTATTTTCTTTGCATCAGCAAAATAACACCTGCCAATACCAGCGGTGCATATCCCATAGTGGCAAACTTTGTAACATGTCCAACCATCGCTATAATTGCATTGTACGATGCAAAAGAATACGCCAATGCACCCAATATTCCAATCCATGGTTTTAATTTCAGCACTTGTGTCAGAATATAAAAGGTTATACAGGATAAAAAGAAAAGACTTGCAGGTGATGGCAGAAAAAGCGTGAATAAACTGTGCATCCAGCCGATACCAATATTATATTTGGCACCAAACAAAATCTGGAAAGCTGGCATTCCTCCAAACATAGAGTTCGTCCATAAAGGGTAGTAACCATATTTGTCGTAAAACTCGATGGATTGCTGCGTCATGCCTTTTGTTCCTAACATATCGTGCTGATAAACCACCATTCCCTGGAATACAGGCAGGCAGTACACTACAGCGATCAGCAGGAATATGACTACGGCAATAAGATGTGGCAGGATATTTTTAAAATTGAAATTCTTCATGAAGCGATTTGATTATGAGGCGGCAAATTAACTTAAATATTTTAAGCAAAAAAAAGCAGCACTCTAAAGGGCTGCTTTTTTAAATGAATTTTAATTGGAAGGTGCTTTACAATGCATATCCGGCACTGCCAGTTGTTGATGTGATAACCGACGCATCAATGATAAGGATTATTGGCCCGACCCCTGCATACCGTTTTGCATGCTCTCCTGTTCGCCTTTCATGTTTTTACGTTTCAGCAACGACACATCAAATTTTCCAAAACGCCAGTTGAAATTCAACCTGAACATTTGGGGATCTCTTCTGCGGGAGGTTTCCTGTATAAAATAAACGGAGGTATTGTAAGAACCATTCAATCTTGTGCGAAAAATATCACTCATCTGTAGTGTTAAGGAAGCTGCATTGTTTTTCATGAAATCTTTCCTAATGGCAATATCAAAGCCATAAAATGGTTTAATATAACCCTGCGCAGATGGTAGATTTCCTCCCCCAAACATCATACGTCCGCCGCCACCGCCTCCCGGCTGAACCAGTGTTTTTGCCTGGTAATCGCCACTAAACTGGATGCTATAATTTTTTGGCAGTTTGAAGCTGTTATTGATTTTAAGAAACCAGCTGAACTGGTCGTTATCTACACCGCCTGGAAGATTACCTGCTTTCAGCGTTACATTGAAAAGGTTCAGGTTACTGGTAAGATCCCACCATTTTGCAATTTTGTTTGAAGAAGTGAGTTCTAAACCATAGGTATAGCTCCTGGATGCGTTTGCGTAAGTTGTGAGTAAGATTGTATCAGGCTTTGCGGGCGCATTAGGGTTCTTTGTAGGATACTGGTAACGCGTGATCAGGTCGTTGGTATTTTTTAAATAGATCGTCGACAAAAGATTTTGTCCTTTTCCGAGCTGGTTTTGATAAGACAATTCCACAAGGTTCGTAAATTCCGGTACAAGTCCCGGGTTGCCAATGCTCAGGTTAAGAGAATCGGTATAATCAATAAAAGGAATCAATTGAAAGAAATTAGGCCGGTTAATTTTCCTGGAATAATTCAGTTGCAAATCCTGCTTCTCTGTAAGTTTATAAGTGGCGAATGCACTGGGGAAAATGCTGAACGGAAATTCGTTGGAGAATTTCTGATTTTTGTTAATTAATGTTCCGTCGTATTTTGAGCTTTCTACCCTAACACCCAACTGGTAACTGAATTTTTTAAGTTGCTGCGCAAAAGTTGTGTAGGCTGCAGCCACCCTGTCCGTAAACTGATAACTGTTGTTTAATAGAGAAAGCGGGATATTTTTACCGGAAGAAGGATCCATTACAAAATTATTGTTGAAACTATTATAGTCCCGCATTGCGATACGGGCACCTGCTTCGATCTTCATCGTGGCCGTGATAGGATTCGAGTAATCGGTTTGTGCCGTAAAAAATTTGGTTGTTCCCCCGCCCAATGAACTTTGATAAATGAGCGGTGTTTTTGGATTGTTATTCAGGTAAAAATATTGAGTGGAAATCTGGTTGTCATTATCGTTTTTGCTGTAATTATAGTTCACATCGGCCGTGATCTCTTTATTGGCTTTTGCAAAATTGTGTTTAAAACTCAGCATGGTACCATAATTAGTGAAATGAAAGGCACTGTTGGTATTGCGGTTGCCAAAATCTGAAACGGAACCAATACTGTTATAAATGGTATCCCTGTTGATATTCATGAGATCGCGGTTCTTAAACTGCCCCCGTACAATATTGCCCGAAATACTCAGGGTATTTCGATTGTCCATAAAATAATCCAGGCCCATTCTTCCAAAGCCAAAGAATCCCCTGTTAACCGGGCCGTTTTCCTGGTGCAGATGAGCAGTGGAATTATTAAAAAAATCTGTACGATCCGTAGTCACTGTAGAAATACTTTTGCGAAATCCCATTTGGGCGGCGGCAAAAACGTTTATTTTTTGCTGTTTGATGTTGATATCTCCTCCGAGTCCCGGCCGGGCACGGCTATCAATACTTGCCCGAACACTTCCGTTGTACCCTGCTTTCCGGTTCTTCTTCAACACAATATTTAAAATGCCGGAACCACCTCCTGAAGCATCAAACTTTGCTGAGGGGTTGGTAATGATTTCCACGGAGGCAATAGCATCCGCCGGGATTTGGTCAAGGGTCATGGTAGTTGGCCTTCCATCTACAAAAATCTGTGGCGGCGCGTTTCTTAAAGTAACGTTACCGTCAATATCTACATTTAAACTTGGTACATTTTTCATTACATCTACGGCCGTGCCGCCAACGCTCGCGAGATTCTTTTCCACATTAAAAACCTTGCGGTCAATATTCATGGTTAACAGGGGTTTATCAGCGGTTACGGTAACACCTTCGAGTTGTTTGGCATCAGTCTCCATTTTAATGTTGCCCAGGTCTTTATCTACGGCACTAAGCATACTGCTCATGTCGCCCGCTGCTGGCCTGGCCCCGCCCATTTTCAATTCGAAGGCAGGTTTCTGTTCTATGCTTTTATAGCCAATTGCTGTAATTACTAATTTGTAAGAAGCCATGATCGGTAAGTTCTCCAGGCTGAATTCACCTCTTTTCGAGGTTAACATTCCTGATACAATCACATCTTTTCTTTTCTTCGTAACCGTATCCAGTTTATTCTGTATAAGTTGTACAGAGGCTGCATCAATGGGCCGGTTAGTAGCTGCATCAATCACCTTTCCGTAAAAATGGCCAACATTCATGTTTTGTCCGCCGCCTCTGCCAGCCCCGCCTCCAGGAAATTGAGCGAAGGAATTCAAACCAAGTATTAAAAGAAAAAAGGATAAAGCAATTTTGGTAATTTGTTTCATTGAAAAAGTGTTGTTGTGGGCAATAAGTGAAGTTAAACCAAAATTGTTCCATTTAGTTTAACCCCTATGGTGGAAAGTTGATGAACGGTAGAATATAGGTGTAGGAAATGATTACATTGCTAATTTATGCTAGCTGGTTATATAGGCGATTAATACCTGTCCGAAGCCAATCAATAGTCCGAATCCTCCTCCGATTACTTCAAGGAATTTGAATTCTTTTTGTGTGATTTGGTTTAAAATATCTTCTAATTTTCCTGAGGAAAAGCCTGCGACTTTTTCAGTTACTATTTTCTCCAGATCGAGATCATCCCGCAGCTTGTGCATGTAACTTTTCATTAGTACCGGGAAGAGTGATCCCAGTTCAAGCAAAAAAGCCTCCTTTAATTGTAAGATGGTTTTTTCGCCCATCAGCATGCCCAGCATAGGGAAAACTTCATTCAATTTATTCCGGAGAAAATGATCAATATGTGCTTCTATATCCGGGCGAAGCTTTTGTAAATTATCCGGGCTCGTTACTTTTGATTCAATTTCGTCGAAAGACAATAACTCTTTCCCGACTACCTGGCCCAATTTTTCAGCGATCAGCCGTTGGTTTTTAGGAAAGATACCCTGGATGGTGATTCCCAAAAACTTAATCGGGTTCCTTGGATGAAAGAGCATCTTTATTGCGATCCAGGTAGTAACCCAGCCGGTAAATGCCGAGAGCAGAATGGTGATTATATTTGCAGCGATGTTCATGAGGTATTTTTAGGGCTGCAAAGAAACGTATAAAAGAGTATTTAAAATGTAATTTTGTTCAGGATGTGTTTTTTGCTATTTTTGCGTTCCAAATTAAAAAAACGGTAGTCGTAGCTCAGTTGGTTAGAGCATCAGATTGTGATTCTGAGGGTCGGGGGTTCGAGCCCCCTCGATTACCCATTTAAAAAGTTCTGCATATCGCAGAACTTTTTTTCGTTTCAATGGTTGCTGTGATGGTTCTGTACATGCACATCATTTATCGGCAATATTCATCCATTGTTCAGGTATGCAATTGCAAAACCGATATTTCCGAGGCCATTTTTCTTGTCAAACGATTGCATTTTGAAATGCCAGAAAGCCTTTTTCCATTGCAATAAAGGAAATTGCCACTTATCATTTTTTAGGAAAATATTAGTCTAAAAGGAAATCTAAATGAAACAAATTCAATACTTTTTCCGTTAATTTTACTGTATGCTAAAAATTCAGCAGATAATTATGAGCAAAAAATTTTTCCCCGTATTTCTTGTACTAACAGGAACCATCCTTTTTTTAGCCTTCCAAACACAGGGAAGAGAAGATGACCCTAAGTCAAAAAACGAAAAAATTCTGAGGAATGTTGGAATGTTGTTAGAGCAGGGCCATTATAGTCCGAAGAAGATTGACGACGGGTTTTCCAAATTGGTGCTGAAACGTTTTATTGCGGATTTGGATGATGATAAAACCATCTTTCTGCAAAGTGATGTAGATAGTTTCAAGCGGTTTGATTCAAAAATCGATGATGAAATTCATGGGGATAAACTGGAGTCATTTTATGCGGTGAGCGAATCTTATACCCGCCGCTTGAATGAAGCTTCCGAATATTATAAAACTATTCTCAGCAAGCCCTTCGACTTTAGCAAGGATGAAAACATCATGTTGGACGGTGATAAAGTGAATTTCCCTACAAATGATGCGGAAAGAAAGGAAGTTTGGCGTAAACGCTTAAAATATCTTGTACTTACCAAGTATTCAGATATGATAGAGGACAGGGAAAAAAACAAGGGCAAGGAGTTCGCTATTGTACCCGGTGACAGTACTAAAAAAGAGAAATTTATTTATAAAGCAGATAGTACGCTCGAAAGAGAAGCAAGAGACCAGGTTCGTAAACAGATCGGGCGCTATTTTACCACCTTAAAAAATCACAACACCACGGATGAGTTGTTTAGCTCATTTGTAAATGCGATTACAGGAAGCATGGATCCTCATTCAAACTATTTTGCCCCGGTGGATAGCCGTGGTTTCACAGAGATGATGAGTGGTAAATTTTACGGTATCGGCGCACAATTAAAGGAAGACCAAAGCAAAATTAAAATTGCAAGCCTGGTTGCCGGTGGACCGGCCTGGAAAAGTGGCGAATTGGGTGTGGAAGATGAAATTGTCAAAATAGGACAGGGCACTGCTGAACCCGTGGATGTTACAGGGTATGCCGTTAGTGATGCGGTTAAACTGATCCGTGGCGCTACGAAAGGAACAGAAGTAAGAATTACCGTTAGAAAACCTGACGGAAATTTAAAGGTGATCGTTTTAAAAAGAGATGAGATTAAGTTGGATGACACGTTCGCAAAAAGTGCAATCATTAAGGGCGAACACAAAATTGGGTACATCTACCTGCCTGAGTTTTATATGGATTTTGAAGACCCGAAAGGAGCCAGGTGTTCGGACGATGTTGCCAGGGAGGTTGAAAAATTGAAAGCTGAAAAAGTAGAGGGAATTGTAATTGATCTTCGTGGCAATGGTGGAGGCTCACTGCCTGAGGTGGTAAAGATGGCCGGACTTTTTATTGAAGACGGTCCGATTTGCCAGGTAAAAGGCAGGGACGAAAAAGCACCCTACCAATGGAAGGACAGAGATAAAACAGTTTTATATGATGGGCCATTAACCGTTATGGTGGATGAGTTTAGCGCTTCGGCTTCAGAAATATTTGCTGCAGCCATACAAGACTACAAACGTGGAATTATCGTGGGCAGTACTTCCACATACGGCAAGGGAACAGTGCAACGTACTATCCCCTTAAATCCGGAAAGTGAAAGCGTGGTGTTTAATAAAAAATCAGAAGATCTCGGAACAGTTAAATTAACGCTTCAAAAATTTTACCGCATTAGCGGTGGAGCAACACAGTTGAGGGGAGTGGTTCCGGATGTGGTAATACCAGACAGGATGGAGCTTGCCAAAGCACGAGAAAAAGACAATCCTACCTCTTTAAGTTGGGATGAAATTGCTAAAGTGGATTACAAACCATGGACAAGTACTTTCAGCACCGATTTGGTGGCTTCAACAGCCAATGAGCAGGTTAGATCTAATACCACTTTTAAAAAGATGAGGGAAAAAATTGATTCTATCGATAAGGAAAATGACCGTGCTTATTCTTTAAACCTGGTGCAGTACCAGGCTGGACAGAAACAACTCAAGGCCAGGTACAAACAACTTGAAGAGTTATTAAAATTACCCACCCAGTTGGAAGTGAAGAATGTAGAGGCAGACAGCGCCAGGCTTACAGCTGATAAGGAAAAGATTGAGAAGAATAAAAGATTCCTGAATACATTGAAGGATGATATCTATGTAGATGAAGCGGTAAAGGTTACTAATAAAATGATTGCCCAAAGTAATTTTGCTCTAAATCATGGTGCCGCGACCCTACCAGGAAATAAGAATTGATTATTCCGGAATTGTAAATGAATAGCAATAAAGAATCCCACAGTGTTATATGCTGTGGGATTCTTGTTTTAATGCCGTCGGCAGAAGGTGGTATTACTTAAATAGATCTTTAATGCTATGCTGTAAGGTATCTTTCTTCGATAATCCTTTTGTGATGGTTAAAATGTCCAACTGTCAAAAATCCTAACTGTTCCACACTAAAAGTATTGTTGTTGGCCACTCCTGTTTGGCCAAGCATTTCCGGGGTAAAACTATCAAAAAGATAAAGGGTAGATCGCCTTGAAGCTACAAACTCAGCAGTTAAACTTTCCCACGACCTGCGATTTGCCTGCGAGGCCACAGCATATTCATTCTCTTCAAAACCCGGCAATGGGGAGGCTTCCTTCCTGGCAAAGCACAAAGCCCGAAAAGCAAAAATCCTTTCGGTATCGATGATATGCTGTAGTAATTCTTTTAAGCTCCATTTTCCGTCTGCATAAGCGAACATGGATTTCTCTTCCGTAATAGAGGGAAGAAAATCTTTAATTACCTGTGACTGATTAGAGAAAGCTTCTGGCAGATCCTTTTCCTTTACCTGGTCGAGGTATCTTTGAAAATAGCCAGGCAGGCTGGGGAAAGTATTTAACATAGGTTACGTGTTTTGGTGTGAAAGAAAATTGCATATTATAATTTTTCGGTCAATACCGCCATTTGATTAGCTTCTTCCCACCGCGATGGATTGAATGCTAATCCGAATAACTGTCACAAATTTTCCGATAGGAACTTAACAAAGATAAAAATCGCAGATTCAGATGATTTTATCATCCAACCTGCGGTTGTGAAATTATTTAAATTATTTCTATCCCTTTACTGATTTTTTCATTTTCGGCTTTGGTAACATCACTTCCTTTGATATTTTTCTTTCACCTACCAGTGTACCCGCTAACTGAATAGCCGAATATACGTTAATTACTCCGCCCGTTTTAGATATATCACTCAGTGGAGCTTTTTCCTCCGTACCTGGAACATTAACCGCTTCATCAGATGTTTTTGCCGATTTTTCAATTACATATTTCAACTGTTGGGCGGTAAGGGTAGGGTAGTAACCTAATATAAACGCCGCAGTACCTGCAACTACCGGGCAGGCCATACTTGTACCCGATGCATTGCCATAGGTATGGCCGCCCGGAATAGTAGAATAGATCTGCACACCAGGCGCAAATACATCCACTTCCTTTTTGCCATAATTACTAAAGCTGGCAGTAACACCACCGTTTTTTGGATCACCACTGGCTCCAACAGTTATCCAGTTGGAAGCCTTTCCTTTTTCTCCAAGATAAACAGGTGTTGGGAAATTGTCTGTCGAATCGATGTTCTTGGCATCATTCCCTGCAGCATGTACCAATAGAACCCCTTTCTGTTCTGCATATTTCACTGCATCATCCACCCATTGTTTTTCCGGCGAAAAATCCTTGCCGAAGCTCATGCTAACAATCTGTGCACCATTGTCCACCGCATACCTTATCGCCAATGCGATGTCTTTATCGTGCTCATCTCCGTCAGGAACAGCCCGCACCATCATAATGCGAACATTGTCGGCGATCCCATCGATGCCCTTGTTATTATTTCTTACAGCAGCGATAATGCCGGAGCAATGAGTGCCATGAAAAGGAGTGGTCGCCATAATATCATTGTTGCCATAAAAACGATCATTGATGTCTGATTCATCATCCTGTACAATTTCCTTGCGATATTCCTCGGGCGCCTTGTTTGCGGCATCTGCCTTTCGCAACTGGCCGTCAAATTCATCGATCAATTGCTTATTCGTAATATCACTACCCGGATTGCTTTTGCAAAGCTGCACCAAGAGCATTTTTGTTTTTAACGCGAATTCATCCGTAGTAGTGTATTTTTCAAGGTCGGAGCAACTATATTCTTTTTTCCCCAGTTCTTTTGTGATCACTGAATCCCCTTTTAAAAAACCAGGCAAGATTTTTTTAAAAAAAGCAATCTCAGCCGGGTTTACATCACCCACTATTTTTTGCTGTGCTTTTTTATACAATTCCAATTCTTCCTTTTCTGCCGGACTTAGCGACAATTCATCAGGCATTACACTGCCAAATTTCAACTTTAACCTGTTGTAAACGCGGGCAGCTTCGTAGCTATCCTTGGTTACATTCCGTCCGTCTTTGCCTCCTATGAAGTTCCACCCATGTACATCATCCACATAGCCATTATGGTCATCATCAATACCATTGCCCGGTATTTCCTTTGAGTTTGTCCAAAGAATGGGTTTAAGATCTTCATGGAGCGTATCAATGCCGCTGTCTATAACGGCTACTACCACCTGGCGGCTCTTGAGTTTTTTTGTTTTTACAAAATTGTAGGCTTTATCAAGGCTGATACCATAAATGCCTGTACTTTCCTTATCCTGCTGGTACCAGTTTTTCGGCAAAACACTTTTAGAACTTTGAGAAAACATAGTAGCCCCTGAAAAGAGCGCAACACTTAACAATAAAAATATTTTCTTCATTTGCTGTTTTTTGTGAATATGCAATTTATTACAAAGCTGCCAAATAGTATTACCACTTGTAAAAAGAGCTGCAAAAAAGGTGAATATTAACAGGCTGTTAGAGCAAAATAGAGCGCATAAGGTAATTAGCAGGGAATTTGAAGCTGGGGTCAACTGCATTATTAAAAATTCCATACACGCTGCTTCCGCTGCCAGACATGGAGGCAAACAGAGCTCCTTTATCGTACAAAGCTGATTTGAGATCCCTGATAACAGGATATTTCTCAAACACAGGTTCTTCAAAATCGTTAAATAGGCGGTCTTTCCAGGTAGCGATAGGTTGGGAAATAATTGATCGCAACGAATTATCTGCACCTCCTGAAGGCTGATTCATTGTTTTAACAAGTGCTGAAAATGCCCACCCGGTATTGATATGTATGCGCGGGTTAACAAGAACCAACCGGTAACCCTTTAATGAGATATCCAGCGGTTGCAATGTCTCTCCACGGCCGGTTGCAAGGCAGGGCGCATTATAAATGAAGAATGGACAATCACTGCCTAGTTGTAAAGCGTAAGTATGTAATTGCTCGCTGGATAAATTGAGCGCAAATTTCTCGTCCAGGGCAATTAATGTAAAAGTGGCATCAGCAGATCCGCCACCAAGACCGGCCCCAATCGGGATCGCTTTGTGCAAATGAATTTTTACTGAAGGTAATTGCTGGAAATCTTTTTTAAGCAGCCGGTAAGCCCGGGCACAAAGATTATCATTTTGATCAATATCGATGGCAATGCCCGATTGCACAAACGCTGTTTCAGAAGACGAGATAATCTCCAAAGCATCATTGAGCTTTACAGGATAAAAGACGGTTTCAATAGTATGGTAACCATCATCTCTTTTCCCCTTAACTATTAAACCAATATTGATTTTACAATTCGGGAAAACAAGCATGGGGGTAGTGGAAAATTTTTTAATTGATAATTGATAATGGTTAGGGATACGACCAAGCTACTCCTTCAATAATCACTAAGGTTCCTAATAATTTTGCGGTTTGATCAAAAGACAAATATTATTAATGCAGACGATTCCAGATAACCGAAAAAATTTATCAATTCTCAATTATTCAATTATCCATTAATAAAACTATCCTTTACTCTTCCTGCTTTTTATTTCATCCCTGATAGCGATTGCCCTGATATAATCTTCCTGTTCATGCACTTCATTGAGCAAGTTGTTGAGTTCTTCGGTGGATAAGCCTTTCAGATCATCTCTGCCGCCGGTTTCCGTTGTGACCGGTGCGTTGGATTTTTTCTTTTTGGCGTCGCCTTCCATCAAAATACCTGCACTGTCCAATATATTATCGTAGGTAAAAATAGGACAACCAAAGCGTACAGCCAATGCCAGTGCATCGGATGTTCTCGAATCAATTTCGACGGTGTCGTTTTCACTGCTGCAAACGAGTTTACTATAAAAAATTCCCTCCTGCAGGTCATTGATGATCACTTCGTGAAGTTCAACATTAAAAGCCATCATGAAATTCTTCATAAGGTCATGCGTAAGGGGCCGGCTCGGACTCATGCGCTCGAGCGCAACGGCAATAGCCTGTGCTTCAAAACCACCAATTACAATTGGCAGGCGGCGTAAGCCATTTACCTCCCCCAATACAACTGCATAGGAATGTGTTTGGGTAATACTGTGCGACAGGGCAACGATTTCTAATTCTATTTTTTTCATAAATAATTTACGAAACTAAGGGTTTTTAGGCAAAAGTTAAACTGACTTAAATATCGGGTTTTCCATTGGTTGATTTTTAATTATTTTTTACTTCTTTTTCACCCGGTAAATGTCTTATTGGAATGGTTTTGCCGTCGCCCTATCCGGGGTACTTGCATTAGGATCGATCAGAAAAATTGTGCGGCATATGAGCTGATTCTGCAAACCTATAGGCAATTCCGATATTGACCTTGCCGAAGTGGGGCGCAATTTATAAAACATGGCAAGAGGGCGGGTTATAACGCTAACCTAATTTTTCAACCAGGGCCGTAATATATCCCCCGGTCAATTTATTTTGTTTTTTGGGAGACCAAAAAAGCGCTTCGGCAACTGGTTTCTACTATTTTCCGGCTACGATTGGGCAGGTTTTATTAACTATTAATGCCAATGCTGACCTCGCAATTGTTGTGAGCCCGACCGGAAACATTTATTCATGAACACTACCTGGGAAAAATCAGAGCGAAATGTCTCCAGCTGGGTTGAATGTAAGGATGTAATTGTCAGGAAACACCTTTCAGCTTTTTGACAGCATCGATGATTTTTGGCATCACCTCAAAAACATCTCCTACTATACCATAGTCAGCGGCTTTAAAGAAGGGCGCTTCAGGATCTTTATTGATTACCACGATGGTTTTACTCCGGTTTACACCAGCCAGGTGTTGTATTGCACCGGAAATACCGATGGCAAAATACAGGTTGGGTGCGATGGTGATACCGGTTTGTCCAACATGCTCATGGTGAGGCCTCCATTCGATGTCCGCAACCGGCCGGCTACAGGCAGTTGCTGCGCCAAGTAATTTGGCCAGATCCGTTACCAACGCCCAGTTTTCAGGTCCTTTTAAGCCCCTGCCGCCGCTTACCACAATTTCTGCCTCAGTTAACGGAACCTCTCCAACAACCTTGTTAACATCAATCACCTGCACTTTTGCCGGGGCAGGCGCTGTTTGAAAAGTAGCTACTTCAGCAACACCTTCACCAATAGTAATTGAGTAAGAATTAGGATTAAGCAGAATAATTTTTATTTCGGTATTGATGGCAACATTCGCAAAAGCCTTTCCACTAAACACAGTTTTCTTAACGATGAATCCATTGGATGTATCTGGTAAAGCAACGGCGCCGGAAACCAATCCTGCTTTTAACCTTACGCTTAACCGGGAGGCAACGGCTTTTCCACTAAGGTTATTTGAAAATACAATTACCGTGGCTCCACTGGCAGTTGCCAGGTCAGCAATTGCTTTCGTGAACAGTTGCCCGTCAAGTTGGTTAAATACTTCGGTTGTTGCACTATGCACTCTTCTTAAACCATATTTTCCCAAACTGGCAAGATCGTCTGTAACAGTGCCCAAAACAATTCCTTCAGCATTTACACCCAGTTGTTCCGCAACTTTAGCACCGTAGCACGCTGCTTCGAGAGAAGATTTCCTGATTTGTCCATCGGCCTGGTCTAAAAATATTAAAACGCTCATATGAAGTAATTGATAATTATTTAATTGATACAATCTTTATTTAAAGAATCATACATTTTGTTTGTAAGAAAACCCGTAGCGGATAGCAAGTCCAGCCAGTATTTTGATTCATTTGCTTCCTTAAGCCCGATGCTTAGCTTGTGAATAAAATCTTTTGTACTTTCCGCATGCTCGGCTCCTCTAACAATTGCACCAATGGATGTTCCACATCTAATAAGTTGTTGTGCTAAAATATATTCGCCATGTTCCTTCTTCAAGTACGTGTAAAGGTTCACAATTCTTATGGCAAATTCAAAGCTTTTTACTTTCAGGATATTTTCTTTCATAAGAGGTAAAGATTAAAGGATTGATTAAAACAAATGATTCAGGTCTTATTTTTATAATAAATAAAATCCGAACCAAATATTCATCAACTATCCATTTATCAATTATCCATTAACCTTTCATATCACCTTCGCTTCTTCATGCAGCAACCGCACCAACTCTTCCGGCTGATCTGCGGACACAAGCTTAACTCCAGCCTTTGCAGGCGGAAGATCAAATGAAGCAATAGAAGTGAGCGGGGTTACATCAATAGGTTCAACTACTTTTAATGGCTTGCTCCTTGCGCCCATAATACCTTTCATATTAGGGATACGCTGCTCTGCCATTCCTTTTTGGCAACTCACTACAAGGGGTAGGGGCACTTTATCCGTTTCTTCTCCACCCTCGATTTCACGTACTACGATTGCATCATTCCCTTCCATGTTAAATTTAATTGCCAGAGACACATAAGGAATATCAAGCAATTCAGCCAGCATGCCACCAATCGAAGATCCGTTATAATCGATCGTTTCTTTGCCGGTGAATATCAAATCATAACCGCCCTGTTTGGCTACTTCAGCAATCTGAGAAGCGATATAATAACTATCATGACTTTCGGCGTTCACCCGGATCGCTTCATCGCCACCCAATGCAAGCGCCTTCCTGATAACAGGATCACAATCAGGCAACCCAACAGTTACCAGGTGAATGATTGTGGCAGTTCCTGCTTCCTTGAGTTCAATCGCTCTCACGAGCGCATACCATTCATCATAGGGATTAATAATCCATTGTACCCCTTCGGCAACGAATTTCGTATTGTTGGCTGTGAAAGCTATTTTTGCGGTAGTGTCCGGAGTTTTACTGATACAGACCAAAATTTTCATATAGTGAAGTTTAGAATCGAAAATAAGTTGTTTATGCAACTAATAACAAAGATAAGATTTGTAAATATAAGTTGACCATAAAAAAAATAAAAAATATTGAAGCATGAGCAGGATAGAAAAGTTACTGGAATATATGAAAACCGCCGATAAGGACAGCTTCCTTCAACATGCGCTCGCACTCGAATACATTAAGGTAGGACAAGATGAGGAAGCAAGAAATCTCTTCAATGAACTTTTACTTAGGGAGCCCACTTATGTTGGTTCTTATTATCATTTGGGTAAATTGCTGGAGCGTGCCGGCGATTTTGATAAGGCCATCAGGATTTATCAAAGAGGGATGGAGGAGGCCCGTCGGGCAAAGGACCAGCACTCTTACAATGAACTACAGGGCGCTTTGGAGGATATCGAAGACTAGCAATTATCTATCGATCGTCAGTGACTACATCGGTCTGATTATTGTCGTTCACGAGCGTGCTGTAATGTAGATGTTTATTTTGTCCGGGCTGTTGTTTTTCATAGCATCATCGTTGTGTCACTCCCTTTTACCGTATACCTATAAGCATCATTGGTTTTCTGTACAAGCTGCATTTTCTACACAATCAAATCTCACAATTGAATGAGTCTTTTAGAAAGGTTTAAACAATACATACAAAAGGAAAATCTTTTTCAGCCAGATGATCGGCTATTGGTTGCCGTTAGTGGAGGAGTAGATTCCGTGTCATTGTGCGAATTGTGTAAGCAGGCAGGGTATCATTTCGTAATCGCCCATTGTAATTTCCAGCTGCGTGAAGAATTTAGCAAAAGGGATGAAGATTTTGTAAAGGCCCTTGCTCAAAAATATGAAGTGCCATTTTTCGTGAAAACCTTCGAAACGACCGATTACGCAACCGCTAACAAAAAATCAATTGAAGAAGCAGCCCGTGATCTTCGCTACGAATGGTTTTATAGTTTGGTGAATTCAAATAATAAAGAAACGGAGGTACCAAACGAATCCGTCTCTGAGGGGATTAGTTTACAAGTAGCCAAATTCATTGTTACAGCCCATCACGCAGATGATAATATCGAAACCGTTACGATGAATTTTTTCCGCGGAACAGGCATTTCCGGCATAAGGGGCATCTTGCCAAAACAAGGAAAAATTCTTCGTCCGCTTTTATTTGCCCGTCGCCGCGAATTGGAAGAGTTTGTGAAAGACAATGATCTTGAATTTGTAACTGATCACACCAATTTGTTGGAGGATTATACACGAAATTATTTTCGCAATACGATTATTCCATTGGTGAATGAAAGTTATCCTGGTGCATCCGGAAATATTTTAAATAATATCCGGCGTTTCAGGGAAACAGAAATATTGTACCAGCAGGCCATTCTTTTGCATAAGAAAAAATTAATTGAGCAAAAGGGGAGTGAGGTGCATCTTCCCGTGCTAAAATTAAAAAGGACGGTGCCGCTTGCCACGGTTCTTTTTGAAATCATGAAGGAATATAATTTCACTGCCCATCAAACGGATGAAGCAATTGCGTTAATGGATAGCGCAACAGGAAGATTTATTCAGTCGGCCAGTCACCGGATGATCAAGAACCGCAACTGGCTAATCATTTCACCGGTACAGACTATCGAATCGAATCATATTTTGATCCAAGAAAAGGATCAAAATATTGAATTTGAGAATGGTACCATTTCAATCTTGAAAATACCCGCTGAAAAATTCTCAATGGTAAATAATCCACTGGCATCGCAACTCAATCTTGAGCAAATTAAATTTCCGCTCTTGTTAAGAAAATGGAAACAAGGTGATTATTTTTACCCGTTGGGCATGCAAAAGAAAAAGAAACTCAGCCGTTTCTTCATCGATCAGAAATTATCGTTGATCCAAAAAGAAAAAACATGGGTGATCGAAATGGATAAAAGAATTATCTGGATCGTGGGGATGCGAATCGATGACCGGTTTAAGATTACGTCGCTGGCTAAAAATATTTTGAAACTGGACTATCGTCCAAAATGAGGATGCGAAAGTTCCTGCAAAATTCCGGGTAACAAATCGGGAGCCATCACCGCGATCAGTGCAGCTGTGAAAATCAAACCGAACAAAGAACCCCACAAATGTGCATCGTGGTTTACATGCCCGAGATCTTTTTTTGATGAGTAGATGCAATATGCCAGGTAAAGAAAGGCAAAAACTATAAAGGGCATGGGAATAAAATATATCCGGATGATTCCCCACGGATTAAACAATATGCACGCAAAAATAACTGCCGAAACAGCACCCGAAGCGCCCAGCGTTCTGTAGTGATAGTTATCCTGGTTTTTTATAAAACTGGGTATATCAGAAATGATCAATCCCAGAAAATACAGTAGTAAATACGATATGTTTCCGCCTAGTCCGTATTGCGAAAAATAGTATTCAATAGCTGTTCCCAGGAAATAGAAGCTGATCATATTGAATAAAAGATGCATGAAATCAGCATGGATAAATCCGGATGTTAAAAAACGGTAGTACTGGTTTTCTCTTTTAACCCGGTAAGGCCACATGATGGCTTTATCCATAAAATCCGGGTTGGAAAATCCAATCAGGGATATGATAACGTTGATCGCAATCAGGCTATAAGTTATAGGGGCGCTTGAAAAGTCCATACTCTTTTAAATTGAGCGGCAAAATTATTGTATTATTTCAATTATGGTGATATTTTTCGTTGCGATTGATGCTGCACGCTCTATAAACCTGTTCTGCCAAAATAAGTCTAACTAATTGATGCGGAAATACAAGAGGCGATAAACTCCATTTGAAATTGGCTCTTTGCATCACTACATCACTCACACCATAGGCTCCGCCGATGAGGAATACGATGTTTTTCACACTTTCATTGGCCCTCGACTGTATGAATATTGCAACTGCTTCGCTCGTTAATAGTTTGCCTCTTTCATCCAGCAAAACCAGGCAATCTTCTTTTTGAAGTGCATTTAAAATAATCTCGCCTTCTTTTTTTTTGAGATCTGTTTCGTTCAAAGCGGCGGCATTTTTTGGCATCGGGATAATATTCCATTCCACAGGATAGTAGTTGGTAATGCGTTTTGTAAACAACTCGACTCCCTCTTTAACGTATCCTTCATGACTTTTTCCTACAGTCCAGAATTGAAGCTTCATACTATTATTTAGCGCAAAAGTGCGGAAAGAGTTGGGATGAATAAAATAAATCTCTATTTTTGCCATCCACCAGCAAAAAAGCCAGTAATGGCAAATAGCTAATCCGGCTGCGTAGCTCAATTGAATAGAGCATTTGACTACGGATCAAAAGGTTTTAGGTTTGAATCCTAACGCGGTCACAAGAAGCCTCACAGAAAATGTGAGGCTTCTTTAATTGGGTTAACTCAACTTACAAAGCTCCTAAAGTATTAATTTACAATCGCTAGCAAGATTCGCTCGATTTTTGAAAAGTATTATTTTAATGGAATAAACCGAATTATTTCCGAAAAAAATAAATTTCAAAGTGTCGATTTTTTAGGACGCTTTTCAAATTTGCAAACAATTTGCAAACAAATGGCGCTTAATAATTTGCTGAATCTATTTTGCAAACGTTTTTAAGGAAAGTGAAAGAACTAATGAGTATAAAGTTAGAAAGCACAAAATCTGAGGCGATTGGCTTATTCATAAAAGGTATCCTGATTATGGAGAAATTGGCAGATCCAAATTTTGTCAAAACTGGTTTAGTAAAATCTAATAATTTAAAATCCTCATCCCGCAGGCTGTCTTTTAATTCTAGCTTCAGTGCTTGCAGTATTGGCGAAGGACTCGCTGTGTTATACACTTCTTTTTTACAGGAAAATAAAAACGATGATATGCTAATAAAAAAAATGAGCTGCTTCATGCCGGTAAGCTTTTCTGATTATAAAATTAATATTGCGAATGAGCGAAACGAATTAAAATATTTTAAGAAATTATTTTCTTCCTTTTATTATACTCAGCATCACTTCGGTTATACCTAAATACGATGCAAGGTATTTGGCCGGGACCCTTAAAATAAGTTCCCGATGATTTTCAATCAACCAATTATATCTTTCAGGGGCTTGTTTCATGCGTAAGGCATATAGTTGTTGTGCCCATAATTGATAATATCTTTCAGTTAAAACCCGACCTGTAAAGTTAAATTCGGGGAAGTTTTGATAGATCGCATTCAGCTCAGCATATTCTATATAATATATGGTACAATCTTCCAGCGCCTGTATTGATTCGTAGCTTTCTTTTTGTTGAAAAAAGCTTTCAATGGATATGATCACATCTCCTTCCTTCATAAACCAGGAGCATACTTCCGAATCTCCGCTGAGGTAAAAGCAACGCACAAAACCTGTTTCTATAAAACAAATTTGATGACAGATATGTCCGGCCTTCAATAGGTAATCTTTTTTACCCAGTTGCTTTGTTTTAAGAATAGCCTCTAAATGCTCCGTGAGTGAATAGGAGAGCCGGTTAATTGAATTCAAAAGGGTGAATAACTTTTCCATAATCGTACGCTATTTGTGAATGGATCATTCGGTTTCGGGTTTATTGAGTCATTTGATATTGAATTCAATTTTCATGCAAAAGCGTTTTAAATTGTTTATCAATCGGGAATAAATTTTGGGAAGGGATGCAGCAATAACACACCGGGTTGTCGCTACCAAGTGATCAGTTTTTTTTTTGGGATTTTGTGAAGATCTTACTTTCACCATTTCGAATGACTATTCAAGTCGCCTTATCATTCAGCACGCAATAATAATTCGTATCAATGAATGGTTAGCACGCCATGAAAAACTTTATGAAGGAAACGCTCAAATACAGCAGTAATAGCAGGGCTCTGCGCTGGCGGCATATTAATGTATCGTTGCTTTTACGCACTCTTCTGATAAACCTGTTTGCTCACAGAATTGCGGTAACGTTACCATAGAATGGGCCGGTAAATTATTGCTGAGCCTGATTGCTGCTATGATGCGACGTGCGGTGCGTTCACTTTTGCCTGTGATGACCATGATGTCTTTTGCACATATTACGATGCGATGTGTTTTTGGATTCATATCCTTTAATTGTTGGGTGTGGAGAAGATTGTTTTGAAAATGCAAGCGTGGAAAATGAATGCCTGCACATGATAATTTCTTTGCCTGAACCAGGTTGTCCAATAAAGGAAATTGCTGTAGGTATATTCTTCGCGGATGTTTACTACGGCTTCGGCAAGGGCCATGTTTTGGAGTTTATACAACGGGGTAGTTCTCCTTAATGTGTTTAGCCCGGATAATAATTTTTCAGTGCCATCGAATCCCAGTTCGCCATCTTTGATCATCCAGCGGAACGGATGGCTTATGTATGCCTTTCCAATAAATTTTACCAAGGATTCTTTTGCCAGCAGGAAGCGCTGTGCGCAAGCGATGTACCCTTCATAATGGTTGGGAGATGATTTGATGCATTGCCTGATCTTGTTTTTAATGATCGTGGTTTCATCGATGTTGAATACTGCGGTTGGCCATAAGGCAACCGTAGCAATGAGCAAGGCTGTATCGACATATGCATTTAGCGTATTTTCCAGTTCAGGCTTTTGTATTTTATCCCGGGTATTTTTAAACGGTGTAGTCATATTTTTTTACTGCAAGATGTTGCAGGAGTAAAGACCGGGTTACCCTTTTGAGGACTTTTGGACAGGCCAGGCTTTTAGATTCATTGAAAGCCTCATAAAGGATAAATGCGTAGCGGAGGGGTGCTTATCGTACTGAAAAGGACATTTTTGGATGGTTCGGGAGGTAACGCTATGAAAAGGCTGATTTGCGGCAATGCAAAATAAAACACAGCGATATGATAAGAATAAAATGAGGGATCGATTTGAATAGTGAACAACCGCCATTTTCTTAAGCTCCAACGGAACTGTCGCTATCGTTTGCGTAAATCGATTGGCAAAAGCATAATAGATCACCTAGCTCTTTTAAATTTGTTGTCTTCGCCTCCCCAGCCGGCGGGCTGCGGAGCCCCACCCCCAGCCCCTCCCCAAAGGAGAGGGTAGCTTTGCAACGGCACTGCTTTTGCTTCTTTAGAAAAATAAGCCGCGCATTTTTTGAATTCCGCCTTCGTCGCAACCGAACCAAAAGAGGTGCCTTATGCAGTTACTGGTGAAAACCAGAAGGACAATACTTAAAGCTGATGAGTTTACTAAATGTACCCGCTACAAAGATTTTTTAATACCCGACATCCCTAACTAAACGACATCGAATGCTGAATGGTCAATCGTGAGTTATTGACCATTCACCAATGACTATTCACGCTTAACATACCATTAGTATTTTATACGTAGATGGATTTAGTGTTTTATACGTAGAAATTATTGAAATGTTTTTATTAATCTTGAGAGCCCTTACTAATCCAAACCGACCCTTATGAGCGATTCACAACTATTTAATGGTGAGCTTACCCATTTTGATATCAAGGAAGTAAGGCCATACAGTTCAAAGGAATTGTGTGGCATTTATGGGATCTCGTACAAGACACTCCGAAAGTGGCTGCAGCCTTTTCAGCAAGAAATTGGCGACAGGCGCGGACGGTTCTATACCGTATTGCAGGTGGAAACCATCTTCTGCAAACTAGGGCTGCCTTACAGGATCAGGGATTGAAGGGGCCGTAAACGGGATGGGCCGGATACATTTCATTATCCGTATTGCATGCGAATGCAAGTGTTGGCTTCTTTGTTTATGGTATAATAAATCGGTCTGACGTTCCGTGCCGACCGATTATGAGTGAAGCCTAATGCAGCTGCAGATCCGTTATAGAAGTAGGTATTGGATTTTTGATCAATGGGTATGCCCCTGTAAGTTGTGTTTTGTTTTTAACAGATGGTTGGTTCAACGGCCATGTATTTTTTGTTGGTTTTCTTAAACATATGTTCAACAGTTTTTCGGTGAGCCTTGCGGCTGTAGGTTTTGCCTTCTTTGGCTGTTGCATATAGTGTTTTATAAGTGCGTTGAACAGCCGATGTTTTATCCCCTTTTTTTGTTGCCATCGTTTTTTCTCTATCGGATCTGCCATAATGGAGCTTGCAAAAGTTACCGCCTCTTTGAACAGGCTCCTGCATTGGCATTGGGCGGGTGTGGCGACTATATTTGTCATGTTGGGGAATTTTGTTTTTATGATACCATAAGAATAGTGTTTGATCACTATTCGTTTTCCGATGGCACCCCGAACGAGCCGCAGTGATAAGGATAGTTTCAGTTTTTTCATGTTGGCGGATTTTTTAGCAAGGTGATGTATTGTTTACTGCTTAAAAATTATTTCGCGGGTATTGGCAGGAATTGGCAGGAGATGGCAGCAATTGGTAGCTTTTGTTGGGCGTGTGGTTTTGTGGTGGTGGAAGGGTGTTGGTGTGAAGGATGTATTGGTGAGGATAGGCGGAGGAGCGAAGGATGAATTTTTTTCGGTTTGGTTTTATGGGTTTATGAATTGTGAACCGGTCTGACGTGCCGTGCCGACCGGTTCACAACTGTGCCAATTAACGCCATTGTATGCCATGCATTTTGTTTGTAGCGGTTGGTGTTTTAATCTTGTTGTGCAATTGGCGAAAAGGGATTTTCGGGAGTAACCTGGAGCCTTAGGCGCTATATTTCATCAACATTTAAAATTAAACAATGGCACAACAAAAAGGAATATTGAAAATTAAGGGTACCATGAACGATATGACGTTTTATAAAACGGCTGACGGGTATCTTGTTAAAGAGAAGTCGGAGATTTCGAAGGAGAAGATCAGCAATGACCCCGCTTTCGTGCGTACGCGGGAAAATAACAGTGAGTTTGGAAGGGCAGGCAAGGCGAGCAAGTTGCTGCTGAATGCCATCCGGGTACCTGTTCAAAATGCACGTGATGGCCGGGTGTTCAGCCGGCTGATGAAAGAAATGATGCGGGTAATTAAAGCGGATGCCACCAGCACCCGGGGCCTGCGCAATGTAATTGACGGGGAAACGGAACTGCTGCGTGATTTTGATTTTAACGCTACCGCAAAGCTGGCGGCCACTTTGTATGCGCCTTTTACAGCGCTGATTGACCGGGTGACTGGTGTGTTGAGCATTGACCTACCAGTGTATTACCCGTTGTCGATGATTGCTGCACCTGCGGGAAGCACTCATTACAAGATCAATTCGAGCGGCTGCGTCATTGATTTTACCAGGGAGGTATATACCACCGTGGATTTTGAAACGACTTATTTACCGATTGATGGCGTACTTACCGCAGCGCTGAATATTACCCACCAGCTTCCGGCGAACAGTACAGACCCACTGTTTCTATTTTTGGGAATCCAGTTTTTTCAGCAAGTGAATGGCGCCCAATATGCATTGCGCAACGGCGCCTTTAATGCCCTGAATATTGTGTTGGTGGAAGGGGTATAGGTGGCCTAATATATGGCGTCTATGCGGCCTGTGATACGAAGCTTACAGGCTCACTAACCAACAGATGCTCCTTATTTTTTCATTTAAAAATTTCAGACATATTATGAGACAGTTTATAGGAAAGCCCCGTGCTTTTTCATGGTCCGGGAGGATATTGTTTTTTTTGACCCTTATTGCCATCATGGCTATTGGTGTGATGGGAGAGGCCAGGCGGCCGGTTATCCCGGCTTTTATTTATTTGGCGGGCAACTCAATAAAGGTCATTGAAGTGAAGGCCCTACCAACAGTTTCCGTTTTACGATCCAATAAAAACCAATCCTTTTATGCAACCTGAGCCGGTGAACGGCCATACGAAGGCCGGAACCGCGGGCGGCACCTTATTGGTGCTGCTGCTGAATATAGGCACTGCGGAAGTACTAAATGCAGCGATACTGGCCGCAGTTGGCGCTGCAGTTAGTTTTACGGTTTCCCTGTTGCTGCGGTGGCTTTTGAAACGGTTGACGAGGAAATAGAAAGAGGCCTTCGGGCCTCTTTTATTTTGGTTGTGTAAGGTGCAGTAACTGCAGCTGATGTTGTTCCACTCCGGCCTTGCCAATCAATTTGCGATGTTCTATAAGGTTTGGGGTTATTGTGTTTCAGTGGAGGCAGTAGTATCAAGAAGACACGGGCGGCAGCCGGGCGCCTGTAGGGCATTGGTGCAAACTTAAGTGGTATTAATACCGACATAATGCATCGCAGATATCTAATTTACTTACTGTTTTTTCAGATTAATCCTGTCATTTGCCCAATTTTAACTCTTGCCTGTTTTAGTAGTTTCTTTATCCTTATTTTTTGAGTATATGCAGTAAAACCAGGTGTTTTATTAAAATAACTCTTGCCCGGACTCCTGCCCGTTTTTACGGACATCTTAATATTTAATTAATAACTCTTGCCTGTTTTAGGGAAGACTTAGAAGATATGCATTGGCTTTCAGTCTTTTATAAAATCTGGAGAAATTTAACTCTTGCCTGTTGACTAGGTTAAAAAGAAGACTCATCTTCAAAATTAAATATCCCTCTCCTTATAATCAATTTACAGTATTATTTAATTAAAATAACTATTTTACAGTACAAATTAATTGTTTTACCGTAAAAAAAACGCATGCCAAATGTATCAGCTGGGAGCCTTTGGCTCAAGGAATACTATAAATTAGAGAAATATACGCTTACTCATAATTCCTATATAGGTAGCAACGATTCAATTGAACTTACATCTAAAGGAAATATAGAACAAGTTTATGGGCCAAAATATACCACTAAAGAAGATACACCTTCATTACACCTGGAATTTTCTTTAAAATATGATGACCTGAACCTGGATTTCTTAAGAGCAGTCTTCGAAAATATGTCTGCTAAAGATATAACCGCATTTATAGAAGAATCCCCTTCAGGGAGGTATGCCCGGAAAATTGGCTTTTTATACGAATTCCTAACAGGCAATGAATTGGAGATTACCAAAATAGTCACAGGGAATTATGTTGACCTTTTGGAAGCAGATAAATACATAACAGGAAATAAAGTAAAGAATAGCCGATGGAGAATCAATGACAATTTATTGGGTAAAGCATTATATTGCCCAATAGTAAGAAAAACCAGGAAGTTAAATGAGCTCTTGAATCAGAACATTGCTCAAAAAATTGAGCAGCTTAAAAAAGAATTCCCTGATGACATTTTCCAACGGGCAACAAATTATTTATATAATAAAGAAACCCGTTCTTCATACGAAATAGAAAAAGAACAACCCTCCCCGGATAGAATGCAAAAGTTTATTGCATTGCTAATGAAAGCTGGAATAGAAAAAACCTCTGAATTATTAAATGAAGATCGATTGGTTAAATTACAAAATGCAATTGTTGATCCGAGATATGTAGCAACAGCATTCAGGAATTTCCAAAACTATGTTGGAGAGTCATCGAATAATTTTAATGAAATAATACATTATATCTGCCCTCCTCCAACAATCTTAGCATCATTAATGGAGGGATTAAAGGATGCCGCTGAAAAGACCGCGGGCATTTACCCTGAGATAAGAGCAGCAATAGTTGCTTTTGGTTTTGTATTCATTCATCCATTTGAAGATGGGAATGGAAGACTGCATAGATTTCTCATACATGACATCCTTGTATATGATGGGATAGTGCCCCAAGGAATAATTATACCTGTATCGGCACATATGCTAAATAACATCAGGGACTATGACAAGATCCTGGAAAGTTATTCGAAACCATTAATGCAAAGGATAAAATATACAAAAGAAGAAAACGAAGAAATTAAAGTAACTAATAATGGAGAGGTGGAAGGGTATTTTCGTTATCCTGATTTGACAGAACATTGCATTTATCTTGCTGAAACGATACATGCCACACTCAAAGAGGATATGCCCAATGAATTGGTATTTATCCAGCGATACGATGAAGTAAAAAAAGCTTTACAGAATATAGTTGATATGCCTGATAAAGATATCAACCTGGTGATAACTTTTCTGCATCAGAACAAGGGCGTATTTCCTAAAAGAAGGCGTGAACAATTTCCTAAATTAAAGGATCATGAGATACACAAAATGCAATCCGCTTACAGAGAGATATTTGAATTGCCGGAGATTGCAGAAAAACCCGATACTTCTCTACCCTCAGTAACAAATGATCTTGCAATGGTTTTTACAACTTCTCAAAAAGAGAAACAATTTACATTGGAAAACAAAGCATCATATATTGAAATCAAAAAAATCGTTTTAACCCCTTTATTTGAATGGAAGCGCCCCGATGAATGGAGTAGAATACCCGGCAAAAACGATTTATATGTGCAGATTATTTGTTCGAATAATTCTGGTGCTGTATTAACTTCCGCTCCATATTCTATAATGCCTGACCCTTTTCAATATCAGCCTGTATTTTTGATCAATCCTCCTATCAATATTCCAAACAGTATTGTAGATAAGACAGCTTTTAAAAGCGATTATCCAATTCAAGTAACAATACAATTGCTATCATCAACGGAAAGAATTGATTTTGATGTTATACTTATTTATGATGAAAGCAATGTATCTTAATTAAAGAAGAATGATGACGCCCATTAACTATAATTAAACCAGATAAAAGCGATAAATGGCAAAAGTTGCTACCACAAAGCAGACAGGACACGGGGGACCACTATTTGAAGGAAAAGTCGCAGCCTATTTCCTATCCTGCTTATTGGCCAAAACCAAACCATTTGTTTCCTATCTGCCTGTTTCGGTAACGGCGCGCAACTACTTTACCAGCTTTCATGTCCTGCATTTTAATATAGCTGTCAGGACCAGGAAAACTAATTACCTGTATCATATTGGGATGAATCCTTACTTCAACAGGTTCTGTTATCTCATAGTTACGGTGGTAAACAGCATTTGCCAATACTTCTTCCAATGCGTCATAAGGAAAGTTATAATTACGGATTGATTCTGCCTGGTAACTTACCTTCTGTACTTTTTCTTTTATGACCTGCGATTTGAAATACCGGAGAACATCTTTTAACTGCTGGTGTAAAGGGCCTTCAAAATTAGTTTCAGTGAAATTTTTATCTGATTCCTGGTTTTGAAAAGAAACGATTTCTATCTGTGCTTTTGGAAATATCTTTTCAGGATTGGGATTAAAAAACATCAAAGCAAAATTCTTTGGCTTTATATATTCCACAGGCCCTTCTATTAAATTCATTTGCCTGCAGACATCCGCAAAAGTCAATTTATCAAATTCATCGAACAACTTGCTTTTAATTTCCTGCAGGAATGAACGAACCAACCCCTGAGATAAATCGTTAAGACTGTATTTGTGATTTACCCTGTCGTAATAAGGAACTGCAGCAAAGCGGAGTAATTCTTCCCTCTCTGTTTTATTTGGCTTTACTGTATTGCTAAATTTCCGGATATAATAATGCTTTGCTACAGGAACTCCTTTTGCAAAACTTTCAGGAGCTTCATAAGGCCTTTCCGGACCACCGGGACACCAAATAATTAAAATAAGTTTGTCTTGAAAACTAACAGGTTCTACTATTGGCGTATAATCAGGTTTTAATCTTTGTTTGCAAAGATTAAGTAAGTCCTTTTGTATTTATCTGCCTGCCCAGGCGCTACTCCTTTTGGTGGTAATATTGGTTTGCCATCTTTCTCCGAAATACCTACAATTACATAGCCACCGCCCAGGTTGCCGAAATCGTTGGCAAACGCGCAAATGGTATGCAGTATATCCAAATCGTTCCAGCCGTCCTTCAGTACCCCGATTATTTACGGACCTGGTAATTTCCTTTTTTCGGTGTGCCAGTGGGAGTGGCAGCGTCTATCCCCGAATGATCTACTTCTTTTATTGGCCTAAGTAGCCTTTGAGCCTCTTTTGTTTTGGGTGTGTAAGGTGCAAGAACTACGGCTGACGTTGTTTTATTGCAGCTTTGGCAATCAATTTATGATGTTCCAGAGGGTTGGGGTTAGTATGTTTGGAGTTGGGGCACTAGTAACAAGAGGACACCGGGCGGGGAGTACGGCGCCTGTAGGGGATGGTTCACTCCAGCTTTGCCAATCATTTTAAGATGTTCTATGAGGTTTGGGATTATCGTGTTTCACTGGAGCAGTAGTAACAAGAAGACAACGTACGGGAGTCCGGCGTCTGTTGGGTTATATACCACCGTGGACTTTGAAACAACTTACTTACCCATGGAGGGCGTGCTTACCGCAGCGCTGAATATTGCTCACCAGCTTCCGGCAAATAGCACTGACCTGCTGTTTCTGTTTTTGGGAATCCAGTTTTTTCAGCAAGTGAACGGCGCCCAATATGCATTGCGCAACGGCGCCTTTAATGCCCTGAATATTGTGTTGGTGGAAGGGGTATAGGTGGCCTAATATATGGCGTCAATGTAGCCTGTGATACGAAGCTTACAGGCTCACTAACCAACAGATGCTCGTTATTTTTTCATTTAAAAATTTCAAACATACAATGACACAGTTTATAGGAAAGCCCCGTGCTTTTTCATGGTCCGGGAGGATATTGTTTTTTTTGACCCTTCTTGCCATCATGGCTATTGGTATGATGGGAGAGGCCAGGCGCCCGATTAGTCCGGCTTTTATTTGTTTGGCAGGTGGTTCAATAAAGACCATTGAAGTGGCCGCCCTGCCAATGGGTTTCGTTTTACGATCCAATAAAAACCAATCCTTTTATGCAACCTGAACCGGTGAACGGCCATACGAAGGCCGGAACCGCGGGCGGTACCCTATTGGTGTTGCTGCTGAATATAGGCACTGCGGAAATACTGAATACCGCGATACTTGCGGCAGTTGGCGCTGCGGTTAGTTTTACGGTTTCCCTGTTGCTGCGGTGGCTTTTGAAACGGTTGACGAGGAAATAGAAAGAAGCCTTCGGGCCTCTTTTATTTTGGTTGTGTAAGGTGCAGTAACTGCAGCTGATGTTGTTCCACTCCGGCTTTGCCAATCAATTTACGATGTTCCATGAGGTGAAAGGTTACGTGTCGCAGTGGGCGTAGTAACAAGAAGATACAGGATGGGAGGCCGGCGCCTGTAGGCTGCTTTGTCTCCAACGTGAGTAACGCTGCTAAATTCTAAACAGATTTCAACATGCTTTCGGCGAGAAAAATAGTGATTGGCAGAACAAATGTAAAAAAGTCGTTAATTTTTAAGCCAATATGGCATACCGAAAAAAAGTCATTAAAAAGTTTAATTCCCAATATTATTAGTTTTAAATAGCTAAAAATTTTAGAATCCTTCGTAGGCTTTATTTCTAATGAGAACTACCACTGCAAAAAAATACATATCAACAAATGTGCATATCAAAATGTGCCAAAAGGCAACAATTTATCATTGTTGGCATATTAATGGTTTAAAAAAGCCGATGCCTTCGAGAGCATCGGTTCAAATCCCGTAGAGGGGATCTAAGTTTTAGCGACCTTAAAGATAACAGCAAACCCTATAACTGAAATTTTGATCTCGTCTTCTTTCCCTCTCTTTTGGAATTGATTAATTAACATTATTCATTGGCGTCCTAAACTGCATTATTGACAGGTATACAGTGCAATATTGCTGGTTGAGCCCAGTATTATACACAGCTGAGTATGGCATTGTACAAAGCATACATTTATAATGAAGTACATGATTAATAAAATTATAACGACACATTAAATTCAAAACAATGACAATTGCCGAAAAAATAATCAAACCAACTAAAGCAGGAATATTCAGGACTGTTTTTTTATACACCGGACAGGGAGAGTCAACTTTATTAGTAGTCCCTACCGGAGCAACAGTGAAAGACTATAAGTATGTTTTGGTTGACTGTGATAGAGATAAAGAACCTAATGAAATTGACCTTGTAGAAATGTTTAAGGATTTATTTAAAACCAGTGGGGAACTTAGCATTTTTATTAATACTCATCCGCACAACGATCATATCGGTGGTATAAAGGAAGTGTATGACGAAATTGGATTTTCCGAAGTATGGCATTCAAATCACCAACCGGGAGGTGAACACAAAAAGAAATATAAGGACTTTCAATATGTTCTAAAAAAAGTCGGTAAAACTAATGAATACCTTTTACTAGGCACTAATGATCTGAACAAGATTAGAAAATCTGATGATACGGAATTGATTAAAAAGTTGGGGCAAATTGATTACCAAGTATTGTCACCGGCTGAGTACCTCTGTGAAGATATTGAAGAAGGTGATGCGGATGAGCGAAATAAAAGAATTCATGAACAATGCGGCGTGATCAAATTTACTTATGGCAAGGAAGCCAAAAGTATTATGATCACCGGTGACTCTGATAAGGAAGCGTGGCAGGAGCATATAACAGATTATCACATTGATAATTTACCGGCGTATGTGTTAAGTGCAAGCCATCATGGCTCCAGAACATTTTTTAAAGACACTGAAGAGGATCAGGATGTTTATGAAAAGCATATTGAAAATATTCAGCCCAGTTATTTAGTTATCAGTGCCCCTACGCAAAAAGACAGCCAACATGGCCACCCGCATGATGATGCAATGGAATTGTATAAAAAGCATGTGGATGAAGATGGAATTTTTCATTTAGGTTCCGGGCCTTACTCAGTTATTGTAGATATTGATGAAAATGGGAATATAGAGTTAACTACTGATGAGGAATTGATTGAAGCCTACGGTAAAGGAGATGACGATGGTGGGGATAAGGAAGATAGAAGTAATGATAAGTACAAAAATATTTATGTAGGCTCACAGACAACTAGATTAGATGAAAAACCCATGGGCAGCAAATGATTTACTGGTTTAAAAGACATCCACAACATCTTGTAGCAGAAAGTTCCGCTCTATCAAACGATAGCAATTATAAAGAACTTTACCAGGTAAGAGATAACCTGTTTTTATCACACGGTAATATTATTGTGCGGCTGGATAAGATATACAGGTTCCCGATTCTTATAGTTTATCCTGAAGCTACCCCGTATATTTTACCATCAATTTATCCTTTAAAGGAGAATCTGTCAAAAGAACAAATGGCACTCCTCGCAAAAGGTTCACAGGCTGATGTTCACTATACGATTTTGCCGTACGTAGAATTCTACTACCATCTAAGGCATCAGAATCAAACTGGAAGCCTATGTATATTAGAATGGGACAATCTTGATGATGGTTCAAAATTCTACGGCATAACGACCATTCTCAAACGAGTGAGAGATTGGTGCGGTGCTTTAATAACCGGTAATTTTCCACCTGACAGCCAGGAAACAGAATTTTGCTCACATTTCAATAAGGTGGACTTAGAATTAAAATTCTTTTATCCGGAAACCTTTTTAGATGAAAATTTTACGGAAGGGGAAGCTTATGGATTACTCTTTAAGTATCTGCCCAAGGGGAAATATTATAAACACGATCGCAGATCTTTTTTTGGATGTTTGATTATTGGGAAAAATAAAAATGGAATATATGAAAATTTAGATTTCACCTTGCCAAATTTCTTTTTCGGGGAAGGCATTACAAATGCAATTGAACTGATAAGTAAAAAAGATGTGTTGAAGAGGTTCATTGATAGTGGTCAGTTATTAAAATCTTTTTGGTTCCAGATTGGAAAAGAGCCTAATCCTTTTTTAACGCAACAAGAACTAATAACAATCATTGGCGAGGGAGATTATGACATGGGGCTAAAGCGGATCATGCCGTTTTATTCCCAAGACCTGAAGCTTAAGCCAGATCATTTTCTTATTAGTATTCGCTTTCCCAATCGTAAAGGAGTTCAGGAATTTCAACTTTTTAGAGTGAGCAAAAAAAATGGAGAAGCCTCTGGTGCGCTAATATGTGCACCAGAGGAAGAGGCATTTAGACATTTACTGGACTCATACGATCAGGTATTTGCCATTCAATGTGAAAAATTCACGGATGAATCCTTCCATCAAAGAAATTCAGGGCGAGCTGAAAGAAAAGTTCTAAAAGAATCAAGTGTAAATGTTATAGGTGTAGGCGCTCTTGGAAGTGAAATTGCGGATGCTTTAGGTAAGGCCGGAGTAGGAACAGTTAGTTTATTTGATAATCAAGTGATGAGAGCTGCCAATTCAGTTAGGCATCTTGCAGGATTGGATCACGTCGGCGCATTAAAAGTTGAGGCCGTTGCAGATATAATAAATAATCATAATCCTTATATTCACCTTCAAATATTTGGAGGTGATATTAATTCAATAGATCTGAATGATTTTTTCATAGACCAATCCATCTCAATTAGCAGTATAGCTGATGATAATACTGAAGGGTTCTTAAACGAACGGGCTGTTATTTCTAATAAAATAGTTTATTATGCAAGAGCATTAAGAGGTGGTAAAGCTGCCAGGATTTTTAGAGTTATTCCTGGAAAGGATGCTTGTTTTAACTGCCTCAACCTTTACCGGAATGAAGGGAAGGAATTTATCAATATACGGGAAGATAAAGATTTACCCACTTTAAAAAATGAATGTAATAACCCTATTCGGCCTGCCAGCGCAGCAGATCTTAAATTAATTTCTGCATTAACATCCAGGATACTGCTTGATGAACTCCAACAAGAAGCGGGAAACAATAACCATTGGATATGGACCACTGAGCCCCTTAATTCCTTGCAGCCATATCAATTACATGCCCACTCAATAAAACCACACCCAGGTTGTTATTACTGCAATCATGAGAAAAAAGCAAGGGTTATACTACCAGCAGGTATCGAAAAACAAATGCAAGCTCTTATAACCGAAAATCCAAAAATTGAGACCGGGGGCATATTAGCTGGATATGCTGATGAAAATGGAGATTTTATTATAACTAATGCTTCCGGACCTGGTCCGAATGCGACACATTCAGCAACGAAATTTAAAAAAGATGTAAAATATTGTCAAGAATTTCTTGATAATCTATTTCTTGAGTCAAAAAAACGGATTGTTTATATTGGCGAATGGCATTCGCACCCTAATGAAAAAAATCTACCCAGTGGAACAGATATAAAAAGTTTGACAGAAATTGCTTTTCAGAAAGAATATTTAACAGACATGCCCTTGATGATCATTCTTTCGAATGAAGGGGTTCCTTCCTGTACGTTACATCCTGCAGGTAAGCGATATTATTTTGCAGAACTTATTATAACTTAAAAAATAATTGGCTATGTTTAAAAATATCTATTTCTACCGCGCACGCCTATTTCCGGCTGTTATAACATCAATTCCTATGCTTATATTTTTCAATAAAATTCCTGCGGTTGAATATAACGATGCGCTTAAAAATATTTATGATATACTACCCATAGTAGCTCATTTAGGCCTGTCAACAGCAGTCATCTTTTTATGTATTCAAATTAATCGATTAATTGCGAAAGAAGTTTTCCAAAGGATGTATTTTAAAGAAGAACTATTCATGCCAACAACCACTCACATAATGGTAAAAAGCGTTTTTTATGCAGAGACAATTAAGAATAAAATCAGAAGCAAAATAGAAGCCGCATTTTCGGTAACATTATTGACTGCGCGTGAAGAGCAACAAAATGAGACGAATGCCAGGAAATTAATTGCGACAGCAGTATCTCAAATCAGAATTGCCTTAAAAGGTAATACTATGTTATTGCAGCATAATATTGAATATGGCTTTTGGCGCAATTTGATCGGAGGCAGCCTGGTAGCTGTAATATTTTCGGCGGCGATATTTTTTTATGGCTACCACTATGGCCAGCAAGACTTAAAAGCCATTAGTATTATCTGCTTAATTATTTATGCTATTCCAATTTTCTTAAGCAAACTAATAATTAATTATTATGGCAAATACTATTCAAAAATATTGTATGAACAGTTTTTAAGTTTGCCTTAATTGAAAAATGCTTAAAGCTATGAAAAAAAAGCGGACTGTTTTTTTGTTTGGTGCTGGTTCTTTACTTCATTGGAACTCACCAAAAACGAGTGAGCTTACTGACCTAATTAGAAGTAGAGGATTTAAGACTTCCGATAATGAAACTTATATAACGGAGTTTATTTATCAGAAATTAATTGCCAATGGCAATAAAGAATCTGAAGTAAACTTTGAAACCATTATAAATGTGATAGAAGAGTTAGTCGTATACTATTCATATTTTAATAACCACGACAAAACACCATCACTTTTAAAATGCTTCTTTTCAGCAAATTTTGAAGAGGACATTTTTAACTTCTCAATAAAAGGAGGTGTGGCTAAACATAATTATACTTTAGAAATACCAAAGGGAAAAAATTATGACTTTTCAAGGCCTTCTCAACACAATGAAACACCCCAACAATTTTTTTTACAACATTTACTAGCTGTATTATTAAGTGAGATTAATGAGAGAATATCTCACTACGCATACCATACCAAGGGCCACTCTGTTGTGAATTGTGAGTCAACAGAGAGTACATTGTTTATAAAATGGATGAGTGATTTGGAAAAGAATAGTTACTTAAGGCTTTACACATTAAATTATGACAGGATATTCAAAATCCTCATGATGCATAATGGTATAGAAGTATTTGAAGGTTTTGATTGCGGTCCGTATGTTGAATACTCAACTCTTCTGAGAGCCAACGTTCGAAAAATCCTTTCTGATTTTGATTGCAATGTCCATTATAACCTTCATGGCTCTGCTTTTTGGAAAGCTATTGCACTTGACAAGGATCTGCTTCCTAATCCAGAGTTATCGTTAACCTGTGGGCCAGAATTTCCGATGAATCATGATTTCGCAACTATGCAAGTTGAAAAAGGGAAAACCATTATGGTAACGAATATTGTTACGGGCTATCAAAAAGCACAGAAAACCTTAATTACCCCCCTCAAACAAATATTGGCGGCGTTTGACAGGGACTGCTGCTTTGCGGATGAAATATATGTAATAGGATACTCCCTCGGAGATGAGCATATAAATGAAAGTATAAAAACAGCTCTAAGGCATAATGAAAACCTTAAAATAATAATAGTAGATCCCTATTTTTTGAAAAATGATTTGGATTTTCAAATGGCCATTAAGCTCTTCCCTTTTCGGCCAACAGGAGTTATGCAACCTACAACTTTAATACCTCACAGACTTCATCATTTTTTTAATGGAGCCATTAGACTACATACTATCGAGTTCAAAGAATTCCTAGAACAGCAGGCAAACCCATTACATAAATACGAAGGTTTGAAATAGTTGGAAGATTTATTCCAAGGTGATAACAAGCTTCGTTTAAAGATTGGCTTTTAAAACTGTCTATTGGGAAATAGTTGTATATTTTTTCATATTCATAAGCTACATGCAAGACTTTGAATCCCGATTTGGAACTTAGCCCATTGCCGCTTCCTAATATCGCGTCTTTCAAACTTACAGGGTTTTGATTATAGCAGTGTTAGCTTCTTACAATTTATCAATAAAGACTGATCACTTATTCTTCATTTCAAGTTTTGCATCTTCCCACAGCGGAGTAAAGATATTTCCGTAATAATATAACTTATCCTTCCCGTCAGTTATTCCCAATCTTTTAATTGTTACAAATCCCTGAAAAGAGATATTTGCTTTGGGATCTAATATGTTGATTATTTCAGTAAATATTTGGCCATGAATCAATTTAAACAGCTTATAGATTTGTCTTCCGCACATAACATTAAAATCATGTTCTTCATTAGCCACCCTTTACCTAAAGAATTGTAGAGCTCAAACTTTTTTGAAGCTTCTTTATTTCCCACAAAAGTTATGCTGGTCAAAATTGTGTGAGGCTGGTCTGGTAGAATTGAATACTCTACTAAATCAATAAGAAATTCAAAATATTCACCTCTTTTTCCACAGTTGCATGCAAAGTCGGTAAAAATGTTTGCTTCATTCTGCACTCTTCCAGAAAACTCTTTATTTAAACTTGCAACAGCAGTTAAAACTTGGCAGAAGCCATTGGCGAACTCCTTTCTAAAATCGGCATACAGTTTATCTTTCAAGAAGAGAGGAATAACACAATCCTGCAATAAAACTGGAAGTATTACCACTCGTTTCAAATCTAATTCTAACATGAGCCCTGTATTCATTTCCCTTTTGCACCAATCTGAACCTACGGATGATTTTGATAGAACCACTATTAAAAATGATGCGTCTGTGATTGCTTGTTGAATCTTTTGTGTTATATAGTCTCCAACATTCATTTCCCATCTATCAACAAATACATGAATTCGATGATTTACCAAATGCGTGGCTAGCTTATCAACAAAATCTTTGTCTTGGTGAGAATAACTGATAAAAATTGACATTTTGTAATGGTTTAATAAGTCTTAAAGGTTGGCTGTAGCTAATGTTTCGCAACATAAACATAGTGCTTTTAATTTATTTTGTTATTCGGTGTCCCGATGGTTCGTTTAACTCAGGTAATCGCTTCTGGGTGAAATTTATTGCCGGGCATATTACTACTCCTGTAACAATTTTACTTTTCCATTGGTTATTTTATCGAATAGTGTTTCCTAGGTTTTTGTGTTGTCCATGAATGGGAGAAACATTTGTAATGGCTTGGCCGGGTAGGAACTCAGAAAGGATCTTCCACGCAATGCAGTTGGCTTTGCCTTTGTGAGATGGCTTTTGTGTCCGGGCGTTTGCGACAATAATTATAATCATCAGAAGAACCTTAGATGTGGGAAATAATGGCCAGCACAGGACGGAGTTCTGCGCTAGTAGGTATTCAATATTCCGCCGTCCATCCGCTAATAATCTTGAACTACCCAGCAATTTATTGCACCCAACCTGCGCAAACTTTCCTAGCTTACCCCAGCCAAGCCCCTTTTGCAACGCACGCCGGGCAAATATTTTTAGAAGTTATTCACAAATTCGAAAAACATTGTCTGACGTGGATTTCAGGGAAAAGACATTCATGATCATTTTTGTGACTTATGCACAATCGTATCTCTTCGAAAATTTCTCTCTAATATATTTTGGTTGTACATTGCACCAAGTACAAAGCCCATCCTTTTCAGGACAGGCTTCCAAAATAAAACGCTGGTCGTTACTATGGAGTTGGGGTCCAAACTCAGAAATCTCACGACGGGCGATTGGCAAGTTTTAGGCGGTTATGTTATCAGCATGGCCGTTTTTTATTACATGAAGTTAATATAATTATTACTGATCCGCCTTATGGATGTGGTGGATTTTTCTGAGTACTGGAATTACTGGGCGAAGCACATAACTAACAATCATTGAGAAAGCATATCCTGGCTTCAGGATATACCAAGATCAGTTGATGCTTGTTAATATGCTCCCAGACGCATTCCACACCGCCTATTTTTATTAACGTACCGTCAACGATTTATTTGAACACACCAGTGCTTATGCCCAGTAAATCAGATGCTTCACAGGTATTCACAAATTCTATCCATGTAGGCGGATCGGGTTCAAAATTTGGGACGAGCAACCATCTATGACCAGTGAGATGTTGCATTAGATTAATCTCTTGAGAATGATTAACTGCTCCGCAATTCGAAACTCTAAATATTTGGTAGAAAATATTGCAGGAAAACTGTTTATCGCCTATAGTGATATCCGTTAATTTTCTTGTGTAAATAAATGTTCCTGTGCCAAGCTTCAGTATTTCAACAGCCTCGCATTTAATATCATTCTGGAACTCGATCCAGTTGGGTGGATCGCGACAAAGCATTTTGATGAGCCGCCATTTTCTGGTGAGATTCATGGCGCTATTTTTAATCCTTAAATATCTTTGAGAGCCAGCAAATAATTTAACTATCCATCCTGTGATTTGCATGTAAAACATGGTCAACACGATACTTAATCCTACAGGAGTATTGTTTTTTGACTCTTATTGCCATCATGGCCATTAGTGTGAATGGAGTGGTCCGGCAGCCGGTTGTCCCGGCTTTTATTTGTTTGGCAGGCGGTTCAATAAAGGCCATTGAAGTGAAGGCCCTGCCAACAGGTTCCGTTTTACGATCCAATAAAAACCAATCCGTTTATGTAACCTGAACCAGTAAACGGCCATACCCTGGCCGGAACCGCGGGCGACACCCTATTGGTGCTGCTGCTGAATATAGGTAACTGCGGAAATACTGAATACCGCGATACTGGCTGCAGTTGGCGCTGCGGTTAGTTTTACAGTTTCCCTGTTGCTGCGGTGGCTGTTGAAACGGTTGACGAGGAAGTAGAAAGAGGCCTTCGAGCTCTTTGCTTTGGTTATATAAGGCGCAGATATGTCTCACTCTGGCTTTGCCAATCAATTTACGATGTACCAATGAGGTTTGGGGTTACATGTATTACAGTGTTACAAGAGGACGCCCGACGGCAATCCGGCGCTTGTAGGTTTCCGTGTACTTATTATCCCTAATTCGTTGCTAAGATATTGAGCATTCACTATATTTGATGGTAATAACGAAATTATATGGAAAATAAAGTATCCGTAACTAACAAGGGTGTTGAATCGTCCGGATTGGCTAAGGACTATAAAGAAGCAATTGCGGAGTATTTATGGAATGGATTTGATGCTAATGCTTCAAATGTGACAATAGAGTTTCAAACAAATGCAATAGACACACTTGACAGTTTAGCTATAGTTGATAATGGAGATGGAATAAACTTTGAAAACTTAAACAACACCTTTGGAAATTTTCTTGACTCAGTTAAAAGCAATTCTTTTCAGCGATCGTCATATGCTCATGGGAATAAAGGAAAAGGTAGATTTTCTTTTGCGGCCTTTGCCGGTAAAGCGGTCTGGAAAACGGTTTATAAGGATTCGGCCAGTAATAAGTTGCTGGAATATGATATCGCTATTACCAAAAATAAAAAAGAAGTATATAAGGATGAAAATAAAAAGGTTTCGGCCAAGAAAATTACTGGCACGACAGTAATCCTACAGGATTTGTTTGATATAAGCGCATATAGTTTGAAAGATGACGAGTTTAAGGAATACCTGGCAAAAGAGTTCGGCTGGTTTTTATTTTTGAATAAGGATTTAGACTTTTCCTTAAAAATTAACGACCAGGAAATTGGATATAAGCATCTAGTTGCTGATAACGATATGGTAAATCTGAAGATTAAAGATGCTCATGAACAAGTTCACCACTTCAAAATAACCTATATACGATGGTCTCAAAAAATTGGAGACAAATTTTATTTTTACCTGCTCAATTCCAATAAAAGAGAAATCGCAAAGGAATTAACTTCTTATAATAATAATGCAATTGGCTTTTATCATAGCTTTTACATTGAGTCCGATTTTTTTGATTCTTTTAATCCCGCTAATGCTGAACAAAGCGGAAACTTATTTGAGCATACAAAGGGCAACCCAGTCTACAAGACGTTAATGAATCGGCTGCAGGAACTTGTAAAAGAAAAGCAGAAGAATTTTCTTCGCGGTGATGCAGCCGATCAACTGATTTTAAAATATGAGCGTGAAGGGGTATTACCTAAGTTTAGAAACAACCGGTACGACCAGGAAAGAAAAAGTGATTTGATCGAGATTGTGAAGACCATTTATTGTATAGAACCAAAAATTTTTCAAGGACTAAATAAGGAACAACAAAAGATAAGCGTTGGATTTATCAATCTATTACTTGACACAGAAGAACGCGGCAATGTAATAGAACTCGTAGGCCAAATTGTTAATATGTCTTCCGAGGAAAGAGAAGAACTATCTACTTTACTAAAAAAGACAACTATTAGTAAAATAGCGCAGACCATTGGGCTAATCGAAAATCGTTACAAAATAGTTGAATTACTAAAAACGCTGGTTTTTGATTTAAAAAAGTTTACCAATGAACGAGATCATATTCAAAAAATAATAGAGGGTAATTATTGGCTCTTTGGTGAACAATATCATTTAGTATCAAAGAATGAAGGATTTGATAAGTTGTTAAGTCATTACATAGCTATTATAAATACAGCGAAAAAATCTGGACTTAAAACAAAGATCAATGCAGAAGAAAAAAACAGGCGGCCAGATATTTTTATTTGCCGGAAACATAGTGTTCCGGATATTTTGGATGATGGAAACGAAATGGAAGAAAATGTTGTAGTAGAACTTAAAAGACCAACAGTTGATATTGGAAAAGAACAACTACGTCAAATAGAAGACTATTTCGAAGTAATTATTAATGAGGATGCTTTTAATTCACAAAAAAGATTTTGGAAATTTTATGCGATCAGCAATAAAGTTGATGAGTTTACTAAGAACCAATATGTGGCTTTTAAGGACAAGGGGAAAAGGTTCTTAGTAAAGGCAGTTGCTAACTATGAAATATATGCAATGACCTGGGATGATATATTTTTAAGTTTTAGATTGCGGCATCAATTTTTACTTGAAAAATTGGACTTTGATAAGAATGTTCTTCGTGAAGAATTAAAATTGAAGGGGATAGATTTTTCTAAAGATGAGGTCGCTGTCATAACAGCCAAAATAATTAATATTTCTGCTTAACAAAACCGATTTTTGAAGTTTAACATTAAAGCACTAATCCACAAAAGTTAAGAAACTTTAGATTGCTGCTGAAACATTTAACGAGAAAATAGAAGAGGCCTTAGGGCTTTTTTTGGATTGATTACTTACAAAGATAGCACCTGTATATTTAATAAGAAGTCGGCAGCCGACGCCGATGAGGACACCGGCCACGGGATAAAAAATATTAAATTGAGGGATTTGTTGGCTCACAAACATAGCAGTAGCGCAGAATACAATTAAAATAAGTTGTGATATAATACATTAGATTTAGTGAAACATCAATTATGAAAAGATCATAGTCGCTGCAGTGCTCTTACTGTTACGGCGCAAACAAAAGAACAATTAGGTGATGGATTTCATAATAACATCCTGTTCCTGGCGATGAGCCTAATCAAGGACAACCTTGAAAAACATCTGGGTAATATTATTGAAAGCACCGACACATAGAATGTGTACCAGGTAAAGGGGCATGACAGGGACGGCGACTGCGAACCAATGATCATTGTAAGGAAAGGCAATACTGCTTTTTATTCGGCAAACTATAGAAGGGACTCAGTTGCAAGTTTGACAGACTGGCTTGCCTTCTATTCTATTAGGCTGGAGCAGCATGAAAAGAGCTATAGCGCGGTGCTGGTTGAGAGGACAAAACCAAGGCAAAAAAGGATGTGTAATACTTAATCTTTCACAGGATAGGCACCTAGTTGCCACTTTCAGGATCAATGGGAACTTTTGATGTATTGATCATCGTAAGTTACCATTAAGGCATATATCCCCATTGTTTTTTTAGGGTCCACAACTAATAATAAAAATTAATATTATAAGATGTTGTAGTGAAGCTGCGTCTTAGTACCAGCCGCAGAGACCGGCCTTCTGGCTGTTGTAGAGCTTGTGTACGGAAAATCGAAGTATCGCTTATTGTGATCTTTTTGCCCTGTTATGAAGGTGTAATCGATAGCAAGTGGCCAATAGAGATACCTGCCACATCAAAAAAAGAAAACTATTTATTAAATGGAGAGCAATAAGTATAAATTTGCTATATTTTGATCAATTACTCTTATGAAAGGACGGAAATTAGCTAATACACTTTTGGTAAAACCGAATAAAATACTTCTCCCAATCTATTTAACCGCAGATATACCACACATTATTAAATATATGGGTTCTAAAAAACCTATCATTAATTTTATAACTAAAGCAATTGATACCGTACATGTCGAGGGCAATTGGGTGTGTGATCTTTTTTCTGGTTCATGCTCTATATCTGCAGCACTGCGAAAAAGATATAATTTTATTTCTAATGATATTCAAGCTTATTCTGAAGTGTTAGCAAAAACTTATTTTTCTGATTTATCAATGTACGATTATGATGAATTAGAAATACAAATAAATGACTCAGCGCATATCCATGTAGCCTGGTTTAAAGAAAATTATCCAGTCTTATTTTATGACTATTCTTTTGTTGATAGTGTCCAGGAATATCAAAAAATTGAGTTAGCTCAACGAAGTTTATTTGCAAATGAAACTTTTAATTCAGATTATCATTTGTTTGCTAAATATTACTCAGGTACTTACTGGTCCTTTGAGCAGTGTGTATGGATTGATGCATTAAGGAAAACGGCAGATAATTTTATAAATACACCTATTTATTTTGCAATGCTATCAAGTATTATGTTTGCAATGTCGTATACTACTCAAAGCACGGGGCACTTTGCACAATATAGAGATGGGAATTCCGAAGAATCTGTAAAAAATATTATATATTATCGTCAAAAGAATTTCTTTGAATTCTTTACTCGGAAATTCAAACAATTACTAGGGAGTTTAGATAATTCTCTTAAAAAGCTGGACACAAAAACTTTGGATTTCGAAAAATGCTTAAATAGTCTACCCCTTGGGTCTACTGTCTATGCCGACCCTCCATATGCGCCTGTTCATTATTCACGGTTTTATCATGCTCTTGAAACACTTGTAAAATATGACTTTCCTAAAGTTGATCATAAAGCCAGATATAGGACAGATAGGCATCAATCTCCCTTTTCCCAAAAAAGTAAGGCTCTTGAAGCTTTTGGTACTTTATTTAGTGGAATAATAAAAAGAAAAGCTCAATTGGTTCTAAGTTATAGTGGTTCCGGTGTGGTTGAAATATCTAAAATTATTGATTTGGCAAATAAAAAGTTCGACCTAGATAAATATGAAATTACAATCGAAAAACTTGAATATAAACATAGTACCATGGGAAGATTCGATGATGCGGATAGAGATGTTATTGAATATTTACTCATTGCAAAATTAAAATAATATGCTACTCTTTCCTGACATTAAAAAATTAAAAACATCATGGACTAAATATGATTCAGTTCAAGTTTTGGATGTTGTAACAAGTAATGAAGAAATTGAGCTTTATAAAAAAGGTACAAAAACAATCAATGAACCGACTTTACGTGCTTTTTTGGGGATAAATGATCTATCAGATCCAACTCCGGAATACTGGGAAAAAATTCAACTTTATCCAGATCAAAAAAGATTGTTTGCATTACTTGCGGCCATATTTACCCATTATCAAAATATAGAGAGTTTTGCTCAATATTCCAGTTCTAATATGAAGGGAGTGTTTAAGATGGAGAGTGGTAAACAGTTTACCAATTTAAGGAGCGCTCTTGTTGAATCTGGTGCTGCTTTAAACAGTTACCGAAGAAAAAGTGAAGTACCTTACGACCTTACACCTTTATATGAAAAAGGGGAAGTAGGTTTATTGTTTAAAGATTTACTGAAAGACAGGTTAAATCATATTGGATGGAACGGTGAAAATTTTTATGAAGTATGTTACAATAACGATTTTCATAAAGTATTAAGCTTGTCAAAACTAGAGTTCGAGAAATGGCTCGATGGAAATGCCCTAATCGAAAGCAAATTAACTTATCAATTAACCCAATTAAGAAATTACTCTGAAATTAAAACCTATAAGGTAAATCAATGGTTGAAAGAATGGGATAGTATCAATTTTTCCGTACAAGAAATGCGTAGTAAGCCCAACCCTTACTTTTTGATGTTCAAGATTGATGCGAGATTACTGAAAAGGTTGTCAGATGTTCATCGTCGGAGCAGTGATGTCGACAGATCGCAAGGCGACCCTGCCTTACAACGGACACATAAGCAAAGCAGATCAGAAGAGATCCATGATTACATTCATGGTGGATTTCCATGGTCTACGATTTCTAAGGCACAACAGGATTCAAACGAATATAAGGACTTAAAGATGCCAGGGATATTGCCAACAGCAATAATTGCAAACATTCTTGGACCTGGTTCCAGCAGAGGAAAAAATTCCTTAAATATTACTGATCAAATTACGATAAGTGATATCGAAAGCGATTTTCCATCGATTTCCTTACCAAATGGAGTTTTCGATGAGGCTTGGGATCCCGCACTGAAACCAATCGAAATTATTGATGGGCAGCATAGATTATGGGCTTTTGATGAAAAGGAAGATTTAGAGGGCAATTATGAACTCCCTGTTATAGCTTATATCGATTTAGATCGAGCTTGGCAGGCTTATTTATTTTATACTATAAATATAAAACCGGTTAAAATTAATACTAGCCTTGGATATGACCTTTATCCCTTACTTAGAACACAAAATTGGCTGGAAGGTTCTAAAGACGGTTTGTTATTTTATAGGGAAAATAGGGCTCAAGAATTGGTGGAAGCGTTGTGGATCTACAAAGAAAGTCCATGGAAAGGTCGTATTAAGATGATTGGAGAGGGTGATGGAAATATTAGTCAAGCGGCCTTTGTAAAGGCAATAACTAGTTCGTTTTTAAAAAAATCTGCAGACAAAACCCAGAGAGGGATGGGGGGGTTGTTTTCAGATGTCATAAGAAAAGAAACGAAATATCAAATATTAAATTGGAATAGAACTCAACAGGCGGCCTTTCTCATTTTAATATGGGATGTGATAGCGGAAAAACTTTATGAATATATTGATAGGGACGACACAAAAATAGGTGAACCTATTTGGGCAAAAAAAATTAGGGAATTCGAGGACGAGAGCGATATTGTAGAAGGCCACCATCCTGCTTTTACATCAAAGAATTCCTTTTTATCTAGAGATCAGGGGGTAAGGGGTATATTAATGTTTGCTAACGATATGTTTTTTTCAATAGCAATATCTGAAGATTGGGATTTAAACGAATTAACTTGGGATGATGACCTTGATGATAAATCTATTCAACAAGAAAGTATTGATCAAGCTATTATAGAATTTAAAAAGCATAAAATATATTCATTAATAATTGCTTTTGCCATAGATATTATTAGGATTGATTGGCGAACAACTATGGCTGATTTTTCTGATAAACCTGAACAACGTCTTCAACAAATGCGGTATAAAGGAGGAAGTGGATATTCTGAAGTATGGAAAGATTTGATAGATGTTTTTTCAACTTCAGAAAATATCGAGTTAAAAACCAATTCTTTGCAACTAGCTCAATTTATTAAATAGCATAAATATGCAAGCATTTATTGATCGGGCTTCGGGCATTCCAGTTTTAGATGGGGCTAAAATGCTAAAATCAACTTATTTAAGTTTGGGTTTATTAATTGACAATGTGAATCCATTAGCCATTGATTCAATAAGAGCTATCGACAGTCATTTTAGTGGTAGTGTATTATCAAAAGATCAAATTAATACCTACTTAGCATCTTCTGTTTTATTACATAACTTGGATTCGTGGGCTTATCTATCCCATGCAATTGATAGTTTGCTAAAGGGGAATCCGGGTATTGCACTTCATTTGGGATATTATTCAGAACTAAGAGCATCAATGTCGTTTTTAGCTTCTGAGGGTGTTGGGATTTTTAACCACAGACATATTTGCGTTGACAAAGATAATGCCATCATCGCCAATCCAACGATATATATCAATAGAAATGGGCGGTCAATTAAAAAGGGGGCAGGGACCCATCAGTTCGTTTGGGATTCAATACAAAAGTGGACAGATTCTTCAATTAAACCTGCTGATAATGATATACTGCAAGTTTTCAGTGTGAAAGATAAATCTTTTCTTGAATGGACGACAGCATTTCCATATTCGGCGTCTGTAAATGCAAGAATAATTTTAAAAAAATGGCTTTCTAAATGGAACTCCGATGTTCGTTTTTTTAAAAATGATAGAGATACAAGAAACAACGTTAGTTATCGACCTCAAAGATTAATACCAGGTACTCAACTTTATTCCCTGCCCCAAGTTATTGATATACTAGGGTCATTTTGGGAACTGATGGAACCTGATCAGCTGAATAAGTTTCAACTATTGGATAAATATCTTCTTCGTGTTTTTTTGCAAGAATTGTATAGTTTTCTTCCGGCTTCCATTAAACTTCAAGAAAGTTTGGAATCTGTTATTAAAAGAACATTAAGTAATCTTGGATTGAGTCACGAGCAATCCTTTATAGATTTTTTAAATGACACAAGTCCTATTCAGCATAATCTATTTATTGAAGCAGAAAAAGAGGCAATAGATCGAAGCTCAAAAGCGGTTAATGCCCTATCTGTTATCGCTCGTGCAACCCTAATGTTAAGAGTGTCAACTGGCACATCTAATCTTCTGTTGTCAAAAGCAGGGATTCAAAAAGATGATTTAGCTTTTTTATTTGAGCGTTTTGGTGTGGAAAGTGGTTTTTGGAATCCAGGAAGTGCTCCTACAAATTTCGATTTTTTGTGGGATGAGATAAAAGATCATATTGATGATACCACTACCTGGGTATCAAGAAAAAATCCAAATTTGTGTTTGTCGGAAATTTATTCTGATGAAGTAATGCCGCTTTCATTAAATTATTTTTCTCAATTTCATAGGGCAGCTCTCTGGGGACTTGCTAAATAACTGATTTCGCTATGAATTAAATTGGGAAATGATCAAGTAATACATAACATTGAAAACTTCCTTATCATATTTACCTCAAGTTAAGCAAGATCAAATCCTGCAAGTAGTTGATATTATCAAAGAAGTTGCCAATCCTGAAAAAATAATTTTGTTTGGTAGTTATGCAAAAGGCAAATACGTTGAAAGCAAATACACAGGGCGAGACGGGATTATTTACGAATATATAAGTGATTATGATTTTCTTGTAGTTACAAAAAATAATATGGTCCAGGTTTACGAACTTGATGATCAAATTACAACTCGTGCAGAAAAAATTCAGCCAGCTATAAATGTCGAAATACATGAAATTGATTATATTAATGAAGGGTTAGAATTCGGCCAATATTTTTTCAGTGATATTGTTAAAGAAGGAGTTTTACTTTATGATACTGAAAAAGTTCAATTTGCCAAGCCAAAGGAATTATCTATAGCTGAAAAGAAATTGATTTCTCAAAGGTATTTTGATCTTTGGTATCCAAAAGGGGTTAGTTTTCTTGAGATTGTTACGTCGTATGTTTTAAGAAAGGATCTCAAAATTGCAGCTTTTCTATTGCACCAGGCCGCTGAAAGCTTCTATTATGCTACATTATTGGTATTTACGGAGTACAAACCTAAAACGCATAGCCTTAAAAAATTAAGAAAGCAATCCAAAATTTTATCTCAAGAATTATTTCTATTATTTCCCATTGAAAAAAATAAAGCAGAAAAACACCTGTTCGATTTGCTAAAACGCGGTTATATTGATGCCCGTTATCGCATTGATTATTCTATTACGGAGGAAGAATTGAAGAGTATAGTAAACCACCTAGAAAAAATGAAGGTTGTTGTTGATGAAATTTGCAGAGAGAAAATACAATCATTTAAATGATCAATGATTATTTATTCTTTTTCATCGTTTTTTTAGATTTAGCCTTAGAACTCTTATCTATTTTTGAACCTGATAGTTTGAGTGCCTTTTCTGGGAAAAATGCTTGAGGTGACATATTAAAATAGTCTGCTAAAGCATTTACATGTGTCATGTTATATTTCGCTCGAGTATTTGGACTTTCTATATCACCAATATAAGACCTTGAAACTTCCAATATGTTTGCGATATCTTCTTGAGTAATTTTCTTATCACTTCGAAGTTTTCTTACAAAATCTATGACATATTGTTCTATTGGACTTATATGTTCTTGTACTTTCATTATTAAGTACAAGTAACCGAAGAAAAAAAATAGTCTTGTCGTATATGTACGTCATTATGAAATTTTCATTATATTTGATTTCAATTTTATTTCATCTCATTACTGCGAACCTGAGAAATTCCAGCTATTATGAGATTGAAATCAACATACAACTTCTTATGGAGCGGTGGCCCATTTTGTTACAGGGGTATTTTCTCAGGTCTCAGTAATGAAACAGTGGGCGCCGCTCTTTATATTACGAGGGCTGTGCAGATAGATCCTGTACTTAAAGCCGGTGCTAGGATTCAATCCGGCTGGTTTTCCTTTCTTTCTTTTGCCGCCAGGCTCGGGGTGCTTTGCCGGCACTACTGTATTTCCGGGCTTTATCTTCTTTTATCAATCATCACCCGGCTTAGCTGTTTGCCGGGTGACTCTAATAATTTTATCATGAAGACGATTCAACCAATGCCACCGGGGGCATTTGATTATTATGGACCGCTGCTTGCAAGATTTGCGAGGCGTATTACCGGGGATGAAGATGCCTCGGTGACGCTGACAAGGCAGGTGCTTGCGCAACAATATTATATAGATGGATTGAAGCCTGGCAATTATGTTCGGGCATTATTGAAATTTGACCTGCTTAACCGTTGTAAATACTTCCTGCTTATGCAGGTTTTTGATCGTGCACCCGTAAAGATTGCGGATATCAACCGTGCACTTGATTTGTACCCATCAACAAAAAATGGAAAACCATCATAAACCGATCCCCTTATGCGCAATTTATGTTTTAACCCACAGATCCACCTGCTAAAAACGCTTTTTGCAGAAAAGCCCAAGAACCCGACCTAGGCGTTGTTGTTAGCATTTACACTCCACTTATTTATCGTTAATTAACTGCAATGAAACAATTACAATATTGCTTACTGGCCTTGCTATGGCCGGTAGTGAATGGCTTTGCGCAACCAATGACTGCAAAAATACCCGCGCTTGAAACCGGAGACAGGATACCTGCCATTACCATCGACCATCTGTATAATTACCCGGCTTCTTCTGTACGGTTGACCGACTTTAAAGGAAAACTTTTGCTACTCGATTTCTGGAGCACCTGGTGTGGCTCCTGCATAGAAGGATTTCCGAAAATGCAGGCGCTGCAAAAAGAGTTTGGATCACGGTTGCAGGTGCTGCTGGTGAATACTTACCAAGGTGATGATATAAAGAAGGTGAAACCCTTTTTTGCAAAGCGAAAGGCATTAACAGGGGAGGAGGTGAGCCTGCCGTATAGTTTATTGCAGGGGTCTCTTTTGGCTTATTTTCCGCACCGTTTTGTTCCCCATTATGTTTGGATTGATGCAAGCGGCAGGGTTGTAGCCATTACCTCGCAACTGGAGGTGACCAGTAAAAATATCAGGGCCATCCTGAACGGTGACCCGGTAGCGCTGCATACCAAGAATGACCAGCTGGAGTTTGATACAAAGAAACCGCTGTTTGTAAATGGTAACGGTGGCAGCGGCGGCCCGTTTTTATACCGCTCTATGTTAACGCCCTATATCGAAGGGCTTGGCTGTTCATCGGGGATCAGCCGTGATAGTGCAGGAAAAATATCGCGTTTTTACCTGCTTAACAGTTCGCTCTGGATACTCTTAAAAAGCGCTTACCCTGCGCTTTCAAACTTTCCCCTTAACAGCATCGTGGTGAAGACAAAGCATGCTGCAATGCATTTACCCGGCACAGGCGTTGAAACCGATGTTTATGATGCTAGCTTTTGCTATGAACTGAGCCTGCCACCTTCCAGCTATGAAGCCCTCCAGGCTTATATGCAGCAGGATATTGCCAGGGCCTTAAAGATCGGGGTGAGCATGGAAGAAAGAAAGGGCAGGTGTCTTGTGCTGAAAAGAGTCGATGCAAATTCATTGCAAGCCGGAACTACTAAATCAACCACCAGCTGTTGGTCAGGAGACGCAACAGCGGCATGCCGGGATAGGAATAGTTTTTCGGCTTCAAATTCATCGCAAGCCGGCACTACTAAATCAGTCACCAGCTGTTGGTCAGGAGACGCAACAGCGGCCATCCGGGATAGCAGTAGAGCTTCTGCGTCAGCTGTTGGTCATGAGACGCAACAGCAGCCTGCCGATGATGCTATTTCAATTTCCTCTACCGGACAGCAGTACCAACCTGTTATCGGGTTAATGAAACAATTGAACAAGCATTCCGTTGCCATAAACATGCCGGTGATTGACGAAACCGGTTTGAAGGGCAAGCTTGCGCCTGTTTTACCGGCAGGCTATCATGCAATGTCGCTGGAAATGCTGCAGGTGTTCCTGGGGCGTGCAGGCTTTGTGTTAACCGAAGCTGAAAGAACTGTGCCTGTGGCGGTGATCAGCGACCTGTAATGATTTGCGGTACGGCTCATAACTATCATCCTGAAAGCTTTATCTAATTCACTCAGTAAAATTTTTGATCAATGATTACTATTTTTAACCAGATTACGAGGCGTTGGCAAGGGCGCAAACAGCCAGCTTCCAGAGCCCTTTTTGCATATATACTCCTGTTTTTTTCTTATACGGGGTATGCCCAAACATTCAATATCAGCGGCCATATCCAAAATGAAAAAGGGGAACCACTGCCATTGGTATCCATTGCCATAAAGGGTACCGACAGGGTAAGCGTTACCGATACCAAGGGCAATTTTATTGCTAATAAGGTTGATGCAGGCGCCGTATTTATTATCACCAGTATTGGATACCAAACGCTCGAATATGCGCTACAACGTAAAACCGGCCCGCTTACCATCGTTTTACAAACGGATCATGCCGAGCTGGCCGCAGTGGAGCTGGTGAGCAGCGGTTACCAGGATCTCCCGAAAGAGCGGGCGACCGGATCGTTTGTGAAAATTGACAATGCGTTACTTAATCAACAGGTGGGCACCAATATTTTGCAAAGGCTGGATGGGGTAACCAGCGGACTGCAGTTTGCGGTCGGCAAACAAAACAGTAACCCGCAGAACAGGACCAATATTTCGATCAGGGGGCTTGCCACGATCAATGGACCGCTGGATCCTTTGATAGTGCTGGATGGGTTTATTTACGAGGGCGATATCAATAATATTAATCCTAATGATGTGGACAATGTTACCGTGCTGAAAGATGCTGCCGCCAGTTCGATCTGGGGCGCACGGGCAGGTAACGGTGTGATCATTATCACCAGTAAAAAGGGCCGTTTCGATCAGAAACTGCAAGTAGGGATCAATATCAATACCATTGTGAGTGATAAACCAAACCTGCATGCACTGCCCGTAATGTCGTCCGCTGAATATATCGATGTTGAGCAGATGCTTTTTAATAACGGTTATTTTGACGCTCAAATCAACGGTTCGGCTTTGCTTGCACTAACGCCGGCAGTGGAAGTTTTTCTAAAAAGAAGAAATGGCCTATTGTCAGCTGAAGATTCCGCCAGGCAGGTGGATGCGATGAAGCGTGTGGATAGCAGGGATGAATACCTGCGGCATTTTTACAGGAACGCCGTGACACAGCAATATGCAATGAATGTAAGAGGCGGCAGCAGCAATGTGAATTATATTTTGTCGATGGGCTATGATAAACTATTGGATGAAGGCTATGGGCGGTCCAGGAAAGTGAATATAAAGATGGAGAATAATTACCAGCCCATTAAAGGACTGCTCCTTAATATGGGGGTGTATTATACCAACAGCACCTCGAAATCTGGCCGCGGGCTCTCGTATAATAGCCTGAATGTAAATGGCAGGCAGGTGCCTTATTTGAAATTTGATGATGCCGCCGGAAACCCTGTTTCATTTTCCGGGGCATTGAGCCGGCAATATACAGACACCATCGGCGGCGGCAAATTACTGAACTGGAAGTATTATCCATTGGTAGATTATCAATACAGTGGCACCACCAGCAATAGCAACGAACTATATGCCACTGGCGGGCTTGAGTACAAGTTATTGAAATTTATGAGCCTGGATCTCCGCTACCAGTTCCAGGAACAACGGGAGGAGTCAGTGCAGCTGAGCAAACCGGAAAGCTATCAAGCGAGGGGACTTATTAACCTGTTTACTGAAATTGACCCGGTATCCGGAGCGGTCAAATACAATATCCCTTTGGGTGGTATCAGGGCAACCAATACAGCAATGGTAGCATCTCATACGGGCAGGGCGCAGCTTAATATTCACCATGAAAAGGGCAGGCACAGCATCTATGCCATCGCCGGCGGGGAAATAAGGCAGTCAGCCACTTCCGGCAATTCGGCTACTATGTACGGCTATAATGCCGACCCGCTTTCTTATGGCAGCGTAGATTACGTGAATGCCTACCCGCTTTTTATTTCGGGAGCGTATGACTATATACCCGGTGCGCCCGGTATCTCCCCTGAGCAGACTAACCGCTTTGTTTCGCTGTACGGCAATGCTGCCTACACATTTGACAACCGTTATACTTTTTCGGCGAGCGCAAGAAGGGACGGCTCCAATATTTTTGGCCTGGGTACCAATGATAAATGGAAACCCCTTTGGTCTGTTGGATCTGCGTGGAAGATTTCGAGGGAAGGATTTTATCATTTTGCCTGGGTGCCTGCCATGTCACTCAGGATCACCTATGGCCATAGTGGGAATGTTGATTTGGGCAGGTCTGCCCTTGCAGTTGCCCGTTATATTTCCAATTCCAATCTTACCGGTTTTCCGAGCACGCTTATTACTACAATTAATAATCCTGACCTGCGTTGGGAGCAGGTAGGCATTTTCAATGCCGGGCTTGATTTTACCGTAAAGGGGAATGTGCTGGATGGCTCCCTGGAATATTACCAAAAGCGGGGTAGCGACCTTTATGGACTGACACCCTATGATTATACTACCTGGGGAGGTGTACGCAATATCACCAAAAATGTTGCCGCCATGAAAGGAGAAGGGATCGACCTGGTGCTTAACAGCAGAAATATCAATGGACGGGTAAAATGGAACACCAGTGTTTTGTATAACTACAATATTGCAAAGACCACCAAATATGATATTGCTTCCGCAGCGAGGATTAGTTCTATACTCGCAGGGGGTACCAATATTTCACCTGTAGTTGGCAAGCCCTTGTATGCGGTGGCAGCCTATCGATGGGGTGGACTGGACAATATGGGTCAACCCCAGGGTTATGTAAATGGCCAGCTGAGCACGGATTATACGGCGATCGCGACAGAAGGAACAACAAAAGGAATCGATGGGAATATCATTTATATCGGACCGGCAAACCCAACCGTTTCGGGTGCTGTGATGAATACGATTGTATGGGGGAACCTTTCCTTTTCCGCCAATATTGTTTACAGGATGGGGTATTATTTTAAGCGGCCGTTTTTTTCAGGAACGGCATTGATCGCCGGGATAGTGCAAACGGGTTACGATACAAGATGGCAGCAACCGGGGGACGAAGCTTTTACCAATACACCGGCCTTTGTTTACCCGGCCAACGAGGCGGGCGATAATTTTTATCGCCAGGCAGCCATCAATGTTTTAAAGGGGGACCATATCCGCCTGCAATATATTAATCTTGGCTATACCCTCGCCAGAACGGGTAACCGCAACTTTCCGTTTAAAGACCTGCAGGTTTACCTGAATGCAGCCAACCTGGGTATTTTATGGAGGGCCAATAAAGAACATTTTGATCCTGATTACCCGGGGATACCGGCTCCTGTAAAATCGATTGCCCTTGGAATGAGGGCTAACTTTTAAAAATAACTATCATGAATAACAAAAATATATTGCCCGCGCTTTTCGCGCTTCTGATGATGGGGAGCCTTTGCTCCTGTAAAAAATATCTCGATAAAAAATCTAATACCTCGCTTGTGACACCTTCCACGCTGAGGGACCTGCAGGGGATATTGGATAACCTGCCGGAAATGAATTTACAGACACCGGCTTTTGGCGAGGCATCCGCGGATGATTATTTTTTATTGCCGGCTACCTATGATGCGCAAGCGCTTTTACAGCAGAAAGCATACACATGGAGCGTGGATCTCTACAATCATCCCAATGATTGGGGGTATAGCTACAACACGGTATTCGATGCGAATTTTTGCCTTGAACAGGTTGCCAAAGTGGAAAGAACTGAACAAAATAAACAGGCGTGGGATAATGTTAAGGGATCGGCTTTATTTTATCGTGGCTATTCTTTTTTGAATCTTGCCTGGGTATTTGCAAAAAGTTATGACGAAGCGAATTCGCCGAATGATGCGGGTATTGTATTGAGGCTCGGATCTGATTTTAACCAGCCTTCCAAAAGAGCAACTGTAAAAGAAACCTATGACCAGGTTACCAGCGATATCAATGCAGCCTGGCCTTTGTTGCCCGATTTACCACAGCATGTTGTGCGCCCTTCTAAAGCTGCTGCCTATGCTTTACTGGCGAGGGTATGGCTGAGCATGCAACGCTATGACAGCGCTTATAAATATGCTGACCTGGCGCTTCAGCTAAAACATGACCTGCTGGATTATAACAATACCAGCGAAATCACTGCCAGCTCTACTGCCCCTTTTAAGCCCTTTAATGTCGAGGTATTGTTTTACACAACCATGTCGAATGGGTTTTCTGTTAAAACACCCGGAACTGCCCTTATAGATAGCTTGCTCTTTAACAGTTACCATAACAATGACAAACGGAAAACGATCTTTTTCAGAACCAGTGGACTGTACCGCAGGTTTAAAGGTAGCTATGCCTCCAGTTCAACTACGCTATTCACGGGTATCGCCGTGGATGAGCTTTACCTTGTAAGGGCTGAATGCCTTGCCAGGCTTGGGCGTGTTCCGGAGGCTATGACTGATTTGAACAGCCTGCTTGAAAAAAGATGGGCTACCGGGACTTTTGTGCCATTTACGGCGGGTAGCCAGTCTGCGGCCATCGCTCTTATCTTAGAAGAAAGGAGAAAGGAGTTATTGATGCGTGGTTTGCGGTGGCCTGATATTAAGCGCTATAATGCGGCAGGAGCGCAGATTGTTCCTACAAGAGTAGTTGGCAGGGATACATTTCGCCTGCAGCCTAATGAACGGCGTTATGCATTGCCGTTACCTAGTGATATTATACAGTTGACTGGGATGGAGCAGAATTGAATAAGTTTATTGCAAAGGCTGATAGGAGTTGGCCTTTGCAATAATACTGATGTCTTGTGGCATTAATATTATTCACAATTACGGCAGGTATAATTTAATTTATGGGCATGTCAGAATACTTCTTTCGGAATCTCTTTTTAAATCATTTCTTTCGCCTCCTCAGCCGGCGGGGCTGCGGAAAACCTCACCCCCGGCCCCTCTCCAAAAGGCAGAGGGGAGCTTTGCAACGGCGCTGTTTTCACTTCATTCAATAGAATAAGCTACGCATTTTTTTGAATCCCGGCTGCGCCGGTACCGGACCGAAAGAGGCGCCTTCCCGAAGCAATTCGGGACAAGCATGCAGTTACTGGTTTAAAATCGCTACAGTGACTAGCGTAAATTATTGGTAGTTGATTTGAGTGCTATCTGACATACTCAATACGCTTATTTCAAAATTTTGAAATAAGCTATACTTTGAGTTTTTCAGCTAGCCCTACTTATAGCTGGAAATTGTTTACGGGGTGAATCGTTCATTGAGAATTGGATCAAGTAAATAGATGTTTCGTACCTAGGATTTCGGAGCATTGTGGTTCTTCGGTAGGTTTGGTGGTTGTGTTAGTTATACATGAACGCTTTTTTTAAAAAAGGAAAAGTTGTAACGTGGCCAAGCGATTGGTGTCATATTGTATTACGAATAATAGCGTCAACTTATTTGATAAAATACTTACCGGATCAAAACAAGCCAACTCATGATTAAGTTAAAAGTGTTTCACCTTGTAGAAGGTATAAAGCTGGCGAAGTTGAAAGGCATCTACAAAGGCAGGGTAACTGGTAGCACTGAGGATACATTGAAATTCTGAGGCAATGAAAGAAATAAAAAGGTTTCAGAGTTATTGAAAAAAGATTATAAGGCAGTTGAGATTTCAAAGATAACAGGGGTACCATTAACACTATCACCAAAATTAAGAAGGCAGGGCTCCAGGAATTAGCTAAATAAATAGCAATACATTATGGTAGCAGGCGGTTAACTATATGGTCAAATTTTTACATAATAGTTTCATTAATGTCTCTCTCACTGCGCAATAAGTAATATTTAGTGATAACTGAGTTTAATATCTCAGGTGACAAGGGCTTGCTATACAGGCCATAGAGTTCTTTGATCCTGGACGATTGGGAAATGTCTTCAGCCTTAACATGTGAAGTAAGCATAACTATAATTGGCTGAACGGGAAAGTTTTGTTTTATAGTTATTAAATCATTTATGAAATCCCATCCCGAACCTAAGGGCATTTGTTTATCAATAAAAATAATATCAGGGAAAGGCAAATAGCCCTTTGTGCTTATACTGTCTGAGAGATATAAAAGTCCGGACTGAGCTGAACGCTCCCTTACCACTGTATTCACAATCTCAGCATTATCAATTATTATTTTGTTAAGAAAATTTGTCATATTATCATCATCTATTAACATCACGCAATTTATTTTTGGCTTCATCTTAGTAAGGTACACTCATTGTTTTTTGTTTTATTACACAATTGCATAATATAGTTACATGATTCACTGATTGCAGTTTCCACGTATTTAATATTATTCAAATTATGGAATATCATTACAAACAAAAGGATAGACCAAAGGATTTTGTACAGAAGCACAATGCTTAGAAGATGTGCCCCTTCTAAACGCCATCCAAATAATTCACATTAAGGAAAGGTTGATAACTTCTTTCAACTGTTAGATTAATTGATGAACAATTAAATATTAAAATAATTTATTAGTACAGTACCATTTGTTTGGGTAAGTGGGCAGATTGAAGAATTAAAATCCAAAAATTAAAATGTGTCCAAAAAAGGTTGAAAAACCGGCAGTACCAGAGATGGCTTGAAATTCTAAGGCAAGGAAGGAACAAAAAGGTATTAGAGTTATTGTAAAAAGATTATATGGCAGTAGATTTCAAAGATTACCGGGATGCATATCAAACACTCTCACTGAAATTAAGATAATCGGGCTTCAAGAAACAGGAATAATTTAGCTATTAATAGCTTATACCTTCTGATAGAATTCTTCGCAACTTCAAAAATAATTCATTGTATGCGGTAGGCTTAGAAAAAAAAGTTGCAGCCCCTAGTTCCCTGCATCTTTCAATGTCCCTTCGTTGAGTGGAAGTACTTATGATAATCACTGGGATACTTTTATGATTTTCATTATCTTTTAACAGTTCAGACATTCAAAGCCGTTCATTTTGGGCATATTCAAATCCATAAATATCAAATCAAAGGGTGGCGTCTTATCCAGTATAGTTAATGCTTCAGCTCCATTATTAGCAATTTCACAATATATCTTTGGATGTATTTGATTTACGGCATCAGAGAAAAGATATTGGTCATCAGGGTCGTCATCTACTAGCAAAATTCTTTTAGCTGTGTTCATTCTGTGAGCCTTTAGGTATTAATGTTACACAATCTACTGTATATTATTAAATATTGTTATTTATATTAAAAGGATTACCTTCACTTTGTCTCTCATAGAATATTGGATATCTAATAGGGGCATAGTTTCTACTATAGCCCCTTTTGATTAATTAATATCGCTCATGGCTTTGTGCTTGATGTATTCGGTACTAAATATCTCTCAGGAGAAATGATCACTGTTGTAAATACACAATTCAAGGAAAGCATCAAAGATGTTTCAACGGGCTTTATATTCAGTGATAAAACAATAACAAATATTTCCTATTTGAGGGAACACTGTGGTCCGTGATTATATTTTAAGCAGGGTTTTGTGGATTGGAATTGCTTTTCTTCTACTATTTATCTCCTCCAGGTTATTTAAACGCTTTGACGTGAATGAATTTGCTGTTGCCAAAAAGAAAAAAGTGCCTGCGGTTGAAATTGAAACCAAACATCCTTTAAAAGAAATACATCTTTCCCAATTACCTGTTGCTTCTCCTGCTTTCGGAATAGGAGCTTTTGTAAAAACAGAATTATTGATGCTCTTCAGAATTGGCCATAAATGGTTTTGGTTGATAAATATAGGGGGTTTTATTGCAATGTTTTCTATTCCATTAACGGTTGCACATCAAATTGCACTGCCAATATTATGGTTTTTACAAACCAACAGGTGGGCAGATATTGCAACAAAAGAAAAGTACAACCGGACCCACTATTTTACATACGCTGCATATAAGCCACTGCAACGTTTATTAACGTCTCAGATTATTGCAGGCATGTTGTTAACCATAACATTGGCCATTCCGCTTATTTTTCGATACATAATAAGTGGTAGTTATTTAACAGTTTTTAAAATACTATTGGGGGCAATTTTTGTAGTCGCTTTTTCTGTTTGCAGTGGAGTGATTTCAGGGGGAAACGTTTTTTTGAAATCACCTTTCTATACTGACTTATTGTAACGTTAATGCAATACCCGTGTTTGATTATTTTGGTGGTTTTAGTCATGGCATGGTTTATACCATACTCCTTGTTGCCATCAATTGCATTTAATCTTTTGTGCATTCCTGTTCAGGGGACATGAAATTTGGAATCAATGATAATAGTTAGCCTAGACATTTACAAGCGATTCACTTATACTGTCGATATGACTTTTTCCGCTTATTTTTAGTTACGCTCGCTCGTTTTGTTATTTAACGGATTTCATTGACTAAGCATCGAGCAAAAGCTATTATAGTCATAACTTTTATTTTAGTGGGTATTTGATTTAGTCAAATACGCAATTGTATTTACGTTGTATTCAGCGTTCCCGAGAAGGAACAATTTTCCGGGAAAAGACAACATACTCTATCGGAGTTAATAACCTTATTGCCTCACTAGTCAGTTTTTTAAAACAAGTGCCTTCCAGGGAAAACATCCGGGCTGTAGTTAATTCTTCTATTTGGATGATCAACAAGGACGATTTTAAAAAGTTGCAAC
>JAOQAK010000056.1 GCA_025963635.1 Ferruginibacter sp.
ACCATTGGCAGAAAGGGTACTGTCAGATTATTAAAGAATAACACGAGCCGTATGAAGGGAGACCTTCACGTACGGTTCTGTGAGAGGCTTGCGGGTGAGACTCCCGCTTGCCTACTCGGCCTTGTACAGTGGAATAGATGGCATCCATATATCATGCAATTCTTCACTCATTAGCACCAATTCTCTTCCCGTCAACCAGATTTCCCAGGCGGGTCTCTTCACAACTTCAGCCACAATTCAAAAGACTATTTGTGAAGGACCCGCCGCAATCAGAGGTGGATTTTTTATCATCTGATTTTCCAGGCTGGTCCCTTCACAGCCAAAGCTTACAAAATAAAAGCGGCACCGATCGAAACGGTACCGCTACTGGATTTTAAACGATGACTATTTAACCAACTTTAAATCTCTTTATATACAAGTCCTTAACTTAATATACCAATGAACTTTCTTTATGCGCCCAAAGGTTGGCAAACTTTGCTTTGTTCTTTTTAAGCCAGGTTTTAAAAGTCTGTGTTTCCGGATTGAGCCCATACGTTTCTATTAATTGAAGCTGGCGGTTAGGGATGTACAAACGCTGGACTTCAAACATATTGGCCAGTTCTTCTGCCCCGGGAAATCCGTACGCTGCATATTCATCACGGGGAATATAATTGTAATGAATATTCTTTCCCAGTACTTCCGACATTTCTGCTGCATATTCATGGCAGGTTTTGTCTTCACCCACTAACCCTACAATACGGCCGATGTATTCATCCGGGTAGTCAAATATGGGGGCAACCACGCCACCCATATCCTCCACGCTGATCATTGATAACCTGGTATCTCCCTGCGGGAAACCGAAATAATAATCACCGTCATTTCCTTTCTGCGGCGGAAAAAAGCTTAGGAAGTTTTCATAATAATAAGCAATGTGGACAAAAGTTGCGGGAATGCCGAGGGCCCTGGTATATTCCTGCAATTGTCCTTTGATATCACAATGCGGAACAGAAAGAGTTTCCTGGCTTAATTTAAAATAATCCGGTAAACTGCTGAATACAAAATGTTTTATGGCAGACTGGCTTACCGCATCAATTAAATTTTTGCCATGCCGGTATTCATTTTCGAAATGTTCCCAGTAATTGGTAACACCGAAAACGCCATAGCAATCTTTCATGGCCTGCCTGAGGGTTTTTATATCATCCAGGCTTCCTTCTACAACTTCGGCCCCTGCCTCGGCCAGCGTCATCGCCTTTGAAGATGCGGCATCTCTTGTGAGCGCTCTCACTTTGAATTTACCAGCTTGCAATAATGCATGAGCCACGCTGCCTCCCTGTGCACCAGTGGCCCCGGTAACTAAAATAATTGGTTTACGATTCATTTTTTATTGATTTAAAGACTTAAGAAATGATGAAAAAAAATATTTTTATTGAAATCAAAAATATCATCAGTCAACTTGAAAGAAAAGTGGTTCATGCATGAATTGAGAAAAAGCAGTTGTAAATTGATACAAATTCGGTTGTAAACTTCCCAGGCGAGTCTCTTCGCAATTAAAGCTACCATTCAGAAAAGCTAGTCGTGAAGGACTCGCCGTAATCGGAGCGGAAACGAATTCGTTTCTTAGACTTCGCAGGCGAGTCTCTTCACAACTAAAGCTACCATTCAGAAAAGCTAGTCGTGAAGGACTCGCCGTATCGGAGCGGAAATATTTCTTTATCAACGAGCCCTTACGGTGATCTAACTTGCAAGGTTGGATGCACCTGCTTCGTAAAACGGCGAGTCCTGCCGCTAATACTCCTTCTATATAAATAGTCCACTGGCAGAGACTCGCCTGGGAAATAGAGGCAGCGTTCAACGGTAATGATCAATGGACAATTCACCCTGCCCGGTTCGTTTCTTAGACTTCCCAGGCGACTCTCTTCACAACTGAAGCTACCATTCAGAAAAGCTAGTCGTAAAGGACTCGCCGTAATCGGAGCGGAATATTTCTTTATCAACGAGCCTTACGGTGATCTAACTTGCGAGGTTGGATGCACCTGCTTCGTAAAACGGCGAGTCCTGCCGCTAATACTCCTTCTATATAAATAGTCCACTGGCAGAGACTCGCCTGGGAAATAGATGGATGCACCTGATTCGTAAAACGGCGAGTCCTGCCGCTAACACTCCTTCTCTATAAATAGTCCACTGGCAGAGACTCGCCATTAAAATATCGGCGCATTGGTAAATGCGAATACTATTGCCGATTGCCGATTCACCATTGCCCATTGCCCATTCACAAACATCCCCCGCCAGTAAACCCGTTTAAGCAATTCATCCCACCCATCATTCAATTCATTCAACTACAAGTTTGTCTGCGGCCGTACAGTGTGTAACCTTGCTCATCAATTAAATCAACACAAAAAAAACAATCATGCAAAACAAATATGTTATACAGGGTGACCCAGTTGCAGTGATGGATAAACCAATCAAAAAGAAAATACTTTTTGCCTGCGTTCCTGCCGACGGGCATTTTAATCCACTCACAGGTATCGCCAAACACTTACAGCTTCTTGGCTATGATGTACGCTGGTACAGTTCTTCCGCTTACAAAGACAAACTTGAAAAGCTACAGATTCCTTATTATCCTTTTGAAAGGGCAATGGAAGTAACCGGCGACACAGTAGACCAGATATTTCCGGACAGGAAAGGGATGAAGAACCCGATTAAGAAACTTAATTATGACATCATCAATTTCTTCATCCAACGCGGACCAGAATATTTTGCCGACATGCTGAATATCTATCGCACTTTTCCGTTTGACCTCGTGATCGCCGATTGCGCTTTTACGGCCATTCCGTTCATTACCGATAAGATGAATATTCCTGTTATTTCTATCGGCGTATTTCCGTTAACTGAAAAGTCGAAAGATCTCGCGCCAAACGGACTGGCAATGACACCAGACAATTCTTTTGCAGGAAAGATCAAGCAAACCATTTTACATTTTGCTGCCGACAAAATCTTATTTAGAAAATCAAACAAGGAAATGAAGCGGGTGATGGACGAATACAATATTGACTGTAATAAATCCACCATTTTTGATCTGCTCGTCAAAAAATCTACCCTTCTTTTACAAAGCGGTACACCGGGTTTTGAATATCGCCGAAGCGATCTTGGAAAAAATGTACGGTTCATTGGCCCGCTGTTGCCTTACTCATCCAATACCAAAAAAAAGGAATGGTTTGATAAGCGCCTCAATGAATACAAACAAGTGATTTTGGTTACACAGGGAACAGTGGAGCGGAATCCTGAAAAAATACTCATTCCTACACTGGAAGCCTTTAAAGGTTCAACTACACTCGTAGTAGCCACTACCGGTGGCTCTCAAACGAAAGAATTGCGGGAGCGGTTCCCTTATAAAAATATCATCATAGAAGATTTTATTCCTTTCGAAGATGTAATGCCCTACGCGGATGTATATGTAACCAATGGTGGCTATGGCGGCGTGATGCTGGCGATAGAAAATCACTTACCGCTTGTGGTAGCGGGTGTGCACGAAGGTAAAAATGAGATCAATGCCCGTGTTGGATATTTTAAGCTTGGAGTAAATTTAAAAACAGAAACGCCTACTCCGCAGCAGTTGAAGAAAGCGGTAACAGAAGTGTTGACCTATCAATTTTACAGGGACAACGTAGTGAAACTAAGTAAAGAATTTGCCGACTTCGATCCCTATGCACTGTGTGCGGGTTATGTAAAGCAATTGCTGGAAAATGGTCATAATGCCGATCAGCCAGCAGTTTTTTTGCAGGCAGCAAATAATTAAACCTCCGGCAAATGCAAGCCCCAACTTCAAACAACAAAAAACAGGTAAGGAGTATTCAAACGGTTGGGGCTCGCATTTACGTACAAACTGTAGCGCCGCAAACGAGATTCCGAAAGCTTTTGCGGGTGGCGATGAATTGCCGGAACACTGGTGGAAAGCCATCAGCAACCTGCTGATTAAGTGGCAATCATCACCGAAGCAGTAAGCAAATTACACCCGCACCACTACGGTTATTATTAATGTAAAATATACACAATTCAATCGTTCATAATTACAACTCATTCATTGCATCCTTGTACCAGCGGGCTTTTCGATAGAACTTTACATCATAATTACACTGTTAAAGTTTAAAGCATTTACAATGAAAAAGATAAGAACACTGGCAGAAGCCCTGGTTTTGATCGGTTTATTACCATTGTTGGTTTTTGCGGAACTAAATCATACCAGGTACAGTTTCCAGCAACATGAAAAGGCACCGTTGATAAAAAGAGAATACTCAGTGAATGAGCATACTTTCCAAAGCCTTCCTGATACCAATACAGGATCAACCGGTCCAAGATTAATCGTAATCAATCTATAAATAAAATCAATAAAAGTTAAAAAAAATGAAACAGTATTCAGTTAAAACGTTGATCATCTTTGTGCGCATCTGCGCTACAGCGTTAGTGCTTTGTATTTTAAGTTTATTCCTATTTTCCTTCGTGGCAACTACCAGGTTGGGCGATGATGTTTGGCAGCAATTAGGGCTCAACAAACAACAAGGAACGGAAGGTATATACAGGAGTTTTACCAGCGGCTACTTATATTACTACCAGGCACGCAATGCAAAAAATATCGCAGGCGGCAACAGGATGGCAGTAGCAAAAGACCTGTTGGCGTATTCCAAACAATATGTAAGCAGTGACGCTTTCAAAAAGCAATACGAACAGGAACGTAAAAACGCTAAACCCCATGAGCCGGAGTTAAAGCCAGTGCGCACAAAGGCTCAAATTCAGAAAGATGAAATTGCCAGCACTGAAAAATCGATCCGCGAGCTGGAGAAAAACATGAAGGGGATGGATGCGGCCATGCAAAAAAATATGAAGCCCATGATGGAATTCTTAACAAAAACATTGAAAGACTACCAGGATCCCAATCATCAATATTTTACAAGTCTTGTGTTGTTTGAAAAGAACGAAAACGAACAAATTCTCGAAAGATATAAGAGAGATACCGAAGCCTGGGAGAAGAATTATCCGGCGGATTATACATCTATTATTAAAGCAAGACTGCAACAATTTTTAGCCGTTACAAGGGATGTCGATTTTAATGCTGAATTAAAAACAGCTTATAACAAGAAGGTCTTTGTAAATCCACAATACGAGAGGAAGTCTACAGAGTGGAAACAGGCTTTCCGTGCAGGCAAAGAGATCACCGCTATGGCGAGGGCATTTGCCGAACAGTGGCTAAGCGAGTTGAAATAAAGGTGAATAGTGAATGGGGAATAGGTTATGGCGAATTGACCGCCATGGAGACAGTAGCCTGGCTATAATGTCCGGCAAGCACCTTCCATCACTGATCGATCCGAACAAATTAATCACCTGCTACACTAAATAACATAAACAATTTAAACAATCATAAATCGTATCAATCATGTATAAAACAATTTTGATCATTGCACTTATTGCAGGAGCCATCGCCACCACGATTGTTTCCTGTACTTCAAGCGAGGCTGGAAAGCCTGCGGAAACCGCAATTAGCAAAGATAGCCTTGTAAAACGCGGTGGCTATTTAGTAACCGTTGGCGGCTGTGACGATTGTCATTCACCGAAAAAATTTGGTCCGCACGGCCCGGAAGTGGATATGGACCGCCGCTTATCAGGTTTCCCGGCAAACCGTTCATTTCCGAAATACGACAGTAATGTGGTGAAGAAGGGGCTGGTAATGTTTAATGAAGACCTTACTTCTGCTGCCGGTCCATGGGGCGTTTCCTTTGCCGCCAATCTTACCTCCGATGATACCGGCCTGGGCAACTGGAGTGAAGCTCATTTTTTTAAAGCGATCCGCGAAGGGAAATTTAAAGGCCTGGATGGGAGTCGTACTTTATTGCCACCCATGCCGTGGGAGAATTTTCGCAAAATGACGGATGATGATTTGCGGGCCATATTCGCTTTTCTTAAATCTACCAAGCCGGTAAAGAATATCGTTCCGGGTACGAGGCAAATTGCGGAATTAAAATAAAACTATTTATCGTAGGAACAGGCCACCGCCTGTTTCTGCCTCATCCGTGAACCGATCAGTAATCAAAAAAAATTACTAATTTGTAAGCAGGATGAAATTAAGGCTACCACAATATACCGGAAAGGACTACCTGGTAATGCTGGTGATTGTGCCAGCATTTTCGCTATTTATTAATTACAATATATTCGGTCGTTCATATTTTAGTAATGGACGATTGTTTTTACTGGCATCCCTGATAACTGGTGTCGGTTTTTGTATCGACTTTATCGTTTGCGGTTGGATAGCAGTTGCCATGAAAAATCGCTTTCCTGCTGAGCGGCAACTGATGAAGCGGTTAACGCTGATGATCCTCGTTTTCTTGCTGCTTACCGGCCTGTTTTTATATTCTCTTTTCCAGTTGTATGAATATTTTCTTTTCTATAGCTATGAAATCAATGAAGTTGGGTTTATCTGGAATTACATTTCACTGGGAATTATCAATGTTTTTTTGACATTTTTAATGGAAGGTATTAGCCGGTATCAAAGCTGGAAAGCTAAGTGGGAAGAAACTGAGCAATTAAAAAAATCCTTTGCCGAGCGGCGATTACAAGGGTTAAGAAGGCAGGTGAACCAGCACTTTTTATTCGAGAGCCTTGATTCATTATCCAGTCTGATCAGGCAGGAGGACGATGAAGCAGAATTTTTTTTGGACGAGATGAGCAAGGTTTACCGGTATATGCTGCAGATGGATGATGAACCCCTGGTGACGCTGGATACTGAAGTGAAATTTATTGAATCTTACCGGCATTTACTGCAGGCCCGTTACGGTGAGGCGCTTCGCATGGAACTGAACATCGCCGGTTGCGATAGAAGCAAATTGCTTCCTCCCTTGTCATTACAGCTGATTCTTGAAAATATCCTTTCTTTAAATCACATCAGCAATGCGAACCCGTTAACGATTTCAATCTGTTCTGAAGGAAAGGATGCTATTCAAATAATCAATAACCTGCAACCTAAAAATATGGAAGCAGTGGATGATGAAGTTAGCCTGGACAACCTGTCAAATAATTACCGTGTGCTGATCAATTGCCCGATGATGATTGATGAGTCGGGCACGCATCGAACGATTCATCTTCCTTTACTGACCAAAAAAATAAAAGAGGAGGAAATTGTATGAAATTGCTAAAGCCCCCCAAGTGGAAACTGTATTCTTTCTTTTTTTCGATGCCGTTGATCGACCTTGCTATAAATGTTATTTTGTTTGGCAGCCAGGTGTGGAGCAATGCACTGGTATGGTGGATATCTTTTCCTTTGATATTCATCATCGGCTTCGTAGCATGGTACCTTTATTTTTTACATGCGACAATTACTGAAAAAAGATTTCCGGCGCTAAACCAAAGCAGGAAACGTATTTTCAATAAGTTGATCGTGCAGGTGCTGATTATGGTACCCGGGCTGGTGCTGACTTTTTACCTGTATGCACGATTTCATATTGCAGGTTACCAGGTACAAAACATGAGCCTGTTAAAGATTTTCGCCATCGGTTTCCTTATCAACCTCGTTTTACAAACATTATACGAAGCAGACTACATGTTAGGTAAGTACAAGGAAAGCGTGCAGGAAAATGAAGCTATCCGGCAAATGTCTGTCAGTCATGAGTTTGATACGCTTAAAAGCCAGGTGAATCCGCATTTTTTATTCAATTGCTTTAATACTTTATCGTCACTTATTTCTGAGGATCGTCAAAAAGCAGATGTATTTTTAAATGAGTTGAGCAAGGTTTACCGGTATCTCTTGCGCAGCAATGAAGATGGCATCAGTACCGTGGCGAATGAAATGGTTTTTATAAAGTCTTACTATCGCCTGTTACAAACAAGGCATGGGGAAGCGGTTCAACTGAATACCCAGATCGATAAACGGTATGAACAATATTTACTGCCTTCTTTAACGCTTCAGCTGCTGGTGGAAAATGTTGTGAAGCACAATGTGCTCTCCAAAAACAAGCCACTGCTCATTGATATTTTTACCACTGCAGGCAATAAATTAATTGTAAATAACAACCTGCAGCGCAGAAGCATTAAGGCGCCCAGCAATAAAGTGGGGTTGGAAAATATCAGAACAAAATACGAATTGCTGAAGCGGCCGGGTTTCCAGGTGATAGAAGATGAGAAAAATTTCACAGTGGTGTTGCCGCTGATATGGAGTGGGGATGTTGAAAATAAGCAATTGGTTGGTGGCAAAAGGCATGTGGGGGAGGTTTGATTGCATAGGGCTTCACCCTATGCAATTATCTAACGCCCCTTCAGGGCTAGGGCAATTAGCCCTGAAGGGGCGTTAGATTTTAGTGATGGTCGTAAGGCCATCACAACGGATGGATTGAACCAGATATTGCGGATGATCCCGTCGCCATGTTTTCAAATGTACAAAAGGGCGATGCAACGATGCTCACCAACGATATTTCGCCCGGACAAACAATCCGGATAACTGCCCACTCAATTAACCGGCACATGCAGTATCAATATCGAACTTGTTTTATGTATCTCCACATCGAAGCTGGCGTTGATGGATTGGAGATGTTTCTGTAGATCGTAACGGTTGAGCATTTGATGTAGCTGCTGCATATTGCAGGCTGCATTTTTAAACTGCATGGTAAACAAAAGATTGTTTTTGGCAAGCCCAATCTGGATTTTGAAATGTTGCGTGCCACACTGTACCAGGTTTTTTATCCCTTCCTTAAATACAAGCAGGGCCTGGTGACGCAGCTTCATATTCAGTTCCAGTTCGTTTACCTTTTTATCAACAGACAGGTCGATGTGTACACCATGACTATTTTTTAGTTCATCGATGTATTCCTTCATCCGTTCCACGATCTTTTGCATGGAATCATTTTCCGGCGAAAGGCTCCACATCATGTCGTCGAGCGCATGGATCATGTCATTGGATTTGGTATGGATCTGTTCAATATATTCCTTCGACTTTTCTGGCTCCCTGTCGGCTTTTATCCTTGCCATCTCACTTAAGATGTTGATGTTCTGCAAAGCAAGATTTACCTCATCCGCAAGGCTGCGGCCAATTTCGCTCCGCATTTTTTGAAGGGCTGCTTTACGTTGCATCCTTTCTTTGTCGAACTCGTACAATAGCGCCGCTACCCCTAATATCAATAAAATATAGAACCACCACGATTTCCAAAAAGGAGTGCTGACAGTAAAATTAAGCCGGGTGATATCCCGGGAACTAACCCCGTCTGCATTTTGGCACTTTACCAAAAAAGTGTATTTCCCCGGGCCGAGGTGGCTATAGTTAGCCTGCGGAGCGATACCTGCTTTTATCCAATTCTTATCTATTCCTTCCATCATGTAATAGTAAGTGAGCTTATTTTTTTGAAGGTAGCTCAGGGAAGCAAAATAGATGATGACAGAATTGTCGTTGTATTGCAGGTCGATCTTTTTTAACTGCAACAGGGAATCTACCAGCAAGGGACGGTTGCTTACTGAAAGGCCTGTGATCTGTACATTCGGTGGAATGGCCTTGATTTTAAAATTAGCCGGATTTAGCGTAGTGAAATCATTTTCTGATCCAAAAAGGATATCGCCGTTTGACAGCCGGGTAGACGCCGCCAGGGTAAAAATATCATTCGCAATACCGTCGCTGCGATCGAAATGAAAGAATGTTCTTTGCTGCAGGTTCAGCCGGCAAAGCCCCATTGCAAAAGAGATCCAAAGTTGGCCTTCATTGTCCTTCTCAATAGCATTGATGATATCAGAGGGCAGTCCGTCGAATGAAGTGATGTATTGAAAATGCTTCGTTTTTGTATTGAGGATATTTAGTCCACCCGCTGCAAAGAGCATGGTGGTATCATCGAACTGAAATGCATCGCCAACGCCTTTATCCAGCAACCGCTTTCCATTGTCACCCTTGTCTGTAAAATGCTCCAGCACAGAGCCGTTACTCACATCAATTTTATATACACCATCTACAATTGTGCAAACCCATAAATCGCCTTTGTTATCTACAAACAATTTTTCGATGAGTGTTTTCGGAACGGCAGGAACAACTGAAAATCCGTTCTCAATATTGGTTGCGGCACTGTCTGCATTCCATTTAAAAAGACCCTGGCTGTGTGAGCCGAGCCACATGTTGCCCTGTTTATCTTCGACCACCTGGCGTACCGTTCGCTTTTTAAGGATTGCCGGCTGGTATTGTTTGGCCGATCTGGCGGTGGGATCGTAAATAATTAAGCCGCCCTCCTGCAGGCCCATCCAAATTGTACCATCGCGTCGCTTGCACATGTCCCAGGCGGTGATGCTGTTTTTTTCCGCCAATCCCTTTATTTTTAAAGGGATGATCTTGTAATTGGTGTCGCAGCGATATAAACCATCGCCCCATGCGCTGTAAAGAAAGCTCCTGTCAGCGTCTTCCACAAAACTCATCACGGCACCATTACCCTGTAAGTTGTTGTCCAGCTTTTTATGAGAAAAACTTTTGAACAATTGTGCTGATGGGTTAAAAAAATAAATGCCATTATTATGGGTGCAAACCCACAGGTTGTGTTCCCCGTCTTCAAAAACGGCTCCCATATGATCATTGAGGGCTGTTTTTTTTAGTGCCTCTTCGTTGCCGGTGTTCTCAAACACTTTGTTCTTTTCGTCGAACCTGCCAAGTATGCCGGTTCCGTAGATCCATATTACGCCATCCTGGTGCTCATGAAAATATTTGGGTTGATGATAATAATTAAAGGCAGAATCAAGACTAAAGGCCGGTAAAAATAATTCATGCCGGTCCTGGTCGTAACAGTGTACAAGTGAACCCGAGTTTTGCGGCCATGTATAAAACCAAAGCCGTTTTTTGGAATCGGCAAAAAGGCCATTCATATTTTTGATTGCTGATAATTTATCCACCGCAGCAATTTTATCGATGTTGTGGTTTGGATAATTCAGGTGTTTTGTAAGGCCATAATACACCGCCAGGCCACTATCGAAGGCCATCCAGTATTTTGTTGTCAGCGGCTCATAATAAATACTATTGATTTTCCATCCGGGGGGCGTGGGCAACATATTGTAGGCGACCGAAAATTCATTGGCGGCTTCGTTGTAGGTAGTGAGCGCAAAATTGCGAAAAAGGAAAAGCAGGTTACCAGCTGCATCTTCTCTCAATTCCCTTTCGGCCGTTAAACCATTTTCTTCGGGGATCCTGATCTTTGTTTCCCTGAAAGTAAAACGCCGGGTATTGAATCGGCCCATTTTACCGTTGTTACCATTCACCCAAAGGTTTTTCTTTTTGTCTACATATAAAAAAAAGATATGATTGTCCGGGATCGTAGTACTATCTGAGGGGTTATGATGAAAGGTGAGGAAACGGGTGCCATCATACCGTTGCAAACCATTCAGGGTACCAATCCACAAATAACCCTGGTCGTCTTGCACGATGCTGTTTACATGATTGCTCGCTAACCCGTTTTTAGCGGTTAAATTGGTAAACAGGTAATGCTGCTGCAACTGGGCTGCTGCCTGAACGCTAAGGCAAGTGAAGTACACGTATAAAATGATACGGAGCAAAGGCGGCGTTTAATTTTTCTTCGCAAATTTAAATAACCCATCGAATATATGAAATATTGTAATGTAAAATCCCTTCAGTGAGATGAACGGTTCGGCGGGAGAAGTGATCCAAATAAAGTGTAAGCGATGAGGGCTGCTTTTTATTCCAGGAATTGATTTTATGGAACAGGCACTTACCTGTTCCATAAAAAATTTTAGCCATAGGTTTAATATATACGACGAAACGGAATCACGCAATTAACTTATTCAATACCTTGTTTCTTCCATCATATTCCTTTGTATTCCAAATTCAAGACCGCGTAATTCAGCCAAACCACGCAATCTGCCGATGCCGCTATATCCGGGGTTGGTTTTCTTCCGGAGGTCATCCAACATCTGGTGCCCATGATCGGGCCGCATAGCGATGGCGGTGTGCCGCTTGTGCATCACAGTCACCAATGCTTTTACAACCTCGTACATATCCACATCGCCTTGAAGGTGATTGTCTTCGTAAAAATCGCCGGATTCATTTCTTTTAGTACTGCGCAGGTGCACAAAATTTATACGATCGGCAAATTCTTTCACCATCGCAGGCAGATCGTTGTCGGGCCTTACGCCGAATGAACCGGTACAGAAGCATAATCCATTATTGAGCGAGGGAACCGCTTCAAAAATATCCCTAACATCTGCAGCGGTACTCACCACCCGCGGCAGGCCGAGGATCGGGTAGGGAGGATCATCGGGGTGAATTACCATTTGTACACCCACCTCATCACAAACAGGTATCACCTGTTGTAAGAAATATACGAGATGTTTTTTTAAGATTGCTGCAGTAATGCCCTCATAGGCGTTTAATGCCAATTGGAATTTTTCGAGTGTAAAACTTTCTTCACTTCCCGGGAGACCGGCGATAATATTTCTTTCCAGCGAATGAATTTCTTCAGCGCTCATACTTTCAAGGCGTATTGTAGCATTTGCCAGTTCAGCAGCGGTGTAATCCGCTGAGGCATCAGGGCGTTTGAGCAGTAAAGTGTCGAAGGCAATGAAGGCTGCTTTTTCAAACCGAAGCGCCCTGCTTCCATCCGCCACTTCATAGGCAAGGTCGGTCCTCGTCCAGTCGAGCACCGGCATAAAATTGTAGGTTACAGTGTGTATCCCGCAGGCAGCAAGATTACGGATGCTCTGCTTGTAATGATCAATGTACAACTGGTAATTGCCCGATTGTGTTTTGATCTGTTCATGAACCGGCACACTTTCCACTACATCCCAGCGAAGGCCCGCGGCTTCAATCTCATCTTTGCGCTGTTGTATTTCATCCACCGGCCATGTTTCACCGTTGGGAATATGATGAAGCGCTGTTACAATCCCGGTGCAACCGGCCTGCAAAATATCGCTTAACTGAACAGGATCATTGGGACCAAACCAACGCATGGTTTGAATAAAACTAGCTTTTCCGTTTTTCATACTATAGTTATAAAGTCGTCAAAATTACTATAAACAAATCTTTACAGTGGAGCTAAATTTTGGGTTATCGGGGTTCACCGGATTCGATGACTCAAGTTGCGAACCCCGCAGGATTGAGGATGCCATAAAAATTCCAAAAAAATTAATTTTAAATGTATCTTGAACCCCGCGATTATTGGTACAAAATAAGCTGCAATCAACCATTACCTCCGAAACATCATCACAAATAAGGAACATCTTATGAAGTATCTGAAAACATTGTATGTCCAGGTGATCATTGGTATCCTGCTGGGTATTCTCGTTGGACGGTTGTTCCCCGCATTCGCTCCTACAGGCAAACTCATTAGTGAAAAGTTTATTGATCTTATAAAAATGATCATCCCGCTGATTATTTTTTTTACAATCGTATTAGGAATCGCCGGGGCCGGCAACATGAAAAAAGTGGGCAGGGTGGGAGGCAAAGGCCTTTTGTATTTCGAGATCGTTACCACACTGGCGCTTGTGATCGGCGTGTTGGTAGCGCACTTCCTTCAACCTGGCAGTGGTGTGGCGGTCAACCACTTGCAGACCGAAAAAATTATCAAATATACCAGCCAGGCAAAGGATTTGAACTGGGTGGATTTCTTTACGCATATCATCCCCGATAATATATTTAAATCTTTCGCGGAAGGCGACATACTGCAGATATTATTTTTCAGCATTTTATTCGGCGCCGGTCTTAGCAGGCTGGGTACTTACGGCAGCAGCCTGCTCGCCGCGCTTGAGAAAATCAGTAAAGTGATATTCAATATCATGAAAATGATTATGTGGCTTGCACCTATCGGCGCCTTCGGGGGAATGGCGTTTACCATCGGCCAGTTTGGATTTGGAAGCCTCGTATTATTGGGTAAGCTGATGCTTAGTTTTTATATTACCGTAATTTTATTTGTAGCGGTGGTGCTCAATCTCATCTGCAGGTACAATGGATTTAGTTTGTGGAAATTATTGAGGTATATCAAAGAAGAGTTATTAATTACGCTCGGTGCCAGCAGCAGTGAACCGGCCCTGCCAAATATTATGCTGAAGCTTGAAGCCGCTGGTTGCGAAAAAAGTGTGGTGGGATTGATCATCCCAACTGGCTACAGTTTTAATTTAGATGGCACAGCTATCTACCTGAGTATGTGCATTATTTTTCTTGCGCAGGTATTTCATGTTGACCTTTCTATTGGCCAGCAACTCACTATTATTGGCATCCTGATGATCACCAGCAAGGGTGCAGCCGGCGTTACCGGAAGCGGCTTTATCGTACTCGCTTCAACATTAACGGCTATTAAAGTGATCCCAATTGAGGGCCTTGCGTTGCTGTTGGGCGTAGATCGCTTCATGAGCGAAGCAAGAGCAATTACCAACCTCATCGGGAATACGGTGGCAACGGTGGTGATCGCAAAAAGTGAAAAAGCGGTGAATGAAACATTGTACAAGGCTGTTGTTGAAAGCCGGACAGTACCGGTAACAAAAGAAGGTTTGGTTAGCATTCCCGTGGAGGAATAACGGAGGACTTTTATGGCCCACTGATTGCACGAATTGGCACTAATAAAGTCAAATATGCATCTTCTTGAATGTTCCCATCCGGGTAAACAGCCGTAAAATCCGTACATATAGGTGATCGCCGCTAAAAAATTATTCTCATGGCCATAGCGTTTGGAAATGCTTTCGGTACTTACCAGTTTTTTTTTGCCACTAATTGCACGAATTGGCACGAATACAGTCAATTCATGTTTGAATAATCCATTGGAGTTTTTATTTATAGCGCTATATATAGTTAATGTTACAATTTTTTAGCCTCCAATACACTCTTTTATTCTTTTCCGGCCAAAATGTGTGAATGATACAACTTATTTAAGGAGTTGTGTAACGCTTATTCTATTTTAAAGGCAAACTTTGTGTGTTAAAATCTAAATCTTCACACACTTAAAGAAAACCCAGGTATGACTTTAAAAAAATTTAGCAGGCTGCTTACAATACTATTTTTTGTAACCGCCTTTACGCCACTGTTTGCACAGGTTGAGGCGCCTTCCAAATTTGTAATGAAAAAAGACACTGATGGCGATGGTGTCAAAAATAAACGAGATAAATGCCCCGGCACTCCTGAGGGTGTAAAGGTTGATGGAGCAGGTTGCCCGCTGGATACTGATAAAGATGGTGTGCCCGATTACCTGGACAAATGCCCTGCTATACCGGGCACAGAAGCTTTGAATGGTTGCCAGGATAAAGACAATGATGGCGTAAGCGATTTTGATGATATCTGTCCGGATGTTCCCGGACTTGCAAGGTTTAAAGGTTGCCCGGATAGTGATGGAGATGGAGTAGAGGATTCAAAAGACAAATGTCCGAATGAAAAAGGATTGGACAGGTTCAATGGTTGCCCTGATACAGACGGAGACGGTGTTACCGACGCTGCCGACAAATGCCCCGCTACACCGCAGGGAGTTAAAGTAGATGCCAACGGATGTCCTGCCGATAGCGATGGTGATGGTGTGCTGGATGCTGCTGATAAATGCCCCGGCACTGCAAAGGGAGTTAAAGTTGACGCCAATGGATGTCCTGCGGACACCGATGGTGATGGTATACCAGATGCTGCGGATAAATGCCCCACTGAAAAGGGAGACATCAGCAATAACGGTTGCCCTCCGCCGGTTGTAGTAAAAGCTGCTCCTAAACGTTTGCAATTTGCTGCCCGTACAATTAATTTCGATACCAAGGTGGCAACCATTAAACCTGCTTCGTACCCGATGCTGGATGAAATTGCAGGCATTATCAGTCAATATCCTGATTATAATGTAAGAATCAGCGGCCATACTGATGCACTTGAAAAAGATGGTGAAATGCTTTCCACCAGCAGGGCAGAAGCCGTAAAATCGTACTTACTGAGTAAAGGTGTGGCAGAAAGCAGGATTGTAAGTGCAGGGTTTAGTAAAACAAGACCGGTGACTTCAAATGTGAAAGTTGCCGGCAGGGCGCAGAACAGGAGAGTTGTTATTGAATTGTATGTGAGGTAAAGAAATTAGTTGGTCAGTGGTGAATGGTCAATGGTGAATCGATTGCGGTTTACTTAAGGATTGGCCGCCATTTGCTCCTTATTGCTGAAAATGTAAAAGTGAGTGACACAAGGATGTTTAATTGAAAAACAAATGTTTGCAAACAAATAAATTTGTTAGATAAACAACATTGAATGATGAATGGTCGATAGTGAAAAATTTAAACTTTTGCTATTGACCATTCATTTTTATTTATGGCAGGCTTGTAATGTTTTCAATCTGCCACATTTGGCAGCATCGTTATCGCTGCACATGTTTTGAAGTAAGCTCGTTGTCATTCTTTTTTGCCTGGCACAATTTTTCCAGCGCTGATTTTTTATCTTTCCATTCTTCCTCAATAATGCTGTAATAGGCAGAATTCCTCCTGGTATTATTGTCCCGTATCATGTCGTTTCGCAAAATCCCTTCAAATTGTCCACCGATTTTTTCGATTGCTTTCCGGGAGCGTGTATTGTTTTCGTCTGTCTTTAACTGAACACGCACTGCGTGCAAAGTTTCGAAACAGTAGGTCAGCAGCAATAGTTTACATTCAAGGTTCACAGCAGTTGCCCAATACCCGGGATGCAGCCAGGTGGAACCAATCTCTAACTTTTTATGGTTGGACTGGATATCCAAAAACCGGGTGCTTCCTATCATTCTATTTTCGGGTTGATGAAAAATTACGAATGGAAATTGAGTCCCTTTCTCTCTTTCAAGTAGCGCTGTGGTGAAAATATTTTGGAATATAGCCGGGTTGCTGCCATCATAGGCATAAAATTCCCAGATTCGTTTATCCTTCGCCAATGTTTCGAGTTGGGCAAAATGTTCTTTTTCCAGTGGCACCAGGTTTACCGTTTCTCCTGTTAATTGTGTTGGAAAAGGTATCCAATTTGTCATGGTTATGTTTTGAAGCCTGGCTGCCTGATCTTCCCGGTTTAAAATCTTTAAAGAAATTAGCCCTAGCTTAGGCAAGGCGCTGTTACCTGCGGTGTTAATTATTTTACTGTATGTGATTTGATTTTTTCATTCATTCATTCAGTAAGAATAAAAATGATCTTTTTGAAGAATGGAGAGGTGCCTCCTTAATTTCATTGTTCTCCGTAGTATATATTTTTCCTAAATCGACAGATATCTTTGTAAATGGATGCAGTGTTAATAAATCATTTATTGAAATATTTATTTTATTTTTCCTTGCAGTTTCTTTTTGCGTAAAACCTTTGGAAAAAACCACGATCTGTCGTTCTGTCTGACTTGAACTCTGTGTTACATTGAAATAACGGACAGTATAAGCCCATATTTCAAGTGGTTTTTTGTCAACACTATTTAACGCTTCAAACGAAATAACATCGCCTTTATGAATTGCATTATTTAACAGCCCGTAAGAAATTTCCGTTCCATTAATAAGCACCCGAACAGTTGGAACAGTTGTCTGGCTCTTACCTATGAAAAAGACAAAGAATAGTATAATCAAGAGCAAAGGTTTTTTCATGAAATTTATTTAATGTAAAAAGTTGGATGATTGGATTTATTTAGTTGAAATATCAAGTTTTACATCAAATGTTTCCCGAACTGATTCTCTGAATGAATCGTTCACTTTGAACGCAGCAAGTCGCAGGTCATTGATCTTTACATCGGGATTGTCTACTTCGTATTTTTCCAAAAGTCCGTGAAAAATCTGGAGTTGGTTATCTACTGATTTTGAATTAATTAAATTCATTTTTCCAAAATACAACGTTTCAAAATTGTTTCTTTTAGAATAATATGTTTTTGAAAAAAGAGAATCAGGGTAATTTAAAGTCGTTAGCAATTCTCCAATGGCTTGCGAGATCTCTGAGTAATAATTGATCTGTCTTAAAGAAATTTCCCTGCGAAATTCTCTTTCCTTTTGTTTCAACTCCGCTTTTTGATTACTGCGGTAAGTAAGAAGAGCTATAATTATTGTTGAAATGGTTAACAGCGAAGAAACTGCTTTGATAAGAATATCCCAAAATTTATATCGTTCATCTCTAAGTTCAGTTTTCATCTTCCGCAGATTAGTTTTAATGATTGTGCCCGCCCAAAAAATACTATTAATTAGATTAAAGATATCCAAAAATGATTCCTGGCGAACATGGCGTTGAGATTTATTTTGTTCTACAGAAATGCATTGGTGGAGATATGATTGGCCCGATAAAGATGCAATCCTTTTATATTGGAAATTGCAGCAAATCTTTTCAATAAGATTTGCTGCGGGTGTTTGTTTATAAGAACGAATGAAAGGGCCACCCTGGGTGCCCAGGAGAACCAACCGGTCGCCATTTGTGGGAAAGAAAAATTTCCGGCTGAACCGGATGGCATCGTAACTGAATGTAAAGCGGATGTTTTTGATTTCAAAACCTTAGGAAGTCCGCATTAAAAATCCCGGCAGGAAGACACTGCCGGGATTCAGCCTGTTTTCTTAAAATTCTTATTATAAGGTAGCCATATCAATCACGAACCGGTACTTCACGTCTTTTTGTTCAATGCGCTCAAATGCCTCGTTTACATCTTTAATATTTATGAGCTCAATATCGGCAGTGATGTTGTTGGCGGCACAAAAATCCAGCATTTTCTGTGTTTCTGCAATGCCTCCAATTAAAGAACCCGCAAGGCTTCTTCCAAAAAAGACCAGGCTGGCGACGGGTACCTGTGCGGGTGTATTGGGTAATCCTACACAAACCATTGTTCCCTTTGTTTTTAGCATCGACAGGTAAAAGTTGTAATCGTGTTCGGCAGCTACCGTGTCCAGGATAAAATCAAAATAACCCTGCACATTTTTTACCTGTTCTTCATCTTTCGTAAACACAAACTTGTGAGCACCTAATTCCATCGCATCCGCTTCCTTCTCCGGAGATGTACTCAACACAGTTACTTCTGCGCCCATGGCAGCAGCAAATTTTACTCCCATATGACCGAGCCCACCAAGACCAAGGATTGCTACTTTGTGGCCTGCGCCAATATCCCAGTTGCGTAAGGGAGAATAAGTGGTAATACCGGCGCAAAGCAGCGGCGCCACTTTTTCCTGCGGCAGGCTACCATCTACTTTCAGCACAAAATCTTCATCACAAACAATTTGGTTGGAATATCCGCCATAGGTGATACCGTCACCATGCCTTTCCGGAATGCTGTAAGTGTAGGTGGCGCCATTAAGGCAATACTGTTCCAGGTCTTGCTTACAATTGTCGCATTCCCTGCAGGAGTCTACAAGACAACCGATACCAACCGTATCTCCGGTCTTGAACTTTATTACAGCATCACCAACCGCCGTTACCACACCAACAATTTCATGGCCCGGCACCAGCGGGTAAACCGACATGCCAAAATCGTTTCGTACAAAATGTATATCCGTATGACAGATGCCGCAATATTTTATATCTACCAGTACATCATGCGGACGGGGATTTCGTCTTGTGAAATTCCACGGAACGAGATTTCCTGAAGTGGCCATTGCGGCATATCCTTTTGAGGGGAGCCGTGTAGATGTCAAATCCTCTACGGGCGATTCTTTTGTTTGAGACATAGTATAGTTTTTAAAGTGAAGAAGGGCTGTATCTGGAAGTTACCAGGTTGGAAGATACAGTCAGGGGAATAAATATAATATAAAAAAAATCCGAACACAAGGGTTTTATTGATTAAAATCCGACAACAAAAAAGCAACCTTCCGTTGCTTTTTTGCATTGGAAAATGTTTGACAAATGATTACGGGTACCGCACTTCAAATCAACATATTATGATGGCGCAAATGCTGAACGGCATTCATATTTAATTTCCCCGTTGCTGGAAGGAAGCAAAACGCTTTTTATTTATTTCACTAATAAACACGGAATCCTTAGCAGGCTATCATGCAGTGTTCATGACGCTTATGTCGGCTTGCAAAAAGAGGTGTCCTAACGGTGGCCTTCAGAGGCGGCTTACCGGGAAACCTGTCGATGCAGGACTATCAATTCGTAGTATTCAACCACTAAGAATGTCGCATCTACACTGCACCAGCACGATCGTTGTTAGCGAGATTTGTATCGTACAAAACCAATTTTGAAAAAGCTTTTTAAAATTATAAAAGGAGGTAAAATAACATGAGAAAAATAATCGTCTTATCAATGATTACATTAGATGGAGTAATGCAGGCACCTGGTGGACCTGAGGAAGATACATCAGGGGGTTTCAAATATGGTGGTTGGGTTACGCCTTATGTTGATGAAGTTTTTGGCAAGATCATGCAAAAACAGATGAAACCTGCCGATTATCTTTTAGGTAGAAAAACGTTTGAGATTTGGGAACCCTATTGGCCCAAACATGCAGACTTTTGGCCAGGCATCAATGAGGGCACAAAATATGTGCTGTCCAAAACCATAAATAAGTCAGATTGGAAAAATCCAGTTTTCCTCAAAAGCCTGGCGGATATTAAAAAGCTCAAAAATTCAAATGGTGCTGACATCCAGGTTCACGGTAGTGGTGAGCTCGTTCAGCTGCTATTTAAGAATGACCTGGTGGACGAACTCTGGCTCAAAATTTATCCGTTGACGCTTGGTAAAGGAAAAAAATTGTTTATCAATGGTGCGATTCCGGCAGCATTTACTTTAATAGAAAGTACTATTACACCAGGAGGAGTTATTATTGCCAATTACCAGCGAGCCGGGAAAGTAGAGACAGGTACTGTTGAAATTTAAACAAGACGAGAAAAATAATTGTTTCATCAAAGCGATGCGGGCCGAACCGAAACTGCTCTTTCAACTTTTTAAAAAAGCGGCTTAAAGGTCAGGTACAAAAGGCGTGATATAGATGCCATAACTTAAGACAAAAGCACGAACGCTAACAACAATATTGCAACAAGCGGGCAGGGCATCAACAAAGTATTTCAATCACCAGCTGATCCGGAGATAATAAATATCCTGCCTGCATAAATATGTTACAAAGCACAAATTGCAAGTTCATTTTTCATTTCAGCAGATTATCAATTTGTAAATAATCCTGCATACAATAAAGACCGTGGGCCGGTTCATGTATTTGCGATAAGAGGACATGTTGAATTATAAAGAAAGAAAATGGCAGATAATCATTCGGGCCATGGTCATGCAGGACGCAGTAACAGCTGTGCCCGGTAATGGCTAATTTAAACAGCGCCTTATTTGGCATTGTTTAAATTTGCTTCTCATGTATGATTAATGGGAAGATAAACCCAGGAAGTTAGTCAACAGCTTTGCTTAAAAATTATAAATGATTTCGGGCATAAATCTTCCTCCTGAATAATTAAATGAACAAGACAATTCAGGAGTGTACTTATTTTTTGAACTACGCGATATAACTTTCCTGTTATTTTTTACAACTTCCCTGCCGCATAAATATCCTAAAGCAATTGCTAAAGGATAATCGCTTGCCCAATGTACCTTGTTATTGATCATCGCGTATCCAACGAGTCCGGTAATGCCATACCCAACTGGCTTTATCCAACGCTTCTCAGAATAATTTTCTGCAAGCACAGTTACACTGCTTATTAAAGTAGCCAAATGCCCGGACGGGAAAGCATCAAAATTTGGAGTGTGGCTCTGAAAATTTTTAAACGATGGAAAAAAATGCCAGTTGCCTCCCTTAACGGTTGCTTCACTTGGGCTTTGCCGGCCGGTAATCCTCTTTAACAGTTGCGTTGCAACACCCATCAGGATAAAGGTTTCAACCAGCTGGCTGGCCGTACTTACAGCACGATAATCTTTATGGATACTGCCGTACGCATACAAACCGGCGCCAATTAATAAACTGGGAAAACCTTGCCCGGCCTGGTAAAAACCAGTGTTGAGATTCTTTGGCAATTTAAGCAAACTTACTTTTTGTTTACCCAAGGGAAAACTTAGCACATCTTTATATTCTTCCTCTGAATGAAAATGTATATTATTTGAAAATTGATGAACTCCGTCTGTAATAGCCTGATCCGCAAATAAAAGCAATACCGTGCTGCCGGCAATCAATAACAACGGCCGCACGCTGGCTTTGTTAAATGGCGATCTGGCGATGGCAACTGCGTCTTTAGGTAAATTCGTTATAAATTTAAACAGTTTGGGCCTCGTGTAAATGTAAATATTTTCGTAATTGCCGAAATATTGTTCCTGACATTGGTTAGCAGTAGCAGTATCGAAACATGGATGACGAACATGATTGGAATCTGTTGACAATGATTGGCAAAAAGTACGAGACCCGCTTATAAAAAGAAAGGAATAGCAGAAAATTTTCTTTAGTAGCATGAGGAAGGCCATTTAATTAATTACTAAAATGATAGACCGCCGACAGACCGCCGCCCTTGCTTTCATAATAAGGTAGTATCATGGTGTTTACTGGTTTGTTTTTGAAAAACTTTCTTTTAATTGCCGGGTAAATCCAATATGCCAGCTTCATGGAAAGAATACCGAAGCCAGCTCCTGCTATGGCGTCATTTACCCAATGTTTATTATTGTATAATCTCAATAGGCCGGTTGCTGTAGCAGTAATGTATCCTCCAATGCCATACCAGGGAGAAACGCCGTTATATTCCTGCCGCAAAAATTCTGCCGAGGCGAAGGCAGTTGTCGTATGACCGGAAGGAAAAGAATTAAATCCGGACCCATCCGGCCTTTGAACTTTCGTTAATTTTTTGGTGGGCAAAACAAAAGCTGCAGAGATCAAAGTGGATAATGTATAAATAATAGTTCTGTCGCGAGAATTGTTTTTGCCCCTAACGCCTACCGCATTGAAGCCATAGACAGCTGCAGCTGGTGCATATTGCAGGTAATTATCCAGCCCGGTAAAAAATTTAGGATTATCCTCTATTATCTCAACCTTAGTGCTGTTATTCAATTTTTGAAGGTCTTTATTTTTTAATGCAGTAAAGCCATAAGAAATGAAAGCTGCCGGGATAATCACCGGATTTAGCCGAAGTATAGGCCCATTCTTTTTTAAAACTGCAAAATATGGGGTGCACTGTTTACACAATGAATCCTGTAAAATATGGATAGAATCCTTTTGTTGTGCGGAACAAAAGCTCAGTGCGAACAAGGAAAATAATAAAGAGATAGATTTCATGATATCTTGTTAAGATGTACAGTTGGAAACTATAATTTCTTGCATAGTATCATTCCATAATTTTTTAAATATTACAGCTACTTAGTCCGCTGATGCTGTAATGTGTACATCAAAGTTCCAAAGGCTTTTATCTTATTGATTCCTTAGGTGGTATTAAATGGGCATACACCTGTAACTATTTACCAGGTGGTTTCGCATTGTAGCGTGACGCTGATTTAGAAACAGTAAAACTTAATGGCAAATATTGAATTGTAATTTAAAAATTTGTGTGATGATGTTATAACGAAAGCAATAAATGATAAAATTATGGTTCATCCCGTTAATTGATGGTTAAGCATATCAATCGTTCTATATCTGATCAGGCGCAGGGCTCCGGCCCTGTGTCTCTCTTATTACTACTCTTCAATTTCAAAACCTTTCAAAAACCAAAATATTCTATGACCCTTTTTACCTGCGCCCTTTATTAAATTTACAAGAAACACGGAGTCCTAACGGTAGGCCTCAAAGGATAATTTACCGGGAAATCGTGAAGTCGGAGAATTAGCGAATTAATACATCGTCATATATATGACATAAACAAAAACTTGTGAGGAAAATGACACCGTAAAACCTGCGTTTAAAAAAACAATAAAAATGCAGACCCTTCACCCTCGATGCTTTGTACCTGGATGGTGCCCTTGTGCAACAGCATAATCTGCTTGCACAGGCTGAGCCCGATGCCACTGCCGGTTTTTCGGGTGCTGAAGAAAGGAATGAAAATCTTTTCCAACAGGTCTTCCGACATGCCATTGCCATTATCGGCGATTTTGAGCACCACTTTGTTTTTAGGCGTAATATAAGCAGACAATAATATTCTTGGCTCGGCCTTCTCCTTTACTGCCTCCGTTGCATTCACCACCAGGTTGATCAACACCTGTTCTATCAGGCTGGCATCGGCTTCCAGCATCAGGTCAGGGTCCTTTAAGATAATCTCCAGCTCTATATTTTTTTTCACCAGTGTTGGCTGCATCAGGTTGTGCATGGTTTCAAACAGGTCTCTTACATAAATTTTTTTGAGGGTAAGCGTGGTGATCTTATTGAGATTGCGATAGGTTTCTGCAAACTTCAGCAGGCCTTCACTTCTTTTTTTGATGGTATCTATGCCCAATTCTAAATCTTCCACCGAGCCCGATTTATTGCTCAGGTCGGGTACGGCCGATTGCAGGCGGTTTTTTAAAGTATCGGCAAGGGAGGAGATCGGCGCAACCGAATTCATGATCTCGTGGGTCATCACACTCAACAGTTTCTGCCATGCTTTGGATTCCGTTTCTTCCATCGCTTCATTAATATTCTGAAAGGCGATCAGCTTGTATTTTTTTCCATCTGTCTGAAAAGCTGTAGCACTCAGTAACACCTTAAAAAATGTTTTATCATCTTTTACAGACACTACTTTGTTTTCGCCGGGGTTGATGGCAGTAATTTCCGTGTATAAACTTCCTGCCCTTCTTTCGAGCGAATGAATTGTTTTTAAATAGGGGATGGCCAGCAATCTTTTCAGCGGTTCGTTCATCCACATTACATCGCCGGTAATATGTTCGTACGATAAAATGCCGGTATCTACCAGCTCAAGTATATTTTGCAGGTACACATACTGGGTTTCTTTTTCCTTACTGATCAGTTTAAAGGTGGTATTGATTTCGTTGAAACCCTTGCGCATCGGCTGCAGCGAAGCGGGCGCATGTTTTTCGTCAAACCTTCTGCTGAAGTCGCGGTAATGCACCGACTCTACAAACTGCTGCAATTCTTCGTTGCTCTTATTGGTAAAGCGATACAGGTCGATCACCAAAAAAATAAGCACGATGCAACAGATAACAGCGCCGGAAGCACCCGAATAATTCGGTTTCATCAACAGGTAAGCCGTGGCGCTCATGATCACCAGCAACCCTGCGATTCTTAAGAACAGCGCCCACTCAAATTTTTTAAATTTCATATTTGCTTAATCTACGGTATAAGGCGGTTCGTGTGATGCCCAGTTCTTTGGCGGCCTTGGAAATATTGCCATTGTGTTTTTCAATTACTTTCAGGATGGTATTTTTTTCCATACTGCTCAGTTTGAAATTGCCCGCTTCTTCTGCCATAACAGAACTGGATTCGAGGGGTGAAAAGATGATATCACCGGCATGCAACAATTCTTCCTCCGCCATGATCATCGCTCTTTCAATACTGTATTGCAGCTCCCTCACATTGCCCGGGTAATTGTATTGTAATAATTTGTCCTGGCAGGCGGCATCGAACTCCGGTACGGGCTTGCGATATTTTTCCGCGTAAATTTTAGCGTAATATTTTGCAAGCATCAAAATATCGTCTTTTCTTTTACGCAGGGGCGGAATGGTAATTTCAACCGTATTGATGCGGTACACGAGGTCTTTGCGGAATTTATTTTCATTGGCCAGCTCGGCAAGCGGCAGGTTGGTGGCGCAGATGAGCCGGATATTGATAGGAGTAACCTCATTGGTGCCCAGCCTTTGAATATTGCGGCTTTGCAAAACGGTTAGCAATTTGGCCTGCTGTTGCAGGGAGATATTGCCGATCTCATCTAAAAACAGGGTGCCGTTATTGGCGGCTTCAAACCTGCCCATCCTGTCTTCCCTTGCATCTGTAAACGCTCCTTTTTTATGGCCAAACAATTCGCTTTCAAACAGCGATTCGGTGAGCGCTCCTACATCCACTTTCACAAAGGCATTTTTTGCACGCAGCGATTTTTGCCAGATCGCCTGCGCCACCAGTTCTTTACCGGTGCCGTTTTCTCCCAGTATCAATACATTGGCATCCGTGGGAGCGATCTTTTCTATCTTATAAAAAATTTCCTCCATTACTTCGCTGCTGCCAAGTAACTGATTGCCGATCACAGAATCGTTGGCCACTTTTAGCGAAGGGGACGATTTGCCGGAATGCTTTTTTTGCAGGATATCTGTAATGGTGGTCACCAGTTTTTCGTTGTGCCAGGGCTTTACCATAAAATCGGAAGCCCCTTCTTTGAGCGAGCGAACGGCAAGATCAATATCTCCATAGGCAGTGATCATTACCACGGCCATATTTTCATCGAGCGATTTAATTTTTTTTAACCAGTAAATGCCTTCGTTGCCGGTATTGATGCTGCTGTTGAAGTTCATGTCGAGCAGCACGATATCGAATTTGGTGGCAGCCATTAAGTGGCGGATATTTTCGGGATTCTTTTCCGTAACCACTTCTTTGGCTTCGGTTTTCAGCAAAAGTTTTACAGCGGTGAGTACATCGGTATCGTCGTCGATAACGAGAATGTTGGCGTTTTTTAAGTTCATTGGTTTATTTTTTCACTTTCTATGACTTCGTGCCAAAGGCTATCAAAAGTTCTGCAGGGATGATAAGGTTAACCGACTAAAAATAATTAATTTTTAGTTAAGCGTATTAAAATTGTAGAGCGGCCCCCTGGCCCGCTGCCTAGCGGGGGGTTCTTGTCTCTTTTCAATTTTTAAGGGTCTGCTTTTTTGGGGTGGTGAGTTTGTTTTTTCTTCGGGTGCGCTGCTGTTTATGGACCTCTCTTCGATTATTATAATCTAACACTGCTTTTGTTGCTCCGCCAGAACAGAAGGGATTTTAAAAGCACCCTATTTAAAAAGGGTTGAAACAATTGATAAAAAAAACATTAATTTCCTTCCCGGCAGATCAATGAACCACAGGAATAAAAACCAGTAGTCACTAAATTTTTATTCCAAACCTAAACTAACAAATATGGCAACTTCAAAATCATTGGTCTTTTTGTATTTATTATTTATGTTGCTGCTCTGCTGTTGCAGGGGTACCAAAAGCATAGAAACGCCAACGCCGGTTGCCATTGACACGATATCAGTGCCGGTAATATTGCCTGTAATAGTGCCGGTATACGATAGCGATAAAGATGGGATCACAGACGATAAGGACAAATGCCCCAACCAACCCGGCCCTGCAAAATACATGGGCTGTCCTGTGCCGGATACCGATATGGACGGAGTAAATGATGAAGAAGATAAATGCCCTACCATTGCCGGGGATTCCAAATATCGGGGCTGTCCTCCTCCCGCGGGTGATACAGATGGTAACGGTGTAGTTGATAATTCGAACCACGAACCAACTAATGTAAGGCCTGATCTCCGCCCGGAGAATTTGCCACAGGAGAATTTACCACCGTTAATTACGCCCTCAGAACAGGACCCCTTCCGGAACATTGCAGTACGCAATGCTTCCATTGCCTATTCTTATTTTAAACGGATCAGGTATAAAGAAACAAAAGACATCCGGGTGCTGTTGAAACTAAATACCAGCCGCCCGATGGTGGAAGCAGCACTAAACACTATGGAGACAGAACAGCAGGCGGAAATAGTGAAAGAGAGTGACACCAATGTTGTTAAGAGCCTCACCATAAGAGGGTATGACTCCATCTACATATCACTTGAATATGATACCGCCGACTTTGTAGTTACCCCGGTACTTACTGAAGAAGCCCAGCTACTGGATTCCGTCAATGGCAATAGCTGGCATTGGCAGGTAAAGGCAATTACAGAAAAACCTACCAGTAAGATAATAATAAAGGTAATAGCGAAGGACACGGCAAAGGGCTCCACTCAAAAAGACGAAAGGCAGATAGCGGTTACGATCCTTATCGACAATTTAAGCGGATTAAGAAAAGCCTGGATCTGGATCATAGAAAATCCTCAATACAGTATACCCTCGATTATTGTACCGTTAATTGCTTTTTTATTTAGCCGCAGAAAGAAGAAAGAAGAAAAAGAGGAGGAAAAAGAGAAGCCACCGGGCAAATAACATCAAGTGGGTTTCGCCTTCCCGGCGCCGTCTCCTCGCCAGTCGCCAGCAATTCGGCGCGGAAAAATATATTCACATGTGCCCCGGAAGACACTATAGGAGTTCAATACATGGTTGAATCTTAATTTCATTACTGCTTCGTAAGACTCATTTTAATTTAAGGGGGGAGAAGGCTTAGGTATAAACGCAAAGGTGCCCCGGAATTTTCCGGGGCACCTATAGATCCATCTGTCTTACAAAGCTGCTTTGCGGGTGGAGATCGCTGTCATATATGCGGTGATCTCATTCAACTGCTTATCTGCCAGTGCTGCATCCAGTTCATAGTCGAGCAGCGCAACATTGCCCCCCTTTTGCTGCCGCTCTAAAAGATTGTCCCTTCGATCGTTGAGGCGACGCAATTTTGATTGCATTCCTGTTTTGGCATCGCCGTCGGGCATTACGGCAATGGCTGCTTCGGTGCCTGCAATTTCGGCGTCTACACCAATCAGGCTGGCGTTGGTGAGGGCAGTAGATTTTTCCTGTCCTGTGAGATTGCGTCCTAAAATGATCTGGTTAAATTCCAGGTCGTCTTTTCTTTCTGTTGCAAGGGAGGTTGCCTGGTCGCATTCAGCGATGGTCAACAACTTGTTGGTACTGTAGGGCATGTTTAAATGTGTTTAAAAATGATTAATTAAAATACTCATCAAATCTGCAACATCATTTTTATACATGCAAGGGAAAAACCTCTGATTTTTATGTTATTTTCCTCACGATTTTTTTATGAATTCTCCCAAAGATTTGCCTCGAATTGCAAAAGCCCGATGGCAACTTCCAGTTTTTTTTGCAGCATCCAATGATTGGTTTCCATTTTTTTCTGTGCCTGGTAACGTTGCTCCTCTATCCAGCGCTGCCGTTTTCTTGTTTGGCTCACGGGTAAATTGGCGAGGGTTTGCAACAACAATTCGGTGGCTGCTCCCTGCCGGTATCTTTCTTTTATAACGGCGAGCTTTTTTTCCAGCGGCTTACACCTGGCGAGGCACCATTGTGCCTCCTTTTTTACAAAGGTTACTTCAGCGGCAGTGGGTTGAGATTGGGTACGTTTTGCTGTGGGTGCGGCTTTCAACTGTTTTGAAATTATTTTTTGAGAGAGCGCCAATGGCAGCATCGCATTCGATGGCAGGCTGCGGGTGTTGGTTGCATGCAGGTGAAGCAGGGTAGGACTCACCTCCAAAAAAAGGCCAAGGTCGCGGAAATTGATGCCGGTATGCTCCATAAAAACACCCACCAGCGATTGTTCTTTTGCCATGAGATTACATATTTTTATAAGGTTACAAAAATAAAATGTGTAAACAAAACCCTTGTAAACATATTTTTGTTTACATATGCTTTGTTTACAAGAGTGTAAACAAGATGCATGTAAACGTATTTTTGTTTACAACGTTAAACAAAACTTTCACGAAATAAAAAATGGTAGTTTTTTTCGGAGATTTTTTGGAGAATTTTTGCGATGGTGCCTTTGTGAATGACATTTTGTGCACCGGAAGCTTAAATAATTGTTGAATGATTGCCGGGTTATTTGTGCGGATAAAAAGAACACAGTGTTCGCCTGGTACTTTTCCGGTAATGCAAATATTTATAGGAGGAGGGAGAAAAGAAGGTTGAAACCATCCCAAAAATGCTGGCACTGCTAACGCAAAGCGCTAAATATTTTCACTGCTACAATCGTGGGAGGTTTTTGATACGCTTAAATGCTTACTTTAGGAAAATAATTCTATTTGATCACTGAATTTTTAATTTCCGTACTCATTAAGTTCATTCCCGTATATAGTGATGGGTAAATGGATCGGATCGTTTGGATTGACCGCTTCATTTGTACATTAAAAAGTCAGGAAGAAATTAGCAGTATTGAACTTGGTTGTTTTAGTTACGTAAACACAATCGTTGCCTGCAATGCTAAAACAGCACCCTACTAAATTATGAACATCCAAGAACTGACTAATAAATGCACAGAATTAGACAAACTCATAAACTCTACAATAATATCTGACATCGAAGACACCTTCCCTATTCTTGACGGGGTGTTTGATCCAGAAAAATATTTATCAGCTAAGTATAAAATACTTTGGATACTCAAAGAACCCTATGACGAGTTCGATGACGATGGTGTTCCCTTTGGAGGCGGTTGGCATTTAAAAGATGTTATTCTTCCAAAACAAAAGTTTCAAGAGTTCACGGGTGGACGCAAAACATTTGAGCCAATGATTTATGCCTCATGGGGCATCCTAAATAACTTTTGCCTATGGGACGACATGAACGATGTTTCAAAAGATCCAACAATGCTTGAAGCATTGAAAAGCATTGCATACATTAACGTTAAAAAATTACCTGGATATAAAGCAAGTTATTATAAGACAATTAATGATGCCTACGCTAAACACAAAGATATTTTGCTCAAACAAATTGAGTATATAAATCCTGACATCATTATTGGCGGGGCCACATTGGGGCTTTTCATTAACGATTTAGGCTTATCAAAGAAAGACAACATCAGGCATAAAGGGCTAAACTATTTTATTAAGGAGAACAAAATATTTATTGAGGCATATCATCCTGCACAACGTACAAGTTCAACTGGTGTGACACAGCAAATGTATTGCAACGACATTATTACAGCAGTTCAAGAGTGGACAAAAACAAATATTTAGACAATATGAAGAAAGTATTTTTATCCGCATTTTTTTTATTTCTTACTAACATTCTAATGGCTCAAGGTTATTATCAAGTAACTACTGAAACCTTGAATGTTAGGAGTAGTGCAAGTAAAGATGCTGACATTGTAAGCAAATTTTATTTGGGTGACAGTGTTTATGTAATTGACTATTCAAAAAGTTGGAGTCAGGTAAAAGTAAATGATACAACAACAGGTTTTGTAGCATCTAAATATCTTTCGAAAGACTTCAAAAGCTCGACAAAATCAGAAACAAAAAGCTACAGCAGTAGAACGCCTATTGACTTTAGCCCTTTTATTTACGCTGCAATCATTGCAATATGTTTATACATAGTTTATCGTAGGTATAAAAGCAAGTGTAAGGACTGCGAACGATGGTATGCAATGAAAATAACTGATGAAGAAGTAGTTGACAGAGTTAGTGCTTCGGTTAAGAAAACAACAAAAGAAAGAAATTCAAAAGGCGAAGTTATAAGGACTAATGAAGTTTATATTCCAGCAACTAAGACCAAATATTTAGTGACAGAAACTTGTAAGCATTGTGGACACGAAAAAAAATATTACACTACCGAGACCAAAGAGAATTGACAGCACATGCAGGCAACAATGCATTGCCAAAAGTCAGGGCTGGACATTGAAACATCGGCTGCAGTTCACTTACTATCATTTGTTTGGTGTGACATCTTTCTATTAATAATTTCGTCAAAATAATGATCTTCGTTCTCATAAGCATTTCCACTGGGCGGGACCAGCATCGATTCCCTGCCCTTCGGCAATGCAAAACGTTGCCTGCAAGCCGGGCGCAAGTTCCATTCCTACATAAATTTTGAATTATTTTTAAACAAACTATTTAAATTTAAAGCAAATGAAATTGGCGAAAGATTTTCAATCTAAAATTGGAAAAAAAAAATTACTTTTCTTTTTACTCTCACTTGTCATCACTCAAGGCTTTGCTCAAGTAACAAATGTTAAAGTTGGACTTTGGAGCGATAAGACAGTTTGGAGTAATAATTCACTTCCTAACAGCATCGATGACGTTGCCCTTAATTTCGATATTACTGTAGATATAAATGCTATTTGCCAATCGCTAGCCCTAAATGGCCATAATGTTACAATCAGCGCCGGTGCCAATTTAAATATCACCGGAAATACGAACGGAACTACTCTTTCAATGTATATTGAAATCGACACTACAGCTTTTGCTCCATTTGATACAATTTCAAAAACACTATTCTATTATGACAATGTCAAACGAAACACTGGTATTGATTTATCATATTATGATAATGGTGTATTGAGTCCCCAACAATATAAATCCCTTTTCTTTTATAATGGCAACGACTCCCTCCCCTTCAAAAAAATTGTCACTTCGCCATTTCTATTAAATACAGATTCTCGTTTTTATGAAATCGAACAATTTTATTTTTATACAAACTCCAGATTAACAAAGGACTCTTCCATACAAATTTCAGGCTCAACTCCCCATACAATAGTAACTAATTATGATTATAACAACCTGGGAATTATCCAAACTTCAACTAGTTATGACACTGCTCCACTGCCAGTTTATACCAAAACGGATACTTTTTACCTGCAACGTGTAAACGGGAATATTGTGAAACAAATTGACACCGCTTTTGGTTACTTCTCCGTAAACAGTTTTGAATTTACTTATGACAACCATCCTAATCCATTTTATCATACTCAAAGTAGAATTTCTTTGGACAATTCTTATCCAATTTATTCTATAGAAACAACTATTGAAGAAGTTTTTGAAAAAAATAACGTTACAGAAATCAATGAATTTGATGGCACATATAACTATCACTATAAATTTATTTACGACTACAAACCGAATGGCTATCCAAAGGCAGTCAGGTTCTATGATCAAAATTCATCGACAAATTTTGGAAAAGCACTGTTTTTTTACTCAAATTAGCTAAATCTTACCTCCAACATTTAAGCACCCATTCGAAAGGCCAGCAGGCAACAATGCATCCAACAATCGGGGCCGGACGTAGGAACTTGCTCACATTATATTTGTACGGGGAGAGCAAAAGAAAGTTTGCGACTCATCGCATAAATAGTGGCACTACTAACCGAAAGCGGTAAATATTGTTACTTCAACAATGGCGGGACGTTTTTGGTGCTGTTAAATGCTTACTTTGCGGAAATTATTTCTGTTTGATGCCCTAATTTTTCATGCCGTATTTATTGTGCTCATCCCTGGTATGATAGTGTTAGGTGAATGGTAACTGCCCATTGATGTTTCATAAATCGTATATATTTGGATCGATTGGGGTAGTGGATTAATATAACGTACGTCAATACATACGTTATGTGCAATGCTATCGAACACCCTACCATAACGACAGAACTCTATATTACGACTTAGAATATTTTAACCCACTTACATATGAAAATAGAATTTGTTAATATCCAAAATTTCAGAAGACTAAAAGATTGCAAAATTGATTTCTCGGAAAAAGAAACTGTTTTTGTCGGAGCAAATAATAGTGGAAAAACTACTGCAATGGATGCGATGATTTTATTTTTTAAAGCAAGAAATAAATTTACTTCAAGGGATTTTACCTTATCCAATTGGAAAGAGATTAACTCAATTGGAAACTCATGGATTGATGAAACAGACAAAAATAATCTAGATTTATCGATAGATAAATGGGAAGATAACATTCCAACTCTAGATATTTGGTTAAAAGTAAATCAGGACGAGATTCATTATGTGAACCACCTAATCCCTACATTAGATTGGGATGGAGGCTCTTTAGGAGTAAGATTGCGATTTGAACCTCATGATATGAATGAGCTATACAAAGAATTTTATTTAGACTTTTCAAACTCAAAATCCGTTGTTGAACGCTCCAAAAAGAAAGAAGATAATTTTAAATTATGGCCAAAAAATCTGTGGGATTTTTTAGAAAAAAAAATCAACAACTTTTTCGTTGTGAAAACATACCTACTAAATCCGGCTTTAAGAGATACTCCGCAAAAATTAACACAAAACAATATACCCATAGAGGGAGATGCTTTTAATGGTTTAATCAAAGTGGATATTATTAATGCTCAAAGAGGGTTTTCTGATGTAAATTCAGATGGTAGCGAAACTGGATCCAATCTAAAAAACCTTTCTAGCCAATTAAGAAGTTATTATGACAAACATTTAAATCCTTCCGTAAATCCGACTGATGACGACATAGAGGCGTTGAAGGCTATCCAATCAGCTAAAGAAATTTTTGATAAAAATTTAAAAGACAGTTTTAAGTTGTCTCTTGATGAGCTAAAGTTTCTAAATTATCCCGGCCTTGGCAGCCCTAATATAAATTTATCTAGCAAATTCGATACCGTTGAAACATTAAACCATGACTCCTCTGTTCAATATTATTTGAATGAAGATGATAACGAGTTGAGTTTACCTGAAAAATATAATGGCTTAGGTTACCAAAATCTAATTTCCATGATATTTAAACTCATTAGATTTAGAGACGAATGGATGCAAATTGGTAAAAGTTTTAAAAATGACAATAAAGAATCCGACAAAAAAGGTTTCGAACCTTTACATCTAGTTTTAATTGAAGAACCAGAGGCACATTTACATGCCCAAGTACAACAAGTTTTTATAAAGGAAGCATATAAAGTACTAAGAAATAATGAGATATTGAAAAATGGAAAGTTTACAACACAACTTATAATTAGCACTCACTCTAATCATATTGCCCATGAAATAAATTTCACATCATTAAGATACTTTAAAAGGAAAAAAGCCGCAAGTGGTATTATAAGTACTTCTACAGTTGTTAATTTGTCAGAGACTTTTGGTATTGACAATGAAACCACAAGGTTCGCTATTAGATATCTAAAAACTACTCATTGTGATTTATTCTTTGCCGATGCTGTAATTATAGTTGAAGGCCCTGCTGAAAGAATGCTTATCCCCTATTTTATAAAGCATCACACGAAACTCACATCCTGCTACATCTCGATATTGGAAATTGGAGGTAGCCATGCACATACCCTAAAACCACTTATTGAAAATCTTGAAATTATTACCTTAGTTATAACCGATTTAGATTCTATTTCTGGAAAAACAAAAATACAGCCTGAAAAATCAAAAGGCTACAATACTGGTAATGATACATTAAAAAAGTGGATCCCCTGTAAAAATGCACTTGATGAACTTTTGGAACTGCCATTGGGCGAAAAAGAGCATATAAGCTTTCCCATTAGGGTTGCATATCAAATACCATTAGTAGTAAATGAGGGCACTAATAGTGAAGCAATATATCCGTATACTTTTGAGGATTCATTAGTTATGGAAAACAAATTAATTTTTAAAGACCTACCAAATGGAATTGGACTATTAGGAAACATGATAGATGCATCGCGGCAAACTGATATTAAACAATCTGCAAAGGAAATGTATGAAGCAATAACTGCAAAAGGTGCAAAAAAAGCTGAATTCGCGTTGGAACTATTTTATTTTGAAGAACCAAATAAATTGAACTGTCCCAAATATATAAAAGAAGGACTTGATTGGCTTGAAGAGAAGTTAGTAAGTAAAAAAGATGGGCTGGTTAACATTGTAAAAAATCAATTATGAACTCTGAGATTCTTGGCAACAATATTGATAATCACATTGATGCCGAAATATATAACTGCTTAAAACTAGAGAATCCAAAAAGTTTTTTCCTATTTGCAGGTGCGGGATCAGGCAAAACAAGTTCTCTGGTTAATGTATTGAGATTATTTAAGACGGAATACGGCAGAGAATTTCGCTTGAATAGGAAAAAGGTTGCAATTATAACCTATACGAATGCTGCTTGCGATGAAATAATCCGCCGGCTAGAATATGATTCCATTTTCTCAGTAAGTACAATACATAGTTTTGCTTGGGATTTAATTAGAAACTTTAATCAGGATATTAAAAATTGGCTACAAATTAATTTGGTTTCAGAAATTAATAAATTAGAAGAAGAGCAGAGTAAGAGTAAGAATTTGCAAAATAAAACGTCAATTGATAGAGCTAAGAAAATTGAATCCAAAACTAGGAGAATCCAATACCTAGATAATGTGAATCAATTTACCTATAATCCAAACGGTGATAATATTACAAAGGATTCACTAAATCATTCGGAAGTAATAAGCATTGCAGCAGATTTTATAAATACTAAGCCGTTAATGCAAAATCTTTTGGCTTGCAAATTTCCAATAGTTTTGATAGATGAAAGTCAAGATACCAAAAAAGAATTGATAGATGCTTTTTTTGAACTGCAAAAGAACAAAAAGAAATGCTTTTCAATAGGTTTATTTGGTGATACTATGCAAAGAATATACTCTGATGGCAAAGAAAATTTAGCGCATGGACTTCCTGAAGATTGGATTAAACCAGCCAAACAGATGAATCATCGTTCTAATAAACGAATAATCACTTTAATAAATAATATTAGACAAGAAGTAGATGGACAAAAACAAAGACCACGAGTTGAAAAAGGAGAAGGTACTATTAGGCTCTTCATTTCTAAAAGAGGTATTGATAAACAACACATAGAAGATTTAGTGTCACAAAAAATGTGTGCAATAACAAATGATCCCTTGTGGTATAAAAGTTTAGATCCGAAAGATTTAAAGGATATTAATTCTGATATCAAAACCTTAATTCTTGAACATCATATGGCCGCAAGAAGAATGGGATTTTTAGAGTTTTTTGAACCATTATATAAGGAGGATAAATTAAGCACGGGATTATTAGAGGGCTCATTGTCTGGTGCAAATCTTTTTACTAAAATAATTTTACCCCTTATTGATGCCAAAGAGACCGACGACAAATTCGCCATCGCTAGAATTATTAAAAAACACTCTAAGTTTTTAGAAAAGGAAGAAATATTTAAAAATTTAGAGCAAATGGAAAACATCAAAAAAACTAGAAAATCGTTAGGAGATTTATTTAAGTTATGGGATGGCAACAAAGACCCATTACTTATTGAAGTATTACAAAACATTTCTGAATCTGGACTATTTCCCATTCCTGACAGTTTAATACCAATAGCGACTAGGACTAAATCGGAACAGAAAATTGCAGACGAATTTGAGGCTGAGGAAAAGGACGAGGAGGAAAATAATGACAGTATTATTAATGCATGGGATTTAGCTTTATCAAATCCATTTTCTCAGGTTAGGAAATATAATAATTATTTATCTGAGAATTCTAAATTCGGGACGCATCAAGGTGTTAAAGGTTTAGAATTCCCTCGGGTAATGGTTATCCTAGACGATGAAGAATCAAGAGGTTTCTTGTTTAGTTATGACAAGCTATTTGGCTCCAAAGAACTTAGTATAACTGATAAAAAAAATCTACAAGAAGGCAAAGAAACCGGAATTGACAGAACTAGACGGCTTTTTTATGTTGCTTGTAGTAGGGCGGAAGAAAGTTTGGCAATTGTTGCTTACACAGATAATTCAGATATTGTTAAGAAAAACGCCCTAGCATTTGGCTGGTTTTCAGAAGAGGAAATTGAAATAATTTAAATCAAAAATGCAATGCGCATAAAATCGCTTTGTGCGACCCGAACGCATTTTCGCTAATCTTCTCGCATACAAACCTTAATAAAACTACTCCGTGTTTTGCAAGCGTACTCTTGCAAAACAGCAGGCTCTTGCATTTGGCGCAAGCATGTCGGGCGGGTTAAGTGAGTTGGCATGCTTGTGCCAGAGAACAAAAAGAGGTAATAGGTATTGAGTAGCCACCCGGGTGTTATTACAATAGAGCAAGGTAAAGTTTAAAAATATTGTTTATTAGGTTATTTGAAATAATGGATAGCAATGCAATAAAAAATTACGGCAGTCACTAAAGCAGAAGGGAGCGGATAGTATGGATAGCCTGTCCCGATTTTTTATCGGGATGCGAAAGAGCAGGCAAAAAGAAAAGCAACAATTTTGACTGGCAATTTTGGCAGCAACATAACCCATCAGGCGCAGGGTGTGCCGTGAATTGAGTACCAAAGATATGAAGGTACAAGAATGCTGTATGAAAGATGATAGTAGGTCTATCACAGTCGCCGTGCAAGCGGAGGCTGTAAACCGCCTCTCGGTGCTTGTTTAGTAATAAACTGGTATTGAACGGAAAGAGGAAAAGGCTGCTTCGAGCAGTCAGGTACGGGTAAGAGAGATGAATGCAAATGAACCATTGATGAAGTGATGAGATTGAGGTACACATTGTCAAAAGCTACTGTTCCTGCGTAGTAGTGAAAGGTTATGGCGGTTACTTGCTTACTGGCCATAAGGCAATCGTCACATAGATGGCATGACTCTTATTCAGGCTTTTGTACAGAACACGGGAAGTCCTTTCCAGATGTTAAGAGAAAAGTACAAGTGGAAGCTATCCATGAGGCTAAATATCGAAGCTGGGGAGGATGGCGGATGGTGCTGTAGTAGCGATGAAGCCTTTGTAATGAAGGTGGAGCAAAGAGCATCAATCATATCGTTGAGAATGTTTTAACAACTTTAAAAGAGGATGATTAAATGTTTGAGACAAGAACAAGTACTGTACCGATAACGAAAGAAATGGTAAAGGGAGCTTATCGGAAAGTAAAAGCCAATCATGGTGCTGCAGGTGTAGATAAAGAAAGCCTTGAAGCATTTGAGGAAGACTTATTGAGCAACCTGTATGTTCTGTGGAACCGCTTAAGTTCCGGTAGTTATTTTCCCAAGCCATTGCGATCTGTGTCGATACCCAAAAGCAATGGAAAGCGGCGAACATTAGGCATTCCGACAGTAGGTGACCGTATAGCCCAACAGGTTATAAAGAGTTACTTAGAGCCCCGGCTGGAAGCCCGGTTCCATAACAACTCCTTTGGTTATCGTCCGTTGAAAAGTGCCCATCAGGCAGTAGAAGCCGTACAGGAAAATGTACGTCAATATGCATGGGTGCTGGATTTGGACATCAAAAGTTTTTTTGATGAAGTAGACCATGAGTTGTTGATGAAGGCCTTAGACCGCCATGTGGAAGAAAAATGGGTAAAGATGTACATCCGTCGATGGTTGGAAACACCCGTTCAGCAGTCCGATGGAACACTTATCCAAAAGGATGGTAAAGGCACACCACAAGGAGGGGTAATAAGCCCTCTGTTAGCCAATTTGTTTTTGCATTATGTGTTGGATATGTGGATTACAAAGCATTATCCCATGGTAGCATTCGTACGCTACGCAGATGATGTGATCATTCACTGTCAATCAGAGGAGGAAGCGAAGCAATTATTAGTGGCAATCAGAGCAAGACTGGCGGAATGTAGGTTAAGCCTGAATGAAGAGAAAACAAAAATGGTTTATTGCCAGGATTATCGAAGAGTGAAGAAGAAGAATGTTGGAAAGAAATTTGATTTTCTTGGCTTCACCTTTAAACCCTGTTCTGTAGCCTCCAAAAAGGGAGGATGTCGGATGTTCCTTGGATATGGCTGTGCAATCAGCCAGTCAGCACAAACAAGGATAACACAGGAATGGGCTAAACTAAACTGGCATCGGCGCAGCACTTTGTCGATACAGGAAATAGCCAATCAGGTGAACCCACAAATGAGAGGGATTATAAGGTATTATGGAAAGTTTAAATTGTGGGAATTACAGCGGTTGATGTTGCACTTTGAGTTCAGGTTAGTGAAATGGGTATTGAATAAGTACAGGAAGTTTAAGAACAGTCAGACGATGGCATATCAATGGATAAAAGAGTTAAAGCAAAGCTATCCAACGATGTTTTATTACTGGACGGTTTTTAAACACGTTTGATGATATGATAGGAGCCGTATGAAGTGAGAGCTTCACGTACGGTTCTGTGAGGGGCTTGGGCTGAAATGCCCTTGCCTACTCGACACTCTGTCCTGTGTCTCCCTTGTTACTATTTTCCGGATCGATAAAACTTGCACCGCAAATGCTTTTGTTATCTCTTTACAAATTGAAGTACTTTCCGTATCCCCACGTGTGGCGCAAGCGTACTCTTGCAAAACAACTGGCTCTTGCATTTGCCGCAAGTATGTCGGGTGGGTTAAGTGAGTTGGCATGCTTGTTCAGACAACAAAAAGAGGTAATAGGTATTGAGTAGCCACTCGGGCGTTATTACAATTGAGCAAGCTCGCTAACATTATGTAATTGTATCGACTATTTTTACCAAATCCGGTAGATTTCTCTTGAGCCGGTAAGATACAGATCATGATACCCCTTCATTTTTTCTTTCATCTGTTTCATTTCTTCAGAATCCTGCATGTATTTCTCAAAACTTTGTTCATAAGCAGTTAGACTGTCATGTTGGGTAACCATTATTACTTTGTTGAATTCACCAGTTAAGTCTGTCATGATATGAACAAGTTCCTTGTTATCAGCCATAACTTCTTTAAACAGCTTCGCAAACTTTGAAGCATTGCCTGGCTTGCAGATGAAAATATCATGTACAATAATCATAATTGTAAATTTTTATTGTGAGTACTAAGAATATTTGATGGAAACGGGGGTATTAAGTTACAATATATATTTCTTAAGTCAAAAAAAACAAAAGGGGGCATGCGTGCAACAATGCATTGGCAAAAGTCAGGGCCAGACATTGTAACTTCGGCTGCAATTCACTATCAGCCTTGGTTTGGGGCTGGGCCATTTTTTAATTGACTTCAATTTCAATTTATTATTTTCAATTACAATTTAGCATCAGCACCGGGCAAGACCAGCAATAAATTCCCTGTCCTTCGCCAATGCAAAACGTTGGGCGCAAGCCATGAGCTTCTCTCGTCTCGAAATTGGCTGACAAGAAATCGTGTAATCTAAATCAGGCAACTCATAACGTGGACAACCTGTTAATCACACCATCTGATTTGTTTTACACTTTACCTGATTTTTAATGGGTCCCTACTCAAGAATAAATTTGTACCCTCTACCATGTACGTTAATAAATTTGATGGAATTATCGTCGCTTAATTTCTTACGTAATTTAGACACCAATACATCCACATTTCTACTGATTACCACTATACCTTCATCTCCCCAAATTTCTTTCATCAGTTTTTCCCTTTCTACGATCTGATTTATATTTTCTGCAAATATTTTTAATGCTTTTGTTTCTTTTTCCGAAAGCGCAATACTCTTATTCTCTATTTTAAGAACATTATCATCTGTATAAAATTGAAAGCTTCCTAATTGTACATAATCATTGGTACCGGGGATGGGCTCTTGTTCTTCTTTCCCTTCTTTTTTCCGAAACTTATTGTTCACATAAAAACCAACCAAACTCAAGGGAATAATCAACAGCAACAACAAATAGAAATTAAATTGATTTTTCTTCAAAAATTCAATGTCAATAACATAACAACCAACCTCCAGCGTACGACCCCTGCAAGGCGTTAAATCGCCTGTATGGCTATTTATTTCGAATGCAAACACAGTTTCATTTTGTTTACAATTCCTCAAATTCACTATATAATCTTTTGCCAGCGCATTTTTTTGAAATGTTCGTTGAACTAAATTGATGAGTGTATCTGATATAAAACCAAAGTCATTTTGAAAGGAAATCTGGTAGGTATGTTCATTTATTTTCTTAACCGGCAGCACCCTGGAGGAAGAATCTTTCGCTGAAAGCAACAGCTGATGTCCTATTTCACGCAATACCACTTCCAGATGATTTGGAGGAATGTCATTTTTTTTATTGCTAAATGCAACAGCAGCAATCAAAAGAGCAATTACCATGATGGATGATCCGAACAGCGTAAATGACTTCATGTGTGCAAAATACTCTATACACGGCAGTTTTCGGTGGTTTTTACAAACGTTTTACACATCCTTTACAAGTTTTTACTACTAAAAAACTCCCGGATAGTTGACGCCCGATATCTTTACCTTATTGTTTCACCAAATCATTTATTGCCATGAATATTTATATCCTTGCTTTTTTACTCCTTTTGGCGGTTTCCTCATCTTCTCTTCTCCCGGGTAGCCATCCACACCCAAAAACAGGGAAGGCTGGAACTGCAAAGATCGTTTTTAGATCTACGGATGGCGGACAAACATGGCAGGACATAAGCGAAGGGTTGCCCGAGCCTGTGAAAGATAAATATGGTGTCAGCAGAAATGCTTCTTTTACAGATGATAATGGGTTCTATTTAACTGCCGGCAATGGGATATATCACAATAAACCAAATTCTAAAACTACTTTTTGGGAAAAAGAAATTTTCCCCGACGAACATAGCAGTATTGCCCCTGGTAAGGCCGGGATCTTTGCATACAATTACTGGGGTGGAGGAATTTTCCAAAAAACAAACGGAACGGGTGTATGGTCGCCGGTATTCACAAATTTCCAGGAGAAACGGGTACTCAGCGTTTTTGAAACTGCCGGAGGCTCAATTTTCATCGGCTCCGACCGAGGTCTTTTTAAATCCACTAACAGTGGAAAATCCTGGAAACAACTGCATGCCGGAGGCGGGGGGAAAATGGTAGAATCAAATGGTGTACTCCTTGCGACCAGCCAGGGAGGGATATTAAGATCGACCGATGATGGTGAAAACTGGGCGTTGGTGATCAGTGAGGGAGGCGTGGGCATCGATGTAGAACGCATCGAAGGTGGATTCGCTGCTATTACTTACAGCACCGTTTCGAAGACCCGGAGAATACGAACATCTTACGACGGCGGCAAAACCTGGCAGGCTATTGATGCCGGCCTGCAGGCGCATGGTTTTATTGACCCAATCTTGCCACCGGTTAATGCTACCCTTCGGGCGCAAGGCTTTTCCGATTCAACCTGGCATCCTAAGGAGACTACGATCCTTCCGGTGCCAACGTACATTACAACCATTATCCAGGTGGGTGAAAACTTCTTTTGTGGTCATACTGACGGCATTTACAGGTCATCAGACAAGGGAAAAACATGGAAACTGTTATTTCCTTCTGTAAAAGGGAAGATGTTCAAATTATCTGTTTCCGGCAACGTGATTTATGGCATACAGATGGAGTCACATTGTTAAACCTGCCCGATAATAAATAAAAGATGAAAAATTTGCAAAATTATTTGCGCTGTTCTAATGTCTGTTTTTTGCTCTTCCTGTGGACAAAACCAAACAGATGTACCCGAAGCATATATCAAGTCTGAATTCAAAGACACAGTCACCTCCTACGGGGCCCTCCGTGTGGCGCAAGCGTACTCTTGCAAAACAGCAGGCTCCGCATTTGGCGCAAGCATGTCGGGCGGGTTAAGTGAGTTGGCATGCTTGTGCCAGACAACAAAAAGAGGTAATAGGTATTGAGTAGCCACCCGGGCGTTATTACAATAGAGCAAGGTAAAGTTTAAAAATATTGTTTATTAGGTTCTTTGAAATATTGGATTGCAATGCAACAAAAAATTTCGGCAGTCACTAAAGCAGAAGGAAGTGGAGAGTATGGATAGCCCGTCCCGATTTTTATCGGGATGCGAAAGAGCAGGCAAAAAGAATAGCAACAATTTTGACTGGCAGTTTTGGCAGCTACATAACCAGTCCATTGAAATATTAAATCAAAAGATGTTTGCAGAGATCGTGTTTTACATTCATCAAAATCCTGTGGTAAGCGGGTTTGTGTATGAAGCAGAACGTGGGTATACAGCAGCGCAAAACACTATGCAAAAAATGATGGCATCATTAAACTGGCTGAATTCTGTTAGCGGAAAGTTAGTTTGAAGAGCCTTCGAGGCACAAGGATAGCCAGCGCACTTAGCCAACGCTACACCCTTGCGCCAATGCGAGGGCTTGCGCCAATAGGGGGAGTGAGTAAAAGGCAAGTTTGCAACGAAACAAATAAATAGATGTGCTACTAACCGGAAGCTGTTTATTTTAACTTCAACAATTGCTGGACGTTTTTGATTCGTTTAAATACTTACTTCGCGGAAATTATTTCCGTTTTGATACCCGCGTTTTTAATGGGAAAAAGAATTTAGACATAAATCATGAATTGGAGGGCTAAGACTGTGTTGATTGGAGGAATATATGCCAGGCCGCCTGGGATGGGAAATTGCCTGCATTTTACGGTGGCCGCCCTGGCTCTGTTTAAATTCGCGATTAATAATTACCATTCAATGTATGTTTGGGCAGCAACTATTGTGTATGCCACCTTTGCAATATTATTTGGTGTAGTAGTTTTTACAAGCCCAAAACAAGTAATTGCCAACAGCAATTAATTTGAAGTTTAAAACTCCGCCACGTCGGGGACGCTGTTATGTATCTTCCTTGTTACTATTTCCCGGATTAAAAAAGGGTATCAATACACATGAGGCTTGTTTCTAACAAACGCCTGGTAACAGTTAGCAGCGGGGCAGCAGCCCTGCACCAGATTGCGCCAATTGTATTTTAAAAGTCAAGCCTCGGGTGGAGTCGGACCACCAACTAACCAGTTTACTGGCTTTTTACATTAAATTACGAGAATTGACAAAAATTTATTTAAATTTTACTCATAGCACCTCCTGTTCGCGAATCAAACACTCCATATTTATTAGTTAGCGCCACCCTTTCTTTTTTAACGGCCTCTTTTACCGTTTCTATATTTGCACTGGATGGCTCTTTACTGCCCGTTATATATTTGCCCATTGTCCATCTGCCAAAACTTTTAAGGTAAAAATTAATCATTCTTGCCTTGCTTTGGTAGCCGAGATCGGTATTTTTTTGTAATACTGCCAGTACCAATTGCTGGTAAGTAACATCTTGTAAAGTATCCTGCTGCTTCCATTGTTTTTCAACTACCCAAAGAGGGTGCAATATTTTAGTGGTGCTTTTACCCAACAGTTCTATGGCCTCTTTAATTTCTATTCTTTTTAATTTTTTAATAAAACCATCAAAATGTTTAGGAGGTATGGCCTTTAACGCGGGGCATACAATTTTCGCTAGTTTTTCGTTGTAATAAAAAAAATAAATAACAGGGCCCTTTTTAGTAGTATTCACGCCAAAATAACTTCGGCTCTCTTTTATTTCAGGTATTGCCCTTTTTCGTTTTATTCTTTTAAAATTTAAAACCGGTGCAGAGATCTTTGGGATCTTATTCCTAAAAACTACCAGCAAAAAGGTTGCGGCGGTGATCGCAGCGGCCTGCACTAAAAATGTTTTTCTTTTGATGAGTGCACTGCTCTTTTTAATATACCCCATCGTTGAATTTTATTTTTAGCGGAGTAAGTATCCATGATATAATTAAAATTAACGGCGTAACTAAAAGGGCACTGGTAAAAATGGATTGAGGTACCGGCCTATCAAATGTTTCCGTTTTGAAAATGTTGATGCTTATCCACCAAACCCGGCAAAGCAAGCTTAACAGAAATACAATAACCACCGCGGCCAATACTTTTTTTACTATTGTCCAGGTAGTAATTACAAATAAAACCTTGCGTTGGTAATTGCTGCCGGTAATAACAAGCGGTGCCAGCCAAAATGGAAGCTGAATATCCAGGCACTTTAAATTATAATTGTTGGCCTGTATCTTTTGCCGGTAATAATACAGGCCATTCACAAGGTATTTGCCGGCAACTACCCTTTTATGAAGGACCAGTAAAATAAATAATAAAAATAAAATGAACCAAACAATAAGGCCCATTTGCAATGGCAATTCTATCGCACTTAAAGTAGGTATATCTATTTTTAAATTTATTTTGCCGTTCAACGAATCTCTAAGCTGCTTCATATCTTCTTTAAGAGAATTGAAATATAGTAAAGTGCTGTCGTTCTTTTTTGCTCTAAGTGAATCTTGTTTATTACCGAGGCTGGTAAACCGGGCCTTGTAAAAGTCGCGTTTTTCTTTTTGCTTTTTAATTACAGAGTCTTGAAAGTGCTGAACAATTACCTCATTTTTTTTTAAGCGTTTGATCCTGTTAAAGTTGGGTTCTATAGATTGAAACCAAACATAGGTAAGCGTAAAAATAAAAAGAAGTATCAGCTTATTAGTGCCAGATACTACTTCCTTATAACTTTTGATATTGTAAATAGAAACCTCTTCTTTTGTAACCATGTAATAAATTTCAAGAGCGTTGATTCAAAGCCACGGCGTAAAGTATAAAAAGAAATTTTTTTATGCAAGCTATCTTAAAAGTATTTTTTCCCGCCAGGGGCAGAACTTTGTCCTGTTTCTTCCTTGTAGCCATTTTGCGGACAAAAAGATCACCACTGCAAACGAGGCTCCATAGAAAATAACGTTACCTGTTTACCAATCGAAGCGCATCCCGTATGCGCCCGCAAGCCAAACACGGCGCTGTCGCAACCCAGTTATATTTGGGTCGCTTCCCGTAATAGATTAGTTTAGCGTGCCTTAACACGACTGCTGTGGGTGATACATTCATCTTTAATCCAATACCCTCACCATGTCAAAATTTATCCCGTTATCCCTTTCCCTTCTTTTTATCTCCATGGTTGCATTTTCTCAGGAAAATCCTGCAATTACAAAAGAATGTAGTATTTCAACCGGGCTTGGTTTTGCAGCTGCACCAAGCAATGCAAAAGCAATGGGTAGAGCTTTTTGGTTGCAAATGGATTATAGGGTGATGGAGCATTTTTCAATTGCATTTGAAGTTGAAAATTTTGCTTATGTGCAAGGTGGCTATTTCCCCGACCTTCCGAAAGAATATCCGAACGAGATAAATGTCCTTAATAACAATTTTTCATTACTGATTAAATATCATGTAGCATCAAAAGGGAAATTAAAGTTTGCGTTTGCCAGTGGCTGGACTTATAGTATAAGGAACGAAACTTATTACATTCCATCTGACAATTCACAAATATGGTTTGCAAACGTAAGATCATCCGATGATTATAGAATTCCTTTTTTACTGGAGGTTCAATACCCGGTTAGTAAAACGATAAATGTTTTAGCCAGGGCGAAATATAACATGAATCCGAAAGAGGGGGATAACTACTCAGCAGGAATTGGCTTATCATTAAAGTTATAAAACGAAATTAAAAACAGCGCCACCAGGAATTGGACGCTGCCCTATGTGCTTGTGGTTACTACTGCCTGCTTTGATTAATAAATTGCCGACACAAATACGGATTTCTATATGATTATTATTTGTTTGCCTATTGGAGGGCAATCCGTATCCGTCGGTAAGGCAAATAACAAGATTTCGTAAAGCTGCAAATATTAGCATGCGCTAAACACGGGCGCTAATCAGAATAATTATGAAACATACCTGTCTTTTCATCTTGCTTTTTACTGTCCTTGGCAGCAGGAGCCAAAATCATCGGTTTTACTATACAGATGTCGATTTCACAGAAAAGCAGGCAGATACGCTTTATGGCAAAATAGAAAGTATGCTTATTATGGGTATGGGTTCCTCATTAGAACGAATTTTTCTGAATAATTTGAGCGATAAGTTGATTGAAGATCTTTCATCAAAAAAAATTGCTGCAACCTATGTGTATATCGGCAAAAGCGCAGAAGAAGCGAAGAAAAATTACACCTCAACAAATATGAATAATTATGACGCTATATTATTCTTTCACCCGACTGATACAAACCGGTTTGATATACAGCTTATCAAATCAAGAATCTATATACCCCTTCCAACCACGCCCATTGGAGTAGTCCAGCCTTCCAGGAAAAGAGATACCTATGAACAATCATTCGATATTTTACTTTATAAAAGAGCGGATAATGTTGAACTAAAAATATGGACTGCATCTGTAGACATCGATTGCGAACCTGGTAAAAAAAATGGAGCCAATAAACTCGCAACAAGAATCCTGGAGCGATTTACCGCTAACCGATATGTTGAATAAATTAGTGCGGCCAGGTTCTGGTTGGCCCCTCCAATTTGTCTTCGTTGAAAACTTTGGAATTTGCATTCTCAATTTAACTGCATTGGTTTGGCAGCAACAAATTCCGCATATTTTGCCTATTGCCAACCGTTAGCAGCAAATTATGGCGCCACGACATTACATAATTAAATTTGTCGCAATCACCCCCTCTTTTTGTCGTTATCGCACAGCACCATTCTTGACAAGTGACAATAGGTTTGTGGTACTTAATTATCGGGCTATGAAATCAATATTTGACAAAACAACAAGAGATGAATTGATTAAGAGAATTAATTCACTCGACGAAAACAGCACAGCTCAATGGGGTAAAATGAATATTTATCAAATGTTCAGGCATTGTACACTGTGTGAGGAAATGTATTTAGGAAAAAAAAAGTATAAACGGGCATTCATTGGGCGCCTGTTTGGTAAAATGGGATTGAAGAACTTACTGAAAGACGAAAGTCCTCTGAAACGAAATTCGCCCACCAGTCCTGAATTTATAATAAACGAAAAAAACGGGGATGTGTTAGCGGAAAAAAGGAAGTGGGTGTCCCTGGTTGAAGAATATTCGCAGTATTCAAACGATGACTTCGAACATTGGTTTTTCGGTAAAATGTCAAAAGAGCAGGTAGGGTATTTTGTTTATAAACATACAGACCATCATCTTCGGCAATTTAATAGTTAACAATTGAAGTAAACAAAAATTAAGCACATCAAATTAAACTTGTACACAATGCTTTCACTATAGCAGGGCCAGCTATGAAGTCACGGCACTTCGCAAATACAGGCTGTTAGTGATCATTGGGAAACGACACTCACCGCCAAACATAAAAAAATAAAATCTAATTAACTTACACCTCAATTAAAAAAAAATGGCAAAACAAGTTTTTATCAATTTAGCAGTAAAAGACCTGCAAAAATCAATGGCCTTTTATACAGCATTTGGCTTTACGAACAATCCTCAATTTTCGGACGACACTGGAAAGTGTATGGTTTGGAGTGAAAACATTTTTGTAATGCTATTGACACACGAAAAGTTTGCAAGCTTTGCAACCAAACCCATTGCAGATACAAAATCAAATGTGGCTGGAATTTTTTCATTATCAGTTGACAGTATTGACGAAGTAAATAATATTGTAACAAATGGGCTAAAAGCTGGTGGCACAGAACCTAACGAAATGCGGGATTATGGTTTCATGCAACAGCGAACGATCGAAGATTTTGACGGACACACCTGGGAAGTTTTCTATATGGACATTTCAAAATTTCCAACAGAACAACCAGCGGATAAATAACAACGAACCGCTACCAATTGCATTGCCTGGAGCCAGGGCTGGTCATCGAAACATCGGCTGCAGTTCGCTATCACCAATCGTTCCTGCCAGCCGGTACAATGTAGCTTTTTGGTAAACTTGTCATTATACTTTCAATTCAGATTTTGCACCAGGTGGCAACTGCCATGCAATCCCGGCACTTCAAATGCAACCCGTTATACACCACTTTTGGAAACCGTTCACAGGTAGTCGCATTTCGCTTTTAAGTTGTCGTGAATCCCCCTATAAAGAAACTACACCATTCATATCTTAGTGTTTCAAAATCATTGATCAATTTAAAAATGTCGATTATGACTACATTAACGTTTGCAACTAAAATGAATGCTCCAAAAGAAAAAGTGTGGGACACATTGTGGGATGATGCCAGTTACCGAAAATGGACAGCCGCATTCATGGAGGGTTCTTATGCAGAAAGTGATTGGCAGGAGGGAAGTAAAATTTTATTTCTTTCTCCGAAAGGCGACGGCATGTTTGGAATCATTCAGATAAAAATACCCAATGAGCAGATGACATTTAAACATCTTGGTGAAATAAAAAATGGTATTGAAGAACCAAAGGATTGGGGGGATGCTACAGAAAGTTATTATCTAAATGAAATGAATGGGATGACTGAGTTATCTGTTAAAATAACTATGGAAGCCAATCCGGAATTTGAACAATATTTTAATAACACATTTCCGAAGGCCTTGGAAATTGTAAAACAAATATCCGAACAGTAATCATTGAACCGTACGAAGCATTAAACACTATTTCATAGTAAAAGCGGCGCAGCATAAAGGTTTTGTTGAGCAACCAGGTAGTTTGGCCTTCACCAGCATTTCTGAACTTTTGTAAAAAAATGAAGTTTAATCATAAACAAATAACGGTGGCTGTGGGCAAGAGGTAAATATCGCAACATAAGTCCTTAGGTTGGAGGTAGAAAATAAGATAATGGATTCACTTAAGCAGTATATTTACCTTCCAAATGAAAACTACATGAAAAAGCTCTATGTACCGCTTGCTTTTGCCTTTCTTTTTTCAATAATCGGTTGTAAAAAAGATGCAACTATACCAATACCAATTGCACAAAAAGCAGACAGCTTAACCGTAGGCTGGAAAAGAATAATTGTTGATTCACTAGAGAGTTTTAGTGATGTTTTCTTTAAAAACAGTACGACCGGTTACCTTACCGGGCGAAAAACATATAGGTCGAGTGATGGAGGGTTGAACTGGACTCCAATATCTGATCAAACGTTTTATAACCTGGCGGTAACGAATAATGGAAATGTTTTTTTTGCAAATGAAACCGGCCTTTTTAGATCAATGAACGGAACCGGCCCAATTACCCGGGTATTACCATCCCTTTCCTTCTCTGATGTATTTTTTGTTGATGATGATAACGGTTATTATTTGAATGAATCAGGATTATTTAAGTCAACAGATGGCGGTGCTAACTGGATGAAACTTTCAACAACGGGAGTTCGTTTTCCAGCAAATCATGCAACGTTGTTTTTTACCAACCAGAATACAGGATGGATCACAGGTCGAGATACAGTTTATAAAACCAATGGCTCTGCATTCGACTGGATTGGCACCCGCATTGCAACCAAATTAAATGATGTTTCATTTACTTCAGTTTTTGCTACACCTGATAATTCTGTTTACACCCTGGGAAGTAACGCGGAATTATATAAATCAATAAATGGTGGAGCCTCTTTTTCTTCAATACAAGCATTCCCACTTGCAAGTGGTTGGTACGGAGATATTCATTTTGTTGACAATAGTATCGGCTATGTTTTGGGGAACAACAAAATTTATAAAACAACGGATGCAGGAAACACATGGAATGTTGTGGTATCATTAGCCGACACTAATTCTCAATTAGTGGAGCTTCATTTTTCAGATGCACACCATGGCTGGGCCTGTAATGATCATGGAACTGTGCTTGTATTTAATAATTAAAGGAAGTAAATATCCCAGCAGCGTAAAGCCATGTACGTTAGCTGCCAATGCAGTACACACAACCAAATTTTTCATATGGTAATTGCAGAATATCCCGCTGCTCAGCAACTAAGACTTTTGTTATAAAAACGCTTTCGCTTATTCTGGAAAGGAAATTTTAACCTGGCGAATGAATAATTAAAATTTAACACATACCGTCAACTGCACCAGTTCATATTTGAATTCCTGTACATTGGATCGCTGGCCGATTCCTATATTATTCAGTCCGCTCATGTACCTTGCGCATAAGGATAAAAGTTCCGTTATTTGATATTCAATGCCGGCTGTGGCTCCAATGCTGCGTTCTTCCGTATCATGTGTTATATTGGTTGAAATGCCACCAACGATCTTTTTTGCGCTGACGAGCATATCGAATTGTGGGCCAGCCAGCAGGGCAAACTTTTTACTTGCCTGGTATTTAAGGAATACGGGCATGGAAAAGTAGGTAAGCTTATACTCGATATCTGAACTTTTTACTTTGCCACCCATTTGGGAGAATAAATATTCTGGCTGAATAGAAAAACTGCCTGATAACGGCACCTGCATCAAAAAACCAAAAGTGATACCCGTTCCCCGGGAAGTTGGTACGGGAACAGCTGGCGGGGGTGATCCTTTAGCAAAATTGATATGTGAAAAATTTGTTCCGGCCCTGAAACCAAATCTTTTAAACGCGGTTGTATTGTGATCCTGGGCCTTTACAGCTTGCAGAAGAAGAACCGAAATGATCACCAGCTGTAAACTTTTTTTCATAAATTTTTTATTTGCGAATATAACAATAACAGATGGGAAATGCTGAGGACAAAACAGGTGCAATGGCAGGTTTTCCATGCCTTTTCGCTTCAGCCGAAATAAAGACTTTTCGGGAACAGTTTATTTTTAGGTCGCCTGGCCCGATAGATTTCGTTTTAGTTTGCCTGCTCAGTTGGTAAAAGCTCACCAGCAACTTACCGATGAATGTCCGGGAGTCACCGGCTCTTTAAAATGCTAATTAACGCTGATATACTTGCAATCATTTCACGACGAAACCGGCGAACAGGCAAACGCAGTTTTGCAATACCGCTGAGCTACTAATATATTTTCAAATTTTCTTCTCTACCTGGGCACAATTTCAGTTTCAGCCCACGAGTAAAGCCGATCTATATTTTTTAACATCGTCTTTTGTAACTTTATTCAACAGCAGTTACGGGCTGACGAATATAAAATGCGGCCACATCGCGATGACATCTTTCTCTTGATAATGTCGGTCTCTTGTGATAATTTTCTTTTCTTTAAGCATTTTCACCGGGGCAGCATCAATTTCCCAGCCTTCGGCAATGAAAAACAGTAGGTGCAACCCTGTCGGGCAGTGCTTATTAACTCAAAGCAAAGACATTGAAATATATAACACGAACAGTTTGGATTTTATCGTTGGTGAGTTTATTTACAGACACGGCAAGCGAAATGCTTTACCCGATAATGCCCATTTACCTAAAAACAATTGGTTTTTCAGTTGTACTTATTGGTATTCTTGAAGGTGTTGCAGAAGCAACTGCAGGACTTAGCAAAGGTTACTTCGGCAAACTTTCTGACAACTCACGAAAGCGGGTTCCGTTTGTGCAAATTGGTTATGCTTTCAGTGCTATTTCGAAACCAATGATGGCGCTTTTTATTTACCCACTTTGGATTTTCTTTGCCCGGACGATTGACCGTTTTGGAAAAGGAATTAGAACAGGCGCAAGAGATGCAATACTTTCAGACGAAGCAACACCAGCAACAAAAGGGAAAATATTTGGCTTCCACCGTTCTATGGACACTTTTGGTGCAGTTTTAGGACCAGCATTTGCATTGCTTTATCTTTATTACCACCCACAAGACTATAAAACACTTTTTTACATCGCGTTTATTCCGGGTTGTCTTGCAGTACTTGCATCGCTGTTGTTGAAAGATAAAAACAAGGCTGACAAAACACTCAAAAAGGCAACACCATTTTTCTCTTTCATTAACTATTGGAAACTTAGCCCGCCTGTTTACCGGAAAGTTGTAGTTGGCCTTTTGGCATTTACATTATTTAATAGCTCTGACGTTTTTCTATTATTAAAAGTCAAACAATCAGGGCTGAGCGACACATATGTAATTGGGCTTTACATTTTTTACAATCTTGTTTATGCTTTAAGCGCTTTTCCACTTGGCATTTATGCAGACAAAATCGGGCTTCAAAAAATGTTTGTATTTGGACTTGTAATCTTTGCAGTTGTTTATTTTGGAATGGGTTTAACCAAAGACATCTATGTATTTTTTGGGTTATTCATGCTTTATGGTATTTATGCAGCAGCAACCGAAGGCGTTTCAAAAGCCTGGATTAGTAACATTACAGCTAAAAAAGATACGGCAACTGCAATCGGAACTTTTTCCGGCTTTCAAAGTATTTTTACAATGCTAGCAAGTTCTTTAGCAGGTATAATTTGGTTTAAGTTTGGTGCAGGTGCAACATTTATAATTACCGCGATTGTAACACTACTTATTATTCTCTATTTTTCATTCGCTATCAAACCATCCGATAGATAAGAAATATTGCCCTACAGAATAAGATCGGTCCTGGCAGTTTTCCAATACTCTGGGATTGATTGGTTCCGGATACAAAGTTGCTCAGAGAAAATATAGATCTTGACAATATTTGTCGTATTCAGCAACTGATATTGTCGCATTTACACTGCCATAGTATAATCTTTCCTGCGAAATTTGTGTAGTTACAAAATTAATTTGAATACTGTTTTTAAAGATAAATTATAAAAGGAGGGGAAAGAATATGAGAAAAATAATTGTCCTGTCAATGATTACATTAGATGGAGTAATGCAAGCTCCTGGTGGACCTAAGGAAGACACATCAGGCGGGTTCAAATATGGCGGTTGGGTAGCACCGTATTCTGACGAAGCGTATGGTAAGGTGGTACAAAAAGAGCTTCAACCTGCAGATTATCTTTTGGGCAGAAAAACGTTTGAGATTTGGGCTTCTTACTGGCCTGAACATGGAGAGTTTTGGCCGGGTATTAATGAAGGCACAAAATACGTGTTTTCCAAAAGCATGAAAAAGTCCGATCCATTGATCACCGGATGGAAAAACTCAGTGTTAATAAAAAACCTGGCAGATATCAAAAAGATCAAAGATTCAAAAGGCGCTGACATTCAGGTTTGGGGTAGTAGCGGGCTGGTTCAGCTGCTACTTAAGAATGACCTTGTAGACGAACTCAGGCTCAAAATTCATCCTTTGACGTTAGGTAACGGCAAAAAGCTTTTTGACAATGGAACAGTTGCGGCAGCATTTACATTAGCAGAAAGTATCGTTACACCAAGTGGAGTCATTATTGTCAGTTACAAGCGAGCTGGAGAAGTTAAAACAGGTACTATCGGCGTTTAAGTAGAAATAGAGCCAGGCAAAATAATTGTTTCATCGTGGTTGCGACACTTTGGAAGACAAATACAGCAGCATTATTCTAATCGCACGAACTACTAACCTGTTCGCCGCATCCTGTCTATTTAAACTTATGTCGGTTTCAAGACTTTCGCTTCTACAAACTTACAAGTATATGCCTGAAACTATTCTTTTGGGGATAGGCCCATATGGTGGACTCCAACGATGATTCCTGGTGACAGTCTAACAAAATATAGTGTCAAATTTAGCCAGGAAAACGAACAAACTTTAGTATTCTGCGATGATAGTACTCACACATATTTATGTGACCAGGCATTGAAAAACTGCAACCAACAGTACTGGGCTTTGTTTTTTGAATACCAAAGGTGGTGAGGTATTATGACTAAAATTCACCAAAGAATTTTGGCAAAGGGCTGTATTTTTATTCGAACCAGCCAGTTGTAAAATATGCAACATTTCAGTGAATAACATTCAGGAATTAGAGACTCATTCGGACATTTGCCTATTACTTCAGTTGGCTTGATCAATTATCCTAGCGCATTGTGCGTTAAAAAATAACTCCCCATAGATCTCAAGTAAAATTATAAGAATTGTGCCAGGCCGGTAAACATAAGTGAAACAATTCATTCCTGATAGTACTGCAACTGTTCAACAGCGCAGCAATGGTTTGGGGGTAGAACTAATTTTAATAAACTTTTCGGTAATTTCACTTTTTTCTATAACCATTTCCAGCGGGCACAATCAGCAATAAGCTTTTTTACGTAAATGCAAAACGCGTTTCCAATTATACCCGGCACCCTAAAAACCTGAATTTTGACAAACATTATCACTAAGGCAATTACTTTATCTGTCATTTTTATTGGACTTGTTTTTTTAACGTCTTGCAAGACGTTTTATATTCCTGTAGATAGTTTCAAAGAACAATTTGCGGACGTTAGCTCTTCCAGCCTGAAAAAAGTAACCACTCGTGGACCAGTCGGCGAAAAAGTAAAATACTGGACGTTCCCAATGGATTACATTAATTGTGTCGACAAAAATGGTAATTCTTTTAAACTGAAAGTTAGTCCCTCTTTGGAAATTCGTTTTACTGACATTGATAATCAAAAGACGATTTTCTATTTTGATCGCATATCAGTTGATGAGCAATTTGTGAGTGGCGTACAATCCAGGTTTATTTCTTCAATAAAAAAGAAAATTCCATTAAATACAATCAGGAAGATAGAAATACAGGATGGAAAGAAGAATTTCAAATACGTTAAGTGATAAATAATTCAACAGTATGAGTGGCTGCACAACGTGAGGTGGTTTTGTTAACCGACCATTGTATCATGAGTTGATTTGTTCCAGCTGCAATCATTGCCGGAGTTTAATTTTTGACATAACTTTTAATTATTAATTTAGCTGCGGTTTCAGGCGGACGTTTTCCGGCATGGCCAGTTCTTGTCTTTTGTGCGCTACCTTATTATTCATTGGACAAGATCAACTGGCAATTGGTGCGTTTATTCCGTAATGACTATCCCACTGAGACATGGATCGGATTAAGTACGCAATCACCAGTCGGCAATGGAACGAGTGCAACTTTTGAGGAATGTTCATTGATTCCGGGCAGCATCAAAGATTTCAGAATGGGCATTTGAAACCCCCGCAAGAGCCTTTTCCCATACTTCGGCAAGCGCTGTTCGGTGGCGTGCATTATAAAGCCGGTTCAGGAATTTTCTGGCAATATTTTTTACAATTCCAGCAGGATGGATCACTTATTAGCTAACTTAATTCGTCTATGAAACATATTTACCTGTTCATAACTATTGCAATGCGGTTTAGCGCAGATACTGTAAAAGCTCAATGGAACGGCAATCCGGCGATTGCCGGCAATCCGGTTTCCAGGGCGTTATTTTCCGAAACAAAGCCACGTTGCATATCCGACGGAGCCGGGGGCATGCTGTGTATATGGAGCGGAAACGGAGGATTTTACGCTCAGCGAAAAACATCATCCGGTGCGATAGTGTGGTCCGCAATTGATAAGCCAATTCAAATATTATCAGGAATCAACGGAAATATTTTTGACATGATACCAGATGGTGGCGGTGGGGCTTATGTTTCTATACAGCAAAATACCACGGACACTACTACCAACATATATGTTCAGCACCTCAAAAATGATGGCACATTGCCGTATGGCCCATTTGGTATCAGAGTTAATCCGCTAAATAATCATTATAACACCGATCCGAAAATATGTTGTGACGCTACCGGTATTATCGTAACCTGGGGCGAAGAAATCAGGAATAATGCTACGTTTCCACCAACCTATTTGTATGCCCAGGTATATGCCCAACGGTATGATCCGTCCGGTGTTCCACAATGGGGCAGTAACGGAATGCAGGTAAGCACAGCCCCGGGCTACAAGAATACACCAGAAATTATAAGTGACGATAACGGAGGAGCCTTTATCGCGTTCACGGATTACAGAAATGCAGATCTCCGCTATGTTTACGCATATTATAACCTGGATATTTATGCTCAGCATATCAGTAAAACCGGATCTCGTTTATGGGGAACGACGGATTTGGTCATCTCAAACGATTCCTCAAACCAAAATGTGTATGTAAATTACTATCCTCATCCAGCCAAATCTATGATTAGTGATAGCGCAGGCGGGTTTATAATTGTGTATGCAAATGATTTTTCAAATCCTGCGCTATTCGCACAAAGAGTAAATGCCACAGGACAACTTTTATTTGGCAAAGGTGTATTACTGTCTTCAGCAAAGCTCAACGAACGACCATATTTAAATATCGTAAGTGATGGTGAAGGTGGCGTGGTTGCCTGTTGGGGTGAATGGGTTAATTCGCAAAATAATTATGTTCGTGCACAGCGGGTATCCTCCACAGGTGGCCTTGTATGGGGTGCCAGCCCGGTAATCGTCTGCCCCGTCGCAGATGAAAATTTTAATCACGACGAGATTGGAATGGCGCGTGATAACTTACGAAATGTTTTCATCACGTGGCATTCCGGCCCTTTTGGAACGAATATGGTGCGAGCACAAAAATTGAACAATGCAGGCGTACCGCAATGGGCCTCTGCAATAGACATTTGCACCAACCAGGATGCGAACCCTTCTTTTGTAAGTCTTGCACCCGGGGATAATAATTCTATGATAGCTGTGTGGCAGGATTCGAGAAATCAAGCGACTTCCGGTAGTGATATTTATGCCATCAAAATTTTATCAAACGGAAACCTGGCTGACAATCCAGCCCAGGCATTTTTTACTACAACCAATGGTAATTGGAATGACCCGTCTGTATGGACTTCCGGCCAGGTGCCTGATGCGAATGCTGACGTGGTGGTTCGCAATCAAATAACAGTCACTGTGGACGCAGCTTGTAATTCACTTAGTGTACAGCAACCCGGTAAAATAACCATTGCGCCGGGAGTTTCATTTGATATTAAACATTGAATGTTATCTGCCGTTTAAGTAAGAATGTGCCCGGTTTAATTGATCCGAATCAGCCACAGGATGCCGTACTTGTCTCCCTCGTTACAACCCGATAGCTCAAAGTTCAACAACCGTTAGCCATTTCCGGTTTAAAAATGCTTATACTTGAAATATGATTGAAGATATTTTATCTGTAAGAGAAATCGAACAACCAGACATAGAACTCATTGCATCGTATTGGTTGAATTCGGACAAGTCGCACCTTGCAAACATGGGTGTAGACACGAATAAACTACCAACGAAAGATCAATTTGTGACTTATATGAACGCCCAGCTTGAAATGCCTATTGAGCAAAAACAATCCTACTGTGTTATTTGGCAGCGAAATAATACTCCTATAGGCCATTCAAACACCCGGCCCACAACTTTTGGCAAAGAAGCATTCATGCACTTACACCTATGGGAAACAGGTTTAAGGAAAAAGGGGATGGGTTATGAATTCGTGAAATTAACCCTAGCATATTTCTTTGAAAACTTAAGGTTAAAAGATCTTTACTGTGAGCCCTATGCATTGAATGCTGCGCCAAATAAAATAATGCAAAAGGCGGGGTTTGAATTGGTAAAAGATTACATTACGACACCCGGACCTTCTAATTTTGAACAGCCAGTAAAACAATGGCATTTGACGTATAAAAAGTTCATAAAACTGTACAAAACGGGTACATAATATTGCCGTTGCAAGTCACTCGCAATTTGTAAAAAAACATATCATTTAGAAGGTGGCATTTAGAAAATGTTTTCGAGTAAATTATACTGCAACAGGGGTAAAACAGAGAACTTGCTAAAACCCTGGTAGAAACGAATTGCCTTAGTGCTTTGACCTTATTATCTTCAATGATGAGAATGCGCTGTGTTGCTGGTTGATCAATTTCCAATATTTTTCTTTGTTTCACTATGATTAATATTTTACTATCAAGTGTTTAGGTTAAAAAGGACACTTCAATGAACGGACATTGCCCTGTTTCAAAAAAGCCGTATGGTCTTTTCAATTTTTTGTATTGAGCGCCTTGTATCCTTGTGTTGGCAGCCAGCAGTGACAAGCAAAATATCGTCAGCCAACAATAAAGCTGCAAAACACGGCCACGACATTATCACGCCGGTTTAAATCGCTTATTCATAATTACATTTGTAGCATGGGAAATGCAAAAAGACGGTTGCTAACTGGTGAAAGGCCGACAGGGAAATTGCACCTGGGACATTACGTTGGCACAATTCAAAACAGGGTAAAACTTCACAAGGATTATGAATGCTTTTTCATAATTGCAGACCTTCACATGCTCACAACGAAAAATGCGAAGGAGGACATACAAAAGACAGCAGAGAACGCAAGATTTTTGGTCTTAGATAACTTGTCATCTGGTGTTAACCCTGACTTCGCAACCTTTTATCTTCAATCATCGATCCCTGAAGTTTGTGAAATGAATACTTTGTTTCAAAACCTGGTTACGGTGCCACGACTTGAAAGAATACCGAGTTTAAAGGAAATGGCAAGAGCTGCCGGTAAATCTGAAATGCCTTATGGACTGTTAGGTTACCCGGTTTTGCAGTCGGCTGATATACTTTGTGTGAAGGGAGAATTGGTTCCTGTTGGAAAAGATAATGCAGCTCATGTTGAAATAACCCGTGAGATCGCAAAACGGTTTAATCATCTATATGGCGAGGTGTTTCCTATTCCGGGTATATTAATTGGTGATGTACCTTCTTTGGTTGGAACCGATGGCCAGGCAAAAATGAGCAAGAGCCTTAATAATGCAATCTACCTTTCTGATGATGAAAAAACAGTTGACAAAAAAGTAATGAGCATGTTCACGGACCCTAACCGGGTTAGTGCCGATGTGCCTGGGAAGGTTGACGGCAACCCTGTTTTTATTTATCATGAGATTTTTAACCCAAATAAAATTGAGGTTGAAGATTTAAAAGGACGTTACAAATCAGGAAAGGTTGGAGATGTGGAAGTAAAACAAAAACTATCGAAAGCGCTTAATAACTTTCTAAATCCTATTCGTGAGCGCAGAAACAATTTTGAAAATCAAAAAGGCTACATAGATGAACTCATTTATGAAGGGACGAAGAAGGTTAGAAAGGAAGTGCAGAAGACACTGTATGAAATGAGAAAATCAATGGGCTTTGTTTCTTCATGGAGAAGTATTGAAAGAAAGGCAAATGATAGAGCAAAATCCAAAGATCATGTTGATGGTTCAGCTTCATCAAATGCAGCACAGTCTTAATCTAAACTTTAAACGAACAGAAGGTCAATAACATATTCCAGGGCTCATGGTGTCAGTAAAAAAAATCATCCAAGCCAATGAATATATGAATAGAAAGTAATAACGTTCAGTAAGCCTGATTGCAAAATAATATAGGGGCATTTCAATTTTTTGATATCTTACCCTACATTGCATTTGAAAAATATTGTCTGGGACATGGCCATACATGCGTCATCATTATTAAATTTAGATAGTAAAATGAAAGCGGCAGTTCGTTCAAAATATGGTTTACCTGGAAATTTAAGCATTAAAGAGCTTGAAATACCAACTCCAAATGACAATGAGGTGCTGATAAGAGTTCATGCCAGCACGGTAAACAGGAGCGATTGCCATGTGCTTTCCGGCCGTCCATTGCTTATGAGACTGTTTACAGGATTGTTTGAACCACGGTCATCAATCATCGGATCAGACTTTACGGGTGAAATAGCTGCTACAGGTTCAAATGTACAATTGTTTAAAACCGGCGATAAGATCATGGGGTTCGGTGGCGGTTTTGGTTGCGGCTCTCATGCTCAGTATTTTACATTACCGGAAACAAAGGCAGCAAAAACAATCCTTGCCATGCCTGTCAACATAACTTATGAGGAGGCTGCAGCTTGTTTGGAAGGAGCAGTGTATGCTGCTTCAGGTATCCTGCAATTTAAACCCATCGCCGGCCAAAAAGCACTAGTGTATGGTGCCACGGGCGCAATCGGTTCGTCGTATGTTCAATTTTTAAAATACTATCAGGTTTATATAACAGCGGTATGCAGTGCTGAAAACATACCGTTGGTGAAATCATTGGGTGCAGATAAGATAATTGATTATAAAAAAGACGATTTCACGAAAGACAACGAGCGATACGATTTTGTTTTTGATGCAGTTGGCAAAAGTAGTTTTATCAAATGCAAAAAATTATTAAAGGAGAAGGGAATTTATACTTCATCAAATGGTGCAATCAATTTATTGTGGGTGCTCATTACACCACTATTCGGAAAGAAAAAAGTCTGTTTCCCTGGCACAAAGAGTATAAAGGAAGGACTCATCTTTATCAAAGCCCTGGTTGAAAAAGGAAATTTCAAACCCGTGATAGACAGAAAATATCCATTACAAAAAATAGCGGAAGCGTATGAATATGTAGCCGCCGGTCAGAAAATCGGCAATGTTATCATTACTATGGATGCTTAGCCATTTGTTGAAAATTTTATAACGGCAACATTAAAAGGACATTAACACCGATAACAATTGCAAAACAAAAACGCAACCAGCTAACCTGTTTTACCTTTTCTGGCATTAACTATTTATTATTCCATTTAAACTTCTTAATCCCTACACCGGAAAATACAGCGGCATAGCCAATGGCAACAAGCAGGGCCATCGTAGCCTCATTATTCCATGTAGTTGGCTCCATACCAGCCGAAATAATATGCTTCACCGTTCCATACGGGCTCCACAGAGATATTTGTTTTACCTTTTCGCCTAAGATGCCAAACTCGCCAAACATACCTACCATTATAAATAGAAAATACACCAGCCGGCTGGTAGAGTTCACCGTTTCGGGGTTTTGAATCAGTCCTACGATCACCTGGCCGAGTCCCAGGTATAAAATTCCACCAATGATGGCCGTAAAAAATGTAAAGAGATACCCTGCTACAGGAAGTGTAATATGATCAATATAAAATCCTGCTAAAAAAACCAGCAGGGTCAACAACAAGATCATCATCAGTTGTACCGTAAGCCTGCTTGCCATAATGCTCCAGCTGGCTACAGGCGCTACCCGAAGGCGTTGGAAGATCCCTTTATCACGATCCCTCGCAATACTATTGGAATATCCCATAAGTCCGATGGCCACCAAGCCAATGGTAATACAACTGGAAAGCGCAAATGCACCGCCCAGTTTATCGACGATATCTTTCCATGAGATAAGGATAATTACAGGAACCAGCAGCACCAGCACAAAGGAGCGCCGGTTACGCCATTGGGTGGTAAGATCTGCACGTAGCAAAGCAGCAAATACTGCCGAAGTTTTAGGTATGTTCACTTCCATAGTTTACAATTTTTTTAGGAACGGATAGTTTCGCCGGTAAGGCCAATAAATACATCTTCCAGTGTAATTTTGCCCCTGCGGGATGCACTGACTACCGCAGGGTTTTCGCGGTAAGTATCTATTAATGATTGTGGCGTATCAATTACAAGGATGGCGCCATGATCAATGATGGCGATGCGGTCGCAAACCGCTTCGGCTTCTTCCATCGAGTGCGTGGTAAGGATAATTGTATGGCCTTTTTCACGCAATACTTCCATGCGTTCCCACAGTTGTCTTCTGCTTTGCGGGTCAAGGCCCGAGGTTGGTTCATCCAATAATACAAGGGTAGGGTTGTGGAGGGTGGCAATGGCGAGCGATACCCGCTGCTGTTGACCGCCGGATAATTGCCCGAATTTTTTATCAGCCGCATCTTCCAGTTTAATTGACTGCAGGATGCCGGCCAATTTATCAGCGGGCATTGCCACACCATAAATACCCGCATACAATTGGATGATCTCACCCACTTTCAATTCAGGCTGAAAACTGGTGAATTGCAATTGTACCCCAAGCGCAGCACGTGCATGGCGTGGCTTTTCCTTCATGTCAAAACCGGCTACGACAATCGTTCCGCTGCGTGGTTTCAACAAACCTTCCACAGCACTCAGGGTACTGGTTTTACCGGCGCCATTGGGACCGAGCAAACCAAAGATCTCTCCCGGCCGCAGGGTGAAGGAAATATCTTTAACAGCATGGAACGAACCGTAGTAAACATTCAGCCCGGTTACCTCCAGCACATTCATTTGTTCTTGCATCTTAATTAATCTTTTGATCTGTTTCGCCAAAGATGTAAATAAATACTTTAAAGCCCAACAAAACTTAGGCAATATATCCCGGCAGACCGGCAAACATCGGGTAATCGAAGATGAATGCAAAACTTTAAAAGGGTATTAACATAAGTTAACCCGTATGCATAATTAATCGTGCATTCGTGGAGGTGATCCAAAGGTTTGAACCTCTAATTTTGTTCCGATAAAAAACATCTGCATCAGCAGCCCCAGCTCGCCGATGGTAGCAATGGTATCCGGCTTTCTGAAGATCTGCACACCATACGGCCCAAGCAACAAGCCCGCAACAATATACGCCACGAAATACGGCTGATGTAATTTTTTCATGATCAGCCCAATCAATAAAATTGCTAACAGCATCAACACAATGCTATTGAGCAATTCACCTAATCCGTTAACATACAATGGGATCATCACAAACTGCTTTAAACAACAAAAGTTGCCCTATTACAAGCAACTTCTGTGTACGCTCACAATTAATTATTTTAGGAGATCTGAATCAACCTTGGTGGCTTTTGTTTTGCAGTTTCTTTTTTTGGAACCACCAGGTGCAAAACGCCATCTTCGTATTTAGCCGCTATTTTTTCAGTATCCACTACATCTTTCTGCAAGGTGAAAGTTCTTAAAAAAGATTCGTAGCTAAATTCACGGCGAATAAATTTCATCTCCTCCTGCTTTTCCTCTTTTTGGTTGGCCTTTTCAGAACTAATAGTGAGCACATTGCCGTCCAGTTGAACTTTGAAATCGTTTTTAGTCATACCTGGTGCTGCCACTTCCACTTCGTAATTGTCCGGTGTTTCCTTAATGTTTACAGAAGGGATAGTAGTGTTGGTGTCAGAATAATTCGTCAAACCCCAATTAAAAATGTCACGGTTAAGGAAATCATCAAAAAGTGCAGGGAATTGGTTCAGCAGGTTGCTGTTTCTCTTTACGATTGTCATAATCACCTCCTTTTTAATTTGGTTATGAAAATTATTTTAAAAAATACCCAACAACTCCAATGCCATTTCCGGCCCGGCTGAATAACGATGAAATTTTTTCTTGAAAAAAGAAATTTTGACATTTTGAAAAGTCATGTTTTCAGTTGCACAGAATGGAGCCGGTTTGTAAGTGCGGGTATGCTTAGCAGTGAATAGCAACACCTATCATCCCCGGGACCGAAGCCACACCCTTTGTAAGGTTAGTCACCCGGTAATGAAACTTAGTATTAGATGTACTGCACCGGACACAATGTTTCGAGGCGAAATGTTCATCTTCTTTTGTTTAATAAAAATATTTTGTATTTTTCTTTGTGCAACTGGTCTCAATTTATTTATCAACTTTAAATAATTATCATGAGCGACAATGACAATCTATCCGCTTCCAGCGAAAGCGAATTAAATGAAAATGATTGTTATGCAGAACGCAAAACGATCGGCAGGGTACATGAGCAGGCAGGCGAGATTTACCTGGTTGATAATGTTAATTTTGGCATCCGGCAAGGAACTAATAATAGGCCTTTGATTCCCTGCAATTTGCCCGCACCACTGCAAAAAGCAGGAACAAAAATTGTTTTCAGCGGCGCCATTAAGGAACCAGTCCCCTGCAGAATTATGGGCCGGCGAACCTTTTGTGCTTACCAAAGTAACGGAAGCCTAAAAAAAGGCAGTTATAAAAACTGCCCTTTTTTGCCCTTGTGTATTATTAAAACCCTGATCACGCTCATTGTGCCATTCCATTATTTCGTTTTTCGTCTTTTTCGGGTTCAAGCACGGTTGCAGCCTTCCGGGCGATCATTGCTTTTACTTCGGGTTTAATCGGCTGTTTATTGAAATGTGTAACAATGCCTTCAACGGTGCCGGTTGCAGCTTCCATATTACCCTCGCGTTGATAAGCTTTGGCAAGGGTTTCCATAGATTGATTCAAGCTAATGTTATCAAGACCTTTACCGGCTTTAGATTTTTCGATCACTTCATTCAGCAATGCTTCGCCTTGTGCAAAATTTGGCTCTCTTACTACCAGTTTCTTTTCCGGTGTGATGGTTTTAAAGGTGCGTTGTTCATTCACCCCTTTCACAAATTGTGCATACACTGCAAGCGGATGATCCCGGTATTTTTCTGCAACTAATTGCAGCGCTTCATTGCCTTTTTGCAAGTAGGGGGCATCTGATCCCTTAAAGGAAAATAGATATCCTACTTCCTCTCTCGACAACAGGTCGGCTATTTCATCGTCGTGTTTCCCCACCGGATACTGGAAGATTCTTTTTTGTTTTTTTTACAACAGGCATCGCAACCGAAGTAACGGAATTTGGTTCCATAAGCGCCTCGGTATGCCCGTTAGAGGATTGATAGCTCATAGTATTTAATTTTTAAAGGTTATTAAATTCTTTTAGCTGATGGAGAAACAGATCCTTACCGGCTCAAGTCGTCCACAATTATTTGAAGTTTGATAAATACTTCCATATTATCAGTGCAGGCAAAAGTTTAATTGCTTGCCTGAATAACACGAAAAATGAAGGATAAAAAAAAGTAAAAATCCGCGTGGTTAAGAGAGATTAAAATTGCTGCAGAGCATTCAGTAAATAAGTTAAAATCTGGCAGAAGCAATTCCAATGCTAATAAGAAATGAACCCGGCAATTTTAATTCAATTGAAAAATAATTTTTGGACATCTAAGTTAATTCGTTATTCTAAAAATTGCAAGCGTTCCGTTAAATTAATTTAATATTTATTTGAATAAAAATGAATATCTTTTTTCATCTTGCATCAGTATGGCAACTCAAAGATGATTTCTAAAGAATTGCGAAACTATTGTTGATTGGGGGTAATATTGCAAACACAAATAGCCGGTGACTCAACAAAAATTACGTTCAACAAATAAACGATTCCCAGCCAATTGTTAACATCACCAATCGGTCAAAAAGAAGCATAACGTTAAACAACAAACGACCAAATGAAATTCAATCATTTCACGACCATCATTAATTTTTTATAAACTCATGAGCAACTACCGGAATGTTTTAACATTGGATGAATTCAGGGTTTCTGAAGTACGCAATTTCCCCAAGGCTACGGGTGAATTAAGTAACCTGTTGCGTGATATCGGCCTTGCAGCAAAACTGATCAATATCGAAGTCAACAAAGCCGGCCTGGTAGATCTGTTGGGCGACACCGGCACTGTGAACATCCAGGGAGAGCAGGTGAAAAAACTGGATGAATTTGCTAATAACCAGATGATTGCAGTTTTAAAACGCGGTATAAGCTGCGCCGGCATCGTTAGTGAAGAGCTTGAAGATGTAATGATATTTCATGATGAAATGAGTTGCAAAAGCAAATACATTGTAGCTTTTGATCCCCTGGATGGAAGCAGTAACATCGATAACTGCATCTCCATCGGAACGATATTTGGCATTTACCATCGAAAAAGCGCTCCGGGCCAGCCTTGCAACCCGGAAGATTTTATTCTCGAAGGAAAAAACATGGTATCTGCAGGTTATGTGATCTATGGTTCTTCCACCATGTTTGTATTTGCCACTTCAAGAAGCGTGAATGGCTTTACGCTCGATCCATCGATCGGCGAATTTTATCTTAGTCACGCCAATATCAAGTGCCCGCAAAAGGGACATATCTATTCGATCAATCATGGCAATTATCACCAGTATTCAAAAGGAGTTCAAAAGTACCTGGATCATATCCTGCAAAAAAATAAAGAAAAAGAAAGTTCGTATACGCAACGCCATGTGGCCAGCATGGTGGCCGATTTGCACAGAAATCTAATTATCGGCGGCATCTTCCTCAACCCTGCTACAAGCGCTTTTCCAAATGGCAAATTGCGGTTGATCTATGAATGTAATCCATGGGCGTTTATCTTTGAAGTAGCAGGCGGAAAAGCAACGAATGGAAAAATAAGGGTACTGGACATCCCTTTTAAAGATCTTCACCAGCGCACACCATTATTTATCGGCAACAGTTCAATGATGAAAGAACTCGCCACCTTCCTCGGGCAGGATGATGATGTCAGAGAGGCCGGTTGATGGTTGTGGCAAATCGGGTTGGATTTAAAGGTTTGTTTACCGGCATTTGTTTTTCAATTAAACATCCTTGTGTCACTCCCTTGTGCTGCATACCATTGTGGAACGGTGTTCAATGGAATTGAAAGGTGTTTGGTTTATTTCGTGATTCGTTAGCCACGCCGCAGCTTGGCTCTACCACCAACCATCAATGACCAACCATCAACGATCAACCACCAACCAAACACAACCAACAATAAACGACCAACCACCAACTACCAACGAACCATAAACGCCCAACCATAAAAAAACCCTTCTATGAAAAAATATGAAATGAAAATTGGTTTATTTGGCATCGGACTCGATACTTACTGGCCGCAATTTGAAGGATTGAAGGAACGCCTGGAAGCGTACCTGCAACAAGTGCAAAACCAATTGCAATCAATCAATCCTCACATCGTTAACGCAGGTTTGGTCGATACCACGGATAAGGCATTCGAAGCAGGAAAATTGTTCAAGACGGAAGATGTGGACCTTATCTTTTTATATGTCACTACTTACGCGTTATCATCCACCGTTTTGCCCGTGGTGCAGCGTGCCAAAGTGCCGGTCATCATTCTCAACCTGGCCCCCGGATCATCGATTGATTATGCTTCTTTCAATGCCATGACTGACCGCACCAAAATGACCGGTGAATGGCTGGCTTATTGTTCTGCCTGCCCAGTTCCCGAGATAGCAAATGTTTTCAAAAGAGCCGCTATAAAATTTCACCAGGTAACCGGTATGCTGAACAACGATCCGGAATGTTGGAACGAAATAACAGGATGGGTAGAGGCCGCCAGGGTAGCCCACACCATGTTCTATAATCGCATGGGTTGCATGGGCCATTATTACAGCGGGATGTTGGATATATATACCGACCTCACACAACAATATGCACATTTTGGCGGACACATCGAATTGCTGGAGGTAGAAGAACTCGTGGCCCACCGGAAAAATGTTACCGAAAAAGAAGCCATTGAAAGGGTAGCGCTGTTTCAACAAATATTTGATGTACAACCGGATTGCTCCGGCGCCGAGTTAACCAATGCTGCGGTTACATCAGTAGCGCTGGAAAAATTGGTTGCCCAATACCAGTTAGGTTCAATGGCATATTATTACAAAGGCTCCGGCAATTTGGAAAATGAAAATGCGATTGCCTCCATTATCCTCGGGAATTCATTGCTTACTGCCAATGGTATTCCGGTTGCGGGCGAATATGAAATTAAAAATGCCCAGGCAATGAAGATCATGGACAGCTTTGGTGCCGGTGGATCTTTCACGGAATATTACGCAATGGATTTCAAAGACGATGTGGTCTTGATGGGACATGATGGCCCTGGTCATATCGCTATCGCCGAAGGCAAAACAAAAGTTCGGCCATTGGGCGTTTACCATGGAAAAGTGGGCAGTGGCTTGTCGGTGGAAATGTCGGTTAAGAAGGGACCGGTTACTTTACTTTCCGTGGTAGAATCGGGCAATGGAAAATTGATGCTGCTGGTGGCGGAAGGTACATCCGTTGAAGGTCCGGTATTACAGATCGGCAATACCAATAGTCGCTATAAATTTGCGATCGGTGCCCGAAAATTTGTTAATGATTGGAACAGCCATGGTCCTGCCCATCATTGTGCAGTTGGGATAGGACATATAAGCTCCAAAATTGAAAAGCTAGGGGCCCTGTTGAATATGGAAGTGATAAAAGTATGTTAGTTCCTGTGTGAACTCTGTTCGCAGGCAGGGAGTTGTTGCCTACCCGTTGTTTTTGAATGCATGTGATCTGCCTGTATGAGCCACTTCTATTTTCAATGCACTCGTTTGCGCAAATAAATCCATGTAATTAGAACGAATCGGGACAGTTCGATGTTACCTTTGGCGGCATTAACTGAAAAAAGGTAATCTGCCGTTCTTCAATTAGTTATCACCAGGCGATCATGCCTTGAAGCTTAGCTTAAATAACAAAGATTCAATCTATTCCATTCATCAGGGTATTTTAATTCAGTAAACGCATTCATTAAAAAAAAACATACACATGTCTCTATCATTATTTGATCTAACCGGAAAAAATGCAATCGTAACGGGTGCCACCCACGGATTGGGAATGTCAATGGCAACAGGCCTTGCTAAAGCGGGTGCAACCATCATTGTTAATGACCTTGTACAGGAAAAACTTGATGCGGCCATTGAAGAATATGCTGCCAATGGAATCACCGCACATGGTTATTTATTTGATGTAACAGATGAAGCTGCGGTAAAGAAACACATTGAATTGATTGAAACAGAAGTTGGCCCGATTGATATCCTGGTAAACAACGCCGGCATCATCAGGCGTACACCCGTACTGGATATGGAAGTGGCTGATTGGGAATTGGTTTTAAAGATCGATTTAACCGGCCCGTTTATTATGTCAAAACATATCGGAAGATATATGGTAAAAAGAGGCAGCGGCAAGATCATTAATATGTGTTCTATGATGAGTGAAGTGGGCAGGGAAACAGTAAGTGCTTACGCCGCAGCCAAGGGCGGATTAAAGATGTTGACAAAGAATTTGGCCACCGAATGGGCCAAGCACAATATACAGGTAAATGGCATAGGTCCGGGGTATTTCGCAACCACGCAAACAGCTCCCATACGCATAGATGGACATCCTTTTAATGATTTTATCATCCGTCGTACACCCGCTGAGCGTTGGGGAAATCCTGATGATTTGCAGGGCGCTGTGATCTTCCTGTCTTCTAAAGCTTCTGATTTCGTGAACGGCCATATTTTATATGTTGACGGAGGAATTTTGGCGTCACTAGGTAAGGCGGCAAATGAGTAAAAATCTAAGTACTTAGTACCGAAAATCCAATATCAAGGATCCAGTATCCAGCATCCAGAATCAAACATCAATTAAAAAACTACCATGGAAATAAGATTTCAAAATAGCCCGAAAGAAACTGCCTCTATGAATACGGAGGATTTAAGGAAAAACTTTTTATGCCAGGCCCTGATGCAGGATGATGCCATCAACCTTGTATATTCTCATTATGACAGGATGATCATCGGTGGTGTAAAGCCCCTACAATCAACCATTGCGCTGGAAAATCATGAAGAATTGAAAGCCGCTTATTTTTTAGAAAGGAGAGAAATGGGCGTTATCAATATTGGTGGACCCGGGAAGGTAACCGCAAGCGGGGAGGAGTATGAATTGAGTAAATTGGATTGCCTGTACCTGGGTAAAGAAACCAAGGATGTTAATTTCCAATCTGTCGATGCAGCAAATCCGGCCCTGTTTTATTTGCTTTCCACACCAGCTCATCATATTTACCCAACCGTAAAAATGACCAGGGAAGAAGCTTCCCCTGTAAATCTCGGAACGGTGGAGACTTCCAATCAAAGAACGATTTACAAATACATTCACCTGGATGGAATTAAAAGTTGCCAGCTTGTAATGGGATTAACCGTTCTGCAAACAGGCAGTGTGTGGAATTCTGTTCCACCACATACACATACCCGTAGGATGGAAGTATATTTTTACTTTGATGTGCCGGCATTACAAACCATTTTTCATTTCATGGGGGAACCTCAGCAGACAAGACATGTCGTTTTAACCAATAATGAAGCCGTGATTTCAGCACCCTGGAGTGTCCATTTCGGTTCAGGAACTTCCAACTATGGATTTATCTGGGGTATGGCAGGGGAAAACCAGGCTTTTGCAGATATGGATGCAACACCCGTGCATACATTAAAATAAAATTTTTCTTATTTTAAAATAGAAACCACCCATTGCAAAATGCCGGTGGTTTTTTTCGTAGAACCGGTTCCCTGCCTGTTCCTGCGGAATTCTTTCCATACATTTACAATGCAAAATAACACTGAAAAAAAATAATTGTCAATTTTACAAATAATATTATATTTGCTAAAACATTGCTCTGCTAATTATGAACGATCAATTTGTAATAGGAGTCGATTTCGGCACAGACTCAGTACGCTCCATTATCGTAAATGCCGCCAATGGCGATGAAATTGCTTCTTCCGTATTTTACTATCCCCGCTGGAAAAAAGGTTTGTTTTGCGACGCTGCTATCAACCAGTTTCGTCAGCATCCGCTGGATTATGTGGAGGGGCTTGAACAAACGATTAAAAATTGTTTGCAGCAGGCCGGAGCTTCCGTAGCAGCAAACGTTAAGGCGATATCAGTTGACACAACCGGATCGTCACCCGTGGCTGTGGATGAAACGGGTACTCCGCTGGCGCTTTTACCGGCATTTGAAGATAATCCCAATGCGATGTTTGTATTGTGGAAAGATCACACAGCCACCAAGGAAGCCGCGGAAATAAATGAGCACGCGTTAAAATTTGATACCAATTACCTCCAATTCGTTGGCGGCATTTATTCGTCTGAATGGTTTTGGGCAAAGCTGCTACGGATTTTGCGGGCAGATAGCCAGGTTAGGGAAGAAGTGTATTCGTGGGTAGAGCATTGCGATTGGGTACCTTTCCTGCTTTCTGGTGGCAAAGATGCAAAACAGATGAAACGGGGAGTATGCAGCGCCGGGCACAAAGCCTTATGGAGCAAAGATTTTGATGGTTTGCCCCCTGGTGATTTTTTCACTTCACTTGATCCATTGCTGGAGGGATTTACTGAGAAATTATTTACAGAAACTTATACTTCAGATCAGTCAGTTGGCAATTTATCTGCTGAATGGGCCAGCCGTTTAGGACTTACAACCCATGTAGTAATTGGGGTTGGCGCTTTCGACGCTCATATGGGCGCAGTAGGTGGCCAGATAGAAGCCTATCATTTAAGCAAAGTAATGGGCACATCCACCTGTGATATGCTGGTGGCGCCGATGAACGAGGTAGAAGGTAAATTGATAAAAGGTATTTGCGGACAGGTACCCGGCTCTGTTATTCCGGGTATGATGGGTATGGAAGCAGGCCAGTCGGCCTTTGGTGATGCCTATGCATGGTTTAAAAATGTACTGGCATGGCCACTGCAAAAATTGTTGCCTAAATCGGAGATCATTGATGCTGATACTGCTGCAAAACTGATTGAAGAAACTACTAATAATATCATATTTGAATTAAGTAAGCAGGCGGAATTAATCCCACCGGATGAAAACAATGAATTGGCGCTGGATTGGTTCAATGGCAGGCGTACACCTGATGCGAACCAGCTGTTAAAAGGTGCCATTTCGGGATTAAGCCTGGGAACGGACGCACCAAAAATATTCCGTGCCATTGCAGAAGCAACCTGTTTTGGTGCAAAGGCCATTGTAGATCGTTTTAATGAGCAGGGTGTGCCTGTAAAAGGGTTGATTGGAATAGGTGGTGTTGCGAAAAAATCCCCTTTCATTATGCAGATGATGGCCAATGTAATGGACATGCCCATTCGCATTCATAAATCGGAACAAACCTGCGCATTGGGCGCCGCAATGTTTGCCGCTACTGCAGCAGGCATCTATGATAAAGTAGAAGATGCAATGGTTGCTATGGGACAGGGATTTGACGCAGAATATTTTCCTGATGCTACTGTAGTGGAAATTTATAAAAAACGATATGCACGTTACCATCAGCTAGGCCAATTTATCGAGCAGGGAAGGTGATGAGTAATGAGTGATGAGTACCTTCAACCACCAACCTTCAACCATCTATCATATGACCAAATACGATGAAATACGACAGGCTGCATATGCTGCCAACATGCAATTGCCTAAACTTGGATTGGTGTTATTTACATTTGGAAATGTGAGTGCGGCAGACCGGGGTATGGGCGTTTTTGCAATTAAACCGAGCGGTGTTCCATATGAATATCTTACACCGGAAAAAATGGTGATTGTTGATTTTGAAGGCAAAACCGTTGAAGGTGATCTCCGGCCTTCTTCCGATACCCTAACACATGCGGTGCTGTATAAATTTTGGGAAAACATCGGTGGTATCGTACATACACATTCTACTTACGCAACCGCCTGGGCGCAAAGCCACCGCTCCATACCCATTTATGGCACTACACATGCAGATCATAACACGGTAGATATTCCCTGTGCCCCGCCAATGGATGATGAAATGATCAGGGGAAATTATGAGTACCAGACCGGTTTCCAGATAATGAATGCCTTAAAAGAGCGGCACCTCACTTATGAAGAAATAGAAATGATACTTGTAGGAAATCATGCACCTTTTACATGGGGAAAAACTCCGGAGAAGGCAGTTTATAACAGCGCGGTACTGGAAGCCATTGCACAAATGGCATTGCTAACAGAACAGATCAATCCAAATGCTCCCAGGCTACAGGATTCACTGATTAAAAAACACTATGAACGCAAGCATGGGCCTGATAGTTATTATGGGCAATAGAGGATTGCTGATGTCTGATTTTTTGATATCTGATTTCCTTCTGCCCGTGATGTATTGAGATCATTGTTGAAGTCCACAAAGAGTAATTAATAATAATCTTCAAAACGTAAACAAATGAAACGAATTATTTTAGCGCTTATAATTTGCTCTTCTTCTTTTCTTTACGGCCAGCAAAAAGATTACCCTATCCAGGCAGTGCCTTTTACGCAGGTAAAGCTTACAGATAATTTCTGGTTACCCAGGATTGAAATCAACAGGACGGTTACTATCCCTGCATCGTTTGAGCGTTGCCAAAGTACAGGCCGCATTAAGAATTTTGTAATGGCGGCCGAGAAACAAGGCAAATTCTGCACTACATTTCCTTTCGACGATACCGATATTTATAAAACCATTGAGGGCGCTTCTTTTTCGCTGGCAGTACACCCGGATGCAAAACTGGAAGCCTATGTAGATTCATTGATCACCATTATCGGCAAAGCCCAGGAACCCGACGGCTATTTATACACTGCACGAACCATTAATCCCAATGCACCACATGCCTGGGCGGGAAAGGAACGATGGGAAAGGGAAAGAGAACTCAGCCATGAATTGTACAATGCCGGGCATTTGTATGAAGCCGCTGCTGCACATTTTCTGGCCACCAAAAAAAAGAACCTGCTCAATATTGCCCTTAAGAATGCCGACCTGGTTTGCTCTGTATTTGGTCCCACAAAAAAGCATGTAGCGCCCGGTCATGAGATCGTGGAAATGGGGCTGGTAAAATTGTACCGTATCACAGGTAAAGCTGAATATTTGTCAACCGCCAAATTTTTTATCGGGGAACGCGGCCATTACACCGGCTATGATCCTAAAAGCAATGATTCATGGAAAAGTGGCGCTTACTGGCAGGATAATAAACCGGTGGTGATGCAGGACGAAGGCGAGGGACATGCTGTAAGAGCCGGCTACCTGTATTCCGCAGTGGCAGATGTTGCCGCGTTAACAGGTGACGATTCATTGCTCGCAGCTATTGATAAAATATGGAACAATGTAGTTGATAAGAAAATGTATGTACAGGGCGGCGTTGGCGCAATCGGTGATGGCGAAAGATTTGGTAACAATTACGAACTACCGAATGCCACGGCCTACAACGAAACCTGTGCAGCTATTGCGAATGTTTACTGGAACCAACGGATGTTTCAATTGCATGGTGACGCAAAATACATCGACATACTGGAGAAATCTTTGTACAATGGATTAATATCAGGCGTTGGGCTGGATGGCAAGTCCTTTTTTTATACCAATGCCATGCAAATCAAAAATAGCTTCCAGCACAAGAATATGGAAGGCACCAGGTCGGGCTGGTTTGAGTGTAGCTGTTGCCCTACCAATCTTGCCCGACTGATCCCTTCCATTCCCGGCTATATGTACGCTCAAAAAGATGATAACCTGTATATCAATCTTTTTATCAATAGTACGATGGATCTGCTGATCGGTAATAAGGCGGTGCAGGTGATTCAGCAAAATAAGTATCCCTGGGATGGAGCACTGAGTTTCAATATCAATCCAAAACAAGCTACTGCATTTAATCTGCTGGTGCGCATTCCGGGCTGGGCACAAAACCAGGCAATTCCATCAACGCTCTATCGCTTCCAAAATAATTCAACCGAAAAACCTGTCATCAGGGTAAACGGTCAGCCTATTGAATACACTATTACAAATGGTTATGCATACATCAACAGAACCTGGAAAAAGAATGACAAAGTGGAAGTCAACCTTCCCATGGAAGTAAGAAGGGTAGTGGCTAACGAAAATCTAAAGGACGATATCGGTAAAATTGCATTACAGCGTGGACCGCTGATGTATTGCGCAGAATGGCCTGATAACAATGGAAAGACAAGCAATATCATTATACCAGCCAGCACACATTTTACCACCGAATTTAAACCGGCATTATTAAACGGCGTGATGGTATTACATGCGGAGGTGCCAGCGATTGTTGTCAATAATAGTGAAAGTGTTGCAACAGTAAAACAATCCTTCACCGCAATTCCGTATTACAGCTGGGCCAACAGGGGCAAGGGTGAAATGATGGTATGGTTTCCGACACAGGTGAAGGATGTGGATATATTGGCAAAGTAAACAACAGTCTTGACTGTGATTTTTTTGATTTATGTGATTTATGTGATGTTTATAGTACCCATGTTAGTTTATCTCAAATCATAATAATCAAATAAATCACATAGATCAAAGTCCGGACAACAATCAATAAAAATTTCAATAATGATAAATCTTAAAGAATTAGAAGTTTGGTTCGTAACAGGTAGTCAAAGTTTATACGGTGAAGAAACCCTGAAACAAGTTGCCGCCCATTCGCAAACCATTGCAGGCTCATTGAATGATGCTTCGCAGGTACCCGCAAAAGTAGTTTTTAAACCAACGGTAAAATCTACTGAAGAAATCTATGCGATTTGCATGGAAGCGAATACCGCAAAGAATTGTATCGGGATCATTGCCTGGATGCATACTTTTTCACCGGCGAAAATGTGGATCACCGGTTTAAAAATTCTTCAGAAACCTTTGTGTCACCTGCATACACAATTTAACCGTGATATTCCGTGGAATGATATCGATATGGACTTTATGAACCTCAACCAGAGCGCTCATGGGGACAGGGAATTCGGTTTCATGGTCAGCCGTATGCGGAAGAACAGGAAGGTGATCGTTGGCCACTGGCAGGATCCCGCAGTGCTGGATGATATAAATACCTGGTCAAGAGCTGCGGCCGGATGGAATGACTGGCAGGGTGCGAAATTCGTTCGCTTTGGCGATAACATGCGTTTCGTAGCGGTAACAGATGGCGACAAGGTAGAAGCTGAATATAAATTCGGTTATGCGGTTAACACCCATGGAATTGGCGACCTGGTGCAGGTGATCAACGAGACCAGCGATGCTGCCATCGACCAGCTGATCAGTGAATATGAAGACGAATATTCAGTGGTGGCATCATTAAAAAGTGACGGGGCCCAATACAATTCTTTAAGAGAGGCTGCTAAGATTGAAATAGGTTTGCGGACATTTTTGGAAGCAGGAAATTATAAAGGGTTTACTGATACATTCGAAGACCTGCATGGCATGGCGCAATTACCCGGCATTGCCTCGCAGCGCATGATGGCTGCGGGCTACGGTTTTGCAGGCGAAGGTGACTGGAAGACCGCTGCGCTGGTGCGGGCGATGAAAGTGATGGGCAGTGGTTTACCCGGCGGCAACTCGTTTATGGAAGACTATACATACCATTTTGATCCCGAAAACCCCATGGTGCTGGGCTCACATATGCTCGAAATTTGTCCCTCTATTGCCCATGGAAAACCTTCCTGCCAGGTACATCCGCTGGGGATTGGTGGCAAGGCAGACCCTGTGAGACTTGTATTCAATTCTGGTGCAGGTCCGGCTCTAAATGCGTCGCTGATTGATATGGGAAATCGTTTTCGTTTATTGGTGAACGAAGTGGAAGCCGTTACCCCTTTACACGATTTACCAAAATTACCAGTGGCCCGCGTATTATGGAAACCTTTCCCCGACATGAAGACCGGCTGTGCTGCCTGGATATTGGCGGGTGGTGCGCATCATACCGGTTATAGTCAGAACCTTACTGCCACTCACCTGCAAGACTTTGCAGATATGGCTAATATCGAATTTGCATTGATCGGGAAAGACACCAATTTGTACCAATTTAAAAATGAATTACGTTGGAACGACGTGTATTATCAAATCAATAAATAGGCATAACATTGCATAAAATTTTCGTTAAATAAAAAATCTAAATGCTCGCTCATGAATAAAAATCTTGCTTTTGCTGATTACATGGTATTTATCGTGTATTTCGTTATTGTAGCCGGTTACGGGTACAGTATTTACCGTAAACGCAAAAAAAATGAACACGATGCAAAAGCCTATTTCCTGGCAGAAGGGACCCTAACCTGGTGGGCGATCGGCGCTTCTTTAATTGCTTCCAACATTTCAGCCGAGCAATTTATAGGCATGAGTGGCGAAGGTTTTTTCCTGGGCATCGCAGTAGCCGCTTACGAATGGATAGCAGCCATTGCATTGATCATTGTGGCTGTATGGTTTATACCGGTTTACCTGAAGAACCATATCTATACCATGCCGCAGTTTCTTAAAACAAGGTACAATGAATCGGTGGCCCTGATCATGGCGATTTTCTGGTTGTTTTTGTATGTATTTGTGAACCTTACTTCCATACTTTACCTGGGAGCGGTAGCGATCAATGGAATTGCAGGTGGCGGATACCTCCACACGATTATGATCGGGCTTTCCATATTTGCCCTGTTGATATCGCTGGGCGGTATGAAAGTAGTTGCGTATACTGATGTGATACAGGTAGCGGTGCTGATCATTGGCGGATTGGTTACCACGTATATCGCATTAACCACGGTGGGTGAATATTTCGGTGTGGGTCATAATGCAATTGCCGGGTTTAAAGTATTGATGCATGAAGCTCCGGAACATTTCAAAATGATCATCCCCAAGCCAACTACGGGTTCTACCCAGATCGAGATCAATAAATACCTAACCTTCCCCGGCCTTCTCTCTTACCTGGCGGGTATCTGGATCATCAATTTAAATTATTGGGGATGTAACCAATACATCACTCAACGGGCACTGGGAGCAGATTTGCAAACAGCCCGTACGGGTATTTTATTTGCCGGGTTGCTGAAATTACTGATGCCTGTTATTGTTATGTTACCGGGCATTGCTGCATTTGTTTTATACCAGGGTGGTCATTTACCACAACTGGTTGGGGGTAAGGACGGCGCCTATTCTGCGGTACTTACCTTTTTGCCCACGGGTTTAAAAGGCTTGTCTGTTGCGGCTTTAACAGCGGCAATTGTGGCATCTTTGGCCGGTAAAGTAAATAGTATCTCAACGATTTATACCCTGGATATCCATAAAAAATATTTCCAAAAAGAATCAAGTGAAAAAAGCCAGGTGTACACTGGTAGGATTGCCGTGTTTGCCGCAATGATTCTCGCAGTACTGTTTACATGGAACGACCTGTTGGGCATCGGTGGAGTTGGTGGATTTACCTATATTCAAAAATATACCGGCTTTATCAGTCCGGGTGTGTTTGCGATGTTCTTCCTCGGAATGTTCTGGCAAAGAACTACGGGCTGGGCAGCAATTGTTGGTGTGGTGATGGGTTTCGTTTTGTCGGTGATCTTCAATGAACTTGCGCCAGGATGGTTTGGAAATGAAACCTTCTTGTATACCGCTTATCCAAATGGCAAGGGCGGATTTGAAATACCTTTCCATATCTGTATGGGATTATCTTTCTTATTTACCATGATCACAATGATCCTGATAAGCTTAGGTGGCCCGAAGGTGAATCCGAAGGCATTTATACTCGACAAGGAGATGTTCAAGTTAAAGCCACAAACAACAGTTTTGATTGTGGTTACTTTATTGATCATAGCTGCTTTGTATGTTAAGTTTTGGTAGCAGGAACGGGGGCGTGGTGAATGCTGAATCGTGAATGGTGAATGGTGAATGGTGAAATCATTTAGAGAATAATGAACAGGTAACAAAAGTTATTTTGATTGAGCGTATTTGAAATAATTTTTAAAAGCAGGTTTTGCCTGACAGTTTACCATTTCCGTTCACGATTCAGTGTCTATTAAGCACCCGCTGCCCTTTGCTCCTTATTGCTGAAAATGTACAAGTGAGTGACACAACGATGTTTAATTGAAAAACAAATGTTTGCAACCAAATGAGTTTTTAAGTCAACGACATTGATTGACCATTCACAATTCACGATGTAAGGCTTTCACCCATTCACCTACTATCCAACCCCAGCACCTTGAAAAAAAACTCAGATAGCATGCGCCGTTACTCTCAACAAAAACGATTTCTGTTTGCTGTAGACTGTATTATTTTCGGTTTCGATGGCCAGGAATTAAAACTGATGGTAATTCAAAGAGGCTTTGAGCCTTTTAAAGGGAAATGGAGCCTCGTAGGTGGCTTTGTAGGAGAAAAAGAAAGTGCAGAAGCCGCAGCAGCAAGAGTTTTGAAGCAGCTTACCGGGCTGGATGGCTTGTACATGGAACAGCTGCATACTTTTTCAGAACATGACAGGGATACGGTGGAACGGACTGTTTCTGTTGCCTTCTTTGCGTTGATCGATATACAGCGATACAAAAAACAAATCAATGAAGACTATCACCCCGCATGGTTTTCAATCAATGATTTACCCGATCTGATATTTGACCACAACGAAATAGCGGAACTCGCCAAAGAAAAACTGAGGTACAAAGCTGCCCTTCATCCCTTGTTGTTTGAATTGTTGCCGCCTAAATTTACGATGCCTCAATTGCAGAATTTATATCAATGCGTATACAATACAGGATTCGATAAAGGCAATTTCAACCGCAAATTATTATCGACGAAGTTGTTGATGAAATTAAAAGATAAAGATAAACTGGGTTCAAAAAAGGGCGCCTTTTATTACAAGGTAGATACAAAGCGATACAGCGCTTCTTTTAATACTTTCTTCAATCTTGTGCCGGGGCAAAATAAATAATTAGAAAACCACGCTGGTGTAATTAAACGTGAATTGTGAATGGTGAATGGTCAATAATTCACGATTGACATTCACCATTCACGAATCAAGGTGCACCAGCTTTTAGAGCATCATTCCCTGCCGATGGCGGCGTCTTTCCCTGCTTCATGGTAAGATAATCAGACGGCGTCATTCCAAATTGTTTCAAAAAATTTCGTCCGAAATTGGTTTGTGACCCGTAACCCGTCATATCGGCCACTTCATAGATTTTGTAGGTTCCTTCTACCAGTAATTCCGCCGCCCTTTTCAGCCTGGTAATATTAATGAGTTCATTGGGGGTAAGATCGGAAATCGATTTTATTTTCCGGTACAAAGTGGGTTTGCTCATATTCACCAGTTTGGCCAGTTTCTCTACGTCCAGTTCGGCATCTTCCAGGTTATTATAAATGGCTTCGTTGAGTTGCTCTAAGAAAAGTTCATCGGTTTTTGTGTGGGCCATACTTTTTATATGCACCAATGGAGAGCTTACAAAATATTCCCTGATCTTGGCACGGTTGGAAAGCAGGTTGGCAATTTGCACCCGGAGATAATCCGGTGAAAAAGGCTTTTCAATATAAGCATCGGCGCCGATTTCAAGTCCTTCAATTTTGGATTGAAGCGTATTTTTAGCGGTTAATAAAATCACGGGGATATGGCTGTATTCAAAATTGGTTTTGATGATCCTGCACAATTCAAACCCATCCATCACCGGCATCATGATATCGCTGATCACGAGGTGAATGACTTCCCGCCGAAGAATTGACAATGCTTCCTGTCCGTTCAACGCCTTGATAATGCTATATTTTTCGTTCAATTCATCCTCAATGAATTCCAGTATTTCTTCATTATCATCGATCAGTAGTAAAACGGGTTTCATAATTGATGGTTTATCTCAGCGGGCTCCTTTTTTGGTTCGTCTGTCATATTCACCAACGCTTCCTGGTGAATCGGTATGGTAAGAAAAAATACATTTAAGCCGTTGGATGCTTTAAAATCAAGCACTCCTTTGTGCAATTCTGCAAGCGATCTGGATAATGCCAATCCAATTCCCGTACCTTTTTGCCTTTCTGTTTCTTTTAGCCGGAAAAAAGGTTCAAAAATCTTTTCTTTCATCTCCACTGGTACAAGATAGCCATCATTTTCAATCTCGATAGTAAAGGATTTATCCTGCTGTGTAAAAGGTAGCAAACACACCATCACTTTTTTATCGGCGTATTTCACAGCATTGTTAAACAGGTTTGTTAAAATTTTGGTGAACGCTTCTGCATCAACAAATGCCATCAACCTGTTGGAAGGCAGGTCCATTTGGAAGCTAAGATTCTTTTGTTCGGCCAGCGGCTTAAAATTTAAATAAGTCTCTTCCAATAGTTCTGTAATATCCGCCTGTGCAAAGTTGAGACGGAAACCCTGTATTTCGGTTTGACGGAAATCCAGCAACTGGTTACTGAGATCAATCAGCCGGTTGGTATTTCTTTCCATGATTTTAAGGCTATCTTTTATTGATAGCATTTCTCTTGTATTCCTGATCACTTTTTCCAAGGGGCCTTTGATCAGTGTTAAAGGCGTTCTTATTTCATGGGCAACATTGGTAAAGAACTCAATCTTTGCCTGGAAGATTTCTTTCTCTTTAGCAATCTCGAGGTATTCGATTTTTCGCCTATTCTTTTCTTCAATTTTCCTGTGATAATTTCGGATGAGAAAATAGATAATGAGGATTACGGCCAGCGTATAAAAAAAATAGGCCCAATTGCTTAGCCACCAGGGAGGATGTATCTGGATGGTCAAAGCGGTTTCCAACTCGTTCCAGTTACCGCTGCTGTTGGATGCCTTTACTTTGAAGATATAAGTTCCGGGAGCAAGTTCGGTGAAGTATACTTTTCGGTTGGTTTTAAGGTAGATCCAATCCCTATCGAGGCCGGTCATTTTATACGCATACTCCGACATTTCAGGTGCCGTATAACTTAATGCCGCAAAATCAATGCTGAAGGTAGATTGGTTATAATTGAGAACAATTTTGTCGGTGTGGGTGATTGATTTTTTTAATGGTGATCCTTCTTTTGCAATGGTAAGTTCTTTATTAAAAATCTGGAAACCGGTAATGTACACCGGGGGAATGAACGCGTCTTTAATAAATTCATCCGGGTGAAATGCAATCAATCCTTTTACACTGCCAAAATACATTTTACCGGCATTGTCTTTATAAGCTGAATTAAAATTAAACTGGTCACTTAAAATTCCATTGGCCCTGGAGTAAACAGTCGATTGCTCCGTTAAAGGATTAAAGCAAACCAGGCCTTTTGAAGTAGAGATCCAGAGATTGTTATTCTTTTCATCTTCCACCAGGCTTAAAATAAAATCACTCGGAAAGCCATTTTGTGTGGTGTACCTTTTAAAATTTCTGCTCCCTTTATTTAACTTGCATAAACCGTTTTCTGTAGCAAACCATAAGTTCTTTTTGCTGTCTTCAAAAAGGCTGTTTACCCGGTCGCTGCTCAAGCTGTTTTTATTTGCTACATCATACCTGAAATTCCCAGCGGTGCCCGTTTGCCCATTGTAATAATTCACCCCATTTCCATAAGTACTTGCCCAAACAGTGCCTGCATTGTCTTTTAAAATATGGGTGTACCAATTATTGAGTGGCATGCCCGGCAGCACGCTGAAGTCGTTGGTAGTTGCATTATAAGCATATGCCCCCCGGGTGGTACCCAACACAATTTCACCGCTGCTCATCTTTGAAATATGAAAGATAAAATTGCTTTTCAGTGAGTTGTTGCCCGTGCCTTCTGAATAATGGCGGATAACCTTACGGGTTTTAATATTTAGTACATCGAGCCCATTCTCAAACGTTCCGATCCATAACTCATTGCCATTTACAAAAATGCCGTGGATATTTGTACTGGAGATACTTTCTTTATTGCCCGCTGGTTGAAAATGAGTAAACAATTTTGTAGCAGTATCATATTTATTCAAGCCGGCATCCTCTGTTCCTATCCACAGATTTCCATCATGGTCTTCGTGGATTTCTCTTACCACATTTCCACTAAGGCCATTTTCTCCTATCCGCGGAAAGAATTTTTTGAAATGCGTATTTTGACCGGAATAATAATTTACCCCGCCAAAATAAGTGCCTGCCCAAATACTGCCCTCATTATCTTTTACAAAGCAATACACCGCATTGTCGGAAATAGAGTAGGGGTCGTTGTATTTTTTTTGAAGATTGATCACATGGCCGGATTCAATATTGTAAATAAAGATGCCCGATTCAGTGGCAATCCAAAATTCATTCTGCGAATTCTGAACAAAATTCCTTACGAATATTTGAGTTTTATTGGGATTATAAGAAAGTATATCCTGGTAGGTGTTTGTATTGATGTCAAATACTTTCGCACCCTGGTTGGAGGTACCAATCATAATCTTTCCCTGTGTGGTAGCATATACCCTTTCTATCCATTTAGAAACGGCTGGTGGTGAATGGCTAAATACATCGTAAGGGGTAAATTTATTTTTTGCGGAATCATACTTTTCAATAAACCGCCCCGTGGTGGAAGCCCATAATGTTCCGTTTGATGTGATGCACAGCGAGGTGGCTTCGAAATGATTGCTGATATCGTACTGTTCGAGCGTCTTCTTTGCCGCATTGTATTTTGACAAGGTAAATCCCCATATAAACCACAGGTTGCCCTTGCTATCCATGCTAATATCCCTGATAGGCGCACCTGCAGACACTTGCAGGAGATTGAATTTTTCGGTGATTGCGTCGAACCCGTACAATCCATTTTCAGTACCGGCCCATAACATCCCATTGGCATCTTCATACAAACAATGAATAAAATTATTGCCGATGCTCCCCGAATCGTCGGGCGAATTCCTGAAAACTTTAAAAGAATACCCGTCAAAGCGGTCGAGTCCGTCCTTGGTACCAAACCATAAAAAGCCCTTTGTATCCTGGAGGCTGCAGATCGTAGCATTGTTGCTCAATCCATTTTCCACCTGGTAATGCCTGAAATAGTAAGATTGCCCGGATAAACCGCTCACAAAGAAAACCACGACGATCAGTATATTGATTTTATGCCTCAACAATCGAATTTTTAGAAAACTAAAGATAATTAATCCATAAAAGAAGGCATTTTTTAATAAACAAATTTCATTTAAGGAGAAAAAGGGCTGGTTATAGGGAGAATGAGAATTTTTGATGAAACTATGATACGATATGAAGTGAGCGATACGATTATTAGTTTCATTTTTACAATGCATTAACGCAATGCTGTATTTCTAAAACGATTCACAAAAACTGGCTTGCAAATTCCCTGAATATAAGATTGTTATTTGGTCGAAGATGACACGGCGAAATTAAAAATATCCTGGTATAAGCTCTTGATATACCTGCATTCCAATCCTATGTAAATTATTTAGTTCCGGATTCGAAGTAAATCCCTTTTGCCTTTTTTAAAAATTAGCAATGGGAAATTAATATTCAAAACCAAAAATAAAAGCTATATGAAAAAACAGTTGCATAAGATGCTGGTGCAGGCATCCTGCATAGTGGTGATGGCGCTGCTACAGCTATTACCAGGCGAGCTTTCAGCCCAAACAAACAAGATCTCGGGAACAGTAACCAACGAACAGAACAATCCTGTTGCTGGCGCTACGGTTACGGTCAAAGAAACCAAAAAAACAGCCGTAACCGATGGTCAGGGCAAGTTTTCCATTGAAGCAAATGCGGGTCAGTCTTTAACAATAACCAGCGTAGGCTACGAGTCGAAGGAACTTGCAATAAATAGCCAGGGCAGCGTATCGGTAGCCTTAAACCAGTTTGTATCCACCCTCAACGATTTGGTAGTGGTGGGGTATGGTACGCAAAGAAAAAAGGATCTGACGGGGTCTGTTAGCAATGTTAATATTGAAGAAACCAGAAAATATTCAACCAGTGATATCTCGCAGCTGTTGCAGGGGCGTGCGGCTGGTGTGGCTGTCAACAGCGATGGTCAGCCGGGAGCGGCACCCAGCGTTCGCATCCGTGGTTTCAGTACTTTCGGCGGTTCTCAGCCTTTCTATGTAGTAGATGGTGTACCGGGTGCAAATGTCAGGGATTTTAGTCCGAATGACATTGAAACCATGACAGTTCTGAAAGATGCCTCGGCTGCCGCTATCTATGGTGCAGCAGCAGCAAATGGTGTAATCATTATCACAACAAAACAGGGCAAAAAGAACACTGCTTTGAAAGTTGCTTACAACGGATATTATGGGGTGGACAAGGTTTGGCAAATACAGGACGTAACGAACAGGGCTCAATACCAGATGCTGAACAATGAGGCACGTGTGAATGCGGGCCGGCCCTTATTCCCGGCAAATAATCCTGCAGACGCACGTTACGTTGGTAAAATCGACACAGACTGGCAAAAAGAAGGATTGAAGAATGGTAGCAGGCAAAATCACAATGTTAGTCTTTCCGGAGGCGGCACCAACAACACCTATAACCTTTCATTGGATTATTTCAACAACAAAGGCACTTATGTGGGCAATGGTCCCGACTACACCCGCTATACAGCAAGAATCAATACCACAGCGGAAAAAGGCATCTTCAAATTTGGCCAGTCGTTCAGTTACACGCACTCGCACGAAAACTCGCTTACTTTCAGGGACGATATCCTGCTGGGTGGCATACCTCCATTGATCGGGTCGCTTGTAGTTGCAATACCTACCATGCCGGTATATGATACTGCTGAACTCAATGGCTTTGGAGGTTCTAATTCTGAATTCAACGGCGCTAATTCACTCAATGGGATTGGCATAAACAGTATATTAAAAAACTATGTAGATGTGGATAGAACATTTGCTAATGTTTATGGAGAGGTTCAGTTGCTGAAATACAATGGACATAACGTTAGGTTTAGAACCAGCGTGAGCTATGATAAAACCACCACCAGGGATTACACATGGCAGCCGGCTTTTCATCTTGGAAACTTTTTCAGCAGCGATATTGCCCGCCTGAGTGATAACTCGAGGGTATTTACAAACGCAGCTATCGAAAATACACTCAACTACGATAAGCTTTTTGGCAAACATTCCGTGCAGTTATTATTGGGCCAGTCTTTCAGGAATGGCACCGCCGTTTACAGGGAAGCAATTGCACAAGGCTTTACACAGCCATATTATCCCGTAATCAACAATGGCCAAACCCGGTCTTCAAAAGGCTCTGAATTTGAAAATTCATTGGCTTCTTATTTCGGAAGGTTCAACTATTCTTTTGAAGATAAATACATACTTTCCGCATCACTTCGCCGGGACGGATCCTCGAGGTTTGCACCGGTTAACAAATACGGGTATTTCCCGGCAGCTTCTGTGGGCTGGAGAATCAGCAATGAGAGCTTCTGGACTGTTCCGAAAACCATCGTTTCTTCTCTTAAGCTAAGAGCAAGTTATGGTAAACTTGGTAACCAGGAAATTGCCGATTATCAATACCAGGGAACCATCAATTCAGGCGTGGTTTACAATTTTAATGGAGTACGATCTACTGGTGGATTACAGACCCTGGTTGCGTCTCCCGATATCAAATGGGAAACAAAAGAGATTACCAATGCTGGTTTTGATGCCACGCTCCTTAGCGGCCGGTTGGATTTTTCTGCGGAGTACTACAATGCTAAGAGCACAGACGTTCTGGTGGGTATAAGAATTCCTGCAACGGTGGGTTTTGAAAACCTTACACCTGTTGCCAATGCGGCTTCTTTGAACAATTCAGGACTTGAATTTTCTGCCACTTTCCATAAAAGCAAGGGGAAGTTTACCTATGATATCAATGCAAATTTATCTACTGTAAAAAACAAAGTGTTATCACTGGGTGGCAGCAATGATGCGCTGATAGGTGTGGGCGCCAAAACAGAAGTGGGCAATGAAGTGGGCCAGCATTATGGGTTTATTTACGAAGGTATTTTCCAAACTGCTGCTGAAGTGGCCGCCCATCCAACACAGTTTGGTGCTACGCTTGCTCCGGGCGATGTTAAATATAAAGATGTTAGCGGTCCTGCCGGAAAACCAGATGGTGTGGTGAACGAAGCTTACGATAGGGTTTACCTCGGCAGCGGAATACCAAAGTTCAATTATGGGCTCAGTTTTTCAGCAGCCTATAGCAGTTTCGATTTCTCAGTTTTTGCATCTGGCAGTGGCAAGTTCCTGATCAACAGCAGGCTGTACCGCGATCTGAACCATTCAGCAGGTTCACTCAATTACAGCACTAATATGTTAAACAGGTGGACACCAACCAATACGAATACAGATGTACCCAGGTTAAACGATGCGGATGTAAATAATTTCAAAGATTCTAACCGCCCCGGTTGGTTACAGAATGGTACTTATTTAAGGATCAATACTGTTTCAATTGGATACACACTTCCTGAAAATATCATCAAAGGATTAACAAGATCAAGGTTTTATTTAACCGTGCAGAACCTTTATTCTTTCCAGGGGTACACCGGGTACAATCCTGATTTTACTTCCGGCGTATTCAATCCCGGATTTGATTTTGGTTCTTATCCAAAACCAAGAACGATCATGTTAGGTGTACAACTGGGATTTTAAGCTTTTTAAAACCAAAATAAAAAATCATGAAAAAAATAATAATTCTATTTATAGGTTTCAGCTTTATTACAGGTGGGTGCGATAAAAGATTAAACTTATCCAACCCAAATTTACTAACGTCTGCCGATTACTGGAAAACAAAAGAGCAGGCTTATGCAGGTACCACTGCCATTTACAACGCCTTGATAGTAGATGGTTCTTACATGCGTTCGTTTCCCGGCCTTACCGATAGCAGGGGCGACGATTTTACCGGCGACAGTCCCTGGCTTGATCTTGTATTGACCGGCCAGTTTATCATACCCACCACGTCTGACCCGGTGTTTTGGATCTGGAGAGAATTTTACCTGGTCGTTAACAGGGCAAACCAGGTAATTGCCAACGTAACTCCTTACAGTGAAAGCATATTGCCTGCCGAAGAGAAAAAAAGAATATTAGGACAGGCTTATTTCCTTCGGGGATTGGCATATTATAACCTGGCAACCACTTTCAAAATTGTGCCGGTAATTACCGCGCCCATCAATAGTACCAATGACTACTCTACCGCCACCGCCACAGAAGAGGTATTGTGGAACCAAATTTTTACTGACCTGGCTACCGCCGAAGCTGATCTGCCAGTCTCTTACGATAACGTAACCGGATTAGATAAGGGTCAGAAGGGTAGGGCCACACAGGGTGCTGCTGCCGGCCTGTTGGGTAAAGCATACCTTTACAGGAAAGACTACGCCAAAGCCGCAGCACAATTTGAAAAGTTTATTAATGGCTCATTAAAAAATGTGTATTCACTGGTGCCGGATTACAGGGATAATTTCAGGGATGTAAACGAGAATAACAGTGAATCACTTTTTGAAGTACAATTCACAGAAGGAGCAGGAACAGATGTCAACTGGTGTTGTGATCCATCCGCCTCCTGGAAGCAGGTGCAGGCCGTTTCAGTTACCTACGGCATGGAAGGTGCCGGCTTTTCTGATTACCTGCCCACCAGGTGGATATACAATGAATACAAGCAGGAAAAAACAGTTGACGGAAAAAGCGATCCAAGGCTGTTGGCTACGATCGCATCTTATGAGCCGGCAGACAATTCTACCCTTGCTTACGGAAGGCCCTGGTTCAATCCACTTACCGCTATTTATCCAAGAAAGTATACCAATGATGGTGTTGGCAATGGCAAAACTTTTGAAGGGGCTGCTGAGTCAGGTATCAACTACCGTGTATTAAGATATGCCGACATCCTGTTGATGTATGCTGAAGTGTTGAATGAAATGAATAAGACCGCAGAAGCTTATCCATTCATACAGCAGGTGAGAACAAGGGCAAAACTTCCTGACCTGGCTACCGTAAAACCAGGCATGTCACAAGCGCAGATGCGTTTGCAGCTGGGCCACGAGCGTGCACTTGAATTTGCGATAGAAGGTCAGCGGATCAATGATATCATCCGGTGGGGTTGGTTATATGATCCGGCAAGGCTTGCGGAGTTAAAGTCACACGACGCAGACTTTAACACCTGGACTCCCGGCAACGAATATCTGCCAATACCGCAATCGGAACTGGATGTAAACAAAAATCTTAAGCCAAACCCGGCGAACTAATACCCGGCAAACATAAATTCCTGCCCGTTATGGTAGACACGGCAGGAATTTTCTTGTTTTACCGTAACAGCTTTTAAATAGAATGATTAACAAACAAAAAATATAGTTAGGATAGGAAACCCGGGCCGTAGAAAATATAAATAACTGCCTTGATGTTAGCTGCGCAGATTGTTCCGGTCAACAGCTCAATGGTAATGGCACGAAGTAGAATTTAAGCAATAAACATTGTATGAGTTACTGTAATCCATCTTTTATTATTTCAGATTGTCCTGTACAAAGGTGGTGAGTTGGCTTTTTATGTGCCAGGCAGAAGTACTACTATTTAGCGTCAGTGGCGTCGCACTCTTGTACCTTTTATCTTTACGGATCGAATTAAAGAGGTACTACTTGTGTTATATTGAATTGTCAAGGGTCAATAATTCAGGATGACCATACCCAATTCACGATCCAAAGTCGTTTACTTAATACTCTATTTACCACGCAAAGACGCAAAGGAATAAGATAAGCCGCAAAGAAAAAAACAAAATCAACTTTGCGCCCTTGCATCTTTTCTTTCTTTGCGTGAAATTTTCTTAAGTAAACGACATTTATTCACCATTCACCATTCACGGACCACCAGTACAGAAACTATAATCAATTTAAGACAGTCAATTATGAAAAATTTTTCATTGTATATATTAGGGGTGATAGTACTGCTGGCAACTGGTTGTAAGAAAGCAACTGAACCCCCGCAGCCACCGGTCGTTGTGCCGCCGGTAGTGGTGCCACCGGTTACAAATCCGTTCGCGGGACCGACCTACCCCGATAACTATACTTCGATCGCTTCATGGGCAAACCGCGACCAATGGAACCTCGCCAATGTGCACGATCCAACGGTTGAAAAATCCGGGGAGTATTATTACATGTACCAGACCGATGCTTCTTATGGCAATGCAACTGATGGTCATGGTCATTATCCATACAGGCGATCCAAAGATCTCGTCACCTGGGAATTCATGGGTACGGCATTCGCTGCTGTGCCTGCATGGGTAAAGGATTCGCTTAATAATAAACGGGCACGGATGTCACCCTCGCTGCCGGCAATACAAAATCCTTCTTATGGTTGCTGGGCACCTTGTATACGAAAGGTGGGTACTAAATACAGGTTATATTATGCGGTGGTGGTAACTGATCCCATTGTTGGTTCAGACTATAATGTCTCCTGGTCGGAAAGAGCGTTCATCGGTCTTGCTGAATCAGATGACCTGGCTTCTAACGTGTGGACTGATAAGGGGATGGTGGTATGTTCAGAGCCTGACGGTGTAAAAACCTACACGAGAAATGGTGGTAACGACTGGGATGCGTATTTTAAGTTCAACGCAATTGATCCGAGTTTCATCGTTACGCCCGCTGGTGAGCATTGGCTGATCTATGGATCATGGCATTCAGGAATTGCGGCGCTGAAGTTAAATCCAACCACCGGTAAGCCGGACAAACTACAAACTATAGACGATTATGGTGTTCGCATTGCGGGCCGTGGAAATAGCAGTACCAATCGCTGGCAGGCGTTGGAAGCACCTGAAATTATATACAATGAAACAACAGGATACTACTACCTGTTTTTAGCCTACGACGAATTGTCCGTTGCCTATAACACAAGGGTTGCCCGTTCAAGAAATATCACTGGTCCATACGTTGGTATAGATGGAGCAAATGTAACCGTTGGCGCAGAATGCTGGCCGATGATCATGCATCCTTATGCATTTAACAATCATACCGGCTGGGTCGGCATCTCTCACTGCGCAATATTTCAAAACCCTGATACCAAAGAATGGTTCTATGCTTCGCAGGGGCGTTTGCCAAAAGATGTACCGGGCATCAATGTCTCAAACGCGGTAATGATGGGGCATGTCAGGAGCATCCAGTGGACGGAAGATGGCTGGCCGGTGGTTGCGCCGGAAAGATATGCAGCGGTACCTAAAACAACCATAACTGAACAGTCGCTGGTGGGCAGCTGGGAACAAATTACGATGCAGTATCAATACCAGGTGATTCAAAAATCCGTTAGTATCACACTCTCCGCTGATAAGAAGGTGAGTGGGGGCGTTACGGGTGCGTGGTCTTATAATAGTGCAACAGGTATACTCGATATCGATGGCGTTAAGTGCAATGTAACAGATGCCTGGGATTGGGAGGCTTCCACCAGGAAGGTAACACTAACGTATAGCGGATTTACATCCGGTGGCCGACCGGTATGGGGCAAAAAGATATCGTGATAGGATGGCTGTTTACCGATCCGGGGTATTCGACAAGTACTTACTATCACTAAAACAACTTCAGAACGTAATAAAAAATGATCCTGTATAACATGCTTTTAAAATCGAAACAACGGGTGGTGGTGACCATACTTACCATAGGCTTGGCATCCTTACAAAACAATATGGCTTATGCACAAGGCTCTGCTGTCGTTGGCGGTAACCCGATCATAAAAGATAAGTACACCGCAGACCCGGCAGCATTTGTATACGGCGATTCGGTGTTTTTATATACCGGTCATGATGAAGCAGCACCGGGCAAAGATGGGTATGTGATGCATGAATGGCTGTGTTATTCCTCGGCAGATATGGTACACTGGACGGAACATAGCGTACCGCTCCGGGTGAAGGATTTTGCGTGGGCAAAGGATGACGCATGGGCATCGCAGGTGATAGAACGCAGTGGTAAATTTTATTGGTATGTGGCTACAGAGCATGCTGCCATTAAGGGGAAGGCCATTGGTGTAGCAGTGGCTGATCACCCAACCGGGCCGTTCAAAGATGCACGTGGTTCAGCAATCATTACCAATGATATGACAACCGATGCTACAATCAGCTGGGATGATATCGATCCCTCAGTGATCGTTGATAACGGCCAGGCTTACCTGTTTTGGGGAAACTCAAAATGCCATTATGCAAAGCTGAAGCAAAATATGATCGAGTTGGATGGTCCCATTAATACCATCGCATTACCAAATTTTACAGAAGCTCCCTGGATACACAAACGCAATGGCTGGTATTATCTTTCCTATGCTTCCGGGTTTCCCGAAAAGATAGCTTATGCAATGAGCAGGAGTATAGAAGGCCCATGGCAATTTAAAGGAATACTAAATGAAGTTGCGGGCAATTCTAATACAAATCACCAGTCGATTATTGAATTTAAGGGCAAGTCGTATTTTATTTATCACAATGGAAGTTTGCAAACTGATGGTGGCAGTTTCCGACGCTCAGTTTGCATTGATTATTTGTATTACAATCGGGATGGAACCATAAAACGCATTGATATGACAACAGAAGGTGTAAACCCTGCCAGATGAAATCGCTTGCCTGTGGTAAATTGTGCCGGCAACAATAGTACTGTGCGCAGAAGGCACCAAAGATTTACAAATGTTGAAGAGTGCGACGCCTGTGAAGCTTCATTGATAATCTTAAGCCGGGAAAAAAATATTTTTAAACAACAGTGATAAATTTTTCATTTACGAAACGACTAAAAGGCTCCGTATAACATTTATTACCAACAAAAAATAATAATATGCATTTAAAGAAGTTGCTTGCCTCACTCATTTTTACAACAGGTTTCTTAATACCAGGTTCTATCGATGCACAGCAAAAAAACAATATTGTGGTGAATGCAGGCCGTTCGATAGCAACCGTTCAGCCAACCATGTGGGGAATCTTTTTTGAAGATATTAACCTGGGTGCGGATGGTGGCATTTACGCCGAACTGGTAAAGAACCGTTCCTTTGAATTCTATATGCCGCTGATGGGCTGGACTGTTAAAGAAGATAAAATAAACGAAGGCAGCGTAATGGTGCTGAACAGGCAAGAAGAAAATATTGCCAATCCGCGGTTTGCCTGCATATCAAAAAAAGAGGCAGGCAATTCACTCAGTATTACCAATGAAGGATTTCGTGGCATGGGCATCAAAAAACAATTGCGGTATGATTTTTCAGTGATGTACCGCCAACACGCGCCCGGACTTACCATGCACATAGAACTGCTGAATGGTTCCGGTAAAACAATTGGCAATGCAGTAGTTACTCCTTCGTCCGATACAGTGAAAGAATGGAAGAAAGCCGCAGTAAGCTTTGTAGCCTCAGACACGGCTTTAAGAGGAAAACTAAGGATTCGTTTTGAAGGAACGGGCGTAATTGATCTCGATATGATCTCCTTATTTCCGGCAGATACCTGGAAACAGCGGCCGGGAGGAATGCGGGCAGATATGATTCAAATGCTGGCTGATATGAAACCCGGCTTTATTCGATTCCCGGGTGGTTGCATCGTGGAAGGGCATGATCTTGCTGTTCGATATCAATGGAAAAAAACCATTGGCCCGGTAGAAGACAGGCAGCTGATCATCAACCGTTGGAACAGTGAATTTGCACACCGGCCCACCCCGGATTATTTCCAAACTTTTGGTCTTGGTTTTTATGAATATTTTCAGCTTGCGGAAGACATTGGTGCAGAGCCCTTACCGATTCTCAATGCGGGCATGGCCTGCCAGTTCAATACAGCCGAACTGGTACCCATTGACCAATTGGATCCTTATGTGCAGGACGCATTGGACCTGGTTGAATTCGCTAACGGAGATACCAATACGAAATGGGGGAAATTCCGGGCGAACATGGGGCATCCTGCTCCTTTCAATTTGAAGATGATGGGTGTTGGCAATGAGAACTGGGGCCCGCAATACGTAGAGCGGTTAAAGATATTTACGAAGGCGCTCAAAGCCCGTTATCCTGATCTTAAACTGGTAAATAGTTCGGGCACTGATCCTAATGGCGAACGGTTTGATTATCTCAACGGCGAGCTAAGAAAAATGAATGCCGATATTATTGATGAGCATTATTATCGCAGGCCCGAATGGTTTTTGGCGAATGCAAACCGGTACGATAATTATCCACGCAACGGACCAAAAGTATTTGCCGGCGAATATGCGGCCCAAAGTGATAAAACAGTAAGCATCAATAACAGGAACAATGCACAAACCGCCATTGCAGAAGCTGCCTTTATGACCGGGCTGGAACGCAATGCTGCCGTGGTAAACCTTGCTTCGTATGCGCCATTGTTTGCGCATGTAGATGGGTGGCAATGGACTCCCGACCTGATCTGGGTGAATAATCTGCAATCGTATGGCACACCCAATTATTATGTACAAAAGTTATACTCCACCAATAAAGGAACAGACGTGGTGCCGGCGTTGTTAGATGGCAAGGCAGTAGCGGGCCAGGATAGCCTGTATGCTTCCGCGGTAGTTGATAAAAATAAAAGAGAGCTGATCATCAAAATAGTAAATGCTTCTCAAAAAGAAAGAATGAGCCCTATCAGTATTGAAGGCATTAATAAGATTCCGTCCGAAGCGATGCTTACTGTATTGCAAAGCAACCATCTTCATGATGTTAATTCATTCGACAAGCCACAAAACGTAGCGCCGAAGGAGTCAACCATTGCTTTAAAAGGAAAGACATTGAATTTTATGGCAGCACCGAATTCTTTTTCTATAATCAGGATAAAAATCTAAGCCGGATAAAATTGTAAGGCTTATTTTGCGATTACTATGAATAATAAAAATTATCGCTGGGGAATATTAGGTGCCGGCAGGATCGCTGAAAAATTTTGCACTGCACTTGCTGTTGTGAAAGGATCAGAAGTATATGCAGTTGCGTCCCGCAACGAGGACAGGGCAAAAGAGTACGCGGCTAAATTCAATGCTTCAAAATGGTATACCAATTACGATGACCTGTTAAAAGATAAGGAGGTGGATATTGTTTATATAGCAACACCGCATTCCTTTCATCACCAACAAGCCATCGCCTGCCTGCAAAATGGCAAAGCGGTATTATGTGAAAAGCCTATGTCGCTCAGCTACCGTCAAACAAAAGAGATGATTGATACTGCTACTGAGCGCAAACTTTTCTTAATGGAAGGTATGTGGACTGCATGTATGCCCTCTATTAAAAAAATACAATCATTGATTGAAGAGGATGTTATCGGGGCTCCTCAATTCCTTTCTGCCGATTTCGGGTTTGCGGCACCGTTGGATTTGGAAAGCAGGTTGTATAATAAATCGCTTGGGGGCGGATCAATAATGGATGTGGGTATTTACCCGATTGCTTTGGCAACATTACTATTTGGTGAGCCGACCGTTATAAAAACCATTGCCAGGCTTGCCGCAACGGGTGTTGATGAATATGCCAATATTATTTGCCAGTTCAGCAACGGTGCATCTGCTCAATTGATTTCTTCTATTTGTTTTCAAACGGCCATTGAGGCTGAGATTGTAGGAACAAAAGGAAGAATAAAAATTAATAATCCCTGGTTTAAGGCGACTGACTTTTCTGTTATATTGGAAGACGGGACGGATCAGGCCTATTCTTTTCCGCATCTTGGCAATGGCTTCGGACATGAGATTATGGAAGTAATGCATTGCCTGGATAATGGCTTACTACAAAGCACCAAAGTGACTCATCAATTAACTTTATCAGTGAGCAGGATAATGGAAACTGTATTGGAGCAGGCAGGTGTTGAGTACTAAAGTTACAGCACGTACCAAAGGAAGTTCAATTCGTGTATTCCCGGTGAGTCACCCCAAAGGGTGACTCACCGGGAATACACCCCACAATCATTCCTGCCGTATGTTTTAGGATCACTTTAAAAATTATTTAATATGAACCTTTTTCGGTTTTTTATAGCGAAGCAATTTGTTGTAGTCCTTGCTTTATTCTCTTCTGTAAATGCTTTTGCCCAGCCAGGCAATCCCCGCCCATTCAACGATACACTTATTTCCGTACACGACCCTGTGATCATCCGGCAGGATAGTACTTATTATATTTTTTGTACCGGTCAGGGTATTGCGGTTTTTTCTTCAACAGACATGAAACATTGGAAAAAAGAAAAGGCAGTTTTCCCGGGGGCGCAGGATTGGGCCGTAAAAGCCATCCCGGGATTCAGGGGCCATGTTTGGGCGCCTGATATCAGTTATTACAATGGTATGTATTATTTATATTATTCAGTATCTGCCTTTGGTAAAAACACTTCGGCCATTGGCGTAGCAACCAACAAAACACTGGATCCATCTGCCCCCAACTTTAAATGGACCGACCATGGACGAGTGATTCAATCTGTGCCGGGAAGAGATATGTGGAATGCAATCGATCCGAACTTAATTATGGATGAAAATAAAATTCCCTGGCTGGCATTTGGTTCTTTTTGGAACGGTATCAAACTTGTTAAACTGAATGATGATTTGACCACGGTATCACAGCCTGAAATATGGCATACTGTTGCCAGTCGCAAAAGAGATTTTATTCTTCCTGATTCGGTAGCGGGCGATGCAGCCATTGAAGGTCCGTTCATTTATAAGCATGATAACTATTACTATTTATTTGTGTCCTTTGATTATTGCTGTCGTGGCGAAAAGAGTACTTACAAGATGATGGTGGGCAAAAGTGAGAAAGTAACGGGGCCGTATATAGATAGGGATGGGGTGCCCTTGAATTTAGGAGGCGGTTCCGTTGTGCTGGAAGGAAATAAAGACTGGTTTGGCGTGGGGCATAATGCAGTGGCGGCTTTCAACGGTTCAGACTACCTGGTATATCATGCCTATGATGCAAGTGATAATGGAAGGTCGAAGTTGCAGATCGAAAAAATAACCTGGGTGAACGGATGGCCATTTGTTGGAAGAAGACCAGCGTTGTGAACCGGCGCCAATTGACTATGTTCTTCATCAATATGTACCCGATGGATACTTTCCAACGCATTGGTAAAGCCACACGCCAGGGCCATCCAATCTGTAAATGTCGTCGGACAAGGATGATCCATGTATCAAAACGTAATAAATCGGATGAATTTCTATTTCAGATGCTTTAATTCGTTTTACTTTACAGTGAATTACCAACGTAAAGCTTTATGAAAAAAAATCTACTTCTCATTATTTTGTTTTTATCTACGATGAACACTGTTTACGCTCAAAATAGTGATCCAGCTGCTGATAGCAGCAGAATGGCCTGGTGGAAAGATGCCAAGTTTGGTATGTTTATTCACTGGGGAGTTTACTCCGTTCCGGCAGGTATTTATGATGGCAAAAAAATCCCCGGCATTGGAGAATGGATCATGAACAGGGGCAAAATTCCGGTTGATAGATATAAGGCATATGCAAAGCAGTTTAATCCTGTAAAATATAATCCTGGGGCATGGGTTAAGATGGCGAAGGATGCAGGGATGAAATATATTGTAATCACTTCCAAACACCATGATGGGTTTGCATTATTTAATTCTACAGTAACAGATTGGGATGTGGTGGATGCAACACCTTATGGAAAAGACCTGTTGAAGCCTTTGGTAGAAGCTTGCAGAAAGCAGGGAATGAGAATTGGATTTTATTATTCACAGGCGCAGGATTGGAATCATCCGGGCGGTGCTGCAAGCGGCGGACATTGGGACAAAGCGCAGGACGGCGACATGGATGTTTACCTCGACCGGATCGCTGTTCCGCAGGTGAATGAAATACTGTCAAACTACGGAGAATTAGACATTCTTTGGTGGGACACGCCACAAAATATGACGCCTGAACGGGCGGAGAAATTTCAGCCCCTGCTAAAAAAACATCCCAACTTAATTACGAACAATCGCCTGGGTGGCGGCTTTAAGGGTGATACCGAAACACCGGAGCAGTTTGTGCCCTCAACAGGCTTTCCCGGAAGAAACTGGGAGGCTTGCATGACCATGAATGATACCTGGGGATACAAATCTTATGACAGCAACTGGAAGAGTACCACAACGCTCATAAGAAACCTTGCAGAAATTGTAAGCAAGGGCGGAAATTTTTTGTTGAATGTTGGTCCTACTTCCCTGGGCGAAATTCCGAAAGCAAGTGTTGAAAGGCTCGCACAAATGGGCCGTTGGCTCAAAGTAAATAAGGAGTCGATTTATGGTACTACCGCAAGCCCTTTTCCTTACTTGTCATGGGGCCGCTGCACGCGGAAAGAGCAGCGCCTTTACTTCCATATATTTGACTATCCCGCCGATGGAGAACTGCGTATTCCCATGACGAACAAAATAAAAAAAGCATGGCTGCTTGCATCCCCCGCAAAAAAAATAATGGTAACTGCTGAAGCTTCCCGCACAGTAATCCATTTACCCAAAATTGCACCTGATAAAATTAATACGGTGGTTGCAGTTGAATTTGAAGGCGAGCCCCTTACCAGTCCTATGCCGCTGGCTGGAAAGCAGGTGGTTGTTTCTTCCCAGAAATCTGAAGCGGAGGGTGGAAAAAACCTGGTGGATGGGAATCGTCTCACAAGATGGGAAGCTGCTGAAGGAGAGCGGAAAGCAACTATTGATGTTGACCTGCAAAAGCCAGCCACCATTTCGAGTTTGATTGTAGATGAACCATGGCATCCATGGGACAATAAAAAGCAAATGTTAACACTTCAATATAAGTCTGGCCAGGATTGGAAAACCATTTTCCAGGCAGCCACCAAAGGCATTGGCGATGTGCAGAATTTTAAACCCGTAACCGCACAATATTTCAGGCTGGTGGTTGAAAATAAAGATGCTGCACCAACGCTATTGGAATGGCAAATGTTCGGTCCGGAGTAATTAACCGCAGGTAAAAAAAGTCCCTCAATAAACGATAAAGTAAAGCCGGTTGCCTGTTATTGAATAACTTAGCGCATCGCAGATTACAAAAACAATATCATTAATCAAATAAACATTTATCATCCACTGTTTACATTTTAAAACAACCTAAAAAGGTCATCTGTAAAACAGGAATAAAACAATTAAATATGAAAGGAATAACATTGCCTGTCCTTGGGATTGCCGCTATCTTTGCAACCTCGATAAGCTCTTGTAACAATCAAAAAAGTGACGATACAATGGAAACAAAGAAAGGCATAACGAAGGCCTCTTTTGGCCAGGCCGATGGAAAAGAAGTTTTTCTGTACACCCTAACCAACGCGAAGGGAACGCAGGTAAAAATTTCCACTTATGGCGGTGTAGTTACCTCCTGGATTGTGCCCGATAAAAACGACAAAAAATCAAGCATTGTATTAGGCTTCGATAGCTTAAGTGGCTACCTCGCGAAACCTCCTTATTTTGGCGCATTAATAGGCCGCTACGGCAACCGCATTGCAAACGGTAAATTTAAAATTGATACTTCCGAATATACCTTGGCTACCAATAATGGGCGCAATCACCTGCATGGTGGTAACAAGGGCTTCGATAAAGTAGTATGGGAATCAGCCACCGAAAATGATTCTGTTCCTTCTTTAATGCTGAGTTACCTGAGTAAAGATGGAGAAGAAGGATATCCCGGAAATTTAAATGTGGATGTTCGTTATACATTGACCGATGACAATGAATTGAAGATTGAATATTCCGCGAAAACGGATAAAGCAACGGTAGTAAATCTTACCAATCACAGTTATTTCAATTTAACCGGCAATGTGAGTAATACTATTCTCGATCACACACTGATGATTGATGCGGACAATTATACGCCGGTTGACAGCACCCTTATCCCAACAGGAGAAATTAAACCCGTGAAAGGGACACCATTCGATTTTACAAAAGGGGAGAAGATAGGATTGAGGATCGACAGCGTAAAAGGCGGCTATGATCACAACTTCGTTTTAAATAAAAAAGATTCAAGCCTGACTAAAGTGGCAAGTTTAAGCGATGATAAAAGCGGCAGAACGCTGGAAGTATTTACAACAGAGCCCGGCCTGCAATTTTATTCAGGCAATTTCTTAGATGGCAGCATTAAAACCAGCGACGGAAAAGCCATCAATCAACATAGCGCTTTATGCCTGGAAACACAGCATTTCCCGGACTCACCCAATCAGCCAAAATTTCCTTCTACGCTTTTATTGCCGGGTCAGCAGTATCATACTGTGACGGTTTATAAGATTTCGGTGAATAAGTAGATGAATGGTCATTGGTCAATTGTGAATGGTGAATGGTGAATCAATGCCGTTTACTTAAACGCCGTCAGGGTTTGTAACCGCTGACGGGGTTGGGCTAACCCCGACGGCGGCTATCAGCCCTGTCGGCGGTTTATCAGGTATGAACGTATCCCTTGAATGGTCAATGGTTAATAGATCGTCGGCAGGGATGTTCTTTTTGTCGTTTCCCATTGCTGTAAATGTACAAGTGAGTGACACAACGATGTTGAGCAATGAAAAACCGTTGGTTAAATAAATACTACTAAGAAATCCCAAAGCATCGGAGCTACTTTGAAAAACAACACTAAACAAAATCAAAATATAATATGAAATTTTTTATCGACACGGCAAATCTTGCAGATATACGTGAAGCAAATGAATTAGGAATACTGGATGGTGTTACCACCAATCCATCGTTGATGGCCAAAGAGAATATCAAAGGTGAAGCCGCCATCGCAAATCATTACAAAATCATTTGTGAAATAGTAGATGGTGATATCAGTGCCGAAGTGCTGTCTACCGAATTTGCTACCATCGTCGAAGAAGGAAAGAAACTGGCGGCAATTCACCCGAATATCGTTGTAAAAGTACCCATGATAAAAGAAGGTATAAAAGCAATCAAGTGGTTTACAGACAATGGAATTAAAACCAACTGTACGCTTATATTTAGCGCCGGCCAGGCTATTTTAGCTGCAAAAGCGGGTGCTACTTATGTTTCTCCTTTTATTGGCCGTATCGACGATAGTGGCTGGGACGGTGTTAAACTAATTGCACAGATCAGCAATATTTATAAGATCCAGGGTTTTGAAACACAGATTCTCGCAGCATCCATACGCAATGGCAACCATATCATCGCTTGCGCTGAAGCCGGCGCCAATGTTTGTACTTGTCCGCTTTCTTCGATCCTCGCTTTGCTAAAACATCCTTTGACAGATATTGGGTTAAAAACATTTTTAGCGGATGCCGAAAAAATGAAAGCTGAATAATCGTGGTGAAGTGTTCTGCGATCTTTGCACAACATAATCTATAAGTTTTCTCCTTGATAGGCCAGCCATTTGAACGGCTGGCTTTTTTATGCATTTTAAATGGCGGAGAATACTTGCCAGTTCTTGAGCCATCTATAACCGGCAAATAACAAATTTTTTTGGGCGGTTTAATTTTGATTGATACATTTGCATCTATCAATGTATTCACATGGAACTGAAGCAGATTGAAAAGATTTCCAAGGCATTGGGTGATATTAACCGTCTCAGGATACTGGCGAACATGGCGGCCGGCGGCGGTTTGATTCAATGTGCTAAAATAATCAACGATACAGAACTCGCGCAACCTTCCGTGAGTCATCATGTTAAAACGCTAGTTGAAGCAGGGTTGATTGAGCCGGAAAAAGAAGGACGCTGCTATAGTTATTCGCTTAACCGCGTTTTATTAAAGGAATTTATTAAAGAGCTCACTGTTATTTCAGGTGAATCAATTAATGCAGAATAACATGCCGCTTTATAAGCAGGAGATATAAAAAAATTGATACATTTACGGCTTTATTCTTGTACACTGAGCGTGACATACATTTTTTTTATTTTGAGAATTGTGCTTACCGGTTGCTAAACTTATTGGAAAATCCATTAAAAGAATAAATATAATACCCGTATTCAATATGATTCAACGCAAGATAAAAATACCCATTCGGATAAGACTAATAATTGCAACCGGGTTAATGATATCGTTTCCTTTTTCACTTTTTTCGCAGGCCGATCTGAAGGATAGTTTGCTGTCTGAAGTCACCATAAAAAGTGCAGTAGATTATGCAATTGCCCACCAACCCCGGGTCAGGCAATCGCTGGTTGATGAGGAAACAGTAGAATCTACTATCAGGAGTAAACTTTCTGAAATTTATCCCCAGGTAAATTTCAACTATAGCCTCCAGCACAATTTCATCATCCAAACAAGTGTTATTGGCGGAAACCCAGTGAGACTCGGCGTTAACAATACTTCTTACGGTCAGTTTACGGTTTCTCAGTCTATTTTTGATAAGGACGTTTTGCTGGCAAACCGCACCCGTAAAGATGTTCGCCTGCAGGCAAGGCAGTATACCAGCAACAATAAAATTGATATCGCCGCAGAAGTTTCCAAAGCTTTTTATGATGTATTGTCTACCAGGCAGCAGATAGATATCTCCAATGAAAACATTGTAAGAATTGCGCGGAGCCTGAAAGATGCATACAACCAGTACAAATCAGGCATTGTTGATAAGATAGATTATAAACGGGCAACCATTACACTTAATAATGCCAATGCGGCAAAAAAAAGTAATGAAGAATTGCTGAAGGCCAAACTGGAATATCTTAAATCGCTGATGGGATACCCTGTTTCGGGATCGCTGAATATTGTTTATGACAGCACCCGGATGATGAGTGAAATACAGTTAGACACTTTGCAGGCCCCCGATTACAATGCAAGGATCGAATACCGGTTGCTCGAAACGCAAAGAAGGCTGTTGCAATACAATGTGCAATATAATAAATGGAGCTATCTGCCCTCGGTTTCTGCCAACGGCGCATACAATTTGAATTATCAAAATAATAATTTCGGTAAGGTTTACTCGAATAATTATCCTAACTCATTTGCTGCCATTACGCTGAGCTTTCCTATTTTCCAGGGAGGTAAACGAAAGGCAGAAACCCGCATCGCCGAGTTGCAACTACAAAGAAATGAGTTAGATATTATCAACCTGAGAAGCAATATTAATGCTGACCATGCACAGGCGCTGGCAATGTACAAGAGTAACCTGCAAAATTATCTCGCATTGAAAGAAAATCTTGCACTCGCCAAAGAAGTGTATGATGTTATCCAGTTGCAATATCGCTCAGGTATCAAAACCTACCTCGAAGTGATCACTTCAGAATCGGACCTGCGTACATCACAAATTAATTACTATACCGCCATGTACCAGTTACTTGAAAGTAAAGTAGATGTACAAAAAGCGCTGGGCCAAATCAACTATTAATACATTTTCAAGCACATCAATCATTTAAATTACGCATCGTATGTCTTTAGATTCCCTTTATAAATATTTCGGTTTTGCCGTTGTTCTGTTAATGGCTGCCTGTTCGGATAAAAAGCCGGTTGCGCCTGCTGCACCGCCGCCAGCAAAGGTGAATGTTCAGGAAGTTCGCTTAACCGATGCAGTCTATTATGATGAATATCCCGCCACCGTGACGCCGTTAAACCAGGTGGAACTTCGACCACAGGTAAATGGATTTATAACCGGCGTTTACTTCAGAGACGGCGAAAGAGTACCAAAAGGAAAATTGCTGTACTCAATAGATGAACAACTCTATTCTGCCAATTACCAGCAGGCGGTTGCCAATTTAATGGTACAGCAAGCCAATATGAACAAGGCACAAAAAGATGCCGACCGCTATCACGAGTTGGATAAAAACGATGCGGTGGCGAAACAATTAGTGGATAATGCAGATGCAGCATTGGAGGTGGCGAAAAAACAGGCCGATGCTTCCAAGGCAAATATCCGTGCGGTTCAAACCAGTGTAAAGTATACAAAGGTATATGCACCTTTTGATGGAGTGATTGGCATCTCTGCGGTAAAAGTAGGTACCGCGGTTACGGCCGGGCAAACTGTACTAAATACAATTTCCTCTGATAAAGAACTGGGTGTGGATTTCAATGTGGATCAAAAAGAAATTTACCGGTTTACCAAACTGATGGTTGATAAACAAAAAGCAACGGATACAATTTTTTCACTGGTATTTGGAAATGATGTGTACCCTTATCCCGGTAAAATTGCCTTGCTCGACCGGGCGGTAAATGCGCAAACCGGTACCATCAAAGCAAGGCTCATCTTTCCCAACACTAAAAATTTACTGGTTGCCGGGATGAACGGAACCGTACGGGTTAAGAACAATGCATCTACTATGTCGGTAATCATACCCTACAAAGCCGTTACAGAACAACTGGGTGAATTTTTTGTGTACGTGCCAAATGACAGCAATAAGGTTTCACAACGCAAAGTGGTGCTGGGCAAACAGATTGGCAGCGACATTATTATTCAGCATGGATTAGAAAAAGGCGAAAAAGTGGTAGTCGAAGGTGTTCAAAATTTAAGAGAGGGGGCATCGATTGATACAAAACCAGTTTCCCCGCCGTCAACCGGTGCAGCGCAAAAGAAATAATCATCCAAACATTCAATAACCTGCCCAAGGTTATTAAAGAAAATAAATATGGTAGCAGATACTTTTATAAAAAGACCGGTTACAGCTATAGTGATCTCTATAGTAATTGTGTTGGTGGGATTAATATCACTCAGCATTTTACCCGTTGCCCAATACCCGGATATTACGCCACCCACCGTTACTATCAGTGGCAATTTTACCGGGGCAGATGCACAAACCGTGGAGCAAACCACTACCACGGCCATTGAAACACAGGTGAACGGTACACCGGGCATGACTTATATGTCGAGCAACAGTACAGCAAGCGGCCAAAGCAGCATCAATGTAAATTTTGAGATTGGCACGGATATCAATATCGCGGCGCTGGATGTACAGAATCGTGTGAGCGTTGCCCAGCCTTCATTGCCTGATGTGGTAAAGCGTTTAGGGTTATTGGTTCGTAAACGCAATCCAAGTATCATGGTGGCGCTGGCCTTGTACTCACCGAATGGCACACATGACGCCACCTTTCTCGGTAACTATGCCAACATCTATCTAAAGGATGCTTTGCAGCGTGTTAAAGGAGTTGGCGATATCGTTTCCCGTGCAGATGATTTTGGAATGCGTATCTGGCTCAATCCTGAAAAGCTGGCCAATCTAGGGATGACCACAACTGATATTACAGCTGCATTGACGGAACAAAACCTGCAGGTAGCTGCAGGAACAGTAGGTAACAATCCGCAGCCTGTTGCACAGGCATTTGAATACAGTGTGCTTACAAACAGCCGCATCAATACCAGGGAGCAGTTTGAAAATATTATTGTTAAAACGATTCCTGCAACGGGCACCCTGGTGTACCTGAAAGATGTGGCGAGAGTAGAGCTTGGCAAATTTGATTATGGCAGCAATGCCTATGCAAGTGGAAAACCTGCTGCATTTGTACTGATCTACCAGGCGCCAGGCGCCAATGCCCTCGACACGTATGAAGGCATCACCAAAGCTTTAACCGAACTTAAAAAAACTTTTCCGAAAGATGTAGACTACACAATACCGCTCGAAACTGTATCAGTAGTTAAATCCTCCATCAAAGAAGTGTTGACTACATTGGTGGAAGCATTGCTGCTGGTGGTTTTGGTGGTATTTCTCTTTTTGCAAAGCTGGCGTGCAACACTGATTTGCATATTGGCCATCCCGGTTTCACTCATCGGAACATTTATCTTTTTTATACCCTTTGGATTCACAATTAACACCCTTACGCTCTTTGCCTTTGTACTGGCTATTGGCATAGTGGTGGACGATGCCATTGTAGTGGTGGAAGCTGTGCAGCATTACATTGATCACGCAAAACTATCCGCAAAAGAAGCTACTAAAATGGCCATGAAGGATATCTCTGCACCGGTAATCGCCATCGCACTGATCCTTGCTGCCGTGTTTGTGCCGGTTGGTTTTGTCCCCGGTATTGTAGGGCGCCTTTACCAGCAATTTGCCATTACCATTGCGGTGTCTGTACTGATTTCTGCCTTCGTTGCGCTTTCTCTTACACCCGCTCTATGTTCCATGATGCTGAAACCATCCAAAACTGAAACGGATAAAAGGAATGTGCTTGATAAATTTTTTGCATCGTTCAATAACTGGTTTGGCAAATTGACTTCTTCCTATACGAGGGGAGTAGGTAAATGGATTCGGGCGACCCCCATTGTGCTTGTGATGCTGGTTTGCCTGTTTGTTGGATTGTTCTTTTTGTTTAAAAACAAACCTTCCGGTTTTATACCTTCTGAAGATGAAGGGCGCTTATATGTTACCTACGAAATGGCCGAAGCAGCTTCCACCACAAGGAGTAAAGAAATACTGCTGACCATTATGAAGCGGGTGGAGAGTATTCCTGGTGTAAGACTTGTTGGAGGATTGGCCGGACTTAACATCATCAGTTTCTCAAACAAATCGAATGTGGGTACCATGTTTGTAAACCTGCTCCCATGGGATGACCGTAAATCGAAGGAAATGCAACTGAAAAACATCCTTGCCGAAGTTCAGAAACGTACCGCGGATATTAAAGAAGCAAGAATTTTAGCGATTGCGCCACCTGCCATCCCAGGCCTTGGAGCCACCGCAGGTTTCACATTCGAACTGCAGCAAACCACCAGTACGGATAGCATTCAGCAGTTTGAAGTAGTGGCCCGTAAGTTTTTAGCAGAGCTGAACAAGCGGCCGGAGATCGGTATGGCATATACCTTCTTTACTACCCGTACACCGGGCTACCAGGCGGATGTAGACAAAGAAAAAGCAAAACAGCTGGGCGTTGCTGTGTCAGATGTGTACAGTACAATGTCAACATTATTGGGGAGCAGTTATATCAATGATTTCAATTTATATGGAAGAAACTTCAGGGTAGTTGCACAGGGAGATACCAGCTTCCGGTCGTCCATTGCAGAAGTGGGAAAATATTACGTACGCAATAACCAGGGCGGCATGATACCATTAAGCTCTTTGCTTACAACTAAAATCGTCGAAAATCCAACACTGATTTCGCATTATAATATCTACCGGTCCATTGAAATCAACGGTTCACCCAAACCCGGCGTAAGTAGCGGGCAGGCGATCGAAGCGTTAAGACAGGTAGCAGCGCAAACTTTACCAAGCGGTTACGGGTATGAATTTTCGGGCTTGAGCCGCGAAGAGATTAAGGCAGGTGATAGTACCATTACCATTTTTTCGGTATCCATTATTTTCGTCTTTCTTTTTCTTGCAGCATTGTACGAAAGCTGGTCTGTGCCATTTTCCGTGCTTTTTGCGGTACCAATCGGGGCTTTCGGATCGATCCTAACCTTAACTTTTTTGCCGAATCTTACCAATAATGTTTATGCCCAGATCGGGCTGATCACACTGATCGGACTGGCTGCAAAAAACGCCATCCTGATTGTGGAATTTGCCAAGGAAAGGGTAGACCGTGGGGTAGAGATCATACCGGCGACATTGCAGGCGGTGCAATTGCGCCTTCGCCCGATCATCATGACTTCAATGGCTTTTATATTGGGAGTGCTTCCATTGGCATTTGCCAGCGGTGCGGCAGCGGAGTCGCGTAAAACGATTGGCTGGACTGTTTTTGGAGGGATGTTATCGGCAACGGCGCTGGCGATATTTGTGGTACCGGTGCTTTTTGTATTTATTACCAAGCTATCCTACACTAAAAGATTAAAGCAGTTGAAAAAGGAAATGCAAAACCAGGCCGATGTAGATCAGTCAATTATTGAAGGAAATGTTGGATAAGTATACACCTAAATACATGAGCCAGGATTATCGATAGTCTTATATTATTTATCGCTGGTAGGAAAGAGTAACTGTCAATTCTGAATTGGACCGTTTTTCGCTACGGCTGCCGTAACCAGCAACTGACCAACGTGACGCATGGTGTGTTCGGCAGCGTGAAATAAAAGTCCGATCACCGTCGAAGGTAGTCCGGCTCTTCCGACCCCGCGATAATCTGTGAGGGTATGTTCATTGGTTATTTTCAGTTGCTCTATAGCTTTAGCCACCTGTTTATCAAACCTAATGACTAGCTCATTGGTGACAATTCCGTGTTCAGCATTTTTTCCTTCGGCAGCTAATTGATCAAATTGTAGCTGGCTGAGTTGCTCATTTCTTGCGTAAGCAAACACCCTGTCGAGCACCCCGCTCAGGTGTTGCAAATGAAAGCCCGCGGAAGCCATCCCTGCAGGCCGTTCCCAAAGCAAGGTCGACGGAAAGTCTATCATGATTTCAGCTACTTCTTCCCGGGCCTGCAATAATGCATGTGCTACAGGTTGTAAAAGGGGAGGTATTCCAGGTACGGGGCCTCTTTGCCAGACTTCAGTTTTTTGTGTTGCCATATGCTATGTTGTATAATAAAAATACACTTAGTTTTTAAACCGAAGGACATACAACCCTTCAACGGCTTATTCCCACCGTGCTGTACAGGCGCGGGAACAAAGGCATATACATTGAGGGGCAAAATGTAAAAAGATCGGACGGGTCATTTTTTGATGATAGATACAATAAATATTTTCATCAATTTCAATTCGACTAAATGAGCGAGCCTTTGTCTAAAAGCCTGAAAGGCTTGAATGTGAATAGCCGTGGGTGAAACCCACAAGTGTTCGAAACCTGAGTTTTAATAAATTTGAGTATGAAAGTAAATGACTTACTCAAACTAATTCCATCCCAAACTTTCAGGGATCTGCCTATCGAAACTAAAGTTGACACCCAAGTGAAGAAATTATCAGGCGAAGTGATATTCAAGCTGATACTTTTTTCTATGCTTAACAGCGATAAACTGAGTTTGCGGATAATGGAAACTTTTCTGCAATCCGCACATTTCAAGTCGTTAAGCGGTTGTGACATATTGGATAGCAGGTACAATTCCATATGTGACCGTATCTGTACCATCAATGCTGAATGTTTTGAAAAACTTTATGCAACCATATTTTCCATTTATAACAAGGAACTCAAGGAAGAACAAGCGCTTTCAAAAACAGACAGTACTTATATTGCCCTTGCAGCCAAGCTGTTTGGTAAGGGAATGAGAACCGGCGATGTTACGGGCGCCAAAATCCATGCGGGGGATCAGTACTCCTTTTGTGGTTGATTTTACATCCAGCAAAGCAGAGTTGTCCGCTGGTGCCTTGTCATTGTTGATTCCAATGCCCTGGGCCGATATCACCGAAACGGTGAGTAGTAACACTGATAAAATAAGTAAGCATTTTGTCATTTGATAAGGGTTAGTCAACCACGTTTGCCATGATTGCTATCCAATAATGAAACTATTGATAATTAATCCGTGGCATGCTTCTATACACCGATTGCCGACGTATGTAGCGTGCCGAAAAATCAGTTATTATCACTCACACCCATACACGAAGAACGTGAAATACATTCGGTGATTCGCGGTACAGATGACTGTTTAGTAGCAGCAGGTAATTCCGGTAGTACGATTACTCGTCAGCAGTTATTACGAAATGAATGAAAATCAATTCGTTTTTTTGAAGATATGCGGAAGGAACTTAAAAATCGCGGGGCTCGTGAGGACACGAACTAACCCTTCGATTGGCTTTTGACTGCACCCAGCTTATTGCTTCACCAATATTTTAAAGGAAATGTCATCAAAGTTTACAATGTGCGGGTAGCCCGGCGAGGCAGCGGTGCCAGTAAGAAAAAATTTGCCACCGGTCATGTTCTCTTTTTCTATCGTGGAGATATCTATAAGGCGGTCATTCAAATACTGTGCAAAAATATTTCCTCTACGCATAAGTGTCATTTTATTAAACTTCTTTTTTACAGATACATTAGCATTTTCAAAAAGCCCATTGGCGGAGTTCACCATATAATCCAAATCCTTCCCGGAGGAAGGCGTAATGATAATTCCACACCAGGATGTCACGCTCTGTTCCACAATGTCAAAGCTTACATCCAGTTGCCAGTCGTCCTGAGCAGAATATGTAAAGTTCGCTGGGAAAGGAACCTTATACTCGTAATAATTCACCTGTGGCACTTTTACCTGGTAAACACCCTCCTTTATAACTGCCTGGAAAGTTTCGGGCCACTTGTGGGTGCCTTCACTAGAGCCAAATTGTTCTTCCAAATGGGTTATGGCAGCAAGGCCCGTAGTTTTATTTTCTTTTGCAAACTTATCAAACTTGTCTGCTGCTTCCTTCCTCCATTTTTTTATGTTCGCCAAATCTTCCTTCGCCTTTTTTTTCAAAAATTCCACGGCTTCCTTCTGCTCCTGGCTCAATTTGCCTTTGCTATAGTAGGTAACCGAAGGGGAATTTGTAGAGCTAGTGGATGCCGGGGAAGAATTATTCGTAGCTGGTGCGGGTGTCAACGAAGTAGTGGCCGGCGCCGGAGTTGTATATGTTTTGGTTACCACCGGTGCCACGTAGGCGCCACCAGCAGTATTATTGCTTCCCTGGGAGGTGGTAGTGGTGGTAGTTTGCGCTGCTAAAACACATGGAAGGGCAAGGATCAAAAAAGATAAGCTAAGCCTCATGAATATCTGTTTGAAGTGGATAAAAAATTAAAGCTCGGTTAAATAAATGATATATGAGGAACTATCTGCAAATAGGAAGCTGAAGGAGGCTGTATACCGGTCGGGAATAGGTGAAACCCATGGGTAAGGAGTTCGCTGCCGGCAACCCGGTAAGGGTTGAATAAATCGCTACGATATATTTAGTGATCTTAATTCTATAGTTGATTTTAACTATCGAACGGAAAAGATGCCATGAAAAAATACAGTACAAGGGAGTGACACAACGATGTTGCCATAAAAACTGCTGCTGGTCAACAAAATATTAAAGCGTCGGTTGACTAATAGCGATATAAATTTTCAATATCCCTCATTCTGCGGCAGAGAATTGCCCAGGTCAATTTCTCTTTGCGGAATAGGCAATATCAATCGCGGATCGTTGTACGCATGCCCATCTACTGTAAGTTTTAATCGCTTCACTGTGTAGAACCTTTCTCCTTCAAATGCCAGTTCTAAAAACCGCTCTTTCACAATCACATTGGCGCTGTTTATGCTTCCCAATGAGCTTAGTCCCGCCCTGTTCCTAATGATGTTCACATCTTCAAGCGGTGTATTAGGCCCGATAGGTGCACCGCCTTTGCGGAAATTGGCTTCTGCTCTTGTCGGGTACATTTCTGCCAGTCTTACCACGGGTATGGCCTTATACAGGTCTCTCCATTTCGATGTGAGTATGCCCGGCGAGCCGGAGATACTGCTGCCATCATAAAAAAAATCTTTCCGCTCGTCTCCTGCTTCATATTTGGCGATATGCGCAGGAGTAATTTGTATTTCACCCCGCCCAATCGGATCGCCGGAATAAAATGCTGTAATACCGAAATCGGTGGTACCTGAATTGCTCTGACTGGTTTGCTGAATGGCAAAAATATCTTCTGAAGAACTCACTGAGTTATTGAATGCTTTGTCAAAAGAGGAGGTGAGTGAATAAAAATTAGACTCAATCACGTCATTGGCCGCAGTGGCTGCGCCAGTATAATTTGCCTGTGCCAGGTATACTCTTGAAAGAATGGCTTCGGCAGCATATTTCGTTGCCCTAAAATTATCGGCTTCTTCAGGCAATTTATTTACAGCTTCCGTAAGATCCGCCAATATCTGCGTGTACACTGCTTCTACGGATGCCCGGGGTAATTTATCCCGCGCAGGGTCGTATCCTGAAACCGGTTGCAATATCAACGGTACCCCCGGATTACTCTGCACATTGCCCGCGGAATATGGTTTGGCAAACAGGTTAACAAGCGTAAAATAAGTTAGTCCCCTTAAAAATTTCGCCTCACCTTCAATCACCAATTTCTCATCACCGGTAATGACATCCAGCTTGCTCAAAACAATATTGGCAACATTGATGGTATGATAAGAGTTGGCCCATACCTGGTAAATAACAGCTGATTCCCTGGTCTGTGCCTTATTGGCAAGATCATCATAATCGGAAAAAGTTCCGGCCCAGGTGATGTCATTGTCACTGATCAGTAACTCGGTAAATGTATTGTACTTTTCTCCAAAAGCATTCGCATTTTGTAAAGTGGAATACCCTCCGAACAACACTGCCTTTACATCATCGGCAGAAACTATTTGCGATGGTGTTAATGTATTCTGTGGCGCCACATCCAGCTTTTTATTACAAGCCGGCATTATTGAAATAGCAATCACCAGCAAGCTAATTATCTTAAATTTCATATACTTTTTTTTAGTGAATGAAAGTCTATTTTATTTTTTTGGATATTCACCAGTCGCCTTGCGATCACAAATCGGCAACCCGGTTTACACCATCAGAACTTGATATTTAATCCCAGTGAAAAAGTTTTAGGCTGTGGAATGGAGTAAAAATCAATGCCACCGGTAATATTGGCTACGCCGGAAATCTGGGTTCCCAATGAATTCACTTCCGGGTCGCTGATATATTTCGTTTTAGTCCATATATTGGCAGCAGCCACAAATAATCTTGCTGAATTGATATTCAATCTTGATGTTATCTCCGCAGGTAAATTATATCCCAGCGATAATTGCCTGAGCCGGATATAAGATCCATCATATAGCCAGCGGGATGATTGCCGTTGACCTGTTTTGAAAAATACCCCGGCCCTGGGCACATTGGTGATATCACCCGGTTTTTGCCAGGCATTCAAGATATCTATCGTTTGGTTATCCAGTCCATTGCCAAAGCCCGATGACATAAATCTTCCCCCAAGGTTGAAAATTTCATTCCCCGATACAAAAGTGAAAAAGGCATTCAAATCAAACCCTTTGAAAGAAATCGTATTGTTGAATCCACCTGTAAAATCCGGGTTAGGATCACCCACCACGGTTCGTTTCGCAGCATTGTAATCGTTGGTAGATTTACCATCTTCGCCAAGGTAAAGCGCATCACCATTTGCAGGATCTACCCCTAAAAATTTCGGCATAAAAAATACACCGATGGGTTCGCCTTCTATAGCTCTTTGCGTAGTGCTTCCCTGTATTACCTGCCCTTTGATATCTTTTATTTTGTTCCTATTAAAAGAAATATTGAAAGAACTGCTCCATTTAAAATCCTTCTGATCAATGATCCTTCCATTCAATAAAATTTCGAGGCCTTTATTTTCAAGACTGCCCAGGTTTTGAAGCACCTGGTTCAAAAAGTTGACATTGTCAAAATACCCATTGGTGGAAGGCACATTTACCGCCAGCAACAAGTCTTTCGTCTGTTTATTGTACACATCAATTTCGCCGCTGAAACGATTATTGAAAAGGCCAAATTCCAGTCCTATATCAGTTTGAGTGGTCTTTTCCCATTTCAATCGTGCATCACCCAACTGGAACGGTATAAAGCCGGGCAAATTGGGATAATTGGAAACATTAAACAACTCAAGAAACTGGTGTTCGCCGATCTCGGCATTACCTGTAAGACCCAGGCTGGCTCTCAATTTCAGGTAGTTGATCGTTTTTGAGTCTTTAATAAATGGTTCTTCAGATAATACCCAGCCAACGGAAGCTGCGGGAAAGTAACCATACCGGTTTTCGGAACTGAACCTTGAAGATCCGTCCGCCCTTACGCTAAAGCCTAATAAATACTTGTCTTTAAAACTAAAATTCGACCGCATAAAATAGGAGAGGAAGTTGTAGCGGTTATTTACAGAATTGCCAAAAGTAACGGTAGTAGCGCCGGTTAAATTTTTCACTGCCGCAGAGGGATAGTTTTCCGCCTGCTCATTCGATTGACGAAGATCATTTTGTAAATAGCTCATGCCCAGCAGGGTGGTCAGTTTAAAATTGTCACCAATGCGGGGTGCATATGTAAAATAATTGTTGGTATTAAAAGTGATGTTTTGAGATGTAAAATATTGTCCCTTCCCGATATTGCTTCCATCCTGTGTTCTCTTATCAGCAAAGGTTTCTTCGGTCATATTCAATATATCTGTACCAAATTCCGAGCGGAAGGAGAGAGCCGGAAGAATAGAATAATTCGCGAAAACATTGCCGATGTTGCGGAAAGTGATTTGCCGGTCGCTATTGTATTTAGCATCAAACAGCGCATTCGGATATAAGGTATTTGCATTGATGTCGCCGGTGGCAGGATCGATCAATGGAGAGATCGGAACCTGCGCCAGCAACTGTCCCGGTGTGGAAAATGCATTGTCATTTGTAATGCGGTCCAGCTGCGAGCGGGTGATTGACATGTTGAGCCCAATGGATAATTTATCATTGATGCTATGATCAAGGTTTAAGCGGCCTCCAAATCTTTTGAAACGGTTTACAATTACAATCGCTTCCTGGTCGTTGTAATAGCCGGAAGCGAAAAATCTTGTTTTATCATTTCCACCGCGGACAGACAGATCCAACTGGCGGGAGATGGCATTTTTCCGGAACTGTTCTTCCGTCCAGTCCGTATTCACCTTTGCATTTCTCCAATCGGTGCCGAGCGATAATGGATCCAAGAAATTATCCTCGTAATATTTTACAAAATTGTTTACTGCTTCCTGTTCTGTTGCCGCCGTAGTAGCGCCATCCGGACCAGCATTGTCGTGAATAAAATCGTAGCGCCCATTGGTGGCTGCAGCATTGCGCATTGCCTGTACATATTCGGTGGCATTTAAAAATTTACGTTTCACCGTAGGATTTGAAAAGCCAAGGCTCGAATTCAATTCCACCACGCTTTTGCTATTGCGTGCCCCTTTCTTTGTGGTGATCAATACCACTCCATTGGCTGCTCTTGCACCATAAATCGCTGAAGAAGCAGCATCCTTCAAAATTTCAATCGATTCAATGTCATTGGGATTGAGATCGATTAACGGGTTAGTAGGTTCATTATTGATATCAGATTGGCTTGCCGTAGTGAGTGGCACACCGTCGATAACATACAAAGGCTGGCTGCTTGCCGAGATTGATGAAGTGCCCCTTATACGAACTTTGATTCCCTGGCCAACTTTTCCGCTGCTGTTTTCAATGACCACTCCCGGTGCCTTGCCCTGTATGGCTGATTCAAAACTTTGCACGGGTTGATTTTCGATCTCTTTGGCGCCTACTTTGCTGATGGAACCCGTTACCATTCTTTTCTGCGCCTGGCCATATCCTACCACTACTACTTCCTCGAGGTTTTTATCTGTCTTTTTCATTGCTACATTCATCGTATTCCCCTTAATGGCTTGTTCCACCTGAACATACCCAACTGATGAAATGATGAGTGATTTCACCGTAGCGGGCACATTGATTGAAAATGCCCCCTCGCTATTGGTGATGACTGTTGTTTTAGTACCAGCCGCCTGGATGGTTGCACGCTCCAGCGGACGGCTGTCCTGGTCGGTAACATGTCCTTTTACAGACTGGGTTTGGGCTTTCACTGCAATTGCACAGAAGGTAAAAAACATCAGGATCCATAATTTTTGTTTCATAAGCTTTATTTAAATTTTATAAACATGGCGGCTTATCCCGGTTAATTTTACTGGACAACAATCTCCATGCTTTTTGAAAATTTAGAGGGCTGTTATTGGATGAATTATTATAATTATTGGATGAATTATGAATTTTTACACTTTAATTAGATTGGAAATAAAAAGTCCGGAGGGGATGATTTGTTGAAGGAATGTATTATTTGAGAAAAGATAGTAATTGCGGAATTGAAGGTATCAATTCAACGCATAGTTAGCATGGAGACACTTGGGTATACGCTCCTGCGGTAAAAGGGTAAAAATGGGGTTTTGAGATAAAAATACGTCTTGCAACTAATGCTTCACGGCCATTTTCTGAGACAATAAAACAGGCAGGTCATCAATGCTTTCAAACAGATCTTTATAAGAATTGATAATGAAATAGATCTCCTGGAATTTGTCTTTTATATACGGCGTATCCAGGATTAACGGGATGTCAAAGTCAACTCTCTTCGGTTGATCGGCATGGATGGAATAATATGTTTCGGCTTTGGAGGAAAGAATACCGGCACCATATATTTTCAAGGTTCCTGCTTCGATGATCAACCCAAATTCAACAGAATACCAATATATCCTGCTGATGAGTTCAATAGAGTTTTCGTCATCGATAAATTGAAGGGCGGTTTCGGCCAATCCTTCCAAAAAATTGCAGAAATCGTGGTTGGTAAGTAGGGGGACATGGCCCAGGATATCGTGAAACATATCAGGCTCTTCCAGGTAATCGAGCGATTCGATTTTACGTAGCCAGGTACTTGCCGGGAACTTTTTCTCAGATAACAATTTAAAGAAGGAGTGATTGTCTATCAGCCCGGGAACAATTTCGATCTTCCACCCCGTGGCTTCCAAAAGAATACCATTCACCTCATCAATTACCGGGATACGCTCATTGGTAAAATTACAAAGTTGCAAACCCCTGAGATAAGCCGCAGATGCGTATTCCCGAATTTGGTCGATTTGTTGGTTATACAATAATTGCCAAACCTTTTGATCTTCACCGGTGTATTTGTCATAATGTTGTTTCATATCACAAGTTGATGTTTTGAGAAGAGAACGGATTCGCACGATATACGTGTATGGGATAGAAAATTACTGATGATTTCGTAAATAGCGGGAGACATACAAGCAATCTTTAAAACTAAGTTAACGGCTTTGTTAAGATCCCGGAATTGAAACCTTTCGGGAAATTGTATATGCTTTGCAATATAAGTTCTTCAAAAAGAATACCACGCTAAATCTCACCACGGCCGGTAATTTATATGAAGTGGCTTGCAGGAAATATGGATACGGTTGGATATAGGTACGGATTAACCTTAGATCATGTTGCAATAATTCATTTGGCTATTTTTACCTTTGCTGTTTTAGAATTCGGATCATCATTGGATGATGCTACCAGGCAAAATGGTTGTCTGTACTATGTTCCGGGAAGTCATCGGTGGGGATTACTGGACAAACCCGATCTTGCGGGAGATATGGAGGGCTTAATGCAATATCTTACCGATGAACAAAAAAACGAGTTTAAGCCAGTGCCCATTGAGGTAAAGAAGGGTTATGCCACTTTTCATCACCCGTTAATGGTGCATGGTTCCTACGAAAATAAATCAGCCCAGCAAAGAAGGGCATTTGTTTTAAATGTATTTGCAGATGGCACACTGTCAAACTCCGATGACGTGTTGTTACAGGGAGTGCCACCAATAAACAAGAACAACAAAATGGAAGGACAATTTTTCCCTTTAATTTTTGATCCGGCTAAAACTTAAATGGTAACAGCCCCAAACCTCACAGGTTTTAAAAACCTGTGAGGTTTTTTTGAAATAGCCGATATCTTTCAATAGCAACCACAATCCAGCATGATCAACAAATACTGTGTTTCTTTAGTCTTGTTGCAGATTTCGTTACTGACTTTCGCTTATGGGCAGGCTCCCGCTAAAGCAACTATCCACGATATGCTTCATGCGGCACAAACCGCTGGCATCAATGGCTTTGTTGGTGAAAAACTCAATGCCGCTTATAACAACCGCATTCTTGCACAGGATGTCGACAAGTTGGTAGAACCATTTAAGAACCGCACAGAAACCCGGTGCTGGCAAACAGAATTCTGGGGCAAATGGTTTACCTCCGCAGTACTTGCCTATCGATACCGCCCTGATCCAAAACTCAAAAACATTCTTGATAAAGCCGTTGCCGGATTGATCTCAACACAAACACGCGATGGATATATTGGCAATTACACCGATGCAGCGCAACTGGAGCAATGGGATATCTGGGGACGAAAATACTGTATGCTGGGCTTATTGGCATATTATGATCTAACCCATGAATCCAAAGCCCTGCAGGCCGCAAGTGGGATAGCCAATCACCTTATAAAAGAACTGGCTGATAAGAAAGTATTAATTGTAAAAAAAGGAAATCACAGGGGAATGGCTGCCAGTTCAGTTCTTGAACCTATTTGCCTTCTGTATGCCCGCACAGGTAACAAACGTTTCCTCGATTTTGCAATGGAGATCATCCGTGAATGGGAAGCACCCGACGGGCCGCAACTTATCAACAAGTCAGGAATAAATGTCTCCCAGCGTTTTCCAAAACCTAAAAGCTGGTTTGGATGGGAGCAGGGGCAAAAAGCCTATGAAATGATGTCGTGTTATGAAGGCCTGCTTGAATTGTACCGGCTTACCGGTCAGCAGGAATATAGAGCAGCAGTTGAAAAAACCTGGGAAAACATCCATAACACTGAGATAAATATTACCGGTTCAGGATCATCGGTAGAATGCTGGTTTGGCGGTAAAGCCCTGCAAGCCTTCCCTATCGCCCATTACCAGGAAACCTGCGTAACTGCCACCTGGATTAAGTTGAGCCAACAGTTGCTAAGGCTTACCGGAGAAGTGAAATATGCCGATGCTGTCGAACAGTCCTTTTATAATGCACTGCTCGGCGCTATGAAGCCGGATGGCAGCGATTGGGCTAAATATTCTCCCCTGGCAGGGGAGCGGCTCCAGGGAAGCGAACAGTGTGGTATGGGGCTCAATTGTTGTGTAGCGAGTGGACCAAGAGCTTTGTTTACCCTGCCGCTTACGGCCGTTATGAGCGACAAAGAAGGCATCCGTATCAATTATTTTGTGGACGGATCATGGCATGTGCAAACGCCCGGCGGGCAATTGCTGGAGGTAATACAGCAAACAGATTATCCCGTTTCGGGTAATATTCATGTTAAGCTCGTGATACCTAAAGCAGAGGACTTTACCGTTTATATCCGCGTTCCCGGATGGAGTAGCCGGTCTGAATTGTCTGTTAATGGAACGGCTGTGAATAAAATAATCGCAGGCCAATATGCAGCCATTCGCCGGAAATGGAATGCTGGCGACACTGCATCGATAGTGTTGGATATGCGGGGACGGATATTATATTCAGACGGTCAGCCTGGTAATATCGCTATCGTCCGTGGCCCGGTGGTATTATCGCGTGATGCGAGGCTTGGAGGACTTAATGTAGATGCCATCATAACTCCCTTATCTGACAAAGATGGTTTTATTCAACTGGAACCCGTATTTACCAACCGGCGGGGTATTTGGATGGCCTTCAAAGCTTCTTTTAAAATAGAATCGCACAAAGAAGGCGCTAACGAGCCGGTTCCGGTATTGTTATGTGACTATGCTTCTGCCGGGAATACGAATGATCAAAATTCCTGGTTCCGTGTGTGGCTGCCCCAACCCCTGGACCCGGCAAAATGATATTTAATTTTTGTACTAAGTTTTCATAATTCCTGCAATCAAATTATTTATTTTTTCAATTATGTATTCGTTCCAGGCCACAGCCGAAATGAATTTCGTTAATTTGCAATCGCAGAACGATATAACAACCATAAGAAACTAACCCGCATACTTATAAATCCACCAATCATTATTTATTTTAAAGTTCCTGTTTACACGACAACAGCAGGTAATGAAAATGATTTTTTTTAGTATTAGCAAAGTTTTTGTGGGAAGTAAAACGTTAGCGGCCGCCAAATTGAATAAACACTATTGAAAAACATTGGTAACATGTCACAATTTAAAATTTAAGTTTATGTCACCGGAGAAAAAACCTTCACGGGCAGAAATGTTTTTGAAATATGATTATCCTGAAACAAAAGATATGTGTAAACAATTTTTAACATTAACTACTACTGTTTTGGTTATTTCATTGACATTTTCTGATAAAATTGTTGGTTTTAGCGCGGCATCTTCAACTGCAAAATGGTTAACGATTTCATCCTGGACTTCCCTTTTACTGGCAATAATTTTTTGTGGATTAGGCCTTCTTTTTGTCACAAAGGCCGCCGGTGAAGCAACATATGACGATACAAAAAACGACAAAAGAGTAAGTGATGCATATAAAATGATTGTAACAGCAGGTGGTTTTTTTATTCTTGGACTTATACTTCTTATTGGCACTGCTATATTTTCGACATATAGCAGCACAATTTCTAAAGAACACAAGGCTGCCGCGAGGATTGAATTGCCAAAATTGGGACAAGGTCACGAAACAATAAACATCAGCTCGCTCATACACATTTGTCTTAGTTGAAGTTTTCCATGAACGTTATTTTTAATTTGAACATAGCTTTTCAATTTGGGTTTGGTCCGGGTATATCCGGCAACAAATTTCCTAACTACGGCAATGCAAAACGGATTGTGAAATATTGAAAAGCATTTAACACCAACATGTATTCACCATTCAAAAATCAACCATATGAATTTTTTCCGGGTAAATCTTAAATATCTTATTGTATTATCCATTGTTTTCCTTGCCTTTTCCTGCTCTCATAAACGTTCCGGCAATCCACGGATCCTGGTTTTTAGCAAAACTGCTGGCTACCATCACGAATCCATAGCCGATGGAAATACAGCCATCCAAAAACTTGGTAGCCAACACGAATTTGGTGTAGATACAACCACAGATGCATCCATGTTTAATGAAGATACCCTGAAGAAATATGCGGCAGTTGTTTTTTTAAGTCCAACGGGTGATGTGCTTGACTACCGGCAGGAAGCCGCTTTTGAAAGGTATATCCAGGCCGGAGGCGGTTACGTGGGCGTACATGCCGCTACAGATTGCGAGTACGACTGGGGTTGGTACGGCCGGCTTGCAGGTGCCTATTTTCTCGATCATCCCGGTATCAACGATACCTTTCCAAATATACAGGAAGGAGTTTTAAATGTTGTGGATACCAACAATGCAGCTACAACACATCTTCCGTTGCAATGGAAACGCACGGATGAATACTACAGTTTCAAAAAGATCGCGAAGGACCTGCATGTTTTAATGACGATTGATGAACGGACTTACCACGGCGGTAAGAATGGCAACAATCACCCGATAGCATGGTACCACGAGTATGATGGAGGAAGGGCATTTTACACAGAATTGGGCCATACCGCAGCGTCATTTTCCGAGGGGCCCTATCTCACACATCTTTTGGGTGGCATTCAATACGCGATAGGAGAGAATAAAGAGCTGGATTACGGAAAAGCAAAAGCGCAGATTCCGCCGGAGGATAACCGATTTTCAAAAACGCAGTTAGCACAGGGTGATTTTTATGAACCTACTGAAATGACCGTTCTGCCCAACCTCGATATAATGGTTATCCAAAGGCGCGGGGAGATTTTACTATATAAACAGGATACAAAAAAAGTAAAGCAGGTGGGCTTTTTTGATGTTTATTATAAGACTTCCACACCCGGGGTAAATGCAGAAGAAGGTATGCTCGGGCTGGCAAAAGATCCCGACTTTGCAAAGAACAATTGGGTATACATTTATTATAGTCCGGCAGATACCGCAGTGAACCGCTTATCGAGATTTACTTTTAAAAATGATACGCTCGACAAGGCTACTGAAAAAGTGATTTTGGAAGTAAAGTCGCAGCGTGAAATCTGTTGCCACACCGGCGGATCTATTGCATTTGGGCCAGATAAATTATTGTATTTTTCTGCGGGCGATAATTCCACGCCATTCGATGAAAAAGGCTCCAAATATGTGAACAGCGGTTATGCGCCTTTGAATGATCTGCCCGGCCATCTACAATATGATGCAAGAAGATCGGCGGGTAATACAAATGACCTGCGTGGTAAAATCATGCGCATCAGGGTGAAAGAAGATGGCACTTATGAAATACCCGGAGGCAACCTGTTTCCAAAAGGCATGGATAAAACCAGGCCCGAAATTTACGTGATGGGTAATCGAAATCCCTACAGGATATCAGTTGATCAAAAAAACAGCAATTTGTATTGGGGTGAAGTAGGTCCGGATGCAAACAATGATAGTTTTGCTACCCGTGGGCCCCGTGGCTACGACGAAATCAACCAGGCAAGAAAAGCGGGTTATTATGGATGGCCATTATTTGTGGGAAACAACTATGCGTATCATGAGTATGATTATGCAACAGGAACCAGTGGGCCTGCATTTGATCCAAACAAACCCATCAATGACTCCCGCAACAATACGGGTTTACGGGAGTTGCCTCCTGCCCAGCCTGCATTTATCTGGTACCCCTATGGTCCTTCTCCTGATTTTCCGCAGGTTGGTACCGGTGGTAGAAATGCCATGGCGGGACCTGTTTATTACACAGACATGTTTCCGAAAGAAACCCGTTTGCCAGACTACTACAATGGTAAACTGATCATTTATGAATGGATCCGGGGCTGGGTAAAGGCAGTTTCGCTGCAGCCCAATGGTGATTTTGATAAAATGGAACCTTTCTTTCCTTCTTTGAAAGTGAATTCATTGATTGATATGGAAGTTGGGCCGGATGGAAGATTGTACCTGCTGGAGTATGGCAGTGGCTGGTTTACAAAAAATCCGGATGCAGGATTGGCACGCATTGATTATAACAGCGGCAACCGCCCGCCTGAAATAAAAGCAATTACGGTTGATAAAACATCCGGCGTTTTGCCATTCACAGTGAAAGCAACGGTAAAAGCCAGCGATCCTGAAAAAGACAAGTTCACGTACCTGTGGAATTTTGGAGATGGAGTCACTAAAGAAACCAGCGAACCGGAACTGGAACATACCTATACCACACCGGGTGATTATAAAATTTCTGTGGAAGCGAAAGACAGTCATGGTGCAACTTCAAAAAGCAGTACAAAAACGGTGTATGCAGGCAATGAAACACCGGTAGTGTCGGTAAGTTTGTCAGGAGGAAATAAATCTTTTTATCTGCCAGGCGTGCCGGTTAAATACGCGGTAACTGTTACCGACCCGAGTGATACGGCTAAGATCGATCCTGCCAATCTTTTTGTATCGGCTGATTATGTTGAAGGCAGCGATAGGGCGGGTGCTGCCTTGGGCCATCAGCAGGGGCAGGCAAATATCGAGGGCAAAAATTTGATCCTCACCCTTGATTGCAAAGGCTGTCATAAAGAGGCCGAAAAATCTGTTGGTCCTGCTTATACGGAGGTTTCGAAAAAATATATGAAAGACAGGGGTGCAATGAATTACCTGGGTCAAAAGATAATAAAAGGTGGCTCCGGCGTTTGGGGCGAAGTGGCGATGCCTTCACATCCAACACTTTCAAATGAGGATGTGCGCCAAATGGTAACCTGGATATTGTCGCTGGCAAGTCCGGCAACGCTTAAAAAGTCGTTGCCACCAACAGGTGAAATTGTTCCGCTGGCTGATCAAAAGCCCAACAGCGTACTCGTTCTGTCGGCAAGCTATACTGATAAGGGCGGAAATAATATCAAATCATTAACTGGCAGCAATGCGGTTTCATTGCGCAGTAATACGATTCTTTTTACCGGGAAAGAAAAATTAAGAGGTTTTGCCGCTTCTTCAGCCGGGGGAAGCAGGGCATTGCTTTTTCCAGCCAATGAAGGATGGTTTGCGGTGGATAGTATCGACCTTACTTCTGTTAGTTCCGCTAACATCAATACAGAATGGAAAGGTGCTGTTGCAACCAGCGCAATAATTGAAATAAGATTAGATGCGCCCGATGGCAAATTATTGGGAAAAGCACCGATGATGGTTGCCAAAGGTGAGCAAAAAGCGGTTACAAGAATTCCGCTTGAAATAACCGCTGATGGCAGGCCACATTCACTCTATTTCAATTACAAATCGGCGAATAAAACAGATGGAAGTATAAGATCGGTGCAGTTCAATGCGAAATGATTTTAATGGTTTTGCTGAGGATTGATATTTGATGGATGATTATCGTTTGGACGGATGCAGTTGCTCACCGCTGCTGCAACTGTACAAGGGAGTGACACAACGATGTTGACCAAAGAACCAATGCCGGTAAAAAAATAATTCTTTAAAATCCGAATTCCCTTTATTAAAAAAATGAAAACAGTATGGTCAATAAATTTCTTTTTGGAATGATGATGTGGCTGATGGGTTTTAATGTGAGCGGACAGGTATCGATCAGTGGAAAGGTTACTGATCAGCAATCGAAGCCGCTCGTGAATGCAGCAGTTCATTTACTGAATACACAACAAAATGCTTTTACCGATGCGGCCGGTTTTTTCAGTATGCATGGCGTAGCGAAAGGTAAATACACCATTGAAATATCTGCTACAAATCATGCGACGATTCTAAGCACCATCGATGTTGACGGGAACAATGCATCGTTCAATTTCCAGCTGCACAATTCACTGGTACAGTTGGAAGCCGTGACGGTAACTGCTGAAAAGAAAGAAGAATCGCTGCAAAACATACCAACGGCCATCACCGCCCTTTCTTCCGGCAGGGTTGAGCAACTGAGGCTTTGGAATATAAAGGATATAACGGCCATTGTTCCGAATGTATATTCGGGTAATTCCGGTGATGAAAGAAATGTAACTTCTATACGTGGCATTACCACTACTTCCTACGATCCGGCAGTAGCCACGTATGTTGACGGTGTAAACCAGTTTAGCCTGGATACCTATATTCCGCAACTCTCGGATATCGAAAGAATAGAAATATTGCGTGGACCGCAGGGTACTTTGTACGGAAGAAACGCAATGGGCGGTGTGATCAATATTATTACAAAACAACCCGCTAACCACACCAGCGGTTTTGTGGAATTGAATTTCGGGGATTATAACATGCAACGGTACAGTGCCGGTATCCGCACTCCATTGGTAAACGATAAACTTTTCTTTGGCGCTTCAATGGTGTATAATAAACGCAACGGGTATTACAACAACCAGTTTAACAATCGTTCGTTCGACCGGCAATCAGCGCTTACGGGCAATTATTACCTGAAGTGGCTGGCTGCTGCAAAATGGGCCATCACGGCTAATTTGAAGCATCAAAACGATAACAATAACGGAGCTTTTCCAATGGTAAATGGTGTGGATGATGCATTGAAGGATCCATTCCAGGTAAATCAAAATGCGGTGGCAAAAATGATTGACAACAGTTTGAATGCATCTTTATCCGTTCATCATACCGGCGCTTATTTTGATTTCAGTTCACAGCTTGCCTGGCAGAATAATCATCGCTACTATGATGCACCACTTGATGGAGATTTTTCGCCGGTGGACGCTGTCACCATCATAAATGATTATGGCAAACAATGGAACAATGTAAAAGTGCTGACGCACGAGTTAAAATTTAATTCAGCTGCGAGCAAGTCATCGAGACTGAGTTGGGCAGCAGGCACGTATTTCTTTCATCAATACAATCCGGTAAAACAGGCCACTCATTTTGGTAAAGATGCCGGGCTATTGGGCGTTCCGGCAACCGATTTTTCAACCATCAACATTACTAAAGGGAATAACACCGGTATCGCTGTATATGGACAAATAAATTACGAACTATTAAAGAAATTAGGGTTGATTGCAGGGATGCGGTATGATTATGAAAATAAAGAACTCGAAGTTACCGGAGAATACCAGCCTGACGGGCAGGGTGCTATGGTAACTACTCCTGATACGGCCGCGGCTGCACATTTTCAGGCGGTTTCTCCAAAACTTGGTTTGCAATATCAATTGAATGATCACCATAATGTATATGCCAGTTATAGCCGTGGATTCAGAACTGGTGGACTAACCCAATTGTCTTCTGATCCTTCTCAGCCTCCTTTATATCCCTATCAACCGGAGTATAGCAACAATGTTGAGGTAGGATTTAAAAACAATTTGTTCGCCGACAGGTTTCATTTAAATGTTTCCGGTTTTTATACCATCGTAAACAATGCGCAATTGCCCACACTTGTGTTGCCGGAAGCCATAACGGTTACCAGGAACACCGGTGAACTTACCAGTAAAGGAGCCGAATTGGAAGTTTTGGTGAAACCTGTAAAAGGATTCCAGGCAGAGTACAGTTTGGGGTACACGGATGCACAATATAAATCCCTGAAAGTTTCTCAAAACGGGCAGTCAGTAAACCTCGATGGCAAGCGGCAAATATTTACGCCGGAAGTTACCTCGATGCTTGGTTTGCAATACAGCTGGCTTTTATCAACAAGACATTCATTGCAATTGATCGCCCGGGGAGAATGGTATTATTTGGGCACCCAATATTTTGATCTTGCCAATACCATCCGGCAATCGCCTTTCCATTTGCTCAATGCAAGGGTAGGGCTGAGCAGCAGTCATTTTGAAGTATTTTGTTGGGCAAGAAATTTGACCAATACAAAACACATTGAATATGCCTATGATTTTGGAGCGGTACACCTGGGAAATCCGAGGACTATTGGGGTAACACTAAAGGCATTGTTTTGATAAGAAGAGAAAGGGCGTAGCGCTTTTTTATTTTTAGTTTGGCGTTCCTTTTCCGTAATATACAATGTTCCCGGACTGAATGAATTTTCCTGGTGAGTCACCCCCAAAGGGGTACTCACCAGGAAAATTCGCGAATTATACATCATTGCATTTTGACGTGGCATTAACCTTGAAGGAGACATTGCCGGGAAATAGTTGGAATTTAAAAAGAATAGAATAGACGCAACTTTATTGGAAACACAATTTTTAGAAGTTAAAAAATGCGCATCGATAACGAAGATATCAGTAACGGGCAGCCGCTATCCGGCGCGGGCTCCGCAGCCATCCACGCAGGTGGAAAAATGAATGCTGAACATGCACATTTAACCCCTATTTATGCAACGTCAACATTTCTTTTCGATAATGCGGAACAGGGGATGGACCGCTTTTCAGGAAAGGAGAAAGGTTTTATTTATTCGCGTTTTGGCAATCCCACCACTGCAAAGGCTGCTGAGATCATCGCCAGTTTGGAAGCTTTTAAACTTACAGATCAAGAGGGGCAACCTTTGCAATTGAAAGCCATCCTGCATGCCAGCGGGCAGGCTGCCATGGCTACCATGTTCTTATCCAATCTTGCCGCCGGCGATACGGTATTGTCGCATTACTCTATTTATGGCGGTACACACGAGTTTTTGTATGATGTGCTGCCGAAGTTTGGTATCAACAGCATTATCGCAGACCTGCGGGAGCCAGGTCAATTGGAAACAATAATAAAGAATAATCCTTCGCTTAAAATAGTACATATAGAAACACCTGCGAATCCCACGATGTTTTGTATTGACCTGGAAGCCGTAACAAGGATAGCGAAACAAAATGGCGTCCTGGTGACGGTGGATAACACTTTTGCAACTCCTTACCTGCAACAGCCTTTCAAATACGGGGTCGATTTTGTGTTTCATTCCACCACCAAATTTCTCAATGGTCATGGTACTGCCATTGGCGGGGTGCTCATTGGAAGGAATATTGAATTCATGAACACTACCGCAAAAAAATACCATATTTTATTAGGCAGTAACAGCAGTCCATTCGATGCTTTTTTGCTAATGCAGGGTGTAAAGACACTCGAACTGCGCATGGAAAAACATTGCAGTAACGCCGCTGTTGTAGCGGAATATCTTTCCAGGCACCCGGCCATTTCGCAAGTCAATTACAACGGATTACCCGATCACCCTGATTACGAGCTTACCCAAAAACAAATGCGACATGCGGGAGCTGTTTTAAGTTTCGAGCTGGGTAAAGGAATGGACGCAGGCAAGCGCTTTATCAACCAGTTAAACATGTGTGTGCGTGCCGTATCGGTGGGCACAGTGGATACGCTGCTATCGCATCCCGCCTCAATGTCTCATTCAGGGATGGAACGTGAAGACAGGCTCAAATCCGGCATTACCGACGGTCTGATCAGGATGAGTGTTGGGCTTGAAGCGATTGAGGATATACTATTTGATCTCGACCAGGCATTAAAAGATTTATAACCATTCGGGCTGGAGAGTTTATTTAAGCCTGGAAAGCGGATCGCATTAGGATAGTCGCTGGTTACTTTTTGTGCATGATTTACCAAAGTTTACAAAAGACAGCCTATCAATCCCCATCAATTTATCAAACATTGCATTGTAAAGCCTTTTTGGCGATAATGTTAACGGGATTTAAATCATTTTATTTGGCTTTTAATTTGTATATCTTTATTAGGTAAATATCCATATGTGCAACCAGTAAGGCTTTCAATCTAAACGATCTTTTATTCCATCCTTAAAAAATTACCACTATGGCAAAATTTACAACAATCATTCAATTGCAGGATGCAGTTGAAAAGGATTATGAAACATTACAAAAAGAAATGGAAAAACAGTCGTTCAGGAGTGAAATGAACACTTTTAATAGCCAACCTTTAATTACCGGGAAAGCTGTATTCGGCCTGGATGGCAATTTCACTATTTATGATGTTAATAAAGCGGTGTTTAAAGCAGCAGCCAAAACAGGAAAAAAATATTCGTTTTTCGTAGTTAAAAGTAAACCGTCGATCAATTCCATTCACCAGGCGGCAAACCGCGACAAAGTATATTGATCTTACCAGGTTAATATTAAATGATTTCACAAACTCCGTTGGGAACTTTTGTAATGAAAGATCAGTAAATCTCTTAACCCCTTCAACAAGCCCCTGCAAGCTTTCGTTTATTTACATTGAAATTATTGTGCGCTGCAAAACCATTCACCGGCGGCGGGTTGTTTATAAGTTTCACCATATCCGCAAATTGCTTTATCCTCCCCGCCAGTCTGCGACACTCAAACATTCAACATCTGCCTCCGGATAATTTTACGTGCTGCTACTAACATTGCAATTCTTCAGTGCTTTTCCCTACTTAAAACTCAGTTTGTCATTCTTTAGTAAAATGTAAAATAATAAAAGTATTTAAATACTTTTATTAAAATCATTTGCATATCTTTGTGAAACATTTAAAAACATAAAACGAAATACATGGAAACCTTAGAAGAGAATATCCTGAATGTAACATTGCTTGAACCAAGGCAAAAGCACCCAACCATCTTTGTTCGGTTTGATGAACTCGAAGAAGGTGAAAGTTTAACCATTCACAACGATCATGATCCTAAACCGCTTTATTACCAGTTGCTGGGAGAAAGAGGTAATATTTTTACATGGGAATATCTTGAGCAAGGCCCAGAAACATGGAAAGTAAGAATCACAAAACGCGTTACAGGAGAAAACGATGAAACGCTCGGTCAAATCGCCGCCAAAGACTTACGTAAGGCAAAGATTTTTAAAAAATACGGCCTGGATTTTTGTTGCGGTGGTAAACAAACCGTTAAAGAAGCCTGTGCTGCAAAAGGTTTAGACGTGACGAGGGTAGAGCAGGAGTTGCAAAATGCGGATCAGTATCCTACCGCAAGACCAATCCCGTATGGTGACTGGAGTTTGGATTTTTTAGCGGATTATATCGTAAACACACATCACAGCTATGTAAAACAAACACTGCCCGACTTATGTACGTATGCAGCTAAAGTTGCAAGGGCTCATGGAGGGCATCATCCTGAATTGCTGCGCATCAACCAGTTGGTACAGGAAATCAATGCAGAGTTGACTGCTCATCTTGTTAAAGAAGAAAAAATTCTGTTCCCCTATATCAAAGAACTGGTATCTACCGGGAACAAATTACCTGCGATGGCTGAAAGTTTCGGAACTGTTCAGGCGCCCATCAATTTAATGGAAGCAGAGCACGAACTCGTTGGCAAAAATCTTGCGGAGATAAGAACACTCAGCAACGATTATACATTGCCTGAAGATGCATGTGCCAGCTATAGCCTGCTTTATAGAATCATGGCAGAATTTGAAGATGACCTGTTTTTGCACATTCATCTCGAGAATAATATTCTGTTTCCAAAAGCGCAGGAAATAGAAAAGCAATCACTAAACTGAGAAACCCTGCACCATACCACGAGGCCTGTTCATTCTAAAAATGGAATGATGGGCCTGGTTAAATTTTTTGAACTGGTGTGGTCGTTTAACACCAAAATCGAAGGAGCATTAAAAAGAAACGACTAATTCTACTTCGTCGCGTCAAGCCTTTTTCACTTTTTATTGTCCAGCAGAAGTTTTTTATGGCGGCTTCGTTGTGTCACTCACTTGTACTGAATTTTTTCATGGCATCTTTTCCGTGCCATAGTTGAGATTATTGCAATCCCGCTCAATGTTTTTTAAATGTATCAAAGCAGCATTAATGAAATCAGTAATTCCTGTAAAGTTTAAACGCGTTATTCCATCACTATGACTATCAATGCAAATACTACAATAGCGGCGGTTTTGAAAGAATGCCCTGAAGCTTTGGAACCCATCATCAGCATCCACCCGGGATTTGCAAAACTGCGGAACCCACTTCTACGGAAACTGATGGCTGGCAGGGCAAGCCTGTCGATGGCTGCAAAGATAGGAGGGTGTACTGTTGCCCATTTTTATGATAAGCTTGCTCCACTGGGTTTTGAAATCGATGCTGCAAAATTACCGGTAAAGATTGCAAAAATGCCACTGCCTGCATTTTTTCATACCATCAATCCTGCAGATATGATTGAACTGGATGTTCGTCCTGTTATTGAATCGGGTAAAGATCCACTCAACATCATCGTTGAAAAAATCGCAACCGTTCAACCCGGACAAGTTTTGAAGATCATCAACAGTTTTGAGCCGGTTCCTCTGATATTATTATTGGAAAAAAAAGGATTTACCAGTTATACCGACACCGTTAGTGACAGCCTTGTTGAGACTTATTTTTTTAAAGAGCAAATTGTTCCGGCAGCCCAGTCCTCAAAAACTGTGAACGGTTCAGAAGGATGGCAGGAATTGATGCAAAAGTTTAAGGATCATATCCAATCCATTGATGTGCGTGACCTGGCAATGCCCTTGCCGATGGTAACCATATTAGAGGCACTTGAAGTGTTGCCTGCGGGCACCGCCTTATTTGTAGCTCATAAAAAAATCCCGGTTTTTCTATTACCGGAACTGGCCGATAGGAAATTTGATTACAGAATACAGGAGATCAGTGAAGGTGAAGTGAATCTTTTAATTTTTAAAGCCTGATATGCTTCCCGCCGCTAACAATCGTCTCGTCAAAAACACTTCTTATAAAGTAGTACTTCCTTTTTACATCTACGCCGCGTTGGCCTTCCTGTTGGGGTGTATTCTTTTATTTACAGCTTCGGGTGCATTCACACAACATTATTTTCACCCGAAAATACTGGCAATTACCCATACCATGGCTTTGGGTTGGGGAACCATGATGATCCTTGGGGCAGGTCACCAGTTGCTTCCTGTTTTGATAGAAGAACAACTCTTCAGCAATGTGCTTGCTTATCTTTCGTTTGTTTTTGCAGCCGCGGGCATTCCCTTACTGATCTATGCTTTCTACACTTTTAATATGCACTGGCCAGCAGAGGTTGGTGGCACCCTGGTCAATGCTGGGGTCCTTTGCTACCTCGTAAATTTAGCAATCGGTATGAGCAAAAGCAAACAGGAAAATGTGCATGCGGTATTTGTATTCACCGCTACCTTGTGGCTGCTACTCACCACTGCTGTAGGGCTTTTTCTTGTATGTAATTTTACCCGCAGCATTTTGCCGATGAGCTCAGTGCAATATCTTTCGCTTCATGCGCATTTGGGTATTGTAGGCTGGTTTTTATTGATGGTGATTGGTGTTGGTTCAAGACTGATACCAATGTTTCTAATTTCCAAATTCACGAATACAAAGCGGCTGTGGAGCATCTATTGGCTCATTAATATTGGCCTGGTTAGTTTTATCATTATCTATATTTATTTGCATACAATTCGCTTGTACTTATTACCGGTAATTGCGATCATTGCCGCATTGATACTGTTTGCCCACTATTGTAAAAATGCATACAAGCAACGGATACGTAGAAACGTAGATGAGCAAATGAAGGTGTCATTGCTTTCTGTTTGGATGATGGCTATGCCACTGGCGATACTGCTTATCACCATCGTATTGCTTATCAACAATAAAGAAAACACTCAACTGGTGTTGCTCTATGGCTTTTCAATTTTCTTTGGCTGGATCACAGCAATTATTTTTGGCATGACCTTTAAAACCCTTCCTTTTATTGTTTGGAACAAAGTTTACTATGATAAGGCTGGTCTGGGCAAAACACCCAATCCAAAAGATTTATACAGTAATAGATTATTTTCCGCAATGGCAATTGCTTATTTGGGCGGCTTTATTTTATTCTCCGCAGGCATTGTGTTTTCGTCGGGCGTCATTTTAAAATCAGCTTCGGCATTTTTGTTGCTGGCAGCAGTGTTATACAACTGGAATGTGTTTAAATTAGTTTTGCATAAACCGAATATGGCATGAATGTAATTACCAACAACAATCTAAAATGCACTATTTCGCTGGCAGTATTGCAGGACGTAGTGGATCCGGAAATTGGTTTGAACGTGGTGGACCTGGGATTGATTTACCAGGTGGATTTTGATGAAGCCGAAAAAATTATCTTTGTTTCCATGACTTTAACAACACAGTTTTGCCCAATGGGAGAATCTATCGTGAATGCAGTTGAACAGGCTTTACTGAAAGCCTTTGCTGATTACAACGTGATAGTTAATTTAACCTTTAATCCGCAATGGACGAGTGAAAGGATCTCTGAAGAAGGCCAGGAATTTTTGAATCGATAAATTATGCTGAGTTATACTTGTAAAACCGCTGTGAAAGCTGTCATCTATCTTGCTTCAAAATTTGAATCGGGGGAAAAGGCGGGGATTATTGAAATTGCTGAATACCTCAACGCAAGTGGGCATACAGTTGGTAAGATGTTGCAAACACTGGTAAAGCAGGATGTGATCAAAAGCCTGAAAGGCCCTTCCGGTGGCTTCTATATTACCGAGGAACAATTGCAGCAGCCCATTATCAATATCGTACAAGCTATTGATGGTGATATGGTCTTTAAAGAATGTGGATTGGGATTAAGCAAATGTTCCTCCACGCATCCTTGCCCCATTCATGATGATTACAAAGTAGCAAGGGATATCCTGGAAACCCTTTTCAGGAACAAGAAAGTAACCGACCTCTGCGACCCGGTGAGTAGCGGGCTGACGTACCTGTTTGGATAGGGAATGGTTGAAGGTTAATGGTTAATGGTTAATGGTTGATAGTTGATAGTTGAGAAAAACTGGCTTTGCAAGAAAGGAAATACAAAAACAAAAAAGCAAAATTAATCCTCAGCTGCTTTGCTCCTTTGCGTCTCTGCGTGAAACCTGTTCCAATATTTTCTTCTGTATAATCCCGGAAATACTAAGCGCTCTTTGTTTGGCAAGATTTGCTTTTTCTCCTACAAATAATTCATCAATTGTCCCGATAAAAAGCTGGTCCCATTGATCAAAATGAGCTTCCCTCAATGGAGCAATATGCTGCAGGTGTTTGTGGAGATTCATCGGGTTACCTTCATATGTGCCGGAAAATAGTATAACGTTTTCCCAGAAATTATTCATAGCAGGAATATGTGTTGACCAGTTCACTTTTGCTATTTCCCCGAAGATGGGCGCCAGCAGCGTATCTACAACTACTTTCGTATAAAACCTGTCAACCAGCAGTTCGATATCGGTCCTGTTTTCAATATCCTTTTTCATGTTTTAAGGATGAGATGATAAAGATCGATCGATGGCTTCCAGCAGCTTTTCATTGCAGCTTTGCTCAATCAAAGGAAACAATTCCCTTTCTTCCTTACGCACATGAATTTCCAATGCTTTGCCCAATGCATCAAGATGTGCCGCGAGATCGGGATGATTATTTATTTCACTGAAGGAGGCATGTAATTCCTGGTGCTCACGGAAAATGGTTTGCAACAATCCGTCCAGTGGACCGTTGATGCCAATCACTAACTGCAGGGCTTTTTCTTCATCTTCAAAATGTTTTACCAGGTCTTTATGGTAAAAATTTATCGCGTACGCAGCTTTTTCTTTTATATCGGTAGGAAGGCCTTTAAAAACTGGTGCATCTTTTTGTAAGAGTCTTGCCAGTATCAAAGCACCATGGTGATCCCTTGATAAATGGACGAGTGACGGATGTCTTTTCATCTTATAAATCTTTAGTGTTGAATTTACGGGTGGAATACCAAACCGGTAATGCGATCCACAAAATTAAGGTTGCGAATGAAAATCCAATGCCTGTATAGGTTCCAAAGAAGTCTTTAAAAACTGCCCCCGTATAGCCCATCATGGCGGATACGTCCAGTTGCAATAAAATCAATATCCGGCTAAGATCAATCGGGTTCAGCGCGCTGATGGCGATCATTGGCTTTTCCATCGGGTAATCTGCAAACTGGAATAGGAGAAATAGTACTAATCCATCAAACAGCAACGAAAAGTACAACCAAAGCATTATTGCGGCGCCAATGCCTTTTGCTTTGTCCCTGGTTTTTACAGTAGCCAGCATAGCAATGGCCACAAAAATAATGCTCAGTAAACTTCCCACCGCAATCATTGTAAAGCCAATCATAGTGGCCTGGTAAATTAAAACCGGTATGCCTGCGCCGATAAAAAAGGCAACTAACAGTGACGCAGAGAGACCCGTAAACAGGCTTAACCAAATCGTTTTTCGCTTTAATGGCTGGCTCACCAGCAACTCGATAAACTCAGCACTGTTGTACACATAAATCGTAGAAAAAATAATGCTTACCAGCGGCACAACAATCAGGATGATATTTAACAGGCTGAGCAAACCTTTGCTGCTATTGTCTTCCAGGCTGAAAACACTGAGTGATGCTGCCAGCAGAAATAGAGTATACACCAGCACGATACGGTTGCGAAGGATGTCGGTCATTACATATTTTATAATCTTCTTCATGATCTTATTTTGTCATCACCTTTGCAATCGCTTTCGAAAGTTTGTCTTCGCCCGTATCCTGCCTTAGTGCTTCAATGCTCTTATGAAACAAAAGTTTGCCGTCCTGCATATAAATGATCCTTGTTACCAGTTCATCCAATTCGCTTAAAACATGTGAAGTGATCAATACCAATTTGCCCTTTTCTTTTTCGGCAATAATTTTTTCTTTCAATTGCTCCGATGCCACAGGATCCAATCCTGCAGTGGGTTCATCAAGAATTAGCACAGCCGGGTTAAACAAGAAGGCGAGGGCCGCACTAACCTTTTGCCTCGTACCGCCAGATAAAGTACGCATCCGTTTATTCAACAAATTATTTAGCGAAAAGGCTTTAATTAGATCCTCATCCAAAGCCGGGTTTTCACTTCGGATATCTTTCATCATGTCCAGCACCTGGCCAATGGTCATATTGTCGGGGTACCGCCCGATTTGCGGCATGTAACCAATCTGCTCCCGATATTTCCAATGATGCAGGATGTTTTTATCCTTAAAAGTTATAAAGCCGCTATCAGGCACCACCATGCCCAGTATTGATTTAATGAAAGTTGTTTTTCCACTGCCGTTAGGACCGATCAAGGCAATGCATTCGCCCTTGTTGCAGGTGGTGGAAACATCATCCAGCGCCTTCAATTTGCCAAACTGCTTGCTAACATTACTTGCAATAATCATATTATTTTTTGAGCCGGAATTGATCAATGATCAATAATCAAATAAACAACAATCAAACAATCAAACAATCAAACAATCAAATAGTCAATAAATCATGTAAATCAAATAAATCACATCAATCAAAGTCAAGACAAATGTCAGAAAGCCTTCTTCATCAACGGTGCATTATCCTTCAAATTTTCCGGTGTAAGGCTTGGTAAAATTTTTTCAGTTTTATCCAGTAAGCTTGTTATAAAACTTCTGAACAATATCATTGCCGGGGGGTATTTTTCAACAATCATCGAGTACATACTAACTGGGCGGTAGGGGACATCGCCGATCTTATCTTTGTTAAGATCGTAGCCTTCGTATTTATCCCAGTAGTTATGATTAAATGTATTCTGCACCAGCGATCCGTTGGTTCCCACATCAAAAGTATTGCCTGTAAAATTATTGTGCTCCAGTACAACATCCATGCAACTGGCCTGGATCTTCAGCGCCCAGCCGTTGTTTGCAAAGGTATTGTAGGCCATAAAAATCCTGTTGGCTCCCTCCATATAAATAGCACTGGTATTTCTTGCAAAATAATTCCCCTGCATATATCCATCTGATATTTCCTTTAGTAAAATTCCGTGAGAAGCATCGCCCCAGTTTTCTTCAAAATAATTGCTGAACATTTTTATCCGGTTACTAAACATTACGGATACACCCGACCCATTGTTACTGAATACGTTGCTCACATACATGTCATCGTTGCTGAACATAAAATGCAGTCCATACCGGATGTTTTTTGTGGAAGTATTGCGCCAGATAATCGAGTTTTTTACAAACTCAAAATAAATTCCATCGCGGTGCCCCGTAATTTTATTGCCCAGGATACGCAGACTATCGCTTTTCCAGCAATGAATGCCATTACCGCTTTGTTGTTCTTCTTTACTGGTGGCTGTAAGGCCATTATTTTCAATAGTACAGTTAGTGCTATTCTGTGAATAAATACCAAAAAAGGTATCTTCCAGCAGGTTATTTTTTACGATTACATTCTTGCAGTCGTAGATCTTTATTCCGCTGAGGTCTTCCAGGCTTGAGATACCAGAATGCACAACCCGGAACCCATCGATGATTACCCCGTTTGCCATCACAGAGATGATTTCATATTTGTTTTCCCCATCCAACACAGGGTAGTTTAATCCCCTGAGTACAATGCTTTTTTTAATGATAAGGTTCTTCTCCCTGTAATGGCCCGCATCCACTAAGAGCGTGTCGCCGGCTGCTGCATCCGCAACGGCCGAAGTAATATTTTTATACAACTGGTTAGCACCTACATGGATGGTTTTGGCAAATACCCCGGTATAAAAAAGCAGGGCTGGTATGAAGAAGCAAGGCTTCATTTCTGCAGATCCTCCCAGGATATTTTGTTGCCCCTGAATGTAGGCAAAAGGTTTACCAGGCTATCTTCATTGCTGAATGCTGCGATATTTCCGTTCATCGGGCTTTTAAGGGCAGGACTTTGTAAAAGATGAACATGCTTTACATCGATCAAATCGTGCGGACTAAGAAACTCCGTAAAATAAATACCTGCAATTTGTTCCTTGTTTATCTTTCCTGAATTGAGGAAGGCTACGATGCAATGTGCATCATCGAACTTAAATACCTTTGTTTTTTTTGTTACAATTTCGGCGCCAAACCTGCTATCACTGACGGTCATCTTGCAAAAATCGCAATGGTCCTTCCCGGTTTGAATCGGTTGTGGATGGGTGTTGCAGCCGCTAAGCAATAAACTAAGCGGTATGATAAGCAATAGTGCAAGGGCAGGAGCGGGAGCGGAGACCGCGGTCTTTTTAATTCTTCTCCATTCATACACCAGGATGGTTAATAAAACGACGCCTGCACCAACAAATATCCATCCACCGGTTGCCGGGGTCGAATAGGCCCCGAAATTCAATAATTGTTTGAAGCCGATCAAAGGCGGTTGGTATGCCATGCCGGGTACAATGATTGCCGCTGCCGGATTCAAATTATGCCCGTAATCGTACTCCCATCTCCAAAAATCAACCATCGCTAAAACACCAAAAGCAACAAAGAGAAAAAATAATATAACCGTCCACCGTCTTTTCGCCACTACGCCGGCAATGATGAACAGTATCGAAAAAATAACAATAATGGCGGGCAAAATTTTAAACTCAGCGAAATCATCTGCATGAAGTGTTTTCATGCCAATATAGTGGTTAAGGCCGTTAATAATGTTTACATCTCCCGCAAGTTTATTGGCATAAATAAACATGCGCAAACCTTCTGGATATTGAGGTGCCTGTAATTCTATCCGCCAGATGGGAGTTAAAAGTACCACCAGCAAAGCCAACCCGCATATCATCAGCAACAACCTGCTGACGATTGAAATTTTATTGTTTTTCATATATACGATTGTAATGAAAAGGACGGTAAGCAGTTGAAGTCATAGTTAAAAGTTGAAGATTGAAAGTTGATGGTTATTCGATGGCAACTGCCTTCAACCTTCAACCTTTAACCTTCAACTTTCAATCATTTATTTTGCAGCTGCAACCGGCTGGCCCGCGGGTATGCTATCCGACTTAGGCTGGTTAGTACCTGTGCTAAAACTCAGCGCAACATTACTGCCTGCAGGCGATACCCTTGCATAACCAGACATTTCCTGGTGCAAAGCACTGCAGAAATCGGTGCAATAAAAAGGGAACATACCTACTCTGTCCGGAATCCATTTCAATGTGGAGGTTTCGCCCGGCATGATCAGTAGTTCAGCATTGGCAGCACCTTTAACAGCGAAACCATGTGGCACATCCCAATCCTGTTCGATATTGGTCAGGTGAAAATATACTTCATCACCCACCCGGATTCCTTCAATATTATCTGGTGTAAGGTGCGAACGGATCGCTGTCATGTAGACATGTACTTTGTTTCCTTCCCGTACAACTTTTGCGGTGCCTTCACCCTTGGAAGAATAGGCATTATTATTATCTTCGATTTTAAAGAATTTTACCGACTTGTCGCGGATAACGCTTGCTGCGACAGCCTGGGCGTAATGTGGTTCGCCGATGGTAGGATAGTCTAATACCAATTGCATTTTATCGCCACTGATATCAAATAACTGCGCACTTTGGGCCAACTCTGGTCCGGTTGGTAAAAAACGATCCTTGGTAATTTTATTGTAGGCTACCAGGTATTTACCGGTAGGTTTTCTTGAATCTCCGCCAGGAATCATCAAATGCCCGGGCGAATAATAAGTAGGTACTCTATCCAAAACCTTCAGGTCTTTTACATTCCATTTCACTACTTCGCTCGATACAAACATTGTCGTATATGCGTTTCCTTTATCGTCAAATTCTGTGTGTAAAGGGCCAAGTCCGGGCTTTTTAACTTCGCCGTATAAAGCAGCTTCGTACTTGATTACCGGGATGCCTTCGTATTCGCCGGCAAATGCTTTATCAGCAATCGCTTTGGTGATCTTATCAAAACTAAAAACGGGGATCAAAGCAGCTAATTTACCGCTGCCTACTATGTATTCGCCTGTGGGGTTTACGTCACAACCGTGCGGAGATTTGGGACAGGGAATAAAGTAAACCAATCCTGGAAAATCTTTCACATCCATAACCGTTACCTCTGTCTTAATGGTTGAAGTGGCGGTGTGCGTTTTTTCATTATACCGGTTGCTCGCATATTTTACCGCTTGCTTACGTCCTTTGCCTGCTGCAATTAGTTCGGCTGCCTTTTTCCAGTTTACAGCCATAATGAAATCCTTGTCACGCTTAGACGCATTTACTTCCAATAAAGTATTGGCTTGTTCTGTATTATAACAACTGAAGAAAAACCATCCGCTTGAGACGCCTTTACCGGCGTGGCTTAAATCGAAGTTCACAGCAGGGCATTGCAGTTGAAAGGCAATGTCCATATTGCCACTGGTTTTATCTACGCTGATAAAACTGATGGTTCCTTTAAAATTTTGTTTATAAGTATTGATAGGCACATCCCCGTTACTATCATCGGGTGGTACGCTGAACCGGGTACCGGCTACTACATACTCCGTGTTTTCGGTGATAAAAGGAGAACTGTGATTACCTGCACTGTTAGGTAGCTCGAGAATTTCAGAAGTATGAAAAGTTGTGAGATCCACCCTTGCAACACGTGGTGTGTTGTTAGCGTTGGCAAATATCCACCGGCCATCGATTTCACCATTGGTTTGCGAAAGGTCTAAGTGATGCTGGTCATCCCATGGAATAAATCCGTGTGATGTGTTTAACATGGCCTTGGTTTCTTCTGAATAACCCCAGCCATTTTCGGGGTTCACAGAAAAGATGGGAACCACTTTCAACAACCTTCCGCTTGGTAAACCATAAACGCTCATCTGACCGCTGAATCCACCTGAAACAAAATTGTAGTATTCATCGTATTTGCCCGGAGCAACATAGGTTTTGGCAGCAGCATCACCACTCACAGCAGAACCAACGTTTTTTGGCTTGCAGGAATTGATACAAACTAATAATGCCAGGCCAGCCAGGAAAATAGCATAACTTTTTTTTGATTTCATTTTACTAAATTTTAAATTGATTGGTTTATTAGGGACTTTCTTATTTCGGGTTAATTGCATGCGGATGCTGTTAGGCTACAAGCCAAAATGAAGTAGTGAATCCGCTAAAGTGTTTTAAAGAAAACCTATTTTACCCCATCATTTTTACGCATAAACTCAAGCAGGTTTCTTGCGTCATCGTCGGATAAATTCTGATTGGGCATACGTACAAGGCATATTTCAAGCTGTGCCTGCGCCTTGGGATCTTTATTGATCATTTCATCTGTATTCGTAATGAAATTCATGATCCATTCAGGAGAATGACGGGAAGTAACGCCGCTCCAGCCGGGGCCTACCAGCTTTTCTTCTGTAAGTTTGTGGCAGGCGCCGCATTTTACATCGTACACTTTTTTACCGCCTTCTGCTTTGGCTGCATCCAGTGTGGCTCCCAACTCAACCTTTGTAAATTTGCCTTCGCCCCTGTGTGGATCATATGCGGGATTGGTTTCGGCTGTCTTATCCTCTTTTTTTACATCGGGAGAATCTGTACTCACGGCTTTATTCGCATTTCCATCTGTGTTGTAATCTGAACTTTTGTTATCAGAACACGAAGCTAAAATCGCCAGTACCATGCTAAATGCAATCAGTTTTTTCATATGATTTAATTTTTATAAGTGAAGGTTTGTTTAAATGGTTGGAAGGTTAAAGAATGATTGTTATGCAGGCCGGCAGTTCAATCGCTAACCGGTATGTTACATAATTCACGTATGTTACCGAATGGCCACCATCTGCACTACCTTGCAATATGCGTGCGGTTACCATACACCTGGTCTAAACTATCATTGCTGCCTTATAAACTGCAAGTTAGCATTGCAAAAAAATCAAATTTATGCGTACAATCATATTTTCGGGTTAGCGGCATCATACCACTGATTGGAGGGTAGCCTTAGTTTTGATCTCCTTACTAATAAATAATTTTCAATGATGATCGATATTGATTTATTACTGTCCTGGGGAGCTGCCTATAAGAAATTAAATGCTAATGAAATCATTTTTGACGAAGGCCAATCCTGCTTCTTTTATCACCAATTGGTTAGTGGAAAAGTGCGATGGATAAATATTGATGATGAGGGTAGGGAGTGCATCCATTCAATTGTAGAGCCTGGCGAATCATTCGGCGAAATGCCCCTTTTTGACGAAGAGCCCTATGCTGCCACTGCTATTGCAGATGAAGACAGCATGCTTATTAGGCTTCACAAGCCAGTGTTCCTGGAATTGTTGAAAGAAAACAGCGATATCAGTTTTGCTTTCACAAAACTGCTTTCAAGGAGGTTGCGATTTAAACTTGCCATCATAAAATCATTTGCGTCTCATTGCCCGGAAAAAAGGATCGCCATGATCATCAATTATCTCAAAACTGAACACAAAAATTTTTGCGGCAAATGCAACCAGCTCAATCTAACAAGACAACAAATTGCTGATATGACCGGCTTAAGAGTTGAAACGGTAATAAGAGCGATGCGCAATATGCATGATAAAGGAGAGCTGGTTATTTCAAAGGGCAAAGTGTATTGCAAGAATATGATTGAAGTCATACCCGCCTAAATTTCTTTTTTCTTATTTTGAAAAAAGTTGCATGAGTACGCCTATCCGGAAATGGATTGCCATTTCATTTTTTAACCTGGTGCTGGTTGCCGCCTTAGGAGTGATCATGCGGTACAAGATTGCATTTTATCTTCCCTGGATACAGCAGAAATTTGTTTTGCACAGTCATTCACATTTTGCTTTTGCCGGCTGGATTACGCAAACATTAATGGTTCTGCTTGTTCACTACCTGGGCACAAAAACCGACCGACCTTTTTTTACAAGATACCGTTGGCTATTGTTTGCAAACCTGGTAACCGCATACGGTATGCTGGTGAGTTTCATTTTGCAGGGATATGCTTTTTTTTCTATAAGTTTTTCTACGCTTTCTATTTTTGTCTCCTATTTATTTGCGGCCGTTTACTGGAAAGATTTGTCAGGGACGAAAGAGAGAAATGTGAGCCATTGGTGGCTTAAAGCGGCATTGATCTTTAGTGTGATTTCATCCATTGGTGCCTTCGGCCTTGCTTATATGATGGCTAATAAAATCATGCATCAAAACTGGTATCTTGCCGCCATTTATTTCTTTTTGCACTTTCAATATAATGGCTGGTTCTTTTTTGCCTGTATGGGTTTGCTGGTTGCCAAGCTGGAACAGATGGGGGCATCGCAAATACGGCTTAAACAAGCTTTCCTGCTTTTTTGTTTTGCAGCCATTCCGGCATATTTTTTATCTGTATTATGGCTGCAGTTGCCCATCGTCCTTTACGGCATCGTTATAGCAGCTGTTATTGCGCAATTGGCAGGATGGGGATTGACGGTAAAAGTGGTTTTAAAAAACAAGTTATTTATACAACAATCTTTTTCGAAATATGGCAGGGTTCTTTTACTGCTTTCTTCCATCGCTTTTACCATCAAACTATTGCTGCAATCCGGCTCGGTGATTCCCTCTTTAAGCCAACTTTCATATGGGTTCCGGCCTATTATAATCGGCTATCTTCACCTGGTTTTATTAGGGGTAACCAGTATTTTTATTATCGGCTATATTATGTCTTTTGAACTGATCAATGTTACCAGGAAAATGCTGACGGGGATTTTTATATTTGTTTCGGGCATCATTGTGAATGAATTGTTGTTAATGGCCCAGGGAGTTGCCGCATTAAGTTACAATAGTGTTCCCTTGATGAACCTGCTGCTATTAATTGCTGCAGCCGTGTTGTTGACCGGAAGCCTTACTATATTTATTAATTGCAACAGGAGAGTCAGTGACCAATGATCTAATGAACGGATAAAACAGCCTTCAACTGTTCCCTCTTTCTTTTTATACTATGAAGAATAATTGCACATGTAATAGCCTCAGTAATTGTAATCGGGCAGGTGTTTAACTCCAATGTGCTCCATCGCCTGTTATGCCTGCTGAATGTGCTATAAAACCAATGTATTTCCCACCCCCTTGCCTGTTCCGTGACCGGACCTAATAAGCTCTATAACGGTAACGGACAGTTTTTTAAATAGTGAAGGAAATAGAGATCGACAATAAATTGATCGAAATCAGTGAATTATGTAAGTTCTTTTCTATAACCCATATGAATAGTTGTTTTTAATATTCATAACTTTATCATAGATCGGCTACAGTCAAACTATATTGATGTGAACTGCTTAATTGATGTGTTTAACAGTAGCATAAAGAAAAACCAAATCAGCAACAAAAGGCTAGCATACGGATTACCTTTTCCCATGAACGTGTTGTGGTGAATTTACAATAAGTACGCTTTTCATGACTGCAGTTTTATCAATGGCTCTTCTTCATTCAAAAAAACAATTTTATTCCCGTTCCTTTCATTTAAACCCAGGTCGTATCTCACGCTGTATATCCTGCATATCGCTGCGAACTGAACGCAGCTAACAGCGATACAATACTGGTGTTGAGTTGACTATTGGAGCTGTAAAAACAGGCGGTTTAAATTTTAAAAAAAAACATACCCTGATAATTTCGAATGAAAATTAATATTCATCAAAAAATCCTATTGATACCTGCCCTTATTTTGGCAGCCCTCGGGTTCATCGGGTATTCGGTGTTTAAAATCAATCAAAATATCCTTGCATCGGAGAAATGGGTGCAACACACTGAACTTGTTCTTTCTCAATCCGGCAAAATTCTTTCTCTTACCAAGGACATTGAAGTTGCTTCCAACAGGTTTGTGTTAACAAATGATAGCACGTTGCTGGAACATGCGACTTTGCATTATACGATTTTATTATTGGTGGGGAAGTTGCGGGCGCTCGCTGAGAGAAATTCCAATCAACAACAACGCATAGATACACTCAACCTGTATGTTCAAAAATTTTTGGATTTTTCCAATGAGATAATCCGGGTAAGAAGGATGGAGGGATTGGAGGCTGCCATTAAACTGGTCTCTACGAGGCAAGGAATGGCTGATATGGTACGTATCCGCCAAATCACAAATACAATTCAGCAGCAAGAAACATCCTTGCTAAACCTGCGGAAGTTGTCCAATGAACGCTCTGTTGTGGCATTCAAGCGATTTTCAAACGTCACATTTATATTATTAATTATTTTCGCCATTGTATTGATCGTAACGATTCGTAATTTTTTAATTCAAAATAAGACGAAAGCGCTGGCGGCATCCACGTTGTTGTTGGCAAACGCGGAACTGGCTTTTCAAAACGAAGAGAAGGAGCGAAAAGCGGCAGAACTGGTAATTGCTAACAAGGAACTTGCCTATCAAAACACCGAAAAAGAGGACCGGGCAGCGGAATTAATTGTTGCCAACGAGGAACTGGCGTTTCAAAATGAAGAAAAGGAACGGAAAGCAGCAGAATTGATTATTGCCAACAGGGAACTTGCTTATCAAAATACGGAAAAAGAACATCGTGCGGCAGAATTAATTATTGCCAATGCCGAGCTTGCATTTCAAAATGAAGAAAAGGAACATCGTGCGGCAGAATTAATTATTGCAAACACAGAGCTTGCATTTCAAAATGAAGAAAAGGAAAATCGTGCCGCCGAGTTAATTATTGCAAACAGAGAACTGGCATTTCAAAACGAAGAAAAGGAACGAAAAGCATGGGACTTGATTGCTGCTAACGCGGAGCTTGCATATCAAAATGAAGAGAAGGGAAATCGTGCCGCAGAATTAATTGTTGCTAATGCTGAACTGGCGTTTCAAAATGAAGAAAAGGAACGAAAGGCATCGGATTTAATTATCGCCAACACAGAGCTTGCGTTTCAAAACAAAGAAAAGGAACAAAGAGCGGGCGAGTTGAAAACTGCAGAAGAAAAAATAACTAAAATAAGTTACCTATATGCATTTATCAGCCAGGTAAACCAGAATATTGTGCGTGAAAAAGATCAATCAACGCTCTTCTCGAATTCATGCATCCAGGCCATTAAATTTGGTAAATTCAAGATTGCCTGGATCGGACTTTTTGAGAATGACAACACAGTATTTTCGTTGGTTGCACAAGATGGAATACCAGGAGCGCACAATGCATCTTTCGCAAACATTAAGGTTCATAGCAACGATCCCTTGGATCATATATTACGAACCCAAAGCTATTATATTGTGAATGATATGCAAAACCAGGAGAACATGGAAAGCTGGAAACAGTTTTCCATTTCATTTGGGATTAATTCCTGGCTTATTTTCCCCATTAAAAAGTCGGGTATTGTTATCGGCGCATTCAATCTGTTTTCAACTGAAATTAATTTTTCTTCAAGAGAAGAAATTGCATTGCTGGTAGAGTTGACGAATGATATTTCTTTCGCACTGGAGCTCTTTGAAAAGTCGAGGCAGCAGCGGGGAACAGAAGAACTCATTTTATTAAATGAAAAAAAATTCCGGTCGATCATTGAGAAAAGCGCTGACATGAAATTTCTATCAACGCCTGATGAGAAGCTGGTCTATGGAAGTCCGTCTATAATAAAAGTACTGGGGTATGCCTGGGAAGAGTTCATCGAAGTATCTCTTTTCACCATCTTCCACCCGGATGACTTTGAGGAGTTTGTAGAAAAAAGAAATATGATATTGCAAACTTCTGGCAAGTCGTTCAATACCGTTCATCGCCTTAAACATAAAAATGGCAAATGGATATGGTGTGAGGGAACCGTCACCAATTTACTTGATGAGCCGGGTGTTCATGCGCTCATTTCAAACTTAAAGGATATCTCAGAAAAAAAGATTACAGAAGAACAGCGTGAGTTCGACCGGAACAATCTCAAGGCATTGATCAATAATACCAGCGATTTTATGTGGAGCGTTAATAGGCGGTTTGAATTAATTACCTCCAATCAGCCTTTCGACGATTGGGTTGTGATTGACCCTGGTCCTGCTGCGCCGATGACAATTGCCAATGGCACAGGGTCTCTGCCGTCAAAACTGATCAGGAACAGAACATCGTATGAGCGGGCTTTTGCAGGGGAAACTTTTACAGAAATTGAACATGAAACATCGCCGGTTGACTCTTGGTGTGAAATTTCCTACCACCCTATCCGGCAAGGCGATGAGGTTATTGGAACAGCCTGTTTTTCCCGCAATATCACCCAACGAAAACTTGCTGAATTTGAGCGGATGAAGATCAGCAACGATCTCTTGCGACGCAATGAAGATCTGGAACAGTTTGCGTATATCATTTCACATAATCTTCGTTCACCGGTGGCCAACATACTCGGACTAACTAACGCAATGAACCTTACTTCATTAAGCGCCGAAAGGAAGGAAGGAATAAGATTGGCGTTGAATGATTCAATTTCCAGGTTAGACACCGTGGTAACAGATCTGAACGAAATTTTGCAGGTAAAACGCGAAATCAGCGAGATTAAAGAAAAGGTTAGCTTTTCCGAGTTAGTTGAGAATATCAAAATCAGTATAAAGAATTTATTGGAAACTGATCAAATAGAAGTACTTCATAATTTTTCCGGCATTGACCAGATGTTTACAATGAAAAGTTATATATACAGCATCTTCTACAATCTTATTTCGAATAGTATCAAATACCGACGGATGGATGTAGATGCAAAGATTGAAATTGCAAGTGAACGCTTTGATAATAAAATTGAACTGACCTTTACCGACAATGGAATGGGGATAGATCTTGATAAAAAAGGAACACAGGTTTTCGGACTATATAAACGGTTTCATCCTGGTATTGAAGGAAAGGGGATGGGACTATTTATGGTAAAAACGCAGGTGGAGGCGCTTGGAGGAAAGATTAATATCGAAAGCCGGTTAAATAAGGGCACAGCATTTAAAATTGAATTTCCTATATGAGTATAGTCCGCAAGTTTATATTGGTTGATGACGATTCAATAAATAACCTGATCAGTACGATCATTATTGAAACGGCACTGGGGCAGGTGGATATTACCGCATTCCAGGTACCTGAAAATGCGCTCTCGTTTATTCAGCAGGAATATAAAGAGGAAAGGGAACCCACGATCCTTTTTTTAGACTTAAATATGCCCACACTTTCAGGGTGGGAGTTTATGGAGGAATACGTGCAATTTCCTGACGTGGTAAAAGAACAAATCAGGATATTTATTCTTACTTCGTCTATCGATAACCGCGATAAGGACAAAGCGAATGCTTACAGCAATATCGCTGGCTTTGTTGAAAAGCCATTAGAGGAGAAATTGATTCTTTCAATAACCGGTGCAGCAATGTAGTATCCGCAAATTATTTCTGAAAGCGCTCCCATAATAACCTGGATAATTTCCTGGTGAGTTGCCAGGCTTCATTATTTTCATCCCAACGCTGGTCTTTATTGTTTTTGGTACAGATACAAAAAATATATGAGCAATGTTTGCCGTTTACAAACAACACTTCATTCCTGGTGGCATCTACTGCACCACTTTTACTGGCCACGAAAACATACGGAGGAATTTGGGAAATGGCTTGCTCATCCCAATAATTTCTTCCCAATAAGCGCAACATTTTATCGCTTGCATCCTTACTGATCACTTCACCCTTTACAATTTTTTCCATTAGTGCGGCCATTTCATAGGGAGTCGATTGGCCCCAACCATAGAGGCTTCTATTAGCTTCCCTGCCCGGGGTTCTGCTATTCACCCTTGTTGTTTTCATTCCAAGGCTATCCATCAGTTCATTGATCCGTTTCCCGCCCCCGGCAAGACCTTGCAGCCATAAACTGGCTGTGTTATCACTCATTGTAAGCATCAGCATCATCACCTTGCTCAACTCAATTTTTTCGTTATTTTTAAATGATCCCAGGATGTCTACGCCAGCATACAAAAGAGAATCTTTGTAAATTAATTCCTGGTGATATTGAAGTTGGCCTTTTTCAATCTTATCCATTGCCCCAATCAGAATCGGAATTTTCACCATGCTCGCCGTTGGAAAAATTGAATCTGCATTGATTGCAACGGTTTTATTATTCTGCAGGTTGTGAACATATACTCCCGCATCTCCCTGGAAGCCTTTCAGCAAATCAAGTATTTGCCGCTCTAGTTTTTTATCTGTTTTTTGTGCCTGCACGTTCAGTGTTGTAGCTGCAAAAAATAGGACGAAGTAAAAAAGTTTCAACAACAGTTTCATGGCAATAAAATTATAGGTTTTTACAATAGGAGGCTACAGAATTTGAACGGTATTCCAAATGTTTTTTTAAACCTACCCTCTGAACTACGGCTAATAGAGAGAATATCTCATTCAAATGAGGACTTGTGCCCTATAATTCATATCCGAATGATATAACATAACACTCAGTATCTTTGGCGCATAATCGTGTATAATGAACTGCTATGTTTTAGAGAGAAACGGATTAAAAAAATATGGTTTCATCCTTTTATTTTCTTTTTACTTCGCTGGTTATGGCCAGCAATCCTATCCTGAAATCCGGTATCTCGGGATTGAGAATGGATTATCCAACAATGCTGTAACGGCTATTTACCAGGATTATAATGGATTTATGTGGTTTGGAACGTACGATGGGTTAAACAAGTACAATGGTTACTCTTTCAAGATATTTCGTAACAAAGTCGATGATACTACTTCGCTCAGGTCCAACAACATCTACACAATTGAAGGAGATGCTTATCACAACATTTGGGTGGGCACACAAAAAGGCATAAGCATCTATAATCCTGTAACGGCTGGTTTTTCGTTCCCAAAATTTCTGTTATCAAATAACGGGTTGCCGAAATCTATAGAAGATGATGTTCATAGTATTGAAGCTGTCGGCGGCAGCTATATGCTGGTGGGTACACAGCACCATGGATTGTTTGTATTTAAGAGCTCATCCGATGCGGGAATACAGATTCCCTTGTATGGTCCGAAAGGCAGGGAAGAGAACTATACAGTTACTGATATTGAGTTTGACTCATTAAAAAAGGTGGTGTATGTGCTGGTGGCAAACAAGGGCTTATATAAATGCGACCTTGCCAAAAAAACTTTACAACTGGCGAGTGCAGCCATTACCGACGCAAATTGTTTAAAAGCCGACAATAAAGGGAATCTTTGGGTTGGTTTAAACAATGGCCTTTGCCAGTATGATGCAATAACAAATACGTTTTCCAAAAATTATATCAGCTCCAATAATAATGTGGTGAGGCTTTGGACCGATAAAAAGGGCATCCTTTGGATAGCTTCGGATGGGGGAGGATTATGGTCTTTACCGGTGGGCTCTAAAGAAGCCGTTCCATTTTTATCGCCTGCAGGGATTCCTTTGGTGAATAGTAATGCTGTGTATGCCATTTATGAAGATTTTGATGGGCGGAAATGGATAGGCACGCTGCGTGGCGGCATCAATATGATCGAATCCAGGCCAAGCTCTTTTGAGAAGGTAATCTATAACCGACCCGACAGAAAAAACCTGATCGATAACTTCATTCTGTCATTTTGTGAAGATGGAAATAACCTTTGGATCGGAACGGATGGCGCCGGGCTGCGGTACTGGGATCGTCAAAACAACAAATTTTCGGAGTACACAAATAATCCTGCAAACACAAATTCGATCAGCAGCAATTTTATCACCAGCATAACAAAAGATTACCAGCAGGATCTATGGCTTTCTACCTGGTTTGGCGGAATTAACCGATTACGAAAATCTGCCGGTTCATTTGAACATTATACTTGTTTTAACCCGGTAACGAAATCCGTTGAAAACAATGTATGGCTGATATATGAGGATGCCCAAAAAAGGCTCTGGGCAAGCACTACCAATGAAGGCACGCTTTACCTGCTCAACAGGCAAACCAACCGCTTTGAGCTCTTTGATGAAAAGCTAAGTAATATTCAATGCCTGGCAGAAGATAGCGAAGGAAGCTTATGGGCCGGCAACTATACTACTTTAACTAAAATTGATCCGATCAAAAAGCAATACCTGTCGTACAATATCGGTTATCCGATCCGCAGTATACGGGAAGACAAAGACCATAATTTCTGGCTCGGCACGCAAGGTGGCGGATTATTGCTTTTTGACAGGAAATCGGGCAACTACAAAAGATTTACTACCACCGATGGATTAGCAAGCAGTACGGTATTGCGGCTGCTGGAAGACAGCATGGGTAATATCTGGATGAGTACATACAATGGTTTATCCAAATTAGATATCAAAAAGAAAACATTCCGCAATTTTTCCCAGTCGGATGGTTTGCAAAGTAACCAGTTCAGCTTCAATGCCGGGTTGAGGCTGCACACGGGAGAATTGGTTTTTGGCGGCATCAAAGGGTTTAACGTATTTAATCCTGATAGAGTATACGAAGAGTTTGAAACCCCGAAAGTGTTTATCACAGGACTTAAGATTAACAATGTACCCGTTGAAGAAGACGGTATTTATGTAACCGAGCGAAAACTTGACCAGGTCAATAAGATTACCCTTCCTTATAACCAGGCGGTACTCTCGCTTGATTTTGTTGCTCTCGAATACTCAGGCACTGATAAAATAAAATATGCATACTATCTACAGGGATGGGACAAGGATTGGAATTATGTAAATGATATAAGAACTGCCAACTACTCACGGCTGCGGGAAGGAGATTATGTTTTTAAAATTAAAATCAGTACGCCCGATGGTAAGTGGAGCGATGAAACGCGGCTGCTGAAGATTATCGTGTTGCCGCCATGGTATCGTACCTGGTGGGCTTACCTTCTTTATTTCTCGATGGGAGTAAGCATTGTTTACCTGTATATGCTGTATAAAACCAGGCAGGAAAAATTACGCTACGAAGTTAAAATTGCTCACATCGAAGCTGAAAAAGAAAAAGAACTGAATGAAAAAAAGATGTTGTTTTTTACCAACATATCTCATGAATTCAGAACGCCTTTATCCCTTATCATTAATCCTATCAAGGATATATTAAATAAAAATGATGCACACAACGATAACCAGGAGTTGAATATTATTTATAGGAATGCCCGGCGCTTACTTCGGTTGGTAGACCAGTTATTGCTTTTTCGAAAAACGGATAGCGAAATGGGGAAGTTGAACATGGCCACCCTGGATTTATACGACTTGTGTAAAGAAGTGTACTCTTGTTTTGTTCAGCAGGCAAGAGCAAAAAAAATAAATTATGAATTAGAGTTCGAAAACAAAGCAACTAAAATATTCGGTGATAGAGAAAAGATAGAAATTGCATTATTTAACTTGCTATCCAATGCTTTTAAGTACACTCCGGAAAATGGTAACGTTCGTTTTAGGGTGATTGAATACGAAACCGGGATAGAGATCACGATCAGCGACACGGGCCCCGGAATACCTGCCGGCATTGGCGATAAATTGTTTGAAAGATTTTACCAGGTTAAAGAAAACACTGCAGCAGCAGGAGGCTTTGGCATTGGCTTGTACCTGGTGAAAAGCTTTATAGAGGCCCATGGGGGCAAAATTTCTTATAAGAGTAAGGAAGGTGAAGGAAGTGTTTTTTGCGTGACTTTAAAGAAGGAGATCGCTGCAGTTGCCAGCGTTGATCCTGCAAAAATGGTCAACACAGGCAACTCTCTTTTGTTGAATGAACTGAATGATGATGAAAATGTTGAAACGCTGCATCGTACCGAACAAAAGAACGACCTCGACATCCTGGTAGCCGACCAGCAATCTGTATTAATCATAGACGATGACGAAGAAATAAGGCGATATCTCGTAAGTATATTCAATCCTCGCTATAAAATTTATGAAGCATCAAACGGTGAAGACGGGATAAAACTGGCACATGAACAGCTGCCTGATATTATCATAAGCGATATTGTTATGAAGGGCATTGGCGGCATTGACCTTTGTAAAAATTTGAAGGAAGATGCCACAGTAAGCCATATTCCTGTGATATTATTAACCGGTAGTAGTTCAGAAGAGTTTAAGTTAAAGGGAATTGAAAGTGGCGCGGACGATTACATTACAAAGCCTTTTGATAAGAATCTTTTAATGGCAAGGGTTGCCGCTATTTTGAAGGGCCGTACGACGCTGCAAAAATATTTCTATAGTGAGATCACCCTGCAGACCAACAATTTGAAAGTTTCTGCAGAGTACAAGGAGTTCCTGGAAAAATGTATCCAGATCGTTGAATCCCACCTGGACGATGCAAACTTTTCCATCAAAACCCTGGCTTCAGAAATTGGCATGAGCCATTCCAGCCTGTATAAAAAAGTAAAATCAATTTCGGGGCAGTCAGTTGCGAGCTTTATACGGTTCATCCGTTTACGCAAAGCCGCCGAGATTTTGATTCATACCGAAAATAACATTAATCAAACCGCAGATATGGTTGGTTTTAATGATATAAAATATTTCAGGAAGCAGTTTCATAAATTGTTCGAATTGAATCCCTCAGATTATATTAAGAAATTTCGAAAGCCTGTGCACAATACGCATCATATTACAATAAACCGCAGAGGATGAGGAGTGGCGAGTGATGAGTAATGATATGAGTAATGAGTTGCCCTGGCATCGCGAAGATCACATGTGACCAATCGTTTATTTATCGCTGGTATCCATAGCGAAGATCAGAGATGGTGACAATAGTGTGATGTC
>JAOQAK010000057.1 GCA_025963635.1 Ferruginibacter sp.
GTAAATTGGGGATTCTCATCGACCGGGATGAAGAAGGGTACCTGTTGCAGATTTTTAGTAAACCGCTGCAGGACAGGCCCACGCTCTTCTTTGAGATCATACAACGAAAAGGTGCAAAGAGCTTTGGCAAGGGTAATTTTAAAGCGCTGTTTGAAGCCCTGGAAAGAGAACAGGATGCAAGAGGTAATTTATAGCATCCAATAATTGAATAAGTCAACCAGCTTTTAGGGAAGTTGATATTGTAGGTGATGGATCGTTTCTTAACAAATTAACCATGTGAGTTTTTTCTTGGGAGCAATAAATACTCAATGAGATATTTTTAATATTTTTTTTGCCAATAAGCTTTTAACAAATCAAACTTCAATAAAATTGTTATTTTTACGTTTATCAACGTATAACTCCTATTTTTTTATCAATGAATACCTGGGTTTCCAAATTTGTTTTTCCCCTAGTTTTATTATTGACTGCGACGAATGTTTCGTTTTCGCAAACCTCGTATGTTAACTATAAATCACCCGGTAAGCCGATCATTTCATTATTTACTAAAGCTGAAGATTCACTCAAAAAGCAGTTCGAAGAAAAGAAGTTGCAATGGCCGCCGGAGGAATTATACCTGCGGAGTTTTAAATTTGATCGCCAGTTGGAAGTATGGATAAAAGAGGAGGGGAAAAGCGCTTTTAAATTGTTTAAAACTTATAAGGTCTGCATGCAAAGTGGCACCATGGGCCCCAAAAGAATGGAAGGCGATTACCAGGTACCGGAAGGATTTTATTACATCAATGAATTTAATCCCAACAGCAATTACCATCTTGCCCTCGGACTAAATTATCCCAATGCATCCGATAAATTGCTGAGCGACTCAATAAGACCGGGCAATAGCATTTATATTCATGGCAGCTGCGTTTCGACAGGCTGCATTCCCATCACCGATTTTCCGATAGAAGAGCTGTATGTGATGGCTTCAGAGGTGAAAGAACTTGGTCAGGATTTTATACCGGTGCATGTTTTCCCGGTAAGGTACAATGTGAAAAAATCATTGGAATACCTTGCTGAAGCCACCAAGGAGAATCAGCCGCTGCAAACATTTGCAGTTTCATTAAGGGGTGCTTTTGATTATTTTGAAGCAAAAAAACAACTCCCCGTTATCCTCATTAACAAAAAAGGACAATACATCGTTAACTAAAGGCAGATGTCTGATGGCTGATTTTTTGATGGCTGATTTTGTTTGAAAGGTAGTGTAATTCGCTTTCGGGAAGTAACAACGATGTAAGAAAGTTTCCTTAATCAGACATCGTAAAATCAGCTATCAGAAATTGTTCTTACATCAGACATCAAAAAATCAGCCATCAGAAATTCTCACTCGTCATTACCACCTGTATGGTTTGCCTGGTTTTTTGCAAAAGCAGTTGAATTCTCCCCGCGGTTAGTTTGTCAATTATTTCTTCATTGTAATGGCGGATTGTTAGCAATTCGCAGCTTTTTTCTATCTGCACATCAAATAAATGGCTTGCTGCAAGTGCTAGCTTTTCAATTTTAGCGGGTATGTCATCTACGCAGCAAAGCAGGCTGATGGCCCCATTTTGAGAGAGATTGGCCCTTAATTTATTTTCTGCAAATAGTTCGTTCAGTTTGCCTGCCAGTGCTTCTTCGGCGAAGGAATAATCCAGCGAACTGAATTGCATCAGCACTTGTTTGTTTTTTAATACAATGATCGGCGGCAGATCATACACCGCCTGTTTACTAATGATTGTGCCAGTGGATTCAGGATTTAAAAAACATCTTACATGTAAAGGAATACCCTTGTTTTGGAGTGGTTTGATGGTTTTAGGGTGAATTACCTGGGCACCATAATAAGCCATCTCAATTACTTCGGCGTAACTCAGGGTTTTAATAAATTGTGCATCCTCAAATAGTTTGGGATCCGCATTCATTACACCCTCCACATCTTTCCATATGGTTTGACTTTCCGCATCCAGCATATTGGCAAAAATTGCTGCGCTAAAATCGCTCCCTTCCCTGCCCAGCGTGGTACTTTCATTTTCATCCGTGGCGCCAATAAATCCCTGTGTGATGATGATATTGCTGGTTTCAAATAAAGGTACAATCACCTCTTTCACTTTTTGTTGCGTATAGTTCCAATCAATATTGGCGTCCCTGAAATTATCATCCGTCCTGATAATATCCCGTACGTCTATCCATCGATTTTTGATATCAACCGCAGCAAGGTAATTGCTGATGATGGCCGTGCTCAGTAACTCACCGCAACAAACAATCTGATCGTAATAATAATCATAGTTTCTCACAGGCTTATCATGTAATAACCACTCTACCTCGGTAAAAATATCATTTAGTTCGCTCACCGGTTCATTGGTAAGTTGCCCGGCTAGCCCGGTATGAGCATCTTTTACCTGGTAAAATAGTTGGAGCGCTTCGTCTTTATCACTCGAGTAAAATGCATCGGCAACGGTTTCAAGGGCATTGGTGATCTTGCCCATCGCTGAAATAATGATCAGTAACTTTTCACCTTTATACGAATCAATAATCTTTGCTACATTTTTTATTCTTTCAACACTGTTAATACTGGCTCCGCCGAATTTAAAAACCTTCATTCAATAAATTTTAAAATAAAAAAAATCCAAACTGAGAAATCCAACCAAAGTCACAACTTCCACTAACCCCGACAACAAAGAGCCATTCAATTTATTGAACGCTAAGAACCCCCCTTGGGGGCCAGGGGGGCTTAAAAACCCCTTTACATGTTTGATAATCTCACTACATTTGAAGCGCAAATCTAAATTCTAAAATCTGCAATCAAAAAATTAAGTATGATTATAAATCGTAGAGTACAAACCCTGGATGAGTTTACGATCCAACAAATGAGAGACTTTCCACACGCAACGGGTGAACTTTCAGGGCTGCTACGTGATATCGGCCTGGCTTCCAAAAGAGTGAATGTAGAAGTGAATAAGGCAGGTTTGGTAGATATTTTGGGAGATGCAGGGAGCATTAATGTACAGGGTGAAGAAGTGAAGAAACTCGATATCTATGCCAATAATCAATTTGTAGGTGTACTGCGTCACGGCATCAGTTGTGCGGGTATTGGCAGCGAGGAACTGGATGATATCCTTGTTTTTGATGATGAGATCAGCAATAACAGCAAATATGTTTGTCTTTTTGATCCTTTGGATGGAAGCGCCAATATTGATGTAAATGTTTCCATTGGCACTATTTTCAGCGTTTTCAGGCGCATTACTCCTGTAGGCACACCTGTAACCATAGAAGATTTTTTGCAAAAGGGAATTAACCAGGTTGCAGCAGGGTATGTTATCTACGGATCCTCCACTATTCTGGTGTATGCCACCCGCAGGGGAGTAAATGGTTTTACGCTTGATCCATCCATCGGTGAGTTTACGTTGAGCCATCCTGACATCAAGTGCCCGCCAAGCGGCAAGATCTATTCAGTTAACCATGGCAATTTTTTTCAGTATGAAGATAATATCAGGAAGTATATCAATGTTTGTCAGCAAAAAAGCGTGGAAGAGGGCGGCCCCTACACGCAACGGTATATTGGGAGTATGGTAAGCGATGTGCACCGCAATCTCATCAAAGGAGGAATTTTTATGTACCCGGCAATAAAATCAAAGCCTGGTGGCAAGCTGAGGTTGTTGTATGAATGCAATCCCTTCGCCTTTATCGTTGAAGTGGCAGGAGGAAAAGCTACGGATGGCAAACAACGCATTCTCGAAATACAACCCACCGCTGTTCATGAGCGCACACCCTTTTTTGTAGGGAGCAAGCTGATGATGGAAGAATTGGAAACCTATATCAATGCAGCACCAGCGGAAGCATAAAAATATGATTAACAGCAATTGGCGTGCTGTAGCTAACATGATCAATACCTCTTTAACATTTGATTTTATATCAATTGCGTTGAAGCGGCGAGAGCTTTCCTAATTTTGACGGTATTCAACCGGATAATTCATCACCCCTGGCCGTAATGCCACCAATATTTAAAATTTCTGTGAGATAAGCACTTTATGCAAAACACGATCATCTCAGTAAAAAATCTAAAAAAGAACTACGGCGTTTTTGAAGCAGTGAAGGGCATTTCATTTGATGTGTTTGAAGGGGAGATATTTGGCTTGCTTGGGCCCAATGGCGCTGGTAAATCTACCACACTTGAAATTATCGAAACGCTGCGGCAAAAGACCAGCGGAGAAGTAATGGTAAATGGATTAAATCTTGATAAAGAACCGGATAGTATAAAAAAAATCATCGGTGTGCAGTTGCAGACTTCCGGGTTTTATCCCGGCTTAAATTTACTGGAACTGATCGCATTGTTTTCGGGATTGTACAACCAGCCGGTTGCTCCAATGGAGCTATTAAAACTGGTAAACCTCGAAGACAAAGCGAAAAGCAAATACAAGGAAATGAGTGGCGGCCAGAAGCAAAGATTTTCCATCGCCACCACGCTGATCAATAAACCAAAAATTGTGTTTTTGGATGAACCCACAACCGGGCTCGATCCACAGGCAAGAAGAAATTTATGGGAGCTGATTAAGAGCATCCGGAAGGAAGGAACAACGGTAATCATCACTACGCATTATATGGATGAAGCTGAGCAATTGTGCGACCGCATTGCCATTATGGATGAAGGAAAGATCATCGCGTTGGCTTCGCCGGATAAGATGATCGATGACCTGGTAGCCTCCGGCTTTGAAAAACCAAAACCGGTAAAATCCGCTAATCTCGAAGATGTTTTTATCAATCTCACCGGTAAAGAAATGAGAGACGAATAAATCTACCTATTAATTATAAATCAAAACAATACAATGAAGCAGTTTTTTTTAGCAGTTAGTGTATCAGTGATGGCCTGTACGGGCTTACAGGCGCAGTCAAAGCCTAAGTTAAAAGTAGTTAATCCGGCAGGTGCCGTTAATGTTAAACCGGTGTCAAGGTTTTTGAAAAATGCCAATGATTCCTTTAGCTATGCACTTGGATTGAATATCGGTAATAATTTAAAATTGCAGGGCATCGACAAGATCAGTAATTCAGCAATGCAAAAAGCACTGGATGATGTTTTTAACAAGCAAGCGCCCTTGCTCAACGAACAGCAGGCCAACATGTGTATCCAACAAAAAATACAGGGTAACATGTCCAAAAAAAGTGGAGCTGTAAAAGCAAAGGGAGCCGCCTTTTTAGCTGCTAATAAAAAGAAAGCAGGAGTGATCACGCTACCGGATGGTTTACAGTATGAAATCATGAAAAAAGGGGATGTAGCCTCCGCCACGCCAAAAGCCGAGGACACTGTAGTGGTGCATTATGCGGGTACATTAACAGACGGTAAGCCGTTTGACAATTCATATGAACGCGGGGAGCCGATTACCATTGCAGTTGGCGGAGTAATCCGGGGCTGGACAGAAATATTACAACTCATGCACATTGGCGACAAGTGGAAGGTTTATATTCCAAGTGAGTTAGGATATGGTGATCGGGATGCCGGCGCAAATATCCCTGGCGGTTCTACATTGGTTTTTGAAATGGAACTATTGGGTATAAAACCTGCAATTGTTGCGGATGCTCCCAAGTCTGCTCCCGTGCCCGAAACCCACAAACAAAATTAATATGGAAGATGTACGATATCCCATCGGTAAATATTTGCCCCAGGCATTCTCAGAGCAACAATTACAGGAATGGTTAACGGATATAAAGTTTTTACCACAACACCTGGAAAATGCCATTATTAATTTAGACGAAAGTCAACTCAATACGCCGTATCGACCCGATGGCTGGACGGTAAAACAGGTTGTGCATCATGTGGCTGACAGTCACATGAATGCTTACATCCGTTTCAAATTGGGACTTACAGAAGATACGCCTGCTATTAAACCGTATGATGAAGCAGCCTGGGCTAATTTAAGTGACACTCAAAATTTACCGGTGAATATTTCACTTACTATTTTACATGCATTGCATATCCGGTGGGTGGAAGTGTTGAAGGCCATTACGACCGAAGATTGGAACAGGACGGTGTATCATCCCGAACAAAAAAAAGAAATCACGCTCTGGCATTTGCTGGGTATGTATTCGTGGCATGGACGACATCATGTGGCGCATGTGGCAGCCTTGCGTGAAAGAATGAATTGGTAAAATTACAAAGGCCGGTTGTTGGAATTTCAATCTTTTGATCAGCCGGCCTTCCACTACTTCAAATAATTACTATGAATTGGAAGACCATCTCCTCCGAATACCTTTCAAGGCATCCCTATTTTACGGCCCGCAAAGATACCTGTGAAATGCCCGATGGAAAGATCGTTGATGGGTATTATGTTGTAGAATTACCAGTTTCTGTTTGCTCCCTGGCCATTACCACAGATGGAAAGGCCGTCATGGTAAAACAATACCGCCACCCAATAGAAGAAATTATTATTGAATTGCCCGGCGGGTTTGTTGATGACGGAGAAGATCCGTCCAAAGCTGTTCATCGCGAATTATTGGAAGAAACAGGATATGAATTTTCGTCTGTTGAATTAGTTGGCAAAGTTGCGGGCAATCCCGGCTTGCTGTCTGGCTATACCTATTTATATCTTGCACAGGGAGGCAGAGAAATTGCTTCTCAAAGCCTTGACCACAATGAGGAAATAGAAATAATGACCGTGCCGCTGGAAGAGGTACATGCGATGCTTTCCCGCAATGAAATTGTGCAGGCGCTTCACGTAAGTTGCTTGTTTTATGCTTTTCAAAAGTTGGATGCAATGAGCAGGCAGTTTGTTGATTGATTGGCTTTTGCTGCGACCGAATTCAACAGATCTCAAGGTTTATAAAATATCTGAGGGTTACTCAACGCTATGCAGGTGAAGTTTATAATAAAATGCAAATTTGTCATTAGTATTGGGTAAAAATAAAATTAACTTCGTTCGGTAAAATCGGTAAATAATGACTACCATATCCATTCGGAAAAAGTTATCAGACTACCTACAAGTGGCAGATGATGAGAAAATTAAGGCAATTTATGCGCTTGTAGAGGATGAAATTGAAAGATCGGCATTGACTTACACAGATGAGTTAAAAAATGAATTGGACCAACGCTTTCAAGATTATAAAAAGGCAGAAAAATGATAAGTGCCGCATCGGCAAAAAACAAATTACTGAACACCCAAAACCCTGATGAGTTATCAACACTACTTAGAATCAAAGGCTTTAACAGAATACATTGCTGCTTTAAAATGGTATAAACAAGAAGCGGTTTGGCTGCTGCAAATTTTGTAAAGGGACATAGACACCTCAATCAAAATCATTAATACCGATCCATATCGTTTTCACATTACCTACGGGAATTTCCGTGAGATATCTTTAAAGAAATATCCTTTTATATTATCTATACCATTGAAGAAGCAAAAAAGCAGGTATTGATTTTCTCTATTTTTCATCATAAAAGAAATCCAACAAAAAATTCAGGAAAGGGTGATGTTATTGCCGCTTAAATTTCCACTTCACCTACCAAAAAAACACTGCCGCAAACTATAACAACATCTTCCTTTGCAGCCTGTATTTTTGCGGCTTGCAGCGCTTCATTTACGTCATCGTAAGCATTTCCCGCAAGTGCAAATTCCGCGGCTTTCTCCTTCAACGCATTTGCGGGCAAGGCTCTTGGAATATGTGCAGCGGTAAAATAATAACAGGCCTCTTTTGGCAAAATTGACAATACTTTCGAAACCTCCTTATCCTTTACCATACCAATTACAAAATGGAGTTTTCTTTTAATGTCTCCATCTTTTCTTTCGCCTAAGAAGTCGGTAGCCTGGCCGATCACCTGCCGGAGGCCATCCTCGTTGTGGGCTACATCTAATATGATCAATGGGTTTTCATTGATGATATCCCACCTGCCATGCAAACCAGTAAGCTCTTTCACATGAGCGAGTGCATATTTTTCTGCCGCGTTTTCAATGGTGAACCCTTGTTGCATCAATATCCCTTCGGCGCACAAAACTGCCCGGAGGTTTTTTGCCTGGTACAATCCATTCAGATCGAGCGAAAAATTTTCTGTGATGTTATGATCTCTATCGGTAACGGTACAGGTGAGTTGTCGTGTAGAAAATTGAATATCAGACACCTCGTATTCATCCTGCGCAAAATGAATGGGTGCGTTACAGGCAATCGCCTTATTTTCGAAAATGAGCTTCGTTGCATCAATGTATTCGCCAATTACTACCGGGATAGATTGTTTGATGATCCCTGCCTTTTCAAAGGCAATTTTTTCGAGCGTATCACCCAAAATATTCATGTGATCGTAGCCAATATTGGTAATGATGGAAAGTATGGGTTTGATAATATTTGTACTATCCAACCTTCCACCCAGGCCGGTTTCAACAACGGCAATGTCCACCTTGTTTTGTGCAAAATACTCAAAGGCCATGGCAACCGTCAATTCAAAAAAAGAAGGTTGTATTGCTTCAGACAATTGCTGCGTTTTCTGCACAAAGTCTACTACAAATGCTTCACTTACCATGGCACCATTTATTTTAATTCTTTCCCTAAAATCTTTCAGGTGTGGGGAAGTGTATAAGCCTGTTTTGTACCCCGCCTGCTGTAACATGGCCGCCAGCATATGACTGGTACTGCCTTTGCCGTTTGTGCCGGCAATATGAATGCTTTTAAATTTGGTTTGAGGATTGTCTAACGAATTGCATAAGGTAATGGTATTGTGCAGATCTTCTTTATAGGCGGCAGCACCAATGCGGCTAAACATGGGCAATTGTGCATACAGGTAATCGATGGTTTGTTGATAGGTCATTAAGGCAAATATAGGAAGGTTTATTATTTACTGTTAGGGGGTTCTTGTTTACTGTTTCGTGTTTGCAATTCGCTGTTTCTACGACCATTAGTATAACTTCCACCACGTACTACAAGTATAAGCTTGACTGTAACCGAAAGCAAAATAAGTGAATGATTCAGCAGGGTACAAGAACCCCGCTAGCTAGCGGGGCAGGGGGGCTTTATTGCACATTAAAATTAAACTGCACAGTAACGGTACTTTCATCGTTCGACCTGTCAAACTGTACATTTCTCAAATATTGGATGATGGCATTGGCATAAGCCTGCGCCCTGGTAGTGGAATTTTTGCCAAAGCCGATGAAACTGCCCGTGCCGGAAGGCGATACTCTTACAGTCGCATACACGGTGGCCTTATCAAGATCCCCGGTAAAAGAATAATACTTAATAATTTTTCTGTTCCCAATTACCCTCGGACCGCCGCTTTTTCCACCGGGCGTATTACCATAACTATCCGGTTTGCCGGAAGGATCCCCTGCATCCCCTTTTCCTCCTGGTTTATTGCCCTGGTACCGGTAACCATTGTCCTCTGTAGCACCGTTACCTGTTCCACTGCCCGGACCGTTATAAGTAAGTTTAGGCTTTTGTGGCTTTGGGGAAGGAGGGGCCATCACCGCCACCGGGGTATTGGCTTTTGAAGGCTGCTCAGTAGGCTGTTTAGCAATATTATTGGTTTTCGGAGTTGCTTTTTTGGGCTTTACAATGGGCGCTGCATCCTCCTCTGCGTTATCATCAGGCTGAATATCTTTTGCAGGCTCTTCCTTTGCAGCTGATGCTTTTTGCGGCTGCGCAACAGGTTCCTGTGCAGGAGCCCGTTCACCTTTTATCCGCGGCTGCTCCACACCAAATCCTTCTTCATTATTTCCAAGATTGATTTCAAGAAGATCCTGCGTTAAAGCTGGAGGCGTAGTAGGGAGAAGGATCGGCCAGGTAATTATGAAAGCGAGTATTAATAAAATACCGCAGATAAGAATTGTATAGGTAAATGCTTTTTTATTTTTTTCTGCTTCAAATGATGCCTGCATAATTACATTGTAAGTCATCTCAAAGTTATTTGATTAAACTCAAACGCTGCAATACCATGCCACAATATCCGGGGAGTGTTAAACCTTTAACAAAATATTACTCCGGTTACTAAGGAGAAAAAATGTAAGCGTTACCCGATCTTTTTATAGATGAACATCGGGAGAATCTTTACGAGCTTGGCTATCAGCCACCACCTTTTGGTAACATACACCCTGTGCTTTTTGTTTTTTATGCCAGAATAAATCTGCCGGGCGGCCTTATCCACCGTAGCTACCCAAAAATGGCCTTCTCCTTTCGCCATTTTTGTTTTTACAAAGCCTGGTTGAATGTCGGTAACGTCGATGGGCAGCTTTAATCGCTGGGCTTTCAAATAAAGGCCCTCCATATAATTGCTCATAAATGCCTTGCTTGCACTGTATGCCGGCGCAAAGCTGTTGCCACGGTTACCGGCAATAGATGAGGTTGCGGCAATATGCCCCTTGCCTTCCAGCACAAAATAATTAAACGTGAAATTTACTATCTCTATAAACCCGTTTACATTGATAGAAGTTGTGTCTTTATCTATCTCCCAATCGAGTTCAGCCGAAGGTTCACCATAGCCGCTATTGTAAACAAGCAGGTCGAGCCCGCCGAGTTGCTGGGTAAGATTTTTAAGGCATTCAATATTGTCTTCTTTGGTAACATCAAAGCATTCGGTTATAACATTATTCGGGAACTCGTGTTGCAAACTATCCAGCAGGGTTCGTCTTCTGCCGGTTGCGCCTACCAGCCAATTGTTTTTTGCATACAGAATGGCCAGGGCTCTCCCGATTCCGGAGGTAGCGCCAATAATGATCACCTTTTTCATTTATCAGGGTTTAAAAAATATATCGTATCCAAAGCGAATGATCGTTCCTGTAATTACCACAAGAAAGAATATCCGGATAAAAGTATTCCCTTTTAAAATGGCCAATCTTGCCCCCAGCATTGATCCCAGGAAGTTACACATCGCCATCGGCACGGCATATTGAAAAAGGATATGCCCGCTTCCCCCAAAGAAAAGAATGGAGCCCATATTCGTGGCAAGATTTACAAATTTGGCATGTGCACTTGCCCTCAAAAAATCGAATCCCAATACCGAAATAAAAAATAAAACAAGGAAACTTCCTGCGCCTGGCCCAATAAACCCGTCATAAAATCCAAGCGCCATTGCAAACAACCCTGCATACACCCATTCATTACGCTTCCCATGCTTTTTTAAGGTAGCAGTTCCAAAGTTTTTGTTGGAGTAAGTGTAAATGGCTACCAGGATCAGCACACCAAAGATGATGGGCTTCATGAAAGTATTCCTCACAATTGTAACAGTTTTAGAACCCGCATAAGCAGCAATTAGTGCAATGCTGCACATCATCAGCAATAATCTCCATTTCAGTTTAACGATACGGGAATATTGAATGGCAGCCATTGAAGTGCCTAGAAAAGAGGGGATCTTGGTAGTACCTAAAAGTGTCGCAACCGGGTAGTGGGGTAAAACAATTAAAGTAGCAGGGGTTTGAATCAATCCTCCGCCACCTACAATAGCATCAATGAATCCGGCAGCGAAGGCGGCAATACATAGGATAAGTATTTCTTGTGTCATCACCTGGTAGATTCTCTTTCTCCGAACAATAAACTGCCAATGCGTACCATATTGCTTCCTTCTTCAAGGGCAATCGCATAATCGGCACTCATACCCATGCTCAAAACGGGTGTGGTTGGCGCAGTGGCTTCCTTTGCGGGTGTCTTCATGGACTGAATTAACCCGGCATTCGCATCCAGCACCGATTTTAAACCGGCAAATTCAGTTCTTACGAGCGCTTTATCTTCGCTAAAAGACGCCATCCCCATCATTCCCACGATGCGGATATTCTTTAATTCATGTAAGCCCTGCAATTCGCTTAATTCCTTTTCGTTAAAACCAAATTTCGTTTCTTCTTTGGCGATATGAATCTGTAACAGGCAATTGATCACCCGGTTATTTTTCGCACCCTGCTTATTGATTTCTTTCAATAACGATAAACTATCCACGCCATGAATCAGGTAAACAAATGGAGCGATGTATTTTACTTTATTACTTTGCAGGTGCCCTATAAAATGCCAGCGGATATCCTTCGGTAAGGATGCAGCTTTATCCACCAGTTCCTGTACGTAATTTTCCCCAAAATCTCTTTGCCCAAGATTGTACAATGCCTGTATGTCCTCGATGGGTTTGGTTTTGGAAACTGCTACAAGGATAGCTTTGCCATCCAGTTCGGCAAGTAACGATGTATATTTTTCAGTATTAATGCTCATAATTTTTTTAGACAAAGAGCGGATTGATTTTGTGCAAAGGCACAAAGGAATTCACGCAGCGACACAAAGATATTGCAATGGAGCAAAGTGCCTAAAAAAAGTGCAGGCGAATAACCACCTGCACTTTTTGAAATCAATAATTTAAATGGATACGATGAAATGATTTATCACCACCTCCAATTCCTTTACTTCAATATACTCCTGCTAATTACAATCCTTTGCACTTCGCTCGTGCCTTCGTAAATCTGGGTGATCTTGGCATCTCTCATCATTCTTTCCACATGATACTCCTTCACAAACCCATACCCACCGTGTATTTGAACGGCCTCCGTAGCAGTCCACATCGCTGTCTCTGATGCAAACACCTTTGCCATACTTCCGCTAACGGTATAATCTAAATGCTCGTCTTTTTCCCAGGCTGCCTTCAGGCAAAGCAGCCGGGCACATTCAATTTTCGTGGCCATATCCGCGAGCTTAAATTGTATGATCTGGTGATGCATGATTTCCTTACCAAAGGCCTTCCGTTGCTTGCTGTAGGCCAGTGAACGTTCATAGGCACCGCTTGCAATTCCCAAAGCCTGGGAGGCAATACCAATACGGCCGCCCGCAAGCGTTTTCATGGCAAATGTAAATCCAAAGCCATCTTCCCCGATCCGGTTTTCTTTGGGCACTTTAACATCATTGAATAAAACACTGTGGGTATCGCTTCCACGGATGCCCAATTTATTTTCCTTTGCGCCGACCACTACTCCCGGCCAGTTTTTTTCAACAATAAATACATTGATTCCACGACTGCCCTTGCTTACATCGGTTTGTGCAATTACCAGGTAAACACTGGCACTGTTACCATTCGTTATCCAGTTTTTGGTGCCGTTCAATAAATAATGGTCGCCTTTATCCTCTGCTGTGGTTTGTTGAGAAGTGGCATCGCTTCCCGCTTCAGGTTCGCTCAGCAGGAATGCGCCGATATGTAGCTGTCCATCTTTTTTTCCCTGAGCCAGCGGTACGAGGTATTTTTGTTTCTGTTCTTCCGTGCCATATTCCTGCAGTCCGAAACAAACCAGGCTGTTATTAACGCTCATGCATACACTTACACTGGCGTCTACTTTGCTGATCTCTTCCATTGCCAGCACATAGCTCACGGTATCCATCCCGCTGCCACCATATTCAGGTTTTACCATCATGCCCATAAAACCCAGGTCGGCCAGTTTTTCGATCTGCTCCCGCGGAAATTTTTGTAATTCGTCTCTTTCAATCACGCCGGGAAGGCACTCCGTTATGGCAAAGTCACGGGCCGCTTTTTGAATCATAAAGTGTTCTTCGGAAAGCTCAAAATGCATATGCAATCAATTTGTGTGTAATGTAAATATAAAATATCCTCACAAATGGAAAATTGTTTATTTGTTTTTTGGAGACCGGCAAAATCACCCTGGTGAAGCTTCATTGGCGTCGCACGTTTGAACAGTTGAATTACTATGAAGCGCCTGCAGGGAAGGGTTGAAGGTTGAAGGTTGAAGGTTGATGGTTGAAGGTGTCTTAGCCAGGTGTTGTATGTTCCATAGGAACATTTGGTGGGTAGAAAAAGCTGAAAGGGAAAAGCGTTCCATCGGAACCCATGCTGCCAGCGCAAGTGATACCAAACGTTCCGATATAACGTGCTCTTTCAAATCCCATCGCCTCGGTTCGTGTCTTTACGAATCGAAACGGCTAAGTCATCAAAACGCATCTTATCATCTTTGCCCCTTTGCGTCTTTGCGTGAAATTCTTCGCTTCTTCAGTAAACCAGTGCTCTAAAAAACACACTTGCTAAGTAGTTTAGTATTCTTATATTTGATGTCCGATGTATGCAATTGTAGATATAGAAACCACCGGCGGCTATGCCTCTGCTCATGGCATCACCGAAATTGCCATCTTCCTGCATGATGGCAAAAAATTGGTGAAGCATTTTGAGTCGCTCATCAACCCCCAACAAAATATCCCCAGGTACATTACAGCCCTTACGGGTATTGATAATGCCATGGTGGCAACTGCACCGGCATTTGAAGAAATTGCATCAATAATATTTGACTTGCTGAACGAAAATGTGTTCATTGCGCACAATGTAAATTTCGACTACTCTTTTATAAAGCATCATCTGAAAGCGGCTGGTTTTGAGCTCACCGCTAAAAAATTATGCACCGTAAGATTGGGAAGAAAAGTATTTCCAGGTCTCCCTTCCTATAGCCTGGGAAATCTTTGCCGTTCATTGGAATTACCCATTGAAAACAGGCACAGGGCAGGTGGTGATGCAAAGGCAACCGTAAAATTATTTGAACATTATCTTGCCAACGGCGCAGATCTGCACATTGACCAGATGCTTAAGAAAAGTTCCGGCGAACAATGGCTCCCCTTGTCTTTAACCAAAGCGGATGTTCTGCAACTTCCTTCCGGGCCGGGTGTATATTATTTTCATGATATAAAGGGGAAGATTATTTACGTTGGAAAGGCGATCAATGTTAAAAAACGTGTGAGCGGTCATTTCACCCACAATGATCCAGACAGAAAGCGTCAAAATTTTTTACGTACCATTTGTAAGGTAACCTGTAAAGAATGCGCTACAGAACTGGAAGCGATTGTGCTGGAAAGTTCCGAGATAAAAAGGCTCTGGCCTAAATACAATTACAGCCAGAAGCAGCCCGCCCAAAAATTTGCCCTGTATATGTTTGAAGACAACCGCGGCTATCTTCGGCTTGCCATTGATAAAAAGAAAAAGAATCTGCCCCAGTTGTATAGTTTCAATCTGCTGCACGAGGGATTGGTGATGCTTAAAAATATGGTGGAAGAGTTTCACCTAAACGAGAAATTGTGTTTCATTGATAAAACGCCTTTTGTAACCAACGATTATGATTCTCTGGAGCCACCGCTTACTTATAATGAGAAAGTGAAAACGGCCATCATGGCGCTTGAAAAGCAATTGCCCACTTTCGCAGTGGTGGATAGCGGGATAAAAAAGGAAGAGATGCTTTGCCTGTTGATCGAGCGGGGAAGCTTTTGGGGAATGGGGTATTTGCCCGCCTCCACGCAGGTAACTTGTTCGGCAGATTTAAAAAACATGTTGGTTCCCTATGCTGATAACGATACCATCCGAAACAGCATCTATTCTTTTGTGGGGCAATATCCCGATAAACGCATCAGCTTGAGCCTGACCGGAATTTAAAGCCTTGTGGTAAAGAAGGTTTTTTTAATTTATTTTAATATCCTCCTCCCTGTCAGTTCTTCGTTCCATTTCAGATTTTTGTCTCACTTCTTCGATCAAAGGCGCTGCCCGACAATAACCTTTCTTCGTCAATTTTTATGTTTTTTGTTTGGATGCACACCGTTAATTTCGCAATCCTGTTTTAAAAAAATGAACCCACATGTCAGTATTTACACAACCTATAGCCCAAAAATTAAATATAAAACTTCAGCAGGTCGATGCAGTGTTGCAATTGCTGGAAGAAGGCGCCACCATTCCATTTATCGCCCGTTACAGAAAAGATAAAACGGGCGCTTTGGATGAAGTGCAAATCCAAAATATACAGGATGAACTAAAATTTTTAAAAGAGTTTACCGAACGGAAGACCTTTATCGAAAAGGCCATCACCGAACAGGGTAAAATGACGGAGGTCCTGCAGGAAAAAATTAATAAAGCAGTTACAATAGCCGCCTTGGAAGATATTTACCTGCCCTTTAAACCAAAAAGAAAAACGAAGGCCCAAACCGCCAGGGAGAATGGTTTGGAGCCATTGGCCACCATATTGCTGGAGCAAAAGGAAATTGATCTGTTAGCCACTGCAACAGGTTTTGTCAATGATAAAGTTGCCGATACAGATGCGGCTTTGCAGGGTGCAAGGGATATCATTGCCGAACTGATCAATGAAGATGCGCAGGTGAGGGCAAAATTGCGCAGGTTATTTGAAACAGAGGCCACCCTTCAAAGTAAAGTTGCTACCGACAAAGAAACAGATGGCATCAAATACAAAGACTATTTTGACTTTTCGGAATTAATCTACAAAACACCTTCACACAGGATATTGGCCGTGCTAAGAGGTTTTTTAGAAGGCTTTTTACGAATATCCATTTCGCCGGCTGAAGAGGCAGCCCAGGAACTGGTAGAAGGCCAATACATACAGGGGATGAGTTCATGCAGCGACCAGGTTCGCAAAGCAGTGAAAGATGCTTATCGCCGCCTGTTGCAGCCCAGTCTTGAAACGGAATTCAGAACAGCTTTAAAGGCAAAAGCCGATGAAGATGCAATTAACGTATTTGCTGAAAATTTGCGGCAGTTGTTATTAAGCTCTCCATTGGGTAGCAAAAGAATTCTCGCTATTGATCCCGGCTACCGCTCGGGTTGTAAAGTGGTTTGTTTGGATGAAAAGGGGGAACTGCAAAAAACTGACCTGATATTTCCGCATGAAAATAACCGCGTAGCCGCAGAAGAAATCAAGATCAAAAGTTTAGTACAGCAATATAGCATAGAAGTGTTTGCCATCGGCGATGGTACCGCAGGAAGGGAAACAGAGCAATTTATCAAAAAGCTCAACCTTGGATTGCCTGTATTTTTGGTAAACGAAGATGGGGCGTCCATTTATTCTGCGTCTGAAATTGCAAGGGAAGAATTCCCTAATGAAGATATTACTGTGCGTGGCGCAGTAAGTATTGGCAGAAGATTGATGGACCCATTGGCGGAACTGGTAAAGCTTGATCCGAAAAGCATCGGTGTTGGCCAGTACCAGCACGATGTAAACCAGTTCAGGCTGAAAGAAAGATTGGATGCAACCGTTATTAGTTGCGTGAACAATGTAGGGGTAAATTTGAATACCGCCAGCAAACACCTGTTGAGTTATGTAAGCGGAATCGGCAGTACACTCGCAGATAATATAATAAAGCACCGGAATGAAATCGGGAAATTCAGTAGCCGGAAGCAACTATTGAAAGTGCCCCGGTTAGGAGCGAAAGCGTATGAACAGTGTGCCGGGTTTTTGCGCATCAAAGAAGGCGAAGATCTGCTGGACCAGAGTGCAGTGCATCCCGAGGCTTACCCGGTGGTGGAAGCGATCGCGAAAGATCTTGGTGTGGAAGTGAATGCATTGATCGGCAAAGAAGAATTACTAAAGAAAGTGGAGGCAAAAAAATATGCAACCGAATTAATCGGGGAACTAACGATAAAGGATATTCTCAATGAATTAAGGAAGCCCGGACTTGATCCAAGAAGCGAAGCGCAGGCCTTTGAATTTGCCAACATCTACAGCATTGATGATGTAAAGGTCGGAATGGAAGTGCCCGGCGTAGTTACCAATATTACCAGGTTTGGGGCTTTTATTGATATAGGGGTAAAGCAGGATGGCCTGGTGCATGTATCAGAAATCTCCCATACCTATATCACAGATCCAAACGAAGCATTGAAGCTGAATCAAAAAGTGAATGTAAAGATTCTGGAGGTAGATACTGCCAGGAAGCGGATCGCTTTATCCATCAAACAAACATTACCTGCACCTGCAAGAAAAAGCTATCCAGGCAACAATCCTGCTCAACGATCACCAGGTGCCAATCCAAATAGCACAAAAAAACCGATTGCTGAATTGCCAATGAATGATGCGTTGGCAGCCTTGAAACAGAAATTCGGAAGATGAGTGAAGGTTGATGGCTGAAGTTAATAATTGAAGGTTGATAGTTGATAGTTGATGGTTGAACGTGGTGGTGCCGGTTGTTATAAATTATTTTGTAGCGTCTCAGGTCAGTAAACTCATTTTGTCTAAAGGCTTGGCTTCGAGTTTTCACCAGTAACTGCATAAGGAGCCTCTTTTGGTTCGGTACCGACGAAGTCGGTATTCGAAAAAATGCGAAAGCATATTTTTTTGAAAGAAGCAAAAGCAGCTCCGTTGCAGTTACGCAGCCCGCCGGCTGCGGAGGCGAATACACAAACTTTAAAAGAATCACATGTTCTAACCCGCGTGTACGAATTGATATATATAACAAAGGATGAGAAAGACTTAAGTATCGGCGGCCCTTTGCTCCTTATTGCTGAAAATGTACAAGGGAGTGACACAAGGATGTTTAATTGAAAAACAAATGTTTGCAACCAAATAAAATTCTTAAGTAAACAACATTGATTCACGATTCACCAATGCGCATTGCCTATTGCCCATTCACGATCACGGCTAAGCCAACTCATCCAACAACTCAATAAACCTTTTGCGATCAATCATTTCCGCGCCGAGGCTTTCCAGGTGTTGAGTGTATACCTGGCAATCAATCAACGCAACGTTTTCCTTTTCTAACTGCTGCACATACCTTGCAAATGCAAATTTACTGGCATTGCTTATTTTGCTAAACATGCTTTCACCAAAGAAAACCTTTCCAATTCTTACTCCATAAAGGCCACCCACCAACTCACCGTTTAGCCAGGCTTCCGCACTATGTGCATGGCCGAGGCGGTGAAGTTCAATGTAAGCCTCTTGTATTGCCGCAGAAATCCAGGTGCCGCCCTGTCCCTTTCGGTAAGTCGTTTTACACTCGTGAATTACCTGTGAAAAGGCACGGTTGATGGTAAAACGAAATTTTCCGTTGTTGAGCACGGTTTGCATGCTCTTACTGATCTTTAAACGCGGGGGAAATAATACAAAGCGTGGATCCGGACTCCACCAAATAATCGGTTCGGCTTCATTGAACCAGGGAAAAATACCACTTCGGTAAGCCAGCATTAATCTTTCTGTACTCAAATCACCGCCAATTGCAAGGATGCCCTCTTCAGTAGCGGTATCCACGCCAGGAAATATCAAATCTTTTGTAAGCCAATTCATTTTGCAAAGATAAAATTTGGAAGGAGGAATCCACCCCACTTTCTACCCCGCAAAAAACAGCCAGGGTTTACTTTGATTAGTATTGTTGAAAGCACCTGCTGAGTGCAATTAAATAACTAAAATCAGCTTTTTTCTTGTTCTAATCATTCATACCTTTGCAAAGTTTTTAAAACATTAAATTATTTTCAATTATGAGTACAGTAAAAGTCGCCATCAACGGATTCGGACGCATCGGCCGTTTGGTTTTTCGCCAGATTTATAACATGCAGGGAATAGATGTTGTAGCTATTAATGATTTAACAAGTCCTGCAGTATTGGCACATTTGTTAAAATATGATAGCGCCCAGGGTCGTTTCGATCAGCCGGTAACATCTACTGAAAACGCCATTATAGTTGACGGACAAGAAATAAAAATATATGCTCAAAAAGATCCTTCACAAATTCCATGGGGTACACACGAAGTGGATGTAGTGATTGAAAGCACAGGATTCTTTACCGATAAAGCTAAAGCAGAAGCCCATATTACTGCCGGTGCAAAAAGAGTAGTGATCTCAGCGCCTGCAACAGGAGATTTGAAAACAGTTGTATTCAATGTAAATCATGAAATTTTAGATGGTTCTGAAACAATCATCAGTTGCGCCAGTTGCACCACTAACTGTCTTGCACCAATGGCCAAAGTATTAAACGACCAGTTCGGGATTGCAACAGCAATCATGACTACCATTCATGCTTATACGAACGATCAGAACACACTGGATGCACCTCATCCAAAAGGTGATTTGCGCAGGGCAAGAGCCGCTGCAGCCAATATCGTTCCTAATAGCACCGGTGCAGCAAAAGCAATTGGTGTGGTTTTGCCCGAATTAAAAGGCAAGCTCGATGGTAGTGCACAAAGAGTTCCGGTGATCACAGGTTCATTAACCGAACTTACCAGTATCCTTAATAAGAAAGTTACGCTTGAAGAAGTAAACGCAGCCATGAAAGCAGCCAGCAATGAAAGTTTTGGTTACACTACAGACGAAATCGTAAGTTCAGATGTGATCGGAACAACTTTCGGTTCACTGTTTGATGCAACACAAACCAAAGTTTTAACAGTTGGTGAAAATCAATTGGTGAAAACCGTTAGCTGGTACGATAACGAAATGAGTTATGTATCCCAGTTGGTTCGTACTGTACATTATTTTGCAGGTTTGATCAGCAAATAAATTTTGTTGGAACAGGCAGTTGAATTTCATGGCAACATCGTTGTGTCACTCACTTGTACTGTATACCAATTTGGAACATTTAAATACAGTCTCCATTACATATGGAGAGCGCTATAGTTCTTTTAAACAAGGCTTTCAAACTTTTTGAAAGCCTTGTTTATTTTTAAAGGTTTTGGAATGACCTTTAAATAATATTGAAAAGGCAATCCGCCTATTATTTGATTTTAATAAAGACATAATAGAAATAACATCACTATGAGTAAATTTTCCGATTACAACTTCAACGGCTTAAAAGCCCTCGTTCGTGTAGACTTTAATGTTCCATTGGACGCTAACTTCAACATCACCGACGACAACAGGATGTCAGCAACCATTCCTACTATCAAAAAAATATTGGCAGATGGCGGCAGCGCTATTTTGATGAGCCATTTCGGAAGGCCGAAAGATGGCCCAACCGACAAGTATTCACTCAAGCATCTTGTGAAACACTTGCATGAGTTGTTGAACACCGATGGTGCAAACACTACCAAAGTTTTTTTTGCAGATGATTGCATCGGTAAGCAGGCATATCTTACTGCAGGAATGCTGAGGCCCGGGGAAGTATTGTTGCTTGAAAATCTTCGTTTCTACAAAGAAGAGGAAAAAGGCGATGAAGCATTTGCGGAAAAGCTCAGCAAACTCGGCGATGTTTATGTGAACGATGCATTTGGAACAGCTCACCGTGCGCACGCGTCCACAGCCGTGATCGCAAAATATTTTGTTGCGGATAAAAAACTGTTCGGATTGTTAATGGAAGGAGAAGTGATTAGTGCAGAAAAAGTGTTGCACCAGGCTGAAAAGCCTTTTACAGCAATTATCGGCGGAGCAAAGGTTTCAGACAAAATCCTCATCATCGAAAATTTACTTGAAAGAGCTACTGATATTATTATCGGCGGTGGGATGGCATACACCTTCCTGAAAGCAAGAGGCGGTACAGTTGGCAATTCACTTTGTGAGAATGATCGCCTGCAGACTGCGCTGGACATTTTAGAAAAAGCAAAGCAAAAAAATGTAAGCATTCATTTGCCCGAAGATTCTATCATTTCGGATAAATTTGACGCGGCTGCTAACACAGATGTTCGTCCTAGCGATGCTATTCCCGATGGCTGGATGGGTTTGGATATCGGACCTAAAGCAGTAGGTATCTTTAGCGAAGTAATCAACAATTCAAGAACCATTTTGTGGAACGGCCCAATGGGAGTTTTTGAAATGGAAAAATTTCAAAACGGTACGAAAGCAATTGCGTTGGCTGTTGCCGCTGCAACCGCCAAAGGTGCTTTCAGCCTCGTAGGCGGAGGTGATAGTGTGGCTGCGGTAAATAAATTTGATCTTGCAGAGAAGGTAAGCTATGTGAGTACAGGTGGCGGAGCAATGCTCGAATATTTTGAAGGAAAAGTGTTACCTGGAATCGCCGCAATTAAGGGTAATTAAAGCATGATCTCAAACAATGAAGTGGCATTTAGGTTAAAACTAAGTTGAGTCGACAACCATTTCGATAAAATATTGTAGTACGTTCTTCGTCTCCGAATTTGAAGCGAAGGGCTTACTACTTTTTTATTAGGAGTAAAAACACTTTGGCAGGGATAAATTATTATATTTAAACTCTTAACAATAAAAACCCAAAATATGAAACGTACAGGATTATTAATAGTGCTCGTCATCGTAGTAATTGTCGGTTTCCTGGGATGCAGTGGTTATAACGGACTTGTAAAACAGGAGGAAAGTTTAAAAAAAGCCTGGAACAACGTTCAGACTGAATACCAGAACCGCAATGACCTCGTAGGTAACCTGGTAAATACCGTTAAAGGTGCAGCCAATTTTGAACAGAAAACACTAACGGATGTGGTGAATGCAAGGGCAAGAGCTACCAGTGTGAATATAAGTGCAGATAGCCTTACTCCCGAAAAAATTGCTGAATTCCAGGCTGCGCAAGGCCAGCTAAGCGGCTCATTAAGCCGTTTGTTAGCTACCGTCGAGGCTTATCCTACATTAAGAGCAACGGAAAACTTCACCAAATTGCAGGGGCAATTGGAAGGCATTGAAAACGGTATCAAAAATTCCCGCCGGGTTTTTAATGATGAAGTAAATACCTACAATACAAAAGTGCGGTCATTTCCGATGAATATTTTGGGTGGATTATTTGGCTTCCATCAAAAAGAAGGATTTAAAGCAGATGTAGGGGCTGAAAAGGCGCCTGAAGTTAAATTCTAACCAGCCCTGTATGAACAATAAACGTACTGGTTATATTATCGGGGGGATAGTTATTCTCTTACTCATTTATTTGGGAGTTACGTACAATTCTCTTGTAAAAAAGGAGGAAAACGTTAAACTGCAGTGGAGCGAGGTACAGAATGCTTACCAGCGAAGGATTGACTTTATTCCCAATGTTGTAAATGTAGTAAGGGGCCAGGCAGATTTTGAGCAGAACACATTGGTTAAAGTCACTGAAACAAGGGCTAAGGCAACCTCTGTCAATGTATCCTCTTCCGAAGTTTCAGCAGAAGCATATAACCGGCAAGTGGCAGCGCAGGATGAGCTTGCAAAAGCTACCAACAACCTGGTAATAACTGTTGAAAAGTACCCTGAATTGAAAGGAACCGCTGCTTTCGAAGGATTGCAAACGCAGTTAGAAGGCACAGAGCGCCGCATTAAAGTTGCCCGTAAAGATTTTAATGGTGCGATACAAGATTATAATAGTTTCGTAAGAGGGTTTCCGACGAAAATTGCTGCCGGCATTTTGGGATTTAAACCCAAAACGGGGTTTCAATCAGATGCCGGTGCCGACAAATCGGTAGAAATAAAATTCAATTAATTACTGTGGGTATATTTCCTTTTTTCAAAAAAAAAGCGGTTTTCAGCGATAGCGAACAAGCACGCATCGTGCAGGCTATCAATTTGGCAGAAAAGGAAACCAGCGGTGAAATCCGGATCTATGTAGAAGGGAAAAATCCTTTTATGGACCCTCTTGACCGGGCTGCCCAAATTTTTACACAATTAAAAATGCAGAACACAAAGTACCGCAATGCGGTCTTGCTTTATATTGCCATGAAAGATCATGAACTCGCATTGTTTGGTGATGAAGGAATACACAATAAAGTAGGTGCCGAATACTGGAAGACTGCTGTGAGCCAGATGATCGCTCAATTTGCCAATCAAAATATCGTTGCCGGAATTGAGCAATGCATCTTTCAGATTGGCCAAACACTGAAAGAAACATTTCCCTTTGATGCTTCAACAGATAAAAATGAATTGCCGGATGATATTATTTTCGGTAAATAAATTAAACATGCCTTAAAATTCGCCATTGCATAGCAAACCCTCTTTCAATTTACGTTTAAATAATTCCTTTTGTGGAAAGGGCATGAAAAAATTCACCTACATATTACTGCTGGTTTTTACAACGGTAATCTCCTTTGCACAGCAGGGAAACTTTTCGATGGACCAGGTGATCAAAACACCTCCTAATCCACCGAAACTGGTAAATGATTATGCTAACATATTAACAGCTGATCAAAAGCAGGCGCTCGAAACCAAGCTCTTTCAGTTTGATGATACAACCACCAACCAGGTTACGGTAGTTATTGTTCCCCGTTTAGATGGAAAAGATGTAGCAGATGCCGCCATTGAACTCGGTCGCAGCTGGGGCGTTGGAGCCAAAAAAAATAATAACGGCGTGGTGTTGCTGATTTCGGTGGAAGACAGAAAATTAAATATCTCACCGGGTTATGGACTGGAAAAGGCATTGCCAGACCTCACTTGCCAACAAATAATTAAAAGCATCATTGTTCCGAATTTTAAAGGGAATGACTATTACCGGGGAATCGATGAGGGGACGGACGCTATTATACAGGCCACAAAAGGCGAATTTAAAGCTCCCGAAGATTATAAAAAGGGGAATGGAAATGGTCGGGCATTCGGCATCGGAAAGATAATTTTCTTTATTATAATTGTCATTGTAGTGCTCGCGCTTAAATCGGGCGGTGGTGGTCGGGGCGGATCTTTTATGAGTAGTCGTGGAGCAATGCCGTTTATTATAGGAAACCTGTTAGGAAACATGGGAAGAGGTGGCGGCGGAGGAGGCTTTGGCGGCGGCGGCGGTGGTGGTAGCTCAGGCGGTTTTGGCGGTTTTGGTGGCGGTAGTTTTGGTGGTGGCGGTTCAAGTGGAAGCTGGTAATATGATCCCCAGGTAAAAAAATAAATTATAATGGCTATCAAAATTTTGATAGCCTTTTTTTATGCCCATTGGCGAAAATGAAAAAATGGTATGGGCATCATATTGGTGCTACCAACCCGGTATGCTGCGTCAAATTTTTTAGGTCATTCCTAAAAAATATGCTGCGCATTTTTGAATATCCACTTCGTGTTACTTAACAGTAAAGACGCCATGCATGGCGTCTCTGCTGTTCGCAATCATTGATCAACCCTGCCAGAAATCTTCTTAAATCTATGTTTTCCGATACAGGTTTAATGGCATTGTTTGATCAGGAAAGGAATGTAGAAAATTGCCGAATCATTGTTAATTTATAAAACGCAATCAAAGATGCACAATGTTATTATGTACAAGAGGGCGATGCAACGATGATGCCCATTGCTTCACTGCCCGGACAAAAAATTGTATTTATGCTTGTGCCTTGTGCAGTATAGTTTAACGTTGTATGTTCTATAATAACACCTGGGATAGAGAAAAACGGAAGTAAAGCGCTCCATAGTTTTTATTAATGCATACATTACTTCAATGCGTTTTTAATATAATCGGACACTTCTCCAGGCTTGGCCTTTGCGATCCTGGCAAGTCCGGCCTTAAACATCGGATCTGTAAAACCCCTGTATTGTTCCGGGATTGACTCCTTGGTATTTAAAAGATAACTTATGCCTTTTTTGACCTTTGCAACATCATTTACTTTTACCAGGTAATCACAAAAAGCATCAGTGGTTTCTATTTTTTCCTGGCTCAAAGGGGCTTCTTTATAACGACCTGCGATAAAATCGAAATCAGCTTCTGTGCCTTCGGCTATCAGAATATTATCTACTACTCCACCCAAGGTGCCTTTTGCATCCGCGCTGTATTTTTTGGCAAGCGTATAGGATTGTGCCGGATCCAATGCACTTAATCCCTCTAATGCCGCACCGGCTACACTATAGGAAGAGTCACCTGCAAATTTATTATACAAGGGTTTGTACTTCACATCTTTTGTGGCTGCTAAAAAGGTTAATGCTGCCGCCTTCGTTTTTTTATCTTTTTCTGTGTTGGCAATGGATTCGATGCAGCCGACAATCTTTGCGTCAGCAGCTAATTTAGATTTGCTCAATAAATTAATTGTATACCTCCGCAATCCGGCATATTTATCAGTTAATCCAAGTGCCAATTCTTCCATGTTCTTTTTATTGAAAAAATCCAGTGCTTCTTTTCTATCTAAATAATTCGGTGCATATTTATATTGGTGTATAAAATTTTCAGCTGTTTTATTATCTGTTTTATCCCATAATAATACCTTATCGGCATCAACATTTACCAGGTCTGGTTTGGTGGATTGATTAAATGCAATTGTATCCGTTTTATTTTCCATCCAAACACTGTAACGTTTTTTATCCTTGCCTGAATAAATATCGATTGCAATCGGAAGGCGGAATATCTTATCACCTGTTTGTGTTTGTTTTATATAAACGAAGGTTTTGCCGGCAGTTGAATCATAGTTATAATTGATCACAACTTTCGGATGTCCGCTGCCGTAATACCATTGGTTCCAAAACCAGTTGAGATCACGCCCCGTTACTTCCTCGAAAGCCAGGCGAAGCTGCCCCGCTTCGCCCGATTTAAATTTATTATTAATTAAATAGTTATTGAGCGATTTAAAGAAAGCATCATCACCCACATAGTTACGCAGCATGTGTAAAATTCTGCCGCCTTTATTATAGCTCACTGCATCAAACATATCTTCTTTATCAGCATACCTGAAACGCACGAGGTCCTTTTTTTCACTGCCGCTTTGCAGGTATCCCTGCATGTCTTCAAGGTTATGCTCATCGGCGGCATCCTTGCCATATTTATATTCATCCCACAGGTATTCGCTATAATTCGCAAAGCTTTCGTTCACTGTCAAATTACTCCAGCTTTCAGCGGTAACTAGGTCGCCAAACCACTGATGAAACAATTCATGTGCGATGGTTTCTTCCCAGGCATTTCCATCCACGAGTTGCCTGGCGTTTTGATAGGCGCTTTCCTGGTGGAGGGTGGCGGTGGTGTTTTCCATTGCACCACTTACATAATCCCGGCCAACGATCTGGTCATATTTGGGCCATTGATAAGGCACACCTAATATTTTTTCATAAAAGCCAATCATTTCAGGGGTGTTGCCAAATATCTTCCGTGCAACAGGCTCATATCGTTTTTCTACATAATAATCCACATCTATTTTCTTGTACCGGTCTTTTACAATCGCAAAGTCGCCAACGCCCATAAAAAACAAGTAAGGTGCATGCGGGAGGTCCATTTTCCAATAATCGGTACGGGTTCCATCGCTGTTTTTCTTCTGACTGATCAATAAGCCATTACTCAGTGTAACATACTTTGCCGGCACGGTCATATAAATCTCTTCCGTTGATTTTTGATTTGGCTTGTCTATAGTCGGCATCCACACACTATTTGATTCGGTTTCTCCCTGTGTCCATATCTGTACCGGCTTGTCCTTATCTTCCCCGGTGGGATTAATAAAGTACAATCCTTTAGCGTCAGTGATGGCAGCGCTACCCTTTACTTCCAGCTCCTCCGGCTTCGATGTGTAATCGATGTAGAGAGTATAGTTTTCCGCGCCTTTATACAACTTATCTAATGTAACCGACAATTGCAACCCGTTATAGGTATATTTCAATCTAGACTTCGTCGTTCCTTTTATAAGGGAAACTTCTTTGATGTCCATCCCCTTCGCATCCAGGGTGAGAGAGTCGGTTGAATAAAAATGAGGTTTTAAAGTGATCCAGGCTTTCCCGTACATCCATGATTTGGCGTAATCAAATCTTACCTCCAGTTTGGTATGCACCAGGTCATTTATTTTGGTATAACTTCCGCGGTATATTTTCTTCCAGGCGCTGTCTTTCACACTCGTTCCCGGCTGAGCGTTCAGTGTACCTAATTCAGCCAGCATTACAACAAAAAAGAATAATTTCTTCATATAAAACACATTTTCTTGTAAAAATAGCGGTACAGATGTTAAGGCAAAACGAATTTATTTATAAATGGCAACTCCATTAGTATAATAAGTAGTTTTGTAACCAAAGCGATTATAGCATGAAGCATCTCCAATTTGTATTTCTGAGTTTTTTTCTTTTTTCTTTATGCGGCTTAAAGGCTCAGCAAAATCATTTTATTTATGTACAGACGGACAACAGGCAACCTTTTTATGTAAAGCTTGACTCGAAGCTGTATAGTTCTTCTTCAGCGGGGTACCTGGTTGTACCGAAGTTGAAAGCGGGAGCTTATAACCTTGCTATCGGTTTCCCCAAAAGTGAGTGGCCCGAACAAAACCTGGTTTGTACAATTGATCAGAATGACATTGGATATTTGTTAAAAAATTTTGATGATAAAGGGTGGGGGTTACTCAATCTTCAAACCTCGAATGTGGTCATGGCTGCGGGCAAAGTAAAAGCAGTCGATGCCGATGTCGTAAACAAAACGGATGCCTTTTCAAATATGCTCTCCAATGTTGTGAATGACTCTACCATCAGGCAGGCCGAAGCTGCTAAAGCGGAAGAGAAAAAAGCATCGGAAATCGGTGGGCCTATATTGTCTAAAGAAAAAGACTCAACACTAAACGCAGGAGCAGTTGCTGTACAATCGGCTGCAAATGCAGCAGAGGTAACGAAATCTGGTTTAAGCGATGAAAAAGAAAAAACAGATAAAGAACCATCAACAGCTGTAAATGGCATCCGTTCGGTTATTACAAGAAGTTTGTTTAACAAAAGTGCTGATGGCACCGAAATGGTGTTCATTGATGAATCAAATGGGCGGCGCGATACGGTAAGGGTATTTATACCGGTTGATAAAAATTCGCTGTCCAAAACTGGGGAGACGCCGGCAAAAGAAGAAAAGGTAAAAGAAGAGCCTAAACCTGCTGAAATTGTGAAAGAAGAGAAGGTAAAAGCCGAACCAAAGGCTGTTGTAATTGCGAAAGAAGAGAAGGCAAAGGCAAAAGATAGCAGGTTTCTTGAAATTGACGTTCCAGCCGCCCGCAAATCACAGGACGAAAATAAAATCATTCAACCGGGCACTAACGAAAGTGAGAAATCCACTATTAACAAGGTCGAGACTTCTGCTGAACCGGCAGCCCAAAAAGCAACCATGATTAATTCAGATTGCAAAAATTTCGCTTCAGAAGAAGATTTCTTGAAATTGCGGAAAAAGATGGTGGCCAATAATACAGATGATGATATGATCAGCTTGGCAAAAAAGATGTTTAAATCAAAGTGTTTTACCGTGGAGCAGGTGAAGAATTTAAGTGTGTTATTTTTGAAAGATGCTGGCAAATATGCTTTTTTCGACATGGCCTATCCTTTTGTATCAGACTCTCATAACTTCAGCACGCTTCAAAACCAATTATCGGAGCCTTATTATATAAGTCGTTTCCAGGTAATGATTCGTCACTAAAAACACATTTTCCGGCAATTCTGAATTTAATTAATTGAGCGGAAAGCTGCTATGCAACGTTACTTCATAGAAGTTTTTTACAGGGGCACCCATTATGCCGGCTTCCAGATTCAGCAAAATGCCAATTCTATACAGGCTGAAGTTGAAAAGGCTCTGCATACTTTTTTCCGTGATCATTTTCAGCTTACCTGCTCGTCGCGGACAGATGCGGGGGTACACGCGCTAAGCAATTTTTTTCATTTCGATGCAGGACCAGGATATTCTATCATAGCTTGCAGCAATGATGCTTTAAAAAAAGCTGTGTACAATTTAAATGCAATTATCCCCGGTGATATTGTGATCAGGCAAATTTTCAAAGTGGATGCGAATGCCCACTGTCGTTTTGATGCAACCAGCAGGAGCTATCACTATTATATTTACCAGGATAAAAATCCTTTTTTAGCCGACCGATCTTTCTTTTATCCATACAAGCTTGATATAGCATTATTGCAGGAAGCTGCTGATCTGTTGTTGGCGTTCACTGATTTTACTTCCTTTTCCAAAAAACATACACAGGTTAAAAGTTTCAACTGCCGGATTATGAAAAGTGAATGGAGCAGAAAACAAGACTCAATTGTGTACCATGTGGAAGCAAATCGCTTTCTGCGGGGGATGGTTCGTGGATTAGTTGGAACGATGCTAAAAGTGGGCACCGGTAAAATCTTGAGCCGCGAGTTTAAAGAAATCATAGAAGCGAAGGATAATGCCAGAGCCGACTTTTCTGTTCCTGCTCATGGGCTTTTTTTGTCAAAGGTCAATTTTAATCCCAACAAGTCCGGTCTTCCAGGTACATTTTAGCTATTTCAATTTGTTCCGGTTGCAACTAAAGACGAAGTTTTAACACGCGTTTAGTGCTCTGCGGAATAGAATATCTACTTTCAAATAATGTATTCAGTACATACGAAGAAAAAAAACATTGAAGTAAGGTTAGTCTGAAACGCAATGTGATAAAGGGTATAAGATTTATTTACTGTTTTTTAACACTGGAAGGCATATTTTTTCCTCTAAAAACTTTGGTAGTAAACCATATCGGCTTATCTTTGCCGTCCGCTATTAAAAAAACGGCGGAAAGTTCTTTAAAAATCAACACAAAAGTTAAATAAAGTTTTTCAAAAAGCTTTAAAAAAACTTGGGTTGTAGTGCAAACAAACATACCTTTGCACTCCGAAATAAAAATCGGGTTTAGTTCTACGAAATAATAGTTAAAGTATTCAGTATCAAATCTTTAAGCATAAAGTTTTTTTGAGGAAATACTGAATTAATTTGGCTGCTAATAATAAGGTTCATACTTTTGCACTCCGGTAAAAACGGTGGTTCGAAAGCGGACTAAAAGTTCTTTGAAAGATTGGAAACAACAGCATGAAACTTCGGTTTCGAAAAAGCATTAAACTTCGCACAAATATTAATTTTAAGATTTGACAAGTTTTTTTTCTTTGAGAGAGAATA
>JAOQAK010000083.1 GCA_025963635.1 Ferruginibacter sp.
TTCACAATTTGTCAAGTATAAAATATCCAAGGTGCAGTTCATCGGCTTTCCGTTCCTGCTTAGCAATCAGGCTCACCAAATATTTCTGTTTGACTGCAGGCGGAAGGATATCAGCAATTTCAAAAAAATCATCTACATCAAAACCATATTTATCATCCACATGGGAGTTTGCGCCAGGAAAGCCCGTGTGCCGGAAAAATGCTGTTTTTTTCGCTTCCATGATTGCTTCCCCCTTCCCCCTGGCTGCCACCAGCATTTTATAATGAAATTCATCAAACTCCCCTGCCTTATAACCTCCGAGATTAATAAAAAAAAGTTTGGTATCGGCTGCAGGTTCCTTGATCTCGGTTCCCTTTTCAACGATATTAACCTCATAATTACCAACCAGGGTCACTTCACGCCAGGCATCGATGTGAATTCTCCCGGCTGCTTCCGGCCAAAACGAAATCATCTCCGGCACCAAATCTTTTAACTGCCTGCCAATGCTGAAAAATATATCATGCTGCTCGGTATTTCTGCCCGGGGGTGTACATCCCAACAAAATCATATACAGTTTCAAGTCTTCCATTTTATTGTAAGTGTTTAAATGAATTCAATCCAGGTTTGCGAAACCAGTCGCCAATGAAAAATAAATGTTGGCACCGAATTGGGCTGGTGTACTGTAAAGTATAAAACAAACCGGATATGAAAAAAAAATTGCCATGGCCTAAGAAACCTTTTTTACTCATCAATGCGCTGTTGATCTTTGGTCATCTCGCCACAAATTGTCAATCTATTGATACAAACAAGATGCAGCATGATTCGCTTCCAGCACCTTTTGAAACCAAATCGGCAAAGAATTTCAGTAAAGTAATTGGCTGGGCAGATGGACAAACACCGGTAGCGCCTCCTGGTTTTACCGTAACAAAATTTGCTGATGGCCTCAAGCATCCCCGATGGATATACGTGGGAGACAACGGTGATATTTTTATCGCAGAATCTAACACTGTTTTGAAAGGCATACTAAAAATTGGGGCGAAGATTTCACGAAAGATCAAAACGCATCATTATGGAGAAAGCGCCAACCGCATCACCCTGTTCCGCGATGCCAACAAAGATGGCATTCCTGAACAACGTTTTATTTTTGCCGAAAATCTTCGCCAGCCTTTTGGAATGCTGATATTGAATCATCATTTTTATGTAGGCAATACCGATGCCCTGGTGCGGTTTGATTATACTATCGGTGACACCATGCTTCATGGAAACGGCACCCAAATCGTATCGCTGCCAACGCGTAAAGTCAACCAGCACTGGACAAGAAATATCATCACCAATAAAGAGAAAAATAAAATTTATATCGCTGTAGGAGCCGCAACCAACATTGCCAACAAGGGGCTTGGGAATGAGATACGTAGGGCAGACATTCTTGAAGTGAATACCGATGGCAGTGGTGAAAAGATCTACGCATCTGGATTGCGTAATCCCGTGGGCATGGATTGGGCGCCCGGCACAAATACCTTATGGGCTGCCGTAAACGAAAGGGATGCATTGGGGGATGAACTGGTGCCGGATTATTTAACGGGTGTAAAAGAAAGTGGATTTTATGGATGGCCGTTCTCCTATTTCGGGCAGCATGAAGATCCAAGAATGAAAGATCAGCAGCGGCCCGACCTCGTAAAAAAGGCGATCGTTCCAGATGTTTCGCTGGGCGCTCATACGGCATCACTGGGGCTGGTGTTTTATACAAAAAAAGCATTTCCTGCCAAATACCAAAATGGCGCTTTTATAACACAGCATGGATCATGGAACCGCAAACAGTTATCAGGATACAAAGTGGTATTTGTACCCTTCGCTAATGGCAAGCCTGCTGGTCCGCCGGAAGATTTTTTAACAGGTTTTATCGTTGAGGGTTCCAATGATAGTGAGGTGCGGGGCAGGCCTGTGGGAATAGCGGTTTTGGCAGATGGATCGATGCTTGTCACGGATGATGTGAATAATACCATCTGGCGAGCGAGCGCCAGGTGATAAATCTTGCGAAATATTGCTCACATGGCCAGTTTCTAAATTCAAGCAATTCGTGTTTCAAAGATTCGTGCAATTCATGTTTTTAAATTCGTGCAACTACTGTCTTAAATTCGTGTAATAACATCCCAATCATGAAACAAACGGAAACCCTTGTTGTTGGCGCCAGCATCTCAGGACTGGCTTCAGCAGCCTGTTTGGGAAAAAATGGCGTCGCTTATATTGTTATTGAAAAGCAAGCGCAGGTTGCCACACCCTGGCGCAATCATTACGACCGGCTGCACCTGCACACGAATAAAAGAATTTCAAATCTGCCTTATAAGAAATTTGACTCCACAATTCCCCGCTATCCCGCACGTGAGCAAGTGGTGGCCTATTTAGAAAATTATACAAAAGAATTGAATATCCGCCCTGTTTTCAATACCGAGGCTACATCGATCAGGAAAGAAAATGAGTATTGGATCACAGAAACAAGCAACGAAACATTTAAGTCGAAATACCTGGTAATCGCTACAGGCCCCTTTTGCAAACCTAAGCCAGTGTCTTTTAAAGGGATGGAAACCTTTACAGGCCGGTTGATGCATAGCAGCAGTTACAAAACCGGCAAGGATTTCAAACGGCAAAACGTATTGGTAGTGGGCTTCGGAAACTCGGCTTGTGAAATTGCTATTGACTTATACGAACAGGGAGCAAATCCATCCATGGCGGTCCGTTCCCCGGTAAATATCATTCCGCGTGATATATTGGGAATTCCTATCGTGGAGATAAGTTTATTGCTGAGCCGCCTTCCGATCCGTGTGGCTGATGCTGTTAGTAGCCCTTTGATGAGATTGCTGTTTGGAAATATCGAAAAGCTGGGTTTAACAAGAAAGCCTTACGGAGCTTTTGAAGAAATTAAAAAGGATCAAAGCACGCCTGTGTTGGACATTGGCGCAGTGAAGCTTATAAAAAAAGGACACATCCGTATTTATCCGGGTATCGACTACATTGAAGGCAAAACTGTCCATTTTGCAGACGGCCGGCACGAAGATTTTGACGCCATCGTTGCAGCTATCGGCTATTCCACAAATTATGCAGATATTATTGATGTGGATAAAGGTCGTTTTGAAGATTTAAATACAAACATCAAAAAGCAACAATATTTTGGCAAAGATGGTTTGTATTTCTGTGGATTCTGGATCGGTCCCAGGGGGCAAATCCGGGAGATCGCTTCAGACGCACAAATCATTGCAAAAGATATTGCAAAAAAGAATATCTTGAAATAAGGCGTACTAGTGTTATGTAAGCGTGATGGTCAATGGTGAATGGTCAATGGTGAATCGATGTCGTTTAGTTAAGGATGTCGGGTATTAAAAAATGTTTGTAGCGGGTAGATTTAGTAAACTCATCAGCTGTAAGTATTGTTCTTCGAGTTTTCACCAGTAACTGCATAAGGCACCTCTTTTGGTTCGGTACCGACGAAGTCGGGATTAAAAAAATGCGCAGCATATTTTTTTAAAGAAGCAAAAGCAGTGCCGTTGCAGTTACGCAGCCCGCCGGCTGTGGAGGCGAAGTCAACAAATCTAAAAGAGCCAGGTGATCTATTATGCTTTTGCCAATCGATTTACACAATGAAGGATCAATTAAGGCGTAACTAAACGATATTGATTCACCATTCACCTTCACGAATCAAACCGTCACATTACACTTAACATAGCACTAGGTTGATTGCACTCCCCTGCTATATTTTCCGGCACCCGGTCAAAAAGCAATTATCTTTCAAAAAGTTCAGGATTTAAATTAAATTGCCGGAAACCTATAAGAATACACATTAACGATTCGGCTTTACAGTTTCACAATGGAATCGGCCAGCCTTTACCTGAAATTACAACACAGGTGCACCTAATAGCATATGACACAAAAAGATCTACATAACCAGCGTCTTTTGATTGAAGCACAGGAAGCCGTGATCCGGATGCAGTCGCGGCGCCATTTTCTAAAAGAAACCGCGATGGGCCTGGGTGCGCTCGCACTTGGCAGCATGTTGGGAAGTTGCGGCAGCAAAACTTCCACAACAAGCAATGTAGCCTTTGATCCTGCACATCCGCTGATGCCGAAATTGCCGCATTTTGCAGGAAAAGCAAAAAGCGTGATTTACCTCCATATGGCCGGCGCTCCTTCGCAACTGGAACTTTTTGATTATAAGCCCGAACTGATGAAAATGGATGGACAGGATTGTCCTCCTTCCCTCTTGGAAGGCAAACGTTTTGCATTTATCCGCGGCGTTCCTAAAATGCTCGGACCGCAGGCAAAATTCGAGCGCTATGGTGCATCCGGCGCATATGTTAGCGAGCACATGCCGCACCTGGCATCGATTGTGGACGAAATCAGTTTTTTAAAAGCAGTCACCACCGACCAGTTCAATCACGGACCGGCGCAGTTGTTTGTGCACACGGGTTCTGCAAGATTGGGAAGGCCCAGCCTTGGTTCCTGGGTTACTTATGGATTGGGAACAGATAATCAAAATCTGCCGGGCTTCGTGGTGTTAACCAGTGGAGGCAAAAATCCGGATGCCGGCAAAAGCGTATGGGGCAGTGGCTTTTTACCCAGCGTTTACCAGGGAGTGCAATGCAGAAGTGAAGGCGACCCTGTTTTATTTATCAGGGATCCGAAAGGAATGAGCCGTGATCTGCGCAAGGCTTCTATTGATGCCATTAACGAAGTAAATGAACAGGAATATAAAACCTACCAGGATCCTGAAATCCTGTCACGCATTTCACAATATGAAATGGCGTATAAAATGCAGATTTCGGCTCCCGAGGTAATGAATATCAACGGAGAACCTGATTATATTCACGAAATGTATGGCACCAAACCCGGTGAAGCATGCTTTGCCAATAATGTTTTGCTGGCAAGAAAATTAGTGGAGAAAGGGGTTCGCTTTGTACAATTATTTGATTGGGGATGGGATAGCCATGGTACGGATGAAAGTCTTGCGATTGATATCGGCTTCATCAATAAATGCCATGAGGTAGATAAATCCATTACAGCCCTAATTCTTGACCTCAAACAGCGGGGCTTATTGGAAGAAACCCTTATTGTATGGGGTGGAGAATTTGGCAGAACGCCCATGATGGAAAATCGCGAGGGAAAACAAAATCCGTTTAAGGGAAGAGACCACCATACAGAAGCTTTTACCATTTGGATGGCCGGCGGCGGTATCAAAAAAGGATATACCCATGGAGAAACCGACGAAATCGGTTACAGTGCGATTAGCGGAAAAGTAGAACCGTTCGACATCCAGGCTACCATCCTTAACCAGCTAGGTTTCGATCATGAAAAACTGACCTACGAATTCCAGGGAAGACCATTTAGATTAACCGATACAAGGGGCAAGGTGATTAGTGAGATTATTGCTTGATACTGGATACTTGATACTGGATACTGAATATTTGATACTGGATACTGGATACTGGATGTTTGATACTTGATTTTAAGGCATTGTTTTACCAGCATTTGTTTTTTGCTAATCATCGTTGTGTCACTCTCTTGTACCGCAAACCATTGTGGAGCTATAGCGATCACAGCAAAAATAAAATTACCTTGAAGCGACGAAAATTTATTGCCACCACCACTTCTGCTTCAAGCGCTTTGCTTTTTTCATCTTTGGATATACTTGCAAAAACCCCAGTTGTTAAAAATATGGACAGCAATTTTCAATTAAAAATATTGGCAACCAACTGGGGCTTCCAGGGCAGTATGGATGAATATTGCGGTAAGGTAAAACAGGAAGGCTACGATGGTATCGAGATATGGTGGCCGCTGGAAAAAAAGGACCAGGACGAATTATTTGCGGCACTAAAAAAATACGATCTCGAAGCAGGCTTCCTCACTGCAGGGCACGAAAGCATTTTCAATGATCACTTTGCCAGTTTTAAAAAAATGATTGAAGCCGCTGTAAGCAACACTATACAAAAACCACTATATATCAACTGTCATTCGGGGAAGGATTATTTTTCTTACGAGGACAATAAAAAGATTGTTGAATATACACTGGATCTTTCCAAAAAATCAGGCATTAAAATCTATGATGAAACGCATCGCTCAAGAATGCTCTTCGCAGCTCCCGTAGCCAAAAAATTTCTTGAAACCATTCCTGCAATCAGGATCACTTTTGATGTGTCGCATTGGTGTAATGTAAGCGAAAGCCTTTTACAAGATCAGCAGGAAACTATCCATCTTGCACTACAGCGTACAGATCACATCCATGCACGGATTGGGCATCCAGAAGGGCCGCAGGTGAATGATCCACGGGCGCCGGAATGGAAGGCTGCCGTCGAAGCGCACTTTGCTTGGTGGGATGCCATCGTAGCATTAAAAAAACAAAAGGGTGAAGTGCTGACCGTGCTCACAGAATTCGGTCCCCGCGATTACATGCCATCCCTACCCTATACGCTTCAACCGCTGGCAGACCAGTGGGCCATCAATGTGTACATGATGCAACAATTCAAAAAAAGATATTTAACCTAACAAACATCAGCCCCTAACATCAAACTTATCCAACATTATAAAAACAAATTCCACATTTGAGGCTCCTTACCATTACAGAATTCATCGGGCATTTTCATCCTTTACTGGTTCACTTACCCATCGGTATTTTGCTAACCGCTTTATTACTCCAATTCCTTTCCCGCAGGGAAAAATACCAATCTTTAGTAAAAGCGGTGCCCACAGTTTTGCTTTGGGGAACCATCACTTCGGCAGCATCCTGCCTAACTGGTTACCTGTTATCCATCAGCGACGATTATGATAAAACGATCGTAAGCTGGCATTTGTGGATGGCGCTCAGTTTATTATTCGTTTCCTTTTTGTTGTACCTGAAAGTACTGAATGAGAAGTTTGCGGTGAACAAGCGTTTGCTTTCCATCAGCTTATTGCTGCTCATTGCTTTAACCGGGCATTTGGGTGGTTCGCTTACACATGGTTCCGGTTATCTTACCCAGCCTATCAAAGATATTTTCAGCCGCGATTCTACTGCCAATATGATCATCAAACCGCTGCCGAATGTACAGGAAGCGATGGCATACGATGAAGTGGTAAAACCGATCCTGCAAACAAAATGTTTTAGCTGCCACAATGCTACCAAACAAAAAGGTGGCTTGAGAATGGATGAAATCAATAGCCTGATGAAGGGTGGTAAAGATGGAAAGGTAGTGGAGCCCGGCAACGCCGATGCGAGTGAAATGATAAAGCGGTTGCTGTTGCCAGTTGACAATGACAAACATATGCCGCCCAAAGAAAAACCCCAGCCTTCAGAAAGCCAGGTGGCACTGCTTCATTGGTGGATCAACAATGGTGCGGATATTACCAAAAAAGTAAAAGCATTCGATCAGCCAGGAAAAATAAAATCTGTGCTCGTTGCTTTACAACAACCCACTGTAATAGTGAAAAAAGAACCTGTGGATATCCCTGCACAATCAGTAGAAAAAGCAGATGAAAAAACAATGGCTCAGTTAAAGGAGCATGGCATCATCGTTTTGCCGGTAGCTCAAAACAGCAATTACCTGGCTGCGTACTTTGTAACAGATTCGATCGTAGATATGAATGATTTGCATTTGTTGCTATCCCTGAAAAAGCAACTGGTTTGGCTAAGACTGGATAATACCAATATCGGAGACAGTGCTACCCGTGATATTGCTCAACTAACCAATTTAACAAGGCTAAACATTTCCAATACAGGTCTTACAGACAAGGGACTTCAACAACTTGCCGCACTTACCCACTTGCAATACCTGAACCTCGCAGGCACACGCGTTACCGCAAATGGATTGATGCAATTGAAACCGCTCACTAAACTTCAAAATCTTTACCTCTACCGAACCAATACAAAGGCCGGGGACTTTGCAGATCTGAAGAAAATGTTCCCTTTAACGACCATTGATTCAGGAGGCTATCATGTAGCAACACTGGCGGCAGATACTACGATTATAAAAGCAGGTAAAAAATATTAAGGCTGCAGCAATGATTTATTCAAAAATAAGATCGTTGTAATAAAAATCAGTGAATGATCCTCGTATACATCATAATCAAAGTTGATTAGTGGAATGCAGAAATTATCCAAAATAAAATATCCTGTGTAATTCAATTCTTTTAAAGCTTGGATACTTTCAAAACCTTTTGGGCTCCATAACATTTAATTTATAGTCACCGTTGATTTGCCGCATGAGGATGATTATTAACTTACCTGGTAACAATACATCCCGAACCTTAAAGCATATTGCACACAAACAGCAATTCCCGCTCAATGAATGCAAAGATTCCAAAGAATTATCCCTTTGCTGATATATTTCCGCGTCAACATCAACAATGTTTCGATACTTTTAATGCGTCAAATAAAACATATTTAAATATGTTGTTCATCAGGTGGTTATAACTCTTTTTAGGGTTGTAATCGATTATCAATATCCAGCAAATAATATTTTAAAACTATGATTTCAAAGTGTAAAAAATTTTCAGTATTCATTTCCCTGCTTCTCCTTGTAATTTCTTTACCTGCACAAAATAAAATGATTAAATACTGGCTTACCAATCCAGACAGGTCAGCTTTATTTCAACCGCAGCCCGGTGAAGTAATGCTTAAAAAGCAAGCAAACGATTATCCTACCGTTGCCGTAGATGATACACAAAGCTATCAAGGGATTGATGGATTCGGCTTTGCTCTTACGGGTGGCAGTGCATTGCATATTATTAAGATGACTCCTGCCGCAAGAAAAGCTTTGCTGAAAGAATTGTTCACTACAGACAAAAACAATATTGGCATCAGTTATTTGAGACTTAGCATCGGAGCTTCCGATTTGAATGAAAAAGTATTTTCATACGATGATCTTCCCGAGGGAGAAACGGATCCAATGCTGAAAAAATTTGATCTTGGTCCTGACCGAAAGGATGTAATTCCTGTGATGAAAGAAATATTAGCACTCGCCCCCGGCATCAAAATATTGGGCTCGCCCTGGAGCCCGCCAGCATGGATGAAAACCATCTTTGACACAAGAGGTGGCCGTTTAAAACCTGAATTTTATGGAACCTACGCCGCTTATTTTGTAAGATATATCCAGGCAATGAAGGCAGCAGGAATTAACATTGACGCCATCACAGTACAGAACGAACCGCTTCACCCCGGTAACAATCCCAGCTTGCTGATGCCGGCTCCGGATGAGGCTGATTTTATAAAGAACCATCTTGGGCCTGCATTTCAAAAGGCTGGTATCAAAACCAAAATTATATTGTACGATCACAATGCCGACCGGCCGGACTATCCCATCACAATTTTAAATGATCCTGCGGCAGCAAAATATATCGACGGTTCCGGCTTTCATTTATACGGCGGGGATATCGAAGCACTTACCGATGTGCACGATGCCCATCCCACGAAAAATCTTTATTTCACAGAGCAGATGGTAGTAGATCGCCCGGGCGCAAAAGGTATTTTTATCGCAGGTCCGGTAAAGCGGGTGATGATTGGCGCCACCCGCAACTGGTGCAGGAATGTGCTTTTGTGGAACCTGGCCGCGGATCCTGAATTCAAACCGTTTACTGACCGTGGCGGTTGTCCATCCTGCCAGGGTGCAGTTACCATCGACGGTGACAGCGTCACCCGCAACCTTGCATATTATGTGATGGCACATGCATCCAAACTGGTGAGGCCGGGATCTGTAAGGATTGCTTCCAACAACCTTGATTCCGTATCCACCGTTGCATTTAAAACACCCACCGGAAAGAAAGTGCTGCTGGCTGCAAATAACAGTAAATCTGAACAAACTTTTAATATCCTGTACAAAGGAGAAATGGTCACCACACAATTGAAAGCAGGCGCTGTTGCGACGTATACCTGGTAAAATTTCAATTGATAATTTTGGCATCATCCTATAAATCATTTAATGAATTTTCTATGATACTTATCCAATCCAAACCATTTTCAGTTAAGAATCATTTGCAGCATCTAACCCAGTACTGTTTTTTCCTGCTGCTATTTTCATCGTTTTTATTTTCCCTGCCCTGTAAATCACAGGGGTTTCTAAAAGCGGAAGGCAAAAGAATTGTAAACGAAAAAGGGAAAAATGTTTTGCTAAGAGGAATGGGCCTCGGAGGCTGGATGCTGCAGGAAGGTTATATGTTACATGTTCCAGGACCGGGGCAACAACATAAAATCCGCGAGAGAATAGCGGCCCTGCTGAGTCCGCAGCAAACACAGGAATTTTATGATGTGTGGCTGGCAAACCATACAAGAAGGATCGATGTGGATTCTATGCATGCATGGGGTTTTAATTCCGTTCGCCTGCCAATGCATTATAACTTGTACACTTTGCCCATTGAAGCAGAACCTGTAGCAGGTGAGAATACCTGGCTCACAAAAGGTTTTGCGCTTACTGATAGCTTGCTGGCATGGTGCAAAGCGAATAAGATGTACCTTATACTCGACCTGCATGCAGCTCCCGGGGGCCAGGGCAACGACCTTAATATTTCTGACAGGGATGAAACCAAACCCTCTCTTTGGGCAAGCGCCGCCAACCAGCAAAAAACGATTGCCCTATGGAAAAAGCTTGCCGAACGCTATGCTAACGAGCCATGGATCGGTGGTTACGATATTTTGAATGAACCCAATTTTGGTTTTACAGATTCAACTAAAGATAAAAACGGTACACAGGAAAAAAAGAATGAACCATTAAAACAATTGATGACAGATATAACCCGTGCCATCCGTTCGGTGGATAAAAAGCATATCGTCATCATTGAAGGCAACGGCTGGGGTAACAACTACAATGGGATATTGCCCGTTTGGGATGATAATATGGTGCTGAGTTTTCATAAATACTGGAACTATAACGACCAGCAATCCATTGCTCATATTATCAGCACAAGAGACAAATACAATATACCGGTGTGGTTGGGCGAAACCGGCGAAAATTCAAATGTTTGGTTTACCCAGGCGATCCGTTTGCTGGAAAGCAATAATATCGGTTGGGCATGGTGGCCTTTGAAAAAAATAGGATTCAACAACCCGCTTGAGATAAAATCTAACCTCAATTATGATGACCTGCTAAGCTACTGGAATGGTAAAGGAAAACAGCCAAAAGAAAGTAATGTGTACAGTGGCTTGCTTGAACTTGCAACCTATACCCGCCTTGAAGCCAACGTATTTCATAAAGATGTGATTGATGCAATGATGCGCCAGCCTTTTTCTACGGAAGCGCTTCCTTACCAGCCGAACGTAATCAGGAACGGAAGTATCCTGCAGGCAGCGGAATATGATCTTGGAAGAAATGGTGTTGCTTATTACGATAAAGATACAGCCGATTATCACGTTTCCGGCAAACGCGGCGTGGGTAACCGTGGTCGCAGCTTCAGAAATGACGGCGTGGATATCCGGAAAGATTCTTCACAATACGAGCGTTATTATGTAAGCGATACAGAAGCGGGTGAATGGCTTCAGTACACATTGAATGTGCCAGCAAAAGGCGTTTATACGTTGAAGATAGAAACGGCGGCTGAGATAGCTACAGGAATCTTCTCTATCAGTGTCGGCAATGAAATGGTTGCCAAAGAAATACCGGTGCCCAATACGGGTGCATTGAACAAATGGCAGTTTATAGAAGTGAAAAATGTAGCACTCGGTAAAGGCAGGCAGACACTTAAATTTTATGTGGAGATGGGGGGATTTAACGTAAAATCCATCAGCTTTTTTACAGTAAGGTAAGAAGGTGACCTTACCAAATTACAAGTTGATATACATTAATTCTTTAAAACAATTTACATGAACGATTTCATCAACATCCAGGATATAGCGGGCGCATCCCATGTGATTTTTACAAAGCATATTACCAACCTTACTATTCAGAATAGCACGGCTAAAATTCATATCGATAGCGGAGGATCATCGATGACGGTGCATACTAAGCTAAGTATAAAGGAACTGCTGGATATTATTGTGAAGCAAGCCTGAGTTTTTTATACACGAATTATAGTCACTAATTATACGAATTACACGCATCGCACGAATTCATAATTGTGCATGAATTGGCTAATTCGTATTATTGAGGCAAGTGAGTATCAGGTAAAGTCGTATACCCTATGAGAGTTGGGTACAAATATTTCGGTGAAGAAGGTTTTTACTTTTTTAGTAATGGATACGGGCGTTGATTTGTTTTCAAAATACTCCGCATACAATATTTTAAATTTCACCAGGGCAATATTCATCGTTGCAGGTTCAACAGCTATTTCATCCCCATCGATTTCGGTCTCGTCCTGGACAATGCATGCTTTTCCACTCAGGCGCAACCGGCAATCCTGCCCCTTTTGATAATAGTCGAGGTAGGCGTGAAAGTGTTCGCTTATATTCTTTGCAAATGCGCCGTCGCAGGCTGTGAAAAACCAAATGTTTCCGGCTTCATCTGTTTTTATCGTGGACACCAGGTTATTTGGAATGCGAAGTTCCTCACCCGGTTCAGCCCTGAAGATGGCTACTTTAA
>JAOQAK010000004.1 GCA_025963635.1 Ferruginibacter sp.
AACGAAAGACACGGGTAATTTAATCAAATCCATAAAAGAGCAACTACGGCAGGTACCCGGACGTGGGCTGGGTTACGGGGTGTTAAAATATATCAACCGGGAAGCCACTCTCCAAAGCGAAGGCACCGACTGGGATGTCGTGTTCAATTACCTTGGACAGTTTGATAATGTGGTGAGTGAAAGCAAATGGCTGAAAGGAGCGGGTGAATCAACCGGTGCATCCATCAGCGAATTGTATGAGCAAAGCGAAAAGATGTCGGTAAGCGGCTTTGTACAGGGAGGTGAGCTGGGTCTCAACTGGAGCTATAGCGGTCTTCATTATGAAGCAGAAACCATCCGGCAACTTGCAGGCAATTATCTTTCCAACCTGGAGGCAATCATAGCACATTGCATTGCACAGGAACAGCAATCCGGGCAGGTCTTTACGCCATCGGATTATGGCCTGGGTGCAGAAATCACCTATGCAGAACTGGATGCTTTCCTGCAAGAGCCAATCAACGGCAAACAACGAAAAGAGCAGGTAGACGGAATTTATCGTTTAAGCGGTTTGCAGCAGGGCATGCTGTTCCATGCCCTGTATGATACTGAGGCTGGAATTTACCTTGACCAGTTCAGCTGCGACCTGGTAAATTTGGACATCCATCTTTTTAAACTAAGCTGGGATACTGTGCTAAAAAAACATAGCATACTTCGGAGCGCATTCTATCCTGACACTTTCAGCATACCCGTTCAATGTGCTTATAAAGAAGTGGAAGTGCCAATTAAGATCCTGGATTACCGGTATTTAAATGGTGAGGAGCAGGCGGGAGCCTTGAAAGAATTTGCAGAATCGGATCGTATTTCAGGATTTAATTTTAACGTACCCCCGCTAATGCGGCTGGCATTGATCCGTTTAACGGACGACCGTTACCGGATGTTGTGGACATGGCATCATGTACTCCTTGACGGCTGGTCATTTCCCATTTTGAAAGAGGAATTTTTAACAACTTACGAATTGCTTTCTACTGGTAAAGAAACCAGGTCAGCCGAAGAGGACCGCTACGAGGATTTCATCCGTTATACAGAAAGAATCGATAAAGAAAAGGAAGAGATTTACTGGCGCAATTACATGAAAGGGATAGATAAGGGTACTTTGCTTCCTTTCATAGGGAAAACCGTGGAAAGAACCAAAGGAGTTGGTGAATCCAAAACAATGTACCTGCAGTTAGATGAAGACGCAACCGCAAAAATACAGAGCTATGCACAACTGCATCGCATAACTGCAAATACAATCATGCAGGGTGTTTGGGCTTGTCTTCTGAATAGATATACGGGTAGCAATGATATCGTATTTGGCACCATTGTATCCGGACGGCCGGACGATCTTCCGAACGTGGAGCAAAGAGTAGGAATGTATATCAATACCATGCCGCTGCATACCAGCATCGATAAAGAAAGGCCAATAATACCGTGGTTACAGGAAATGCAGCAGGAACAAGCTTCATCACGCCAATACCAACACACTTCCTATAGTAAAATTCAATCATGGACCGGCGTACAAGGCGACCTGTTTGACAGCATATTTGTGTTTCAGAACTTCCCGATAAGTAAAGTCATATCATCGCATCCATGGAAACTTCGGGTGGAAAATTCTTCCATGCATGCGCAGAATAATTTGCCCCTAACCATCACTGCTTCCATTATAGAGAAAATAAGTATTGAATTCCGCTACAACAACGGGTTATTAAGTGAAAACGATGTACTGGAGATCCGCAGCCATTTCGGGAAAGCGCTTCATCAATTGGTTAATAATCCGGCAGGGAAAATAGGTGATATTGAAATGCTCACGGAGGACGAGTTGCAACAATTATCGGTAACCTTCAACGTTGCACAGGTTGCTTACCCATTCGATAAAAGTATGGTAGACCTCTTTGAAGAGCAGGTTGCACTAGCTCCGGATAATGTGGCAATCGTCTTTGAAAATGCACAGCTTTCGTATAGGGAATTAAATGAGCGTGCAAATCAGTTGGCCCGCTACCTGCAACAGAAAGGGGTTAGAAAAGAAACCCTGGTGCCCATGTGTATGGAGCGGGGCATCGATATGATGGTAGCCATCCTAGCGATATTAAAAGCAGGAGGGGCTTATGTACCGGTGGATAGTGATTTTCCATCAGAACGGATCAATTATATGCTGGAGGATACGGGCTCACAATTCTTGTTAAGCACTAAAGAAAGCCGGGTAAAATTAAATATCCCTCAAACTGTTGAAATAATCGAAATGGATGGGGACTGGTTATCCGGCAACGAATATTCGCCTGCTAACCTCCTTCTCCAAGTTTCACCGCAAAACCTTGCCTATGTAATTTATACATCTGGCTCTACGGGTAAACCCAAAGGCGTAATGATTGAGCATCGCAATCTTATAGATTATGTTGCAGGCTTAAAACAAAAGGTGCAAATTCACGAGTGCCGCTCCTTTGCGCTGGTTTCTACCATTGCTACTGACTTGGGAAATACGGTTATATACGCTTCGCTTTTATCAGGCGGAGCACTGCATATCTTTTCCAAAGAATCGGTCAGTGATGCAGAATTGTTGCATCGCTATTTTAGAAAATACTCAATTGATTGTTTAAAGATCGTGCCATCCCATTGGCAAGCCTTAAGCATGGAGGATGAGCTGTTGATGCCTGCAAAGTTGCTTGTTTTTGGAGGGGAGGCCCTGCAGGCAGGAGTGATAGAAACTATACTAACATCCGGCAGCAATTGCAAGATTGTAAATCATTATGGTCCTACCGAAACAACCATTGGAAAACTACTCCATATCATAGACCATGGTAAAACTTACGGTTATACAGTACCGATAGGAAAACCTTTTTCAAATACACAAGTATACATTCTCGACAAAGATTTGAAGCTATGCCCTGTAGGCGTTCCGGGCCAGCTTTATATATCCGGCGATGGCATAGCACGGGGTTATTATAACAACCCTGAGCTAACAAAACAAAAATTCCTGGCCGATCCGTTTAAATCCGATGCGGCATCAAGGATGTATAGTACGGGTGATTTAGTGAAGTATTTGCCCGGCGGCAATATTGAGTTTATTGGCCGTGTGGATGACCAGGTGAAGATCAGGGGCTACCGGGTTGAATTGGGTGAGATCGAAACCGTACTACAGAAGAGTGGACTGGTGAAACAGGCCGTAGTGCTCGCAAGAGAAGATAAGCAAGGTAACAAGAGATTGGTAGGCTACATTGTGCCCGAGGGATCATTTGAAAGAGAAGAACTTTTTGTGGAGTTACGTGAAAAGCTTCCTGAATACATGGTGCCATCGCTCCTGGTTGAACTGGAAAGTCTACCGTTAACTCCCAATGGAAAAGTTGACAGGAAGGCATTGCCCGATCCGGACGCAGGTGGACTTTCAAGCGGTGGATATGTAGCTCCGCGGAATAATGCTGAAGAAAAGCTTTCGGAGATCTGGCAAGATATATTGGAAGTAGACCAGGTAGGTATCCACGATGATTTTTTTGGATTGGGCGGCCATTCATTGCTGGCGGTGCGGTTAATTTCTGCCATTCGAAAAGCCTTCGCGGTTGAAATTGCAATTGGCGCTATTTTCGATCATCCAACAGTAGCGCTGCTATCGGCCCAGTTAATAAATCCTTCTAATGCTGCGGTACTGCCCGCAATTGGCAAAACAGCTTCCCGACCTGAGCGCATTCCACTTTCCTTTAGCCAGGAACGTTTATGGTTTATCGACCAGTTGGGCGGCAGTGTTCAATACCATGTGCCTGCAGTATTAAGGCTAACAGGTAATTTAAATAAGGAGGCCCTTGCATATGCTTTGAAGACGACTGTAGACCGGCATGAAATACTAAGAACAGTATATCGTGAGGAAGATGGGCTCCCTTATCAATTCATAAAGGAAACAGATGGCTGGCAATTGGCTTCAATTGACGGGAGGTCGTATTTAAACGATGATTCAGCATTGCAGAAATGTATCCGCCAATTGATCAATAAGCCCTATCAGCTTTCTGAAGATTATATGCTGAGAGCTACGCTTATTATTTTGGCAGAGAATGATTATGTATTGGTAGTTACACTCCATCATATCGCTTCCGATGGTTGGTCAAAATCAATTTTGGTAAATGATTTTGCTGCATTCTACCAGGCCTGCGAATCAGGGAATTCGGCAGGTCTAAAGGCGTTGCCGGTACAATATGCCGACTATGCGATATGGCAGCGCCGGTATCTTGAAGGCGAGGTATTAGAAGGCAAACTCCGGTATTGGAGGGACAAATTACAAGGTGTATCTGCGCTGCAATTGCCGACCGATTTTCCACGTCCTCCTCTTCAAAGTACAAAAGGTTCAATTGCCGCGTTCAACGTAGAAAAGACATTAGCGGTTCAATTGCAGTCACTGTGCCAGCAACAAGGCACCACCTTATTTATGACACTACTTGCTGCTTTGAAGGTATTGTTATACAGGCACAGCGGGCAGAATGATATTTGCGTAGGTACGCCAATAGCAGGGCGCCAGCAGCAGGAACTTGAGGGGTTGATCGGCTTTTTTGTAAATACCCTTGCATTAAGAACGGAATTAAACAGTGATTCTTCTTTTACAAGTTTATTACAACAGGTAAGAACGGAAACTTTAGAGGCTTATGAACACCAGGAAGTACCTTTCGAAAAAGTGGTTGAATCAGTTGTGAAAGACAGGGACATGAGCCGTAGTCCAATCTTCCAGGTGATGTTTGTACTGCGCAATACACCGGAAGTTCCCGAATTGGTAATGAAGGATGTAAACCTGGCAAGAAGCAATAGTCAACATGCCACAGCATTATTTGACATGACGTTTTTTATCACCGAAACTGAAAACGGCCTCCAGGGACTTGTAGAATATAGTACCGACTTATTTACGGAAGCAACCATTCGCAGGATAATGAATCATTACACTGAATTACTGAGGTCGATAGTTCAACAACCACAACAAAAGATAGGTGCGCTTACAATCATGGGCAAAGTTGAAGAAAAGCAATTGCTGGTTGACTTCAATGATACGATCACTCCATGGCCGGAAAATAACACCGTCATTGAGCTTTTCAAGGAGCAGGCATTGAAATCTCCCACCACTACAGCCATCGTTTTTGAGGAAGAGCAACTCAGCTATCAACAACTTAATGAACGTTCCAATCAACTCGCCCATTATTTACAAAAAAATGGCCTTACCGAAGGGATGCTTGTGCCGGTTAGTATAGAACGTGGCATAGAAATGATTGTTAGTGTCCTGGCCATTTTAAAGGCAGGAGGTGTATACGTCCCTGTTGATCCGGAATATCCTGCAGAAAGGATCAGCTATATGCTTGAAGATACTGGCGCAACGATGGTGGTAAGTAGTAGGGAAAGCAGACTGAATTTACCAACGTTTTCCAGAGGGGAAATTATAGAAGTAGATGGTGTTCATCGCCAGCTTATTGGTAGCCAACCAGCAACCAATTTATCTGTACCAGTTGCTACTGATTACCTCGTATATGTCATTTATACTTCTGGCTCTACAGGAAGACCTAAAGGTGTAAGAATGGGGGGGAAGGGGATGGTGAATTTATTAACCTGGCAGGAAAAGCAATTTGTAAATAAGCGGCGCCGAGTATTACAATTTGCCAGTCTGAATTTTGATGTCAGTTTCCAGGAGATATTTTCTACGCTTTGTTTTGGAAGTAGCCTATACCTGATACATGGCGATCGCCGTCGTGATATGAGTGAATTGATGAAGGATATTACAAAGTATCAGCTCACTCATTTGTTTGTTCCTTACATCGTTTTGAAAAACCTCGTCGAATACATCGTTTCCCTTAATTTCAATAGGTTTTCTATAGAGGAAATTATCGTTGCCGGAGAGCAACTCAAACTCACTGAAGATATCCAGGCATTGTTAAAGCAAACTGGTGTACGGATTATTAACCAATACGGTCCAACGGAAGCACATGTGGTGAGTAGCTATTCCATAGAGAATAAAGGTTCATTGCCAGCACTTCCACCGATTGGTAAACCGATTGACAATACCACATTGTATATATTGGGAAATCGCGGGGAACCCGTACCTGTTGGCGTTCCCGGGGAGTTGTATATAGGCGGGGTACAGGTGGCGCAAGGGTATCTCAACCTTCCGGAACTTACCAAAGAAAAATTTCTGGCGGATACATTCACTAAAGAGGCGGGCGGAATGCTTTATAGAACGGGTGACCTTGCCCGCTGGCTGGCCGATGGTAATATAGAATATCTTGGCCGAAAGGATGACCAAATAAAAATCCGTGGCTACCGTGTAGAACTAGGAGAGATCGAGGGTGTGTTGCAGGAGTGCGGCATGGTGCGACAGGCAGTAGTGCTTGCTAAAGGAGACAGCACAGGAAGTAAACGACTGGTAGCTTACATTGTGCCGGAAGGTATATTTGATAAGTCGGGTATCATAAATTGCATGAAAAGCCAGTTACCGGAATATATGGTTCCGGCGTTACTGATCGAGATGGATAGCCTGCCCGTAACACGCAATGGAAAAATAGACAGGAGGGCTCTACCTGATCCCGATGGCACTCAATTATTGCAAAATGAATATGTAGCACCCCGCAATGAAGTTGAACAAGCCCTTGCAGATATCTGGCAGGAATTACTGAAGATAGAACGGGTAGGTATCCACGACAATTTTTTTGAATTGGGTGGACATTCGTTGCTAGCCATCAGGGTGGTTCATTTATTTAACGGAACGATGAATTTTGATCTTTCGGTTAAGAACGTTTTCATTCATCCAACTATAGCAGGTCTCGCAGCATTTATTCACAATGACAATAGGGCGACCGAAGAGTCACAGGTTAATATCAAACACCTGATTCCGGTAAAAACCGGATCTCCAAATAAAGTCGCCCTGTACATCGTTTGCGGTGGCGGAGGATCTGCGCTTCGTTTCAGGAAATTCGCCAAGATGCTTGATGAGGATCAGCCGGTATATTCCTTACAATCTCCCATCGATTCAAAAGACATTGTTGATTTCCCTAAAACGATCGAAAAAATAGCTACAATGTTCATCGAAGAAGTTTTGGAGAGTAACCCTAACGGCCCATATGCATTGTCTGGCCATTGTATAGGAGGGATTATCGCCTTTGAAATGGCAAAGCAATTAGAGGCCAGGGGCAAAAAGGTGCATATGTTGGCAATGTTCGATACACTCATCCGCATGAAGGAGAAACGCAGGGTAGCGAACTATAAAAACTTATATAACATTCCCGAAAGAATAAGAAAGTCCATTTTAAAAACAATATTCAAAATTGATTTCGAAACATTTTTGTTACGGAAATACACCAGAACGGCCATTGGCTACAAAGTGAACTCCTTTAATGGCTTAATAAAAAAAATGAGAAAAAAATGGACCAAATTGGAAGAGGCAGAATATGTTGGAATGGAAATTTTCAATGAGTCATCCACTATTTACACAAATGCTGCCCGAAAGTATAAGATAGATCATTATGACGGCGAGCTCTTATTGTTCTATGCAAAGGAGCGGTATTTTTTCACGGATGCTGATAATAATATACGGTATAAGAAAATATTTTTAAACAACACAAGGAAAGTAATATGGGAAAATTATGTGAAATCAATAACTATTTACGATGTTGATGGGGATCATTCCGACATGTTCGAGCCAGTTCATGGCGATAATTTTGCGAGGCTATTGCAACAACATTTATCCAGGAATAGCGGTGAAGCAGGAAGTAATAAAACCATCAGAGCATCCAGAACAGAGCGAAGCTTGCCTGAACTTTCCCTACCTTAACGTTTTTACAAAAGTAAAGAAGGATCTACCGTGTTATTGGTCTGAGGTCGAAACCAATTTGTAAAATGAAAAGATTATTAATGGTATTTTCCTTACTATAATTGAAAAAAGGCTTACATCAAATCACTAGCTGTAATCTTTAAATCAACTGAAATTTTTATTAATTTCCTAATTGTGCAATAAAAAAGTACACCGGCAAGTTATCTGCCGATTAAAACTCCGGTATTTGGATCATCAATTCGACACAGCCGGCATTATAGGCCTAAAAGATTCTAAATAAAAAAAACTGAAGTATCTTACCATAACTGAGGAGTTTAAAACATGTTTAAAAAAATTTGGAATTACATTTTTGGGGTAAAACCTGGCGGCCATAAAAAGGCAACCGAGCAATTAACGATAAGGGAAAGATTGGCTGCATTTAAAAACCTGCCATTGTTTTTTAAGTTGGTATGGCAAACCAATCCCTGGCTGACTTTTTTTAATGGCTTTTTGAGAATATCCCAATCCGTGTTACCCCTGGCTTTATTATATACCGGTAAACTCATTATCGACCATGTTGTAAATTATACCCGGGCCGGCAATGGACATCTTTCGCATGTCCCGTTATGGCGTTTGATCGCTTTGGAATTTGGGCTTGTGATCTTAATGACGGCCCTCTCCAGAACTATTAACCTAATTGATAATCTGTTGGGTGAATTGCTAAATTACCGCACCACGATCAAGTTAATGAAGCACGCCGCCACGCTGGATCTCGATCAGTTTGAAGAGGCTGGGTTTTACGATAAATTAGAAAGAGCCCGACAACAGAACTATGGGCGGGCGACTTTATTATCGCAGGTATTTAGCCAGTTCCAGGATTTTATCACGATAGGCTTTCTTGCAACGGGTTTAATAGTCTTTAATCCATGGTTAATTTTAGTACTGTTATTGTCCCTTATTCCATCCTTCCTGGGAGAAGCTTATTTCAATGCTAAAAACTACACACTTCTAAGAAGTCAGACTCATGGCCGCAGGGAAATGGAGTATATCAGTGTAATTGGTAGCAGTGATGAATCGGCAAAAGAAGTAAGATTATTTGATCTTTCTGAGTTTTTCATAGCACGCTTTCGTAGCATATCCGGTAAGTTTTACCAGGCAACCCGCAATCTCGAACTTAAACGGTCAATTTTGGGGACAGCATTGGCTATTCCTGGCTCGGTCGGTTATTACATCGCTTATATTTTTATTATTAAAGGAGTTTTGGCCGGTACAATAACTATTGGCGGACTTACCTTTCTTATTGGATCTATTCGGCAACTAGGCATGATCTCTCAAAATGTGATGAAGAGGGTAAGCATGGTCGCCAAAGGCGTTTTATTCTTACGTGACTTCTTTGATTTTTTCAAGATCAAACCCCGTATTGCTGCTGCTAAAAATCCACGCCCCTTTCCCAGACCAATAAAGCATGGCTTTACATTTGAGAATGTGGGCTTTAAATACCTGAATTCTAACCGATGGGCAAACCGTCACCTGAGTTTTACCCTGCATGCCGGTGAAAAACTTGCACTGGTGGGTGAAAACGGGGCAGGTAAAACTACTTTGGTGAAACTGTTGGTACGGTTGTATGAACCCACGGAAGGACGAATTTTGCTTGATGGACATGATCTGCGGGAATATGATTTAGGGGAATTAAGAGCGGAAATCGGCATTATTTTCCAGGACTACCTGCGCTATCAAATGACAACGGCTGAAAATATTGCAATGGGGAATATTACAGAAAAAGACAATCTCCCGCTCATTATAAAGTCGGCGAAACAAAGCCTGGCAAGTATTATTATTGAAAGGTTCCCGGATAAATATAACCAGATGCTTGGCCGGAAATTTAATAAAGGAGTTGAACTGTCTGGAGGTGAGTGGCAAAAAATTGCTTTGGCCAGGGCATATATGCGCAATTCACAATTAATTGTACTGGATGAGCCCACTGCAGCACTGGATGCAAGGGCTGAATACGAAGTATTTGAACGCTTTGCGGAACTTACCAAGGATAAAGCAGCAATGTTGATTTCTCACCGCTTTTCGACTGTTAGAATGGCAAACAGGATTTTAGTACTGGAAAAAGGACAATTGATTGAAATTGGCAGCCACGAAGAGTTGTTAGAAAAAGGTGGCCGCTACGCCGAATTATTTCAGTTGCAGGCAATGGGTTACCGCTAATTTATTCTGAATTTGATGTTATACTTACCAGCGTTATTTCCCTGGATTCAAATCACTCAAATCCCAGCACTTCTTTCATTCCAAAAATGCCTTTTTTATTTTGGATAAATTCCGCTGCCAATACAGCTCCTGTGGCAAATCCCTGCCGGTTATGCGCTGTATGAATGATCTCAATGTCATCTACCCCTGAACTGTATTTTATTTTATGTGTTCCTGGCGCCGGATCTATTCTTTCACTTATAATGGATAAGTTTTCCGGGGATAAATTTACTTCGTTTACCCACTGCTTTTTTCTTCCCAGGTTTTTTATGATTTGTTCTGCCAGAGTGATCGCTGTTCCGCTGGGTGCATCTTTTTTTTCTGTATGATGGATCTCTACCATGCTCACATCGTAATCAGTCTGGCGATTCATCAAACGGGCAAGGTATTTATTTACTTCAAAAAATACATTTACGCCGATACTGTAATTGCTGGCATACACCATTGAACCATTATTCGCTTCACAAACCTGCTTTACTTCGTCCCAGCGTGCCAGCCACCCAGTACTTCCGCTAACAACTGGAATGCCTGCGTTGAGGCAGGTAGTGATATTTTCAACTGCACTATGCGGGCTGGTAAATTCTATCGCCACATCACATTTTTGCAAGTTTTCTTTAGTGAAGTCTTCTATGGTATTGATGTCTATTTTCAACAAGACCGAATGGCCTCTTTTTATGGCGATCTCCTCAATGGCTTTGCCCATTTTTCCGTAACCGATCAATGCAATGTTAAGACTTACTGCTTCCGCATTGGCGGAACTGACAATTGAATTCATGATAGCTGTGTTGAATTATTTTTGAGACAAATATATGTATTTACCGGGCTTTGCTTTTTTAGAATGGATGTCCAAAACCAGGCTAATGCCTGTTGTGTTAGCCATTGGGCTATATCCCTGCTTTAATTGGAAGCTAAGATTATCATTTACATCAAATTCTTTCAGGTGACCGTCAACGGTCGCATCCACCACATTCAGGCCCCAAAACACTAAAAAGAAGAGGACAGAATAGTCCACATTTTGCCGGAACGAATTGCGATAACTGCGAAGTGCTTCTGCTGAAAGATTGGTAAATCTGGGATCAATCAGGGTATCATTGGCAGTGTCTGTATCAATTTTATAAATATAAGCCAGTCGCAGCAGTTTGTAATTTTTTACGTTATAAGCAAAAACACCTCCTGTGATGCCCAATGCTCCATATACTAAAGGAAGTTTCCAATACTTCTTATTATAAATTTGTCCCCAGCCGGGCAATATCGCCGAACGCCGTGTAGCTTTCTTAGGATCGAATTTTTTTACAATCTTTTTGTTGGAAGTGTCGGCAATTTTTTTTGTGTTGGAGGCAGTGGGATCTTTCGCTGACTGGGCCTTTAGCTGACCACAAAAGAAATGTAAAGAAATTAATAAAAATATTGACAGTAATTTCTGCATCAACTTACTTTGATATTCAATTTATCCAGCAATCCATTCAATTCTTCCAGTGAGTAATATTCAAATGTAACTGCGCCATAGCCTTTTTTGTTATGTACCATTTTCACCTTAGTATTAAACTGCGATGCTAAATTATCTTCTATCTTTTTAAAGGCAGGAGGCAACTGGGGTTTTACCGAATTTTTAACAGCATCGCCTCCCGTGTACATTCTGCGTACGAGTTCTTCAGTTTGCCTCACTGATAATTCTTTGCTTTTTATTTCGGAAAAAATGAAGAGTTGTTTATCCACCATGTCTACGCTGATCAGCGCCCTTGCGTGGCCCATGCTTATTACACCGGTACGCACTGCTACCTGGATGTCAGGAGGTAATTTCAACAACCTGATATAATTGGTGATTGTGCTTCGTTCTTTGCCCATCCGTTCGGCAACCTTCTCCTGTGTATAATCCAGTTCGTCCATCAGTCTTTTATAGCTGAGTGCGATTTCGATGGAATTTAGATTTTCTCTTTGTAAATTTTCGAGCAGGGCGAGTTCAAGCAATTCAGAATCATTGGCCTGGCGCACATACACCGGCACGTCCTTTAAACCCGCAATTTTTGCAGCTCTGTATCGGCGTTCACCCGCAATCAGCCTGTATTTACCCGAGGGCATTTTGCTGACGGTAAGTGGCTGTATAATATCATGGATCTTTAAAGATGCAGCCAGTTCACTTAGGGCTGTTTCATCAAAATCTTTTCGTGGTTGATTAGGGTTGACTTCAATCTGGTCGAGCGGCACACGATTGGCTGCAGTTGTTTTTTCAACAACATCGGTTTTTAAAGAGCCTGCAGTATTTTTAAGGTCTGCGTCCATATTTTGCAATAAACTGCGGATACCTTTTCCAAGTGCGTCTTTCTTATTGGGAGGAGTCATGATTTCGGTCTGTATTATTGGTTATTTGTTCACCCGGTTTGCTGTGGATGTTTCGGGGTGACCGGAATATCCGGCGGGCAAAATTAAGGTATAAAAAATTGTGTTGGCGATTTACGGGTTTGAGGGAATAATCAATGGGCAAGTTCCCTTATGCACTGCAGTACAAGTGTGCGACGCAACGATGTTACATTGAAATACAATCGCCGGGTTCAAAAATTTGTGTCTTTAAACACTTTAGTCAGCCATTCGGCATACCGCAACTCATCACTCATCATTCATCTCATTGAATTATCCTATCTTCCTGTTTGATTTTGGTCATATTGTTTTTTTGCAATATTTCTTTTGCCAGGTTGAGGTAATTGATGGATCCCTTGCTCTCTGCATCATACAAAATTACCGGCTTACCGAAGCTGGGCGCTTCACTTAATCGTGTATTCCGGTGAATGATACTACTAAAAACCATTTCTTCAAAATGCCTTCTCACTTCGGCTACTACCTGGTTGCAGAGGCGCAAACGACCATCATACATGGTCATTAAAATTCCTTCGATCTGTAATTCAGGATTCAACCTGTTTTGAACAATTTTAATTGTATTAAGCAATTTTCCCAGGCCTTCCAAAGCGAAAAATTCGGTTTGGACCGGCACGGCAACACTATCGGCCGCCACCAGCGCATTTACAGTGATCAACCCTAAAGAAGGAGAGCAATCAATTACAATAAAATCGTATAAGTCCCTGATTGGATCGAGAATTTTCTTTAAAACGCCTTCGCGGTTGGGGTAATTGATCATTTCAATCTCAGCGCCCACCAGGTCGATATGTGACGGGATCAGGTCAAGATTTGGCACATCTGTTTTTAGCAGCACATCCTTTGCACTCGCTTCATTTACCATACAATCGTATAAACTCTGGGTGATATTGTGCAGGTCGAAACCCACGCCGGTAGTGCTGTTTGCCTGGGGGTCGGCATCTACCAACAAGGTTTTGTATTCCAGCACAGCCAAACTCGCCGCTAAATTAATTGCTGTAGTCGTTTTTCCAACACCACCTTTCTGGTTTGCGATCCCTATTATTCTTGCCATACTTATTCCCTCGGGGAGAATTGTTTTGTGTTATCTGAATGATTGATCCGGGTATTTTCAATATGGTTAATACTTACTATTTACCAAGTTGGCAAAGGTACTGTTTGAAATGCAACTATAAGCACAATTTGCGACGTTGAAACAGCCGTTTACCATGTATTCAGAAAATTCTGAATGGAAATCTTATTAAAACTCATTTGCGCTTCCTTCCTCCATATCACTTATTTATACGACTGCTTTGCGAAATTTACGCTTTAGGCATACATTTGGGAACATTCCTTCTTCTAAATTGTTAGATCGGCGGGGCTAAGACTAAAAAATAATTATGTATTTAATAATATCGGGAACGAACAGGTTGGGCAGCAATACGTTGAAAATAGCAAAGGAATACCAGCGGTTATTAAAAGAAAAGTCCATTGATTCTGTTTTACTGTCACTTGAAGGCTTAAACCTGCTAACCCGTGATGCAGATTTTGAAAAGATCGAAAATGAGCTAATCATTCCTACCGATAATTATATCTTTATTTCTCCTGAATACAATGGCAGTTTCCCCGGCGCTTTAAAAA
>JAOQAK010000006.1 GCA_025963635.1 Ferruginibacter sp.
CCTGCCCGGCTTTATATTGCTCATAATACCCGGCACCCTTTGTTAGGAACACCGCTGCGTTTGCCTTCCATGATGAGGTAAACTGGTGGTTATAAAATAGCTGGTAATGCGTTTGTGTATAATTATCAGTTTCGTTGTTGTAGGGCGTCCCGGGCTGATCCAGGCCGGCTGAGTTATATCTCCGGTCTGTCTTTAATAAGCTTTCCGGCACGCCGTTCCAGGCCTGGTAAGTTTTTTCTTTGCCGGAAAATATATTTAGCCTCAGTGAATTGTTTTTATCCAGCCATGCGGTGCTGAAGAAAAAAGATTTAAGGTCTGCTGCGGCCCTTTGTATATATCCATCGCTGCTGATATTACTTAATCTTCCGTCGATGGTAAAATGTTTTCCAATAATACCAGTTCCGAACCGCAGTGTGTTTTTTAAAGTATGGTATGAGCCATAACTGTTATTTAGTTCCGTATAAAATGAATCAGCAATTTCATTCGTGGAAATATTTATGGTACCCCCAAATGCTCCGGCGCCATTGCTGCTGGTGCCCACACCGCGTTGGATCTGTATACTGTTCGCAGAAGAAGAAATATCCGGAAGATCTACAAAATAGGATCCCTGGCTTTCCGCGTCGTTGTATGGAATGCCATTCAGGGTTACATTGATCCGGGTAGCGTCTGTTCCCCTGATGCGGATACCCGTGTAACCAACACCATTTCCCGCATCGGCATTTACCACTACAGAAGGTGTTTGGTTAAGTAGGAACGGAAGATCCTGCGCCAGGTTGTTCTTTGCCAATTCTTTTTTAGTAAGATTGGTCTTGGCAAATGGGGCTTTTTCACCTGCCCTGATAGCGGTTACTTCAATGGGTTGAAGATAGGTGGTGTCATTAAATTTTTTCTCAGTTTGCGCATGGCAAATAATCCCGGCAGCACATAAAATGGTGCAGATAATCAATTTCATTACAGTAATGGTTTAAGCTGAAATCCGGGATTGAGAACGATCGTGCAGGTATCGCCGGAAAATGGGGATATGCATTTCTCCCTTCGCAGGTATTATCCTGTGCAGGTTATACGGGTGTTATCTCAGCCTCTCTAAAAGAAGCACCCCGGAAATTCAGACGATGAATAAGAACATTTATGGCGCAAAGATAGGGGAGTTCAAAATTATTTTCCCGCTTTGTGTAACAAATCCTTTTTCACAGCCGTCTTATCGTAAAATTATAACCATGAAAAGTTTATTTGTATTATGTTTTGTTATAGCGGGCCTTTCTTCGTATGCGCAAAACGACGCCATAATAAATGAACCTAACGCTCAAAAAAGATCTTTGTCTGCTTCATTTTCAGGCATTACTGTTACAGACGGAATTGATTTGTATTTAACCCAGGGAAAAGAGGAGTCGATCGCAATTAGTGCCTCTGACCCTAAATACCTGGAACGGTATAAAACGGAAGTGGAAAATGGAACTTTAAAAATATACTATGATAATAAGGGTATCAACTGGACTGGAAATGAAAAAAGAAAGCTAAAGGCTTACGTGTCTTTTAAAACATTACAAAAATTAAGCGGTTCCGGCGGAGCACGCGTTATTATGAAGAGCATTATTACGGGAGATAAAATGGAATATACATTTACCAGCGGTGCAAAGTTTACGGGAGAAGTAAATATTGATCAATTGGACGTGGCGCAAAATAGTGGCTCCCTTGTTGAAATTAACGGAAAAGCCGGTACGCTCAAAGTAGAAGCAACAAGCGGTGCAATGTTCAAAGGATACGAACTGGCAACAGATTATTGTGATGCAAAAGCAACCAGCGGAGGTAGTGTTCGGGTGAATGTCAATAAAGAGTTGAGTGTAAAAGCAAACAGTGGGGGCGGTATACACTATAAAGGAAATGGCGTGGTAAAAGACATGAACGTGAATAGCGGTGGCATTGTGAAAAAAGGATAATCAAAATCTAATTCTGTAAAAACCTCAATTATGAAAAAGTATTTTATTTCGGCAATAGCATTATTGTTTTTTCTGGGCGCAGGTGCGCAAAAAACAATCATTGATGATGCGAATGCCGAAGTTAGAAAGCTAAACGGCAGTTTTAACAATATCGTTATCTCGGGGGGTATTGACCTGTTTCTTTCCCAATACGATAATGAATCCGTTGCAGTGAGCGCTTCATCCGATCAATACCGGCAGAATATTAAGACGGTAGTGGAAAATAATACCTTAAGAATTTATTACGACGGGGGAAAGCAATGGAATTCCGGCAATAAAAAGTTGAAAGCCTATGTATCTTTTAAAACGCTGGAAAAATTACATGCGTCGGGGGCATGCGATGTAAAGGTTACCGGAACAATCCGCGTACCCACTTTAGTTTTGGATATGAATGGTTCCAGTGATTTTAATGGCGCCGTAAATGTTAACACACTCACAATGGATTTAAGCGGTGCCTCGGATGTTAAGATCAGCGGTACGGCCTCCGTAGTAAACATCCAATCCAGTGGAGCCAGCGATGTAAAAGGCTATGATCTTGTAACAGACGTGTGTACCGCCAAGGCTTCAGGTGCTTCGGATGTGAATATTACCGTAAATAAAGAAATAAGCGCTCATGCGAGCGGGGCCAGCGATATTTACTACAAAGGCAATGCAGTGATTAAAGACACGCATAGCAGCGGGGCCAGTTCTGTGGCCAGGAAGGGTTAACGCAAGAAAAAATTATAAATACGAACCATATTTCGGGTGTATTGAATTGTTATTCAATGCACCCGTTGTTATTTCAATAGTCGCCATTCCGACAAATATTTAAATATTTTTTCAATTTATTTGGCTGCAATGGTGTAAACGATTACTTTTGCACCGCGAAGTAGAGCAGCGGTAGCTCGTCGGGCTCATAACCCGAAGGTCAGAGGTTCGATCCCTCTCTTCGCAACTAAATTTAAAGGCTCATTTGAGCCTTTTTTATTCTTAGCAGGTCTACGCTAATGAATTTGATCACCTCCTCCATTCTGTCAATTTGTATGCGGTAGTCAAAGTCGTTGCCCGGACTGCCTAATTACAATAACATTCATGAAATCTGGTTTTGTTAATATTTTTGGAAGGCCCAATGCAGGTAAAAGCACATTGCTGAATGCATTAATGGGTGAAAAACTCGCCATTGTATCTCACAAGGTTCAAACCACCCGTCACCGGATCAAAGCAATCCTGACAAATCCGGGCTATCAAATTGTTTTTTCAGACACACCTGGTATTATAGAACCCCGTTACAAACTGCATGAAAAAATGATGCAGGCGGTAAAAGGCAGCCTGGAAGATGCTGATGTAGCACTTTTAATCACCGATGCCCGCGAAAACCCGGAGGAAAGCAATGTGATCTTCACATTTCTTAATTTAAAAGCGCCGGCACTCGTAATAATAAACAAGTCGGATGCAGTTAGTGAAGAAGACATAAAAAAGGCCACGGCTTTTTTTAAAGCCCAGCCTTATTGCCGGGAGGTAATTGTTATATCTGCCCTTAAGAAAAAAGGCATTGAAGGATTATTAGCTTCCATTCTAAACTTATTGCCCGAAGGTCCGGCATTTTATGAAGGAGATGATATCAGCGATTTGCCCACTAAATTTTTTGTTGGGGAACTGATAAGAGAAAAGATATTCCTGTTATATGGAGAAGAGATTCCATATCATGCAACTGTATTGATCCAGGAATTTAAAGAGAAGACAACCCTGATTAAAATTGTAGCCGATATAATTGTCCAAAGAGAAACGCAAAAAGGGATCATCTTAGGCGAAGGGGGTAAAATGATTAAACAATTGGGCACGCTTGCGAGAAAGGATATCGAGGAATTTTTAGGCAGCAAAGTATTCCTGGAATTGTTTGTGAAAGTGAGGCCCAAATGGAGAGATAATGAAATGCAGTTGAAGGAATACGGGTACTGAAAAATGGATAATTGATAATGAAAGTAAAGGATAATGTTTTCTGATAAAATTATTCGCTGTTAAAGAGTTATCAATTTAAAATTCAAAAACCAAAGTTTGCTGCTGAGCATTATCAAATATCAATTAAAAAATTATCAATTAAGGTTATGAGTTTTACAGTAGCAATAGTAGGCAGGCCGAATGTAGGCAAAAGCACTTTTTTCAACAGGATGCTCGAGCAAAGAAAAGCCATCGTGGATGACGTAAGTGGCGTTACCCGTGATCGCCAGTACGGTGTAGCAGAATGGAATGGCAAATCTTTTAACGTTGTTGATACCGGTGGATTTGTTCCAAAAAGTGAAGACATCTTTGAAAGGGAGATCCGTAAACAGGTGCTAATTGCATTAGAAGAAGCAGATGCAATTGTTTTTATGGTGGATGTTGCTACCGGTATTACAGACCTGGATGAATCTATGACGCAGCTTTTGCGTAAAACTTCCAAGCCTGTTTTTTTAGTGGTGAACAAAGTAGATAATCACGATCGGTTATTGGAGGCTTCTGAGTTTTACAGCCTGGGTTTTGATAAAATACACTTCCTTTCTTCTATCAGTGGAACCGGTACCGGCGACCTGCTGGATGATATCACCTCACTCATCATCGAATCCACGGAAATTGAAGAACAACAATTACCAAAATTCGCCATCATCGGTCAGCCGAATGTAGGAAAATCCTCCTTACTTAATGCACTGACAGGGCAGGAACGTACGATTGTAAGCGATATAGCGGGTACTACACGGGATACCATCCACACCCATTATAATCTTTTTAATAAGGAATTTATACTGATCGATACTGCCGGAATAAGGCGCAAAGCAAAGGTGAACGAAGACCTTGAATTTTATTCAGTAATCCGGGCGATCAAAGCAGTGGACGAAGCGGATGTTTGTATGTTATTACTGGATGCTGAAAAGGGAATTGCAGCACAGGATCTTTCGATTTTTTCGATGGCCGTTAAAAAGGGTAAAGGTATCGTGGTACTTGTAAATAAGTGGGATGTGATGCCGAAGGAAACCAACACTGCACGGGATTATGAAGCTGAATTGAAGAAGAGGTTTGCCCCCTTTACAGATCTCCCTATACTGTTTATTTCCGCCACTGAAAAAACCAGGATTTTTAAGGCTATGGAAATTGCATTGGAAGTGTACGAAAACAGGAAGCAAAAGATTCCTACCTCAAAATTGAACGATATCATGTTGAAAGCCGTAGAAGCTTATCATCCACCCGTGGTTAGGGGAAACCAGGTTAAAATTAAGTATGTTACCCAACTGCCGGTGGTAGTGCCTTCTTTCGCATTTTTCTGCAACTACCCGGATGATGTGAAGACTCCTTATAAAAATTACCTTGAAAATCAGCTTAGATTGAAATTCAAGTTAACTGGTGTGCCGGTGAGGGTGTTTTTTAGAAAAAAGTAATATTCTCTCTTTCTTTCGATCAAAAAATTGTAATAATTTAATTATTGTTTTTAAAAAAATCCCTGTATTATTGCACCGAAATTTTAAAACCCAAAAAAATAACACAAATGAAAAAATTATTAGCTATTCTCGCTGTAACAGCATTTATGACATCTTGCAACGATACTGACACCAAATCTTCGGCAAGTTCAGATTCCGCAAAGGCTGCCGCAACAGCAGATTCTTTAGCTGCTATCAATGCCATGAGTGATACTACTAAAGCAATGGATACTACCATGATGAAGGCAGATTCTTCAGCGAAGGTTATCCCAACAGATACTACGAAAAAGAAATAGTTAGGATACTATACCCTCTTTTGAATAAAATATTTCCCCTGGTAATCCGGGGGATTTTTTTGCCCCACAAAAAAAATGCATTGCTGCTCTTCATTAAATAAAATTTGCGGAGATAAGGGGCATGCGGAACAAGCCGATTGAGGAGGATTAGGATAGAAGTTTTGCGGGCAATACCTGGGTGGTAACAGCTGAGCTAGCCTGCCTTGCATCCAACCACTTCTTTATAATTACGAAGCTAATAATCAGTAAAATCAAAATGAGAATAATCGCAAAATAAGTATGTGGCTCACCTTTTAGCCGGCGCTTGTTTTTCCGGGTTTTATTTTTAGCAATTTGTTTGTGAAGATCGTCATTCAACTGCTCCACATAAGCCTGCATGTTTTTTTTACTTTCAATTTTCTGCAGGCCTTCTACCGCATCATTCATAAATTCATCTTCCGCCATGCTTTGTTCTATTGCATGACTGTCTTCTTTGGAGAGTTGATGACTGAGGTAGTCCATCAACTGTTGATTATCGATATCCTTATTGCTATTGGCTAATATGTTTTTTAAATCAGGGTTCATTGTGTTGTAAACGCTCCAGCATTATTTTTAAATTTCTTTTCCCGTTTTGAATATGGCTCTTTACTTTTAATAAAGAGTACCCGGTTTTTTCAGCAATATCGTGATAACTTCTTTTTTCAAGATAAAACAACGTGATACACTGCAACTGTTCTTCATTGAGTAACTGCAACGCTTTTTCCATGTTGGTCAAGGTTACATCTTTTTCGAGATGTTTTTTTGTATCCTCCGTTTCGTCCGGCGCTGATAATACCAGGTCATTTATTTCTATGAGTTGTTTTCCTTTATCTCTTAGCTTCATGAGGCAGTAATTCTTTGCGATCATATACAGCCAGCTTTTAAAATAATCAACCTTATACTTATGGAGTTCTGTAATTGCCTTCAAAAAAACCTGTTGTACACCGTCCTTAGCTTCTTCTTCATTTTTCAGGTATTTCATACAAACACCCAATAATAGCAATGTATAGCGCTGTAACAATATACCCAGCCATTCATTATTTTTATCGGCGTAAAAATTTCGCAATAGCTGGTGGTCGTCAATATGTTTATACTTTTCTGTCGTCAAGGTTGGGTAAGTATATACATGAGATGTAATTCATAGGTAAAATCCATAAACATTCACTGATTAGTTAATTGGACAAATTGCTAACCGGTTGAGATGCTGTTTCCTGTTTACGGGGGTTATTTATTTTTACTCAAGGTCTCATCCTGCCACTTATTCGTATATTCCTTCCTGTTGTTAAAAGCTTCTCTGTCCATCGAAATTTTCTAATTCTTTTGATACAGCATTTAAAAATGTGCTGCCCAGCGCTCCATCAATAACACGGTGATCGTAACTCAATGAAATATACATCATGTGGCGGATCGCAATGCTGTCGCCCTGCGGGGTTTCGATCACCACCGGCCTTTTTTTAATGGCCCCAACCGCCATGATCGCTACCTGCGGCTGGTTTATAATCGGGGTGCCCATAATGCTCCCGAAACTTCCGATATTGGTTAAGGTGAATGTGCCGCCATTGGTATCATCCGGTTTTAGTTTCCCATTTCGTGCCGCGTGTGCCAATCCATTTACCTGTTTGGTTAATCCTACCAAATTTAACTGGTCGGCATTTTTTATCACCGGTACAATCAGGTTTCCATTCGTTAATGCAGTTGCCATGCCGATATTCAAATCTTTCTTGACGATGATCCGATCACCATCCACCGAACTGCTGAGCAGTGGGTATCTCTTAATACACTTCACAATGGCTTCAATAAACAATGGCGTATAAGTTATCTTTTCGCCCTCTCTTTTTTCAAAATCTTTTTTAACTTTTTCTCTCCACAAAACAAGATTGGTAACATCACATTCAGCAAAGCTGGTAACATGGGCGCTGGTGTGTTTACTGTCCACCATATGTTTGGCAATCAGTTTTCGCATCCGGTCCATCTCAATAATTTCTACATTGCCTGTGTAAGTGTTGGCAATTGCAAGCTGGTTATTATTTTCTTCGTTATTTGCCGGCTGCACTTCATGACGGTTAATAGTTACCGGGTGCTGACTAACCATGGTTTGTTGTTCATTCTTGCCACTTGCTCTATTTTCTATATACGCTAAAATATCTTTTTTACTAACCCTGCCATCCTGCCCGGTGCCTGGTATTTTTTCCAGTTCTGTCATACTGATTCCTTCCTGCTGTGCAATATTGATTACCAACGGGGAGTAAAAACGGATGCCATTATTAGCCCCGGATTGCTGAATAGCGGACGGAGATGCTGCGGGCTGGAACGGAATTTCATCTACCATTTTCGCCTCCTCGTATGCAGGTTTTAGAGGGGGAGGAGACGGCTGCGACTGCGTAACTGCGGAACCTGCACCTACCCTGATTTTAGCAATTACCGCACCTATCGGAACCACATCATTTTCTTTATATAAAATTTCTTCAATAACTCCCTGTGCTGTAGAAGGCACTTCACTGTCTACTTTATCTGTAGCAATATCCAATACGGTTTCGTCTTCTTTAATGGGATCTCCGGGTTTTTTATGCCATTTCAAAATGGTAGCTTCCATAATACTTTCTCCCAATTTTGGCATTACCAGGTCAACTAAAGACATATAATAATTTGAAGTTTGAAGATAATAACAAAGCAATTTACTCAAAGGGGCAATTTACTTATTAAGAACCATTGTCAAAGGTAATTATTTACTTTTAAAACGGTTACAATCAACAAGGTACATCTCCGTCGCAGGATGATGAGGATGTAATCTTCTATTTTATCAATTCAAGGACTGTAAACCAGCCTCCCCGTTTTAGGCATCCGACAAAATAAATTTCCGGAGCATATTTAAAGCATAGCTGGCTGTTAGCTCTATATTGCGTTGCCTGTCGAACCTGAAATAAAATTTTTCTGTTAAAATGCTGTTCTTATTTCCAACCGCTACCCAAACAGTACCAACCGGTTTACCTGGTAGTCCACCATCGGGCCCCATGATACCAGATACAGCAATTGTATAATCTGTTTGGATATTTTTCAAAGCCCCTTTGGCCATTTGAATGACCACTTCTTCACTCACCGCTCCTTCAGTTTCAAGGGTATTTTTATCTACCTGTAAAAGATCTTCTTTTGCCTTGTAGGAATAGCTTACAACGCTTCCGAGATAATAAGCGGAAGCACCTGCCTTTTGGCTTAATAAATGGGCGATATACCCGCCCGTACAGCTTTCAGCCGTTGAAACTGTTTTGCTTTTTGCAATCAGCAGTTTTGCCACAACCTGTTGAAGGGTTTCATCCTCATTGGTAACCAGGTAATCTTTTACGGACAATTGCAATGTATCAAAATAGCTTTGAATCTCTTCTTCGATCGTGTTCTTTTCTGCACCAGTACCCGATAAACGCAGGCGCACCATCCCGTAATTGGGAAGATAGGCCAGTTTAATATGTGAAGGAAGGCCGGTTTCAAATTCTGCGATCAGATCGGCAAGAAAGCTTTCGCCTACACCGGCAGTTAATAAAGTTCTGTGCGCTATATGAGGAAATTTGAAATACCTACTCAAAGCGGGAATCACATCATCTTCCATCATCCCTTTCATTTCATGCGGAACGCCCGGCATACTCACGAATACCTTACTATCTTTTTCAAACCACATGCCCGGAGCGGTACCTCTTTTGTTTAAGATTACTTTACAATTATCCGGCACCTCAGCTTGTTTTAGATTCCGCTCAATCATCGGGCGTTTGAGGATGTTTTTAAAAATATTGGTCACATTTTCAAGTGCACCTTCATCTACGACCATTTGTCCTCCAAAGTATTCGCAAAGCAAGGGCTTGGTGATGTCATCCGCTGTTGGCCCAAGTCCGCCTGTTATTAAGATAATTTCTGCATGTTTGCTTTCTTCATCCAGAGTATTCCATATTTCCTCCCAAACATCTCCCACAGCAACCCGCCGGGCAACCCGGATACCGGCTTTATTGAGTTGTTGTGCCATCCAGGCGCTATTGGTATCAATTACCTGTCCTATCAATAATTCATCACCAATGGTAATGATGGTCGCCTGTGTCATGTTGAGATTTAAAAATGAATGATTCGAAACAAGAAGAGCACGATATTATTTAAGGTCTATGCCTTCGTAAATATCTGCAAGCAGTAAACTGATTTCCACTGTGCTGATTGAAATGACTGCATCAGGGGATTTGTATTCGGTAAATTGCCAGCTACTGTCGGCATTACGGATGAATTTTTCAACAACCATGGCGGTAGAATCAACAAGGATATATTCTTTCAAAGTTGCTATATCCCGGTACAAAGTAAATTTGGTTCCTTTATCATAGTCCCGGGTCGATTTGGATAAAATTTCAATAATTACTGAAGGATTGGTAGCGGTGTCAAAATGATCATCTGTTGGTTCCTCTTTTCCACAAATGATGGAAATGTCAGGATAGGTGTATAGTGTATTGGCGGGAATATGAATCCTTAAGTCGCTTCCGTAAGGTTTGCAAGACTTACCCTTCAATTTACCAGCCAACTCTCCAAATAAATTGGAGAAAATTTTATTGTGGGCAAAGGACGCTCCACTCATGGCGAATATTTCACCTTTATAATATTCATGCTTTTCAAAGGCTTTTCGCTCTGCTTCCAGGTAATCCTGTTCGCTGATGTAATTTAAAACCGGTGTAGCCATTATTACCTATTTTTAATCTCAAATTTAATCAAAATGTTTCAAAGCACTATCGTTGCTGGCTTTTCGTTGTTTTTATTTCATTTCACTTGTTCAAGCCAGAACATATCGGTGCAGTTGGACAATGCAATACAAAAAATGTATGAGGACGGGCAGTTTAAACACGCTGTGATTAGTTTGTATGTGATTGATAGCAAAACGGCAAAGCTGGTGTACGATAAAAACAGCCAGCTAGGTCTGGCCGCAGCCAGTTGCCAAAAGGTAATCACTGGTATAAGCGCTTTTGAATTATTGGGAAAAGACTTTCAATTCAGGACTTATATTGACCATGATCAGAAAATAAATAATGGTTCACTTGAAGGAAATCTTTATGTAACCGGTGGAGGTGATCCAACGACTGGAAGTGATCGTTGGACCAGCACATCAGAAACAAGCGTGCTTAAAAAGATATTGAATATCCTGCAAAAAAATAATATTCATTCTGTGAAGGGCGACCTGGTTTGCAATGATGCAAATTTTACCAGTGATCCTTTACCGCGTGGTTGGATTTGGGAAGATATTGGTAATTATTACGGGGCCGGTGCATGGGGATTTAACTGGCGTGAAAACCAGTTTGATGTAACTTTTAAAACCGGCAAACTGCAAGGTGATATTACCGAAATCATATCTACCAAACCATCTTCTTTACTGCAGGATTATACCTTTGCGAATTTCGTAACCACAGGTGCAAAAGGATCAGGAGACAATGGGTATCTTTTTTCATCCCCATTTCAAAAAAACATTATTGCAAGAGGCACGGTGCCCATGACAGAAAGCGGGTTCACCATTTCCGGAGCCATGCCGGATCCTCCGACGACTTTCGTCAAACGATTAAAGGAGTATTTAAAAGAGAGCCGGGTTGCCGTTTCCGGTAATGCCTGGAGCCAGTCGGAGCACATTATAAATAATCAATCCACAAAAATGCACACCATCCGTCTTGATTCCATCCTGTCACCAACTTTGGACTCTATTAACTATTGGTTTCTAAAAAAAAGTGTGAACCTATACGGTGAAGCTTTGGTGAAAATGCTTGCTTATAAAGAAGATCACCCCACTAGTACGGATGCCGGAATCACTACCATAAAACAGTTTTGGAGTAAGCAGGGGATTGAAAAATCTGCACTCGGTATCATTGATGGCAGCGGCTTATCACCAGGTAACAGGATCACCACCGAGGCATTGGTAACGGTAATGCAGTACGCAAAAGGACGTAATTGGTTTACATCTTTTTACAACGCTTTACCCGAAACGAACAAAATAAAAATGAAGGACGGTTATATCAATGGCGTAAGAAGCTATACCGGTTACGTGAAGAGCAGGAGTGGAGCCGAGTATACGTTTGCCTTTATTGTAAATAATTTTGATGGGAGTGCAGGTACAGTAAGAGAAAAGATGTGGAAGATATTGGATCTTTTGAAAAATTAGAAAGCGATACTATGTCGCATGCTTTTGTTAACCATCATACAAAATACTTTTCCAGTTTGTCTCTTAATTCTGCAGGCATTTCGCAACGCTTCATACCCTTCAATTCCATGAAATAAAGCGTTACATCGCCAATATTTAAAAGTGTACCTTCCTGGCTATATATTTCTGAGTGAAAAACAATTTTATGATGCACAGGCAATTCTTTCAGGATGGTTTTTACCGTGATCAGATCATCATATTTGGCCGGCCTTAAAAAGCGGCTGTGAATATCAACCACTGGCATAATAATTCCCATGGCTTCGATGTCTTTATAAGTATACCCGATTTCGCGGATAGCTTCTCCTCTGCCAATTTCGTAAAATTGTGCGTAGTGTCCATGGTAAACCATCCCCATTTGATCGGTAAGGGCGTAATGAATTCTTATGGTTGTTTCGGTAATGTACATTTTGAAAGTAATCAGCTAATGAAGAGATGCCTGGTCATTTGTTTTAAGAAAAGTGATCACACAATAATTCTTTATGGTGCTACCCTGGATAGTTATTTGCCCGTCATGCCATCAATACTTGCCCTTCCCGGACCCACCAACAGCAACACAATAAAGCAGGTTAAAAATAAGGTGGCAGGTTCTCCTTTGCCAAATATATCTCCGTTATGTGCCTTAAACAGGGCCACGCTGAAAGAAATAATTAAGGGGATTGCAGCAAGTCTTGTAAACAAACCAATCACTATAAAAAGCCCACAAAAAAATTCTGCAAAAATAACCAGGGCCAAAGAAAATGTACTCCCTATACCCATGAAATTCAAAAAGCTATTATGCATCGATTCAAAATGAATGAGTTTATCGTAGCCGTGCTTCATAATTAAAATGCCGGCACTTAGTCTTAATACCAGCATGGCGACACTGAATGCGCCTGCTGAATACTTTGTTGATAATAGCTTTTTCATTTAGAAGTTTTTTTGAATTGGCTGTTTGAGTGACTCGATAAAAATAACATTCTTTTTTATCATTTTATTAACAGCAGTGCAAATGTACATTTCGTTTTGTTTGAACAGTTATCCACTTATTAACAAATGGTTTGGAACGGTGTTTGCACAAGCGGCAATATAGTTAATTTTGAACCATCAATAAAATGATCGCTATAACTTATACCATCATACAATGAAACAACACTTCCTCCTGCTACACTTTATGGTAGTATTTTCAATTGCGACTTTCTCTCAACCAACACATGTATTTACTGATCCCGAAAAGAAATTTAAAGAAGCAAAGGAGTTATTTGTAAAACAGCAATATGCCCTTGCTTACCCGATTTTACAGGAAGTAAAACTGCAATACCCCGATAACCAAAAGAGTAATAACGCTTACCTGAATGATGATGTAAATTATTACTATACCGTTACCCGCCTGAAGTTACAGTTACCCATAGCCGAAGAGGAAGCAACCCATTACATAGACTGGGTAAATAATGAACCCCGTAAAGAGTTAATGAGCTATCACCTGGGTAAGTTTTATTTTATTAAAAATGATTTCCAGAAAGCCCTTGAACAATATGAAAGAGCGGGCCTGGATAACCTGAGTAATGAAGAAATTGCGGATGCAAAATTTGAGATGGCCTATTGCTACTTTAATCTCAAACGCTTTAATGAAGCAAAGCCTTTGTTCAACGAGATACACCAATTGCCCGAGAATAAATATTACCTGCCTGCCAATTATTATTATGGGTTTATCAGTTATGCAGATCGTAATTATAGTGAAGCTTTGAAATCATTCAAACTCGTGGAGACAAGGGATGAATACAAGGGCATTGTTCCTTATTATATCTCAGAGATTTTTTATTTCCAGGGTAAAAAAGATGAATCACTTAAGGCTGGCGAAACTGCATTAAATAAAGGAGGTTTATATTACGAAAAAGAGATGAAGCAGCTGATGGGCCAAATCTATTTTGAGAAAAAGAGTTTTGCAAAAGCCTTGCCTTTACTCGAATATTATGTAAACAACAGCACCAAAGTAAGCAAAGAAAACCTGTATGAATTAAGCTATTGCTATTACGAAGCCAAGCAGTTAAGTAAAGCGATCGAAGGCTTCAAACAGTTAAGCAATGAAAACGATTCGCTTGGACAAAATAGTATGTACCTGCTCGGTGATTGTTACCTGAGAACCAACCAGAAAGCAAATGCGAGGAATGCTTTTCAATTTTGCGCATTTAACAGTAGTAATAGAAAGCAACAGGAAATATCTCTTTTCAATTATGCAAAGCTCTCCTACGAATTGGGTTACCAGGATGTGGCGTTGAATGAAATGAGAAACTTTATTAATGCATATCCATCCTCCACGTATAATACCGAGGCGCGGGAAATTTTGGTAAACCTGTTGGCCAATACGAACAATTTTAATGATGCTTTGGCTTTGTATGAATCCTTTTCACGGCCAACACCTAATATGCAAAAAGCTTACCCACGCATTTTATACGGCAGGGCAGTGGAGTATGTAAATGATCAGCAAATAGTTAAGGCAGACGAGTTGTTTACGAAGATTTTAAAATTACCCGCATCCAATATTACTCCTTATGCAAATTTTTGGAAAGGAGAAGTTGCTTACCGGTCGGGGCAATATGATGAAGCAATTCGGTTTTTAAGTATTTACCTCGAGAGCGGTGCAGTGGCCCAGGGAGAAGCCAATCCAACCACTGCGAAATATGATATTGGCTATTGCTGGATGAAGAAAGAAAGCTACAAACAGGCTTTGACCTTTTTTGAATCAATTGCAAAATCTAATACTACCGCCGGCAGCCTGGAACAGGATGCCTACGTACGCAGCGCTGATTGTTATTTCATGTTGCGGGATTTTACCAGGGCCAACCAGATGTATGAAACTGTGATCACAAATGCCCTGCTTCAAAGTGATTATGCATTGTTTCAAAAGTCACTGATCGCGGGTATCAAAAGTTCTGCGGCAAAAATCACGATCCTGAATAGCCTAAGCCGTATTTATACAAAGAGTAGCTTGATCCCGGATGCAAATATGGAAATCGCCAATACATATATGGCCGATCAAAAATTCCGTGAAGCCATTCCATACCTCACCACTGTGTTGAATGCTCCGAATGGCGGAGGTCTGAAGCCTTCAGCCTATTTAAAACTGGGACTGAGTTATTACAACCTGAATAATAACGCCCAGGCGCTTGCCAATTATCAACAGCTTATTCAGCAGTATCCTCAGTCTACAGAAGCAGACGATGCATTGGAAACCATAAAGAATATTTATGTAGAAGATAGCCGCCCCAACGAATACATCGATTTTATGCGAAAGAACGGCAAAAACATTTCGATGACAGAAGCTGATTCGCTTACCTATTCAGCAGCAGAAATAAAATACAATGCAAATGATTGCAATGCAGCCATCGGCGGATTCAACAATTATCTTGCTCAATTTCCAAACGGCGCTTATGCGTTAGAAGCCAATAATTATAAGAGTGAATGTTATTTTAAGGCCAAAGATTGGGCAAATGCGTTGCCCGGTTTTAATTATGTAAACAGTAAGGGATATAACAAGTTTTTTGAAAGTGCAACGTTATCTGCCGCAAGGATTAATTATTTCGAGTTAAAGAATTATAGTGAGGCAAAGAAATATTTCGCATCATTACAAGCCGGCGCTGTGAACCAGGACAACCAATTGGAAGCATTGCGCGGCCTGGTGCGTTGTTATTATCAATTGAAAGATTATGCGCAGGCAAATGAGTCTGCTAAAGAATTGCTTACCAGGAAAGGAATCAGTACAGATGACAGATCAATCGCATTTCTAGTGTTGGGTAAGTCGCAGCAGGCAAATAATGATTGCGCCGGTGCGATCACTTCTTTTAAATCAGCTGCAGTGATCAACAAATCGGCGTGGGGAGCAGAGGCCAGGTATGAAATGGCCCATTGCTACTTTATCGACGGCAATTTTTCGGCAGCCGAAAAGGCCGCTCTTGCTACTGTAAAGGAGACAGGTAGTTATGACTTTTGGGTTACGAGTTCATATATCCTGATTGGGGATATCTTCATGCAGCAGAAGGATTATTTTAATGCAAAAGCGACCTTCCAGAGTGTAGCGCAAAATTCTGTTATCCCCGAGTTAAAAACGCAGGCACAGCAAAAGTTAGACAAGGCGATAGAAGAAGAGAAAACCAGTTCGAAAATTAATTAAGGATCCGGCAAAATAATAAGGGCCGTTTAAACTGAATGTTTACTATGAATACAAAGAGCATATTTGCAATGGTGGTTTTTTGTGGAACCGGTTTTTCGATCTTCGCACAAAGAGATACTACTCGGAAACAATCCATCGATATTACCTCCACTTATAAACCGGTATTAAGGAATGCTGTGAAGGTTAATTTTTCTGCAAGCAACCTGGCTGCCGATACTTCCAAAGTGTTATCGCCCTATAATATTCCCGCGCAAAATTTGTTTTATACCTATCAACCTGTTTCATTGAAGCCATTGGCATTGATGCAGGACACATTACTCGAAGCGGGCATTCGAAATTATCTTAAAGTGGGCGTTGGTAATTATTCAACTCCATTTGCAAGCGCCGGCTTTAGTTTTGGTGATGGTAAAAAAGCATTGGTAAATCTCTATGCTGATTATATTTCTTCAAAAGGGCCTATTCAAAATCAAGACTATTCGCAATTGAATATAAAAGGAGCCGGAAGTTATTTTACAAATCGAAATGAAGTATACGGCAGCGTTGGTATAAAGCAGCAAGACTATTATTTATACGGATATGATCATTTGCTGCACAACTACAGTAAAGCGGATATCCTGCAGCGCTTCCAGGATGTGAGTATAAAGGGGGGATTTCGGAATAAGGACAAAAATGAAACGGGAATCAACTACAATCCTAATGCAGAAATCAGTGTTTTCAGCAACCAGGATAAGTTAACCGAAAGCTCCTTATTACTCGAGGTGCCGGTTGAAAAAACGTTCGGCGGTGCATTTTCTGTAAAAGTGGCCGCAAAAGCGGATATCACTTCTTATACCTCCAAAAATCTGCCTGTTGAAGTAAAGCTGAACAATAATATTTTTCAGCTTTCTCCCGAATTAATTTATGCGGCTCCGTTTCTAACGATTCATGGTGGTATTAGTCCAGCCTGGGACAACGGTAAATTAAGTGTTCTACCGAATATATATGGCGAGTTCCAGGTAAAGGATAAGCCATTTCTTGTGCAGGCAGGATTTGTAGGTCGATTCATAAAAAACAGTTATCGTAATTTATCAGTAATCAATCCTTACCTGGAAACGTTTTCCAGCCAGTTGAATACAAAGGAGACGGAATTATATGGAGGAATTAAGACATCCGTTGGCAAGCATTTTAATTTTACTGCGAAGGCTGGATTGATCAGGTATAATAATCTTCCTTTTTATATAAATGATACCGCCAATGATAATAAAGCATTTATCATAAGCAATGAGAGTGAACTGACCGATTTGCGGATACACGCCGACATGAGTTTCATAAGCCAGGATAAATTTACCATTACCGGCGGCCTTACTTTTAACGGTTATACCGGTATGAAGGATAATGACAAAGCATGGGGGACAATTCCATTGGAGATTAGCGCATCAATGCGTTGGTGGGCATTTAAGCAGGTAATGTTGAAAAGTGATTTTAGAGCATTTACCGGTGGCCCTTACCTGTTAAAAGATAATGTGCACAAAACATTAAGCGGTGCAGCCGACCTGAGTGCCGGAATTGAATTTGCGATCAACAAGAAATTCAGCGCATGGCTGGATGTAAATAATATCTTTAATAACAAATATGAACGGTGGCACAATTACCAGGTGTACGGGATGAACGTGTTAGGAGGGGTTGTTTTTAAATTTTAAAGTACTTTGTCTAACAATTTGACCGGGAATAACTGCCTTTCTTAAATGCGATGTGGGTTTAATGTTGTAATTTTTTGAATTAATCCTAATTTTACGGTTAGCACTATATTTGAAACTTAATAACCAGCATGTACCAAATAATAGCACCCACGCTTTTTCAAAAAAAAATTTGCCGCCTGCCGGGTATCGGTACATTGGCGGTGGTAGTGCATTCTGCAAAATCTGATTTCGCTAATTCGAAAATCAATGCTCCTGTAGAAAAAATTGAGTTTTCCGAAGAAAAAGATGAAAAGATCTTTAATGAGTTTTCAGCAATGAGCGAACTGCTTCAAAAACGCCTGGATGAAAATGGAAGCTTTTTATTAAAAGGTATCGGAACTTTTACCAAGGCTGCAAACGGCAAGATCCGGTTTATTTCTATTCCCGTTGATACTGTATTTACTCCTGCTGTTCCTGTTGAAATAATTGCCCGGCAGGATACTTCTCATGCAATGTTAGTTGGCGATCAGGAAACCACTAATGTGGAAATGACCGAATTGCTGAACGAAAGGGAGCCTGAAAATGAGCGATGGCAGTTATTTGCTATCGTATTGGCTGCAATAGCAATCGGTGTTTTGCTATTTTATCTTTACCATCATGGTCTCAAATCCTTCGGGAATGTGAATTACTAACCTGTTAAGCCAACGCTGATCTTCGCTTAAGTTAATAGCTTTTTTATCCCATTGCAAATTATCCATTTGCCTTACTAATTTAACGTAAGCTCAAACATCTTTGGCCAATGTTTGCCGGTGATATACATTTTTTTTGTTGCGCTATCCCACGCAATTCCGTTCAGCACTTCATTTTCATCAGGAACAAATCCTTTGGCATATTCTTTAAGAAGACCGGGTAAATTAATGCTACCTGCTACATGGCCGTTAGCGGCGTCAATTTTAATAATATAGTCGCTTCCATAAACATTGGCATACACAAACCCATCGATGTATTCCAGTTCATTGATTTCTTTCACGGGACCAATATTATCAGTAACCTGCCGGGCGCTTTTTACCTTGAAATCATCCGGGTTTACGAAATACAAATTGGCGGAGCCATCGCTTATAATCAGGTCAGTAGCGTTATGAGTAATTCCCCATCCTTCGTAAGACCATGCAAAAGTTTTAATAGGCTTGTCAATATTATTAATATCATATACATTCACTACATGATTTTTCCAGGTCAGTTGATAGATCTTATTATTGAAAAGTGTAATTCCTTCGCCAAAAATCTCTGCAGACCCCATGGAATGTTTTTGTGCAACATTACCCGTTTTGATATCGGTGATCCGGAGTGAAGAATTTACATAGTCTCCGGTACTTTCATATAGTTTTCCATTATGCATCTCAAGTCCCTGCGTGTATGCGCCAGTGTCATGTGGGTAAATGCCCGTGATATTAAATTGAATATTTCGGGGTACGGCGATCCCGGTTAAGGAATGATTTATTTCCGTGGAATCTTTTGAATCAGAGGTATTGTTACATGCGCTTAAAACAAAAAGCGCCACTATCGCAAAATAAAATTTCATTATGTATGGTTTCAATTTGGTGTCAAAAGTACTAAAGACAGGTGCTTTGCCCTTTTCTTTTTTGTTTAAATAAAAATAAAATTTGGCTGTCCCGAAATTTATTATATTTTTGATCCGCTTCTGAACCGTCTATTTCCCCAATTTACCTCTCCTGGTATCTTATATGTACATATAAGAAGCACTGAACATCCATTTTCGTTGGCTTAACTTCTCTCCAATACCTCTGCAAAAAATTACATTAAATGATCATTATCATTTAGCTAAGTCCAGCCTATACGCTACCGTCTTTCCAATACCTATGCAGAAATAGATGTTTCGATATGAAGCGTCTGCCTCCCGGATCAGCTATAGGTTTTTATGAAATCACTTTTTACATTCGCATGCCTTTTTTTTGGTGTAATAGGTACGGTTCCCGCACAACGCATTTGTGGTACGACAGACTATAAACAAGCATTACTTAGATCGAATCCTTCTCTAAACAGCATCTTCCAGAATATCGAAAAACAAATTGAAGCCATTACACATCCCGCGAATACAAGGGCCATGCGTGACACTACTTCTAATGAAATTATCCATATACCGGTTGTGATTCATGTATTGTACAAAAATGATGTTGAAAACATTTCTGATGCTCAAATTCAATCACAGCTGGATATATTAAATAATGATTACAATCTTTTAAACGCCGACCGGGCAAATACCCCGCAACCTTTTAAATCTATTGCTGGTAATGCAAGAATACAATTCTGCCTTGCAAGGGTAGACCCCCGTGGCAGGAAAACTTCCGGCATTGAAAGAAAATATACTTCGGAGAATTATTTTACAACAGACGACGGAATGAAAATGGTTGCAACCGGCGGTACCGCAGCCTGGGATAGCAAACATTATTTAAATATATGGATCTGCAAATTAAGCAGCAGAACCCTTGGATATGCAACACCACCCGGCGCAGCAGCAGACATGGATGGTGTAGTAATTGCCTATGATGCATTTGGTACTGCCGGTAATCTACGCCCCCTTTTCAACAAAGGACGTACTGCCACCCATGAAATAGGACACTGGCTTGGTTTAATACATGTTTGGGGAGATAATGACTGTGGCGATGACCTGGTGAATGATACACCCACGCAGAGCGCTTACAATTTTGGATGTTCAACTTTCCCCAAACTAAGCAAATGTTCACCCAATAGTAACGGGGATATGTTCATGAATTTCATGGATTTTTCTGATGATGCGTGCATGAACATTTTTACTATTGGACAGGTGAGGAGGATGAGAGCGCTTTTTGCACAAAACAATCTTCGCAATGCATTCCTTGCATCCTTTGCGTGCGACAGTATACTTGCAACAGCCGATCCCTTAACATTGACGGGTGCGGTTTCAAGGCCTGCCATCTCTGTGGATCCCATTAGAGTTTATCCCAGTCCGGTTCAATATTCCGCAACCATAGAATGCAAAACAGCTACTGCTCTTACCCCCAAAACAATGGATCTTTTTAATAGCGTGGGAATGAAGGTCTTTACACAAAAGCTACTGCAGGAAAAAACAGTGCTTAATCTTTCCGTGTTAGTTACAGGTATTTATATTGTTCGCATTGGGGAAGGGGGTGAAAAATTTACTACCCGGATCATTAAGCAGTAAAACTTTCACTCATCAATTGCACAACCTTTTTTGCTGCCACAGGAGCTAATGCTACTCCCATGCCGCTCATACGAACGCAACAAAATACATTTTCGCTAATGGCTTTTACAATGGGTAGCTTTTCACTGCCCATCGCCATGATACCCGCCCACCTATCTGTAATGGTAAAAGGTGCAGTTGATAATCTTTGTTGAATAAATTGTTCCAATGCGTCCTGGATCAACTCCGTGGTATGGATCGTAAGCGTATTCTCTTCATTGAAAGCCATATTCCTTGCGCCCCCCAACAAGATGCGATTGCCCAGGTTCCTGAAATAATAGAAGCCCTTGTCAAAATGGAAAATGCCCTTCAAAGGTAAATCATCAATCGGGCTTGTTAATAATACCTGCCCCCTGTTAGGAGTGATGTCTATAGAAGGAATCAACCGTTGTGTAAATGCATTGGTACAGAGCAACATCTTTTTGGCGGTAAACTCAATGTCATGGTTGGTAATCACAGATAGGTAGTTGCCATTTTTCACATAGTTCATAACTTCCACCCCTGTGAATACCTGTACATTGAGTGCTTGTATTTTTTTTAGTAAAGCCTTTATCAATTTACCGGGATGTAAGCCCCCCTCCAATTTATTTTCCACCAGGTGATCAAAACCATGGAAGCCAAATTGCCGCAGTTTCTTATCGGCCACAGTAAATACATTGTCCTTGCCCGTTATTTTCTTTAACCCTTCATTCAGCCAGTTTAGTTTACTTAGGCATCCGTGCCAATCTTCTGAATTATCAGTAAAGCACTCATACCCGCCGCTGTCGTCATATTCAATTTCTTCGTCACTAAAATAGTTGCGAATTTCTTTAATACCCTCGAATCGCATCCGCACCAATTGCCACATATCATCTTTCCCCATCAGCCGGGCATCATTTAATATTTCAGAAGGACTGCCGAAGCAACTAAAGCCAGCATTTTTGGTACTGGCACCTGTGGGAATCAGTCCTCTTTCCAGGATGGTTACCTTGTAATTGGGATGTAATAATTTAAGGTGAAGGGCGCTCCACAAGCCCGAAAACCCACTTCCAATAATGATAACATCCTGTGGTTCAAAGAAGGTTTCCTTTTCCCAAATGGACATTTGTTGCATATAACTGTATTGTTAAAGTGCAGAGCGCTAAGGGCTAATTTACTGAATTTACCCCTGTTGGTGTTATTTTTGTTTGAAACAAGAAAAATATCATGAGAAAGTTTTTGTCGGCGCTTACCATCCTTACCATCCTTTTTACAAGTGCAGAAGCACAGGGTATAGGAGGATTATTGAAAAAAGTTACCACGAGAGATTCGTCCGGCAAAAGCAGTGTTGATAAATTATTTAAAATCTCTTCTAATAACATCGGAAGTAATCTTAGCAATGATGATATCATCAGTGGTTTAAAAGAAGCGCTCCGCATTGGCACGGATAGCAGCAGTAAAAAGTTAAGTAAACTGGATGGCTTTTTCGGGGATGCAGCAATAAAAATCTTAATGCCTGCGGAGGCGCAAAAAGTAGAGAAAACCCTTCGCAATGTAGGCATGGGAAAATTGGTGGATAAAGCGATTCTTTCCATGAACCGTGCAGCAGAAGATGCAGCCAGCGGAGTAGGAAATATATTCTGGACTTCTATTAAACAGATGAGTATCACCGACGGTTTACAGATCCTCCGTGGTGGGGATTTTGCAGCTACTGATTATTTAAAGAGAATGACCACAGCCGAATTGACGGCAAAGTTTAAACCTGTAATTGAAGGCTCCCTTACCAAAACAGATGCTACAAGATATTGGAACGATGTATTTTCAAAATACAATATGTTTTCGAAGGATAAAGTCAATACAGATCTTACCGCTTATGTAACTGAAAGAGCATTGGCCGGCTTGTTTTATAATATCAGTTTGGAAGAACAAAAGATCCGCAAGGATCCGGCAGCCCAGGTAAGCGGTATCTTGAAAAAAGTATTTGGCGGAAAGTAGAAGGTGTGGTGTAAGGTTGGACGTTTGAGGTGTAAGGTAAGTCAGTAACCTGCTTTATTTCGACGTTGAGGATATTGGATAGACCCAAGAATGAAACAATTAATTTTACTCAAAACAAATTGTATAGTTTTTGAAACCAGCAGAAATTTTTCATGGCAACATCGTTGTGTCACTCACTTGTACTGTATTTTTTCATGGCATCCTTCCCCTTCCACAATTAAATTATCGCAATACCAGGCAGCGTTTTCCATACAAAGTAGAATTAAAGATTGTTCATTTTATCGCTTTAGCTGTTTAAAAGCATCTCCGATACAATCTATAATATCCCCTGCAATCATTGCCTCCTGGGACATTTTTTCGGCCGCAAGATCGCCGGCCATTCCATGAAGATAAACTCCCAGCAGGCAGGCATCTCTTTGTGAATAGCCCTGTGCCAATAAGCCTGTTAGCATGCCCGTTAGTACATCTCCGCTTCCGGCCGTTGCCATCCCTGCATTTCCAGTAGTATTAAAATAAGCTTCTCCATCGGGGCAGGCAATTAAGGTATGATGTCCTTTCAGAACGATATAGCATCCCAACTCAGCTGATCTTTTGAGCGCTAAGTTTGTTCTTGCAAAATCATCGGAAGACTTACCGAACAATTTTTCAAACTCACCGGTATGCGGTGTAACAATGGCGGGATTAGTTTTGCGAAGGGTAAGCATATTGGTATCTTCTGAAAGCATTTGCAAGGCAGTAGCATCGATTACCAGTGCTCCCTGGTAAGTTTCTACGACCTGGTTTAAACGGCTATTGTTTTCCGGTGAAGCTTTTAACCCAGGACCCATACCGATGGCCATCTTTTTATTGGATAGTGTTTCAAAATTATTGTCGGTGCTTGTGATCGCCTCGGGTAAAGCAGTTTGTATTACAGGCTGGGTGCTTTCTTCCGTAAACACCGTAACCAGGCCTGCGCCACTTCTCAGGCATGCTTTCGCACAAAGTACGGCAGCCCCCATCATATTTTTACTGCCTGCATACAGTAACGCATGCCCGAAATTGTATTTATGTGAAAACTGGTTTCTTAGTTTATAAATGCTGCTGATGAGCGCCGGATCAATCGTATTGAATACGGCAATTTCATCCCTATAAAAATTAGGGTGTAGTCCTATATCAAGCAAATGTATGGTGCCAGTGAATTGATTACTTTCCGCCATCATAAAAACCAGTTTCATACATTGAAAACTAAGTGTATGAGATGCTTTGATAATTGCGCT
>JAOQAK010000009.1 GCA_025963635.1 Ferruginibacter sp.
GTAAAAGCCGACAAGCCACAGGGAACCATTGCCTTCACCAATGCCCGCATCATCACCATGAGTAACAATGCCGTGATTGAAAACGGCAGCATCGTTATTGAAGGAAATATAATAAAGGCCATTGGAAAGGCAACTGAAATAAGTGTTCCCGCCAATGCGAAGATCATCGATTGCAGTGGTAAAACGATCATGCCTGGCTTCATCGATGCGCATGCTCACGGAGGCCATTTCCGTAATGGGTTAACGCCTCAGAAGCACTGGCCGTATTATACAAATCTTGCTTACGGAGTTACCACTATGCATGATCCATCCGCTATCAGTGAAATGGTTTTTGCACAAAGCGAATTGGTAAAAGCAGGATCAATGGTAGGGCCAAGGGTATTTTCTACCGGCACCATCCTGTATGGTGCCGACGGCGATTTTAAAGCCGTTATCAATTCGATCGATGATGCAAGAAGTGCCCTGCGCAGAAGCAAGGCGTATGGTGCATTCAGTGTAAAAAGCTATAACCAGCCAAGACGCGAACAGAACCAGATGATTATACAGGCTGCAAGGGAACTTAAAATGGAAGTTGTTCCTGAGGGAGGTTCTTTTCTTTATCATAACCTTGCAATGATCATGGATGGACATACCACCATCGAACACAATTTACCGGTAGCAACCTTGTATGATGATGTGGTGCAGCTTTGGAAAAATGCCCAAACTGCCTATACCCCAACACTGATTGTCGCCTATGGCTCCATAAGCGGAGAATATTACTGGTACCAGCATACCAATGTTTGGGAGAAAGAAAGATTGTTAAGATTTACACCAAGATCCGTTATTGACCCACGAAGCCGTTACCGGTTGATGCTGCCTGAAGACGAGTATGAGAATGGCCATATCCTTGTTTCAAAAAGTATAAAAAAGCTGAATGACGCAGGTGTAAAGATCAATATGGGTGCGCATGGCCAGATCCAGGGCATTGGCGCTCATTGGGAAATATGGATGATGCAGCAAGGCGGAATGACCAACCTGGAAGCTTTGAAAACAGCCACCATCAATGCAGCTGAAACGCTCGGACTGGATGATTGGATAGGCTCACTAAAAGTGGGCAAACTGGCCGATCTTATCATAATGGACAAAAACCCGCTGGAAAATATTTTGAACACTGAAAGCATCCGTTATACGATGGTAAACGGAAGATTGTATGATGCAGAACAGATGAACGAAGAAGGGAATTACAACAAGCCCCGGGGCAAATTTTTCTGGGAGTTGGGAAAAAATTCAGCCAACTTTCCTTTTCATGAAAATACAATGAGCTTCGGCTACCTGCAATGTGCCGACGATATGCATTAAATCAATTTATTGCCACTAATGCACAAATGTTAACGAATAAAGAAGCAAAAAAGTTATTTGCCATTCGTTATGAGCTTCGGCTACCTGCAATGTGCAGATGATATGCATTAAACCAATTTATTGCCACTAATGCACAAATAATAACGAATAAAGAAGCAAAAAGGCTATTCTCGATTAAGGGATAAACATTCGTGCATTCGTGGCAACATCTTTTAAAAAATCTCAAACACAGGTGAACATTCGAGCATTCGTGGCATAAATAATTCTTCAAAAAACAATTTCCACATCTCCTTCAACAGGAAAACTTTGGCACACTAACACCCGCCCTCTTTCTAATTCATCATCAGTTAGCACTTCGTTATAGGCCATCCATATTTTCCCGCTGGTACATGTAGCAATACAACTACCACATCTCCCGGCTTCACAACTATAAGGCAGTTCTATCTTATGTAATTTGGCCACCGCCAAAATGGTAGATGGGTATTGAACGGGTAGCCGGTGCACCTGGTTATTTATGTGAATTGTGACGAAATGTGCCATGGTATCAGGAGGCTTTGGAACGATCAGCCTTGGCAATGCGTTAAAATTTTCTTTGAAAATATTTTGAGGTGGCACCCGGCCAAGCAATGTGATATTTACCGTTCGCATATAGTCAAAAGGGCCGCAAACATAAAACAGTGCATCCTTTGCTGGTACCGTTAATAATTCATCCAAAAACTTTTGCAGTAAACGGCTGCTCAACCTGCTTTGTTCAACATCAAAAATAACACTGAACAAAAACCGGATCGTCAACCTGCCGGGGTAAATCTCCTGCAATTTTTTCAGCTGGTTGTAAAAGATGGTCTCCTCTTCACTCCGGTTACTGTAAATGAGTACCATTTTGCTTTGCGCGGTAGCCAATATCGTTTTGAGCATTGAAAAGCATGGCGTAATGCCGCTGCCGGCAGCTATAAAAAAATACTGCAGCGCATTATTGAGATTTCCAGGCAATTGAAAAAGTCCACTGATCCCCGATGTATAAAGCTGGTCACCCGCCCTGGCATGCGAAAGCAACATGCGGGAAAACTCGCCATTCTCAACTTTCTTTATGGTAATACTAAGCGGCTCGTTTAGTGCCGGTGAAGAAGAGATGGAATAAGAGCGCCTCTTTTCTCCATGCCGGGTGTAAAAAACGAGGGTAAGAAATTGTCCTGGCTTATACACTGGCTGCGATTCGTCTAAAAATTCCAGGACAAAAGTTTTTGCATGAGGAGTCTCATTGGTAATTTTTACAATTCTTACAACCTTAATGGTAAAATCCTGCATAACGTAAAATTAGAAAGATTTCCAGGAGCATACTCTCACTTAAAATTTATCCCGAACAAACATCCGTTAATGCATCATAGCACCACGGCAGAAACAAAAAATGCTTTAACTTTAAAATCATGAAAAATCTTTTGTTGTTCCTCCTGTTTACATGCGGTGCTATTACTTTATCAGCACAGTCTCCCAAAGTAGAATTATATGACCTCATTAAGAAACTCCTGTCCGACAGCACCGGATATGAAAATGTAGGGGATTGGGGAGTAGGAGAACCTAAAAAATACCCCGTCACCTGGAAGGAAGATAAACTGGAAATGAGCACAGACACCAGCATCAACTTTTACAGGATGGGCGTTGTTGATATAACCATCAGGGGACAAAGTTTTGCCCGGGCTGGAAAACCGGTAAAATGGAATATTATGCTCAAAGGTGCCCGCAGTGGGTATTCTTCATTCAGCATTATCAGTTCGCCCAGCAGCGATATGCCGCCTAAATATAAAATCGACAGTGTTTTTGGAAGAAAGCCTTTCACGGCAAAACTCCTGAAAAGCTGTGATGAAAAAGACGTGTCGGGTTATTATTACTATGAATTGAAAATACCTAAAAAAGACCTTGCTTACGTGAAGATAAGTTGGATCTCCATCAACGGCAATACAGCGATAAGAATAGACTGTTTTGATAGCTGGAGCAAGTATGCCGTGAAATTAGATTGTGTGAAATAAGTTTTGGAGTTGATTGTAAATTCAACTGTTCAACCGATAAAAATGTGGCAGCAAGTCATTTCAAGGGAACCACTATTCCCAACTGACCGTTCCAGGTGCTGATATTTTTTATACCCTCTTTATCAAAAGGAGATAAGTTATAGGAGGTACTTAGCCTTACCCCATACTCACCTGTTTTATGGAAAGGAATCAACACTCCCAGGTCACCGCTGAAAGCGGCCTTGGTATAAAATCTACTGGATTTGAACTCACCGAAAAACTGGTCAAAATTGATAAAGTTGACCCCGGCGCCCAGGCCTATATAAGGCTTTATCCACCCATCTTTTACCAGGGTATATTCTGCTTTAACCAATACCGGAATCTCCTGGAGTGTATTGCTAAGCACAGCGGAAATATCTGCGCCATCAGTAGTTTTATAAACCTGCCGGCCATACTTCTGGTAAAAGTCATTGTAAGATGCCTGCAGCCCGATCCTGAAATCATTATTCAGGGTATACAAGACTGAACCTTGTATGCCACGAAAGGAAGTGTTGTTAACGTATTCCTTAAATGTTTTGCCCAAAGGTGTGGCAGTGTTGTAGTTCAGGGCGAGGTTAAATTGTTGTGCCAAACAGGTAGTTGCAACTAAGCTGATTGCAACAATGAATAGTAGTTTCTTTATGATAAATGCTTTCATAACAACCTGGTTAAAATGAATGATTACTGAGATATATAAGTTGATTGGCTAAACAATGCCTGCACCAGTTCATTGATGTTGGCCGTATTGAATATCCCCGTTCCCCGGGCCAACCCTGTCCATAATGTTTTTAATTTATTGGTGGTGGTATCCGGATTTTTCAAATCTACCATATCAACCGACAATGCACCCTCCCTGAATGTATAGGTACCAAATGAATATGGGAAGTAGTAATCGTAGCCACTATAGCCCCAGTAAAATGGATCCCAGTAACTATCGTAAATGCCGTAATAATCATTGTAACTCACAATGCCGGTGTAATCTGTGGTGATCCGGGAAACATTGATACCGATATCCGGAGTTTTAGCCGCATCCGTTTCCAACTGAAACCCACGCTGGGTCATCGCCTGCTTGAGGGTAGCAACCAGTGTACTATCATACCTGGTATAGGCACGACCTGCGAATTGCCCGTCTTTGATCACACTTACCAATCCGCAATTTTGAAACTATGGTAATTTGCAAAGCTTTTGGTACTGTCATGCTCGGTGATATATACAATGCCTTCATTCCCATCCAGGTTCTTAATGGCATCTTTTCGGCAGCTGCCATTCAATATGGCCAGTCCAATTACGATGAGGTAAAAACTTATCTTTTTCATGAGGGTAAAATTTGTAGTGTTCTCTTTAAGTCCCTGGTAGGTAGCAATTCAATTGTCGTGCCATCGAAAATGTGCCGGGAGTATCTTTCGGACGTTCTTCATCCCTTTGAATTTCATGGAATTCAATTTTGCCAGGTAACTGCCTGTTGATTTGATGCCGCGTATTGATCTTCGATTGTAGAAGATGTTCAACAAGGAACAAATCACATGGATACTCAGCTAAAAAGAGTTTCCCCTGGCGGGCATTGAGACAGCCTGCGTCCAGCTAAGATTTTGTGGAAGAATAAATTTTATTTGACAAACATTTGTACCCTGGTTGAACTTCATTGGCGACGCTCCGTTCAACGGAGGAACGCTATTTAACTTTTCAATGCTTCGATATAAAGTTTATGTGTAGTTTAATGGAGAACCTCCACGAAATTTTGCATCACTGGAGATGTACACTAACGAATCAGGTTTTACCTGTTTTTCAAATTCACCGGTCAGGTTTATTTATAACTGTAAAGGGAAACTTTCTGAATGCCGGCTTTTTCACTGATAAGTTTAACGCCTGTTCCATCCCATGTACTTGCATGGGTTTCATCACCATTCAGTCTTCGTTTGGGAATCCATTGGTCGTCTTGGAAAACCCCTTCATCCGCTCTATCAATGCCGATGCGCAAAGATTTATTTTTAGGCGCAAAAAATATATCTAAAGATCTGCCCGCAACAATAAACTCCTGCGGACCTGTTTGTATGATAAGGCCTCCTGCAATGTTTTTGCCGTTTCCAGAGAGTTTGGCTTCAATGAAATAATCACCCAAATCAAACTGCTGAACCGGCGCTGCTGAATCCACCAATATGCCCCGCATAGTACCCCTACCCTGGTGGGCAAGAATGACTGATGACATGTTTTTCAATATTGCATAACTTTCGTCCAAAGGATCATTATTTTTGAAACGCTCATTGTCGATCCCGAAGGGAGCAAAGCATCCCGCACTAAATTCACCAAAAGCATAAAAACAATTTGCAGCTCCCTGCTCACCACCTCTTGCTTCGGGGATAAACAAGGGATTGCCGCTTCTTGTAAACTCTTTACATACCCAGCTAAAATCATCGATGTAAATATCGGGTGCTATAAAATCAATGGAGGGAGCAGCGGCACGCCATATATCAATCACCTGTGGTAAGGGGCCACCCGATGGATATTTTCCCGGAAGGAAAGTTGAAGGTTGCTTCAGCCATGCATTTACATACATCGGCAGCCGGTATTCTTTCTTACCGGCAGCAGCAACCTTCTCGGTGTATTTAGCATAGTTCCATGCTGAAAAAAGTTCCTCTGTATAGTATGAATGAAACTTCCAGTCTTCTGCGCCGGCCTTGTATTTGCTTTTGCCAAATACCTGTTCCCAGCTCCCGGTAGCCTTAAACCCATTTGACTCCCAGGCTTTGTAAAGATCGGGGTACAAATTCTCTTTGTGCTTCACCAGGTAATCTATCAACTCCTTTGGAACAGGTCCATTATAAGCAGCATTGGCTATGTCACCGAAGTCACGTCTTGCATTGCCGGGAGTTGTTCCGGGGTTATCAAGAATGCCCGTCTCATTTTCCACCTGCATCATCACTACGGTCTGTTGTTTGGCATCCACTTCCTTAATATGACGCATCAGGGCCGCATAAGCCTTCGCATCGGCGGCGGCAGATGCATCGCTAAGCGCTGTTAAAATCTCCAGCGGCTTTCCCTGCTCGTCCCTTACCCGCGGGTATTTTTCATAATTCTTTTTTATCCATGATGGGATATATATGGAGCCGGAATTTTTCCAGCTTGCAAACCAGATCAATACCAGTTTTAAGTTTGCTTCTTTTGCGCCTCTGATTACACTGTCTACCAATGCAAAATCGAATTTTCCTTCTTCAGGTTCCACCAGTTCCCATGAGGCAGAAGCAATCACCGAGTTGAGATTTTTTGCAGCCATTCTTTTCCATACAGGACGCATGTATTCAAACCCTGCTGAAGTGGAATTGTGTAGCTCACCCGAAATCAACAGGAAGGGTTTTCCTTTTACTACAAGCCGCATTGCAGTTCCCTGCCGCTCAAGATGTGGAATCTGTGCTTCAGATGCTTTTACCGGTCCACTCTTTTGCGCATTGCTATTAACAGTACACAAGAGGCAAAAAGCGAGGAGAAATTTTACGGGTTTCATTTTATTTGGGTTATTGCTTCGCATGACAAAGCTATATTCATTTTATAAAGGGTGAAAAGGTAAAGGTAAAAGGTTTAAGGTTGGTGGTTGAAGTGGGGAAGATTATTTTTTCAGTGTTCCCAGGCGGGTCTCTTCGCAGCTAAAGCTTACCATTTAAAAGACTAGTTGCGAAGGACCCGCCGCATCGGAGCGGAAATGCCATTTCATGGGGAGTTTTCGCTGTTATCTTTTTGAAATGTGTTTTTTCAGTTTAATATTTCTTCTGCATGATACGGCGAGTCCTGCCGCAAATATTTTAAAGTTTTGAAGAGATTCCCGGCAGAGACTCGCCTGGGAAATCCAGGGCAAGATACAAGAGGCAATGGGCAAAGGGCAATAAACAAAAACAGGCAGTAACTACCAATCACCATCACCATCAACCATCAACCATCAACCGTCAAGCTTATTTCTTCAACTTATACACTTCGCTTCCCGCCAATAAAAAACAACCCAGGCCGAAGTCTTCAAAATCCGGTACGTTGGTATAACTCACGGGCTGACTGTCTTTGGGTTCTTTACCCGTGCCCTGCACGTATCCTAAAAATCCATCAGGATGCAAACAATCTGTTACCAACGCATGCCATGCCTTCACCACCGCCGGCTTGAATATTCTTTTATCCAGCAGCCCGTTATTAATGCCATACGCAAACCCATAAACAAACAATGAAGTACCTGTCAATTCCTTACCGCCAAAATGAGTTGAATCATGCAGGCTCACATTCCAGCAACCATCCCTTCGTTGCAATGGCAGCAATGCTTTACACATATCCTGGTAATCTTTTACGTACTCATTATAATGTGAATCTGTTTTAGGAAGCATTTGCAGAATTCTTACCAAGGCGGCCAATACCCAGCCATTGCCACGGCTCCAGTAACAATCTTCGCCATTGGGTTCTTTGTAAGGAGGTACAAAATCTTTATCCCGCCACCACAAGCCTTCTCCGGCATTGTACAATCCGTTGCTGCCATGTTTGTACTTCGTGTATGCATACATTTGATACATACGGTGAAAATAATTGGTGTCTTTGTAAATCACACCGAGTCTCACAAAAATGGGCATCGCCATTTGTATGGCATCCACCCAGTTCCAATCATCAATTTTGTTCGTGGTCAACATCGAATCAATGGATGCCTTGATATTTTTTATCCGCTCTTCTTTTTTATCAATCAAATAGAGATCGATATAAGTTTGACCGCAGGCATGGTTATCGCCGTTTCTTGTCTTTACTCCGTCCCTTAAACCCCAGCCATGCTTGTCGGCCCAACTGGTAGCATAATCATAATACGCCTGCTTTTTATCGATACTGTATAGTGACATCAATCCTTCATAATACACAGCCCTTGTCCAGATATGACTTGGCCATGTTCTGCTTTTGGACGGCACATAAATTTCTTTGCCCGGATCAGGCCATTTGTTCATGAAGTATTGATTGGCGATGGTAAGCGCATGCAAAACATCCTTTTTTTTAGGCAGCGGTTGTGCTATCGTACAAAATTGAATGCAGCAAAAAAGAGTTACGAAGAAAGCTGGCAAAATGAGTTTTATTTTTATCATATGGCGTTGTTAAAATAATGCATGTTGGCGTTTAAAACGAAATAATTATAGTGTGGTATCCTATATTAAGGCATTTTTTGCAACCCCTCCCACTTTACCTTCCACTTGCCGTTTTTTGGAAAGCCAGGGTTAATCGTTTTGCATCCATCATACCCTGCACACATCAGCGCAACAGCAGCAAGCAAGCCTCCATTGCCCGGCAGATAAATGGTCAGGCGTTCATCCTGGTAATTGTGTCCGTTTTTTAAATACGTATTGGTTTGAATGGGCATCAGCAAAGCATCGATCGCTTTCTCCGGCATAGCCATTCGTGTTGCAGACATGGCCACCATTGGAAAATCCCAGCCCCAGGTATCTTTCCACGACCAGTTGCTCCATATCCAGTTGAATGTATTGTGCATCGTAGCAGGATCCACCAAAGGCGTCTGAGGCATCATACCTAAAGCGCCCAATACAGATGGATGATCGGTTCTGTATTCAGGATTGGTGTAAGAATCTGTTGCGCTTTCTGTGAATAAATACTTATCATTTTGAACAGACAAAGGAGATAGTTTATTTAGCACATCATCCCACTTTTTGTTGGGAGCTAAATGCAGTCGCTTTCTCCATTGTTGTGCTGTGCTCAGCGCCCAATGCCAATAAACCAATTCGTACGTAGGATTAAAAGTTTCTTCTGCTTTAAATCTTTCCTGCGCAGCAATTACGCCTTTTCCCAAAATGTATTTTTGTTTTGCGGAGTCAAAAAATGCGTAGGATGCCATAAAATCGGCGGTAGCAAAAACAAGGTTCTTATACCGTTCCAGTGTTTTTAAATCCTTGTGTTCACGGTAAGATAGTTCGGCAAAATAAATAAAGTGCGGTTGCTGCCATATCAAAAATGCACCGATCGACGAGGGGCTTTCTTTACCGGCATTGTCCGTCATCTTTTGCCACCGGATGCCGTCATAGCCCTGGCGTTTTGCAATTTGTTTTGCTTCACCCGCAACGTTCTTATACCATGATAAACTTTTTTCCAACAGATCATTTCTTCCCCATAGTGAAAAATGGATTCCATGCCACCAATGCATTTCAAGATGAGGCTTGCCATACCAGCTGTTGTAAGTTAAACCGGTTTCCTGCGGTGGGTAATTGCCGGCGCATTGAATTTTAGTTAAGTATTGAGACAGCACAATTCTCCTTTCGAGCTCAAATGCTCTTTTATCTTTACTGCCAGACAGATCAATCGCAGCGCCTCTTTCCCAAAATTGCGCCCAGGCTGTATGACTGTTTTTGTTGATGGATTGATAAGACAAGAGTGCATGTGCAGCCGGTAGCTTAGGTGAGAACCCGAAAGAGAATTCAAATGAACCGGATGGAGCGGGCGTTATCAAAAAATCATGCTTTGCTTGCGGTTGAACATTTACATCGGAACAATTTACTGAAACAAAATATTGTGTAGTATCGACCTGGTGTTTAAAAACAATACCTTGTTCCCGCCTCGAAAACTCAGATTGATGCTTGTCGCTATTTGAATAGTCATTTCCGTAGTCAGACCAGTTACCACCCGGGTAAGGAAACCTAACGCGAATGCGAAGCCGCCCTTCCTTTAACAATGGAGAACTCACTTTTACACCGATGGCATCCTGCTGCTGATGGCACAAAGTAATCACTTCAACAGGAACAGATTCCACTGTGAACTGCGAATGAATTTCACCGGTCCATAGGTTGAGTGTTTGATGGATATTTAAGATATCGTTCAGCGTTGCGGTACTGCCATCTTTTTTGATAATATCAAAACCAATATTTCCCAATTGAAGCCGATGTGGATTTTGCCTGAACCAGTTTACCGCATTTTTTTTGCGCTCGGGTTCTTTTAGTTGAACTGAGTAAGCAACATCCCGCCCATTTAAATGATAGGCTTTCAATGTTTCATCAAAGGAGTAATTGGCTGTATCAATAAAGCTATGCCAGCCCCATTCACTTAATGTACCCAAGGGTACCCCTTTGGCATATGCATCCGGAAAGGATTGGAGGCCGGTTACATCTGTGGTAAAAGCAAAAGTTCCATTGCCCACCGAAAGTGAGGATAAAGAATCAAATTTCGTATCGTTTATCGTATGCCGTTCCACCAATGCTTTGCGGTTAATAAGCGGCTGTGCATAACCGGTATAGTGAAACACTAACAAGACAAAAATAAATAGGCGGTTGTTTTTCATGCTGATGTTAAAGTTAAAGCGTTCCGGCAGTAATCATTTATTTAAAAGATCAGGAGTCTCATAAATAGCTTTTTTGTTGGTGACTTAGTTACCTGGTAATTTATCAAACCTTGTTTAATTTTTTTTTGTTGCTACAATGCGTAATTAAGGACATCACTTGCCGCTGCTACCTAAGGAATATTTCTTCAGTTTACAATGTTTTAATTCTTTTATCCCGGATACAACTATTTTGGCGTTGAAGAGTGCTCCCTCCTTATTGGTATGTGTATGCTCCTGTGGAAAAAAGCTATTCACTTTTTCCTGCCCGATCTTTTCAAATTCTCCTGCAATTATATTATTCAGGTCTATAAAATATGTGCCGGTTTGTTCTGCCACCTGCTTCGCCCATAAGGCATAACTATCATTACTGCGAGCTACTTTTCCATTCTTCCAATCGTTTCGGGGAATGGGAGAACAAACGATCGGGATTGCTCCTTTTTCTTTTGCCTCATTTACATATTTCCGGATATACCAACCATAACTATGCACCACTTCTTTTCGCTTAAGGATGGGATTGTAAATTTCTGTACTATCATCGCCGATGCCCTTCATGGTGCCTCTTGCCCTTGCGGTGTCGTCCAAAGCGCCTCCATCATTGTGCCCGAACTGCATGATCACGTAGTCACCTTTTTGCAAAGTCAGTAAAATTTTGCCCCAACGGCCATCCGTAATAAAAGTCCTGCTGCTTCTTCCACCAATGGCATCATTTTGTATGCGGATCTTTGTTGTATCGAAAAAGGTATTTATGAAACTTCCCCAACCCTGCAACTGGTTAGCATTTTTTCCAT
>JAOQAK010000005.1 GCA_025963635.1 Ferruginibacter sp.
TGATAAGGAGTATTTCATCCGCTTGTAGAATAAAATGAGGATAATCTTACAGATCGTTTTTATGGTTAAAGTATTATTTTACTCAAAATGTAAGATAAAGGCAATCACTAAAAATAAAATGCTGCACCTAATATTTAAATATCCAAAACCATCTGTTAATTTATACTTCGTGCCTCATAAAAATGTGCAATGAACTTTTATGGGCCAAAGCTGGATTGCTACTATTCTTCATCGTTGCGTCGCACTCTTTTTACGAGTTATTCAATATTCAGCAATGCATAAATTTATAATGCGTGAAGTATAAGAGAATCAGAAAATATTCTTTTCCGTCCGGTCATCCGGATATCATCGGGAAAGAGAATGGAAACAGGTCCGCATGGTTCAAATGCATTTCCAATAAAATCTGCAGTATTTTATTATTAATTTTGACCACTAAAAAAATCAAAAATGCAATACAGAACTTTTGGGCGTACCGGTTGGAAGGTTAGCGAAGTAGGTTATGGTATGTGGGGAATGGCAGGTTGGACAGGATCGGAAAGCGAAGAAGTAAACAATGCTCTCGACCGTTCCGTGGAATTGGGCTGTAACTTTTTTGATACTGCCTGGGGATACGGAGAAGGACTTAGTGAACAAATTCTGAATGCGCTTATTAAAAGGCATCCGGAAAAGAGACTTTATGTAGCTACCAAAGTTCCACCAAAGAACCGTAAGTGGCCCTCAAAGCCGGAATTCAAATTGGATGATGTTTTTCCTGCCGATTACATTGTTGAATACACGGAGAAAAGTTTACAAAACCTGGGTGTTGAAACGATAGACCTGCAGCAGTTTCATGTATGGGAAGATGACTGGGCACAGCAGGACGAATGGAAAGAAGCCATTACCAAATTAACGCAGCAAGGCAAGGTGCAGGCATGGGGCATTAGCGTAAACCGGTGGGAGCCCAACAACAGTCTGCAGACTTTACAAACGGGATTGATGGATGCAGTACAGGTGATCTACAATATTTTTGACCAGGCACCTGAAGATAAATTGTTTCCTCTTTGTCGTGAGCTTAATATTGGTGTAATTGCCCGTGTCCCTTTTGATGAGGGAACCCTTACCGGCACTATGACTAAAGAAACCACTTTTCCTGCCGGTGACTGGCGTGGCACTTACTTTGTTCCTGAAAACCTGAACTCAAGTGTAGATCATGCAGATGCTTTAAAGCCTTTGTTGCCCGCAGGAATGAATTTGCCGGAGATGGCGCTCCGCTTTATTCTTAGCAACCCCGATGTAGCCACCACCATACCCGGTCTGCGTAAATTAAGGAATGTAGAGGCCAACATGTCGGTAAGTGATGGTAAAGAACTGCCAAAGGATTTGTTGAAAGAATTAAAGAACCATCGTTGGGACAGAGAACCTACACAATGGTCTCAGTAATATTCTATGCAGGTAAAAAAAGTTTAGCTTTTAGCTCCTATTAAGTATCGTTTCAGTCAACAGGACAGGTAGTGTCAATCAATTGCACTGTTGTAACCTTATCGCTCTTATTTTTATACTTCACATTGGATAAATTAGTGCTTTCTTTATTGTCAGTTAGCAAAAGAAAAGTGCAAGACTGCGACGTCCGCCGGGCTGGTCATTCGGACGGGCAACGGCTGTTAAATAATAGTAATTCAGCTGGCTAAAAAAAATCCAACTCACTTTTTGCCCTTGTGCAGTATATAATATTTAGAAATAGAATTATTCTGTTTTCTTCCAAAAAAATTACAATCTTTAGGCGTACATTATTAAAATGTCTACAGGGAGAGACGTATCTGTTATAGCCGCGTGATATTATACTTGTCAAGGGATAAATTAATGACTTGCTGAATTAAGAAAAAACTGTACAAGAGTGCGACGCAACGATGTATGATAGCAGCAATCTGCCCGGCTCCAAAAAATTGTATTCACTGTTTTATCCCTTGTTTACTATAAATTAAGTGGAAGGCAAAGAAGATAATAGGAATAACCAAGTTTTCAAATAAACTTATGCAAAGCAGAACTATGCCATACAATACCACACCGCGATCGCAGCGAAGCAATTTTTTGTGTAGTCTCTTGTGCCGCCCAGGATACACAAATGCGATTAAAAAGATATTTACCATTTTATTTTTTCTGAATTTTACCGGAACCCATGATGCTCTGCAAGCACAGCGTCTATCCCGCGACCAGGAGATTGTTTTGTTGACCAACCAGGTCGGCTACCTGCCTTCATCGACAAAGACCTGCGTTGCACAGGGAACAGAAAAAAGAGATTTTGAAGTGGTTGAAATTACCTCCGGGATTGTTGCATACCACGGTACGCTAATTCCCCGGCAGGGTGACTTTGGAACTTATCTCACCGCCAATTTCAGCAAGCTTGTAAAGGAAGGCCGATACTATTTGAGGTCAGATACCCTCCGGTCTTTTCCTTTTAGTATTTCCAAAGTCGTCTATCAGCCAGAGATGAATATGATTGTCGGTTATTTCTCCCGGCAACGTTGTGGAGCAAGCACGACCGGTTATTTGTCTCCATGTCATATAGATGATGGAATACGTTTTGATAATGGCAAGCACCAGGATGTTACCGGCGGGTGGCACGACGCCAGTGACTTGAGGAAATGGGTTTCTGCCACCTTGTACGGTGTGATGGGTTTGGCAAGGGCTTACAATCTGCAAGATCCTCAATACCACCAGGTTATTCTGGATGAGTTGCTTTGGGGTAACCAGTATTTTTTGAAAATGCAGGAGCCACAGGGATACGTAATGGATTTTGTAGGGGGAGATTTGAAAAAGCATTCCGACAATAATCGCTGGACCGACAACAAAATTGGAAGCGAAGGCACAGATATCCAACTGGTACTACCGAATGCGGGCATTTCTAAACAACTGATGCTGGTTTCAGGGGATCAGGATGACCGGATTATCCAAACCCAACCTGTAGAAAGGACGGCGCAGTATAATTTCATTACTGCAGAAGCTATGGTGGCGCGCATCACTTCAAAGACTAATCCGGCCTATTCGAAGCGATGTCTTGAGGCGGCCCAAAAGTGTTATAACTGGTGCCTGAAATCAGGCAGTGACACTACTACCGGAAATATAGGCGCGGCACTTCAGGCTGCAATCGAAATGTACCGAACAACCAGCCTGCCGGTATATCATAAACGAGCAACCGATCTCGCCCTTCAACTCAAAAAATTGCAGGCAACGGATCTCCCGGGAGGGCTGTCAGGTTTTTTTTATAGTTCCCTTTCAAATCATGAACCGTATAAAAATATCTGGAATGGCTGCCAGGCGTTCATTGGTTTGAGTGACCTGGTTCAGATGTTTCCGGCAGACAAGGACGTACAGCTATGGAAATCAATGATAAAGGATTATGCGGAGCATTATCTTTTACTGCTCTCTGAAAAAAATAGTTTCGGCATTGTTCCATGGGGGTTATATGAAAAAAAGGATCCCGGGGGAAACAGGAAAGTCGGCGGGTATTGGTACCGGTATTTCATGCAGCCTGAACTGGAGTGGTGGGTTGGCATTAATTCCAATATTGCTTCGGCAGGGATTGGTCTTTTAAAGGCAGCAACTGTTCTGAAGGACGACCGTATGAAAGCATCTGCACAAAAACAACTGGACTGGATACTGGGGTCCAATCCTTTCAACAGCTCAACAATGGTAGGCGTCGGCTATAACCACCCGGCACATTTTGCGGGCTCGTCATTTCTTCCGACTGTTCCTGTATTGCCGGGGGCGGTGCTAAATGGTCTCGGTGGCAACCATGAAGACATGCCGGTAACAGGAAAGG
>JAOQAK010000051.1 GCA_025963635.1 Ferruginibacter sp.
GATGATGGCCTCAGGTACAGGCAAAGCATATCTTAGATCATTAGGTGGCAATAAAAAGGTTTCACCATTCACCATCCTTTTTAATGTGATTGCTGCACCCTCCTGGTTCAACCGCTTGATATCCATACAGCGTGTTCCCCGGAAAATCAGTTCCTTCCGACGCTCCTTTAAAATCAATACCAATGCATCAGCTGCATTCGTAGCGGTAAAACGAACAAACAAGCCTGTTTTCCATCTTTTAATCAGCAGCGTATTCAAATCATCCATAGCCAATTGCGTGTTGCCGCCGCGGGCATAGCATTCCGCCCTGGTCAGTAAAACCTCATCACCAGCAACACCAGTAAATTGTCCCCCAAAGCTACCGTCATATGATCCCTTAAATTGGTAGGTGCCATTACCGTTGCTCTTAAAAAAGATAAATTTGCGAAGGTCATCCTTATCAAACGAATCATACAATGTAGAATCAACGATAGCAACACCATTCACCAGTTGCAGGGGTGCCATAGCGCTATACAATATCTCTTCGGCATTAAACTTAGCGACAGGATAGCTTGCAGCCTGGTTCAACTGGTTGTAATCAAGCAATGTGTTTTGTAATTGCAAACAGGAGTCTGCATATTTGCCAGCCTCAGCATACTTTCGCATGTACAGGAAGGCCCGGGAAAGATATGCATATGCCGCAGGTTTAGACGGCCTTCGCACGTGTACCGGTTTAACTGGTAATAACACGGCAGACGCCATCAGGTCATTCAACAACTGGTCAAAATTTTGTTTAAGTGTGGCCCGAACAGTAACCTCGTTAAAGTCAGGCTTTAGGCGTAATGGTATGCCCAATGTTGTTCCGGCAGTAATCTCATCATAAGCATTGGCCCAAATGATAGCGCCTTGTAAAAAAGATTTGCCTCTCAGCAGCAAAGCCTGGCCTTTTACATTACCATAATTAACCTGGTTAGTTGTAGTTCGCTCAATAGCTGCCACCCCGGCTAAAACCGTATTGCAATAATAAATACGATTATAGAGAGCCGACCAATCGTTTGGGTAAGATTGAAAGATATTATCCTTTTGCCAGGTATACATCCTGCGGTCACCTTCACCCGGCAAGGATAGGTAATCCGCAGTGGTAAGCCAGTAATTATCAGCGCTCACTTCATCACAACCCGGGTCAGCAACAACAGCCGGACCAAAATCCAGCATAGCCTGCAGGTCATCCAAAGTGGAAGGCACTACCAACGTCTTATCCGGCTTGGCATCAAGGTATTTTTTACAGCCAACACCAAAAACGAAAATCACAAACAAACAACCCAATAGAACCTTATTAATATGTTGTCTCATCGATTTAATTTTTTTAAGATGAATAATTAATTATAAAGCTCAATAACCAATCCCTTGAATACGCTCCTTGCCTTCCTTTTCAACGACTCCCATGGACCTCCTCGTCTCAGCAACCCGCAGAAATGCTTCCACCATCATGCTCTCAATGGCCTCCGGAAAAATTGCGCATGTCCAAACGAGCAAAGCGGAACTCAGGATCAAGAAAATTTACAGGGTTCGAAACTCAAAACCCAACTCTAACTCCAAAAACAAAATTCCTGGCAACCACCAGGCCATTATAATAATCCGGGTCGATCCCCTTATCATTTGCCTTCCAAACAATCCCAAGGTTATTGGCATTAATATAAACCTGCAAAGAACGAAAAGGCAGCAAACGAATACCCGGTTCATAAGAGAGAGTAACATACTGTAACCGCACATGATCTCCACGTTCAATCAACACTTCCGAACCGCGGTAAAAATTATCCCGGTTACTAATCGCGGGGTACACCATCGATGGCACATCGGTAAAAGCTTCATCACCAGGTTGGTGCCACCGTAAAGCAAAATCACTGTTCCCCTGGCGACTGCCAAAAAGATTACCATAATGGATTGAATTGCGTTTAAACCAGTACCCAAGTTTATAAAGCAAACGCACTGAAAGAGATAAACTTTTGTAACGAACGGTATTACCCATATTCCCCGAAACAACAGGCAGTGCGCTCCCTTTATACACGAGGTCGGCCAGATTGGTGCTTCCCATAATAGCAGCATAGTTCTTACTGGCATGACCATCCAAAAACCCCTGCGGGTCGCCGTTAGCAGGGTCAAGGCTAGCCCACCGGTATCCATACAATGCATACACCGGCCTGCCCTTTATCGCAGAAATATTGGAGCCTCCATTGGTGAAGTTTACAATCTGCGGGGCAGCCAGGTAATAATCCAATACTATTTCACGGTTTATACTCAGGTTAAAATTGGTCGTCCATTCAATAGCCCTTTGCACATTGATGCTGTTAACAGCAAGATCCCATCCATAGCCCTTAATGGAAGCTGTATTTTTCACCAGCGAAGGCACTCCGGCGCCGGTATAATCAATTGGAGATGTACCAAAAAGATCTATTCCTTTTTTACGGAAAAATTCAATGGAGCCACTTAGCCGGTTACTGCGGTTTCTAAAATCAAGCCCGATGTTGAACTGTTTTACTTTCTCCCAGCGGAGCGAAGGATTGGCATATTGGTCAATACGGGCAACAGGCGACTGCGTGTAGATAGAATTTACTCCGTAAATAATCGTAGTCACAGCCGAGCGGGTAGGATCCGCATTACCACTCACGCCGTAGGTACTCCGCAGCCGCAGGTAGGGGAGAGCACTAATGTGGTAAAACCCTTCCTTCGAAATATCCCAACTGGCCCCTGCACTCCAAAGGGGTATGGACTTCTGGTTATAATCCACACCAAACAGGTTAGAACCATCCTTTCGCCCGCTCAGCGAAACAATATATTTCTGCCGGAAGGTATAAGCTGCATTACCAAAATAAGACATATAACGGTACAGCTTATCCGAAAAACCGTTGGTATTCGGAATGGTATTGTCAAAACCGGTAATGATATGAGTATAATAATTTACAAAGTCCACATTGCTAAATGTCAGCAACTGGTCATTATACCCATAAACCCGCATGCTGTTGCCGTTAGTATGACTGTTCCTTATCTCGGCCCCGGCAATAGCAGTCAGTGAACTGCTTTTCCATGCATAATTATAATTCAGCACACCCCGCAGGTTATGCGCTTCCAGCACATCGCTGCTGTTATCAAGGATGCTGCCTCGCGGAACAATATATACCACCTTGCCCTGCGCATTCAACTGGCTAAAACCGTTCACCAGGTTACGGGCAAAATAACTATGCTCATTGTTTAGGATCCTGCCGGCATTTGTCTGGCGCTCATACTGGTACTGCACATCTGCGCTCAGGCCTTTAACGAGTTTAAACTGCAGGCCAAGATTGCCAGTCACATCCTGTAGTACATTCCTGTTATCCACCGACTGGTAATCGTTCAGCGGGTAATAGTTCCAGTTCAGCAGTCTGCCACCGCCAAGTGTATCAAGGTAAGCCTGCCGAAAATCTTTCATCACCCCCAATGGCTGGCCTGCATCATCAGCCAAACGGGTATAAATAGGAAGGCTTCCATTGGCGGTACCAAACTGGCCATACCCGGGCTTTCCTGCACGGGTCCTGCTCTGCGTATAATAAATGCCGGTACTTAGCTGCAGCCGGTCGGTTATCCTGAAAACAGTATTGTTTCGCAGGCTCACCCGCCCATAGCTATTCTTTAGTTCGTCGAGGTTTTTGTCTGCGCCGGCGCTAAAGCTCCATGCCACCCGCTGATCACCGCACTGCATATTTACATTGTATTGCTGGTTCAAGGGGGTAGTGTACAACCACCGGTTATAGTCATCCCTCATGTCATGCGTTTTCAAAGCGTTGATGCGGCTGTCCGCTTCAGCAGCCGAAATACTGCCATTGGTTTTTTGTACCAGCAGTTCCACCACCGGCGATAGTGGCGGCTTTGAAGATGAATTAATCGCATTCTTATAAAACCCCTTATCGTAAAGCATTTTCTCAACGTCTACGTAATCTGCGGCGTTGATCTCCGGCAAATAAAACAGGTCGGGCTTTTCACCCACACTAACGCTTGCGTTTACCTGCACACGGATCGCCTGGTTAAATCTGCCCTTCCTGGTAGTAATAACGATCACCCCATTACCTGCCTTTGTGCACATCCAGAAAACCTTCCAGGAAAACCTACGGCCGGCTAACTCCTAAACTCCAAAACGTCAACACCGGGAAGAGCCAATCCAAAGGGCATCCCTTATCTATATCTGTCCACCAAAATCGACACCACCATTTACGAAAGCCGTTCTACTTACTTAGATTATATCTCCATCGCAGAATTCAAAGCCATTGAATCCATCAAAGTAGTCAGCCTCAGGGCAATCGCAGCCATCAGCCCTTTTGTGTTTGGCGACCAGATTTCCAATTACATCACCCACCAGAAGTATCTGGCAAGACTGGAAAAGGAATTGTCCCGGCCCATACGTAGGTTTGATAAGGAACTGGACTATCTTCCTTCGCAATACCTTTGTGAATACGTAAAATCGCTTGGCTATGATGCTATCGAATATGGCAGTCCGTTTAAAACCGATGGCATAAACCTGGCCGTTTTCAATGATTCAAAACTTGAAGCAAAAACAGCGGAAGTTTATGAAATAACAGAAATGGATTTTAATTTCAAAAAACTAATGCCCTACTAATGCCGATGGGTTTTATAAACAAATGTGTTGCGGAATTGATATTAGTTCCTGAACTGTTTGAAACTTTAAAGCCCTCACAGGCGCAAGAATTAGGGGCTGGTATACCAGCGGAGCTTCCTGTGCCGGTTTGTGACTTCTTTCGTTGACCACTATAAAATACAAATAAAGCTACCTGGTGGGCAACTTTGCTGGCTTCAGGTGCAGCTTTAAACAAAACACACAATAGCCAGATGAATGTAGTGCTTGCGTTATGGAACAAGAGAATGATTGTTTAATCAATTGGCATATCGACTTCATTATTGAGTGAACTAAAAAATAAAATAAATCACACCAATGAAAAATATATTGTTTATTTCTTTGCTTTTACTGGGTAAAATCAGTCTTGCACAAAACAAGCCAAGTGCATATATCGATAGCATAAACGCTTATCAAAAAAACTACATCGATACCCATGAAATTGTGAAAGGTGAAGACCGGAAATATTTAGATTTGTTTGCTCCGGATAGTACTTACAAAGTGCTTGCTGATTTTGAAAAAATAAACGATTTACAGGGGTTTGGGATGCCTACATCTGCTAAAGTGATGCAGCGATATTACAAGTATGGAAAAATAAGTTTTAAAATTAAAGGTCGTTTATATGAGCTTTTTGTATATCAGTCAAAAGATCTACTGCTTACAAAAGAGTATAAGAATTATTTATTTATTCCTTTCACTGATGCCACCAACGGAGTTGAAACGTATGAAGGTGGCAAGTACCTGGACCTTCATACCCAGGATATTATAAACAATAAAATAGTAATAGATTTCAACAAAGCTTATAATCCATACTGTTGTTATACCGCCGGATATAACTGTCCTCTTCCGCCAAAAGAAAACACCCTGAAAATTTCAATAAACGCAGGAGAAAAAAAATATTCAAAGCCGGTGCATTAACCACACAGCGCAGGTTATGCCGTGAATTGAGTCCCAATAGATATGAAGGTAAAAGAATACTGTATAGAAGATGATAGTAGGCCTATCACGGTCGCTGTGCAAGCAGAGGCTGTAAACCACCTCTCGGTGCTTGTTTAGTAATAAACAGGTATAGAACGTAAAGGGGAAAGAGTGTTGGCAGTTTTAGGTGTCGGATCAAATACCCACTTATCAGTGCAACGTAGTCTTCCCCACTAATAGTTGTGAATCATCAGATGCCATACATAAGCATGACCTTGCCCGTGACACTTTGAAAAGTGTCCTTGGTATTCCTTTCCTTCATGTTCAAATTTTATAGGCACGTGGTCACTATATCAATCAAATCTTGCCTGTACGTTGAATAAGCTTTGGATTGTACCATTTGCACACGCGTTACATTTGGTATCAGCTCAACGCCCGGTTATTAAAATGGGTTAAATGGGAGAAAGGCCTGTACAAGAAAGCTGCCGTAAAATGTCTTCGACAAGAGTATAAGGACATACCCCGCTTATTCCCACACTGGCAATTGGTACATCCATAGTGTAGCAATACATTCGTGATTTAAACAGGAAGAGCCGTGTGAAGGGAGACTTTCACGCACGGTTCTGTGAGAACATAGAAGTGAAATTCTTTTGTGTGACTCGACTTCATTAAGCCCATCCTCTCCCTTCGGATCGTCATAAAGTAATTGCGGTCTTCTGAGATGTTTCTTTAAAATAGTAATGACGACCAGTATGTATATTATAATTTTTGCTCTTGCTTGAAATGGAGCGGAAGGAAGTGTTTGAACAAAATTTGCTTAGTGTTTGAGGTTATTGCACCCGACGGTGAGAAAGGCTTTGAAAAGTAAGGCATAAGGCTTCATTATTCCTACATTTGTAATCACCAATGGTGGATCTGCCGGGGAACTTGCAGCGCACAACTTCTTTGCTGCCAAAAAATAAAATCACTATTAAACATCAGACTTCATGACTAAAAAGCGTATATTTTTTACGGGGGGATCGGGAAAAGCAGGAAAACACGTGATACCTTACCTTCTGAACCAGGGGCATAGGGTGATGAATGTAGACCTGGTGCGTTTAGGCTATCCAGGGGTGGATAATCTGATAGCTGATATTACCGACTCCGGACAAATGTTTAATGCGATGAGTTCGTATGCAGGGTTAGATGAGCTGGAATTAGGTAACGGCGTACCGCGTTTTGATGCTGTAGTACATTTTGCTGCTATACCCAGGATCTTAATTGCACCTGATAATGAAACTTTTCGGGTCAATACGATAGGTACTTATAATGTGATTGAAGCAGCCGTGAAGCTTGGAATTAAAAAGATTATTATTGCTTCGTCGGAGACAACTTACGGTATCTGCTTTTCCGACGGCAAAACAGACCCCCATATGCTGCCTTTAGAGGAAGACTATGATATTGACCCAATGGATAGCTATGGATTATCGAAGGTTGTGAATGAAAAAACGGCTCGTGCCTTCCAGCGCCGGTCAGGCTTTGATATCTATGCGCTTCGTATTGGGAATGTGATTGAGCCTCACGAATACGCCGAACTGTTTCCGTCTTATCTTAAAAACCCTGAAGTGCGACGCAGGAATGCTTTCTGCTATATTGATGCACGTGACCTGGGACAAATTGTGGATTTATGTTTGAAAAGTGATAATCTTGGTTTTCAGATTTTCAATGCCGGTAATGATCATAATGGCGCGATTATCCCCAGCAAAGAACTGGCTGAGAGGTTTTTTCCTGGTGTGCCGATTACCCATGAATTGGAGGAACATGAAGCCCTGTTTTCAAACCGTAAAATTCGCGAAGTTTTGGGGTTCAAAGAACAACATAACTGGCGGAAATATGTGAAGATGGACTAAATGTGCATTTTACAACGGCTCTCTGTTCTTGCAGGTTATCGTATCAAAGCCAGCAGCGTGAGTGGGCATCTGCAAGGATACACTAAAAAGAAAGCTTGCTTATTTGGCAGAATGCCCGCTCGCCACACGAATCGCCCCTTGCCCCGGTATTATTTATCGCTGCATATAAACAGAACGTACAAGAGTGCGACGCAACGATGTGAAATAGCAGCAATCCTGCCGGCCCCATAAAAATAGTAGTGATATTTTGTTTTCGTACGGAATTATAAATTGGTTACAGAGACTCACTCATAGTTCGCATTTGAATTTCAATAATTCTTGACCCCGGGGCTTGCGTACAAGCCAGTAACACTGCCCCCGCTACATCAGTTGCTTCGAGCATGCCCGACTGGGAAACACTTTCTTCTGTGCGGCCAGCACCAATGGCAAACTCCGTTTTTACACCGCCCGGACAAATAACGCCCACTTTAATGCCACTCGGTCTAAGTTCTTTATCAAGCGATTGGGCAAAACCCACCTGGGAAAATTTGGTGGCACAATACACTGCCTGATTTGCAAAACCATATAGACCTGCCATCGATGAGATCATAATGATAGTGCCTTGCTTCTGCAATAACATTTGCGGCACCACTTGCCGCGTAAAAATAAAAGTGGTACGCATATTAGTATTCATCAGCTGGTCATATTCTTCCAAAGAAGTGTCAACAAGATTTTTATAATTGCCCATGCCTGTATTGTTCAAAAGAATATCAATTCTTCCTGCTTCATTCAGGGCGGTTTCGACGCATCTTTTGGCGGTTGCTTCGTCGTTTGCATCACCTGCAACCGGAAAGGCTTGCGTGTTCATTGCTTTGATTTCAGATACTAAGGCGTCCAGCCTATCCTGGCGGCGTGCTGTTACTACAACCTTAGCTCCTTCAGCGGCTAAAGCAAGGGCTGATGCTCTACCTATTCCCGCACTGGCGCCTGTTACAATGGCGAGCTTACCGCTTAATTTTCCTGGCATAATTGAAATGGTTTTAAATGTATTCTTCGGCTAATTTTCTAAATCAAAATCTATCTTTATAAAGACAAGTCAGGTTGTGTAAAATTAGCTAAGATTGGTTAGGAAAATGAGTATTTGATCGATTTAAAAATCCATTAATAAAGAAGATCAGTGATAATCAATAGGGTAGAGGGCTGTAAATGAATCCTAATCCGTAAGTAAGTAGAAAACAAAGCCCCAGCCGTGGTTCGTGTCCTCACGAACCACTCTTACGGACCAAAAGGCTTTCTGATATTTCAGGCTATCATTTTAAATTAGAACATGGATAAAGATGAGTATATCAGCAGCAGGAAATCCTTCATGGAAATAGGTGAGATATATTTTTGGACAGCTACAATCAACAAGTGGCAACATTTGTTGAAAGAAGACTTATTTAAAGAAGTCTTAATTCAAAGCCTGCATAATTTAAGTGAAAGAAAGTTAATAGATGTGTTTGCATTTACGATCATGCCTAATCATATTCATCTTATTGGCGCACAAATTCATTAAACGGCAAAGAGACTGCAGAAGGTTCTTTTCTAAAATTTACGGCTCATGCATTTAAAAAGTTACTCGAAAGTAACTTAGTAACATTAGAACGTTATGCAGTAAATGCACACAAAAAAAATATGAATTTTGGCAAAGAGATTCGTTGGCAATACGCCCGTATAGCAGGAAAGTAATGTTGCAGAAACTAAATTATATTCACCTCAATCCATTATCCGGGTGTTAGCAATTGGTAAGTGTCCATGTGATTATCACTATTCTTCCGCCCGGTATTATGAAATGAATGAAAACTTTTTTCACTTCCTAAAAGATGTAAGAACAGAATTTTGATTTACTGCAAGTGGTTCCCCTAGCCGTGGTTCGTGGCACACGAACTCCCTGGCGCAGGTATCCCGACCTGCAGCCTTATGGGCTAATACATGCTACAACTAATATAACATCACCAAATTAAGTAGCATTATAAAAATAACGGTATAGCTAATGTGAGTTGCAAGCTTGGTTTGATAAAAGCATTACACGTAAGCAGGTAAGATTCTTTAATTAGCTTATATTTAATCCATCATTGCTTCCCATCCTTTCTCTGCGATAAACCTGCACGGCTAAAAAATATCTTTCAATCAAAAAAACACGTTATGAAAAAGAACCTGGCTGTATTGTTTTTGATCAGTATTATTCAGCTGCAGCTTGCTGCACAGAATGTAGGTGTTGGCACCGTGGCACCCGCTGATAAGTTTACCGTACAAACATTAACCAATGCATATGGACTAACCCACACAGATGGCACTATCACCGTGGGTAGTTGGGTTGGTTTGGGTGATGGTTGGGTAGGTACAAAGTCTAATCACCCGCTTGCCTTTTTTACCAACAACGGCGTGCAGCAGGTGCTGATTGCTACAAATGGCAACGTTGGTATTAACACTATCAATCCACTTGCTAAACTGCATGTGAACGGCAATGTAAAAATTGATGCGGCCAATACCATTGAGCTTGGAGCAGGGGTCGCAGGTAAAGAAGTGAATGCCGGCAAAATAGGCTACCGGACTTTTGGTACATTCGATGCGCTGGATATTGTGGGTGCAGGTACCTCAGGAGCAAACCGAAAAATAACGTTTTATAATGAAGGTGGTGCCCAGTTTAGGGGTAACGTAGGCATTGGTGTTGCCACTCCGGCTAATAAGCTGCAAATCGGATCAATGGGCGCTGCTGGTTATAACGGCAATGATTTGGCGTTAGGTAATGGAACCAATGCCGCTGCCTTTTTTCAATCAGATGCCTATTTGCAAGTTTATTCTACTACCAATATTGCTTTAATGCCTCAATCTGGTTCCGGGAGGGTTGGTATTAACACAGTTACACCGAAAGCTCCATTGGAGGTTGTTGGCAGTACGAATGTAACAAATGATCATTCACTAATTGGGATGTATGCATACTTTACCCTCGGTTATAACAGCATGTCTGGTGCGACTGACCTTGAGGGAGGTAATAATCTAACCACCATTCCAAACATATCTATATATGCGTCCAATAGAATATTTGCATCAGAATTTGATGCTTTTTCCGATGCCCGTATTAAAGATGTGACGGGAGTAAGCAATCCTGCAAAAGATCTGCAAATGATCGACCATTTGAGAATCACTGATTACACTTATAAAGACAAGATAAAGTATGGCAATAAAACTTTTAAAAAAGTAATTGCACAAGAAGTTGAAAGAGTGTATCCGGGAGTGGTATCAAAGCATACCGATTTTATACCTAACGTGTACCAGTCCGTTAGTAAAGTTGAGAAAACCTCAACTGGTTACCTGTTGCATTTTGATAGGGATCACCACATCAGCAGCAGGGCAAAAAAGATACAGTTGCTTCTTTCTGACAAGGATGCAATGCAGCAGTTTAACATTGTTACGGTACCTGGTAAAAGAGATGTAATTATCGGAGCCACTGATCTAACAGCGGATAAAATATTTGTCTATGGCGAAGAAGTAGATGATTTTAGAACGGTAGATTATGAGGGACTTACCACCCTCAACATATCAGCTACACAGGAGCTAAGCAAGCAGTTAAAAGAACAAAGAGCTATCACTGCAATACTGGAAAAGAGATTGCTTAAACTGGAGGCACGCCTGCGAATGGCACAAGTAAAACAATAATGATTGCTTTCTATTTGGGTTAACCTGTTTCTGCAGCCGTGGTTCGTGTCCCCGAAAAGGAAGTGTGGTAGTGCTTAGGTGTACCGCCGCTAGGTGCTAATTCCACTTCCACAATTATATGGTCATTCGCTGTTTCGTTAGCTGTTTTTAAAACGGTCACTTTATCCTTCACTTTTGGATTATAATATATTCTCCTTTTCATTTTTTTTGTCCAAAACTAGATTAACGATCGTGTGGATTTAAAGCTTATTGATTGTAAAAAACCTCGAACGAATTGTAGTTTCAAAACTTCACCCAACAATGCATTGCTAAAAGTCAGGGCGGGACATTGAAACTTCGGCTTCAGTTCGCTATCAGCCTTAGTTTGGGCTTGAGTGTGTCACGAGAAACAGAAGTGAAACTGTTTCGAAATTGTATAGATGATGGCAGTCGACCTGCCGTACACGCCCTACAGCGGGAGTGTACAAACCACCCCAAGGTGCTTTGTTCAAAAGGCAAGGTATTGAGCGTTGGGGGTAAAAGGTGTCGTAAGGCATCAGGTAAGTGCAATGGAGTTGAATGTAAATGCTCCACTGATGACGTGCCGAAACCGAACTAAGTTGAGAACCAAACTGCCGATTTTCTAGCATTGGCAGGATAAAGCTGTAACGGGTGGCCTTTACTGGTTACAGGTTCTCCGGCATTGAGGTGGCAAGAACTTTACACAGGCGTTTATACGAAATGTGAGAGACTTACTTATTAATGTGCGAAACGCTGTAACAAGAAGTTGCGCAATTGCGGAACTACCACGACTGTATTGAGGCAGTTAAGGTTATCATTGTTACCCAACCATACCACAAGGTATTGGGATGTAATAAGAAGAGTCGGATGTACCCGTAGTAGCGATGAAGCTGCTACTTTAATGGCTGGTACCAAGCTAAACCATCATACTCTCCAAAAATGGCGCCCACCAACCTGTAACAAAATCAATTACCTTTCGTGGCAGCACATATACCTGCTGGTAATTAAATGATTGTATACTTATTTAAACCATCATGATCAATTTATCAACTGAGCATCAAATTCACTGTGTCACGAATTTTCAAGACCTTATTTCCACTCCTTTTTATGGAGCAATAAATGCAATTTGCTGGACCCGTAAACTAACAGGTGATTTTTCTGAGATTGTTAAAGAGGTAGCGCTAAACGAAAATATTGCAGTATTGGATGAGGAGGAGCTTCGTCAACTTCAGCTGAGTGAACAAGGGCAGCTTGCCCGTAAAACGCTGTTAAATGATTTGAAGCTGTTGAAAGCTCACGGTGCATATCCGGTCCTTAATATAGTCAGGTGCTATGAGAGAGATGATGCCTGCCAGTTTTTTCCAACGGATGTTTATTCTTTTCATGTAGATCGCTCTCCCGTACCAACCGATACCTTTTTATGTACTTACTATGGCGAGCCGAGTGAAATATTGCCCAATTCACAAGCCCAACAAAAAGTGTTGGTTCCCGAAATACGTGACGAACTCAAAAAGCTATATCGTGGAGCAGATGAAGGTTTTGAATCATTTTTAAGTAAGCATTTCTTTGATTTACACTATTTGGCTAAACCGGAAGCACACCCTGTTAGCTTAGGCGTCGGTCAATTATGGAGGTTGGCGGTTGATCATCCTGCAAGTGCGGTACCTCCTTGTGTTCACCGTGCTCCAGCCGAAAAAGCCGGACAGAACCGGTTATTGTTGATCTGCTGAATACAAATTAATTGGTTCCTTACTTTCCTCAGCCGTGGGTTCGTGGCACAGAAAACATTTCGGCATTCATCAAAAAATAAGTAGCATGCGAACCCTGGCACGGGAATCCTGTATCGGTTTTGTTACTGAAACCTTTAAAATTAATTCCTCACTCTGCCTTCCTGATAGAGCGGTTTCGATGCCTCTCCGCTCCACCTCAGATCTTTACGAGGAGCTTTCTTAAATTCCCTCATTACAGTTTTATTTATTAATAGCTATGATAGATTACTGGCATTGTTGTATTTGCTGAAGTTTATTTGTTCCTTGTACATTATTGTATAATTATATGGCTCTAAATAAACGCAGTATTCTTAAAGCAGGATTAATTTGGGCGCTTGACGTAATAAATTTAATTTAGGGTACGTCAATAAATGCGTTAGCAGCAAGCATATCGGCGAGTTTAACCCATCAAGTCTTATATCATGACCGAAGAAAAGTCAAATTGGAAAATTGAGAAAACAGTTGAAGGTGAAACAATAACGTGGCTTCCCCTTTTAACATTGATTTTTGACTTTAGTCCCAAAAGAATAATTGGTATAACTGACAACGGTTGTTGGACAGCGCAATGGCACAACGGTGCAATTGAAACAATAACCTCAAGAGAAAAATGTTATAATATACTTGTTTGCTTAGAAAAAGAAAGAAGTGAATTTGAATCTTTGCTTAAGGAAGCCATAACAAAACATAATATTACTATTGAACAGTTTGATACATTTCCTATTAGTGACTTGATAAAGTTTTCCATGCAATCAATGACATCGTGGTCAACAAGTGCTGCATTTTGGTTAAGAGAAGAAGATATGGACAAAGAATTTGAGGAAATAATATCCAACTTTATCAAAAACAAAGACTTTTCTCAGCAAGCAAGACATCAGGCATTTAAAGTTCTTAAAAAATGGCAACGACAACAATTAGACATAAATGCCAGCTGCTAACAATGCATTGCCAAAAGTCAGGGCTGGACATTGGAACTTCGGCTTCAGTTCGCTATCAGCTTTGGTTTGGGGCTGGAGTGTGTCACGAGAAACAAGATGAATAACGCTGGTTTCGTAATTGTATAAATGATGGCAGTCGGCCTGCCGTACACGCCCTGCAGC
>JAOQAK010000007.1 GCA_025963635.1 Ferruginibacter sp.
GCGGTGGAACAGGAGCCTCCATTACTGCAGGTGCATTGCCTTCAGGAGTTACCGGTTCCTATAATGCCGGAGTGTTCACAATCGCTGGTACACCGACAATGTCTGGTTTGTTTACTTACACAGTTACAACTTCCGGTCCATGTATCAATGCGTCTTTAAACGGGTCAATTACCATCAGCCCTGCCTCTATCGGTGGTACCCTTTCAACAACCCAGGCAGTGCTCTGCGTCGGTGCAAATACCGGCACCATTACTTTAACCGGTTACACCGGATCAATTATCAGTTGGGAGCAATCGCTTACTGCTGGTAATACCTGGACTACCATTGCCAATACTACTACAAGCTTAAGTTACACCAATTTAACCCAGACAACCTTGTACCGGGCAGTAGTGCAAAATGGCGTGGGTATCTGTTCTATCGCGTATTCCACAACCGCACAGATGATCGTAAATCCGGCGTTTACGCCAATCATCACTGCGTCTTCATTAGCTACTTGCGTTGGTCAGCCTGTAACATTAACCGCATCGGGATATACCAGCTCGGGACTGGTGGTTTCCGCAGGCGATTTTGGTACTAACCAACCTGCCGGGTGGACCGGTTTTAACGGTAATTCAAGTAATAATAGCGGCGGTAATCCTTCTAATAATGTTTGGGGGCAAACCAACGGAACATCGTATAATGGTGTTCAATACAATTCTACACCATCTAATGATAAATTCTTCATCGTTAGTGGAAATGTGAACAGTATACTAACCACTCCTGCTTTTAGTACAGTAGGGCTATCGGCAGCAATATTGACTTTGAACCAGGCCTATAACCTGAATGCAGGAGCAACTGCTAAAATTGAAATTTCTCTTGATGGAGGCAGCACCTATACAACCCTACAAAATTACACCGGTAACCTGGGACCTACCAATGGGCTAAGTGCTACAATGGGTATTAACTTAAACGCCTACCTGGGAATGACCAACTTAATGATCAGGTTTAATTATTTAGGTAACGTTGGAAGTGATTGGGCATTGGATAATGTTACGATTACCAATAGTATCAGTAATCCATCCGGTGTGAATGTATACCAGCCGCTTACTTATGTGTGGTCTCCTTCAACCGCACTGTCAACCACTACCGGGTCATCTGTTACGTTTACGCCAACGGGTTCTGGTAGTTTTCCATATATTATTGCAACTTCTGCCGGAGGTTGTACTGCAACGACTACAAGTGTCACCATTAACGTTAATGCCTTGCCAACCATAACGGCGTCGGCTAGTGCCACAAGCGTATGTGCAGCCACGGGTGCACAGTCAACTACTTTGGCTTATAGTGCAACAACTGGTGCGCCCAATACCTATAGCATCACCTGGGGTGCGTCACCTGCAAATAGTTTTGTAGCGGTAACCGATGCAACTTTAACTGCAGGTTCTATTACGATTGCTGTTCCGCTAAATACTTTGCCCGGCACTTATACCGGCACACTCAGGGTAAAGAATGCTAACGGATGTGTTAGCAGCACAGGCGTTCCGTTTAGTGTAATCATCAACCCCCGACCTTCCGCTGTGCTAAGCGGAACACAGTCAATATGTAACGGAAGTACTGCAATATTGTCCCTGGTGTTAACCGGTTCCGGTACTATTTCCGGAACGCTTTCGAATGCACAGGCCTTTAGCGGTACTGCATCAACTATAACAGTTAGTGTTAATCCCGTTATTACAACTCCTTACACAATTGCCACTTTAACCAATGGTACCTGTGCATCCATTGCCGCTGATATATCAGGTAGTGTGCTCGTAACTGTAAATAATCCTGTTGTCGTTACTCCCGTGGCTGGTACCAGTTTCTGTTTTGGAAGTAATGGATCCGTGGCGGTTACTTCAAGCGGAATTTCGCCAACTTACCAGTGGCAGGAGAGTACTGCCGGTAGCGCCGGTCCATGGACGAACTTAAACGCCACAGCACCCTATACCGGTGTTACATCCGGCACACTAAATATTACTTCTCCGGCAATAGCGTTAAGTACGAGCTATTATAGGGTGGTGGTCTCCGGTTCATTTCCGTGTGCCGCTGTGACCTCAACGCCGGTAGCGCTTAAATTCAAGAATGTATGGATGGGAACCGCTGACAATAATTGGAATAACGCGGGCAACTGGTCAGACGGGCTGCTTCCATCTGCAAATAGCTGCCCGGATGTGTATATACCTAATAGAACCAATCAGCTCACTTTAAGTTCTGCGCCGGTACCCGTTATCACCAACTTAGTCATTGCTTCTAATGCTACACTAACAGTAACGAATGCTTCCATAAAAATCGGGGGTACAATTTCCAACTCCGGCACTTTTGATGTAACCAATGGCACGCTTGACTTTAATGGTACATCTGCTCAAAACATCGCAGGTAGTTATTTCAAAAACAATACCCTTAAAAACCTTACCATAAGCAGTTCGAACCAATTAAATATTATCAAAGCGCTGACTTTGGATTCATTGAATGTTAGCGGTACCATCGCATTTGGTAGTGGTAATAATAGCATCAATTCAAATGGCAATTTAGTTTTGGTGTCGGATGCTGCAGGCACTGCAATAGTTGCAGACATCACCAATAATGGAATTGTTAGCGGTAATACCGTCAATGGAGTGGTAACTGTTCAAAGGTTCTTTCCTTCAAGAAGAGCGTGGCGCCTGTTTACCGCACCTGTATCAGGTGGAGGATCGGTGTTTGATAATTGGCAGAACGGTGGTATTTATATGCCTGGAAAGGGAACCATGGTTTCAGGGTTAAATGCCTCGGTAAGTAATGGACTGGATTATACACCATTAAACAATTCTTCCTTAAAGGTAACATCAGCGCTTACGGCAATTGCTAATACATACAATGCAAAACTCTCAATTCCATCGGCTACCAGCGCTGCCAACATTCCTTATTTCATTTTCGTAAGAGGTGACAGAGATCCTATTAATTACAATTTCCCTTACAGCAATAACACTACTTTAAGCAGCAAGGGAGTTTTGCAAACCGGCACGCAAACTTTTCCCGTTAGTACAGTTGACCGGAGTTTTACGCTGGTGGGAAATCCATATACTTCACCAGTTGCTATGAATAAATTAGGATTGAATAATTTAACACGTCGTTTTTATGTGTGGGATCCTTACATAAATGTTGACCAGGGAGCTTACGTATATTTTGAAGACGTCCTGAATGACGGAAACTATACTGCCATACCAAATGGCACCACCTTAACGAATGTACTACAGTCTGGCCAGGCATTTTATGTAGAGACGGCGTCAGCTGGGGTGGCTTCTGTTGTATTCGATGAAACTGCCAAATCTTCCTCAACTAACCCTGTTGCTTTCCGGCCCCTTGGTCGGCAGCCTGCAAGTATCAGGGCAAATCTTTATCATTTGAATGCAGGCAACAATGTTGTTCTTTTGGATGGTGTAATGGCGCAGTTTGATGATTCCTTTAGCGCCGGGATAGATATACTGGATGCGTACAAAGCAGGTAATGTAAAAGAGATGTTGGCACTTCTGCGAAATTCAACAGCTTTAACAGTTGAAAGGCGGCCGTTAGTTGTAGCAGAAGATACCCTTTATTTCAAACTTACGAAAACAACTCAACGCAGCTATCGGTTTGTATTTGTGCCCACCAATCTTGATCCAACACTTTCTGCTTTTTTAGAAGACAGCTACACTGGTAAAAAATCGCCGTTGAGTGTTATTGCAAATACGGAATTCGACTTTATTGTTACAGGTGATGCTAATAGCGCCGCTGCAAACCGTTTCCGCATCGTATTCAAGCCAGGTTCGGGCCCATTGCCTGTAACTTACAAAACTGTTAAAGCCTACCAGCAGGCAGTAAATATTGCAGTGGAGTGGACCGTTGAAAATGAGATCAACCTTAGCAGGTATGAAGTTGAAAGAAGCGCAGATGGAACCAATTTTGCAAAAGTAAATACCACTCCTGCAACCGGCAGCAACAGCACCAGTACTAAATACAGTTGGTTAGATACGAATCCGATAAGCGGAAATAACTTCTACCGCATTCGAAATGTTGATAAGGATGGCAGTTTTGAATACAGCAATATCGTGCTGGTGAAGATGGGAAATGCCGCGTCGGGAATCAGGATCTATCCTAACCCGGTAGAGGATGGAATTATTGGCGCTGAGTTCAAAAACATGGCCGCTGGTGTATACAATACAAGACTGATCAATAGCGCCGGTCAAACCATATTCAGCAAAACAGTTAGCCATGCACCGGGTACCTCAATGGAATATATTCAGCCGGGTTATAAGATTGCTTCCGGCACTTACCAATTAGAAGTAACCACTCCAGGTAAGGAAATCGTGGTAGTAAACGTAATTGTCAAATAATCTTCATTGACGTAAACTGAACTAACATATGGATATGCCCAAGGGGGCCATCCCAGGCACAACTTTCAGTTCGAACACCAAAACGCTGCAATCACGGTTGCAGCGTTTTGGTGTAATAAAGGCCTGGTTACCTGGGTACGCCCCTTGAACCAGTGGTGCCCCCTTTACCATGCGACAGATCTGTTGCGCTTCCCCCGGTATTCTCATCTTTTCCACCTCCGCTGGTGGATTTATCTTTTTTTGATTTGCCTTTTTGGCCCTCCGATTTTGTCGTGGATTTCTCGTTTTTTTTCATGATGTTTTTTCCTGACAATTTTTCTAAAACTGTGCCAATGCCTTTTGCTTCGGAAAACGGGCTAATAGATACTTCGTTCTCAAGAGGTAGAAATTTTTGTTCATCTTCTACTGTACCCCATTGCTCATTGTGAAAGAACATCTACACTTTTTTGAACAGACTGAAATTAACCGGCAGATGTTGGGAAATTTTATCGGTGCCTATTATGGCAAACAAAAGAAAAGCGGAAGTTTCAGGGCATAACAATCGTGTTGATATCTACTTGTATCCATTCGGAAAACTAGTTCATCATAATCATTATTCACAATCAAAAATGCGCCCCATGATTGTTTCGTTAATTGCTTTGGTAACGGTTATAATTGCAGTGATAGCCTATGTTGCAAGTAATGCAAAAGAACAGATAAGGGCAATACTCCGCAATAGAATCCTTCGGAGGGTAGGGAGGCGTTCTCCGCAGGACCTGCCTTGTGTCAAAAAAAATAAATTTTAATTGCCTGACACAAAATTGTGAAACAATTTGTGTGACACAAAAATTTGTCACAATTAGAATTGTCACACAACTTATCCGCGTTTTATTTTTTATATTTATTTCACCATGAAAGCAATTACTGAATTACGCAAACAATTGGGGCTCTCACAGGAAGAACTCGCCCAATACCTTTCTGTTACCCATATCCAGGTGGCTATGTATGAAAACAATAGGCGTGATCTCCCACACCAGCTTTTCGCAAACTTGCTATATTGCAAGATTTCATTCAAGCCCGCGACGGTAAAATAAATATTACCAGGCCCATATTAAAATACAACAGGAAAAAGCTGCCCGAATAGTCGATGATCACGCCAGGCTGCAACAATACAAGCAGGCTTTGGCAGAAACGTAAACTGTCGGCAATCCGGGAAGCCTATGCACAAAAGTTACTCTTGCTTGATCTGCTGGATCATTTAAAAACAATTCATTCTGCGAAAAATGACCGTGATGGCGCATGGCTAAACATGATGGAATTACTTGCATTGGAAGCTATCGAAAAAAATGGCCTTCACATACAGGCATTGCATTCTTTGCATATTACCACGCAGCCTATACCTTCTGCGCCGGGAGGCAGTTGACAGGCTGTTCAAACGAAACACCCTCATGGTTTATGATAAATTTGTATTTGCTCAATACATTATTTTGTTTTTCTCACCCGGGGAGCACTTGAATTCCCTTGAATCTTTTGTAAGGCCGATTTCGAAACTGATCGCTGGAAGCATTTACCCACGAAACTATTGGCAAAGTTTTCGCTATAGTGCCGCTTGAAGTTCTTAAAGTAATTTGACGTGAAAGGCAAAACTGCTGGAGGTTTTTACAACCGGCGAGGTTTGATCGATCAATCGTTGGCTTGTCGTCCTGAACTCATAATGCTTGCATGCAGGCAAAGAGAGCCGTTTGCATTGATATTATCCATCCAAAATATGCCGGGGAAACAATGATGTGTACTGAATGGCCGAAAAGAAAAGACCTTATCTTAACCCTGGGAAAGCAAAAAAATAATTATTTTGGCATTTCTTAGTGGTGTTTTCCAGTTTTAATTAAAAGAATATTAAATTCCGATTGATGAATGTTCAGAAAAAGAATACTTTCCCTAAAACGCCTACAGGTATTAGCGGACTCGATGAGATTACAAAGGGAGGATTCCCCAAAGGTCGCCCTATCCTTATTTGTGGCAGCGCCGGTTGCGGCAAAACTTTACTTGCTATGCAGTTTCTGGTAAAGGGAATTACCGATTATAATGAGCCAGGTGTTTTTATGAGTTTTGAAGAATCTGCGGGCGACCTGGCACAAAATGTACTTTCGCTGGGTTTTGACCTGGATAAATTGAAAACTGAAAAGAAATTGCGCATTGATCATGTACGCATCGAACGCTCAGAAATAGAAGAAACCGGTGAATACGATTTGGAAGGTATTTTTATCAGGCTAAACCATGCCATTGATTCCATCGGCGCCAAAAGGGTGGTGCTCGACACCATCGAATCTTTATTTGCCGGAATGAGCAATGACACCTTGCTGCGGGCTGAAATACGCAGGCTGTTTGAATGGCTGAAAGGAAAAGGCGTTACAACCATCATCACCGGTGAAAGAGGCGAAAATTCCCTAACCCGGCAAGGCCTGGAAGAATATGTATCTGATTGTGTGGTTTTATTAGACTTCAGGGTTATTGACCAGATCGCTACCCGCAGGTTGCGGATCGTAAAATACAGGGGCTCCACCCATGGCACCAACGAATATCCCTTCCTGATCGATGAAAATGGCATTTCAGTAATGCCGGTGACTTCGCTTAAACTGGATTATAAATCTCCGGGTGATATTATTTCAACAGGACTTCCCGCCCTGGATAACCTGTTTACAGCGGGAGGCATTTACCGGGGAAGCAGCACATTGATTACCGGAACAGCGGGCACATCAAAAACGATTCTTGCCGCCCATTTTGCCATGAGTAGCTGCAGGCGAAAAGAAAAGGTATTGTATTTTTCATTTGAAGAATCGCCGGACCAACTGGCCAGGAATATGGCAACGATCGGAATAAACCTTCAATCACAAATCCGGGCGAAACTTTTGCTGGTGCACGCCTCACGCCCTTCACTGCAGGGACTTGAAATGCACTTGCTGGTACTGAATAAATTAATGACGGAGTTTGAACCGAAAACGGTAATCATTGATCCCATCAGCAGCTTAATCACTATTGGAAGCAGCAGTGAGGTTCGGGCAATGCTTGTACGATTGATGGATACACTCAAAATTAACCAGGTAAATGCCTTATTTACTTCGCTTACCCAACTTAACAGCAGTAATAGCAATGATGCCACAGTGGATGCGGTATCGTCGCTGGCCGACAACTGGATAAATGTTAAGAATGAAGATAGTAAAGGCAACCGGGTGCGATCACTGTTGATTGTAAAGGCAAGGGGAATGGGGCATTATAACGATTGCCAGCATTTTATTATTACTAACAAGGGTATTCGATTTCTAACACAGAATTGAAATAAGACTTTCAATTCATACATCATAAAAAACCTCCGGCATGGCAAAAGCGGCAAAAGAGAAATTGTGGGAACTGCGGCTATACATCGCAGGGCAAACTCCTAAATCAATTCTTGCTTTACAAAATATAAACAAATACTGTAAGGAACATTTACATGGAAAATATTCCATTGAAGTGATCGACTTGCTAAAGAATCCACAATTGGCCGAAGGCGACCAGATATTTGCAATACCCACGCTTGTAAGAAAATTTCCGGAACCGATCAGGAAAATAATCGGCGACCTTTCAAACGAAGAACGGGTATTGGTAGGATTAAATGTTCGTGCAATGAATCTTGAAACAAAAGCATCCGATGAAAAAAAAAGAAGCTCCTAAGTTAATTACAGAGGAGAAGCTTGTTCTCCAATTGTATGTTTCAGGCATGTCGCCCAAATCAATGGAAGCCATTGAGAATATAAAGCGATTGTGTGATGAACACCTTAAGGATGCTTTCGAACTGGAAATCATCGATATTTATAAGAACCCCGAAACTGCGGCAGAACAGCACATCGTTTTCAGCCCTTCCCTTATAAAAAAACTGCCCTTGCCTAAGAAAACGCTTATCGGTACCTTGTCAGATACGGAAAAAGTGATAAAGGCATTGGGTATTACTTTCAAAAAATAATCTATGGCGGAAAAATCTAATTCCCATTTATTATTACGGATCAAGGAACTTGAAAGCCAGCTTGAAGAATCAAACCAGCTGATCGATGCGATCAAAGCCGGGGAAGTGGATGCTTTTGCCATCAGTAAAGAAAATGAATCGCAGATTTATACACTCCAGAGCGGTGATTACGCTTACCGGGTTTTGATCGAAGAAATTGGCGAAGCGGCAATTAACGTAACGGAAGATGGCTTAATCGTTTATACCAATCCATATTTTTATAACCTGCTCCGGTTACCTTACGAAAAGGTAATAGGAGCCACTATTTTCGATTTTATTGATGCGGGCTCCATGCATGATTTTAGCCGCCTTTTTAAGGAATCACTCGCGGGGAAAAGCAAAGGAGAGATTAATTTATCAGTGCACAATTCTTTTATTCCCGTCTATATTTCGTTAACCTCGCTGCAGCCCAAGCTCGCTACCGTTGGGATTATCATAACCGACCTCAGCGGAAAGAAGAAAAATGAAGGGATCATCATGGAATACCAAAAAGACCTGGAGAATAAAAACCGGGAGCTCATTAAAAGCAATGCAGAACTCGCATCCTTTGCTTACATCGCTTCGCACGACCTGCAGGAACCTTTGAGGAAAATTCAAACCTTTGCCACGAGGATTATGGAAAAGGAACGGAATAGCTTATCAGAAAATGGTAAAGATTATTTCGGGAGAATGCAGGTTGCCGCTAAACGAATGCAAACTTTGATAGAAGATTTGCTTACTTATTCCCGTACCAACACGATTGAGCGAAAATTTGAAAACGCCCACCTAAATAAAATCGTTGAAGAAGTTAAAGCAGATTTGCACGAAGAACTGCTTGAGAAACAGGCAACCCTGGATGCCACCGACATGTGTGCTGCCCAAATCATCCCTTTCCAGTTTCGCCAGTTGTTTTATAATCTTATCAGTAACTCACTCAAATTTTCGAATCCTTCACACTCGCCTGCTATAAAAATTAAAAGTGAAATTGCTACCGGCAAACAGCTTAATAATAATAAGCTTTCCGGCGAAACAAATTATTGCCACATTAGTATTTCGGACAATGGCATTGGCTTTGAACAACAATACAATGAAAAAATATTTGAAGTCTTCCAACGTTTACATGGACGATCGCAGTATAATGGAACCGGGATCGGGCTTTCCATCGTAAAAAAGATTGTAGAAAACCACGACGGAATTATCACGGCCAGGGCGGAAATAAACAAAGGGGCTACCTTCGACATCTACATTCCTGCAATCCATTGATGGTTAATTATCGTATTTGTTTCATTTATCTCATTTGCTATTTCGGAAATAATTTAGATATACTTGTCGGAACCCAAAAAGAAAATGATTTTTTATTTGGAATATTAAAGTTTTATTCGATATTTGGTTATCCATATGATCCTAAAACACGCAACCCAATATCTGTTATTCCGGCTTAATCCCTGGCCATAAAAATGCCAGTAGCCTTAAGCGACAACTATTATCCTCTGGCAGCTTTTTGCAGTTCGAGTTTATAATGTTCCACAAAGCTTACCCTAAAAAACAAACATTACAATTACATCCTGGTGGTCTTCCGGATTTTGATATCTAAGAAGCAAGTGGCATCGTTGCGTAGTTAATAAAAATTATCGCCCGTTAAAAAATAACCGGGTACCAAAACTGAGTACAAATGTCTCTTTATCGATAAAGTTTTCACCCTTTGAATAATGGTTAAAATATATCCCATTGATGGATGGACACAAAACAAATTAAGTATGAAAGTAACCATTATTACCGTAGCATTTAATTCAGCCGCTTACCTTGAGGACTGTATACAGTCAGTTATCGGGCAACGCTATCACGATATAGAGCATATTATAGTTGATGGCGGATCTACTGATGGTACACTCGATATTATCAATCAATACGAGGGAAATATTGCCCGCTGGATAAGCGAGAAAGATTCAGGTATGTACGACGCAATTAACAAAGGAATGAAGATGGCAACGGGGGATGTGATTGGGATATTGAACAGCGACGATATGCTTGCCACCTGCGATGTAATATCATCCATTGTTAACAGTTTTAACAGGTATAAGGTAGGGGCTGTGTATGGAGATATCATTTATGTTCACCCGGTGAATACAGCAACTATTCACCGCGTTTGGAAGGGTGATGAATACAACCGTCAGAAATTTGAATATGGATGGATGCCGGCACATCCCTCATTTTATATCCGTAAAAGCTTAATAGAAAAATGTGGTTATTATGAAACACATTTTTTTACAGCTGCTGACTACGAGTTTATGACGCGATACCTGTATTACCATCGGGTAGCAGCGGTTTACCTGCCCAAGCTTATTGTTAAAATGCGGGTAGGAGGGATGAGTAATAAGAGCATTGCCCGCCGGCTACGGGCCAATAGAAGGGATTACCTTGCAATGAAAAAGAATGCTATTCCTTATGCTTTAATTGTTTCCATTTTAAAACCGCTCAGAAAATTATTGCAGTACAGAACCAAAGCCATTCACTCATTTTCATTTAAATTCAACAAGCCTGTAAAGCAGCCGCTATTCACCCCTGTTAACCCGGTGACGCATAGATCCATTGGGAAATATGATAGTGCGAATTTAGAGCCCGGCATGAAGACAGCAGGGTAAATTACCGGTGGGATGTGAGCCTATATGGTAGGTGATTGCCTGTAATTTGCTAATAAGGTAAGCTTCGCAGGTTATTCATACTAATGGGCAAAATTTTTCCTTTGTTGATATCAATTAACCCTTCGGCTTTAAAATCTCCAATCGTTCTGTTAAGTGATTCTGTTGCCGTTCCAATGTATTGTGCAATCTCTTCCCTCGAGATCTCCAATGGTTTGGTAGGATCGGTTATCTGGAATTTGTCTACGATTTCAACGAGCGCTTTGGCCACCCGTTTCCTTAGCGAGCTATACGCCAGGTTTAATAAGCGCTCTTCTTTTTCTTTTACATTTTTTGTAATGATGTGTATAAACTTGGCGGCGATGATAATATCACTATGGATCATCTTTACGAAATCATCTTTTGGTATCTGCACAATCTCAGAATGCTCCATCACAATTGCTCTTTCATCATAAATGCTATCTTCAATCAGTGCGGTATACCCTATAAAGTCACCATCACTATAAAGGTTGGTAATATACTCTTTACCGTCTTCATGGTTTTTAAAGCATTTTACCTTGCCTTTTACGAGGTAATATAAAAATCTCGGGCGCTTTCCCTCCTGGTACAGAACGATCTTTTTATCATAACTGTTTAACTCGTATTCCTCAGATAGTTGCTCTACTTTACCTAACCCGTTCACATCTTTTATAAATTGCGCCAGTCCCGTAATATTAGAAGGATATTTATGTTCGAGTACCTCAACTTTCTTGAGTCTTACTTCTACAGCGCTTAACAATTCGCTGTCATCAAATGGCTTGGTGATATAATCATCGGCGCCCATTTCCATTCCTTTTCTAAAGTCGCCTCTTTCTGTTTTTGCTGTAAGAAAAATAAAGGGAACACTTGCGGTATCGGGATTTTTTCTTAACAGGTGAAGTACTCCGTAGCCATCCAGTTCGGGCATCATGATATCGCAAACAATTAAATCCGGATTTTGCTTCAAAGCAAGCTCCACACCCTCCCTGCCATTTTTAGCAGTTATCACCTTAAACCCTGATAGTTCCAGGATTTCAGCGGTGTTTTCTCTTATGTCAGTATTATCTTCAATTACGAGAATGATCTTGCTCATATATCTTTAAGTTTGTAGGGATCGTGATTGTAAAGGTAGTGCCTTCGTTTATTTTGCTCTCAAGGGTAATTGAACCTACCATTAAATCTAAATAACGTTTAACAATATGCAAGCCAAGGCCGCTTCCCTGTATGTTTACAACATTGGCGCCGCGGAAAAAACTGGAAAATAAATGTTCCTGGTCCTCTTTGGAAATACCCAGGCCCTGGTCTGCTACTTTAATGGTTGCATTACCATTCAGTACGCTGCTTTCTATGATGATGTTTGTATTGGGTTCGGAAAATTTTATTGCATTCGATATTAAATTGAGCAATACATTTTTTAAAAGCATCTTATCAGAGTAAATCGCAAATTCACCCTTATGGTTATAGATAATCGTTTGCCCCTCTTTTAATAAACCTTTAATATCTTCTGTAGTTTCTTCGATAAATGAATTCAATTCAAACGGCGAACTCACCGAAACAACTTTCCCCTCATCCAATTTGCCCAAAGATAAAAAATCTTCCAGTATGTCATTTAAATGCTTTACAGCTCCCTTTATGCGTTCAATATGCTTGCTACGCTGCGGCTGATCGGCTTCGTGGGTATATTTGGTTAGCAGTGAAGCCGATGAAAGCACAGTACTCAATGGCGTTCTGAACTCGTGTGAAGCCATCGAAACAAAGCGACTTTTTATTTCACTTAATTCCCGCTCCTTATCAAGCGCTTCGCTCAGTTCCTGCTGTGATTGCTCTAATTTTTGGAGGGCTTCTTTTAATATCAATGTCCGCTCTTCCACTTTCATCTCCAGTTCAGCATTCAGGTTCCTAATTTCATTGCTCACTTTTTCCAGCTGTTGCTGTTGAAGACGCATACTTTCTTCAATTTGCTTGCGATGGGTAATATCTACTATAAAAGCGATTACATAGCGCGAGTTCCCTTTATAATAATAGCTGAGGCTTACTTCTACGGGGAAATTATTGCCAGATTTTTTTTGGGCGTACAGGTCCCGCCCTGATCCCATTGAGCGGTGCTGGGGCATTTTATTAAACTCATCACGAAGCACCACATGTTTATTTCGAACGCTCTGCGGCAGCAGCATCTCAATTGGCTTGTCGATCATTTCTCCTGCCTGGTAGCCAAACATTTTTTCTGCAGCGCCATTGGCTAAAATGATGTTGCTGTCCTGATCGGTAAGCACAATGCCTTCGGTAGCATTTTCAAACAGGGCGGTCATATGTGTTTTTTCGAAGTTCAGTTGGCTGTTCAGCCGCTTCAGATAGAACACAATAAGCGTGGTAAGCAGGATGAGGAAAATAATGAAGAGATGTTGAGTGATGTTTTTACCGCTATGCCAATAGGTTAAGGCGGATATAACGATGCTTACCGCGGAAGCAATCAGTGTAGACTTTGTTTCTTCCTCAAAAACAGAAAGAAAGATAATAATTATCAAGCCGGCTAAGGTAATCGGCGAGGCAGGCATCGCATAAGAGAACGCCAATGTAGCCACGAAAGCAATAACGGCCAAAAACGAGGCCTGCTTACTGGTAAGGTGTGGAACAATGCTGAGAGAAAAGCGATTTTTAAAGGATGTCAAAACAAAATATTTGTGGCCTCTGTGTTCTGTTAGCTATATAGAATTAAGGCCTAATGATTTGGAAATGGATCAACAAGTATAAGCGCTTGAGCAACGCCGTGATGGAATTGGGAACGCCATTACTCCACCGGGTTAAGCAGCAGATTAAAATCTACATTAAACTTATCATTTACTTTTACCATCCCCATAAACTTTTTGGGTGGAGTTAACTTGAAATCAGAAAAGCTGAATGCCCGTTTACCGTTTAATCGAATAGAGGATGCTCCTGTTTTTATAAAAGAGTAGCAAACTTCAAATTTCCGGCGGCTGCCTGCAAGTTCAACCTCTACCCATCCCTTCAAAAAATCTTTGTTATTTTGGATCAAAGGCGCACGTTCAAGTGAAAGGAACCGGATTACCAGTTTTGGATATTCATTTGCCTTCAATGTTTTGCGGAGATCGCCGGTAAGCATTTTGTTATGGCAATCGAACTTCAGTATATCTACCTGTAACGCGCCGTTCAGGGTAACCATTTTGTTGGCTGCACTTTCTTCAGAGCAAAAGATGGTATCCTGCTGGTAATACCCGTTGATCTCGCAACCGAAATCATTAACATTGGTAGATCCCTGTATGCCGATGGTGCTGGTTTTTTGAACTGCCCACTTGATGATTTTGGTTTTCTTTGGCCCATCACCAAGCAGAGAAGATTGTGGTGTGAAGGCAAATATTGGTAATATCAGCAGCCACAAAAAATTTGAATGGGAACTAAGCATAATCTGTAATTTAATCGTGAATGTATGTTCGGTGCGTCATAATGATATCCAAAGCTATCTCAGTTTTTCACCTTTTCTTATGATGCGGGTTGAACCTGTGAATGATTGTTGTCATATGTGAATTGGGCTGTTGCGGGTCAACTTCAAACTGGCCTTACCAGGATACCAGCTATGTCGCTATCCTGATATCGGCTCGTGGCTTTAGCGGAATACATCGTCAAACAAACTATATATAAGCAGCAAATAAAAATCCCGGTAACGCTTTGTTACCGGGACTTCTATTATAAAATAGTTGGATTTAAATCTGTACTTATTGTACTTTTTGGTTTTTCAAAGGATTGAGTTTAGAAACCTACAACTGCTTCAACAACGATACCGTTGAATTTACCACCACTCAGGTAGTTAGCAGTTGGATAATCTTTGTATTTCTGAATTACATACTCAGCTTTCATTTCAACGTTCCTGGTAACAAACCAGCCTGCTGCTAAAGCGGTACGGTTTACTTTGATATCGCCTGTGTAAGTGATGGCAGTAGTGTTAGCCAATCTTGCAGCAACAGTGTTGTAACGTGCTCCGATGAACAAATTTTCTGCAGGACCGAACCTGTAAACTGCTTCTGCTGACAGTTGAGTCATTTTCCTGTCTGCTGTTTCGTTCTTTGTTCTGCCTTTTGCAGTTTCAAGTGTACCGAATAATTCTAAACCTTTCACTTTCAGGAAACCATTGAACATAAAGGCGTTGATTTTCTTAGAGAATCCTGGATTAAGACGGCCAGAGAAAGCAGCTGCTGTTGTGGCTGGAAGCGCTGCACCGGCTGGAGCACTTTCCATAACATTCTGGTAGTTTGAACCTGTACGGTCTCCACCATATAAAGTAAGTCCGCTACCTGCATTGCTGCTATTGTGATAAAAACTTCCTGATACCCGAACCCTGATAGCATCACCAATTGATTTATCAATTCCACCTTTCAGGTAAATTGAAGGCGATCTGCTGGTATTTGCATCTGCTGCTGTTTTGTAAGTAGAATCAATAGAACCTTTGATCATACCGTTAGTTACTCCCAGCATTCCGAATAAACCATTTTTCTGCAGGTAAACTTCACCACCGATTTCGGTTGCAAAATCATCCACGATCAAATTGTCCATGAACGGATTGTACAATGTTTGACCACCATCTGAGCGACGGAAATGCGCATCACCGAAGTTAACTTCCATATGACCTACTTTGATAGTAGCGATTTCCATCAATTTTGTCCAGAATTCACCTTTGAAGGGAAGTTTGTCAAATTGGATGTAACCACCTTTTACCCATGTTTCATTGTGGTGACGGGCAGACATGTAACTTGTAACATTCAAACGGATACCATCAGCTAACTGGATGTCCATAAAAAGGTTGGCCTGGGCTGTCATAAAACCTGACTGCAGTGGGTACAACCTGTTAGTTGTTTTGTTATTTAATGCGGTAGTGTTTTCATGTTTAAGTGACTGCCACTGCTGTGTAAAACCGGCTCCGAAACGAACCCTTGCACCATCATATTGCAAAGTGTCGGGCGTTTTGGTAGTTTCAAACACATTTATGCCTCTTTGGTCGTAAGGTCTCCAGTAAGAAGGGCGGCCGTAGTATTCTTTGTCACTGCTTTGCGCAGAAGATACAAGGGGCATAGCGCCACAAACTATAATTATCAATAGTGTGGCATAAGAAAGGATCTTTTTCATTGTTGTTTTTTTAAATTTTTTAAGTAATTGGTATTGGTTGTTATTTACTTTAAAGCTGGTTTAACTCTTTATAGTAAGGTTGTAAGTGATTGCAACGTCATCGCCGGTTTTGATAGCACCCATCATTACAGTGGGTGGTTTAACACCATATTGAGTCATTTTGAACTTTTTTGTTCCTGAGCAGGTGAAGCTCTTGTCGGCCGGGTTATATTTAAGGGTAACTACCAGGTCGGTAAGTATTGTATTGCCTGATATGGTTAATTTACCCATTCCCTTTAGCAGGTAAGTGTTAGATCCTGTATTGGTTACATTACCTGATGTGAGTACAAAACTGATATTCGGATTCTTTTTGGTATCAAGCGCTTTGTAGGTGTTTTTATCCATTGCTCCGTGACCGCTTTTTAAGCTTTCTGCAGGGAAATTGAAACTCAGTCCTGAAAAAATGACCTTGTCTTTTGCAACTGCAATGGTTGCGTCAAACTGTCCTTTGTCTGATTTCATTTCCCAATCATGCAGGGAAGAGGTTCCGGTAAGTAGTACATCTACTTTTTGTGCGTGGTAGGTTGCCTGGGCAAAACTGTTGGTTAAACCACTAAAGAAGAAGGCTAAAACGAGGGAGCAAATTGCGATCATATTTACTTTTGACTTTTTCATAAGTTTTATTTTGTTTGTAATTGATACTTTCTTTAACATTTAATTTTCTTACACAAAGCTATTCCTGCAACAGAATGTTTATGATGAGACAAGTCAAGCACGAAAATGATTATTATCATGTTTTAATGTTTAAACGCTTTCAAGCGGAGGTAGATTTTATAGGAGCGATAATACACTTTTCGGAGAGGGAATATTGCACCGAACGTGGTGCCAGCAAGCATTGTAGCTTTCATCAGCTAAAGTTCACTGTTTACACATTTAACAGATACCGGTTGCAACACCGATTATAAAACGAATGAGTGTAGGAAAGTATCTACACCGGGCGGAGTTATTCATGCTAAGATTAGGAGGGGTAATGGGAAACTTAAACCTTATGATTTATTTGATAATACACTTCATTTCATCCGGGTCGCGGAGGCGTTCTACAATAGATTGCTTTAAAGTTGGCACAGCAGTTTAAGTGACCAGTGTGTAATATGGGAATTAAAATAAATGCTCTTAAGTTCAAGGTTAATAACTGTGATGGTTTTAGGGAACGGGTACTGGTAATTTATCCCGACAAACTGTAACAAAATAGTGTTATACGGAATTTCCTGAGTCCATTGTATTCTTTCTCCTGCATTCGTCGATTCTCAGGATATTTTTTTCCTGCCACCTTCCCGTAATAAGGCTAAATTTTTAATGATCCGTTCGCAATGTAAGATGAAAAAAATTTGTAGAAGCGGACTGCCGGTGGCAGCGTGTTTTAAGTGAGTTGGAGATTGATGCAGTTCTGCTGAGTAGAATCACAACAAACCTGCAACGGTCAGTTTGCGATGGCTTTGTTCCTTTGAAAATGCATATCAAAGGCGCTGCAGATATTCCTCATAAAAAAGTGGCCCTGCTTTGTTACTTCTACACCTGCTTTGTCATACTTCACGAGGTCTTCTGCAGCAAAAAGCGCGAGTTCAGGGAAGGTGTATTGTTCCAGCAGGGAAGATTGTTTATCTGTAAAGGAAGTTTTGCCCTTGCAGCTGATATCCAGTATATTTTTCCGAAAGAGAATGTCCTCTTCATTCAAAATGTAGCCTTTGTTAACTGCCAGGTGGCTGCTATTAATGGAGGTGTAATACCCGGATAAAACTTTGTTGTTTTGTGCAAAAGCATTTCCGGTATCACTGATGCCCGAAACTCCCAGGCCGAGTAACAGGCCTGTATCCTGGGCAGAATAGCCCATAAAATTTCGATGAAGTTTTCCCTTGTTTCTCGCCTTGTACAAATTGTCATTTGTTAACGCGAAATAATCCATACCGATATCATAATAGTCGTTCCGGAGAAGCATTTCTTTGCCGCTTAAATACATGCGGATATTTTTTTCCCCGGCAACCATGTCTGATGCATCGCTTGCTGCTGCGGCGTCATAAAACGCGGGCGCACGCATATACCTTTGAAAAGCGATTCTGTCCGGCTTCAATGTTAGCACTGCTTCAATGGTGTGCTCAATTGTTTTAATGGTTTGCCGGGGCAGTCCATACATCAGATCGAAGGTTACAGATGTAAAACCCGTTTCCCTGGCAAGGAGCGCTACATTCCGGATGGTTTCAAAAGATTGCATGCGGTGAACAGCATGTTGAACTTCCGTGTCAATATCCGGTACACCAAAGCTGATGCGCCGGAAGCCAAGGGAAACCAACATTTCCAGGTGTTTCGGGGTAGTATTATTTGGGTGGGCTTCAACACTAAATTCATACACGGGGTGAACGATGCTGTTTTTCAAGATCAACAACAATAGCCGGCGCAGGTTTTGGGGCGAAAAGAAAGTGGGTGTACCACCACCTAAATGGATTTCCCGTATAACCGGTGTTTGCTGCATCAGGTTACGATAGAGTTTCCATTCTTTTTCAATTGCAAGCAGGTATTCATCTTCTACCTGGTGATTGGAGGTAACTTGTTTTGTGCTACGGCAGTATGTACACGCAGATTCACAAAAAGGTAAATGGATATAAATACTTATTCCATCCGTATGGTTGTGATTATTAAATTTTTGTTGAAATATAGATGACCAGGTATTAGGCGCAAAGTCATTTTCCCAAAAAGATTCGGTAGGGTAACTGGTATATCGGGGTACTGGCTGATTATACTTCTTAACCAATAAGGGGTTAATTTTAGAATCGTCTTCCATTTTACAAATATAAAAGCGAACAAACCGGCAAAAGATGATTTTGATTACACAGAAATACAAGAATGATCATTAAATAAGTCAAAGATTCGAAAGCGGAAGGTTTATTAAATGCCGTTATAACGGGACAAGCGCTTAAATGAGTGCATTTTGCAGATCGAACTTTTAGCATGATGAAAGGGTAACGCCTGGCAAACAGGAACAGGCAGTTTGTCAATAAAACTCACAAATACTCATCACCTTCTTCCAAAGCATAATGATAATACAAAATTCAAGTTCTCCCAAAGGGTGATAATAAACCAACTACCCAAAAGTAAATCAGGCATCAAGCCATCAGCCATCACCAACAGTGATCGGTGTTTTGTAAATGGATTCTATTGCGGTGAATGCGTCAAGCCGGGCATGTGGAACCGGATTACTTTTCTTCTAAACTTTGCCTAATTTCGTTAAGTATGCATGAAGTATTTTTTACCAAACTAAGAGAATCTATTACGCTGACTGAAGAAGAGGAAGCAATTTTCAGGACTTACCTGCTGCCAAAAAAGATACGCAAAAAGCAATATATTTTACAGGAAGGCGATGCGTGCAAATACGCAATTTTTGTTGAAAAGGGACTCCTCAGATCCTATACGGTAAACGAAAAGGGCAATGACCAGATCGTGCAGTTTGCCTTGGAAGGATGGTGGATTACTGATATGTACAGCTTCATTACCGGGGAGCCGGCAAGATATAATATCGATGCGCTTGAAGAGTCTGAACTAGTGCTGATTAGCAATGCGGCCCTCGAGGAACTGCGACAGCGGATACCAAAATTTCTCGAATTTTCTTTCCTGCAGATGCGGTCTGCATACATTGCTTTTGAAAAGAGATTGTCTTATATGAATTTAAACACGGAAGAACGCTATAAAAAGATGGTAGAAACCTACCCGGATATTGTTCAGCGTGTTCCGCAGCATATGATCGCATCTTACCTGGGCCTCACTGCCGAAACTTTAAGTCGTGCAAGAAAACAGATGTCTGCACGCAAATAAACTTCCCCACTCTTAGTACGCATTGACTTTTATCAATAAGATTTCTTGTCCAAACTCAATGTTTTTTGATTTGTATAGAATTAATTTTGTTCATCTAAAAAAGTCCGTCGTGTTGACTACAATAAAGATGCTCCTTTCGAAATAGCTTTCTAAATGGATGTGATCAGTCGTAAATAGTTAACGCAATGGTATTGAAAATTATGGGTATGCATGTTAAACAAACCATCCTGGTGATTGGCTCCGGAGCTCAGGGTAAAGCCATTGCTGCTTCCCTGGCAAATGGAAACTATCATGTACTGCTTTCTGATAAAGACTTTGCAAAAGCGGAGGCTTTGGTAAACGGTTTAAAACACGACCGGCAGCATTGCGACGTGGAAGCCATGCAGTGTTTTTTTGACAGTGCCTGGGAATCAGATATGATCCTTCTTGCGCTATGTTTCAGTGAACAAAAGGAAGTGGCAACAACGATAAAAGAAGTAGTGAATCAAAAAATTCTCGTCAGTCTTGTTGATCCGGGAGCAAGCGAAAAAGGCAATGAGATTAGTGCAGAAAAACAGGCAGGATTGTTGCAGCAATTGCTTCCCAACACAAAAATAGTTCAGCTGGAAACGGCTGATCCGGGAACAGATCATACAGATTGTAGTAAGCACCTTTCGGGGGTGATCTTATCGGGCAACGACGAGAAAGCACTCGAGATCGTTTCCTCTATGCTTGCATCTGTGGGTGTTAAATCCCTTCTTACAAAAGCTCTATCCAATGGCGAGGGGGTTGTTAAAACGCTCTGACAGCCTTTCTATCGTCAACTGAATTAACCTATATTAATTAAAAGCATTGACATTTATCAATGCAATTTCTTGCTTATCCTCAATGGATAATGGGACGAAGCCATAGTAAATTTGCATTATCAATCATCAAAAAATAAATCTTAAAAACTTAAACACAAACATCATGAAAAGGATCAGTATCGTATTACTAATGGCAGCTGTAGTTGCATTTTCATCTTTTACTTTATTAGAAACCTGGAAATTAGACAAGGCACATTCCCAGCTCGGTTTTTCAGTAACACATTTAGGCATATCTGATGTATCGGGATACATCAAAAGCTTTGATGTTACCATTAAAGCTGAAAAGCCGGACTATAGTGATGCAGTTGTTGAACTTACCGGTGACATGGCTTCGATCAATACAGGCATTGAAATGAGAGACAATCATTTAAAGGGACCCGATTTTTTTGATGCGGTAAAATACCCGACCATCAATTTTATCAGCACCGGTTTAAAGAGTGCAGGCGCTAACAAATACAAGATGACAGGGAATTTAACTTTTCATGGTGTAACCAAGCCAATTACCCTCGATTTATGGTATAGGGGAACTGCCGCTAACCCACAATCCAAGGCTCCGGTAGCTGGTTTCCAGGTGACCGGCGTTATCAAACGCACTGACTTTGGAATTGCTACGGGTTTTCCTGCTGCAATGCTTGGCGACGATGTTTATATCAAGGCTGATGGTGAATTTGGCAAATAAGTATACCGTAAAGGCTGGTACTTTACCGGCCTTTACTTTTCAAAATTTAGGAAACAAAAAATAAAGAACCCGATGAAAAAAGCATTTTTCACAATTGTCACTCTTTTTATTCTCACCGCGGTATTTGCATTCTCTTTACCGATCAGCTGGAAGATCGCTGATAAGTACAGCATTAGTTTTTCCACCAGCGGTGTAAGTGGGATTTTTAAAACTTTCACCGGGAGCCTTGTTTTTGACGAACAAAGTCTTCCTGCTTCAAAGTTTGATGTTAGCATAGATGTTAACAGTATCAACACCGGCAACGGCATGCAAAACAAACATGCTAAAAGTGCAGAGTGGTTTGATGCCCCTAAATATCCTTCCATTAAATTTACTTCAAAACGGATCGTAAAAACGGCAACGGGTTATGCTGCTACAGGTGATTTGCAGGTGCATGGCATTACCAAAGAGGTTACCCTTCCTTTTACATTTAAAAGAAATGGCAGCGGTGGCGTATTTGAAGGATTTTTTAACATCAACAGAAATGATTTTAAAATCGGTGCGCCGGGTGGCGAAGTTGGTGAAGTGATCAAAGTACTGGTTTCTGTGCCGGTTGTTAAATAAAAATATATGTTTAAAAAATCTCTGTTATTGGGCGCTGTGTCGGGCATATTGGCCGGTGTTGCTTCCCTCATCTATCAAAAGGTTTACGCAAAATCACTAGGTGTGGATTTTGCCACAGTTGCAAAGCCATTGAGTATAATCATTGTCTCTTTTTTGAGCGGTATCATAGCCGCGGTAGGATTTTGGCTATTGAATAAATGGCTAAAAAATAAAGGCGAAATTGTTTTTAATCTTCTCTTTACGATACTCTCCTTCGCCAGTATTGCAGCCGCCTTCGCCGCCAAACTGCCGTTTGACGTGGATATGCCCGAGTTGTTCCCCGGGTTGGTAGTGCCAATGCATTTCTTTCCGGCACTGGCCTGGTTTACCCTGAAGCCTCTATTCATTAAAAATTACGAACCTTATAAAAAGGTTTTTCCTTAAAGTTATTACTTATAAAATTGTGGCGTCAGTAGTACAGTTTACACCTCCGGAAAGGCGTAAACTGTATTCTTATGTCAATGTTCTAAAAACATTTTATATGATAAAAGATTTAACAACATTCAACAAGTTTACCGATGACTTAAAAGAACAGGGCCATCTTATGCCGGTGTTGTTTATTGGTCACGGTTCACCCATGAACGGAATTGAGGACAATGAGTTTAGCACACGTTGGAAGAAGATGGCCCGTGAAATTCCTGTCCCCTCGGCGGTATTGGTGATATCGGCGCATTGGTTCAGTAAGGGAACCCGCATTACAGCAATGGATTTTCCTAAAACAATTCATGATTTCGGCGGCTTTCCAAAAGCACTGTTTGATGTTCAATACAATGCGCCCGGAAATCCGGTACTGGCGCTGGAAACTGCATCACTAATCCATTCGGCGCATGTGGAACCGGATCACGACTGGGGGTTGGATCATGGCACCTGGACGGTGGTAAGGCATATGTATCCTGAAGCAAATATTCCGGTATTACAGCTAAGCATAGATTATACAAAGGCACCTCAATACCATTATGATCTTGCAAAGGAATTGCATTCGCTGCGCAAAAAAGGCGTTTTGATTATAGGAAGCGGTAATATGGTGCACAATCTCGGAATGATTGCCTGGGACAAGATGGATGCGCCGGAATACGGGTACGACTGGGCATTACAAGTGAACGAAAAGTTTAAGCAGGCAATAACCGAAGGCAATCACGATTCGCTAATACATTATGAAAGTATGGGCAGGGAAGCAAAACTGGCAATTCCGACACCTGAACATTATCTTCCGCTCCTGTACACCGCCGGTCTCAAGGGAACCAATGATTCTACTTCATTTTTTAATGACAAAGCTGTCGGTGGTTCTCTTACCATGACTTCTGTAAAATTTGGATAAGGGAAGATGACAATCGGCTGTTAAATTTCAAAGGCTACAGTTTAAACAGCAGATATAACATTTCAACCGTTCCCCGTTCTCGCAGCGGGGATTTTTTATTTACTTGCGCAAATCCGGTAAAACCAGTAGACCTTTAAAATCCTTTTAAATTAACGTTTGTAAGAATTTTTGATATTTTTAGGCATAAAAATTTGAATTTAATTCATAAAATTAATAATTTTACAGAATGATAGCAGAGAATGAAATTTTATTGGATAAAGTGGATTATCATATTTTAAGGCTGATGCAGGCAAACGCACGCATATCAAATGCCGAGTTGGCGCGGGAATTGAATATGGCCCCCTCGGGTGTGTTGGAGCGTGTGAAAAAGCTGGAACAAAAAAAAGTGATATTGCAATATACTACGCGATTGAACCCGGCTCCGCTTCAGCAAAAACTATTGGCATTTGTATTTATGAAAGTCTCGGATGGCCTTGGAAGTAGCACAACCGGTAAAGAACTTGCTAAAATACCTGAAGTGCAGGAAGTGCATCATGTAGCCGGCGAAGATTGCTATCTCGTTAAGATACGAACTGCTGATTCCGCTTCTCTTATGGAGCTGATGCGTAACCAGTTTAGCAAGATCCCGAATATTCTTTCTACCCGTACCACCATCGTGTTGGAAACAGTGAAAGAACAACAACAATTAATCATTCCAGAAAAATAGTATATGGATCAGTTCAATAGAAAAGCAGCTTCACCCCTGATGGTCATACTGGCTTTTGCAACGGTGTACATTGTATGGGGTTCTACTTATTTTTTTATTCAAAGGGCAATCGTAAGTTTTCCCCCTTTTTTGTTAGGCGCCCTCCGTTTCCTGATTGCCGGAATAATTATGCTGGGTTGGACTATGCTGAGGGGCGAAAAAGTTTTTATAAAAAAAGATATTCAGCATGCTATAGTAAGCGGTGTACTGATGTTGTTTGTTGGAACCGGTGCCGTGATATGGGTTGAACAATTTTTGCCAAGTGCAATGGTAGCCATCATGATATCGTCCGGACCACTCTGGTTCATTTTACTTGATAAGCCTAAATGGGCGGAAAATTTCAGGAACAGGACCACCATCGGCGGACTGGTACTTGGTTTTGCCGGTATACTCTTGTTATTTGGGGAAAACATTATCAATGCATTTTCAACTTCCGGCACTCACCCCGAGTTGGGAGGTGTGGCTGTATTAATAATTGGTTCTATGGCCTGGGCTGCAGGTTCGCTGTATTCAAAATACAAATCCACCACAGGTTCGGTTTCAGTAAATATTGCCTGGCAAATGCTTGCCGCAGGTGTGGCATTTATTCCGGGTAGTTTTTTGAGGGGTGAAGTACAAAATTTAAATTGGAGCAATATTACTACCGGTTCGTGGCTGTCTGTATGGTACCTTGTTTTTTTTGGATCCATTGCTGGCTTCAGTGCCTACGTGTGGTTGCTACAGGTGAGGCCGGCAACACAGGTAAGTACACACGCTTATGTAAACCCCGTGGTAGCGGTTTTGTTGGGAATGTTTTTAGCCGGTGAACATATTTCGCTGCTCCAGGTATTAGGATTAGTTACGATCCTGGGAAGTGTATTGATCATCAATCTGGTTAAATACCGGAATGCGCAGAATGAAAATAAAAAGGAAAATTCATTACGGATTATACCTGTCTCATCAACCTCTTTAAAAGAATACCCGCAGCCTGCTCCTCAGCCCGTAGAGGGTTGTGAGGGATAAATCAACACTCAATGATCTTGTTCAGTTTAAGGAAAATTGAAAAAATATGGGAACATGGTCCGATATTTTCCTGGCTTCTTTTAGATTAGGGAAACTGCTAAAAAAGGGCACAATACCGGATTGTATAAATTGAACGCTTGCGGAATTATAAAAAATATTATCAAATTCCGATGCCAGGCAATTGTTGTTGATACATACCTGTTTTAAGGAAGTTTTCTGCATGGTAAACACCGGTTTATAACCCATCGCTTTTAAAGGATTGAATACTGTATGTGATTCGGGGCAATTATAATCGCCGGCAAAAACGAGATTTTTACCGGGATACTCCGCAGGAAGCAGTTTGAAATACTTTATTTCTGTTTCCGGTTGCTTCGATTTTGTGATTGCGTGAAAGGCAACAAGGGTAAATAATTTTCCATTATAATCAAAATCACAAAAGAAGGGTTCCCGATCTATCTCCAATTTATATTTCTTTTCCAACCACGAATTCCCGATTTTTTTTAAACGCGATTTTTTCCAGATAAAGGCATATCGTTCTGTTTTATAGGCACTGCTATAGGTTGGCTCGCTAATGCTATAATCCCATTGAAGGCCTTTCCTGTTCAATTCCTCACTGAGCTTTGCAATCGCGAATGCACCTCCGTCGCCGGCAACTACTTCCAGCACACAGATAACATCAAAGGGTTTGATCGTATTGGCTATAAATGCAATTGAAGCGTTGGCCTTTGACTTGCCAAAATTTTCGAGGTTCCAGCTGCAAACAGTTACCTGGGAAAATAAAGAATTTGCAAAAAGTAATAAAATGATAATAAGGAGTGAAAACCGGGATTTCATAAATAGGATGGATTTTAATAAAAATAGCTGCTGCCGGTAAAGATGCCGCATTAAAGACAAAAGCAGTTATAATTTTAAGATATCAAAAGCTATACTTTTGTAAAGTTGATAATTTTTCAATGCATCAGGGGATTCTGCAAAGCCATTGTAATTCTTAAATTTTAAAGCTTAATTCTAAATTTTATAATTTATAATTTTTTAAACATGGAATACAGGTTTTTAGGCGCATCCGGATTGAAAATACCGGTATTGAGTTTCGGAACCGCAACTTTTGGCGGTGGCACTGAGTTTTTCAAAGCTTGGGGCACCACACAGACAGAAGAGGCTACCCGGTTAGTAAACTTATGTCTTGATGCAGGTGTAAACTTATTTGACACAGCAAATATTTATTCTAACGGCATGGCAGAAGCTATCCTGGGAAAAGCTTTGAATGGCCTTCGTGAACGGGTGTTGATATCTACCAAAGCAACTTTTCCTATGGGGTCTAAACCCAATGAAATGGGCTCTTCGCGGATACATTTGATCAAACAATGCGAGGACAGCCTTAAACGTTTAAATACCGACCGGATAGATATTTATCACATGCACGGATTTGACGGCAACACGCCTGTGGAAGAAACGTTGAAAACATTGGAAAACCTGGTACAGAGTGGCAAGGTTCGATATATTGCCTGCTCAAATTTTTCGGGATGGCATTTGATGAAGTCACTATCTGTTGCTGAACGATACGGCTGGTCGAAGTACATTGCCCACCAGGCTTATTATTCATTGCTCGACCGCGAGTTTGAATGGGAACTCATGCCGCTTGGTATTGATCAGAACATTGGAACCATTGTTTGGAGCCCGCTATCTTCGGGTCGATTGTCCGGGAAGTACCGGCGCAACCAGCCGATTCCCGCAGATAATCGTGTGCAGCAGGGTGGAGGCCATGGTCCTGCGCTAAATGAAGAACGGCTTTTCAGGATCGTAGATGCACTTGATGCAGTAGCGGAAGAAACCGGTAAAACGGTGGCACAGGTGTCTCTTAACTGGCTGTTGCAGCGCCCCACGGTAGCAAATATCATCATAGGTGCAAGAAATGAAGAGCAGTTAATGCAAAACCTCCAGGCAATAGGCTGGAATCTTACAGTGGACCAGGTGAAGAAATTAGATGCTGCGAGTGAAACAGAACCAGTGTATCCTTATTGGCATCAACGGCAAAACCCGGCACTGAATCCATTGCCCCGTTTTTATTGATCTTTCGTTTTGGCAAGCGGATATTATTTGCCATAAGCCCGAAGCCGGTAACAGTTTAACCGAATATATTCTTTTAATACGCATAAGAAAATCCAATGACAAAAATATCCTGATGATAAAAGACAATAGGCCATACAAGATCCTGGTAGTCGAAGATAATCCGGGTGATTATGTGTTAGTAGGGCATTTTTTAAGGGAAAGAATTGCAGCTCCGCTTATTGTGCAGGCTGAAAGTTTTGAGGAAGCTTCTAAGTTTTTATCTGTTGAACAAACCAGTTTTGATATTATTCTGTTAGATCTCTCCTTACCCGATAAAAGCGGGCAGCAGCTGGTTACTGAAATGCTGGAAATCGCATCACCTTGCCCGATTATTATTTTAACAGGCTACGCGGACATTGATTTTAGTATCAGGTCCATCTCCCTCGGCATCATGGATTATTTGTTAAAGGATGATCTCACTACGACTACGCTTTATAAAAGCATTTTGTATGCGATAGAAAGAAAGAAGATCATTTCGGAACTTAAAGAATCCGAAAGAAGGTATTACGATCTTTTTCGCTTAAGCCCGCAGCCAATGTGGGTATTCAACGTGGCAACGCTCAGGTTTATGCAGGTGAATAAGGCGGCAGTTAATCACTATGGATATACTGAAAAGGAATTTTTAGGTATGACCATTCTGGATATTCGGCAGGTTGAAGAGATTGAAAGAACCAGAGAAGTAGTTGCAAGAAAAAAAGATGAACGGGATGGTGTATATGTAGCAAATTTCCGGCATGTTAAAAAATCAGGGGAAATTATCGATGTTGAGATTTACAGTTCACCCATTACGATCAATGCAGTAAATTGTAAGACGGTAATTGCCATCGACGTTACCGAGAAAAACCTATTTGAACTGAAACTTACCAAGGCAATTATTAAGTCGCAGGAAGATGAGCGATACGAGATCGGGGGTGAACTCCACGACAATATATGCCAGATTCTCGCCACGGGTTTACTCAGCCTCGGAATGATTAAGGAGTCATTGGTACCTTCTGCGCTTTCATGGTTTAAACGGTGCGAGGGTTATATCACCCTGGCTTCAGACGAGATAAGGAATTTGTCTCACCGGCTTGCCCCCACTTTTTTCAATGAGGTTTCTTTGGAAGAAGCCTTCCGGTTATTGCTTGAATCTCTCAATATCGGGGACAAATACAAAATAGCGCTTCATTTCGATGCTGCTATCAACAAATACCCTATAAGCCTTGAGCTTCAGTTAAACCTGTACCGGGTTCTGCAGGAACAACTTCGGAATATTCTGAAATATGCAAAAGCTGATGAGATAAGAGTGGAAGTTTCGTTTGCGAATAATATGCTTATCATGAGTGTAGCTGATAATGGCATCGGATTCAATAACAATACAGCAAAGGGCGGAATTGGTCTTGCTAATATGAAAAGGCGGGCAACATTATTTTTGGGCAATTTTAATGTAGCGTCATCGCCCGGACATGGCTGTAAAGTCACAGTAACGATTCCTTTGCCTCAGCAATAATAATAATGAATCACCAGCGCTGAAATATTCATTTTATGCGGTCTTTCTTACATGCTTCCGTCGCCATCTTCCCAATACCAAATAAATATTTCCCTGTATTCAATTAATTTATTTGTATTGATGTGATGTCTCCTTACTGAAAGTATCTCTTCAAATTGTTTTAAAAGCTCTTCATCTTTGATAAGTAGTGAAATGTATGCAGTTAAGGTAACCTGGATCGATATCCCGATAAGCAACTTCAAGTTTGGCAGATCAATGATTTGGTATAATTTTTAATTAAGGTTTCAAGGTGATCGGTTTTTGTTTTACTCAACCTTCCAAAAGTTAAATAAATTTTTCTAACTTCAAATCAGAATGAAGACGATTGATTATAACTTCAACAGCCATTGAATTTGCTGGTAATTCGGTTTTTTTATCATATCGGGTGTTTGGCAGGTTCGTTCGCCAAAGCATTAGAAACGTTCCGGAACAGTAAGATCAAATAAATAATTTCAATTAAATCAAATCATTAAAGTTGTAACATGCGAAATACAATTGCCAGGCAGCGTTGGCACCGCCTGATTCCTATTGCATTTATTACCTATAGCCTCGCATATCTCGATCGTGCAAATTTTGGCTTTGCTGCAGCTGGAGGAATGGCAAAAGATTTAAACATAACCGCTTCCATTTCTTCTTTACTGGGATCGCTGTTTTTTTTAGGTTATTTCTTCTTCCAAATACCAGGCGCATTGTACGCTGCCAACCGGAGTGCAAAAAAGCTCATCTTCTGGTCGCTGATTGCGTGGGGTGCACTTGCAATGGCAACCGGCATGGTGAGTAATGTTAGTTTCCTGATTGCAATCAGGTTTATGTTGGGAGTGGTAGAAAGTGCTGTTATGCCTTCAATGCTTGTATTTTTAAGCAGGTGGTTCACCAAATCGGAGCGCTCGCGGGCAAATACATTTTTGATACTTGGTAACCCGGCTACTTTGTTATGGATGTCGATTCTTTCCGGTTACCTCATCAGGTCTGTGGGATGGCGCTGGATGTTTATCCTGGAAGGGTTGCCGGCAATTATCTGGGCATTCTTCTGGTGGCGACTGGTTGAGGATGCACCAAAAAATGCGAAATGGCTCACGCCGGTAGAAAAAAACGACCTGGAGGCAAAATTGCATGAAGAACAACAAGGCATTAAACCAATAAAAAATTACGCGGAAGCTTTTAAGTCGGGCACCGTTATTTTGCTTTGCCTTCAATATGCCTTATGGAGTATTGGCGTGTATGGCTTTGTAATGTGGTTACCGTCCATTATAAATGCTGCGCCGGATAGCAATATCGTAAAAACCGGATGGCTCTCTTCTGTGCCCTTTGTTTTGGCGATTATTGGAATGATCAGCGCCTCGTACTTTTCTGATAAAACTTTAAACCGGAAAACTTTTGTGTGGCCATTTCTTTTCATCGGGGCTATCGCTTTTTATGGCTCATACCTGGTGGGCACCAGCAACTTTTGGCTATCGTATACATTACTGATTATTGCCGGCGGTGCCATGTATGCGCCATACGGACCTTTCTTTGCAATTATTACTGAGATACTGCCGCGGAATGTTGCAGGTGGTGCAATTGCTTTGATCAACAGCTTTGGTGCATTGGGATCTTTTGCAGGTTCATACCTGGTGGGTTATTTAAATGGAACTACCGGTGGCTTTGGCGCTTCCTATATATTTATGGCCGGTTCACTTTTTATCGCGGCGATTATAACCATGATTGCAGTAAAGGGAACCGGCAAAATGCCCGCTCACAAATTGCAGGAAGAAAAGCCTGTGCTCCGTTTTGTAAATTGATGTATCAACTTTTAAAACCGCGTTGATAACCGCTAATGATTTTTGTAGGGCGGCAAACTGTACTATTTATCCTGGGCTTGTTTTAAAAAAAGCTTTGCCGCTGCTAGCTCAGACCTGTTTACATTAGGTGAATTGGCAATGGTGGCTAATTGCCGGTAATAGTATCTCGCCTTTTCGATATTATTAATTCTTTCGCTGGCCAATGCTGCACCATACAACCCATTGAAGCGGTTGGGATGCTTTTTCAAATCTGCTTCATAAGCTTCTAATGCTTCGGCGGGTTTATTTAGTTGCAGTAACATGTCAGCCAATAGTTCTTTCGCAGGTAAAACTTCCCCCGGCGTAACAGGACTTTTTTCAGTTTTATCTTCTAAGCCGGCAGCCGTGTTCATTAGTGCTAATCCTTCCTTTGCGTTGCCTTCTATTAACCGTAGCCACGCTTCACCGCTCTTTATCTGTATCATCACCTGGTTAGCTTTGTAAGTATCTTTTTGTGCAGCAAGAGTATCGTAGATCTTATGCAAATTTTCTAATTCAACATGCGCTAGTTTGTTATTGCCGGTATGAACAGATCCCAATAGCCGTGCAAAATGGGTAATGGCGCTCTGCCAGGGAAAATTTTGCCAGGGAAAATTGACTGGCTGCATTTCAATATTTGCAGCATCCTTCCACATTTTATTTTCAAGAAAATAACGGGCCGGAATGGCAGCAAAGGCATAGGCGACTTTGAAGTTTTCCGGGTAAACCTCCCGGATCGTTTGAAGGTAGTCATATTGCTTTTTGGCAAGATCATTTTCGCCTTTTTGAAGGTAAGCATAAACAAGATAGTCCATGCCGTGGAGTTCCTCGTCCCAGTGACCTTTGATGCCGGCACTCTCAGCATAACACTTTGCGGAAGACATCGAAGCAAGATTAGATTGAATGCATTCATCCCATAACCCTAATCTTGTAAAAATATGCGATGGCATATGTTGCGCATGTGCCGAAGAAGGAGCAAGGGATGCGTATTTTCTTGCAGCAGGCAAAGCCATGGCTGCCAGCTCAGGATAATCATAACTATGAATTATATAATGCACAATGCCGGGATGATTGGGTTGACCGGGGTACAAGGCAGATAAAATTGCACCGGCTTTCTTTTGATTGCGGAAAGTTTTATCAGCAGGATCCGCAGTTCCATCAAGTGCCAGGGCATAAAATATGGCAGCTTCTTGATCGTTTGGATATTGAGTGTAAATTCTTTCCATAGCCTTTACGAAGTTTTGAGAACGGGTACGATGGTCGGTCGTGTTCCAGTCTTTATAGAACAATGCAATGGCATCGATATAGTCTGCTTCTTTCTTTGATTTTCCTGGTAAGGATTGCGCAATTGAAATTGCTTTATTGCCTTTTTCAAGTTCGGCAGCAGCAGGAGGTGAGGGCCATACCTGGTGGTAGTTGCTCATAGCCACACCCCAATACGCCATTGCACAACCAGGGGCTTCATCAACAACTTTAGCAAAAGCTTTTTCTGCTTCGTCATACTCAAAAGAATGCAGCAGTGCTATTCCGACATTGAAATCGGTTTTCGCCTTTCCGGAACAGGAGGTTTCAAAGTCAACAAAGCCGAGCTGTTGATCAGCAGGGCCACACAGCACTAAGTTTCCCTTTTTAAGATTGATTGCCTTGATTATTTCATTGGAGGGCACTTTATTATTTTTATTATTGCTATTGCATGATAAAAGGACCAATAACAATAAACCACAGCACCACCAATGCTGCGATTGTACAAATTTTTTCAAACTGGTCATTTCAATACTTTTTAGTAAGATTTGCTTTGTGAAGTTTGAGGATTTAAAGACGGGTTTGCCGGGAGGGACATCAAAGCCATGAAGTACAAGTTAACAACTAAAAACTAAAGTGCCAAGTCGAATGCGGGCTGAACCGGCTCGTCTTTATTTGGCAATATCTATTGGCCTGGCCGTATTCCTTAAATGGCCAAATGAGCTAAAGAAAATGGGCTCAGCAGATAGAACAAATCTTTCTGCTGAGCCCATAATAAAATAACCTACTACTGCTGTATCGTTAAGTTACCTAATATGCGAAACGTCTTTCCCGCCTGAACCGTCAATTGATTTCCTTGCGGAATACTCATAGGCACATTTAGAATACATTCGCCCGCAATTACAGGATCAATAACAATTGCAGAACACTTCGGCAACGGCGAGGGGGGAATTGAATTGTTGGCCCAGTTTGCCTGAACATCCCAATTACCATTACCTGTAAAAGTATAAGTAGCGGACGTAAATATATTCACTGTAAAAAAGTTCTTACTGAGATTACCACAGTACGAAGGGTTATTAAGTAGCGCATCAGTTAATGTATTAAAATTGGTTCCCACAAAACTGGCGAGGGAAGGCGATGTATTTGAATAAGATAATCCGTATACGGTGTAGTTTTTTCCTCCGGGGTAACTGGTACTGTTACTAAGATCGGCCGTGGAAGCGATGGATTTTATTAAGCTCGTTGATTTGTCGATAACTACATACATGTAGCTATAAGCTCCGCCCGGATCAGGAGGATTGCTGTATATACTCCCGCCCGTTACAGCAACGCTATAGGCGTATGGCAAGGCAACGGTACTGCTGAAAGTGCCTGCCACCAGCACATATCTACCCGGTAACAAGGTAGTAGAAATAGACGAACTGACCGTAGTTGGGGGGGCAACCACATTGGAGGTGATAAAGTTATTGCAAGGGAAAGCCGGATCAAATGATTCGCGGTACAGATTATAAATTAAACCGGAAGAAGAAGAAACCGGGCTGGGCGTAAAGGTAAAGCTACCTGCAGCAGTTACCACGAACGAGTGAGTACTATATTTATAAGAATTATTGAAACCTGAAGTGCCACAGGATGAAGTGCTTGTATTATAAAATACGAGGACAGTGGAGGGACTAGCACTCGTAATTGAGCCTGAGATGGTGGCTACTGTGCCATATTGCGGACTCAAAGAAAGATTAAGAGATGTACATCCCGCACTCGCATTAATACTGTCTGAAGGAGTGATCGTTGCACCCTCGGCAGCACAGGTTGACACAATGGTTATGTTGGCGGTATTGATGTTAAAAAATATATTATTTACTGCCTGTACTTTAATCCTGCCTGCCTGGGTCGAAAGATTGGGAACGCTGATTGTTTCAGTTCCATCATTGCTTGTATTACTGGCCAGCGTATAAGGATAGGTGAGACCACCGTCTGTAGAAAATAAAATATCCACATTAGTACAGTTTACGGGGGCAATATTCGTAGCCGCTACATTCCATGCAATTACTTGTGAGCCATTAGCGGCCCAGGTAATAGCACTGTTTTGAGAGGTGACTATAAAAGGTCCTGAACCGCCGTTGAAGTTTACAGCAACATTTGCCTCCGACGTGCAGCCACCAAGCGGCGATTGATCACGGGCGGTAATACGAAAATTCATTGTTCGGGCAGCACTAGGTAATACTTCATAGGCTGGAGAAATTCCGGCGACAATGTCATTAATTTTTGGGAACGTCCTGTTATTGCCGGTCGACGTGGGAGGATAGGAGCGGAAGTTCGGCCCCTGCGTATTGGTTGCTGCCGGCGGGGTGGCGGTAAGGAAGTTAACATCCATTTGTTCCCAGTTATAAACTAAAGCATTTCCATCTGCATCGCTGCCAGATGCAGATAGGGTAAACGGTGTGGAGACAGGAACGTTGTACGAGACCGCTGCAACGCTAACGACGGGCGCATTATTCCCGGTACTTACAGGGGTAACGCAATTACCTGCACCGATCACATATGATTGAATCTGTGCAATACTACCAGCATGGAAATAGCTCTCCACGTTATTTACATAAGTATTACAGTTGAGAATTCCTCCGTAACTCATTAGCGAACTGCCACTGCCTGGTTCAAAAGCGGCGTCGGCGGTTGCTAAAGTATTGCAAGATCCGGCATTTGATGCGAAGCTATGGGTAGCATTAAACTGGTGCCCAATCTGGTGTGCAACTGCCAGATCGAAAACAAACCCTTGTGGGCCCCGGACTGGATTCAGGCCCTGACCGGTTGAAAGACCTGCGGCGCTTTTGGCTTTTGTAGCTGCATTGCAGACCGTTCCGTTTAGTGCGTACCGGCCTTCCCATCCTCTGCTTAATACAATACCAACGTCGTATCCACCAGTGCCGAGATAAGTGTCCAGGGTTAATTGATTGGCATCAAGTAATGCATCATCCAAAGCAGCCGTCGGCCCCGGGTAAGGATCTGTGGTAGCATCGGTAAACAGGATACTATTAGGAGTAACAATCGTGAACCTGATGTTCAGGTCTCTGTCGTAGATTGCTATGATATTATTAATGGTAATAGTAAGATAATTTCGTGCATTGTCCTGGCTCCCTGCCCATGCGGTATATTCCGCAGTAGCGGCTACAGCAAGCCGGTAGGTTCTTCTTTTGTTATCACCCGATGTGATGTTTGCCGGTTTATTTGCTGCAACAGTAGCGCCGGCTTTGGTATTGCAGCCAATCATGGTTTTGTTTTCATCCTTTGTATAATATAGCATGTGGGCACCCGGTTCATTACTATTTACCGGGCTGATATAAACATCTCCTTTATCAGAAAATATAATTCCACTGACCCCCTCTGAAGTGATCGTTATCCGTCCCCGGGATGATTTTGTAATTGGGTCAGATAAAACGTACGTTTTAACGTTATTTAACTGTGCGGCATACCTGGCATCCCAGATAGGCGATTCGGCTATAGACGTGAGTAAAATCGTTTTATCCGGTAAGGGCAGGGAAAAAGGGATACCCTTTGTAAATACCCCATCGGTACGTTCCAGCGGTGCATTGCGAACAACTTCGCTGAGTTTTCCCAAATCTAATTTTGAGAATACAATGCTTCCAGGCGAAACATCTTTGAGCAAAGTTGTATAACTTTTGTCAGTGTGGTTTTCGATATTATTCCATAAGGTTTGTTGGGCTTGCAACTTAGGGCAACAAAAAACGCAGGTAAATACAAGGTAAAAGAATAGTCTCATTTTCAATCATTTAGAGCTTGGCTATTTTCAAAAATATACCTTTTTTATTAATAAAAGGGGGCAAATGCCCCCATAATATCTATTTGATAAAAGTGATTTTTATAACATAAAAAATTGATATCCGTATCACTCTGCTGGTAAGCGGGTTGTATGCAGTTTGGTTCAATCACCGTCGAACAGTACATGCCAATATCCGAATTGACCCAGCGCAGATTATTTTATTTTAGGTGTAAGAAGTAAAATTTTATGCAATGAAAAGTACGAGAAAAGAAGCCCAACTACAAGGATCAGGGTGCGTATCCAATTCATGCTATTCCACTCTGACCAGGTTCTTTTTAGCCTATCGATATCAGAAAGTTGAGCAGTTCTAAACATAATGTCATTTCGTGGATAGAAGTACATAAACGTTAAAGCTTCTGCCGAAATATACATGACAAAAGCGATCGCCAGATACAGCCGGACAGACGGGTCCGTCTTCCAAAACACAATCAGTACCAGTAATCCTAAAGCCTGGTTTAGTGGAGAAAAAATTCTGAAAAAATTCCCCGGATTTACGACTTTAAAATATTCTCTTGCGGTAGCGATGGATTCCGGAATATTACTTCCCCAGGATCTGGCGTCAACCAACGAAGTGTACATATTTACCAGGATAAGCCCGGCTGCAATTGTAATTGAAGCAAATAAAAGTATTGTTTTCATGTTTTTTTTCACAAAGATGATCATACAAGGATCCGCAGAATTGTATTTAACGGACATCTTTATAGAGATGCCCTTTTACGGAACTTTTATTGCGTTTGTATTCACCCGGCGTAATGGTGGTGTAAGCTTTAAACGATTTAATGAAATGTGACTGGTCGGAAAATTGGCATTGGTAAGCGATTGCCGTTAACGGCAAGTCGGTATGATGAATTAGGTGTATTGCATGGAGGTATTTTTTGTACAATAAAATTTCTTCGGTATTCATTCGGGTAGCTTCAAAAATCTTCCTCGATAAGTGCCGGGGGGAATAACATAATGAATTAGCGAGTTCTTTTACTGATAAATTATGCTGATTGACGGCATATAAAAAATTGTTTATTAATTGTTCCTGCGGTCGCCATTCAATAAAATTTCTCTTTGCCCAATTCAACAAAATAGAAACCCTGTTATTAAAATTTTCCTGTTCTGCAAGTTGGTGCCAAAGCGAGTGAAAGCCAGTATCAAGAAGGGTTAGATCAACAGTGATATCAGAAAACTCTGCAGCGTGGCTTCCAAAAATTTTTCTCACGGCCAATGGCTGAAAAAGAATACCCAGGAAAGTTTGATGTCTAGGAAGTTGAAGTTGGATCGGGGCTGTATTAAAACCATTAATAAAACAATTGGGTAACCGGTATTTACTGTTAGATAATTGAGCTATGATTGGGGAAGAATCGCTGAAGTTAAAAATGATTTCTACAATTCCTTTTGGCATAATATATTCCTTGTCAAAAAAAGTGAAATGGTCAACTTGCCAGATCGAATGTATTATATTCCTGGTTACCGGATCTTTTGGTATGTAATAGTTGTAGTTCAAGTTCCACGACGATTATATGACGCAGTCGGATATCAAAATACAAAAAACATTAATAGCTCCGCCATTTTCTTTAACTCCTCAGCAACAAGCCTGACCATTTTCAAAACAACCTGCGCTCCCTGGTAATCACAAATCAAGGAATTGGAATGCTTACAAAAGAGTATTTTTTTACACATATTCTGTGCTTATACTCACACCGTCGTACCTGTATGCTCATGTAGCACCCGCTTTGTGGTGAATGTATGCTCCAATACCGGTTTAATCAGCTGGCTTAGGATGGTATGTAATTTGTAACCTTCGTATCAATAGAACAAATGCGGCAATCCCGTCAAAAGTGGAAAAAAAGCTAAAAAATCATATACAACCTCCCACAAGTGTAAATCTTCCAGATAACCGGGTGAGTGTTCTCGAAATTATTGGCACTGCGACCCGCGGTGGGATGGAAAATCATATCATGAGTTTTCTAAAAAACCTTCCTGCCGGTAAGTTTAGAATAACCTGTATCTGCCCCTGCGAAAGCCTCTTTACAAAGGCTTTGCGGGAGGTGGGCGTGGAAGGCGTGTATGTTACCCCGCTTGCAGATAATCCCGACTGGCGCTCAATACAGATGGCTATGGAAGTTGCCCGCCTTCACCAGGTGGATATTTTACATGCACATATGCCTAAATCGCATGTTCTCGCAGGCATTGCCGGCTCGCTTTTACATAAACCTGTTGTAGCCACTGTTCACGGAATGCATGTGACGGCCCACGAACTTGGAGTGGCGCTTGCAGTTAAATCGCACCTGGTTACCAACTGCGAGGAAACCTACATCCAGGCTTTGGCATTAGGGGTGCCAGCCGAAAGAGTCAATCTTTTTCACAATGGAGTGGATGTGCAAGCGTTCCATCCCGCCAAATCCGGAGAAAAATTGCGTCATCTTATTAATGTGCCCGGCAGCGCTACTTTGATTGGTTTTGTTGGACGGCTTGAACCAGACAAAGGTCCTGATCTGTTCCTGCGGTCTGCAGGTCATGTTCACGAGTTGTTACCGGACGTTCATTTTGCAGTGGTTGGCGCCGGAAGTATGTTGAACAGGTTAAGGCAGATGACCAGGCAAATGCGACTGGAAGATCATTTGCATTTTGTAGACTGGTCAACAGATACCGCAGAGGTATACCCGGCATTTGACCTGATGGCGCATAGTTCCCGTAACGATGGAACATCACTTGTGGTGTTGGAGGCGATGGCAAGCGGACGCCCCGTGGTCGGGATGGCAGTGGGTGGAGTGCGTGAAATGATCGGGAACGAGCATACAGGCATGCTGGTGGAGCCAAATGACTGGGAAGCGCTTGGCAATCAGGTTGTTCGTTTATTAGAGGAACCGTTAGTATTGAAATCGATGGGAGCCGCAGCACGAAAGCGTGTTGAAGAAAACTTTAATGTTTCGATCAACACACGTAGAACGGCTGACCTACTGTACCAGGTGGCACTTTCATGGCATGATGCACATGAAAGTAGAAGTAATTATAAAATATCCCAGGCGTTGGATGGCAATGGTTCATTGAAATATCTTCCTAAGAGATCGGTAGAATAATTTTTGCCTTGTTCTGTACATACTCATGGAAGCGGCCGCGTTTAATCACATTTATTATCTCCAAAATAGTGGAAAAAAGCTCCCGGGAAACTTTCCGTAAAATATCTTTTTATGTAGTTGCCCACGCCGACGACTGGCAACTGTTTATGCATCCGAATGTGCATACAGATCTGTCAGATCCACAATGCAAAGTGGTCTTCATAATTACTACGGCCGGCGATTCCGGGTTTGGTGAAAATTTTTGGACGGCAAGGGAGGAAGGATCAAAAAGCTCAGTCCGATATTTGCTTGCTCCTTTTGCGGTTCTCTCAGAAAGTAGCGGCCAAAAGAAATTTAATCAGCACAGTATTTACTATTGGTCACTAAATAATACAACTTCTTATTTTCTTCGCCTGCCTGACGGAAACCTTAATGGTAAAGGGTTTCCCGCCTCCAATTTTCAAAGTCTAACGAGGTTTAAAACCGGCCAGAATGATGCGATTGCTTCGCTGGATAACTCCAATAACTACCTTACATGGTCAGATTTTGTAAACACCCTTGAATCTATTATCAGCTGTGAAAGTCAAGGCATCATCAATAGATGGATAAATTACTTAAATCCCGATCTCACCAATAACCCGGGCGATCATCCGGATCATGTTGCCACAGGGCAGGCGCTTCAAAATATATCTATCATCGCAACTTTACATCAATGTTTATTTGTGGGATACAGCACTGGTTCTGTTCAGGACTCGCTGGCGTTAACCGATTTATTTTGGAAAGCCGGGATGTTTGCAGTTTATGAGAAAGCCGTTTACGATTCTTGCGGGTATAGCACTTTGAAGGAAAATACAGATCTGTATGCAAGATGGTTATGTAACAGATCTAAACTCATTATATTATTACCGGCTTACTGAAACGAATAGACGAACGTTATAAGACTTAAACTTACGCTATAGAGATTCTGTAAGAATTTCCGCGATATTTTCAATAATAGCTTCTATAGACTGCACTGGTGCTGCACGGGTAAATACACGCCCGCAAAAAATAAAGGGTGTTTGGGAAATGGTTATTTAGTTAACGTTTATAAGCGCTGCCTGCAGCGTAATTCCTCCTCGCAACTTTTTTCGTGAACTGTTTATCCAAAGAATTATTTATCTCAGATCTTTTGAAGACATTTGCGTGAGTCAATGAGCTTTGCATGATTAGCTACTTATTTTATTACAGTTTAAGCATGACAGAGCATGACAGGTGTGGCAAAGGCTATATTTATCTTCATGCATTATTGCTTGTTCATATAAAAAACCAACTTTCTAATGGGTGTTATTCTCGGTGTTATTTTTCATTTTATAGGTGGCTTTGCATCAGGTAGTTTTTACATGCCCTACAAAAAAGTTAAGGGTTGGCATTGGGAAAGTTTTTGGATCGTTGGTGGCCTTTTTTCCTGGTTGATTGTACCGCCGCTTGCCGCTTATCTTACAATTCCCGGTTTTGCTGAAATTATTAAAAATGCGAGTGGCTCAGTATTGACCGCCACTTTCATAATGGGATTGTTATGGGGCATTGGCGGACTCACGTACGGGTTAGGTGTGCGATATCTTGGCGTTGCGCTGGGTAGTTCGATCATATTAGGACTGTGCTCAGTTTTTGGTGCTATTATTCCATCAATTTATTATTATTTTACGCCTACCAGTGGTAAGGACACCATTGCAGATTTGGTGGGTACCACATGGGGAAGATTGGTGATGCTCGGATTGGCGGTATGTGTTATTGGTATTATTATTTGTGGTAAAGCCGGCTCCATGAAGGATAAAGAACTGGGTGGTGCTGAAACAGATGCTTCAGGTAGTGAATTTAAAATCGGGATTGGCCTCCTGGTAGCAATTATTTCCGGCGTGTTAAGTGCTTGTTTTAGCTTTGGAATTGAAGCCGGTACTTCGCTTGGTATTGTCGCCAATAATGTTTGGAAGTTGGCTAATCCCGGACAGGGTGAGTTTTTGTTCCGCAACAACGTAATTTTTGTAGTGATACTCTGGGGTGGCCTCACCACCAATTTTATCTGGTGTATGATCTTAAATATCCGCAATAAAAGTTTTGGCGACTATACCAATAAAAAAACGCCGCTGTTAAAAAACTATCTTCTTTGTGCGTTGGGTGGCACTATGTGGTTTTTGCAGTTTTTCTTTTACGGAATGGGCGAAAGCAAATTGGGCAATGGTGCAAGCTCATGGATATTGCACATGTCATTTATCATCCTGGTGGCGAATATGTGGGGGCTGGTTTTAAAAGAATGGAAGAACGTAAGTAAAAAAACAACTATGACGATCATCGTTGGGATCGCTACCATAATCCTTTCCATCCTTATTGTTGGATACGGTAATTCGTTAAAATAATTCAGAACAAGAAAAATAAATATATGTCAGTAGAAACAGCACAATTTAAACATGTTAGTTACCTGTGGGATGAAACCAAAGCGGCTACACTTGCGGGTGATGAAGTAGCGTTATTAATATATCGCTCAAATTTATTAGGCGCCGACCTGAGGTTAACGAACTATGGTGGCGGGAACACCTCCTGCAAAGCAATGGCGAAAGATCCGTTGACGGGCGAAGAAACAGAAGTAATGTGGGTGAAGGGGTCCGGCGGGGATATTGGTACTTTGAAAAAGAGTGGCCTTGCAGCTTTATACGTTGACCGTTTGCGCAGCTTAAAGAATGTATATCGTGGTATTGAGTTTGAAGATGAAATGGTAGAATTATTCAATCATTGTATTTACGACCTGGCATCTAAAGCGCCTTCGATTGATACGCCTTTACATGGGTTTCTTCCATTTAAACATATCGATCATTTGCACCCCGATGCAGCTATCGCCATTGCGGCTGCAAAGGATGGCAAAAGAATCACCAATGAATTATTTGATGGTACCATCGGCTGGGTAGAATGGCAGAAGCCCGGCTTTGATCTTGGTCTGCAGTTGAAGCAATGCCTCGATGAAAATCCAGGAATTCGCGGCATCATGCTCGGCTCGCACGGGCTATTTACCTGGGGCGACACTGCATATGAAAGTTATATAAATACACTGGAGGTGGTGGAACGTTGTGCAACCTATCTTGAAGAAAATTATGGTAAGAAAGGTGAAGTATTTGGAGGGGCAAAAATAACGTCCCTCCCTAAAGAAGCAAGGTTGAAACAAGCGGCATTGCTTGCTCCGGTATTGAGAGGATTTTGTTCATCAAAAACAAAAATGATTGGTCATTTTACAGATGACGACCGGGTACTGGAATTTATCAATTCCAACGACCTCAGCAGGCTTGCGCCACTGGGTACAAGTTGTCCAGACCACTTTTTACGCACAAAGATTAGCCCGTTGGTATTGCCTTTGAGCGCATCAGACGATCTTGGTGATGTGACTGCTGTAAAAGAAAAACTGGCGCCGGAATTTGAAGGATATCGCAAAATGTATGCTGATTATTACAATACCTGCAAACATCCAAATAGTCCGGCCATTAGAGATGCTAACCCGGTGGTGTTGTTGTACCCAGGTATTGGCATGTTTACTTTTGCGAAAGACAAACAGACTGCAAGGGTTGCCGCGGAATTTTACATCAATGCTATCAATGTAATGAAGGGTGCAGAAGCAATTTCTGAATACACTTCACTGCCGCGGCAGGAAGCGTTTAATATTGAATATTGGTTGCTGGAAGAAGCCAAATTGCAGAGAATGCCTAAACCTAAATCGCTCAGTGGGCGCATTGCACTCATCACCGGAAGTGCGGGAGGTATCGGGAAAGCAATTGCTAAAAAATTCGCCGATGAAGGCGCTTGTGTGATCATTAATGATATCAATGAAGAAAGATTGCAGGCTGCCACAGAGGAATTCACTAAAATATATGGAAAGGATACCGCGGCAGCAGTGATATTGGATGTTACCAACCTGGAAACTATTAACAAGGCTATGGAAGGTGCGGCCCTTGCATTTGGCGGGGTTGATATCATCGTCAACAATGCCGGTATCAGCATTTCCAAATCTATTGCAGAACATACCATTGCCGATTGGGATAAATTGTATGATATCCTGGTAAAGGGCCAGTTCCTTGTGTCGCAGGCAGGTATTGCTGTAATGCGCAAGCAGGATATTGGTGGTGATGTGATCAATATTGTTTCCAAAAATTCTGTAGTAGCCGGTCCGAATAATGCAGGGTATGGCTCCGCAAAGGCAGCACAGGCACATCTTACACGGTTGATGGCTGCAGAAGTTGGCGGAGATAAGATACGGGTAAATACGGTAAACCCTGATGCGGTAATTGCCGATTCGAATATTTGGGCAGGCGGTTGGGCCGAGGGGCGTGCTAAAGCGTACGGCATCACTGTAGCGGAACTGCCGGCATATTATGCCAAACGAACGCTGTTAAATGAAATGATCCTGCCGGAGGATATTGCGAATGCCTGCTTCGCTTTCGCCGGCGGGCTGCTGAATAAATCTACCGGTAATATTTTAAATGTAGATGGCGGAGTAGCAATGGCATTCGTACGATAAAAAAATTATTAAAATCGCTTAGTTAGCATAGTTGTAATCATAAAAAGGTTGATGATTTTATAATCTGTCAACCTTTTTTTAAAACATGTAATATCGATTGTTGGAATCTGCTAACCACCTGAAGTGTTGCGCTGCTTTATTTACTTATGTACTATATACTTTGCATACCTTAGTCACTTAAAACGATCATCTGCCTAACCTATTTTACCTGCTTTTCTACGATGAATGAAGAAATCAAATCCCCCAGCCTTCCTCACCGGGTTGCCTTTAAAATGAAATTATACAAGGGACAGGAAGATGAATATAAACGCCGCCACGATAAATTGTGGCCCGAACTTGAAGAGTTGTTAAAGTCATCCGGCATTAGCGACTATTCAATTTTTTTAGATGAAAACACCAACGATTTATTTGGTGTGTTAAAAGCAACCAGTAAACAGGCCCTCGATGATCTTCCGATCAGCCCGGTTATGCAAAAATGGTGGGAATACATGAAAGATATTATGGAATCAAACCAGGATAATTCACCTGTGAGCATACCTTTGCAGGAAGTATTTTATTTGCCATAAAAATTATATTATCAACTTCATAAAAAAACTGATATGTTATTGGATAAACGATTGATTGAAGAAAGTAATAACCATCATCTCGCAGCACATAAACGCAGTTATGAATACATTGCCGGGGGAATCCCTGATCTTGAAACGGTCATTCAGAAGTTAGTGGCGTTCCAGGTAGCCATTCCCAGTTGGGCATTGGGAACCGGGGGAACAAGATTTGGGCGTTTCAGCGGTGGTGGTGAACCAGGTAATTTGGAGCAAAAAATTGAAGATATTGGCTTGCTGCATGCGCTCAATCAATCCGGCGGTGCCATTTCATTGCATATTCCCTGGGATATACCTTCCAATGCAACAGAGATAAAGGCTTTAGCTACGATGCATGATTTAAAATTCGATGCAGTAAATTCCAATACCTTCCAGGACCAGGCCGATCAGCCGCTTAGTTACAAATTTGGTTCATTACAACACGTAGATAAAGCGGTTCGCCGGCAGGCAATCGATCATAATATAGAAGTGATCAGGCAGGGAGAAGCATTGGGTTCCAAGGCCCTAACCGTTTGGCTGGCCGATGGTTCCTGTTTTCCTGGTCAGTTAAATTTTAGAAAGGCATGGCAAAATACCTGCGAAAGCCTGCAGGAGATCTATGCCGCCTTACCATCCGATTGGAAAATTTTTGTTGAATACAAAGCCTATGAACCTAATTTTTATTCTACTACGGTAGGAGATTGGGGCCAATCTTATTTATATACTTCCAAACTGGGGCCGCAGGCATTTACGCTGGTAGATCTTGGCCATCATTTGCCCAACGCCAATATAGAGCAGATCGTTTCGCTGCTGATGATGGAAGGTAAATTGGCAGGGTTTCATTTTAATGACAGTAAATATGGCGATGACGATCTGACTGTCGGCAGTATTGATCCTTACCAGTTGTTTTTGATCTTCAATGAGCTGGTGGAAGGAATGGACTCCAAAGGAATGGATCATGCGAATGACCTTGCCTGGATGATCGATGCAAGCCATAATGTAAAGGATCCGTTGGAGGATCTGCTGCAGTCTATTGAAGCTATCATGATCGCCTATGCGCAGGCGCTGCTAGTAGACACCGCTGCCTTAAAGGAAGCACAGGAAGTGAATGATGTAGTGAGGGCACAGGAGATATTACAAGCTGCTTTCAGAACAGACGTGCGCCCGTTGGTAGCAGAAGCAAGAGTTAGATCCGGCGGTGCTTTACATCCTCTACAAGTATTTCGTTCGCTTGGTGTAAGGGCTCAATTAATAAGGGAGAGAGGACAGGTTACCGTAGCTACCGGGTTGTAAAGCTTCGGTGTGGGATAGAAGTTAATTGGAGAACAACGACCGCATTTTTATCCCTGTTTCAAGATCAAACATCAGTAATTCAGTAAATAATATCTCTTCTTTGGGGGATGGAAAAAAGAATCATTTAAATGGCTGCCACACCTGTAATAGCAATTTTTGACGTTGGTAAAACCAATAAAAAATTATTTCTGTTCGACAGGCACTACAGGATCGTGTACGAAAAATCGGCAAGGTTTATTGAAACACAGGACGAGGATGGAGATGATTGCGAAAATTTAGAAAGCCTTCGCCTGAGTGTTTTCGATTCGCTGCGGGAGGTTTTCAGGATGAAAGAATTTAGTATCCGGGCAATCAACTTTTCTACCTACGGGGCCAGCTTTGTATATATCGATGAAAAGGGTAATCCGCTAACGCCGCTGTACAATTATTTAAAAAAATATCCCGAACACCTTAGCAGGCAGTTTTACGATACATATGGTGGTGAGCAGGCTTTCGCCCATGTAACTGCCTCCCCGGTATTGGGTAGCTTAAACTCTGGTATGCAGTTATACCGTATTAAATATGAGCGGCCCGAGCTATTTGCTAAAATAAAATATGCATTGCATTTACCTCAATACCTAAGTTATCTTATCAGTGGTGTTCCCTGCTCTGATATCACTAGTATCGGGTGCCATACCAACCTGTGGGATTTTTATGAAAACCGTTATCACCGCTGGGTAGCAGAAGAGGGTATTTTAGAAAAACTGGCGCCCGTTTTGCCCGGTAACGAAACATTGCCCGCGACTTTTCCCGGCAGAAATTATCTTGTTGGTATCGGGCTTCATGATAGTTCCGCTGCATTGATTCCTTACCTTGTAAATTTTCACGAGCCTTTTATTTTAATTTCGACCGGAACCTGGTGCATCAGTTTAAACCCTTTCAATCAAACGCCGCTCACCAATGAAGAGCTGCAGAATGACTGTCTCTGCTACATGACCTACCAGGGTAAGCCGGTAAAAGCGTCCAGGCTATTTGCCGGTTATGAACATGAATTACAGGTAAAAAGAATTGCCGAGCATTTTAATCAAAATGCCGTTCGGTACAGGAGCATTCCGTATGATGCAGAAATTATTGCACAGTTGCAAAAGAAGATGACGTTTGATGGTCCCGTCAATTTAAAAGAGTCGTCCTTTCCCCGGCGTGACCTGTCGCAATTTAAAAATGATACAGAAGCGTATCATCAACTGATATTGGATATTATGGCCCAACAATGCTTTTCCACGCAGCTGGTGATCCAGGGAACTGCTACCAAAAGGATCTTCGTTGATGGAGGATTTAGCAAAAATGCTATTTACATGAATTTGCTCGCAAAGTTCTTTCCTCATATCGAAATATTCGCAGCTTCGATGGCGCAGGCCACCGCTGTCGGAACCGCCTTATCAATTCATAAGGCGTGGAATAAAAGAGCATTACCCAATGATCTTATCCAGCTGAAATATTATGTTAGCAGCGAGGCAATGACTGTATAGCAGGTAATCCTAACTTGTCTTACAGTTCGTCATTAGATTTTATACTTACCAGTTGCCTGCGCTTGCGGCAAGAGATTTTATCCACAAATATTCCGGAGATTCTTACTTTGAGTTAATGTAAATCCAATACAGCTATCCTGAAAATAGCAGGATGGTACAGGATGATATAATAAAAGTCTTTTTTACTTTTACATGTACACAATTACGAATACCAGGCTAATTTTTATTGATTTCAAGATTGGATTATCGCAAACGATTGCATAATTTTTTTTTAAAAAAATCGACCAATTTTCTAATTTTATTTCAGTCAGTGTGAAGTCTACGACACTGAATGCTGCTATTTCTTCACCAAACTTAACAATGCTATATGACTAAACTACTGTGTGTAAACAAGTTTTACATTCTCCTCGTCTTCCTTATTTTTTCTTTGTCATCGATGGCCCAAAATTTTTCCGTCGGCGGAAAAGTTACAGACGCAACAGGTAAGCCACTGGAAGGCGCCACTGTTTCGGAAAAAGGAAAAAAAATCTCCACCATTACTACCCAGGATGGAACATTTCAGTTAAATGTTTCGTCCGGTACCGCAAAACTGGTAATTAGTTTTGTAGGATATGAAGAAGGAGAAATTGCTGTAAATAATCAAAAGCAGTTACAGGTACCTCTGAAATTGCTAAACGAAAACTTATCTGACGTTGTGGTGATCGGCTATGCCACAGTTAGAAAGAAGGATGTAACCGGTGCCGTCTCCGGCATCAATCAAAAAGACATTATATCACGTCCAGTTACAAACGCCTTACAAGCCATGCAGGGCAAGGTAGCCGGGGTGGATATTACTTCCAATGAGCGTCCGGGGCAGGTTGGTAGTATCAACATTCGTGGGGTGCGTTCCTTAACAGCGTCCAATACTCCACTTTTTGTGGTGGATGGTATTCCGTTAACTACAGGCGGTATTGACTATATCAACCCTAATGATATAGAGACAATAGACATTTTGAAGGATGCATCCGCCACGGCAATTTATGGCTCAAGAGGTGCCAATGGCGTTGTGATTGTTTCTACCAAGCAAGGTAAAGTAGGTAAAATACAAATTGGCCTTAATAGCTCTCATACTATAGAGAAGATTAATGATTATGCTCCGGCAATGACCGCTTCAGAAGCAATTGATTTTCGCAGGTGGGCTTATTATTATTCAAGTCCGGCCACTGTTCCAAGGGGCGACCAGCCAACAATTGCAAATGACAAAAATATATTTTTAGCTACCAGTGATCCTGCAGCCTGGAGTAATATTTCCAAAGGCTGGGCGAGCGGTACATGGGATGGTTCCAAAGTGGCAACTACAGACTGGAAAGATTTGGTATCACAACAAGGAATTACTACCGATCATACCTTGAGTGTTAGTGGAGGTACTAACAAAATAAAAGCGTATGCTTCATTTGGATATCTAAATAATAAAGGTACTTCCATTGGTCAGGAATTTACAAGATACTCGGGAAAAGCAAGTGTAGATATCCAGGCTACCAATTGGTTTAGTATGGGTACTAATATGAATGTAACATCGAGTGTACAGGAATTTGGTCAGTCTAGCGGGGTAATTGGCGCTTTTGTTGGAAGCCCGGGTACAAGCATCTATGAATCTGCACGGAGGCTTTATTCCTATGCAGTGCCTTATGATTCAACCGGTGCAAGGGTGCTTTATCCCGGTGGTGATGTTGCATTTAAAAATGTAGTGAACGAATGGAATTATTCACAAGACCAACGGAAAACGCTTAGGGCATTCGGTAGTTTGTATGCACAAATTAATTTTGGTGGTATTAGCCCTGTTCTTAAGGGATTAAAATACAGAATGAACTTTGGTCCTGATTTTTCTTCATACCAGGATGGAATTTATATTGATGGGCTATCCTCCGCCAGCAGCGGAACCAGTTCGGCCTCCCTGCAAAAATCGCAGACTTTCTCCTATACGATTGATAATTTATTGTATTATGATAAAACAATAAACAAACATAGTTTCGGAGTTACGCTATTACAAAGTGCTACTAAATTTATAGCCGACCCGGTTAATACTATTGTGGGAACCGGCGTTCCTTTTGCCAGCCAAAAGTGGTATACGCTAAATAAAGACGTGATCCCTGCTGCTAATCTTTCTATCGTCAAAGTTGCTGATTTAGTAGAAAGGCAATTGTTAAGCTATATGGCACGATTGAATTATGCCTTTGACGACAGGTATTTATTAACCGTATCTGCCCGCCAGGATGGTGCTTCACAATTTGCACCGGGTAACAAGTATTCTGTGTTTCCAAGTGTTGCGGTGGCATGGCGCATTAAAAATGAAAATTTCATGAAAGGTGTGGGCTGGGTGAATGATTTAAAGATACGCTTCGGGGCGGGTGTTACAGGCAACTCTGCCGTTGAAGCTTATAAAACAAAAGGAGCTATAACGCCTTTGTTCTATCCTTTCGGCAGCAGCCTTTCAGCTGGTTCTCTTCCAAACCGGGTTTTACCTAATCAGGAATTGGGTTGGGAAAAAACAACTCAATATAACCTCGGGCTGGATTTTTCTTTATTCAAAAGCCGTGTCTCCGGTGCAATTGATGCATACACGTCAAAAACCAAAGATTTGCTAATGTCCCGCAGTATCCCTACTGTTACGGGCTATGACACGATCTATCAAAATATTGGGCAAACAGCAAACAAAGGCATTGATATCAATATCAATACAGTAAACATCAGCACCAGGAACTTCCAATGGGCAACTTCTTTTAATGCATCCTGGCAAAAAGACGAAATTGTTTCGTTGGCAAACGGTAAGCAAAACGACATTAATAACCTTTGGTTTATAGGCCAGCCCATTGGTGTAATTTATGGTATCGAGGCGAACGGTTTATGGCAAAGGGGCGATTCGGCAAAATATAAGGGGTTCAATGCTAACGGAAGCGTTTTCTCCCCTGGTAATGTAAGGCCTGTTGATCAAAATGGCGATAATAAAATAGATGCAAATAATGATCGTGTAATTGTAGGATATACCAGGCCAAGGTGGATAGTGGGTATGACAAACAGTTTTACTTACAAGAATTTTGAATTGTCGGTGTTTTTATATGGCCGCTTAAATTACATGTTCAACACGGGTGGAGAAGCAATGGTAGCCAGGTCCAGTACACGGGCGCTGAATTATTACACAGAAAATAATACCAATGCGGAGTACCAAAAACCAATTTATTCCACCGGTACAGGTGATCTTTATTCTAGTTCGCTGGGATTCCAAAAAGCATCCTTTATAAAGATCAGAAATATTTCTGCTTCATACAATTTAACTGGAAAGGCGTTAAAGGCAATGACTATGTCGAGTTTAAGAGTATATATCCAGGTTGCTAACCCAGGTATGTTGTATTCAAAAATAAAGTTTATGGATATGGACGTAGCTGCTATGACGAATAACCGGGGTATTACTTTTGGTATTAACGCGGCATTTTAAAAACAAACAAAAAAACTATAAAGTATGAAACTTAATAAATTTTTTATTGGCATAGCACTTATTGCAATTGTAATGAGTGTAAGCTCTTGTAAAAAAACTTTTTTGGATGAAAATCTTACTACAGCGAGGAGTTTGGAATTTTATTCAACTGACGCCGGTATTCTTTCCCTGGTAAATGGTACGTATTATCACGTGTTTAGTACACCATTTGCTACAGAACATCCATTTGCTAATATGAACTATGGAACAGATGAATTTCATGTAGGAGGAGATAACTCAAACGCAGTATTTAATTCATATGGCAATGGGCTGGCTTCTGTAGTTGCTGCTGTTAATGGCAATACCGTTACTGCCAATGCACAGTGGGATAATTTATATTTTGGAATCGGGTATGCAAACCTGATTATTCAAAATGCTACTGCCAGTACTTCTACTGCCGATGCGATAAAAAAAGTAGCTTTAGGCGAAGGGTACTTTTTCCGTGCCTATTGTTATTTGAGACTGGTAAGTCAATACGGTGCTGTACCCTTAAAACTCACTCCAAGTACAGGTGTCGAATTAGAATTTACACGTGCTGCCCCAAAAGAAATATATGCACAGATCATCACCGATCTTACGCAGGCAAATTCACTTTTAACCAATACGGGTGGTCCTGCAAAAATAACCAAAGATGCAGTGTCACATTTTTTAGCGAAGGCTTATTTAAGCCGTGCGAGCGAGATCAATGATTCGTGGAACGGCACTACAAAAGCGGCAGACCTGGCTGCGATTGTTCCTTTGTGCGATGCCGTTATTGCCAATCATCCTTTAGCCCCAAATTTTGGCGACCTGTGGAAATATACAGGGCCGGATGCTCCAAATGAGAAACTACCCGAAGTAATTTTAGCAGCGCAGTTTACTGCAGATGCTTCTGCTACCGGGGGCAATCAACAGCATCTTTTTTACGGATCCCGTTACGACGATTTACCGCAAATGCAGCGTGACCTTAGTGGCAACCGGCCATTCAGCCGTTTGGGAACTAACTATTTTATGTATAGGGTGTACGACCTGGTAAATGATTCAAGATTCTGGAAAAGCTTTAGAACTAAGAATTTGGTAAATAAAGCTGCAGCTCCCTATGTAAATGGTGATGTAGGAGTTATGTATGTGATCAACCAGCCGGGGGATAATCGTTTTCCTTCTTTCAAAGTACTAAATACTGTACCTTATGCAAGAACGGGAAGACCTATTGCAAACGTTTATGTGGCTTATCCTAACGGTACTACAAATGACGGCGCCTTATTTGCTGAACCACGTTTTCCATCTTTAAGTAAATTTTTTGATGGTTCCCGTGTGGGTGGTTTTAACGATACGAGGGGCCTCAGGGATATCACACTGGCCCGTAGTGCCGAAACGTATTTAATTGCTGCCGAAGCTAAGATCCGCCTGGCGAATGCCGGTACTGGTACGTATGCAGATGCATTGCCTTATATCAATGCGGTAAGAACAAGGGCTCAATACCAGGCTGGCGAAAACCGCACTGCATATTATGATGGCGGCGGCGCCAGCAATGCTACCTTACAGGGGGGACTACCTATGGCTTATATGGTCGAGAATTCTTATGCTGAATCAAATAATTTTAATTTATTAGCACCTCCATCAACCGCTACGACTTTGGCTGTTGCAGGAACTGCACCATTGCCTGCAAATGACGAGTATATTATAAGCAAATTAGGGTATACATCGCCTTATGACAGAATGTTGTGCTTTTTATTAAATGAACGTTCCCGTGAATTAGCCGGAGAGTACAAACGCTGGGAAGATTTGTCCCGCACTAAAACCTTAGTGGCTCGCGCTAAAGCATTTAATCCTGATGCGGCTCCAAACATTAAAGACTTCCACCTTTTAAGGCCCATACCACAAACTTTTCTTGATGGAATTCAATCAGGAGGAACTGGCCTAACAGGAGCACAAAAGCAGGCATTACAAAATACCGGGTATTAATTTTTTTCTCAATTAGCAGTTGGTAAAGGGCGGGCAATGAAAATTGTACCGTCCTTCTATTATAAATACATTTATGCAAATTTCGTACATAAATTGTGGGAGCGATTAGGCGCTTATATATTTGCTAACACCTGCGATCACACTGTTCAAGTCTTCTTGTAGGGAAAGAAGTGAAAAATACCATTTGGCTGTAAAAAAGTATTACATGAAAAAAATAACATTGGCTTTGATGATTGCGTCAACGTTTGCTGCTGCCACAAATGCACAGGTAAAACCGGGTACTGATGCAAGCGCACCCTTGCACGCGTTAAAGGTTGATTATCCTACACCTTACGAACCCATGTCAAATGAAAACATAAAAAAAGTATTGGATAAAATTTTCAATTACCTGGATACGGTTACTCCTGCGCAAATGGTCAACAAACTTACAGGGGATAGGGTAAATGATGTGTCGAAAATAGATACCAATACCATTGTACAACAAGGCGACTTCAGACTTACCAGTTATGAATGGGGTGTTACCTATTCCGCGATGTTACTGGCAGCGGAAACAACCGGGGATAAAAAGTACAGTGCTTACGTAAAAGAACGTTTTGCATTCCTTTCGAAATGGATACCGGCCATTGAGAAATTGAAAGAAACCGGCGCTTATAAATCCAACAATTATCCTTTGCGCCAGCCAATAGAACCAAAGGCGCTGGATGATGGGGGCGCTATTTGTGCAGCTATGATAAAATCGACTACTGCTGGTGTAAACAATGATCTTCGCCCAGTAATTGATCACTTAATCGACTTTGTGGCGAACAAAGAATATAGGTTGCCAGATGGAACCCTGGCAAGGATGCGCCCGCAAAAAAATACTTTATGGTTGGATGATTTGTACATGGGCGTACCGGCTTTAGCCCAGATGGGCAAACTGACCGGTAACAAAAAATATTTTGACGATGCGGTAAAACAGGTAAAGCAATTTAGTGTGCGCATGTTTGACAAAGAGAAGGGGCTGTACATGCATGGATGGGTGGAAAGCATGGAAAGCCATCCCGAATTCAGGTGGGCGAGGGCGAATGGATGGGCATTGCTGGCGAAAGTTGAATTGCTGGATGTGTTGCCGGAGAATCATCCCGGCAGGGCTTTTGTTTTACAACAGTTGAAGGCACATATTAAGGGACTGGCTGCCCTCCAGGGCGACAAAGGCTTTTGGCACCAGTTACTCGACCGGAATGATTCTTATCTTGAAACTTCTGCTACGGCAATCTATGCATATTGTATTGCACACGCCTGTAATAAAGGCTGGATAAACCCGGTAACCTATGCGCCGATGGCCATGTTGGCATGGAATGCTGTGGCTTCAAAAGTAAATGATAAAGGACAGGTAGAAGGAACCTGTGTAGGAACAGGAATGGCATTCGATCCTGCGTTTTATTATCACCGGCCGGTAAATGTTTTCGCGGCCCACGGCTACGGACCCGCGATTTTGGCTGCTGCAGAAATGTACCGCCTGGTGGCAAAGAATAAGTTTAAAATGAATGACAGTTCTTTGCAGTACTACGAGTAAGCAATGCTGCGGATATTGAGATATTAAAATACAGATAGTGTGATATTGAAATACAGATAGTGAGATATTATGAGATTGAATACGGATATTAAGATATTGGCTTAAACAATATCTTAATATCTAAATACCCCAATATCCCAATATCCCAATATCCCAATACCCCAATATCCCAATACCCATTATAAACCCAGCTTCTTAAATAACGACCTACCTTTACCAAAGCTTTTATAAATTGCGCCTTATTTCAATTGTAAATGATTGAAACAAATACTTTCGGAAAGATTATAAAATTATCGAATGAGATTTTTCAAGATGTTTCGCTATTGCCTGGTGATTTTATTTAGCCTGCTCGTTTATATTTTACCTGCACAAAAGAAATCTTTCCCAAAACTGGTTACTGTGGGAAATGCCTGGGCAAATAATTCTGTAAATGCGGTCATCTTCAGAAAGAACTCCCTCGTTACATTCCGTGATACACAGTATATCGCCTATTATAATGCGGAACGCTTTGTTGTATTGGGCAAACGAAAAACGGGCGCCAGTAAATGGCAATTATACATCACGCCCTATAAAGGAAATGCTGCCGATGCACATAATACCATCAGCATCATGGTAGATGGCGCCGGTTTTTTACACATTGCCTGGGATCATCACAATAATCCGCTGAATTATTGCAAAAGCATCCGGCCTGGCTCATTAGAATTGACCGATAGACTGCCGATGACCGGAACAAATGAACAAAAAGTTTCTTACCCTGAGTTTTATAAACTGCCTGGTGGGAATCTATTATTCTTTTACCGCAATGGGGCTTCCGGCAATGGCAACCTGGTTATAAACGAATATGATGTGCCTGCCAAACAATGGACGGCTGTTCAGAGTAACCTGGTGGATGGCGAAGGAAAGCGGAATGCTTATTGGCAGGCCTGCACGGATGCAAAGGGAACCATCCATATTTCATGGGTATGGCGCGAGAGCCCCGATGTTGCCAGCAACCATGATATGTGTTATGCACGTTCAAGCGATGGAGGTAAAACATGGGAGAGGTCCAACGGACAAAAATATACCCTTCCAATCAATGCAGCAACTGCGGAATATGTTTGCAAAATTCCACAAAAGAGTGAGTTGATCAACCAGACTTCAATGGTAGCAGATGAAACAGGTAATCCCTTCATCGCATGCTATTGGAAAGCACCTGGAGATTCCATACCACAGTATCACGTAATTTTTAAAGCCGGCAATAAATGGAAAGTTGAGGACCTTGGTTTTCGTACAACCGCCTTTAGTTTAAGTGGTATGGGCACCAAGCGCATTCCCATTTCAAGGCCACAGATCATTACCTGGAGATCGGGAAGTGCTTCGAGTGTTGCAGTAATTTTCAGGGATGCAGAGCGGGGCGATAAAGTATCTGTAGCGAGTTGTTCTGATATTGCAAAACCCCGGTGGCAGGTTAAAGATCTTGCGAATAACGCACTGGGGAGTTGGGAACCTTCGTATGATACGGAGCTATGGAAAGAAAAACACATGCTCAATTTATTTATTCAAAATGTGGTGCAGGCAGATGCAGAAGGCAATAGCGGCACCCCACCTCAACCCGTACAGGTATTGGAATGGAACCCAAAAAATTAACCCGAAATTCAATAACAATCATGAAACAAACTTTCACCATCTTGCTTTGCGCTGCTTTTGTGTTGCTGGGATTACCTGGCAACGCACAGAGGAAAAAATCTTTTCATCCTGACAAAAAATTGCTGCAAACCATCAGTCAGAATTTCATCGATGCAGATGCGCAATATAAAGTGCTTGCCAAAAATGTGCCGGCGGGTAAATTTCCAAAAACTTATTTTCCTGCAACAGGAAAATATGACTTCAGCAATTCGGGCTGGTGGTGCAGCGGATTTTATCCTGGCACTTTGTTGTATTTATATGAGCAAACAAAGGATGCCGCGATGTACGATGAGGCCATGCGGATTTTAAAGCCGCTGGAAAAGGAAAAAGAAAATACACATACGCATGACCTTGGTTTTATGATGTTCTGTAGTTTTGGAAACGCCAACCGCATTGCACCAAAGCCTGAATACAAGGATATTTTGTTATCCAGTGCAAGATCATTGTCTACCAGGTTTGATCCCAAAACCGGCTGTATCAAATCCTGGGATTCCAAGCCATCCGATTTCCTGGTAATCATTGATAATATGATGAACCTCGAATTGTTGTTTTGGGCTACTAAGGTAAGTGGTGATTCCTCCTTCTATAAAATTGCAGTAAGTCATGCGAACACCACCATAAAAAATCATTTCCGCCCTGATTACAGTTCGTATCATGTGATCAATTATGATGCGGCTACCGGAGCTGTAAAAGAAAAGAAAACCGCTCAGGGCGCTGCAGATGAATCTGCCTGGGCAAGGGGACAGGCCTGGGGCCTATATGGTTATACCGTAATGTACCGGGAAACGAAGGATAAAAAGTATCTCGACCAGGCCAATCATATTGCTGCATTTATTTTGAATCATCCCAACCTTCCGGCAGATAAAATTCCGTTCTGGGATTTTAATGCACCGGGTATTCCAAATGCTTTGCGGGATGCATCGGCAGCCGCTATTATGGCCAGTGCTTTGATAGAGCTAAGCGGGTACACTAATGCAAAAAAATCAGCTACCTACCTGAAAAATGCGGAAGTAATATTATGGTCATTATCCAATAATACTTACAAAGCAGCTGCCGGTACCAATGGAGGATTTCTCATACAACATTGTGTAGGTCACCTTCCACAAAAGTCAGAAGTGGATGTACCCCTTAGCTATGCAGATTATTATTTTGTTGAGGCAATGAAAAGATATCAGCATTTAAAGAAGTAATTTACGCGTCGTTATTCAACCATTTAAAACCAGGTTGATCATTAATCATTATAAATATTGTTGCGAAATGAAAAAAATGTTTATCTCACTGGTAGTTGTTTTGACGATGAGCCTTGCAGGTACTGCGCAGGTTTCTACGGCGCTCATTATTGATGGAACCAATCCTAGAACCGTTATCAGCCGTCATATTTATGGTCATTTTTCGGAGCACTTAGGCCGTTGCATTTACGACGGGTTCTGGGTAGCAGATTCAATGAAAGTTCCGAAGAAAGATCGTATCCGGCTGGACATCGTGGAAGCGCTCAAAAAAATAAAGATACCCAATCTGCGCTGGCCGGGCGGTTGTTTTGCAGATGAATATCATTGGCGCGATGGGATTGGTGTCCGCAACCAGCGGCCACACATGGTGAACACCAACTGGGGTGGTGTTTCTGAAGACAATAGTTTTGGCACACATGAATTTTTGGAGCTTTGTTCTCTGCTTCATTGCGAGCCTTATGTGGCTGGCAATGTGGGAAGCGGCACAGTGGAAGAAATGGCAAAATGGGTTGAGTACCTGAATTCCGATGCTTCCAGTACGATGACAGAATTAAGGAAACGAAATGGCCAGGATAAACCATGGAAGGTAAAGTTTTGGGGTGTGGGAAATGAGAGCTGGGGTTGCGGCGGAAATATGACGGCGGACTATTATGCAGATCAGTATAAACGTTATGCTACTTATGCAAGAAATTATCATGACGCGCCGTTGATGCGAATTGCCAGTGGCGCCAATTCATCCGATTATAACTGGACGGATGTAATGATGAAAAAAGTCGGCACAGGTATGTGGGGACTTACCCTTCATCATTACACTTTGCCAAGCGGCAATTGGGGTAAAAAAGGATCAGCAACTTCGTTTGATGAGAAAGAATATTTTAATACCATGAAAAATTGCCTTTTTATGGATGAACTGGTTACACGCCATTCAACCATAATGGATAAATATGATCCTGCAAAGAAGGTGGCGTTAGTGGTAGACGAATGGGGCATCTGGACAGATGTTGAACCCGGTACCAATCCTGGATTCTTGTACCAGCAAAACAGCCTTCGCGATGCATTGGTAGCCGGAACGACTTTGAATATTTTTAATAACCATAGCGATCGTGTGCGCATGGCAAATCTTGCACAAACCATTAATGTATTGCAGGCGCTGATTCTTACAAAAGGCAACCAAATACTGTTAACCCCAACTTATCATATTTTTGATATGTATAAAGTGCACCAGGACGCCAAATTGCTGCCGGTAAATTTTAACTCACCTGATTATACCAACGGTGATAACAAAATTCCTGCTGTGAATATTTCAGCTTCCGAAGATTCAAGTGGGGCCGTTCACATTTCCTTAGTAAATCTTGATCCGAATAGAAAAATTTCTATTCGTAGCTCATTGCCTGGCATTGGCTGGAAATCTGTACAGGGCCAGATACTGACCTCAAAAAAGTTGACTGATGTTAATAGTTTTGAAAATCCAAACAATATCAAGATAGCACCTTTTAACGGTGCAAAAAAAGAAGGGGATCAACTTGTTGTAGAGTTACCCGCGCAAAGCGTAGTGGTGCTGGAATTGAAATAATTTCACTGCAAATTTTGAAAAATGGACTTACCCCGCTGCAGATGAAAACGCCAGCGGGGTAATTGTTTAGCGGCTCCAGGCCTAAGCAATGTCGATTAAACCACAACTGATATCTTACATCGGTATTTTCTAAAAAAATCATATGAACAAATCAGCTATTGCGCTTTTTATCACACTCGTTCTCACGATACATTTTGCCAACGGCCAAGCGAATAACGGTATTAAAGACCGGCAATTCTGGCTGGAGCATTTGGATAAAATTGCCCGGCCGGTCTTAACGAATCTTGCCGGTGATGCCTTGAAAAAAAATATGCCTGTGCAATTGTCAAAAAGAATTGATAATCCCACCAGCAGGAAAAATGCTGCTTACCTGGAAGCATTTGCAAGATTGCTATGTGGAATGGCTCCATGGCTAAATTTGGAAGGTGGCACGCAAAAAGAGCAGGCGTTAAGAAATGAGTACCGGCAGCTTGCATTAAAATCAATTGCCAATGCCGTAAATCCATCTTCGAAAGATTATATGGAGTGGCACGCAGGCGGACAGCCATTAGTGGATGCATCTTTTATGGCGCTTGGATTATTGCGCTGCCCGTGGCTTTGGGAACACCTGGACACATCCACCAAAAAGCAAGTGATCGATGCATTCCTGCTTACCCGCAAAGTAAAACCAGGTTACAGCAATTGGTTATTGTTTTCCGGGATGATAGAAGTATTTTTTTGTAAATATAATTACCAGTGGGATGAATTAAAGGTTGACCTGATTTTACACCAGTTTGATAAGTGGTATGTAGGAGATGGGCTCTATTCGGATGGAGAATTTTTTCATTGGGATTACTATAACAGCTATGTAATCCATCCTTATCTGCAGCAGATAATGGAAACCTTCAATGAAAAAGGCAATACTTACAAAGCAATGTCAGACAAATTGAAAAGACGAAGTGAGCGCTACGCAGAAATTCAGGAAAGACTGATCAATACCGATGGTAGCTTCCCGGCCACCGGACGATCGCTGATCTACCGGGGCGGCGCTTTTCATCATCTTGCAGACATGGCCTGGAAAAAGAAATTGCCATCCTCTCTCAAACCTTCACAGGTCCGTTGTGCCTTAACAGCGGTAATAAAGAAGACAATGGAACAGCCAACAACCTTTACAAACGAGGGTTGGCTAACCATCGGCTTATATGGTGCACAGCCGGACATAGCAGATGTTTACAATACAACGGGCAGCTTATATTTATGTTCCTTCATACTGCTTCCATTGGGACTGCCGGAAACAGATGCGTTCTGGTCGGCGCCTGATGAAATGTGGACAGCTCAAAAAGTTTGGAATGGCTTCGATGCGCCAAATGATCATGCGTCAGACTAATTAAAAGCTATATGCCAGTACCGGAACATAACGTATCACATATTTAAATGCAACCCACATGACAGATAATAATTTCATTTTTATTTCGCCGGCGCAAATGGAGGAACGCTTTGCATCGATTTTACTTGAGATTGGATTTACTGATCAAAAAGCAAATGAATGTGCAGCCATTTTTACCGCTAACAGTGTAGACGGAATTTATACGCACGGCGTAAATCGCTTCCCAAGATTTGTGCAATATGTAAAAGATGGGTTTGTTTTACCTCATGCAATCCCTTCCCTTAAAAATAAATTTGGAGCCATTGAACAATGGGATGGTAACCTCGGCCCTGGTCCTTTAAATGCGGTGCATGCCACTGAAACAGTAATGGGGCTGGCCCGGCAATACGGTATTGGTTGTGTATCGCTGGCAAATACAAACCATTGGATGCGGGGCGGTACTTACGGATGGCAGGCGGCAAAAGCAGGATTTGTTTTTATTGGGTGGACGAACACCACGGCTATAATGCCCACGTGGGGAGCAATTGATCCTAAATTAGGCAACAACCCAATGGTGATGGCTTTACCGTATAAAGAAGAAGCCATTGTGCTGGATATGGCCATGTCGCAATATTCGTATGGCGCAATGGAATTGGCAGTGATGAAAAATGAAAAGCTGCCGGTAGATGGGGGATATAATTCCAATGGCGAACAAACCAATGACCCGGCTGCCATTCTTGAGTCAAAAAGACCATTGCCCGTTGGTTACTGGAAGGGAGCAGGTTTGTCTTTGCTGCTCGACATACTGGCAACTGTTTTATCGGGTGGCTTAGCGGTGCATGAAATTGCTAAAAAAGCCGTTGAAGACAGTTTATCGCAGGTATTTATTGCGATAGATATATCAAAATTGGGAAACCATTCCATGATTGCCAGAACCGTGCAAGGCATTATTGAAGATTATCACCAATCAGTTGCGGCAGATGCAACAAAAAATATTACTTATCCCGGCGAAAGGGTTTTATTTACCAGGGAAAATAATGTAGTCAATGGTATTCCGGTACTCAGGAAAGTATGGGAGGGAATTCTGGCGCTTTGAAATATTGCAATGATTTGCCGTATTTTTTACGAAAATAAGAACTGTTGCATACTGGGTTGCGGTTTTATTGACACTACTATTTGCGAATACCTTATTCACCAATCTTTGCATCAAGTTAACCTGATTGCCGGCCGCTTTTAATCACTTCCGTTTATTCTTTTAATTGTCACTCTGACATAATCCCATCACAATACGGTATTTTGCGGGCGAATTTATTAAATTGATCCCCATGAGAAAAGGAGCCATGATATTTCTTTTATCCCTTACATGTTTTTGTAAATCCGGCGCACAACAGGTAAATGATACCGCTTTCATCTATGTGAACGCAGGCAAACCTATAGCCCCGATGAAACCAGTGTGGGCATGGTTTGGATATGATGAGCCAAATTATACCTATATGAAAGACGGCAAAAAATTGTTGTCGGAGTTGGCTGCATTGAGTCCAGTGCCGGTATATGTTCGGGCTCATAGTCTATTGACAACCGGCGATGGCACGCCTGCTTTAAAATGGGGATCAACCAATATTTACCGAGAAGATGCTAATGGCAACCCTGTTTACTACTGGAATATTGTGGATTCTATTTTTGACACTTATGTACAACGGGGGATGAAACCGTTGGCGCAGATGGGTTTTATGCCGGAAGCATTGTCCACCAAGCCTCAGCCCTACCAGCATCATTGGCAGCCCGGACAGCCTTATAGCAATATCAATACGGGTTGGCGATATCCGCCGAAGGATTATGCTAAATGGGGAGAACTGATCTACCAATGGGTAAAGCACTGTGCAGAACGTTATGGTAAAAAAGAAGTAGAAAGCTGGTATTGGGAATTGTGGAATGAACCCAACTCCCCTTACTGGGGCGGAACAGTGCAGGAGTATTGTAAGCTTTACGATTATTCCGTTGCCGGTGTCAGAAAAGCTTTACCCACTGCAAGGGTAGGCGGCCCACATGTAACCGGCCCGTCTGGCAAAGGTGCAGCTGATTTTTTAAAAACTTTTATTCAGCATTGCTTCCATGATACCAATTATGTGACTGGTAAAATTGGCACACCGGTAGACTTCATTGCTTTTCATGCCAAAGGCGCTCCACGTGTGGTAAATGGTCATGTTCGCATGAATGTTGGCACCCAGCTAAGAGATATTTCCAGTGGCTTTGCAATCGTTGCATCTTATCCGGAAACAAAAGATCTGCCGATCATCATCGGTGAGAGTGATCCTGAAGGTTGCGCTGCATGCGGAATGGCAACCAATCCCGAAAATGCGTACCGGAATGGAACGGTGTATTCAAGTTATACCGCAGCGTCTTTTGCAAGAAAATATTTACTGGCAGATTTGCACAAGGTGAATTTCCTTGGGGCGGTTTCCTGGTCGTTTGAATTTGAAGACCAGCCATGGTTCTATGGCTTCCGCGACCTGGCTACCAATGGCGTGGATAAACCTGTGCTGAATGTATTTCGTATGTTTGGTATGATGAAGGGGCAAAGATTAGCCGTGAATGGCAATAAGATGTATCCCCTTTTGACAATAAGAGATTCCAGCGTACGGCGGGGAGATGATTTAGGCGGCATAGCTGCCAAAGATGAAAAGAATTGTACCATAATGTTGTGGAATTACCACGATGATGACACAAGCGGCTTGCCCGGGCAGGTGTCGGTACAGGTTAAAGATCTGCCTGCGAAAAATATCACAGTTACCCAATACAGGATTGATAAGCAACACAGCAATTCTTACGAGGCATGGAAAAAGATGGGATCACCAAAACAGCCAACCAAAGCCCAAATAGATACACTCGAAAAAGCTGGGCAGTTACAGCAAATAAATAAACCATTTAAGTCAATCGTGAAAAATGGGATTTGGGTATATAATCTTTCATTTCCGCGGCAAGCAGTGGCCTTGTTAAAAATAGATTGGTAAAATTACAACATCAACGCTTAACCATTACCGTGCGCAAATTTATACAGGAAGTGCATTTCCGTTTGCTTCGTTAATTTTCTTATTGATATACGTCTCTTCATTTCAATACAAATATTTCTTCAAAGCCGCAGGTTAATTTAGTTAATGTCGTCTTAATAGTATCGTTTTATTACTCAAGGAATGTACTGAGTGGAAATTACCGGAAGTATTACTAGGCAACCGATTGAATGCGGGTGATTGTTTCAGTAAAATCTTGTACTTACTTTTAAAATAAAACTGCAAGCCCTAAAAACATAACCCGGTAAATGAAAAGAATTATACTATTTCTCTGTTTGATTATTACAGCCAATGCATTACAGGCACAATCAAAAACATACGGTACCATCAAGGGCACGATTGCAGATTCTTTAAATAAACTTCCACTTACAGACGCGACTATCAGCTTATTCAATAAGATCGATTCCAGCGGCGCCGGCTTTGCTGTGGCAGACAAACAAGGCTTGTTCCAGATAAAAAATATTGCTCCTGGCAACTACCTGTTAGGCATCAGTTATGCAGGTTATAAGGAGTTGGTAAAAAATATTCATATTACACCGGCGCAATTCAATTTTGATTTGGGAACCATTTATTTAAATGCCGACACGGGAATGTTGGCGGGTGTGGTGATTATGTCCACACCGATCGTTATAAAAAAAGATACGGTAGAATTCAGGGCAGCAGCTTTCAAAACAAAGCCCAATGCAACTGTGGAAGATCTGCTGAAAAAATTGCCGGGAGTAGAAGTCGACAAAGATGGTAATATCTCTGCCCAGGGTGAGCAGATCACCAAGGTATATGTGGATGGGAAAGAGTTTTTCAGCAATGATCCCAAACTCGCTACAAAAAACTTAACAGCGGAATTGGTTGAGAGTGTGCAGGTATTTGATGATATGAGCGACCAGGCAAAGTTTACCAAGGTGGATGACGGGAGCAAACAACGCACCATCAATATCAAATTAAAAAAGGATCGCAAAAAAGGATATTTCGGCAGGGCTACTGTGGGCGCAGGTAGCAGTGACCGTTACTCCGCCAATCTCTCGGCAAATTTGTTTAACAATACCAGGCAACTTTCTGTGCTGGGTGGACTGAACAATGTAAACAGGCTGGGCTTTTCATCCAGTGATATCATTAGCAGTATGGGTGGCATGGGCGGAATGTCAGCCGGAGGCGGAGGCAACCGCGGCGGTGGTAACCGTGGTGGAGGTAACCGCGGAGGTGGTGCAGTGAACGATGCGCCAAATGGGAATACAGAGTCATGGAACGGGGGCATTAATTACCGCGATGTTTTAAGTCCGAAACTGGAGTTCACAGGTAATTATTTTGTTGCCAATACCAACACGATTGTACATAGCAATAGTTACAGCCAAAACTTTTTTCCCAACGATTCTGTTGCCAACACCACTGAAGAGTCTTACAATAAAAACAGCAGCCTTAGTCATCGATTTAACACCCGCTTCGAATACACGATTGACACAATGAACTCGATCCTGCTGATGCCAACATTCAGTGTACAGCATGCTGAATCATTTAGCTATGACTCGGTAATGACAAGGGCAGTAGGATCCGTAACAGATTTTAAGGCCATCGGTGGTAACAGCCAACGCAGCAATACGCGTGATGGCTGGAACTTTGGCAATAATTTACTTTTTCGTCATCGCTTCAATAAACCTGGCCGCACTTTTACAATAGGATGGAATACTGCTTTAGCCGGAAGCGATGGTGAAGGTGCCAATACTTCTCCTTATACTTTTTACAATAAAGATGGCGGCATTACCCGTATGCAAAACCGGCAACAGCAAAATGAACAGGCCACCAATTCGTTCAATAATACCATCAGTACTTCTTTTACAGAAATGGTTGGGAAGAATAAGATATTGGAATTGAATTATGCCTATAGCAATAATCAGAGTGAATCAGACAGGAAGACCTACGACTATGATGCGGGCACCGGTAAATTTGACAGCATCAATAAGCCGCTCACCAATTATTTTGAAAATGGATTTGTTTCAAACCGGCTAGGTACAAATTTCAGGTTTAAAAAAGAGAAATATGATTTCCAGGTAGGTGGTGCGGTGCAACTGGCGTCACTTGAAAATATGAGCCATCGGGCGATAACGGGTAAGGATAGCCTGATGAAACAACGCTACACAAATTTCTTCCCATCTGCAGGATTTAATTATTATCTCGGTACGAGAAAAAGTTTACGTTTTAATTACCGCGGAAGTACCCGGGCTCCTTCTATTACACAATTACAGGATGTGATTGATGTAAGTAACCAGTTAAACTATCGCACCGGCAACCCTGATTTACAACAGGAGTTTAATAACAATCTCAACTTTAGTTACAATACTTTCAACCTTAGCAATTTCGTTTATCTCAATACCAATATTTCGGCTACTACTACCAGTAATAAAATTGTAAACAGCATCGATTCACTGGGCAATTCTATCCTGCTTACCAAACCCGTGAATGTAGATGGCGCCTACAACATTGCTTTTTCGGGTACCATTGGAATTCCGTTAAAAAAAATGGCTTCAGGTAAAAGAAGCCCGCTGACTCTTAACCTCACCAGTTCTTTACGCTATAACCGCGATGTGAGTGTTTTGTACAAAAAGAAAAACTTTAATTATACGAAAGTGGCCAATCAGCGGATAAACTTTAACTATAATATCCAGGATAAACTTGACCTCGGTGCCAGTGCTAACTTTACTTATAACGAAGCAACTTATACAGTCAACCAGCAACTAAGTAACCGCTATTTTTCGCACAATTATTCACTGGACATTACTTACACCATCCTAAAAAAGATCAATCTCTCCAGTGATTTTGATTATTTTATCAATACGGGCAGAAGCGACGGTTTCAATCAAAGCATTCCATTATGGAATGCCAGTGCAGCAATGTTCCTGTTTAAAAAGAAAAATGCGGAATTGCGGTTTAGCGTATACGATATTATGAACCAGAATAAAAGCATCAATCGTATCATCGGAGATAATTATATCGAAGATAATTACACGCAGGTGCTAAGACGTTTTTTCATGGTGAGCTTTATGTACAATCTCAATAAGTTTGGAGGTAAAAGACCCCAGGGAGAGCGTATGCAGCGATCCATGCCACTTCCTGCCGCGGAGGGAAGATCTGGGGGCGGAGGCCGCAACCGAAATTTTTAATAATTTTCTTTTCGCGGATTACACGGCAGTTACGGGAGGCTCCAAATCCATCAACTATAAATAGGTGCTTAATTCTCGCGGTGGTTTTAACCAGATGATTTTACTGTTCAAATAACATTCCTACATTCTTTCTTTATACGGCCTTCTTTGGCAACAGGACACAGCAGGATACAATTCTCTGTAATAAGTGTTAACTAGCAACCTATTTCCCAAAGAGTGAAAATTGCTATCGATTCTTGTCTATTGATATCTTTATTATTCACCCGCTCAAAAACATGAAGAGGATCATCAACTCCGTTGTATGATTCTGTTAACTTTGTGGGAATCAAACTTAAAAAGCTATCCAGCAATCAAATGAAAGTAGGATTATTTATTCCTTGTTACATCGACCAATTTTACCCGCAGGTAGCAATAGCCACGATGGAGTTATTGGAAAAACTCTGTTGCGAAGTTGTATTCCCGCTCAATCAAACCTGTTGCGGGCAACCAATGGCCAATAGCGGTTTCGCAAACCTCGATAAAGGTTGCGATAAAAATTTTGTAAATAATTTTAGCGGAGTGGATTATATCGTATCACCTTCCGGTAGTTGTGTATTGCATGTAAAAGAGCATTTGCACGATGAAGATGAAAGTAAGTCCCTTCAGATCCGAAGCCATATTTATGAGCTTACGGAGTTCATTGTAGATGTGTTGGCAGTACCCAATATTACCGCTGCCTTCCCTCACAGGGTTGGCATGCATGTTAGTTGTCACGGGCAACGTGGCCTTCACCTATCTTCAATGAGTGAACTCGTTGCACCCACTTTTTCGAAACCAGCGCAATTGCTGGGGATGGTAACGGGGTTGGTGCTTACCCAGCCAAAACGGGTAGACGAATGCTGCGGCTTCGGAGGCACGTTTTGCGTTTTTGAAGAAGCCGTATCTGCAAAAATGGGTAAGGACAGGGTAAGTGAACATGAAGCAAATAATGTGGAGTATATCACCGGGGTGGATGTGAGTTGCCTGATGCACATGGAAGGCATATTGAAAAGGCAGGGCAGTAAAATAAAGACAATCCATATTGCAGAAATTTTAAATAGTATGGAGGCGGTTACGGTATCAAATTAACGAAAGATGGATCCAAGAAATTTCAATAAGTTTTACTTTGCTCCCATTGGTGCAACCACGATGAGCCATTCAAAAGCCGCGGGTGTATTTATACAGGATGAACCCCGAACGGATTGGCATGATGAAACCTTATGGTTTGTAAGGGAGAAGCGGGATAAGGCGGTGCGCCAGGTACCGGAATGGGAACAATTGAGAGAACTCGCCTCCGGTATAAAAGATCACACTCTTTCCAATCTTGATAATTATTTATCGGCATTTGAAAAGAATGCATTGGCAAACGGTGTTAAGGTGCATTGGGCTGCGGATGCTGCCGAACACAACGACATCATTTTACAGATCATCCGCGAAAACAATGTGCTGCGGATTGTGAAAAGCAAATCCATGCTTACTGAAGAGTGTCATTTAAACCCTTTTCTAATTGAACATGGAGTTGAAGTGGTGGATACAGATTTAGGGGAGCGCATCGTGCAGTTCAGAAATGAACCACCCAGCCATATTGTGCTGCCGGCAATACATTTAAAAAAGCAAGATGTAAGTCAAACTTTTCATGAGCACCTCGGAACAGAAGCAGGTAACAACGATCCTCAATACCTGGCCGAAGCCGCACGCATACACCTGCGTGATAAGTTTATCCAATCGCAGCTGGCCATTACCGGTGTAAATTTTGCCGTTGCGGAAACAGGGGGCTTTGTAGTTTGCACCAACGAGGGCAATGCAGACATGGGAACTCATGCAGCCGATATTCATATAGCGTGTATGGGTATTGAAAAAATAATTCCGCGGGCTGAACACTTAAGCGTTTTTCTTCGCCTGCTGGCGAGAAGCGCAACGGGGCAGCCGATCACCACTTATTCGAGTCATTTCAACAGGCCACGGGTGGGCCAGCAAATGCATATCGTAATTGTTGATAACGGCAGAACCAAACAACTGGGGCGGCCCGACTTTCGGAACTCATTAAAATGTATCCGTTGTGCAGCCTGCTTCAATACCTGTCCTGTTTACCGGAGAAGTGGCGGGCATAGCTACCACACAGCCGTTGCCGGGCCGATCGGTTCTATCCTTAATCCTAATCTCGACATGAAGGCAAATGCAGATCTTCCATTTGCGTCTACGCTTTGCGGTTCGTGCAGCAATGTATGCCCGGTAAAAATTGATATCCATGTACAATTATGGAAATGGCGGCAGGTGTTAACCAATGAAGGGTATGCACCTACTGGTAAAAAAATTGCAATGGGCGGAATGGCATTTGTGCTCGCACATCCATCCATTTACAGGATTGCCGGTAAGATGGGCCGATGGGTACTGCGCAGCCTGCCCTTTATCACAAACAATAAAACGCTTAATCCCTGGTATAAACAAAGGGAGATGCCTACACCGCCTAAACAAAGTTTCAGAGATTGGTACATAAAAAACAAACGATGAGCTCAAGAGAAAATATATTACAAGCCATTACCGCAAATAAGCCTTCTTTTATCGAACCACCTATCATTGAAATGAAGCGGGCGGTATTATCTTCTACCGAAGCTGTTCAGCAGTTTATTTCCACGCTTGAAAGCATTGGGGGCAAGGCAGTGATTGTTGAAGGAGTAAACCTGATCCGCGAAAATCTTCAGTTATCCAGGGATACAGGCGCATATATCGTGAACACTATTCCTATGTTGGGAGAAGTAAATGATGAAATTACAACCGCTACCGATGCGCATTCATTGGAACCGGTTTTTAAAGCTTATATCGGAGCCACAATTGGCATTGCCGAAAACGGTGCAGTATGGATTTATGAAAGCGAGATGAAAAACAGGCTGGTACCTTTTATCTGCCAGCATCTGGTGGTTTGCCTGGATGTAAATAAGATTGTGCCTACCATGCATGAAGCTTATAGTCAAATTGATGTGGCTAAAGAAGGGTATGGTGTTTTTTTAGCAGGGCCTTCCAAAACTGCCGATATCGAGCAATCCCTGGTAATAGGGGCGCATGGTGCCAGGAGTTTGCTGGTATATTTGATTGCACCTGTGCTTAAATAAATGCAGCAATCGATCCTCTCAAGTTACTGTTCCGGTATTAATTAAACGCCTGTTTCTATGTTCCCTATTGCGTTAATGTACAAGTGAGTGATTGCTATGATACAACCAAACCTTTTTCTGCAGTATTTTATGCTGCTTTTTTGTAGTTGTCCACATACTTTGCCTGGTTATTGATTACCGCTACGGCCCTTAATGCTATTTT
>JAOQAK010000036.1 GCA_025963635.1 Ferruginibacter sp.
GGTATGTTTTGCAAGTTTTGTGCTGATGCGGGAAGCTGTCTCAAAATCAGGTGCATATACAAGGTTGTGAATACGACGTTGCTTATTGTTGTAAATATATTTACAGGAAATTTCGGTTGACAAACAAAACCGCAACGTGTTATGTGAGGGTTTAACGCCGGAATTGCAGGAGTTTGAGGAAGCTCTTTTAACCGGAAAAAGCCGTTTCCATCAGGCTCCAGTTTGTCTTGCAATTCTTTAAACCAACCGGGATGAGTGAAATCCCCGGTGGCAATAACATTGATGCCTTTTATTTGTGCCCATTGGCACATACTTTCGAGGCAAAGCAATGGGCTGCATTTTTCAGCATAATGAGAATGGGTGTGAAGATGGCAGCGTAATACATAGTGTAATTTACTAATATATTTAGTATTTATAATGGGTAAATAAAAATTTCAGGAAATTTTTGAATGTGTTTGTCATGAAAGTCAAAAGCCTTATTTTTGCATCCCTGTAAAGGGAAATTCCTCCTTAGCTCAGTTGGTTAGAGCATCTGACTGTTAATCAGAGGGTCGCCCGTTCAAGTCGGGCAGGGGGAGCTGGAAATCAAGGAGTTATGAAATAATTTTCATAGCTCCTTTTTTATTTGCAAGTAATTTGCAAGTAAAATTAAAATAGGCATTATTAACCCCGAAACATTCCTTATCGTTATCCATCCTTACTTCGCCTACCTTTTTTTTTGATTTTCAATTTTTTCTTTACTATGTTTCTGAAATTGTTTTAATTTATAATGACAGAATAGCCAATTTTACCGAAAAATTCACGGAATCGTTCGGTGGCGAACGTACCCAAGAAGGAATAGAAAAATATTATTGTCTTGCACAAGGTCTGGAATTGACTGGTGGAGAAACCTTTGATGATTTAGTGTAGTGTAAGTTGGCAAGAAAGTACTATAAATGGTAGAGTGCCTCACTTCAAAACCTCAATAAAACAATAACTATCAGCCATACTTAACATTTATTTCTAAACAGTTCATCAAAGATTTCATCATACGACATATCCTTTGCGATATAACCCTTTTTTAACTTAATCAGCGATCCATCCCTAAACCAGCGTATTCCTAAATCAACAGCAGCAGAATCTGTCTGACGCCATTGCGGAAACAAAACATTTACTTCACCGGGGCGTTTATGCTGGACAAATTCCACTAGTAAAGCAATTTGAAGAAACTGAAACTTCTTGTCAGGGCCATAGACATTCAACCCCTTTTCTTCAATATAGTTTGAGTGCTTCAGCAAATCTTTTCCACCGGCGACAAGGTCTGCTGAAGCATATTGTAAATTTTTTTTAATCCTTGACATGGCAAAGGCCCCAATACACATGACACAGGGTTCAAGAGAACAGAACATGGTAAAACTTGCAAGGTTTGGATACTTATGCTTACTTACTTTTAGCAACGCATTAATTTCTGCATGACCTAATTGATGTAACTGCACAGGATTGGTTCCCCAGTTATCATAAATTGAATTGCGGCCAACAGATACCAATATTTCATCTTCATCAAAAATGGCACAGCCTATCGGCATACTGTCTGCACAATAAGCAAACCATGCCTGCTTAAAAACGATTCTCCAAAATGGAGTTAAGTTACTTGTAGTCATACTTTACTTTTTAATGTTTCAAAAAACTTATCACAAGGCCTTTGGGCAATATCCGACCTGTTCATCCGGGTAAATATTTCCCTTACCAAATGATCACAAATCCACGGTGCTTCTGTTAGCTTGCCCGGCAGCGCGACAAAATGGTTAGGGATAGGCTCATGCAACTGCGTATCTAGCGAATGATACAAACCATTTTGGCCGTAATCCACCTTATGACACCAGTATGGTTTTATATAAGCACCTTTTATATCTAAATAATTAGAAGTTTTTGATAATAGCTCATCAACAGCTTCCGGATCAATTTCAATATCATCCCCGGTACATTCCTTATTATATTTTGTCATTCCAACGATGGTCTTATCCGAATGATGAAAAATTGTCACCTGGCCTTCATCAAGACAATAGATATTGTTTTTGCAAAGGCGGCTTGTGGTAAGCAGGTGGGCCTTAAATATTTTGATAGGAAGACTCATCTTATGCTCTCTTTCAAAAATTGCCTTTGTCCCTTTACCTGATGCGTAAACAACAAAATCGCTTTCTACAATTTCGTATTCACCGTTTGCCATGATTGCAGCAAGAGAGTTCTTATCGATAAACTTTATGTCAGTAACGCCGTTCAGGATTTCAGCATTGGAAGAGCCTTTGATTTGGTTCTGTATCAGGTGTAGCAGTAACCTTGTATTAATGGACTTCTCTTTTGCCTTAAAGAATCCAAAATCTTCCGACAGCTTTGCTTCAGGTAGTATCCTTTGCGCATGTTCGTAAGAGATAGTTTCATGCCATACACCAGCTTTATCCCAGCGTTCGGTTGCCTTACTAGTATTTGTCTTATCCTGTATAATTGCAACAGTTTCCAGCAGCATCTCCTCAACAACCTGCGGATATTTTGAAAGTATTTGCTCATACCCGTAATTGCATTTACGGGCAACAGAAATAGCTTCTTCAATATTGTCAATTGCATAGCCGTGGTACACCCCCCGGTGCAGTATCCCTTCACAATTTGTTGACGGGCCTTTGGCCAGTACCGCATTCTTTTCAATTAGAAGAACCCTGCATCCTATTTCAAGGAGCTTAAATTGGAGCAGCAACCCGGTTATACCGGCTCCAATAATTACTACATCAAATTTTTTCGCTTTCATAATATTCATATTTATTTTACACTAATTGCATTTTTTGTTACTGCATCAAGCCTTAGCCTGCGATCTGTTTCATACATCCTTTTTAAAAGTTGCTTTTGTGGTGGAATGTGATGTTGTTTTTCAATCCCCCTTTTGTCATATTGGGAATTTAAGGCATAAGCTATCTGTTGCTCCTCTGTCCTGTTATCGTAACCTACATAATGTCCGGTGCTAAAGAAATTCATACCAACCACCTGCACACTTTTTACAGGAAACTTTAAAAGATGGAACACTGCCCATATACCACAGAATGCAAGGCAGCCTATCTCATCCCACAGTTCTTTTTTTACAGCTTCACCGATCCGTAAAAATGTTAGTCCGGCATTTACATTCCTTTCAAGGAAAATTTCAAAATGTATCTTCTCGGGCCGGGGAGGAATAACAAGGATCTTAGTACCTGCTGCACTGATTTTTCGCAGGTCATAGTCGGTTTGATTTTCAGACTGTAGCCCTAGGTAGTGGTAAATAATATCAGTCCTGCTGCCAAAGTCCCTTTGCTGGTTTAGAGTAAGGTTATAACCATTATTGAGGCGGACTATCATATCATGGCTATCAATAAAGTCACCAAGGCCAGAAGACTCAATTGTCTTGGAAGGGCAAACAATAATCACCTTTCTATCTTTTAGAAACTCAGCCATCTTTACATTATTTAACTCCATACCTAACTTTTACTCAAAGTGAACACATAATTGATAAAAAGGCAACCCCACAGAAAGACCATTATGGACCAACACCTCGACCAACAATAATTGTATATTTGTTTTAGATGAAGGATAACCCTAATAGTCATACAGGTTTGGAGCTTGAGTTTCTTAAAAAACTAAGAGAGAGGGTTCTTCTTTCTTATAAGGCCAACATGAATGAAAAAGGGAAAAATGCCCATATTGAAACACCAGACAATAAAAACAGCCACTACTATAATTCACTGGAAAATGACATTGAAGCTCAGCTTAGCGAGTCTGGTGAAACTATATCTTATGCAACTCTTCATAGATTTTTTTGGAAAGACAAGGCAATTTTTCGATCATACACAATAGAATTATTAGAAAAGTATGCTGATCTGAATAAAACACCTCCCGGGCAAGTCTCAATAAGTGATCGTACTGTTCAAGAAGTAAGTGTTGGAACATACATTGTAAGAGAAAGAACCCTATCAGAATATTTACTAACTTTAAAATTCCTGTATCATACCACATACCAAATTGAAGAAGGTTGTGAAATTGCAGCTGAAGCGTTAAAAATTTTTACTGAAAATATTGGCATTTTAAGATATTGGATATTGTTTCACAACAGGGCGAGGGACTGGGAAAATGTTAGAATAAAACTGCAGGAAATATCAAAAAATTACATTGCCAACAAAAATATCTTAGCAGAATGTTATCTCGGGCTTTACGAAAGTCACCTTAATGAGTTTATTAGAGAAAACTGGCATGGCCTTGCGGCCTTTGACAAACTGAAAAAGGCTAAACTATACTTTCTTGATAACATACCCGGTAAAGAAACAATTGGTAAATACTATTTCTTTCTTGCAAGATATTATGAAGCAGAATGGTGCATCTTACCTAATGAAATAGCCAAAGTTCAAAACATGCTGCTATTAATTGACAAAGCTGAAGGCTATATTTACAGAGCACTGGAAGATTATCCAAAAGAAGATGAGCCAGGATATAGGGAGGTTAATCCAATTCCCTTTTGGCTTTATTGCCACAAAGCAATGCTGCATAAAATACGGAAAAATAAAAATTATAATGAAAGCCTGTCTGAATTTTCAAAAATTATAAACGATAAACTAGAGGGAGATGAAAATACTTTAGTTAAGTCATTTCAATCGAATGTAGCTACATTATATCTTCTTGCAGCCAACGGCAATTACAATGTTTTTGAGTCTTTATTAGATAAGTTTGCCAAACAAATTAATCAACGGATTAAGGAATTAAAGTTGCCATCAAAAAAAGAAGAGTCAGAGGTAAATACTTATCCCGGTTACCATATTCGTTTGTTATTCTGGCGGGATAAAGATCAAGCTGCAATAGAAATATATCAAAGTATTTTTGATGAATTTCAAAATAAATGCCTGCGATAATGAATTCCCAAAAAATAGTATCATGTTTTCATCACAGCTTTGCCGGCGGAAGTAAGAATACAAGTCGCCTTTTGCATTTTCTTTCGCAAAATGGGTATAGTGTAGATGCTTATTTTTTTGAAGCACCTCAATACTTTGCATACACAAAAAGTCCTGTCAAAACTCATATAATGGACATATCTGGTATCCATTCAGAAGTGATTGATTCATCTGTAATAAAAACCTATTCAGTTTCAAATAAAATAATTGAGGACTTTAAGGGAAAAGCAGATAGCATTTTGTTCGGGGCGAACCTTTTTCCTTACTGTAATATTTTGCTTGATGTCAAAAGTCAAATGAAGCATTTTCAGAATTGTGACCCAAAACTTATTCTTCATCCTGTCGGTTCAGATATATGGCAAATAGGAACACAAATCAAGTCAAGGGTAAAATGGTTATTAGACAACCCTCTTGTTGATTCAGTTGTAACCTATTCTGAAAGCTTTATCACGGATATAAAAGAATACTATAACATTGAAAAGGACATTCATGTCTTACCACCAGTTCTTGAAAATGAAAAGTTTTTTCCACTAAGCAAAATAGAAAATTTAGCCCGTAGAAAATCATTGAATTTCAATGAAGATGATTTTATTATTCATCATCACAGTAGCATGAGAAAAATAAAATGTCCCGAAACAGTGTTAGATATTGCACTAAAATCTGCACAATTAATTTCACGGAAATGTTTTTTGATAATGACAGGGCCGGTTCCATATGCAGAAGTCGCCTCTTTAAATTTGGCTTTAACAAGTATAAAAGATAATAGCGTTTTTATTTACAAAACTGAAAAGGAAAACTTAACCATTTACTGGACTGGCCTTCTGTCAAACGTGGAATATTTACTACAGGCATCAGATGTAGAATTAAACACAAGCATTTATGATTCCTTTAATTTAGCATTGATGGAAGCAATGGCATGTGGTATTCCTGTTATTACTTCTGATGTTGTTGGGATAAGCAATCATATCATAAGAGCTGAAGGTGGGTATTGCTTCCCAACGAAAAAACTTAAATACGATGAATTAAATGAGTTGCTAAAATCCGGGAACTCAAAGAAAAGCCTCTTTGATATTGATTACGCTGTAGATGCGATGTTAAGTATTGCAAGAGATAAACCGTCTGCAAAAAAAATGGGACAGAATGGTGCAAGATATACCAGTGAAGAATTTAGTTTTGCTAAAGCAGCAAAAGAATTTTATAATCTTATTAATTAAATGACAAGCGTTTTTAAAAATAGACTTCCTGAGAGTGTTTTGCATCTTTCTCCATACAGAAGAGAAATGCTTTATGAATCGCTGTCACTTTTATATAATATTGATCAAGTTTCAGGCATTCTTTTAGGGGGGTCGCTTTCATATAAACAAGATATTGAAAAATCAGATGTTGATTTATTTTGTTTAGTACATAAAGTTATAAATGATGAAAAGTCAATTAATGTCCAATTATTAGCCCTAACGGATGTTGATATAATTATATATCAAGGTTATTTCCCGTGGACAGAAAATCTATATACCATTTACTTTAAAAAGGATATTGATTTTACACTTGATATAAGCTTGATAAATTCAGATAATGCGGAAGATTTCTTTTGGGAACCTAATGGGCACATCCTATTTGATAAAGAAGATATAATTGAGAAGTGTAGAAGCTACCAAATAAGTAAACCAGATTATTCTAAGCAGCCCCTTCTAAAGAACAATCCTTTTACAATGGCAATCATTTCAATAAAAAAAATAGAAAAGAACTTGTCCCGGAGCCATCTATGGAATGCACTTGACCAGGTTAGAAATTTAAGAAGATATTTAATGCAGGTTGTACGTATATATGTTATCAAAAATACCGACTTCCTTGGCAGGGTAGATAGGGAGATTGAAGACATTATGCCTGAAGAATTCAATTTGCAGTTTTCTAATACAATTGCTCTTTATGACTTTAAAGACATTGCAGAAAAAACGATCACTTTAAGTAAAATTGCTGAATCTCTAATAGCATATATTTCAGGAACACAAGAAGAATATTTAAAGGACTGGATATTAAAACATCTGGCTCATGAAAGAGACAAACTTATAAAATACACTAATTAAATGCACAGTCCTGAATTTATAACCGCTATTAATGAAGCTGCCGCCAAATTAGGGATTAAAGCAACCCATTTCCCAACTAATTGGGCAATTGAGCTTAAAAAGAATGGTTTAACAAAGTTTATCGTAGGCTATACCTTGCCATTAAATGATTCAGCCTCCTATAAGATAGCAAGAAGTAAGAATTTATGCTGTGAAATATTAAACTCACACGAAATCAATAATGTACCTCACAAACTTTTATTAAGTCCAACAATATTACTAAAACGAAAAAAAACTGTTGGGAATAATAAATCTATTGAAGAATTTATACATGAAAACAATTTTCCTTTTTTGATAAAGAGAAACAATTCTTCAAAGGGGGACGGCGTTTTTCTAATACAGAATGAAGTTGACTTAGAGAATGTTTTATCGTTAGTGTATTCTACTGATAGTACGCTCTGCTTATCCCCTTACAGAAAGATAACAGGTGAATATAGAAATATCGTTTTAAATAATGAATGCATGTTAAGCTTCGAAAAACAAATTCCATGTGTTATTGGCAACGGCGAAAGCTTAATTATTGAACTTTTAGCAGATTACCTAAAAACAAACAAAAACTCACCTATAAAGTTGGAAAATATATTTGACGCTTCTTTATTAACGAGATTAAAAGAAAAGCCCAAAAAAAACGAACGGATATATTTTCAGTGGAAACACAACGCTTCTTTTGGAATGAAGTATGAGATAATAAATAATGAGCGACTGAAATTGATCGCAAGTAAAGCTGCCCAGGCTATTAATGCAAAATTTGTAAGCGTTGATATAATTGAATCTGAAAAATATGGGTTGGAGATACTAGAGATTAACGCTTCTGTCGTTTTAAATTCGTTCTCATCTATTTCAACTGAATATTATACTAGAACTGTTGACATTTATACACACGCCTTAAATGAAGTGTTCTCCCAATAAATAGTTTAAAAGTAGGAGAATGGAATAAACGGCAACTCATATGGACAAAAGTTTTAAATTACAAGATATTAAGCAATATGAAATCGTATTCATTTGTGGTCTCTATAAAACTGGCACATCTCTTTTGACTCAATTAATAGAAACTGATTTGCGATATTTTAATCCTTCTGCTAGTACAAATCCTAATGAAAGAGGATATGGTCGTAAAAAAGAAAGGTATCATACAAGAGAGTGTAAGCAACTTCGTTCTTTAAATTTAGGGTTTATAAATAGTTCAAAAATAGATGAGAGATCAATTTTCAATTATCTTGATACATTACAAAAGCCATCAGTACTTAAAGACCCCCAATTCTGTTTTACGCTTTGCGACTGGTATGAGAAAGCTATTGCGATGAATTTTAATCCATTGATTATTTTTACGAACCGTGAATTAGTTGAGATAAAAGAAAGCTGGTCCTTTGCGCCATATACAAAGGGACTTCTTGAAAATGGAAAGTTGGATCTATTCTTAGCAGCATATAACGAACAAATTATGGTAGCTAAGGAAAAAAAACTTTCTCATATATCTATTGAGTTTAATGAAATATTGAACCTGTCACCTGAATTGAAATAATAGAAAGGTTATCAAAATATTTCCAATTCTGAAATTAAAAAATCTCGTATGTTGTTTATTCAATTAACTGGTCTATCAGGTGTAGGAAAAACAACTCTTGCGTATTTAGCCAAGAATAAACTCATGGAAAGGGGGTATCAAGTTGAAGTAATTGATGGTGATGAATATCGGAAACTCTTATGTACTGATTTAACATTTTCGAAAAAAGACCGTATTGAAAATATAAGAAGGCTGGGAATTGTTAGTCATTTATTGTCAAGGAACAATATTATTTCAATTTTAGCAGCTATAAACCCATACGAATGCATGCGTCAAGAATTAATAAACTATGGAAAGAATGTAAAAACAGTGTGGCTTAATTGTGATTTGGAAATACTCATTGAAAGAGATGTTAAAGGATTATATAAGAGAGCTATGTTGCCAGATTATGACCCTCAAAAAGTTTATAATTTCACTGGAATTACTGATCCTTATGAGTGCCCGGTAAATGCAGATTTATCTATAGACACAGGCATTGCGCCGATCGAAACAAATGCAAAAATATTTGTTGACTTTATATTATCAGAAATTGAAAATATTCAACGCCAAAAAGTATAGAATTAAGTCATGTAATTTTCCAATTGGTGTTATCACTCAAATTAAATACTATTTTTCGCTATGACTGATTTAGAGGTTATGGAAATTGCAATTCAAGAAGCAAAAACAGCTTTATCAAAATCTAATTTTCCAGTTGGTGCTGTCCTTTTAATCAACAAAGAAATTATAGACAAATCTCAAAATCAAAACAGAGAACTTGGTACTTTATGTTTTCACGCTGAAAACTCTTTACTAATTAAACATTCTTCCTTAATTAAACAAGCGGTACAAGGAAAAGATTTTGTAGAAATTTACTCAACTCTTGAACCTTGCTTATATTGTTTCGCAGGTATTTTACAGCATAATATTCACAGATTAGTTTTTTCAGTTTCAGACCCCAATGTAGGGGCTAGTTCGATATTACCTTATCTTAATGACTGGTATCGGAAAAAAAATATTACCATTGAAAAAAATATTTTAGTTGACACATACCTTCCTATCCTGTATGAGGACAATAAAAGATACAATAGATACGACTGGGATAAATTACTTGCCCTTAATAATAGAAAATGATTTATTGACTAAAACTGATTGAAGACTTGCTAAAAGTCAAGTGAAACAAACGTCAGGTCTCTAATTAAGTAACACCACATGGCTCTTTGTCTGTTATTTTTAACTCTATGATAGCCTTTGACTTGAAAAGTAATGAACCTTGTTTTATAAAGTTTCAACAGTTAAGTTCAAGCTGTTTCACAATAAGTCCACTCATAAATTTTATAAAAGATAAGGCCAGCCCTGTAGGATCACAGAGCCGACCAGATCAGTTAAAGGAGCCTTGTGGTTTTAATCAGTTTCCACAACCAAGCTAGGAATGTTGCCCAGTTTTTATGTTTTTTAATGGTGCTGGGCTGTTTGTGTATTTTTTTGTTCATTTACGTTTTTGGAACGATCATCTCCGTTCCGGAGAGGGTTAATATTGCAATGCAGCAGCGGCTGCTAATTTTTAAATACTGCGTTTATTTATTTTTTTTTGCCGCTATTAAATAAATATGCTGGGTTGTTGTAATCGGTAAATACAATGTATTAAAATCGGTAAATAAGAATGTATGTCTTTTAGGCCATTTAGGTAAATAGCAATGCAAGAAATCGGTAAATAAGGATGTTACAATTCGGTAAATAAGGATGTAGTTTCTCTTGAGTATATGCATGATCCTTTGTTAATAATATCCATATTCGTTTGCCTTAAAACCGGCAAATACTAAGGATAAAAAAACTATATGAGACTGGATCATGTATTATGAAATTCAAAGGTTAATGCTGGAAGGTCTTAAACGATCAGCCATCGGTAAGTTACTCTGAATCGATGCATGCGCCGTCAAGCGATATGCTTCAATGAATGAAGCGCAACATGCTTCATTTCTGGACAAAAAAGAAATCCGTACTAAGGTGCTGAGTGCCTACGAATCTTTTGTAAAGGATAGACTTAGCGTCTATCCTTCTTCCAGTGTCGCCCAGTTGCAAGACTGGTTGAAAGAGCACCACCCGGACTTCGCCAAAACTTCCCCCAAGACAGTGTACAATTTTGTAATGGCCATCCGTCAGAAATATGATATTCCGGTGGAGGGGGATAGCAGAGAATTTTTTGTGGTGGAACGGTTGCCTTATGGGTTCCAGGGACAAGCTGACTTTGGTCAGTATACGTTGCGTAGCACAGATCAACGACGTAAAAAGGTTCACTTCTTTGTCATGATGCTTTCCCGGTCCAGGATGAAGTTTGTACGTTTTTCAGATAATCCCTTCACCACCGTTACCGCTATAGATGCACATGAGGAAGCCTTAGCATTTTTTAAGGGTGTGCCTGTAGAAGTGGTGTATGATAAGGATAGGTTATTTCTAATAGACGAACGGTTGGGAGAACACTGCTGACACAGAGATTTAAGGACTATGTTTTGAACAGGAGTTCCGGGTACATTTTTGTCGTAAAGCAGATCCGCAAAGCAAAGGTGGAAAATGTAGTAAATATATCAAAAACAACTTCTTGTATGGGCGATCTTATTTTGATATAAACACCCTGCAGGTGCAAGCTCTGGGCTGGCTGGAAAGGACGGGCAATGGTATGCCTCATTCTTCTACCCGCAAAATCCCCCTAAAACGCATTGGCCGAACAGGTACAACAACTGGCTGATCAGGCCTCCACTGATTAGAGTTAGCAACAAAAGTAGAATAAAGTCTCGGGTGGTGGCCACTCGCAAGTGAGCTATTGACCACTATCAGTAGTAAGGCTGGAGTTAACGCTTGGTGGAGCATCTTATGACTAATTTACGCTTTTGCCCTTTCTGTGAGAATCAAACTGATCGGAAATTAGCCTTACTTACACTGTTCAAACTAAATAAAGTTCAAAAAATTTCTGACTTTTTATAAAACTTCGTAATTTTAAGGAAAGGACATTGTATGAAAGAGATATTGAAGCGGGCGAAGTCCTTTATAACTTTTGACTTCCCCTTACAAACAGACCATATCAGTGCACGATTTAACAGTATCCATTCCAATTACCAGCAACAATTTCCGCATTGGAGCTTTACAGCAACCCGTAAAAAGCTAATCGCAGATTTCTGGTTCCGGCAGGTATTATTCCATTACACAGTGTTGATAACATTTACTATCCTGGCGTCATCGGCATTTGGCCGTACCTGGCATTTGTCATTATTATCTGTATTTATCGCCGCCAGTGTTTCCTTAATAACTTTGATCCTGTTTAATTACTGGCCAGCTTATTACACCGATTTTCTTCCGAAACTCGATACGATTATTGCCGAAAATGAAAAATTGAATGGTGCAGCGAATGAAATAAAAAAATGTAAACGTACACAGTTTTCTATTTCTGCACTCACAATTATTTTTTACACCTTTTGTAAAATTGGCAATATCCCTATACTTCCCAGCAATGACCATTCGGCCGGATTATTGAATAATTTATATGGTGCGGATAAGGACAAATTAAAACAAAACCTTTCCCGGTTGTACAAACTCTCCAATCTTTCACCAAAAGAGCGGGCGGAAATTCAAAAAGGAATAGACACCAGCAGAACATTTTTTGAGTTGTTGGATTGTTCACCAGCAAAGAAAATATTGGATCAGCTTGAAGTTAAATTACGTCGGGAATGATTTTGTCCACACTTGAATGTAAACGAAATAGAAAACATTCTTTGCCAAAAACAAGTCTGGTAACTATTTTGCCCAGCTGGGTGAATATTTTAAACATCGCCTGCTCGTAAATGCCTTTGGATTTATGAGCCAGCCTCTTCCCAAAGAAACAGAATTCGAAGGGAATTTTAATGCCCAAATCTTTTTGAGTTATAATATTTGTAAGCTGCAATCACGGATAGGCCAGGAACAATAATTAAATCCCGTTACTATTAACATTGGCATTTTTTAATAAACTCTAAGTGTACTTAGCTTTTTTTTATTTGCCTTTCGGATTAGTTTGCAAGCCTAAAACGAAAAGTGATGAAAGAATTTGTGAGCAATGGTAACCTCGTTACCCCTATGCTGTTCCCTTATGAGCCGGAACAGTTTTGGAAATCGATCCGCGAAATTATCCGGGAAGAAGTTAATAATGCAGAAAAGCAGCGGCCCGTTTCCCCTACTTACGAGACGCCCGGTCTTACGTACAAACCCCTGTACAAGATCACGGAAGTATGTGCTATGTTCCATGTCACCAAGCCTACGATCTATGACTGGATTAAGCATGGAAAGCTGAAATCCTACAAGATCAGGTCCAGGGTTTACTTTTTATGGAATGACATCCAGCACTTATTGCATCCGGAAATCGATCAATAAATTTTCTTCTTCACCAGGCTGTTTTGAAATTGAGATCAAATACTATTTCAAAAAAGAATAAAAAAAGTGAGGGAACATGTGTAGTTATAGTATCATATTCCCAAACAAAGCGGTGGATTTTTTAAATAATACCAGGTTAATATGGACCGCATACCCCTTCTGTAAATGAATATTCTATCGTTACGCCCATTCTCCTGGCCTCTAAACTTCTTGTTGAATACTGATGGAATAATGAATTGATTATTCTTGAAAAAAATCTATAAAAACCCATATTGATAATATTAAAAAACTAATAATCATGGCAGACTTTAAAAGAAGAACATTGTTCTTAAGCAATGGCAAACAGATTAAGTTGTTTGGTAACAGTATAGCAATTGGCCGAAGCCTTGAAATTGGAGAAGGCTATGCCCCAAATATTTTTTCCTGTATCGAACTGAAACCGGATGAAATAATTGCTCCACAAATTATAAAAGAGGTTCCTGGAGAAAAGTTATCAAAAGAAAAACCGGATAAAAAATTGTCTGCTTCCATTGCAAATCCCTTCAGGTTAACTACCGAAGACTTAATGGAAATAGCGGATTATAATATTCGGTTATGGCTGGACTTGAAAGATAATGTCCGCAAATATGGTGTAGATAATCCTAAAATATTTAACACCGATGCCGTGCGGTAAGGAAATATTTCCCAGCTAATAATAAGCTTTTATGAATTGTTTCAAAATGCGTACTGCCAAAATTTGCGCTATATCTTTTGCTGAATTATTCTTTTAGGAAAAACGAGTAAGACCACAAATTGCAAAATTTCGGAAGCATATTTTATGTCAATTGAAGCAGAAAAACATAATTCAAAAATGCATGTAAATGATTGCAAACAGCATGGGCGTAATTAAAAGTAGAAATAGTAGCTTTTATTTGACACGAGGGACACTTACTATTAGAGTCTTAAAAAATAGATGGCTTAAAATGGCTCCTATGCAGAAGGCTGTTTGAAGGATTTTTATGGCGAGTGGTGTTGTTGTCGAACAAAAACCCGGTTCGACCACCACGCTCGCCTTTTGCTCCCGTTGGTCGGCAAAAGGAATTGCAGAAGAATTTTAAAAATGAAGATGTATGGAAACAGTGCGGACGAAAAGAAAGAAAGCTGGCCGGCCGGTAAAAGAGATCAAAAAAGAAGTAAGGGCATGTGTTCGTTTTAGCAATTACGAATACTATATTTTAAAAGAAAAAGCCAGCCAGGCCGGGTTAAATATTTCGGAATATTTAAGGCAAACGGCTATCAAGGCTAAAATAACATCCCGGCTTACAACCGAAGAATTACATTTTGTCAGGCAGCTGGCAGGCATTTCCAATAACCTGAACCAGGTAGCGAAAGTATTTAATCAGCAAGGATTATTCGAAGGCATGAAATCTTTTGAAAACTACCGGAACATGATCGATGGCATTCTTCAAAAATTAAAATCATGATCAGTAAACCAGTCCGGGCCAATTCCTTTTACCATACCTGCCGGTATATTGCCAACAAACAGGGGGCAGAAGTTTTGTTAGCCGAAGGTGTACGGGGTCACGATTATAAATTAATGGCCGCAGATTTTGAAATGCAACAGCAATTGAGGCCTTCAAAAATACAGGCTTGCTTTCACTCTATCCTCAGTTTTTATCCCGGCGAAAAGCCATCTGATGAGATGATGAAGGAGATCGCAAAAAAATATTTGACAGATTTGGGGATTACAAATACACAGTATGCTGTGAGCAAACACACGGATAAAGCCCACTTGCACATGCACATTGTAGCCAACATGGTAAACAATGATGGTAAAGCTATCAGTGATAGCTGGATAGGGTTGCGCGGCAAAAAAATAGCCCAGCAACTTACAGAGGAGTATAAATTGATCCCTGCTTTGCAAAAAAACCTGAAGCTCACAAACATGGAAGCACTCAGCCAAACCGAAGCAAATAAGTACAGGATTTATATTGCCATTGCTGAAAATTTACCCGGTTGCAGATCAATGGAGGAACTGGAAAAAAAGCTTTTAATGCTGGGAATTGAAACGCAGTATAAATACAAAGGCCAAACCCAGGAGAAGCAAGGTGTAAGCTTTAAGATGGGTGATACCTGTTTTAAAGGCAGCCAGGTAGACCGGAAATTTTCCTTTGCTGGCTTGGAAAAGACACTACAACTGCAACGCATACAGGTATTGGAACAGCAGCCTACAGAACAACAAAAGCGGGCTGTAAGAGATGTTAACAGACACCAGAAAACAATTTTCCGAAAAGAGATACCTGCAAATATTTTACAAGTAAGTAATAAAGAACTTACCCATAACCTGGCTAAAGGAATAGAAAAGACCATCGACATATTATTAAAACCGGAACTTACAAATGAGCAATTGCCATTTGATTTATCACAGGCGGCCATGCGTAAAAAGAAGAAGAAAAAGTCGCAGCGGCTTAGGCAATGAGTATTTTTTAATAATGATAAAACTGAAAATTATGAACGAGCAAACCAATAATACACAGGCGGCATTTATGGAAGTAACCATGAGAAAAGTGGAAACACAGGATAAAAAAATTGCTGCAATTGAAGAAATAGTAAAACACATTTCCGGCAACACCGAACTGATCCAAAAACTATTAACTACTGTGGAGGAATTGCATTCCGATGTAAAAAGTAATTCATTGCAACCGGAAACGATACAGAATTTATCTGTCCAACTGGAATTGGCCACAACTTTATTGAAACAGCCCATTTTGAATAAAGTGCTGCACCATCACCATATTCCTAAACTAACCTGGATATCTGCGGGATTATTTGTTGCATTTGCGCTAGTATGTTCCGGCTGGTATTTAACAAATAGCAGGTTGAATAATTTTATCAGTAATGACACCAAATACCGCTGGTTGCGGTTGGATACTTCACAAAGAAGCTTACAGATTTATCTTTATCGGGTAGATAGTTTATATAATATACTGCCTGATATGCGAAAAAATGTCATTGAAACCGAAGAAGAATACCGACTCAATTTTGAACGGTTACAAAAAGCCGGGCGGTTGAAGGCTGAGGCAAAAGAACTGGAAAAAATAGCGCCTCGTAAAAAAGGACACGTAAAGTAAAGTGAATTCAGTCTTTTATTTCCGGTTCATTTTGTACCGGTTTTGCTGTGCAATACCAAGCCTGTTTTCATGCAAAGAAATGTATTTTTCAAAATCTTCCGGCAAGGTCAAGTGCTCATACACTTCATCATAAAAATGGAGATCAAGGCTGAAAACGATCGTTTTTCGTTTGACAATTTTGAATCCCAGCGTTGCTTCCAATTCAAATGGAATAACATTTATTTCAGCTTCGCCATTAAGATATCGCATCCAACTGCTGGTGTAATCAAGATTATTAATTTCTTCTATTGCTTTTAGTTTGAACTGTTCTATAAATTCCGTAGGACTTTCATCCTCGGAGTGGATGCTGAAAGCTAAGGGGCCATGGTTATGATTGCATAAATAAAAGGAAGTCCACAGTTCACCGGCAGCCGTCAGCCCCAATTCCATTCCCTTTGAATTTTTGAAACGGTTGTTCTTGCTTTTAAAGTATTCAAGTATTTCTTCGGGAGAAATATCCGTCATAATAAGATTTAGTTTTATCCTTTCACTTTGATTTGCTGATACAGCTTTTACTAATTCAGGCTTAGTGATAAAGTATTTTGCCCTTTTCTTTTGTTCCATATGGCACAAAAAAACCACCGTGACCGATGGCTTCAAGGATATTTAGTATTGAAGGCTATTTGACTTTATCCAGCATTTTTTGCAACAATTCCATTTTTTCTTTTTCTGCCTGTAATAAACGTTCGTATAGCTTCCTATTTTCAGTAATTTCTTCCGCCCATTTATCTAAAGGATTAAAGTTGCATTTGTAGTTAAAGTTGGCGCCATGGTTAACACTGTTGTCGTTAAAAGTATTTATATAATTTATTGCCGCTTCCTCATCAAAATTCTTAATCGCTTCCACTGGTACTTTCAGCACCTTCGCAACCTGCTCCAATAATTCAGGTTCAATTACTTCTTTTTGCTCCAACAGTGATATTTTACGCTGGTTCCAGTCGTCGCCTAATTCCAACGCCAAACCTTCCTGTTTAATGCCGAGCATTTCCCGGAAACGCTTCACGTTCCTGCCCTGATGAATAGTTTTTTCCATATTGTTATTGGTTACCATTTGCACAAATATAATAAAAGATAAGCAGGTAGCATACCGGGTAAAGTACCGGTTTTTCCGTTAAGATACCGGCTTTTGATATTGTATAGCGAACTATTGGAGATGAAATTAGCTGGAAAATCTTTACTATGGCAATTAAAAATAATCCCACTGGAGATATTAGTCCTCATATCATCCGGTTTCAGGATAATAATTACCAGCTTACCAGGGAATGGCTGGATAAAGAAGTTGATGCAAAGGTTAGAAATAACGACGATTGGCGCTGGCCCACGCTCAAATTCATCTCCTATCAGGAGGGGCACGTTACCTTATTAAATACCTGCGGAAATCGTTCCCATACACTCATGTTGCAGGTAAAGGATGGTCATTTACTCGTGAACTGTAGTTGCAGCAATACCGGCATAACCATTTGCGAACATGCCTATGCCGGTCTTTACACAATAATATGGCACCTTGGAGAACGGTATTTTGAAAAATTACAACCCAATGGAACAATTGCCCTGGCATTTGCATATAAAAATTATTTCGATAAAGAAGAAACCACAGCGGGTTTAAATGTTTCTGTACGGCCGGAACTGAAATCAGTTTTCCGCCTTGCCCAAAAACTTGAGACGATAGACTTGCCCGCAATACTGAAACTTCCGGCACTGCCGGCACAAGAGGAAGTTTCGCACCCGGCAGAGGCCCTGGGTTACCTGGTTATTATTTCCTACAGGAGCAAATTATTGCCGGCACTGCTGCCCTGTGTTGGTAAACTCAATAAAATTGGGACAGATATAAAGATTTTCAATCAATTTCTTAGTGGCGTACAAAAGCAGTACAGTAACCTGGTAACTGATAGCCAACAGGAACTAAACACCGCCTGCTATCATCTATGGAAAATGGTTGAAAAAATACCTGGGCATATTATTCAGAAGGAACCCATACAAAAGATGGAGGATAAGCTATCTGCGATATTCGGCGCCTGGAAAAAGATATTGCCATTGCTACAAAAGCAGCAATTTATCTATTCTTATTACTTGTATGGCCTTCGTGAGTTGAAAGACAGACCAGCAAAGAAGAGAATCCAAAAGATCACCTTATCGGAACTGTTACCTGCTCTTCGGTTTATGTTAGCCGACAAGGGGGCATTTTACCAATTGCAACTGCAGGTATGGCTGAATGGAAAATTACTTACCGGCTATGATGCCGGAATAGCTTTCTTTATCCGGCATCAGGAAACGTTCTATATGCTATCTTCTTTAAGAGATGCTGCCATTGCGGAATGGATACACCGGTCTGGTGGATGGATTACAATCTTTAAAGAGCATTTCTCACAGTTTGAGCAGGAGGTATTAATGCCGCTCAGGGAAAGTTATACAATAGAAACATCTCTCTCAAAAACAATGAGAAAACGCTAACCGGTTTAATTTTTTGAAAAACAGCAATTATAATATTATAAGCATGAGACCATTTACGATATACCACCTATACATTGATTCTTTTTCGGCTCAGCAAGAAAAATTAGTCTCCATTATAGTTGAAATTGCAAAGCCGGATATGATCTTTCTGCTGGGAGCGTCGTTATACCGAAGAAGAAGCGAAAGCATATTCAATACTACAGCACCTACTTCGCAACATACGGCTGACTACTTCCTTTTAATATTGATTCCGGATATTTCCAATAGGGAACTGCATGAATGGCAGGATAAAATAGAGCATCATTGCAAAGCTTTAATGCCCGTCACTACCATCGTATTGCAAACATCCACTTTTGAGGAGTGGTTGAAAACTGATCATCCCTTCGCATATACTGTCTTGCGATCAGCTGCTCAAATTTATGATGCGGGAAACTTGTCGTTTCCGGCTCCTGGTGCGATTAATGAACTGACAAATAAAAAGGATTTGGAAAAGTACTTTACAGAAGGGTTAAATAAGTCAAAAGAATTTTTGGCAGGAGCAGAGCTTTTCAGGGTACGGGAACAAAATACAATGGCTGCTTTTATGCTACATCAATCGTCAGAACAAGCCTTACAGGTAATGTTGAAAATCGGAACAGGATTTCACAGTAATACTCATAGTATTGACAGATTAATACGTTACGCCAGCCTGGTATCTTATCAACTTCCGGACATTTTTCCGCAAAAAAGCGAATCCGATAAACGCCTCTTCAATCTGTTGCAGAAAGCATATATAGATACCCGATACAAGGAGGATTATAAAATCAGCATGCCCGAACTTCTTTCCCTTACGGAAAAGGTAAGACGGCTGCAGGAGATACTGGCAGATATTGGCAAGGCGAAATTCAATTCATCAGCCTCAAGCTCTTTAAATAATGACGGGTAAAGAAGATCATGGAAAGAGGAAAAGGTTTCACAAGCCTTATCACTTTTTAAACAAAGTGAGTAATCATCCAATGCAACGCCTGCGAGAAATATTTCACATATTTCACCTGGATGATTTTCGTGATGAAATTACCAAGTGGCAGCAACTGGCTTTGGCAAATGATCAGAGTGTATATGATGAAGGCAATGCAAGAGAAGACCTTATAGATTTCTGCCATGAATTTCTAAAACTTATAGAATCACTTCATGTTCTAAACAAAACGAATACGAAAAAGCATAAAAACAAATGGAAGAAAAATCTATCAAATGCGGCAAAGAAAATTATTGGCAAAATGAATCAGCCAATACTGTTAAACGAGGAGGAAAAAGTTAATCCGCAATTGGTTATTAAACGTTTTTGTAAAAGTTTTTCTTATAGCTATACTAAGATTGAAATTTTGGATTTGCTGGAAGCAGTAATCACTTATGAAGGGGAAAAGAAAGTGTACAAGGGAAATCTTGTACTGTTTTACCAATGCATGAAATGTTTGCTAAGGATGGCGTATACGATTTGCAAGAATAAAAACTGAGTATGCATAAGGATTTGTTGTGTTACATCTTCTGTTCGGACTTTCCGTAGGCAACTGAAATTAAGATCAGTTTGATCACATCGCCATGGCCAGCTTATTTTATTTTTTTTATCTGCTTGTTAAGTCAGGCAAACAACTTAGTAGATTTCAGATTCCGGAATATATTACCTCGCATACCATTTGCTCTTTCATCTGGCTGTACTCCTTTTTATAGGCTTCTTGAACTGGTGCGGGAAGCGGGAACGACAGCGTTAGAGATGATGGGTATCATAATTCACGCCCTGCTTAAAATAGACCACCCCGAGTTATGCATCAATCTGCGCCTTGATATACGCAATCTTATTATCGGGGGTGCATCGTACCCTATTGTCTTTATGAAAGACTGATAATATTTTTTTCCATGTTCCATTGGCACTACCCGACGGATGCGGCAGAGAAATGATTTTAATGGATTCATCAGGAGCCAAACGTTTCATTAAAAAAGCGGCGGGGTTGCCGTATGTAATGATCAGCTGTGGCTTAAAATAATCCATCTCCTGTTGCAAGGATAAATATAGTTTTTCTAAAAGATCGGCCCCTAACACTAATTTTTTTGATCCTGGTTTTTTGATCCAAAGTTTGTAAATATCAGTCAAGTATACAGCATAATCATCATCGAGGAACTTCTGTATTACAGACGAATACACCGCCAGATTTTTATTAGTACCTGTTTTCATATGTGTTCCGAATGGGGTACCAAGGATGATACCGTTGTCCGGATGTTTAGGATCCCTTAATGGATCTTCAGCAACAATAAAAGCCGTTTTAGCAGATTGACCGGTTTTCCTCACTAAGATCGGCAGGTCAATCCCAATCTGGAATTCAACGTTCCTGAAATGATCAGTAAAAGTTTGGTCCGTTGTTTTGGGGAGCATTTTATCCCGCTCGATCACCTCCAGCTTATTTGCAAGTGTATGGCCATCATAATTACTCTTAAATACGCCATAGACCTCCAGCAAGCGCTCGAAATCGGTTAAATTAAAAGCGGCCTCAAAAATATGTTTCAAAGCTATATTCTCCTCCTCGGTAAAATCACAAAAACAAACAGGCATAGGATAAGTATAAAATAATAAATGATAGAATAGATGAAGTACGGCTATTTCCTAGAGATTATCTTAAATAACCCAAACGGGTCGGGAACAACGAAAACTAACAAGCAATAAAATAAATAGTGCGTGGGAAAAAATGGCTTCTAAAAACACAACAACAAGGTCCACCGCCAGCCCCCAACCCGCAAAGCGGAACCTATGAACGCAGCATGAGGGCAGTTGAAAACCTACCAGCTATTGCGTCTTGAATCTCTCCTTCTTTCATCCTGAGCATTTTTCCGCTCATTTAATATCCTAGCTTTTAACAGGGATTGATGCTGGATGTATTTATAAGAATTGGGAAGTTTATTTATTACAGAAAGGATATTTTCAAGGTTATCTGCCTTTTGGTCCGAAAAATTCACACGAGCAGACCCAAAATAAGATGAGTTTACTAAATCAAGTTTTTTAAAAAAATCAATACTACCATTCCCCCTCAATATTATCGGAATGACTTTATGGTATTCTGTAAAAAAACAATTACGATAAATGTCCAAAATGATATTAATTTTTTTGCTGTTCCGCATATTCCTTTTGATGTATGTTTTCAAAAAGAATTTACTCCTTTCTTTATGAATAGCGTTTATACTTTTGAAAAAGGCAGTGGCAAAATCTTCAGATGCATAATAATAGTCCCTGCCTGCAAGAAATTCTATTGCCGAGTAAACTAATTCTTCAGCGTAATCTAACTCCCAAATACGAGCAAGGTTGGAATATTCTCTTGAGGAAAGTGAAAACTTATCCTTGCCAATCCATTTTAAATATTCCAGAAAAAAACTCTTGTCAAGTTTTACCAGTTCAAAAAGATCTTTACAATCATGATCAAAACTGTTATCCATACTATCACATAATAAATATGCTTTTTTGGGTAACGAAAGATTTTTACTAAAGTAGTGAAGATAATTTTCAAAAAAATGAAAGTCAAGCTGAACTCGTTTTTTTTGTTCCAGCTTTTGAACAGCTATTTTCAGGACCTTATGAAATATATCTTTATCAAGTGAGAAAAACTTTTCAAGCAAACCAAAATTAAAATATAAATACTCGTCACTATCGTGATAAGTAGATAAAAGAGTTTCTATATGAATCTGACTTACAAATTCAGGCTTTAATATCTCCAAAAAGTTAACAACCCAAAGTGGTTTTCTTTCATAGTTTCCAACAGATATTAATGTAAAAAAGGTTTGCAGTTCTAACAATCCATTTTCATTCACAGGATGAAATATTCTCACGGGACCATAACCAGTTTTATTCGCTTTTTGTATTTCCTTGAGGCAGTTGTAACCTAACTTTTTGTTATGCAAATATGTTTCATGTATAATTACATCTAGTGATTGGTGAAAACTCCAGGATTGTATGTGAGGTGTTGACGACAATTCCTCAAAAACTTTATAGAACTCCCTAAACTGGTTTATTTTTGAGAACCTGAATTTATACCTGAGCTCTATTTCTTTGAGTCTTTCAAACTTATCGTAGTCAAGGATTTCGTACTCATGTTCTTCTTTACTTCTTAGCTGATGCCAGTCGATGAGTTTGTACCACTTATACTTTCTTGAATAGAAATTTTGCACTAATGGTTCAATCCGGGAATCTGAAAGTCCCATTTTAGTAAATCGCTTTGCCATCTTCTGAACATAATAGCAATTCAGAAATATTTCAGGCTGAAAATGCTTGGCAACAATATCAATCATATACGGAAGGTCAAGTGCCAGTATTTCCTTTTCGCTATTATCAATAGAAGGGGTTATAAACCCATAGACAGCTTCATCAGCTAAAAACTTGTTCAATTGATAAATCCTATCGAGATGCTTCCATAATTTTTCCCGGATACTTTTTATTATTGGCTTAACAGGTAACCTATATTCATAAAATGAAATCGCTTGCCGCTTCCGCGACCCACTGAATATCCTATAAGAAGTTTTTAAAAGTTCAGGAAAAAGATGAAGGAACATTGATAATCCAACAGCGTTTTTCTTCTTTGCATTCTTAATTAAAAAATCAGTCAAAATTTTCTGCCTCGCAAAAGAATACCTTTCATCTTCATAACTGAAAGAAAAAGTATCCGAAATCTTTTTATGGACCTCTTCAAAAAGAGTCGGTTTCCGACTTATATATTCAAAAGTGAGTTCTAAAGCTGAAATAGTGCTGGGAATAGCATGATAATAAAAATTAAAAAGGAGTTTCAAGTATTCATCCTTATCCCAATTGATATTATTGTTTTTCTTTTCAAGGATAAAGGTAGGATCTTCCACTACAGGTATTTGTATGATTTTTTGATACACAAAAGCAAGTGCTTCTTCCGGTTTTAAAAACCAAAAAATGCCAAAGAAACTAAGCGATCTTTCCCCATTGGTACTTACAGACCGGAGGTAGTCTGAAATTGTGTGGTCAATTCGCTTCAATACAGTGGTATATCCAAAATCATTACTTGAGGAAATTACTGATTCGCTGAACCTATTGCGGTGAGTGTCGAAATAATTAAATATCAGTATTTTAAAATCAAGTGTATTGTCTTTGATGAATAACTTGAAAAAAAGATAAGTTGATAATACCTGGTCAGCGATTGTGATGGTAGAATTATCCTCAGAACTTTCTAACAATTCTAAAGATTCAAGCTTACCTACACTTTCTGTAAATTGATGATCCGAAATCCTAAAGTCTGTCAAAATGCGGCTGTACAATTCTTTATCGGACCTGTCTATGGAATAAAAGAAAGACAGTAAACCAATTACTTTCAATAATGTGCTATCGCCAAAGAGCGCATTATCTGAAATAAACGTTTGAAAGTATTTGTCGTAAAAATCAAAAAGATCATAGAGCTTTTCAAGTCTTTGCGATTTTATAGCCATCCTCGCAGCCATAATGGCAATCCTGGGATTACCATTTGCTATCTCCAAAAGCCTTTTCACATAAGGGGGATTAGTTACTTCGAAATCCGGACCTGCCAATATTTCTTTTATTTGTTCATCCGTAAAGCCCTGAATACTAACTACGGAAAAATTGTAACCGGAGCATTTCTGCCTTATATACTCAAGTGCATAGTCCCTTACCGTAATGATAATTTTAATTTCACCTTTTGTATGCGATCGAACAAAACCAAGTATCTGCAGGAAATTCTGCGATTGCCTATTTGCATCATCAATCATTAAAATATAATTCCGGCCAGATTTCAAGTAACTTTTTATATCCTCAAAAATCTCGACATTTTTATTTGAAATGCAAAAAATCTCAAAATTCTTTTGTTCCTTTTTCCAGTTGCCAATTGCTGTTAATGCCAATTTTGATTTGCCAACACCGGGAGGACCTGTAAGGATTACAATTTCATTTGTCGCCAAATTGCCTTTTATGTTTTCTAATTCCTGCTCCCTAAAATAAAATGTATTATCAAGAGGTGTAGTGAGCCCGGAGCCAGCAGCATATTCCTTGGTAAAAATTTCCGGAGGAAGAATTTGGCCGGTATCTATCTGAAGTTGTAAATGAGTTTTAGCGATATACTGATAACGGCTGAAAGTATCCCTTGCAATGGTATCAATGCTTTTGAATTCTAATTTGATATAGGTTTTTTCAACAAGTTTTTTTACGGCCTCTATTTCCTTTGTGTTTATCTCGGAGTTAAAGCAAAGAATGATCTTCTGAATTTTTTGTACTTCTACACCCGTTACTTTTTTATCGAGGCATTTCAGAACGTCTGCCTTTAGTTTTTCGAGAAATGCAGTTTTACTGTCATTTCTATTCTGGGTGGTATATTCAGCAAAAACATACCGGCCGTTCGGCAATATCCAAAAAGCATCCGGCGTGCCTTTTTTTGTTTTCTTTTTACCTTTTTGTGAACCGGGACGGCTTATTGATGTATAACTATCATCAGAAAAAGACAAATATTCATCGCATAACTCCTGGAATTGAGTTTCATTTATTGCAATTAACGCCTGTTCAATTTGTTGGAGGTTTGCCATGAAGGATAGTTTTCAATTTATGTGAATTTTATTTTTTGAACCAGATCGCTAAAATAATGCGAAGACCATATCTCAATCACTTTATCATCCGGTATAAAACGAACAACGTCTTTCCGAATGCTGCTAAATGAAACAGAACGGATTTTAGTTTGCAACAAGCTCATAAATTGTTCTTGTGTCATAGATTTTTCTTTCCAATCACCACTATCCTGCGAACGTATTACCAGGTGATCAAGATTTAATGGAATGCCCTTTTGTATGTACCATTCCATATCAAACCAATCCCTGCCTTTAACCCTTCCCTTCCATTTACGAAATAGCAACGCATGCATTTTGCCTGCAAAGAGATCCGGCAGGGTAAAACATTTCACATAGAATGAAAATGGTTTTAGCAACAGTTTCTCTTCTGTGGTAAAACCAAGCGGCGGGCTTGTATCTACTTCGATCTTTATTTTTATCGATGGCCGCATTTTAACTGATTCATGCGGTAGTATTTCTTTAATGATCAATTCTTTCCAGGTAGTGTCAGGTTTAAGGAAAGCGGAATCTACATCTGTCGTTGCGGTTTTGTTTTTTTCTTCAATGCTTACTGTTACGCCCAGTGCGCTAAATTCTGTTTCAATGCCTTTCAGGTATGGCTCCAGTGAAAAGTCCCGATTTAGTTCCAGCAATGAAAAATCAAGGTCTTCGGAAAACCTTTGAAGTCCATGAAATATCCGTAGAGCGGTACCTCCATAAAATGCAGCTTTTTCAAAAAAACCGCTGCGTTGTAACCCAGCCAGTGCAATTTCTTGCATGATCTCACGGAGTGCCTGCTCTGCAGCTTCCTGATTAACGGGTTTATATTCCTCAAGCCATTCTTTAATCATAATCTTTTCAATGTTTTTACGAGGGTTATCAAGCTATTCTCCTTTGGTGCATCTTTAAGCCAACTGCTAATAACTGTTATATCTAAATTTCGAAGAAAATTTTCATCAATGCGGAAATCTTCAATCAATAGTTCCAATGTTTGTTTTACACTTCGTAACAACACTCCTGGTGTAGCAATTATTTTATCACACAATGCTTTTTCCTTTGATGCCATTAATACAGTTTGTTTTTTTGTAAGCTGCACCTGCTTTATGCCAAAGCTGTAGTAAGGCAAAGGCATGTTCTTGTAGCTAAACCTTCCCACCGCTGTTTTATACATCTTCGAATTATTTGTGGTGACAGAACTAATCTCATATACTCTTTCAGGAATGAGACCCCAGTGAGACAGAGCTGTGTCTAAGGAAATATAACTTGGACCATAAAGATGATTGGCAATGAGAAATGGTTCAGGTGATGCAATACTGAGCTTCGGGCCTGCTATATACAATCCCCTTTTTACCTGTATAAGCATTTGTTGTTTAACTAATTCATCAATCTTATCATGTGGTCTTTTATATTCCTTCAGCAGATCCAAAAGGAGTTGCTTATTTATTGGCTGTTCACTATATGCCTGTATGTTCTCCTGGAAACTCATCTTATGTAATTATTTTAGACCTAATTCGGATTTCTTCCGAATTAGGTACTCAAATTTACCAATATCCTGTAAAAAATCAAACATTAATTCGGATTTTTTCCGAATTAACTGCCAATATTTTACAAAATCCTAATAGAGAAATTTTAAAAACAAATCAAAAGTCCATATACAAATGCAGTTTATGCAGAGAGGTTCGGGAGCATTATTATCCGCAAACTATTGCAAAGTAAAAAGATCACGTAGCCTGAATATAACTAATCAACATCGTCGGATTACACAATCATCCAATTTAGCAATAGTTGGAATGTTCAAATGGTGTACAATAGCCCGAAATAAAACCTGTAATTTTTCTCCGGTAGAATTTTGAAGTCGTGGAAGGCTTTTCGAATACCAGAAAGACTTCTCAGAAAATTGATCTTTGTTCGTCTTGAATTTAGCTAACCAAAAATGTTCAAAAAACGGAACAATTAAAAATCTATAAAATGGTCTACAAGCGGTAGGTTTATAAAATTAATCAATGCCAGGAATGAGCGGTAAAAAAAATTAAAGACACCACAGCGTCGGCTCTTGTAGTATAAAGAAGATTTCCGAGTGTTTGCATTTGAGAAACATATTCGCCTTATGTGTATGTGTTTTTCCCATGTCACTAATTTAGCAAAACTAGTGACAAACGTAAAATAAAAATGTCACCTTTTTTCAAATTTAAGTGACATTTATATACTCCAAAATAGCTTTTTAAGGGGCTCTCTTATTTCCTTTGACGAAACAGCAGGATGTACCTGGAGATATGCTAATATACCCGCATCGAGATTAGTTTTTACTGCCATACAATAATTTTGAGCTCACAAAAAGAATATTTTAAGCTCATTTACGCAATGATTTGAGCTTTATTTTCTTCTGTAATGAACTTAAATTTAATTGTAGCTCAAATTTTGCCTGATAAAGCTAAGTAGCTACTAATTTTGATCTTCAAATAAGGCGTAACTGAGCTTAAAAACGTCCCATACCTGTGCTGTATATTGCAGTGTGCACAATGCTAATTGACCAATGTTAGTTGTGTTATTCATCGTAATTTATAAAATTTTGATGAAGATATGATGTACACCATACTGTGTAAGACCCGGCGCAGTACACCCGGCTTATTTCTTTACGCCTTCGGCAAATAAGCCGGGAGAACTGCACCGGATAAAAATATTGGTCATTGAGATTGCCTCGTACCTCAGCAAACACAATTCCAGATACAGCAAATGTTAAAGAATACCGTAAAGCAGATTGCGTAAAACTCATTTCAAAGAAACTCCTTCATCCTAATCTGTCGCAAATTTCCTGACAGGATTTTGTAAAAGCAAGGTCTGCACCTCCATTACATTGCGGCTGGCCTGCGGTTTTGTAAAAACAATCTCCATCCGCTTACCAGCGGATAGTATTCTTTTTACAAAAACCTTGCTTTTACAAAATTCTGGTTCAAGGCCGGGTTGCTACGATTAGAATGAACGAAACGTATGCTGAATGAATTCAACATTTAATTAATCAACTAGAGCAAATACCTGCTGCCTGATTTTTCCCATCGCCATCCAAGGGGAAATTTTAATCAAGTAAGGCCGAAGTAACTTTAACTAGAGAAATTTATTATTCATTTCTAATAAGGGGCAGCTTTAACTTATCCGTCATTGCCTACCCCTAAATTATCTTTTTTAACTTATTTGCGATCGGTTGGCAATATTGTAACATTCTTCCAGTTCGTTGCAATTCATCCAAATAAGCTCCCTTCAAAAAATACATGTCCGAAATACCTCTAGTCTTATACACCTTGATCTTTGATTTAACATAAGTCCGAAAACTTACTGTAAATGGATCTCCAGCAGCCAACGCTTCCTCTTTTAATGAGCTATAATTAATAATTAAATTCTCAAACCAGTCTTTTTGCTTATCTAGAATTTTAGTTGTTAGTTGCTCATCTATCCCAAATAAATCTTTCCAAGTATTAATTTCAGATTTTTTCCCGAGACAAGAATACGCTACCGCTAAATCTTTAATTTTCGGTTTTAATAAGTTGCAAGTTTTTGAGAGAGTTATGTCAATTTGAATCTTGTCATTAGCGGTACTGTAGGGATAAAACGCCCTTTGCCTTTTCTTTTTCTTTTTATCAAAAATAGGGTCTTTTGCTCCTTTATAACCCTCATTGCAAGTATCACATATCGGAGCCAAATTTTTAAAATTGATACTGTTAAAGGCATATTTACTTTTCGGTAAATAATGATCATATGCATCTCTCTTACTTTTGTAGTATTCTGTCTTTAAGCCATTTAAACCACAAAAAGGACAAGTGCCGATCATGCTGTTTGTCTTCCTATTCTCCTTTTTAAAGTTATCAAAATGAGCTTTATGCGAACCATACTTATCTGTAAATGCGGCAGTAAATTTTATTGCATTATCATACATGTAGTAACCGAAATCTTTCAAAAGAGAGTCAAGACCCTTTCTCATTTTTTTTATCTCCTCAAAAGTTAAAAAATTAGGTTTACCACCGCATAAACCTTCAATATCATTATTTATATTTAGCCCTTGTACCATTCTCTTTTTTTGAATGGTAGTTAAATTTGAAAACTCTAAATAAATATTACTAATCGTTGTTTTGAAATCAATTGGAGATTTATTTACAAATTCAGTACAGTCTGCAGTTGTTAGTAATGCATTAGAATATGTTGTTCCATTTTTGGCATTACACCAAACCGTAATTATTTCCACATAAAAATTATGCAGATTATTAATGGGATGCTTATCCAAATATTTATAGAAGTAAAACATTTTATTTTTTCTTAGGAGGTGATTTTTTGTTTAATATTTTCTTTCGAATTTTTATCATCTGGGGTTTAGAAGATTTTTTTTCAATTATTTTCCTAGGCTTTTGAAATACCTTAAGTTTTTGGTCAATAAAATCAAGCAAAAACATTTTTTCTACAGAGTCACCCAATAGTAATGCCTCATTTTTTAAACTTAGTAATTTAGCATCAGCGGCATTATTTGCAGCTCTCATTAACCTGTTAATCTCTTCCTCACCAAGCACAGAAATACTTCCTCTTTTATTAAAAATATCATTTGTAAGAAAGTTAACCGAAGCACCAAATGTTTGATTAGACGGCTTTGTCCATTCTAATTCATTGGTTTTGTCATTCTTTTCGAAAATATAGACATAGTTCATATCGCAATCTGAAACAATGAAAGGTGAATGAGATGTAATCAACATTTCGTGCGATACCTTATTTTTACTAGAATTAGATATGGGTATTTCCATACACTTTTTTAATGTACTTATGAACTGAGATCTCCAATCAGGATTAAAATGCGTTTCAGGTTCATCTAATAAAAACAGGGTGTTTTCCGCTCTTGCCAATAAGCACATACCAATTGAATGTAAAAACTGATGTTCCCCGTCAGATAATTCTTTAACCAGCAAATTCCTTTCAATGCCTCTTTTCTTAACTGCAAAATCTTTAAACCGGAAAATTCTTTCATCTGAGGCAACTGTTGGAATAGTTTCATTTACGTATAGGCTGCCTGATTGGTATAACTCCTCCTTAATTAACTGCGGTACACTAAATATATTTAGATTGAGCAGGGTTTGAAATGTACGGAACAATTCAAATGAAGTACCAAAATGCAATTGAAAAGAATCTTTGGTATCCTGGTTTACCCAATAATCTAAAATCAAATTATCTAGTTCGTCCTTATAAAAACAAGTACTGCAGTCTTTGAATTTTTGAACAATAGATTTATTAATAACACTATCAACATTGCTAGATAAGGTTTTCTCAATGCCGATGGTTAATTCTTTTTTAAAGTCTTCTTCAGAAAGCTTTACTTGGTTCTCGGTGGTTCGGCGTAAATTTTCTTCAAGATTTTGGTTTGTAATAGTTTTTTTTAATTCTTCATCAACCTCCAATTCTTGATTTTGCCTTATAATGATTCTAAAGGTTTTGATATCCTCTATTTCAATATTATTTTTAAAAGGCTTAAAAATATTTTTGTCATTTTCCATTAATAGCAGTGTCAAAATAATTGCCTGCGTATGTTGATTGTCTGCATAAATCAATCTGGTTTCTGGTTTTACGAATGAATCTCTATCCGAGTTTCTTTTGTATTCATCAAACTGTATAAATCTTATTTTCAAAAATGGCAAACTCAATATTTCGTTTTCTCCGGACGAATAACCAACTATCAGCCCAGGTAAAATGCTTTTACCTTTTATGCTGCCCTCAACCTTTCGTGGTTCATCAGCATTAAAGCCCTCGCCATTATGTATAAATATTTGGGCATACTCATTCTCTTTTTTAATAACTTTTACAAATGTTTTTATTTGATTTATTTGTACCTGTTTATAGTCTTCAATTGTTCCTTTTATGGTATCAAAAGTTGCTGGAATTACATACTCTAATTCAAACGCTTCCGGAATAGATTTTTTCGCATCAAAACCTTCAGGATTTTCTTCATCTTTATCAAAACCTGTTGGTCTTGTTTCTAAATAGGTACATTCTAAATGGTAGAATATAGCGGCTATTGCTTCTAGTATATTTGATTTTCCGCTACCATTTTTTCCTACCAGGCAGTAAGGATTAAACTCCAAAAAAGTTTTATTAGTCGGTTCATTAAATCTAATTTCAAAGCCTTGATGCAGGCTTCTAAACTTTGTATTTATTTGTAATCGTAGCAGTTTCATAAATTGGTTATACTAATTCCAATAGAATCTTTCTTGTCATCCCTTCAATTGATTTGCTTTCTTCCATAGGGTCATCATCAATACTAGCTAATCTTTTATCCCCATGTATTTCAGGATCAAAGAGATATTGTTTTAGTTCTCCATCATCCAGCCATTTAAAAATTACATTGCTAAACACATCATAGTTTATATTTACCCACCCAAGCTCTCTAATGAAATAATTTATTACATCATCCGCTGAAAAGCTCATACCCTTAAACCTACTTTTAATTTGCTGTTCTGCTTTCGCTACAGTTACATTTTCTGTAATCAGTTTATTTTTAAACTTTTCAGTTTCATTATTTTTAAACTCCTGATTCTGCACAACGGCATCAACAACATCAGTACTTTTAACATTTTTCTCAATGGTAGCACTTTTACTTTTGATTGCAAATTTTGGGTGTAGCTCCAAAACCCCGTTGAATGCTTGGATAATTAGAGATTGAAAAAAAGATTCATGTTGATTTAAATTTGAAACTATTGAATCTCTAATTATTTCCGCTTTTAAAACAATATTTGAAAACTGATTTTGCTTATTTAAATCTGGGAGAAACACTTTAAATTCCTTCAAAATCGATAGATTTAAATTTAATTGGTTTCCACCTCTACCGAGATTTCTTAAATTAGTATAACTATTCCTTAGAAAATAATATAAATAATCTGCATTAACTCCTTGGTTTACGGAAATGGTTGCACAGGCTTGGTTAGTTGCAGCACTAACTTCTAAAATTCCTACCTGCCCACGAGTTTTTCCCTGTCCATACATTGCTACTAAAATAGTTTTTGAAGGAAATATCAAACAATTACTATTTTTCAATCCGAGTTCGGTAATCTTTTCTTTTGTAGAATATATTCTTTCACCTTTTACTTCTCCAGTCTTAACCCAAAAAATATCTCCTTCGAAATTTTTTTTATTTGTTCGACTTGGTGTGCCACCTGACGATATTTTTGCAATTGAATCTAAGGTAGAGGTTTTCCATTTTTTTGGATTCTCACTTACATCCCCGAACATATCTAAAAATATTGCTCTAATCAGGCTATCAATAGCATCTATGCTTTTTTGACGATGTAGAAATATTGATTTAGCCTTATCAAGGATTTGCGTATAGGCCGCTTGTAATTGTATTGATGCTGGGATTGTAAGAGATTCATTCAAATATGCTTCTAATTTTAAATTTATTATCCCTGTTGTTTTATTCTGAAACTTTGCAGTATTGCCTATTAAATGGTTTTGGTGTAATATGTAGAAAAGGAATTTAGGACTTACTAAATTCTTATTTGGTCGCAGTACTGTTGTAAAGTTGTTGCATAAGTAAGGAGTTTCTTCATTCTTATCAAAAAAAACAACTCTGCCAACTGGCTGGGTAGGGCTACCGCCAGATTTTTCAATTATAATATCTCCTGCAATTAGCCTTTTTTGTAGTACTATTTTTGGCGATATGGTACGTACTACGACATTGTTATAATTAATCTCTCCATCGTTCGTGAAATTTGTTGTCCTTAAAATTGGCGTCCCTTCACCTTCAACTGGTTCATCTCCCCATTCACCTGTAATAACAGTTTGTAATAAATCTTTTATTTTAAATGCCTTCATTATTTAATCATTGCGTTTAGTTCTTCCAATTCAATTTTTATCTTTGTTTCAAATCTAACAGCGTTTTTAATAAATGCTTTGGTGGTTCATAAGTCGCTTCTTGATATATTGTTTCTTTATAACGGTTAATGCTCAAATCAAAATTTTGTTTCTCAATCTCTACAGAAGGAACAAAAAAGAATTTACCTTTTCTATCCTTCTTAATTTCTTGTAATTTTTTATGAAAGTGAGTTGGTATATTTTGTAGGTCTCCATAATCTCTTACATCATCTGTTTTGTATAGTTTATTTCGCTTGTCATCCAAAGTATAACCATCGCTTTGCATATTATAAAACCATACCTTTTCTGTATGCTTTACATCATCCTCATTAGAAGCTTTATTAAATATTAATACTGCCGTACTTACACTTGCATAAGGCTTAAATACTCCGCTTGGCATAGAAATTACTCCATCTAACTGGCAACGGTACAAAAGCATCTTACGCAAATACTGGTGTGCTTTACTACTGCCAAACAAAACTCCATCGGGAACAATTATAGCAGCCCTACCACCAATGCGGAGCATATTTATAATTTTGTTTACAAAAAGTAACTCGGTTTTTGAAGTTTCCAATGATAATGTTCCACTAACATCATTACGATCAATACTCCCTTTAAATGGAGGATTTGCAAGAATTACATCATACATATTTTCTTCTGAAAACTGTTTGCTTAATGTATCCTTGTAATCAATTTTTGGTTTTTCAATGCCATGTAACATTAAATTCATTAACCCTAAGCGAACCATTGTTGTATCAAAATCATATCCATAAAGAGTATCTTCGTACAAAGCCTTCCGCAATTTTTTGTTGGTTATTAGGGCTTGAGAGCCCCTACGAAACCCGTTTTCATCAATGTGAATTTCTTTTGGTGGTGTATGCTGTGTTAAAATATGCTGGAAAGCTCCTAATAAAAAGCCCGCAGTACCACAAGTAGGATCGCAAACTTTTTCCCCCAATTTCGGATCTATTACTTCACAAATCATTTGTATGATATGGCGTGGTGTACGAAACTGCCCATTCTTTCCTGCTGTGGCAATTTCATTTAAAAGATATTCGTATAAATCACCTTGGGTATCCTGGAATGATTGCCTTTTTTCTTTTACTTCTTTATCTATCTCTTTATAAATATCATCAATGGCTGCAATAGCTTCTGCTAATAGGCTTGGTTTCGGCATAATGAAAACGGCATTTTGCATATGCTTTGCAAAAGGTAAATCTTCACCACCCAATTGTTTAATAAATGGAAAAACAAAACGGTTAATGTGTTCAAGCATAATGCCCGGTTCTTTGTCTTTAAATTTATTCCATCGCAATTCAGTTCGTTTTACTTTTTCTTTGCTTCCTTTAGGTTGATAATATCCTTTAAAAACAGATGAATAAGAATCACCAGCAAACTCAGCCATTGTAACTTTCTCGGTATCTGTTTGATCTAACCTTTTCATAAAGATCAGGTAGGATATTTGCTCAATTGCCGTAATAGGATTAGCAATACCACCACTCCAAAACTTATCCCAAAGAGTAGTAATTTTTCTTTTTAATTCGTTTGATAACATATCTTATGCGACTAATTTTTTTGTGAATAATACAATTTCATTTATTTCTTTGGGGTTAAATAAACCCAAAATTCCCTGGGAATGAATGTGTGTAAAAGGCACATCCACTAAATCTCTTTTCTCAATACTTCCCTTTTCCAGTATAAAGGATTGAAGCAATTCTAAAAAGCGTATTTGTTGTTCTGTGTAATTATTATGAGTGCTTATAAAATTGTTAAATGCAATAGAAACTTCATCCGTAAAAGTTTCCAAATTTTCAATTTTTAAAATGTATTTAATAAAGCGAATGAAAGATGCCTTTCTATTATCATACACTTTTTTTAACAACTCTTCAGTTACGTATGGGGCATGTTCAGATAGTATCTTTTCTAGTTCGTGTATCTCATTTTCAGTAATCTTTTTGCCATTTTTAATTTTTTGGAGTATGCTATTGCTTTCAGCCAATTCACGAACAGATTGCTCCAATATTTCTTTATACTTAGCTGTACTTATCCTTTCGTGCTGTGGCCCAAATTCGATAAACTCTTTTATTAGTAGCCTGTCCTTTATATCCAACCTAATTTGTTTACCCCAATTATTTTCCTGCTGATATTTCATTATAGGCGCAAGGTGTTCAACAATTTCATTCAACCGTTCCTCTGTTGCCTCAATCCAAAAAGTATTTTTCTGAATTTTCTCAATATAGTTTAGCTCTTTATTTACGGCTAGTACGTTAAGAGGAAGTTCTTCAATTCTTTCTTTTAAAGCTTCAATTAATACTTCTGATTTGTCAGTTTCATTTAATAACCTTGCTATACTAATTTCAAGAATATCCTTTTCAAAACGCATTGCTTTAAAATCAACCCCTGATAATGAACGTAGAATAGGTGATACCTTTATGTCTAAATAATCACATTTATCAGCATTGCAATTATCCCAATATTCATCTTTTATTGTTGACAGAATGCCGGAATTTTCCTTAACGATTACTGAATCGGATGGCAATAAATTTATTAATTTTTTAAGTTGATATATTGCATTGTGTAGTGCATCACTATTTTGTATTTGCAATGATACTCTTGCTTTTTCAACATATAATCTAAACAAACGAACTGGCAATGGTATTTGCTGAGCAGCCTCTTTTCCTTTCGGGCTAATCTTAAAATATTCAATATTATTCCAACAATCAATTATTAGAAAATGGTCTTTAAACCTACACCAGTTTTTCAGTTTATCTTTTTCAAGTAACCTTGTGCCTCTACCAATCATCTGCCAAAATTTAGTATAAGAAAATACAGGTTTGGCAAAAACCAAATTTACCAATTCTCTTATATCAATACCTGTATCAAGCATATCCACACTTATAGCAATACGTGGCATATCATTATTTACGAATTGATCTAATAAACCACCCTTGCCGTGTACTCTGGAATCTTCGGATACTATAACTTCTGCCAGGCTGCCTTTATATTCGGGATAGAGCTTGTCAAATATTTTCTGAATTTCTCTTGCATGAGAAATTGAAATGCAAAAGAAAATTGTTTTTCCAGGGACAACTCCATTTTCGTCTTTTATACATTCCTCCATAAACTCTTTCACTATGAGGGCATTTGTCCCTACATTGGTAACAGTTTTTTCTAATTCTTTTCCTTCAAAGTTTATTTCTTCAATTTCCTTTCCCTCAAGCAAAAGTTTCTTCTGGTCATCGACTGTTATTGTGTTTCTATTAATACCTTCCAATTGAAAATGTGTTTTCAATTTCAATACTTTAAAGTCGCTTAGATAAGGAGGAATATTACTAACCGCTTCCTCATAGCTGTAAGCAAATGTTGGTAATTCATTTTCGCAATCAAATAGGTGAAAAGTATTGTGGTCAATTACATCTGTGGGAGTTGCAGTCAAGCCAAGCGTAATGGCATCAAAATAGTTAATAATGTTTTGATAGATATTGTAAATGGAGCGATGGCTTTCATCAATTACAATTAAATCAAAAAAATGAGATGATAGTTCAGGTGTTTCCTGCTCAATAATATTAAGCATAGACGGACAAGTGGTAACATAAATTCTCCTGTCTGTTGTTATTCTCGTTTCACCTGCCTTCGGCCACAAAGGAATGTTTGGCAAATGCTCTCGAAAAGTATCTAATGCCTGATCTTGTAAGGCAATTCTATCAACTAAAAACAAAACCCTGTTGCACCAATCAGCTCTCATTAAAGTATCTATTAACGCAGCACATACCCTTGTTTTGCCTGTACCTGTTGCCATTACTAATAAGAATTTTCTTTTCTTTTGTTCTATGGCTTCCATCACAGCTCTTATAGCTTTTATCTGGTAAGGGCGGCCTGCAATTTTTGGGTTAATTAATTCTACTGATAATGGTTTCTTACTTTCGTTTAAATTTTGCAATCTCTCTAGGTCATTTAAAGTGGGTAAACCAAAAATTCTTCTCGGGGGATAGTTTTCCGTATCCCAAAAATAAGTTTCATGACCATTGGAATATAAAACAAAGGGTACTATTCCCTTTGTTTCTTTTTGAATATTTACAGCATACTGCCTTGCCTGTTCTTTACCTAATTGAGCATCCTTTGAGGTCTTCTTTGCTTCTAAAACTGCGATCGGCTTTCTATCCCTTCCTAACAATAGATAGTCACAAAATTGATTTCCGTATACTGCCTGTTCTTCTGCAGCGATATTTTTTTTGTAGGCTATTCCATATTCCTGGGCAATTTGAGTAGAGTCATTAACATCCCACCCAGCCTTTTTTAAGTGGATATCAATTAATTCTTTCCGGGTTAACTTTTCTGTTCTCAACAATTTTATTAAAAATATTTAAGCTACAAAATGAGGAAAGGTACGTAGAGTTATGGTAAGTATAATAATGTAGACTTCAATTACTTTAACTTATTGTTCGTCAGCTATATTATATTGCAAGATAAACACCTTCCAATTGAGTATAATTGCTATAATAATTCTAACTGTTACTATACCAGTTCCAAGGTGTTAATATTTTTACTAAAGGGTTATTACATAATTGCAGTCGTTTTGATTACTGAGCCTTCCAGAAAAATTACAAAAAATGAATTATCTTTATTGAGTTAAAGCGGCAACAGCTTAGAAAATGAAATTACGCGAGGTGAAGTGACAGAACTGAAGCTGTATTATTTTCTTTAAAAGTGTATATACTGCTTTATTTATCTTTACAAAATGTGGGAATTTCGAGTTAGCTTATATACAGGCGAAAAATTGAGTTGATTAATTGTCCATGAGAATTTTTCTAATCCATGTATTTAAATCATCTCGATCGATCTTGCCCAAGATATGATTATCTCTTTGGATTCTTCGTAAAGCGCCCTGAGTTAGGTAGGTGGTTGTCACTATAATTCCTTTACTCGCTTTAAATTCGTTTCTTGTATCGGCCAATTCCCTAATGACTGAGAGGTCAACTTTGTTTTTTAATGCATTTTTCTTTGCTTGCCACACGGTTCGGAACTCCCCGGCAATTCCCAAGTTTTTAGACGCAAATATATCGACGCCGCCATCCTTTGTTCCCCTTGTCAATTCAACCATGTATCCGTCCTTCTCCAGTAGTTGCGAAATCAAGGTTTCAAATTCCCTCCATTGAAGATCGTCTATTTTTATTTTTTGTTGCAGAAGTTTGTCAAGAATGGAAAAACTGGGAGATAAACTCGCGATAATTACTTTTGTTTCCGGCAGTTTGATGATGGCATCTTCAAATATATATTCAGTGTCCAGGGTATAATTTTTATCAAATAAACTTAAGGATTTAGGTACGGTTCCTGAAATGTAAAGAAATTTGGTGCTTGAATTGGCTTTTAATATATTGTTTGATAAATTTTCAATTGAATTGGATCTGTGTATTTCGTCTACTATAATGAAGAAATTAATTTTTTTGGCAGCGGCAATTAAACTGCGTTCAGCCTCACCTTTTAAATCTTGTAAGGTTAAACTATAAGCTTTGTGTTTTTTATATTCACCTCCTGGTTCAGCCTCCGCAAAGTCTAAATTTATTGAACGGATCATTAAAAGCCATTGTTCTCTTATTACCAATTGATCCGATAGGGCAATAACAGCATCAGAAAAGTGATTCCTTAGCATTTCTGCACCTGTAAGTAATGCTGTCAAGGTTTTACCAGTGCCAGGTTTGGCGACTAACAATGATCGGGTCTTTCTATCAACCATGTATCGGTTAATAAATTCTAATTGCCAGACATGCAGGTTATTTAGGTAACTATTATTTGTCACTAGATTGTTATGTTTAACATTGATTAAAGATATGATTTATGCTTGATGCCGACCCTGGTGCTAGGCAAATAAGCATATTTTTTGACATACTTATGAATATATAAAAGTCCTGAATTTTACCGGATGGTGGGAAAGATGGTGACTATCGACATCCCCACTCACCGGCCATCACATAACAACCAGCATCATTTTAAACTTTCCGAGATCACGATAGGTTTCAATGAAGCCCCTTAAACTATAATTATTCATACTCGACACTTCAAAGGTAGAAGTTGTATCACATCTATAAAAAAGGCAATGAGATTAATCTGCTAATCGAAAGTTTTAAAAGCCAGAAAGAAAAGCCGGTTGCGCTTATACTGAAAACTGTGCCGGTAGAAAAGATTTATATGCTTGGCAGCAGTCTGTGGCAGCAGCGAACAGAAAGCATTTTTATGACCGATGCTCCGGGCTGCTGTAATGCAGGACATTACTGGCTGCTGGCGCTGGTTGATGAGAACTGCGACCATAGCGATAATTATGTGCAGGATAAAATAGAAAATACCTGCCAGCATTTTATTCCTGTAACGGTCTTTGTGCTGCATACATCGTAGTTTAACAAATGACTGCGCGAAGGCCACCGCTTTGTCTGCACGGTGCAGAAGATAGCTGTACTGCTTCTCAACGGAACCTATATCCCTCGGGCAATCCCCAATGCCATAAATGAAGAAGTCGATAAAAAAACGGCAGAAAGTTACTTTACCAAAGGTCTCAATAAAGTAAATGAATTTATTGCAGGAGCAGAACTTTACAAAGATAAGGTCGCAAAATAAAATGGCCGCCTTTATGCTGCACCAGGCTGCGGAACATGCATTGCATACCATTTTAAAAAAAGCAACCGGCCTGCACGTAAACACCTATAATATTGATAGGCTACTTCGGTACTGTACGATGTATCATATAAATTAACTAACGTATTTCTAAGCGACAATAGCAGAAATAAATGGTTGCTAAAATTATTGCAGAAAGCATATATCGATACACGTTATAAGGAAGAGTATATTATCAATAGCAATGAATTGCTTACAATTATGGAAAGAAAAAGAACATGCCAGTAAATGATGTTGAATGAGAAAGTGAAATTCGATTAATAAATATGAGAATAAATAAAGTAACATATGATTGAATCAGTTGTATTTTCCGGCCGGGTCAGCAATATCAAAAAAGCCGGTCATCCCAAAAATAAAAACAAAATGTCTTGAAGCATCAGAGAGTCAGTAAGTGGCAGTAATAATTTTTTGGCGGGTAGCTGTTATACTGCAGGAATTTCTGTTTGCAATTTTGCTGGATCTCGACTTTAACAGGAGAGCTAAGAAAAAGGATGCACAAAATATGCCGGCTAATCTTTCCCTCCCTCAACAAGAATAGCAACATTTTCTTTTTTAAATTGAGTTAGATTTGCGGCAAACTGCTTTTTCATATCATTTTCAAAACTATCAAGATAACTTTCTGTTGTTTTAACAGAGCTGTGACCTAAAGCCTCTTGTATAAACTCTGTACTTGCCCCAGAGCGCTTTAAAACAGTAGAAAATGAATGCCTTGCCGTATAGGTGGTAACCTTAGTTGAAATACCAAGTTCTGTCTGTATCCGTTTTGTCCATTTGTTAGTCTTCTTAGTAAACTGTTGAATCAATTTCCTTTTTCGTACCGCATCCGCACCTGGCTCCAAAATTGGAAATACATAAACATCATCCGACGTTTTGTGATTACCCCTCCTTTCTATAATGTCCCGCATTTCAGGGGTAATATATACAGTGATTGGTTTGGGATTGGTTCTTTTAGTCCTTTGCGTTTTTGCTCTCTCGAATATTATATAATCTCCCGGTATGTTCTTATACTTTAGTAAGGCAATATCTTTCATATTTATGCCATTGCCTAAATAAGTAAACAGCCAATAATCTTTGGCCTCTGACTTTGCCTGTCCTTCAGGGGAAGCATCGGATTGATGGTTATAGAACTTTCCAATTTCTTCTATTGGAAGCGCTTTTTTGATGTTGACGCCAGTAGGAATTTGGTATTTTTTTTCTCCAAAGGGATAATTTTCTCTTGATACCAATCCCATTTCAATCGCATCATTAAATATTGACCTTAATGGTCTTAAATAAATTCCTACAGTGGTTATGGAAGCCTCATTTTTATTGATCATCCACTTCTCATATGCATTTAGAAAATCAACCGTAATTATTTCCAGGGATAGGTTTTCTTTAAAAGAAAGCAGGCTGTTAATACTGCATTGATAGTTAGAAGCAGTTCCTAAACGTTCCTCTTTTGTTAGCTGATTAATTTTCTGTTGATACAATGATTCCAATGTTCCCTTGTGCGATGGCTTTGGTGAAAATCTTTTTGAAAAGGATGTAAAGCTAAATGGCTTTAGGAATTTGATGATCTCTTTTGCTTCAGCCTCTATCTCCTTCAGTTGATCATTTATTGCAGAACTTTCCCTGGTCAGTCTTTTTGCCGATAGGGATGCAAATTCTGATTCGGTCAAATCTATATTTACGCCGTAATACTTAGCCGTCGTAATATGATTTACACATAATTTAACCGGGAACTTATTATTTTGTTTTTCTCTCCTGGTATCAAGAGTAAAACTGGTTGTGATGTTAGATTTCATAGTCTTAAATTTGCAAGTATATTTAAAAGGTTGCCAAATTTAAATCTAATATAGCATTGATTATCAATACTTCATTAAATCTACTACTTCAAAAAATTTGCAAGTAATTTGCAAGTAAAATTAAAATAAGGAGCAATAAATGACGATAAAGTAAAGTTAGTAAATTTCTTTGAAATGCAGTACAGTAAAGGATTTTATGTAAATTTGAGTAAAATGAAATAAAGAGAAATAAGGTCAATTTCTGACTGTTAATCAGAGGGTCGCCCGTTCAAGTCGGGCAGGGGGAGCAGCCACAGGAAAGGGTTTCAAGCGATTGGAACCCTTTTTTAATTTAATTCCTTGCATACAATTTGCATACAAGGAATTACTTACAATAGATATTAAAAAATGATGCAAGTTATGGGTCCTCCCTTTTGGAGCACCGATTACTGGAATAGTGTATTTCAAAATTCTTTTGGTTGCGCAATTGGTAGTTTCGCTACAATAGTTATTTCAATTTTATATTTATCGAAGGCAAAATTAGTTTGCCCTATCGTTAGAAGTGCAAGTACAAATCCTAATAATATGTTTTTCATATATCTACTGTTTAATTAATTGCTTTAATAATTTTTGCTGTTATGCCACCTACAATTGTATTTGCAGCTCCATCTTTTACAACTGCACCTGCTGCAACAACGGCATTTTCACCAATAGTTACGCCGGGCAATATTGTTGCTCCTGCATCAATCCATGCATTTTCTTTGATGTGAATATGTCCTGGTACGAGTGATTGCCTGCTTTGTGGCGAAACCGGATGTCCTTCGGATAACAGGCTGACTTTTGGAGCAATCAATACATTGTCCTCAATAGCAATACCTCCCAAATCAAGGAAAACACAATCAAAGTTTATAAATACGTTTTTGCCGATTTTAGTATGCTTTCCGTAGTTGATATACAAGGGAGTGAATACAGCAACACTTTCATCAATATCTGAACCTGTTATCTGACTTAATAAATTTCTGATTTCTGCCGGATCATCGGCATTATTCATCTGAACCAATAACTTCTTTGTTGCATAAAAAGCATCCCGCATTTTAAAAGCTCCGGATCGTTGGATAGAATGGTTTTACCGTTCAATAATCGTTCAAAAATGTTTTTGGTATGTTGATCTGATTGCATGCCACAAAGGTCTTACACTAAATGCTCCCGACGGTAAAGACTATCAAACCAATAGTTAAGAATTTCAAACTTCCTTCAACCTTAACGATTTTGGATTTGTCCCAGTGAGTCTTTTGAAGAAGTTATTAAAGTAGGTAGGGTATTCAAAACCAAGCGCATAAGCAATTTCTGCAATGTTCCAGCCAGTGTGTTGCAGTAAGGCTTTTGCTTCAGCGACTATTCTTTCGGTAATATGTGTGGTAGTTGATTTACCCGTTACTTCTTTCACGGCACGATTAAGATAATTGACATGCACATTCAAACTATTGGCATAATCCTGCGCTGTTTTTAATCGCAAAGGTTTATCAGCACTCTCAACCGGGAATTGCCTTTCGAGCAATTCAAGAAATACGGATGTAAGGCGTGAAGCTGCATTTTTGTTCTGCTTGTATTGTTCGGAAGGTTGCAGCTTTAATGCTTCATGAATAATGAGGTTGATATAATTGCGTATAAGGTCATCTTTGTAGGCATAATCCGAGCTATGCTCATCCAACATTTTTAGAAAGATGCTATTTAGAAACAATCGTTGCTCCTCTGTTATCTTTAAAATGGGTGTACCGCCGATTTTGAATAAAGGAGAGTGTTGCAGGCTTTCACTACGGTCAGAAGCTTTGAAAAACTCCTCTGAAAACAAACAGGTATAACCTGCATAAGTAGTAGAAATGGTTTCCCAGGAATATGGAATGTGTGGGTTACCAAAAAACAAAATTGTTCCTTCCTGTTCAAAACTCCTGTCCGCATAATTAATGATGCTCGTGCCTGTTGTCAAACAAATCTTATAAAAGTCTTTCCTGCTGTATATACGTGTAGCATTGCTATCAGCCTCGATTTGAAAAACATTGAAGCCTTTTAATTTGAGTTCATTATTGAACTCTGAAAGTGAGCGGAATGTTTCCTTTTTCATGATGCAAAATTAAGAAGATCAAAACAAGCATTGCTAAAGTTCGTTTTTTAGACTGTTGAAAGCTGGCTACAGAAGCTGAACAGAATTCTGACTCTTTTTGTGAAGTTTGCTTTGGACAAAATCTCTTATGAAACTGCAAAATTGCTACTTGGCGATGATCTGGCTCCTGAAAGCAATGAATTAAATCAAAGTGAATTTCAGATTTGATTAAAAAATCGCGTTTTGATCCAACGGAAACACCTGGCTCCGGAATTAATAACTTTTTTAAGAAGCAATCTAAATTTTATTAATTCAGATAACAATAATCCACAATCGATTTAGTCGTCAGTTTATATAAAAAAAGCTTCGAATTGAAGCTTTTAATTGTGGCTCACATCATCGAAAATGCCCCTGGCCTAACACCAGGCAACACGAGATCATTCAACCATCACTATTGCCCCTGTTTCACCGGCATAATTGAATCGGGCAGCAAACCATGTGCTTCTTTGTGCGTTTGGATCACCTTCGATGAATCCTTTGCTTGCGAGAGGCAAACAACAACTCCTTTTTTCTCGTCTACCCAATAGTTGATAAAATTTACATCGTATTTTTTCTGCACGGCGAGATCCTTTTCATGTGCTTTGGCAACATCGGCTGCTGTTACATTTCCTGCACCCAGGTTATGCACGTCAAGATAATATGTACCTGACCCTTTAGGTAACGCGACAACACCATCCGTTACTTCATAAATTTTCTGCGGCAACAAGCCATGTGCCTCGATGTGTGTTTTTATAATGCTCATCGTATCAGGCGCAGATGAAAGGCAATACACAGCGCCCCGGGACTCATCTACCCAATACTTCTGAAAATGAACACCGTATTTTTTCTCAACAGCAAGGTCTTTGGTGTGTGCGGCTGCAACATCTTCAAACTTTACGGTGCCGGCTGGCAGGTAATGTACATCCATAAAAAGCCGGGGAGTAGTTGCTGTTTTTGTCTTAACCGCCGTTTGTGCATGCAGGCTTGTATTGAATCCAAAAATGGTAATAATCAAAAATGAAAAATAAACTTTCATAAAAAATGTTTTTAAAAATTATTGAATTGATCGGTGAACGTTGGTTAGTGCAGATGCACCAGTGGATTAGTTGGATTGAATACGCCATCCGGATTGTATTCCCATACCCATGCATGCAATAGCCATAAGTTGAATACGGTGCTGTACGTCCATACATCCGCATCGCCGGTAAAGCCTTCAGGTGCGGTAACCGGCCGCAAACGAATAGGTACTGCATATTCCACTGCTACCAGTTCTATCTGCCCGTTTTCCTTCATGTTGTAAACTAATATCTCCGGCTTCTCCACCTCAAAGTGGTCGTCTGCGAGTGATGCCTTCATGTAATGAAAGCCCATGTGCTCTGTCACAACATTAATGTCGGAATACCCGTCGCTAATTGCATTTTGGATGTTGCGGTACTTAGCCGTTGCAGAACGGGCGGCCTTCAACTCCTTTACGGTTTGAGGAAGCAGATTCGCATTGGCATCCAAAAATCCATCCTTTATTTTCGTGTGGCTTTCGGACTTACTGCCTGGCATGTTACTGGCGTCTTTTTTACAGCTACTCAGCAAAACCAGGATGGAAAGAAGTGTTGTTGAATAAGCCAGTAATGTTTTGCCGATTGGCAAACTGTGTTCAAAACCGGGAACGCTGGTGTACATCTTGCTCCCTAAGGCAAGCATCTTTGATAATCTTTTCATGATCATTTTCTTTTTTAGTTAAATTGATTGTTGTTAAAAGCGGCGCCCACTTCTTTGTTCTTCCTAATGTACCGTTGATTTACAACACAAAGATGTCTTCCGCAGAAACGAATCGATTAAGGGATATTCCCTAAATTAGTCCAACACATTCCCCATTTTTTGAAGCTGGAATTTTGCTACTACCTACTGCACGGGAAAAAGAATGCAACGAACAGTATGGGTGGTAGAAATTGATTTTACCCTTGTACGACAGGCATAAACTGAATACGAAAACCTATCATTATATGATACTGCCCGATAGATTAGTATCGCTCATTTGCTTACCGATGGATGGAAAAAACTAATTGGAACTTTATCAAGTTAGTACGTTTTATGTTTGTGAAAGATTTGAAATGAGTAACTGTAATACGGGCACCCTAATATGCAAAACTCCTATACAAATATTTTTAAATATCTTATCTTTATTGAGGCAAAACATGCCGCTGAATTGACCACGGCCATCATCATCAGAAATTATTCAGACCAGGTAAACACAAATGAATAGCGAGTCCCAAACAACTACGCTTGCACCCGGTAACCCTCCCACCTACTGGCTCACCCGCTTTATGATCCTTCGACTGCTTGGAGTTGTTTACGCCATAGCTTTTCTTGTGGCGATCAATCAAATTATTCCGCTGATCGGGTCTAATGGCTTGCTTCCTGTGGAGATTTACTTGAAGCGGGTCAGCAGTGCACTTGGGTCAACCGGGGCTGGTTTCGTTCGCCTGCCGTCACTCTTTTGGTTCTGGCATTCCGATACAGCGCTATTAACCGTTGCCTGGACGGGATTCGTGCTTTCCTGTATTGTAGTAGCAGGGTTTGCGAATGCGCTGTTACTTGCTATTTGCTGGTTTCTTTACATGTCCTTTGTTCATGTAGGACAAGACTGGTACGGGTTCGGCTGGGAAATTCAACTTCTTGAAACTGGTTTCCTCGCTATATTTCTTTGCCCGCTGATCGACATGCGGCCATTTCCAAGACGGGCACCTCCGATGCCCATTATCGTTTTGCTTCGTTGGTTGATTTTTCGAATCATGCTGGGTGCCGGGCTGATCAAAATCCGTGGAGATGAAATATGGAGCAACGGAACTGCCCTTTATCACCACTTCGAGACGCAGCCCATCCCCGGCCCTTTGAGCAGGTGGTTCCATTTTCTACCGCATAGCATGTTGAAAATCGGCGTTTGGTTCAACTGGATCGCCGAGCTGATAGCTCCTTTGTTTGTATTTTGGCCAAGAGTTGCACGTCATATTGCGGGATTGGTGATTGTATTATTTCAACTAAACCTTATATTTAGCGGCAACCTTTCTTTTTTGAACTGGCTGACGATTATTCCTGCCCTGGCCTGTTTTGATGATGGATTTTGGTCAAGAGTTCTTCCTTATAGCCTCGTCCTTAAGGCCGAAGCTGCTGCCGATCGTGCTGAAGCTTCCAAACCCATGATAACTACATCATGGATTGTCACTGCTATTATCGCCATATCAAGCATACAACCTATCGGGAATATGCTATCCCGGGGTCAAATTATGAACACATCCTTTGATCCGCTGGACCTTGTAAATACCTATGGCGCATTTGGAACCGTAGGACAGGAACGGCTAAACGTGGTATTTGAAGGAACCTCGGACGAAGACAGCAGTGACAAAGCAAATTGGAAGCCTTATATCTACAAAGGCTTGCCGGTATCTCTAAACAAGCGGCCGCCACAGATAGCTCCTTACCAGTTGCGTTTGGACTGGCAAATGTGGTTTGCCGCCATGTCCTCACCCGAGGAATATCCGTGGACACTTAACCTTGTGTCGAAACTGCTTCATAACGATCCCGCTGCGGCAAGCTTGTTTGCCGCTAATCCCTTTCCCGGCACTCCGCCGCGATATGTCCGTGCGATATTGTACCGCTATTCGTTTGCAAAACCGGGTAATCCGCAGGGACTTTGGTGGAACCGGGAGCGGATCGGCGATTGGATTCCTGCAATGTCTGCCACGGACCCTCGCCTTATCCAATTTTTAAAAAGTGAAAAATGGATTCCCTGAATTGAAGAACATTATATTCCTTAGTTGGTTTATACTTTATCTGCCTTATGGATAGTAAATAAATGAGCCAGACAGCAGTGCTATCCGGCCCAACAATGGAAACAGAACTAATTATTCGCCCAGTACTGACCTCAGTGCAATATACTTGTCGAGGCTTTTCATATTGTGCCCCTTTTCCCGCATCGAAACAATAAAAGATGGCGAAGTACCGGTGGCTTTTGCTCCAATAACATCGTTGAGACTAATGTTGTCAAATCCGAGTGCTTTGTACTGCTTTACCAAAGATGGAGTTACATCCTGTGCTTTTAACGAAACCAGGTCATCAGCATTGATATTTGTAAAGCCCGCATCACGAAAGCTTTTAATAAAGACAGGTGTAACACCAACCGCCTTCATAGAAATAAGATTACTATTCGAAAGATTATTGTAACCCACTTCCTTGAAAGAATTGATAAAAGGTTCATCAATCTTCAATGCTTTAAAAGCAATGAGATCGTCATCATCGTTATTCAGATTTTTATTTTTTTGCCTGTTGCCAGTGAGATCCAGGGCTTTATTTTTGCCTTTGTCCAGGTTCAAATTTTTATTATTCTTTTGATTCACCGCATCTTCATTCTTTTCCTTTAGCTCATTGTTGGTCGAATTGCGGAAGTCAGCGATATATTTCCCATCAATTCCCTGTGCCTTAAAAGTGATGATCTTGTCCGGGGTTATATCTTTATACCCGGTATTCCGTATCTCTTCTATATACGCTTTGTCTACATTGAGCGCCTTAAAAGGAACCAGGTTGTCAAGATCGATTCTTGTAAACCCCGCTTGCTTTATAGAGGTGATATAGGCTTCGTTGATATCCAAAGCTGCCAGCGGCACCAGTTTATCTTTATCCAGGTCGGTATAACCTTGCTGTTTAAGCATCTGCACATAAGAGCGTTTTACATTTACAAGGAAGAAAACCATGCCGTCCCGGTCTTCTTTAACATCGATCCCTTCTTTGTACATGGCGTCGCTATAGCTTTTATCAGGTTTAAATTGATATTCACCCATCCCTTTATCCCCGTCAAATTTTCCTTTAAACTCCATCGTGCCCGCCTCACGGGTTAACGTAAAGGTTCCGGGCTTGTCTTTCGGAAGATCTTTGAATTCACTGAGCTGGAAAGTTGTACCGTTGGAAGAATGGCCCTCATCATCATTCCTGAACTGTATATTTATCTTATCTCCCTTAATAGTAGCGAACCAGTTACCTGAGGTTTGTATATCGCCGTTATTATGAGGATGCGGTTTCACTTTGGCGGCAGCGCTTTGAGCTTTCACAACGGGTTCGTTGAAAAGGCACACGAACACCATCATTAATGGTAACAGAAAAAAATATTTCCAGGTGGTATGCAGGTTTGATCTTTTAGCGTTCATCATGAGTATTCTTTTTTTTATTAATGATTGATTATAATTTGTAGTAAGACTAAGGGGAAAATGAGGCGCTGCTACCTTCAACAGGCTTAACTGGTAGGTTTCTCTTTCGATTTCCGGTTGTTGCAACAGCCGTTGATCGGTGAAGAATTCAAGATTGCTTTCCAGTTCCTTCCGCCATACCCAGGCAAAAGGATTGAACCATTGAAAGGCCAGCACGATCTCTGCAATCAGCAGATCAATAGTGTGTTTCTGTTCGATGTGGATCTTTTCGTGAAGCAACACCTGGCTATATGTGTTCCAGTCGTAGTTTGCCGGATTGATAAAAATATTGTTGCCGAAAGAACACGGAGCATCATTACCTGTTACCTCTACAATGCGGAATTTTCCATCTTTGATTGCCGGCTTTGAATAGGCCTTATATAAAAGCAGGATGGCCTGCATCAGGAAATTGAAAGCAAACACAACCACACCAAACCAATATAAATACATGATCCAATGGGTCGCCTGCTCAAAATTTAGGCTTTGCTTAACGGGTAACGGCTCAGCAGCAGGTGTAGTAATATTCTTCCCTGTCGACTGTGGGATAGTATTCTTGTAAATCGGCTCCGCCGGGATAATTGTGCTGACAGCTGCCTGGATATTCCTGAGTGATAGTTGCGGAGGTACCCGGATGAGTGGCAATATAAAAGCCAGCAACATGCACAATAGCAATACAAACCTGTTCAAATGAAAGAATGTTTCCTTCTGCAGCAGGAGCTTATAGAAAATAAGGCAGGCTGTAAGAATAAGCGCTACATACAATGTATAAGGGATCATTTTTTATCGTTTTTAATGATGTCAACTATCTCGTTCAATTGTTTATCAGTTAGCTTTTCCTCTTTGGCAAAAAAGGCAAGCATGCGGGGATAAGAGTTATCGAAATATTGGCTTACGATGTCCTTTAAAGCAAACTTTTGATAAATTTCACGGCTGATCACAGGAAAGTAAGCATACATATTGCCTGCGGTCTCATGATCCAGGAATCCTTTTTCTTCCAGAATTTTAACGATTGTTGCTACGCTGTTATAGTGAGGTTTAGGATCAGGCAATAAAGGAATGATATCCCGGATAAATGCCTTTTGAAGATCCCAAAATACCTGCATGATCTGCTCTTCTCTTTTCGCGAGTTTCACCATATATTATAATTTAAGCAAACGTACTACTAATTAATTAGTAGACAAACTAATTTATTAGGAACGGGTCGAAATTTGTGTGAGCGGTGCTTATCACGATGCCAAAGGGTAGTAAAATGATCAAGCGATAAATGCTTGATAAGATGATCTTTACAACCACAATACTTTCTTTTAATTTCTTTTTTTTTCTTTTTCTTGTTTATTTATATTTAAATATTTATGTTTGTAGAGAGAATCCCCCTTCATTTACTAACGATAAAAACTGCTTTATGAGATTACTGTCTTATTTCGTGAAAAGCATACTGCTCTCACAATTCCTCCTTTTTATGATGCTGCCTGATATTTCAGCACAAAAAACAGGAGCTCCCAAAATGGTAAAAGTTTCCGGGAAAGTTACTGATGACAAAAATGTTCCCCTGGCAGGGGTATCCGTGCAGGTAAAAGGCGGGCAGGTAATTGCTGTAACTGACAACAATGGCGACTTTTCCGGCATGGCCAACAACGGAGCGGTATTGCAATTTACTTCCCAGGGATTTGGAACTTACGAAAGCCCGGTCAGAGATCAGCAACCATTAACGGTTAAACTCAATATCGATTCCAAGTCGCTCGATGATGTGGTAGTAATCGGTTATGGTACCCAAAAGAAAAGAGCCGTTACGGGCTCAGTTGTTTCAGTGGGCTACGATCAGTTTAAAGACAGATCCTTCTCCAACGTAGCCCAGGCATTGGAAGGGGCTATCGCCGGTGTAAATATAAGCACTTCTCAAGGTGCGCCCGGGTTTGGACCAACCATTAAAATACGCGGCACCAGTTCAATCACCGCAGGTACCACTCCTTTATACGTGGTGGATGGAATGGCGCTTGAAAATTATGATCTTAATCTGATCAATCCCCAGGATATACAATCCGTTGAAATATTGAAGGATGCTGCTTCTTCGGCGATTTATGGATCAAGAGGCGCCAATGGCGTAATACTGATCACCACCAAACTGGGTAAAGCCGGTAAGCCACAGGTAAATGTTACTTACGAACAGGGGATCAGCAAAGTAAATCGTAAGGTAGAGATGATGGATGCCCAGCAATGGATACAATATTATATCGATGCACGAAACAATGCCTGGGTATTGCTTGACCCGGTAAATAACAAAGCCACCGATGACAATGCAAAGCGCTCCCTGGTTTCAGGTGCAAAAAATTATATGATCCCACCGGATTTCCTCACCAATCCTGCACAGTTTGGCAAAGGCACAGATTGGCAGGATGTTGTTTTCAGAAATGCCTCCACCACTAATGCGCAGGTATCTTTAAGCGGTGGAACGGATAAAACCAGTTTCCTTTTTTCTGCGGGATATCTTAACCAGAATGCGGTGGTGATTGAAAATTTTTACAAACGGTTGTCACTGCGTACAAATATCCGGCAAAAAATTTCTGAGCGGGTAACCGCAGGATTGAATGTTGCCTTTACCGGCGCCTATGACCGTACGGATGGTACCACGGGCAAAAGCGATGCAATCAGTCTTGCCATTCAAAGTGATCCCATTTTCCCGGAATACAATGAAAACGGCTATATCGGTTTTCTCGATCCAAACTCAACATGGAAACGCTTCCAAACCTACGGTGTGCAGCTTTGGAATCCCCATTCGTTAATAAGCTATGCTGACAAATTAAATAAGAATTATACCACGCTGGCCAATGCCTACCTGGAAGTAAAGCCCATTAAAGATCTCACCCTCAAAGGCAGTCTGAGTGGGAACCTTAATAATAACAATTATAATTCTTATTGGGAAGCCGGCCAGGGCTATGGATATTCGAGTGTATTGCCTGCACAGGCTTCTGCACGAAATTCCACCAATTACAATTGGCAGGCAGAAGCTACGGCTACTTACAACAAAACATTTGGCGATCATACCCTGGGTATTATTGCTGGCTACAGCTCGCAAAAAAACAGGTATGATGCAACCAGCATCAACGCAACTGATTTTCCAAACGATCTGGTAAGAACCATCAACGCCGCCGGTACCATCACTAAACCGGCTACCGGCAATGGAGCGGAGGAATGGTCATTGCTTTCCGTTTTAGGCAGGGTCAGCTATGGATATAAGAACAGGTATTTTCTAAACGCAACACTGCGCAGGGACGGTAGTTCAAGGTTTGGGCCCAATTCTAAATGGGGAACGTTTCCATCTGCTTCCGGTGCATGGCTGGTGTCTGATGAATCATTTATGCAGGGTGTAAAAGGGATCAATAATTTAAAATTGAGAGTAAGTTATGGGCAAACCGGGAACAACCTGATTCCCAATTATGGTTCCGTTTCCCTGCTTGGAACCTCCCGTTATGTGAATGGCACTTCGGTTGTAAATGGCTTGCGCACCATCAGCATTTCCAATCCCAATCTTAAATGGGAAAAAACAAGTCAGTACAATATTGGTATCGATATGGCATTGTTCAACAACCGCGTAAATGTTACCATGGATGCCTATAGATCTGTTACCAATGATATGTTGCTGAATGTACCGGTTCCTGCTTATACTGGCTTCACTTCGCAACTTACCAATATCGGCAGCATGGAAAACAAAGGAGTTGAATTGACCATTTCTACGAAAAATATTAACCGCAGCGCATTCAGTTGGAGCACTGATTTTAATATTTCGCTTAACAGGAACAAGGTTACGAAATTAGGTCCCAACAATGCTCCCATAGAAATTGATGAGTGGGGATATTTTGTTACGGAAGTTGGCCAGCCTTTATCAAACTACAAAGGCTATATTTTTGACGGCGTGTACAATAACCAGGCACAGGTAGATAATTCTGTGCATTACGCCGGCGCTGCACCCGGTGACCCCGTTATAAGGGATGTGAATGGCGATAAAAAAATTGATGTGAATGACAGAACGATACTGGGTAATGTACAACCCGATTTTACCGCAGGCATCACCAACACCCTTCGGTATAAAGGCTTTGAATTCTCCTTTATGTTACAAGGGGTATTTGGCAGCGAGATATGGAATCAGCAAACAAGGTTTAGCAAGTTCTGGAATGATAGCCGTAACTCGTATGCATCTTCGGTCAATTACTGGAAATCTGAACAGGATCCGGGAGATGGCAAAACATTCAAACCTTACGCAACCTTTCCTGCAACGGCCCAGGGTAAGGGTGCCTTTATCACAGGCTATTCCAACTACTGGATGGAGGATGGAACTTTTGTACGCATCAAAAACTTACGTGCATCTTACACGCTGCCTGCAGGTTTGATGCGCCGTACGCCCATCAAAAATGCCAGGGTATATGTAAACGCAGAGAATGTTTATGTGTTTAGCAAATATGTAGGGTTTGATCCGCAGAACAGTACCTATTCTGTCGGAACATCTTCTAATCCGGGCGCTAACGGTGGCGCCTCCACTAATCCGCCCGGCTTGTTGCTGGGTGCGGATTATGGCGCATACCCGATACCATTTCTTTTAACCGTTGGCGTTAAAATGGATTTTTAATTCCTGACCCAAAAAACTAAAAAAATGAAAATTAAATATATCCTCTTAAGTCTTGTAACGGTCTTTATATTGGGCTCCTGTAAGAAATCCTTTCTTGACCTTGCCCCGGTATCCAATGCCAACGTAAATGCGGTTTTTAAAACGAAGTCCGATTTCGATCTTGCATTGAATGCAGCGTATTCAACTTTGTATATCATCTATGCGCCCAAGGGATCGATGTCGTTCACCGGCGAATTAATGTCTGACAATACCACCGTATCTACCCTCGCCATCTCCGGTGCATTTACCATCGTTGACCAACAGGCATTTCGTGATTACTCAATTGCCCCTACGAATTCGGGTGTTTACATTTTTTGGGTGGATCACTATACTTCACTTTACCAGGTGAACATCGTTATTGATAAAATCGCCGGGGCTACCCTGGAAGATGCTTATAAAAAACAAGTGGTTGCGGAAATGAAATTCCTGAGGGCTTTGTATTACTTTAACCTGGTTCAGCTATTCGGTGATGTGCCGCTGGTGACTGCTCCCATTGTTGGCGAAGAAGCCTATAACATGAAGCGCTCGCCCAAGGCAGATATATATAAACTAATTACAGACGACCTGAAGTCAGCCGCTGCCGATCTCACCGAGCCAGGAAGCGAACCCGCAAAAGGAAGAGCCAATAAAGGCGCCGCTAAAACCCTGTTGGGAAAAGTATACCTTACGATGGGAGACAAAACGAGCGCCACCACTGTGTTAAAGGAAGTGTATGATAATTATGGTGGCAACAAATACGACCTGTTGCCAAGTTTCAGTTCATTGTGGGGAAACACCACCGCTCATAAGAACACCAGGGAATCGATTTTTGAGGTCCAGTATCTGGGCGGGGCAGCCAATCCTTACAGCAGCTTTTGGCCAGCTTTTGCGCCTTTCGAAAATTTTTCGATCACCAAATATGGCGGTGGCATGAACATGGTTACAAATGATCTGTACAATGAATACGAACCAGGCGACACAAGGCGGGATGCCTCTTTTTACCTCGGGTATGATAAGGCAGGTACATTTGTTCCGATTAAGTTTAATAAGAAATGGGTTGATCTAACAGCTCCGCTTGATGGTGGTCAGGAAGCCTGCAATAACAATTTCATGGTATTGCGGTACGCGGATGTGTTGCTCTTGCTGTCGGAAGCGACCGGCGACCCACTATACCTGAACAAGGTTAGGGCAAGGGCGGGATTACCTCTTTTTGGAACGGCGGGATATCCTTCCGCCCAGTATCCAACCGTTGCTCTTGCAGTTGAACATGAACGCCGGATGGAATTTGCCCTGGAGTACCAGCGCTGGTTCGACCTCAAAAGAACCGGTCGTGCCGTAGCAGTACTTACCGCGAAAGGCAAAGCGGTGACTGCTGACAAATTATTGTTGCCCATTCCACAATATGCACTTGGACAAAACCCGAACCTTGCACCACAAAATCCGGGATATTAATTTACCTGGATCCACGATTGGATGCCATCCGATATCTATTTATTTTAGATGGAACAAGATCCCCGGAAACGGGGATTGTTGTTTTTAAAGAAGCCGTCAACTGCTGAGGGTAAGTTAACGAGAGCGACGTTTAATCTTTATTCCCCCAAGTGAACAGCGGGCTATCTATGCGCAACTTTTGCATAGTATCTTTTTTTTATGATTCTTTTCAGTCAGAAAGACAATATGCCTTTATCTTTATCACCTGAAAAATCCCCCATGCTTGCTAACCAACGAAGAGAAAAAATTTACGAACTTGTACAGGAAGACGGATCTGCCAAAGTAATCGACCTCGCCAGGATATTTAAAGTAACTGAAGTAACCATACGCCAGGATCTTGAAAAATTGGAAAAGGATGGCCTGGTTATTAAAGAACATGGAGGCGCATTTTTAAAAAACATCAAAGACCAGGTGCAGGCCATTACCCTGGGACATCGCGAAAACACTGACAAAAAAGAATTGATCGCCAGAAAATGCATGGAATTTATCGAAAGTGGCGATAGCATCATTTTAGATTCCGGATCTACGACCACCGAAATAGCGAAGAACCTCAAAGGCTTTAAAAATCTTACTGTAATTACCAATGCACTCAATATTGCTTTGCTGTTAGGTGCGGAACCAGGAATTGATCTGATTGTAACAGGCGGAGAATTTAAACCTCCAACCCTTTCCTTAACCGGGCAAAAAGCAGCTGATTTTTTTAAAGGCATCAACGTACAAAAGCTATTTTTAGCCACTGCAGGCATATCGCTCAAAGCGGGGCTAACCTACCCGAGTATCAGCGACCTGGTTGTAAAAAGAGCTATGATAGAAGCAGCTGACACCACTTATCTTGTGGCAGATTCTACCAAAATTGGCAAAAGTGCATTTGCAAGCCTGGGTGCTTTATCGTTAATTGACTACATTATTACCGATAATGGTATTGAGGAAAAGCACAAGGAAATTTTTAAGAACAATGAAATAGAATTAATTATTGCAGATTAGCCGGCCGATTGTCAACAATCCCTTCCTTGTTCTTTTGCCCATGTACGCCTAATCGACTGCCCTTTTAAACCAATCTTAAAAATTTCTTTTCGTAATTATTCTAAAGCGGTCGCCATTACAAAATCCATAACAAAAACTCCTTCTCTTACGTCAAAAACTAACGCTCAAATTCCCATAGAATAAAAAAGAATAACTCTTTCGATTATTTTTGTTTTTCTTTGTTTTTCTTCTTATTTATGTTACTTTTGGTTTTTAAACCAACTAAATGCTTGCAGCCCACCGAAGAGAAAAGATTTTAGAATTACTCAGGGAAGACGGTTCAGCCAAAGTGCTCAATCTCGCAAAAATTTTTAAGGTAACTGAGGTAACTATTCGCCAGGATCTCGAAAAACTGGAAAAAGATGGTTTAATCATTCGGGAACATGGCGGAGCCTATATCAAAAATATCCAGGACCAGGTTCAAACCTTCTCTCTTGTTCACCAGGAAAATCTTGATAAAAAAGAGTTGATTGCCCGGAAGTGTTTAGACTATATTGACAGCGGCGACACAATCATATTAGACTCAGGAACCACCACCACGGAAGTTGCTAAAAAACTAAGAGGAATGAAAAACCTCACAGTGATTACCAATGCCCTCAATATCGCGTTGATGCTTGGAGCAGAACCTGGCATCGAGGTAATTGTAACCGGCGGTGAATTCAAACCACCAACGCTATCATTAACCGGGCAGAAAGCGGCAGATTTCTTTAAAGGCCTTCATGTTCAAAAATTATTCCTGGCAACTGCGGGGATTTCCTTAAAAGCCGGATTAACTTATCCGAGTATAAGTGACCTGGTGGTTAAAAAAGCCATGATTGATGCTTCAGAAATCACTTACCTGGTGGCTGACTCAACCAAGATCAATAAATCAGCATTTGCCAGCCTGGGCGCTTTATCCCTTATCGACTATATCATCACCGATGCCGGCATAGAAGAAAAGCACAAACAGGTTTTTAAAGACAACGAAATTGAATTAATCATAGCAAGCGAAAAAAATGGCAATCACTAAACAAACAACCCTGGGTATCATCATCGGCAACCGTGATTTTTTCCCGGATAAACTGGTAGGCGAAGCAAGAACTGAAGTGCTGAACCTGTTTAAAAAACTAAACATCACCCCGGTTCTATTAAGCGATGCCGATACTAAATTAGGCGGCGTGGAAACATTTGCCGAGGCGCAGAAATGTGCAGCTCTTTTTAAGCAACACGCCGATGAAATAGATGGCATCCTGGTTGTGCTTCCGAATTTCGGCGATGAGAAAGGAGTTGCCGAAACAATCAAATGGTCGGGCCTCAATGTTCCTGTGTTGATACAAGCTTACCCTGATGACCTCGGTAAAATGGATGTGGTAAACAGGAGGGATGCATGGTGCGGCAAAATTTCGGTTTGCAATAACCTGTACCAGTTTGGAATAAAATATACCCTGCCGGCTAAGCATGTTGCAAGGCCCTCTGATGAATCATTTATAGCTGACCTGGAAAAATTTACCGCTGTTTGCCGGGTTGTAAAAGGATTGCGTAAAGTTCGCATTGGCGCAGTAGGTGCAAGACCGGGTGCATTCAATACGGTGCGCTACAGCGAAAAGATTTTACAACGCAATGGGATCTCCGTAACAACTGTCGACTTGTCCCAGGTATTGGGCGATGCCAATAAACTAACCGCCAATGACCAATCCGTAAAAGACAAGTTGGAAAAAATTCACGCTTATACCAACACGGGATTAACGCCACCGGATAAATTGGTGCAGATAGCAAAACTGGATGTGGTGCTGGCAAACTTTATGGCCGAAAACTATTTGGATGCCTCCGCCATTCAGTGCTGGACATCTTTGCAACAAAACTATGGTTGCAATGTATGTACCAGCATGAGCATGATGAGCGAGAACATGCTGCCCAGCGCCTGCGAAGTAGATGTAACCGGAACATTGACCATGTATGCAATGCAACTGGCTAGCAGTTCTCCTTCTGCACTGGTTGACTGGAATAATAACTATGCGGATGATGATACAAAATGTGTGTTGTTTCATTGCGGCAACTGGGCAAAATCTTTTTTACCGGATATCACCATTAGTACAGCACCGATCCTTGGCACTTCGGTGGGTACCGAAAATACTTATGGCGCTTTAGACGGGCGTACACCCGCTATGCCGCTTACCTATGGACGCATCAGCACAGATGACTGCAAAGGCACCATCAAGGCCTATGTTGGTGAGGGAGAATTGACCGATGATGCGCTAAACACTTTTGGCAACAGGGCAGTGGCACAAATAAGTAACCTGCAGGGCTTAATGCAGTATGTATGCCGCAACGGTTTTGAACATCACGTAGTAATGAACGCAAGTAAAACAGCAGACATTTTAAAAGAAGCGTTTGAAAATTACCTGGGCTGGGAAACCTATACTCACGCATAACACTTACCCATTACACGAATTATAAAAGGCTTCAAATTCGTGCAATTACATCGGCGCTGAAAACGAATTACATAATGACAACAAAAGAACTACAACAAAAATCGGTGGTATACCGCAAAAAAATTTTGCAGTACATCACCAAAGCAAAATCAGGCCATACCGGCGGAAGTTTATCCAGTACGGATATTATAAATGTCTTGTACAACGATGTTCTGAATACCACACCACAAAATTTTTCCTCTCCCGACAGGGACAGGTACATACAGAGCAAAGGCCATTGTGTAGAAGCATTGTATGTTGTACTGGCAGATAAAGGTTTTTTTCCTGAAGAGGATTTAAATACAATGTGTCAATACAAATCACACTACATCGGCCATCCTACCAAAAAAGTAAAAGGGGTAGAACAAAACACCGGGGCATTGGGCCATGGCTTACCACTCTGCGTCGGAACAGCGATTGCTGCTAAAATGGATGAAAGAAATTACAAAGTATTTACATTATTGGGCGATGGTGAATTACCGGAAGGCTCCAACTGGGAAGCAGCACTGAGTGCATCGCATTACAAACTGGATAATCTTTGTGCCATTATCGATAAAAACAATTTACAAATTTCCGGCACTACCGCCGATGTGTGCAATACAGATCCGCTGGATAAAAAATTTGAAAGCTTTGGTTGGGCAGTAAAAACCATCAATGGAAATGATGTGGAAGAATTAAGAGCAGCCTTCAATAGCCTGCCTTTTGAAAAAGATAAACCTTCTGTAATTATTGCCAATACGATTAAGGGAAAAGGAGTAAGTTATATGGAGAACGAAATGAAATGGCACCATGGCGTACCTACTAAAGAACAATACGAATTAGCGCAGCTGGAATTAGATAATGCATTAACCCTTTTATAAAATGGCAGAAAAAAACAACACAAATCCTTATAAAGCTAACCTGGAAATATTTTCAGAAACATTACAGCGCCTTGCTTTAAATGATGAAAATATAGTAGCGGTAACAAGTGATAGTCGTGGCTCAGGAAAATTAGTTCCGTTCGGGAAGAAATTCCCAAAGCAAATCATAGAAGTCGGCATTGCAGAACAGAATTTAGTGGGCGTGGCGGCCGGCCTGGCTTCCTGTGGTAAGAAAGTGTTCGCTGTTTCCCCGGCTTGTTTTTTAACAGCAAGAGCATTGGAACAAATAAAAAATGATGTGGCTTATAGCGACAACCCGGTAAATGTAATTGGTATCAGCGCGGGTGTTAGTTATGGTGCATTGGGAAGCACGCATCATAGTCTGCACGACTATGCAGTGCTGAGAGCAATTCACAACATAATAGTGGTAGCACCCGCAGATAATTTTGAAACTGAGATGGCGATAGAGCTGGCAGCAAAAACAAAACAACCTATTTACCTGCGATTTGGTAAAAAACCCATGCCACCGTTGAAAGTCGTCAATGATGATGTGTTCGCATTCGGTAAAGGAAGAGTGATTATAGAAGGCGACGATGTAGCCATCATTGCAACCGGTGAAACAGTTTATCCTGCATTGCAGGCCGCTGCAAAACTTCAATCCGAAGGCATCTTGGCAACAGTAATTAGCATGCATACCATCAAGCCCCTGGATACCCAACTGTTACAGGAATTAGCGATCAAATGCAAAGCCATTATAACGGTAGAAGAACATAGTGTGAATGGCGGGTTGGGTGAAGCCTGTGCATCGTTTTTATTACAGAATCAATTCTCCAAACCGTTTAAAATTATCGGGCTGCCGGATGAATATACCGTGACAGGTTCGCAGCAGGAGATATTTAATCATTATGGGATTAGTAAAGATGGGATTGCCGCAACTGTAAAGACTTTATTGGAAAAAATATTGGTTCCTGTTTAGCAATTGGTTGCCAGCATAACTGATAGTGTTCAGGGTGCCAGGACACCATCTTTCCCTTTTTCAAACACGATTAAATTTTGACGAATGCGAAAAAGCTTGCTATTATTTCCCTCCCTGTTGTTGCTACTGATGGCCTTTACTTTTGTGCAATGTAAAAGCAAAACAGCAGCAAACAAAAAACACACAATTGCTGTGGTGGTTTCCACGCTCAACAATCCATGGTTTGTTTTTTTAGCAGAAACCGCTGCGGCCAAAGCAAGGACTTTGGGCTATGAGGCAAAAATTTTCGATTCACAAAACAACACCGCTTTAGAAAGCGATCACTTCGAAAACATCATCGTTTCAGGCTTTGATGCCATCCTTTTTAATTCCACAGATGCCAACGGCTCCGTAGCCAATGTTTTAAAAGCAAAGGCTGCCGGGGTGCCGGTATTTTGTATGGACAGGGAAGTAAATTCTTTGGATGGCCCTACGGCGCAGATTTTATCAGACAGTTACTCTGGCGCTGTCGCTATCGGAAAATATTTTACGCAGCAGTTGCATAAAAAAGGAACTTATGTGGAGCTGTTGGGACTGGTGGGAGATAATAATACCTGGGCCCGTTCCAATGGGTTTCATAGTGTTGTAGATAATTATCCCGGTTTAAAAATGGTAGCCCAGCAAAGTGCCGAATTTGATCGCAACAAAGCAATGGAAGTGATGGAATCTATCTTGCAGGCGCATCCCGATGTGAATGCTGTTTTCTGTGGCAATGATGGCATGGCAAGCGGCGCATACCAGGCCCTGGTTTCTGTTGGCAAGGCTGATAAAATAAAAGTGTTTGGCTTTGATGGTGCCGAAGATGTAATTACCTCTATTGGCGAAAATAAAATCGCTGCTACCGGAATGCAGTTTCCGAAGGTAATGGCAGAAACTGCTGCACAATTTGCAGATGAATACATCAAAGGCAAAAGAGATTTTCCCAAAAAAATACCCGTCGCCGTTGAACTCGTTACCTCAAAAAATATAACCGATTACATTGCTTACGGGAAAAAACAATAACAAATGAAAAAACTGCTGAAGTATATCCTGTTGATCGCCGCAATCGGGTTGGTGGGCTACAAATCTGTTTACTTTAAAAAGCTGAGCGATGGGACGAATGCATCCGGTAAAAAATTTGATGCAGTAATTTTTTCTCAGAAATTATGGGATGAAAAAATGCCCGCAAAAATCGACAGCGCCGTTGACCTTGCAGTTTTGATGAACTCAGTCACAAAAGATAAGGAAGCAGCATTCAACAAATATTCAAACGCTTTAGGCATCGGTAATTACCGCTACGCCTTCATTAAAACACAAGCCAAAGTAATAGCGGTAAATGAAGATGAGATACAGGTGCAATTGAATGTTGCCGATTCAATCATGAATGCAGTACTTGCTACAGAATATATTTACGGCAACGCTATCCGTGATGCATCTGCATTGATAGATGTAAAAGATTTTCCCAACAGTGCCGACTTAAACAGCATTTCTGAACAGGTGAATAAAATAGTGCGATCCACTGTATTGCCATCCTTCAAATCCACAGTGAAAAAAGGTGATACCATCAACATCACTGCTGCGGTTGAATTAAATAAAGAACATATAAAATGGCCGGGTTTGGAATTATTACCCGTCCGCTTACAAATCGTTCACTGATGCTGGAAGCAAAAAACATATCGAAAAAATTTTCAGGGGTTACAGCCTTGTCCAATATCAACCTCGTATTGCATCCCGGTAAGGTAAATGCGATTATTGGCGAAAATGGTGCGGGCAAATCAACCCTGATGAAAATATTTTCCGGTGTGTACACGCAATATGAAGGCGAAATTATTTACAACGGAAAGCCGGTAAAATTTTCAGGAACCAGAGCGGCTGAAGCAGCAGGTATTGCCATCATACACCAGGAACTAAACCTCGTTCCCTATCTAACCATTGCTGAAAATGTTTTCCTTGGCAGGGAGATAACCAATGCCATAGGTGTGCTCGACAAAAAGCACATGAATGAAATAACCAAACTACTGCTTGCCCGCCTAAACTTTTCAGCCAATCCCGATATAAAAGTCGCAGAAATAAAAGTAGGACAACAGCAACTGGTGGAAATTGCGAAAGCGCTGCATTGCAACGCCTCTGTTATCATCATGGATGAACCTACCTCCGCCATCAGCGACAAAGAAGTTGATAACCTGTTTTCCATTATTGCCCAGTTAAAAAGTGAGGGAAAAACAATTGTTTACATTTCACATAAGTTTAAAGAACTTTTCAGCATTGCTGACCACTATGTAGTACTGCGGGACGGTGCCACGGTAGATGCAGGCGATATGCACAACACCACGCAGGATCGGTTGATTCAAAAAATGACCGGAAGGGATATTTTACTGCAAAAAAGATCGGCTAATTTTAAAGATGCCGCAATATTATTATCCCTAAAAAACGTTTGCTTACGCCATCCGGAATTGAAGTCGGTCAACCTGCTCACCAATATTTCTTTCACATTACACAAGGGTGAAATATTGGGCATGTATGGTTTAATGGGTGCCGGAAGAACAGAATTAATGGAAGCAATTTTTGGCCTTCATCCGAAAAATGCCACAGGCGAAATCGCTGTTGAACAATCTGTGAAAAAAATCAAATCCCCTTGCCATGCTATACAGGCGGGTATTGCTTTAGTACCGGAAGACAGGAAGTTGCAAGGCTTGATTCTTAACCAATCGGTTAATACAAATATCAGTCTTACCGTTTTGCAAAAAATCCAGCAATGGGGGATCATGCTTAGTAACACGAAGGAAAAAGAATTGACGGCAAGTTATATCAGCCGGCTTGCCATTAAAACTTCCTCTGGCAACATTGCCGCCCAATCGCTGAGTGGTGGCAACCAGCAAAAAGTTGTGATTGCCAAATGGCTTGCAACCCATCCCAAAATATTATTGCTGGATGAACCCACCCGTGGCATCGACATCCATGCAAAATCAGAAATATACAAGTTGATGAAATTGCTGGCAGCCGAAGGAATGGGCATTATCATGGTATCATCAGAATTGCCTGAAATACTGTCTGTGTCCGACAGGGTATTGGTAATGTGCGAAGGAGACCTTACGGCTGATCTGCCGATAAACAATATCACCGAACAGGAAATATTGAAACACGCTATATACAAAAACTAATTCTTAGCATGATGGCTTCTTCGTACAAAAAAAATCTTAGCAGGTTTCAATCTGTGATCGCATTATTGGTATTATGTATCGTGTTGAGTTTACTCACTGATAAATTTTTTACCGCAGCCAATGGCGTAAACGTGTTGAGGCAGGTAGCCGTAAACGTTTGTATCGCCACCGGTATGACACTGGTAGTACTTACCGCAGGAATAGATCTGTCTGTTGGATCTGTATTGGCATTGTGCGGCGCCATCACCGCAGGGTTATTGAAGAATGGAATACAGTTTCCCTCGGCTGATTTATACATTGGCTTCACCATTTTAGGCGCAGTGCTGGGCTCTGTAATTGTTGGTGGTTTACTTGGTTTGATGAATGGATTGGCCATTACAAAATTTAAAGTGCCGCCCTTTGTTGCCACGCTGGCCATGCTCACCATTGCAAGAGGCTTCACCATGCTCTATACAGGAGGCCACCCCATCAGTAATCTCGGAACAAATTTTGCCTATATCGGCGCAGGTTCATTCATCGGTATACCAGTACCGGTTTGGATCGCAGCCATCGTGGTATTGCTGGCTGTTTTCATCACCCAAAAAACAAAATTGGGCCGCTACATTTATGCCATTGGTGGCAATGAAACGGCGGCCATACTTTCGGGTATCCGCATCAACCGCGTAAAATTAATTGTGTATAGTTTAGGTGCGGCATTGGCTGCAATTGGCGGCGTAATCGTCACTTCCCGCCTGGATTCTGCGCAGCCCAATGCCGGCATCAGTTACGAACTGGATGCCATTGCAGCGGTGGTAATTGGCGGCACTTCGTTGAATGGTGGTAAAGGAAGTGTATGGGGCACCGTTATCGGCGCAGTGATCATCGGTGTTTTAAACAATGGGCTGGTGTTGCTGAATGTTTCCCCGTTCTGGCAACAGGTAGTAAAAGGCGGTGTAATATTGCTGGCGGTGGTCATCGACAAAATGGGCGATAAAAAAGAGTAGAAGGTTTTATATGGTACGGGCCGAAGTACTACTATCAGCATCGTTGTGTCACTCACTTGTACCACATACCGCAGAGCAGCAAAACTCACCGATTATTTAGCTACTCAAGCAACGTTGAAGACCTTTGTAAATAATAATTCAAGGAATTTTTCCCGGTACTTGTTAGTTATCAAAAAATGGGGTTTCAAATGGAAGATCCTGATCTGTATGGTGGAGAAAATTTAAACGTGGCCACTATTCAATTTTCTCCACCAGTAACCGGGTTAGCCGCCTCTTTTGGGTCGGTACCGACGAAGTCGGTATTCAAAAAATGCGTAGCTTATTTTTTGAAAGAAGCAAAAGCAGCGGCGTTCCGGTTACGCAGCCCGCCGGCTGTGGAGGCAATAGTAGCGAATTGAAAAAAGTTAACCTATTCAGAAAACAGTAAAGCAAGCAGTTTTTTTGCAGACACATCTAAAAAGAGAATGAAAAGCAAACAATTCATATTAGCCATCGACCAGGGGACCAGTTCCACCAAATCATTGATATTTGATTCAGACGGCATCGCAGTAGCGAAAGGCTCCGAACCACTGCATACCAATTATCTTGAAAACGGTTTTGTAGAACAGGATCCTGAAGCCATCTACCAGAATGTATTGGCATCAGTAAAATTGTGTTTGCAACATTTTACTGAAAAAGGTTTTCAACAGGCAGATATCGCCGCTATTGGCATCGACAATCAAAGAGAAACATTTGTCGTTTGGGACCAGGAAGGCCGGCCATTATATCCCGCTGTAGTATGGCAATGTAAACGTTCGGGACAGGTATGCGAACAGTTAAAAGCAATGGGCTTATCAGATACCATTCATCAAAAAACAGGACTGGTCATCGACCCATATTTTTCCGCCACCAAACTCATCTGGCTTTTTCAAAACAATGAAACCATAAGAGACGCCATTAAAAAAGGAAATGCATTTTTTGGTACCATTGACACCTGGTTACTGTATAAGTTAACCAATGGAAAAGAATATGCAACGGATTATACCAATGCATCGCGTACTTTATTATTCAACCTGCATACCCTGCAGTGGGATGAAGAATTAATTAGTGCGTATGGATTGACAGGTATTCAATTGCCGCAAATAAAGCCCTCTTCTTTTTTGTTTGGAACAACCACTATAAACGGTTTGTTTACAAATGCCATTCCGGTTACGGCACTTATCGGCGACTCTCACGCGGCAGCTTTTGGTGAAGGATGTTTCGATGCAGGTACCGCGAAAGCAACATTGGGCACCGGCTGCAGCGTGTTAATGAATATTGGCGATAAGCCACTCATATCCAATAACGGCATCGTTACCACTGTATGTTGGAGCATGGGAAACCGGGTTGATTTTGCCTGTGAAGGGGTAATCGTTTCCTGCGGTGCAACCATTGAGTGGTTAAAAAACGAATTGAATCTTTTTAGTGATAGCAAAGAAACAGAAGCAATGGCCAATGCTGTTGGTGATAATGGGGGTGTTTATTTGATACCGGCCTTTAGCGGCTTAGGTTCGCCACACTGGCAAATGGAAAGAAGGGCATCTCTCTCAGGAATGAGTTTTGGCACCACAAAAAATCACATTGTCAGGGCGGCATTGGAATCAATTCCTTACCAAATAATGGATGTGATCACCGCCATGGAAAAGCATACCGGCATCTTACTAAAAGAGCTCAACGCCGACGGCGGTATCAGTTCCAATCAGTTCGTGGTGAAACTAATCGCCGACCTGCTGAATAAAAACGTTGCTACCATTGGTATGCCCGATGTATCAGCATTGGGTGCCGCATTGCTGGCCGGACTTACAACAGGTGTTTACAAAAGCCTTGAGGCTTTAAAGAAAATGAATAGCAATAAAAAATATTATTCTCCTGCAACGAATATCGCCGCAGTAAAAAATTACGAGCGCTGGCAAAAGGAAATTCAACAGTATACAATTAGATAGATTAAATCCATTCAACAAAGGGAACATGAAAAGGCGATTTAAAACTCTTATACTGCTCATTATTTGGTCTTCTCTGTGTTGCACTATTTCACTTGCACAAGAAAAAGTGCAGCAATGGAACAGGTTTGAGCTGGCATTAAAGTACTCATCTCAAGGCAATGCTTTTGATGTAAGGCTCACCGCTAAATTTACCAGTAAGGATAGCAGCTATATTGTCAATGGTTTTTATGATGGCGACAATAAGTTCAAAATCCGGTTTATGCCGGAGAAAACCGGCGAGTGGCATTATATTACCAGCAGCAATGTAAGGCAACTCAATAATCAAAAAGGCGCTTTTGAATGCGTGCCTGCAGCAGCCAGCAATCATGGCATTGTAAGAGTAAGCAATACTTACAGCTTTAAATATGCAGATGGGAAGCAATATTACCCCGTAGGCACTACTGCCTATGCATGGACCCATATGGGCAAAGCATTACAGGCAATTACTTTGCAATCATTGAAGCAGTCTGGTTTTAATAAGGTGAGGATGTGTGTTTTTCCGAAAGATTACAACCTTGTAAAAGAAGAGCCGGAAATCTATCCTTTTGTCGCAACAGGAATGGAGAATGGAGCAGAAGGAAAAGAAAAAAAGACATGGGATCTTGGCAAATTCAATCCGGCCTTTTTCCAGGCACTTGAAAACCAAATTGATGAACTCAATAGTATGGGCATTGAAGCCGATTTGATCCTTTTTCATCCTTATGATAAAGGCCGTTGGGGCTTCGATTCTTTACCAATGGATGTCAATTTTAAATACATTCAATACATTATTGCCCGCTTAGGTTCTTTCCGCAATGTGTGGTGGTCCATCGCCAATGAATGGGATCTTGTAAAATATAAAACGCACGATGAATGGATTGCTTTATCAAAAGCAGTTGCGGAAGCTGATCCCTATCATCATCTAACATCCATCCATGGCAGTACGGCAAAATACATCGAGTATTGGTTGCCGTATTATACGCATGTTAGTATACAGGATGAAGGGCCGGTACTGAATTGGGGAGCAGCGGTTATCCTGCGCAATGCTTACTACAAGCCGATCATTTATGATGAAGTGGGTTATGAAGGTAATCTTGCAAGCCGCTGGGGCCGGTACAGCGGCGAAGAAATGACTTACCTGATGTGGATGGGAGCCATTGGCGGCACCTATGTTACACATGGAGAATCGTATATGTTTAAAGATGCAACGGATACCATTTTCTGGGCGAAAGGGGGAACATTTAAAGGCAGCAGCTGGAAACGGGCAGGCTTTTTAAGAAAGATACTGGAGGAAGCTCCGGGGCCATTGGAAGCTTCTGATGGAAGCCGTGATTTTAAAACAGCATCTGCTGATAACGGTCATTTCATTGTGTATTTCGGAAAGGAAATGAACGAATACTGGTACTTCAATCTTCCCCAAAAGAATGGCTCATTTAGCAGGCTCATACCCGGCAAACAATATCGCGTAGAAATAATTGATACATGGGATATGACCGTAACAAAAGTTGCCGGCACTTTCGAAACAGCCCCTGTGGAAGATTACCGTTTGTACGATACCGAAAGAAAAAAAATAAGGTTGCCAATGAAGCCGTACCTGGCACTAAGGATCACGGAGATTGGCGAATAGTAACGTTCATTAGGGAAGATTGAGCAAGACTTAAAACGAGATCAAACCAGAAAGTAAAATAACTATGCGTACCATCAAAAAAACATTGTTGCTGATCATTCTTGTAATGATAACAGTTTGTATAAGGGCACAGGATCACAACAGCAAATTAAGAGTGCTGGTATTAACCGATATCGAAAATGAACCGGATGATGCACAATCGATGGTACGCTTTCTAGCTTATTCGAACAATTGGGACGTTGAAGGATTGATAGCTACTACCTCTGTTCATCAAAAGAAAAAGGTAGCAGCCTGGAGAATAAAAGAAATTGTATCTGCATATGGACAAGTAAGAACGAATTTATTGCTACATGAAAAAGGATATCCTGATACCAACTATTTAAAAAGCATTATTAAAGAAAGTTACCCGGATTTTGGAATGGCTGCAATCGGCAATGGCAAGGATTCTGAGGGTTCTGAATGGCTGATCAAGACTGTCGACAAAGAAGATAACCGCCCAGTTTGGGTATTGGTTTGGGGCGGACCAAATTGCCTTGCCCAGGCCCTCTGGAAAGTGCATATGACCCGCTCACCGGATGATATTAATAAATTTGTATCCAAACTTAGGGTGTACACCATTTCTGACCAGGATGATACCGGTCCATGGATCAGGAAAACCTTTCCAACGCTGTTTTATATATGTAGTCCCGGAACACATGACAGGGGTGCTTATCATCACGCCACCTGGACCGGTATCAGCGGTGATAAATTTCACGGAAGATTTTCAGGCGCAGATTTTAGTATAGTTGATAATCCATGGCTGGATAAAAATATCAGGAAAGATCATGGCCCGCTCGGTGCACAACATCCGTTTACAAAGTATCTTATGGAAGGCGATTCGCCCAGTTTTCTTTACCTGGTCGATAACGGTCTTGGTAGCCCCGAATATCCAAATTATGGAAGCTGGGGAGGCCGGTATGAACTGTATCAACCAAAAACAGAAAAGTGGTTTTATGAGCCCGAAACAAGGCCCATCTGGACGAACGCCGAAGATGAAGTGATGGGGATCGACAGCACATTTCAAACCAGCAACAAGGCAACCATCTGGCGTTGGCGGAAAGCATATCAAAATGATTTTGCCGCAAGAATAAATTGGTCAATTCAGCCGTATAAAAATGCAAATCATCCTCCGGTAGCAAAACTCGCCCATCCAAATAATCTCCATGTAAAGATTGGTGATACTGTTCTGCTGAATGCATCCCCGTCAACAGATCCTGATGGCAACCAGCTGTCATATGAGTGGATTGAATACCCGGAAGTTGGCACTTACGCAGCTAGGAATACTCTAAAAATTGAGCATGAAAAAACTGCAAAAGCATCCTTCATAGCACCCAATGTAACCAGGCCCGAAACGATCCATATTATTCTTGCAGTATCCGATAATGGCACCCCGGCGCTAACACGATACCAGCGGGTAATCGTTACAGTTTTTCCATGATACATAGTTGAAGTGATGCTTAGCTGGCAGAATATAATTATCCCGAATCAAACAAGTTGGAACTTTGCATGTTTAAAGATGTTTTACGATTACTGCCAATTTGCTGATGTTCATAATATTGATTTCAGAGATTGTAGCATTTGAAAAATTTACGCAATAAAATCATTGACCATTTAATTAAAAAGAATATGGCAATCAATAACACGATAACAATAGCAGGTAACAGCAATCACCCATTAACCGTCAACCGGCTTGGCTACGGAACCATGCGACTTACAGGCGAAGGCATTTATGGCGAGCCACCCAACCGCCCCGAAGCTTTGCAGATATTAAAAGAGGCAGCGAATAAAGGCATCCAGTTTTTTGATACCGCTGATTATTATGGCGAAGATGTAACCAACCGCTTACTCGCAGAAGCATTGTACCCTTATCCCACAGGGGTGGTTATTTGTACCAAAGTTGGCGGCGCCCGTAAGCCCGATAAAAGCTGGATAGTTTTTAACAGTCCTGAAAACATTCGCCACAGTATTGAAAATAACCTGAGAACATTAAAGCTGGACCAGATGCAATTGGTTCATTTCCGGGCATTCCCGGACAGCAAAGTTCCTTTTGCAACATCCATGGAAGCCATGTTCCAATTGCAAAAAGAAGGGAAGATTTTGCATGTAGGTGTGAGCAATGTGACCCCTGAAGAATTGGAAACAGCAATGCAGATGGGGGCGATTGCAACAGTGGAAAATATGTATGGCCATGGGCAACGGACCACGCATGTATCGCCTTATGGAGCAAACAGCGGCGGTGAGGAAATACTACATATCTGCGAAGAAAATGGCATTCCATTGATTCCATATTTTTCCTTGTTTAATTCCCTCCCTAAAAAAGATGACCGCATCACAATCGTGGCTGAGAAATACAATGCAACGTCAGCCCAAATAAATATCGCATGGCTTTTACATCGTTCACCATGGATATTACCCATACCTGGCACTTCTTCATTGCTTCATTTCAATGAAAATGTGAAGGCGGCAAATATTGAACTTACAGAGGAAGACATGCAATATCTTGATTAATGCCCGGTTTTGATAAGATCAACATCTAAGCTCCAGGCAATTAAATAACTTAATAAGATAGAAACGGAATGGTGGGTAAGGAGCGATTATTAACTTCAAGAGTGCCAGCATTTCCTCATCTAACAGCCTCATTTAAGGCGCTTAAGAACGAATTTAAAGCATCCGCCTGGTTTGGCTGGTTGACTGATTTAGATATCTGTTGCTTTTGTTGCTCGCTCAATGAAGCCGCAATATTCCACAGCAAGCCGGTAATCTGCCGGTAGATATTGCCAATCCTTCCTATTGCCTGTTCATCGAGTTGTTGATGTTGCGTTTTATCCGGAATTGGCCGGAGCATATTTTGTACATACAATTTCAGGAGTTCCTGGATATGAGCCAGTTCGGGTTTAAGCTTCGCCATTAGCGAATCTTTCATGAGATTCAATCTTTTTAATTGCTCACTACTGTCTCTTTTAGGAGCTGCCTGCTTCCATTTCTTTACTGTATCAATTAAACTTTTATTATTCAATGAAATAAACTTACGATTGGCTATATCACTGTCGTTTAAAGCAACTTCCACCTTTTTCCATGTACCCAATGTGTATTTATAAGTGTACTCCCTGTTCTCAAAAACGGGAATGGTGATGCTGTATATGCCAGTACCAATTTCTTTCATCCTGTACAAAGAATCTTTCTCATGCCAATAGTTAAATGAACCTGCCAGGTAAACGCTTTTCTCTTCCGAATTGATAATGGGAGTATATACTGTAAATTTCACGGCGGCCACCTGTGAGAAAACAATAGCTATATGCATGACAGACACAACCATGCATGCAAGTTTTGATGCAAAGGATTTCATCTTGAAAAATTTAGACACTAATGTATTATTATGTACACCCGAAATCAATGACCATCATCATACAGGAAGCTAATCAGGGGCTATCCCGGTAACGTTTGCGCAGGCTGCTATTTCAGCGGGATTATCTATTGCGGTAGCATTGCAGGGAGCTAACAACTGCCTTTACTTATTTGTAACGATTGATAAAATATCTATTTTGAAAGAAAGCGGATCACTTTCTACAATCGGCATTATATTTTAAACAGTGTATAAAATAATTTGAACTTTAGACAATCAACCCAATCGCCTTTGAATGCTGCAGGGCTTCACTATTGTGTTCGAAAACACAGGTATGAATCTCCTTATTGTGCAGCGAAGCCAGCAGATTTTTTGTATCCGATTCTTTTTCGGCCCGGATGTTTCTAATGTAGATGGCTGCTATCCGGCCGGGATATTTATTGGCAATGGCGGTATAAATGTCTGGGTCGCTTTGCGAATTGTCGCCCAATAAAACAAAGCGCTGGCGTGGAAATGCTTCCAGTATTCTTACCATCCGCATTAATTTTCCATGGTGTTTGGTTTTGCCGGTCTTAAAAAGCTGGTACCATTTTTTTATTTCACTTAAAAGGAATACTCCCTCGGGAAGTCCATTATACCTGAAAAACTCGGCCAGATCATCATACAAGTTCCATTCACTGCTGGAGACATAGAAAAACGGGTTGGGTACTGCATGTTCGGTATGGGCGATGGAGAGCAAGTGATAGTGGTTTACAACATCTTCAAACGTTTTTCGGCTGTGCGGATTTTTTGTAAACAGCACCCGCAGCCTGCTGAGTTTTGTGGCAGAATGAGATACCAGCACGGTGTCATCGATATCCGATATAAATGCATATTGGGTAACATGGGGAACAAAAAAGCTGCCTGTACCAGTTTCAATCACGTCTCCGGCCCCGCTCACTAAGTGCACCTGCACGGGGTGCCACCCAGCCGGCGTTGGGGATGCTGCCTGCCACTCGAATTTAAAAAACCCATCGGCTTCTGTAATGCTGTCCAGCTGCTGGTTTGCCCATTGTAAGCGCACAGCTACACCAGGTATTGGCTTTACAAAGAATAGTTTTACGAGGTGAATGATATTCTGTATTACATTGTTAGTATAGCTGCTCCTTATAAAAGGCTTTCCACGTAATACATGACCGTAAACAATCAGGTTGTCGGCATGGCCATATCCATGGTATATTTTTACGGTCGCGGCAGTATCTTTTGATAAATTTCCCATACTCATCTTCAGGATTGCAATTTAGTGAAAGGGAGGCTGCATTAAAAAAAATGTGGAGGTAAGTTTGCGCTACATTTACAACCGGTATTCATTTTAACAACACACGGCCATTAGCAATCATTTATGCCAGACACAAAAAGCCTGCGAATTCTTTTTATTATCAACCCGGGTTCGGGAAACAATACCACCGACTGGCCACAGGCAATCAACGATTATTTTGTATCGCTGCCCCATACTATCGAATTATTTCATCTTCCGGAGGATTCTGATCCGGGGAAGATAAAAGATAAAATCAAACAGTTTTTACCGCAGCAGGTGGTGGCAGTTGGAGGAGACGGCACTATTAAAATGGTAGCCGAATGTCTTATTGGCAATAAGATACCACTGGGGATTTTACCTGCTGGTTCTGCGAACGGGCTTGCGAAAGAATTAGGGATCAGTCAGCAACCTGCAGAAGCATTGAATGTAATCGCAACCGGCGTGTTAAAGAACATACACGTTACCATGGTAAACAACCATTTATGCATTCACCTCAGTGATATTGGCTTCAACGCGTTTTTAATAAAGAAGTTTGAGTCACAAACCGGTCGGGGTATGTGGGGCTACCTGAAGGCTTCTATCAAGGCATTGTTCGATAACCCCGTAATGCAGGTGGAAATGCAGGTGGATAATAAAAAGATTAATATTGAAGCGGCAATGATCGTAATCGCTAACGGCACACGATATGGAAGCGGCGCGGTGATCAACCCTGTAGGCACTATAGAAGATGAACGCTTTGAAGTAATCGCCGTAAAAAAAATATCTGTGAAGGAAATTTTCAAAATGACTGTGTCGCATGCTTCCTTCGATCCCCACAAAACAGAAGTCTTTCAAACCAACCATTTACTGATCCGATCCCGGAAAAAAGTACATTTCCAGGTAGATGGTGAATACCTGGGCAAGGTGAATGAAATTAAGGCAACCATTATGCCCGGAGCGCTTGAAATTATTGTTCCATCCTAAATGCTCAACCTTTAACCATCAACCATCAAACCTTCAACTTTCAACTTTCAACCATCAACCCTGAACCGTCTCACAGTTTTTCGCCACAATACTTGCAAAACTTCGCATCCACATCATGCCCTTCCCTGCCGCAGCTTAAGCAGGCTTCAGCACGGGTTTCCTTTTTCCGCATGACAAGTGCCATTTCGTTTGTAACAATGCCGGTAGGTACGGCAATGATGCCATAGCCCATCAGCATGATCACACTTGCAACAAATTTCCCCACCGATGTTACCGGAGAAATATCACCATACCCCACGGTAGTAATCGTTACAATTGCCCAGTAAATACTATCGGGTATGCTGGTAAAGCCATTTTGTCCTTTTTCCACGAGGTACATGATGGAACCCATGATAATTACGAGAGTAAGCACCACCAGCATGAAAATGCTGATCTTTCGCATACTGCCCCGGATTGCGCCACCCAGGAATTGCATTTCCGATAAGAAGTGAGACAACTTAAAAATTCTGAAAATTCGTAAGAGACGCAATGCCCTTAATACGAGCAGTGATTGTGCTCCTGCAAAAAAAATGCTGAGGTAGGATGGGATGATGGCTAACAAATCGATCAACCCTAAAAAACTAAAAACATATTTCCACGGCTTTTTTATGCAGATGAGCCGCAGGAGATATTCAATGGTAAACAGCGTGGTAAATACCCATTCCAGTACCTCGAATAAGCGGCCATTTAACGCATGCCATTTATTGATACTATCCAGCATTACAACAATGATACTGGTAAGGATCAGTACCAGCAGCGATACGTCAAAGGCTTTCCCGGCCGCTGTATCGGATTCGTATATGATCTCATGTAAACGATGCTGCCACGAGGTGGTTCCTTCATTTTCCATATGCACAATTATTTAATAAAGATAATGCAGGGATCTTTAACCTTTTTGCCGTAAAATAAATGCCTTTGAAGTGAATCGATTTCCGGCAATTGGTTGGATATTTTTACCCAACTATGGCAATCAAGGATAAAAATATACTCATTTCTTCCGATCACCCCTTTCAAACGAATTATGGCCCGGTGGCAGGTTATTTGTTCATAGATAAGCAAGCGTTCGGATCCGGGGAAACTAAAACGCTTTAACAGACAACATTCTTCAAAATAAATTCAAGACAATGAATAAAGCTCCCGCCAAAGAATATGAATCTTCATCGAATACATCAGATATCATCGTTGATAAACTGATTAGCTGGAAAGTGGAAATGATCTTTTCCCTTGCGGGCGACGGCATCAACCCCATTTTTGAAGCCTCGCGGAAAAGACAAGATGAGATCAGGCTGATCACAGTCCGCCATGAAGAGTCTGCCGCGTTTATGGCAAGCGGTTATGCAAAGGCAACCGGCAAACTGGGTGTATGTGTTGGTACCACCGGCCCAGGGGCTGTACATTTAATGAATGGCTTGTATGATGCTGCAATGGAAGGCGCGCCGGTGCTCGCTTTAACAGGCGTAATGCCAAATGATGTTTTAGGGACAAAATTTTTCCAGGAAATAGATACGATCGCCATGCTACAGGACATCGCGGTGTACAACCAAACCATTAATGGGCCAATACATGCCCAAACCATCGTAGATCTTGCCTGTCGGGCAGCTTTGGCAACACCGGGAGTAGCACATCTGACCGTAGCGACAGATATTCAGCAAAAGCCACTGAAGGATGATGAGCATTCAAAAAAAGGCGGCCATCTTGCAGGATCATCTACCTATAAACCGAGAATGGAAGTTCCTACGAATGAAGAGCTGGAGCAAGCCGCTGCATTGCTGAATAACAGCAAAAAAACCATGATCCTTGCGGGCAGGGGCGCTTTAACGGCCCGGGATGAAGTACAGGAACTTGCAGAAAGATTACAGGCACCTGTTGCAAAAGCCTTACTAGGAAAAGCCATCTTACCAGATGACTCCCCTTTTACAACCGGTGGCATTGGAAGACTAGGCACATTGCCTTCCAAACAAATGATGGACGAATGTGAAACCCTGCTGATATTAGGAAGCAATATGCCCTACCTCGATTACTATCCTGAAAAAGCAACCGGCATACAAATAGACCGTGACCCGCAAAGGATTGGGCTACGGTACCCTGTCGCGGTTGGACTTACCGGCGATGTGCAGGCTACCCTGAAAGAGCTGCTACCAAAAATAAATCAACAGGATGATGGAGGTTTTTTGCAAACAGCGCAGGAGCGAATGCGCAAATGGAAAGAAATGCTTGAGAAAATAGAAAGCAATCAATCTGTGCCGGTTAAACCACCATTTCTTGTTGCGGCAGTTAGCAAATTAATTAATGAAGATGCCCACATTTCTATTGATACCGGGGCACATACGGTTTTTACTGCACGGCACTTTCCCATAAAAGCTAAACAAGATATGTTGGCTTGTGGAAACCTGGCAAGTATGGCTCCCGGGTTGCCCTATGCCATCGCAGCTCAACTGGCTTTCCCCGGGCGGCAATGCATCGCGATGGTTGGTGATGGAAGCTTTACAATGCTAATGGGAGAAATGGCTACTGCTGTACTTTACAATCTCCCAGTGAAGATCATCATCTTTAAAAACAATGCACTGGCAATGGACAGGTTTGAGCAGGAGGAAATCGGTGGCAAAGAATATGGGATTGCTTTGCAACCTATCAACTTTGCAAAAATTGCGGAAGCCTGCGGGGCGGAAGGATATAGCGTCACTGATCCTGCTGAATTGTCGGCTGTTTTAAGTAAGGCATTTTCATCAGCTAAACCAGCGGTAGTAGAAGTTAGCGTGGATCCCGATACGCCGCCGGATCCGCCGGAAAAACTGAAAGCTTAAATGCAAATGGTGCGACCGTATTTCACCTGAACGAGAAATTACAGCCTCCGGCTCAATATCTCTTTTTCAGCCGATTATTTTACTACTGAATGCTAATGCTAACGCGTTGTTTGATATCTCTTGACGAGGTTCCGACGAGTAATTCATATTTACCACCTTCCACTACCCATTTGCCGGTTGCAATATCATAGTAAGCAAGGTTTTTAACTGGAACATTCAATACCACATCAGTTGTTGCCCCGGCTGCGATCTTTACCTTTTTAAATGCCTTCAATTCTTTCTCAGCACGTTATACTATTGAGCCGGGTTTACTAACATACAACTGAACGGTTTCCTTGCCCGCATGCTTACCGGTGTTTTTAACTTTTACAGCAACGGCAATAGATTCGCTGTTCTTATAGCTGGCCTTATTCGTGCGTAAACCAGCGTATTGGTAACTGGTATAAGACAGGCAATAACCAAAGCAATAAAGTGGCTCGATCTTTTAGTATCATACCAGCGATAACCGACCAGTATTCCTTCTTTATAATTTACCACCAGGTTTGAATATATTGATAGTGTTATGTTAACAAGGTATTGGCGAATACTTATTTTAGTACACGAATTATAAAGACGAATCAATTGAAACAGGCACAGGACTCTGCTGTGTCTGTTTTGTCACTAATCTGCCACACTTTAAAAGCTTCCAAAAGTACAATGTCGAGCATCTCCTTTGCCTGCGCATGCCGAATTAATGCAATCATTTAAAAGTATCTTTTGTATCTATGATTTTCACGCTCTTTACATTCAATTTGTAATTCGCTATTTCGGTATCCTCATCTTTTACAGCCTGTGGTAAACCGTCCCTTACCAGGTTGGAATAACTCATAGGTGAAGGGGTGTTATTTTCCAGCGCCTTTGCAAGCGGGCCCGCCTCACTATCGTCAGTAACAATGGTGATATACATATTTTGTGTTTGAAGATATTTTTGTACGGCCTTGTTCACTTCACTCACAGTCAACTTTGCCAGCAAAGCGTCCATCTCTTTTATATAATCTTTTCTACCGTAATATTTTGAATCGAGCAGGAAGCCAAGCTGTGTTTCAGGTGTTTGAATGTACAATTTAATATAGCTGCGCAGGAACTGCCGGGTAACTTCAAAATCTTTTTGAGACATGCCGTTCTTTATGAGATTGTCCAGTTCACGTACGGCCAACCGTAAAGCAAACTGTGCATGCCCGATGGAAATATCACTTAACTCCTTGTATTGCTTTTTTAAGCCTTCGCCGATCTGTACAGGGCGTATCCACGTGGAAAAATAATTAACCGATCTTGGCACACCAGCAGGAGGAAGCTGGTTATTTCCTCCACCCTCGTACCATTCAATATAGCTGTAATCGCCATAGTTCATCGAGCGTGTGCTGCGGATTTTTTCATACAATTTACCATAGCTTTTCCTGTGCTCTCCCAAATAAGAATTTGCTACCATCAGAGCTGCAAAATCATCGCCCGATCTGTTGACCGCCAATGGTGCGCCGGTAAATATTGCAGAGCCCAAAGCATCCGGTTTTGATATAATTTCAACGATAACTCCATCGGGCTCATTTGCCTTTACCGTCGCCGGTATTACAGGATTTGTGCCGGGTAGTTGGGCAAGATCTTTTTTTAACCGGGCCAAAAAAGCAGGTGTATAATTACCGGCGATCCCAAGCGTACAATTATTTTTTGTAAAGAAATTTTTATAGTGGGCTTTGATATCATCCAGGGTAATGGCTGCCACCCCGGCTGATTTACCGGCAACCATATGCTGGTAACGGGTGCCCCTGAATAACTGGTCTTCCAATGCAAGTTTGCTGTAATCCTCATCGGAGGATGACCTGATCAACTCGTCAACATAATTCTGCTGGTTGGATTTCACACGGGTAAAATCTTCTGTTGTAAAAGAAGGTGTTAATATCAGCCCTTTTATAACCGGATAAAATTTCTCAAGCCAGTCTTTGTGTACGGTGAAAGTAAATATGCTTACCTCTTTATCCACGCCGGAATTGTAACTGGCAGCCATTGGGAAAATGAATTCTCTTATTTGCCTGTTGGTCATGGTGTTTGTTCCACCGGAAGTGATAAGATCAGCAGTAGCCTGCGTAAGCCCTTCTTTACCTACCGGGTCCGTTACAGAACCATTGCGGAACATGAGCTTGATGATGATCTTGTTGGATAAAGGCTGTTTCAACTCAATTACCTGCTGACCCATGCTTACAAAGGAGATCATCAGTATACACACAGAAAACAAGGAGGATAGTATTTTTTTCATATAAGGAGTGCTTACTTTTTAAGAATTATTTTACACCGCCCATATCGCCGGGGCCAATGGTTGCGATGGTTAATGTTTCGGGGATGAAATATTTTTTTGCTGCGTTCATAATATCCTGCGCTGTTACTTTATCAAAGAGCGCATAATAATTATTGATCGATTCAGGGTTCCCGCTCAGCCAAATGAACTGTGATAAACCGGTTGCAATCTGGTCAGGACTATCAAGGCGCATGGCGAAACTGTACTTTAAAAAAGATTTTATATCCGCTAACTTTTTTGGATCAATTAGTTTTGTTTTTGCATCTTCCAACGCTTTTTGCATCTCATCTTTTATGTACTGCATATCCGCTGCTTTCACAACGGAAGCGCCAATGCTTAGCAGGTTAGGATCTTTTGATAACTGGACAAACCCAGAAATCGATCTTGCTTTTTGCTCTTTTATAACCAATTTTTCATACAGGTCGGAGGTTGGTGAAAAAAGATACCTTAACAGGATATTCAATGCAGGAAGATCGATTGTTTTATCAGAGAAGGCAGGGCCCTTATAATTCAAACTTACATAGGGAGGAAAACCCGGTGTTTTTACATGAGCGAATCTCGTTCCGGTCTGCGGCGGCTCTGTTTCAATAGTGGGTTTGTAATTGCCTGACTTCCAGTTGCCGAAATATTTCTCCGCATAGCGGTTCACATCTGCCTGCTTCACATCGCCTACCACTACAATGGTACTGTATTCGGGCCTGTAAAACCTGTTGAAAAAAGTAAGCGAGTAATCATATTGGTTAGGCATATCCACCACATCTTTAAAAAAGCCCATAGTGGTATGTTTGTAGGTGTGTTTGTCAAATGCCGTGCTTACCGTTTTTTCATTCAATTGCTGAAAAGGGCTGGCTGAATTTTTTGTGTACTCCCCTTTCACAGCGCCGGCTTCTGTTTTAAAATCATGCTCGGAATATTTCAGGTGCTGAAAGCGGTCGCCTTCCACTTCAAACATTTTTTCCAGCATGGATGCATTACCTGTAATATAGTAGAGCGTACGATCGAGCGAAGTGTTTGCATTCGCAGACGCACCCAACGCTTTCAGCACTTCATTATAAGCTTCGGAAGAATACTTTGGTGTGCCACGAAACATCATGTGCTCAAAGAAGTGAGCAAAGCCGGTTTTTCCTTCCTCTACTTCATCTCTTGATCCTGCTCTTACCACAATGTAAAAGGAGGCAAGGCCAGGACTGTTGAATGGCACGGTAACCACATTTAAGCCGTTGGCCAATTTTTTTTGAAGGATGGGAAATGGAAGAATTTTTTTGGTGGCCTGGCTGAAGGAACTCATCGTGATCAGACCTGCCAATGCCAGCAGGATGACAAACTTAATTTTCATGTAGAATCATTATTGGTTAAATAAATTTAAGGGCCTAATCTACGCAAAACTATACTGATGGAGCATAAAGATTACCGGCTTGCAAGATGGGTTGGAATAAAAGAAATGCTTTTGGTACTGGTTCCACCGGCAACAGGCACTGCACCGGATCATTCATTCGTTTGATTGATTACAGCTGCTGTTTATTTGTTCACATATCCTGCAATCTTATTTATCCGCCCACTTACAACGTGTGAAATTGCAATGGCAATGGTAAAATGTGCTTGCGGAAATATTTTTGCGGGTAACTGTCTCAAACGCATATTCCTTTTGCAGTTTCTGCTAAAGTGGCACATAATTTCAGCAGGATCTGCAAATTCTACTAATCCGCCCGCGGGTAAACCTGCTATTAAGTAAATACCAACCGAATTCCGATCACGGTAATAAGCTTCAATTATGTACCGGCTTTTATTGCTAGTAGTTTTGATGTGTTGGATCCAAACAAATTTTAAACTTAGCCCTATTCGCATTAACAGCACTCAATATTTTTAACTTTTTTAAACTTAAAAACATGAAAACAAAATTATGGCTTGTAATCATATTGCTAAGTCAACTTGCCTTGTCTTGCAAAAAAGAACTCACTGGTAGTGAGCCTTCCCTTAAAATGGCCAAAAGGGATAGTGAAAAAGAAAACGGCCATCTTAAGATTGCAATTGTATCTGACATTCATTACATGGATCCTTCCTTATTAATTCATGATGGAGCTTCAGGAACGGCATTTCAAAACTATTTAGACCAGGACCCAAAACTGGTGCAATACAGTGCGCCCATATTCAGGCAAGTTTTGAGCGAAATACAGGCAGATAAGCCAGACATTTTACTGCTCCCCGGAGATATTACGAAAGATGGCGAAAAAGTTGGGCATATAGCGATGGCGGGCTTTCTAAATCAACTCCAAAACGATGGCATTAAGGTGTACGTGGTACCTGGAAACCATGATATCAATAATGCAAAAGCGAAGCTATTTGACGGGAACAATGCCTACCCGGTAGACATGACATCCAAAGCTGATTTCGAAACGATCTACGGCAATTTTGGTTATAACAATGCTATTGCCCGGGATGCAAATTCTTTAAGCTATGTGGTGCAGCCACGGGAGGATTTACGGATCATCGGAATTGATGCCAGCAAATACGAGGAATATGGCCCCAGTGGCGATGTGGCCGCAGGAAGAATTAAGCCGGCAACGCTTACCTGGATACTTGCGCAACTTGAACTGGCAAAACAACAGAGCATTACCATTTTTGCAATGATGCATCACAACCTTGTTAAACATTATGCAGGACAGTCACAACTGGACCCGGGGTATGTAATAGATGACTGGCAGAATGTTGCTAACACACTGGTAGACGCAGGGCTGAAAATTATCTTCACGGGGCACTATCATGCCAATGACATTACGGCTTATGTTCATAATGAAAAAACACTGTTCGACATTCAAACGGGTTCGCTGGTTACTGCTCCCATTCCTTACAGAATGGTCACCATGAAGGAGAAAAACCTGGAAGTAACTACAAGAACAGTACAATCCATCGCTGCAAATTTGCCCGGCGGTGTAAGTTTTCCCACGTTTGCCAACGGGTTTCTTTCCCAGCACCTCGATGGTTATTTTAATTATTACCTGGCTAATCAATTAGGTGCACCCGCACCATTGGCAGGTTTTGCCGCGCCACTATTTAGAAACGGCATCATGGCACATTTTGCAGGTGATGAAAAAATGCCGCCGGAACAACAAAAGAAAATTGATGAGCTTGCAACCATGTCGCAACAGTTAGCAGGCATTGTGACTACGCTGTGGACTGATTTAAATGAAAAAGACAATAAAACAGTTGTCAGTTACCGGTAAGCCTTAATAATACGCTTAACGTCGGATCATGCATTGGATGAACATCCATTGGCGTTTTATTTATAGTATACACCATGGATGAGCGCTTTAATAAAGCGATGAGTGATAACCTCGATAATCTCATTAAGAAGTCAACAATGATTAGCCAGAGTGGCGAAAAGGAACGGGTCCGTTTTTTAATAAGCTTCGCGAAAAAATATATGAATACAGGGAATTAAAATAAAATGCCCAAAGCGCAGTATGCTACCCTGTATATAGTTTGTAACTACCTCTTAAAATCTTCCCCAAAGTTTTATAGCGCCTGCATGCGGGCAGGATCAGCTTGCAGGCAGGTTCGACAATCATGGGATCACCTCTCAGTATTGAAAGATCTTGCTCCCCCCCAAAAGCCTGTACAAGAATTGTGCATACATCACTTGGTTTAATATTTGCTTTCATCTTACCACAACTGGTCTGTGGAAGATTGGAAATAAAAATTCATCCCAAGTGAAAATGCAGTACCGCCGCCGCCTTAAAAGGTTTTCGTTACGATATATGATGATATTATTTACGGTATTTGCGGGCATCTATACTGCCCATGGCCAGCAGCCACCTCCTGATTCGCTGAAGGTGGATTCTTTACGCATCCGGTCTGGAACAGCGCCAAAGCCGGTAGACAATTTGAACAGGCAATATGATGTAGGCGATTTATTCCGGGACGTTTTCCATCCGGGCAAGCAACCCGATTCCCTTCACAAAAGATCGGGAGTTACTATCATCCCGAATATTGCCGCAAATCCTACCGTCGGATTTCAAATCGGGATTAAGGCAGTAGCCGGAATAAAATTAGGAGATGATCCCAAAACGTTAATGTCCGTTGCTGCAACATCTGCCTCTATTACTACTAAGGGCATTCTTTACTTTTATATCAGCCACAATGTATTCACCAATCGCAATAAGTGGAACCTGCAGGGAAGCCTTGTAACCGCCAAATCCGTTACCCCCGACTTCGGACTAGGAATAGGCCATGGCGCAGGCACAACAGAAGAAGACAAAGTACTTACCAACGCCGGCCGGAAAGGTCGTGTGCTTCATTCCTTATATTATATTTTCAGGGAAAAAGTGTACAAGGAGATGATGCCAAACTTTTTTGTTGGAGCCGGTCTGTCGTTTGAAATCAGGCGAAGCATTGAAGACCGGGCGGCAGCAGTAAATGGATTAACACCGTACAACATTTACAGCGAGCGATACGGCTTCGACCTGGATCACTATGCGTCCAATGGTGTGCTGCTGAGTGCAGAATATACCACCCGGGATAATCAAAACAGGGCGTATAAAGGCATTTACGCTGATGCAGGTTTTCGGCTCAATCAAGGCTGGTTGGGAAGTACAAAAAACGCTTTACAATTTACCACGGATTTCAGGAAATATTTTAGCCTTTCTCTCCGAAACCCCGAACACGTGATCGCCTTTTGGAACTGGGGCTCCTATTTAATGAGTGGTGCGTTACCCTATCTCGAGTTGCCCGGCACCGGTAAAGACCCGGGCAGCCGCAGTGGAAGAGGGTATACCGTTACTTACTTTAAAGGCACAAAGTATAATTATTCAGAAGTTGAATATCGCTTCCCGATCACCCGCAACAAGTTTTTAAGCGGCGTTAGTTTTTTTCACCTGCAGACTGCCAATAACGATTTAGGAACAAAACTGTTTCAGCAGTGGCAACCCGGTGGTGGCGCTGGTTTGCGTGTGCTGTTTAATAAAGCAACCCGAACAAATTTATGCCTGGATTATGCCTTTGGAAAATATGGTTCAAAGGGTTTCTTTTTGGGCTTGAATGAAGCATTTTAAGAACACATTCGCTTTAAAAGAAGCTGCCTGCCGGTATGCCGCAACAAAGTGCGACGCAACGATGTTCCTATGAAATACCACCGCCGGTTACATCAGCATTTTTTTATTTCCAGTACATATATCCACGGACCATAAATCAATTTGGGATTGGTAAATGCTACAATACTTTACCCGCCAGCCTTTAAAAATTTGCTTCCCCGTTTTTACCATTTGTACATTGCACGAGTTGGTCATTAGTGAAACAAGTGTGCCGTCGATGAATAAAATCAATACAGTTATTGAAAGAAGCATCAGTATAAAAAATGTGAAGCACTAGTTAATTCCAGTCTGCACCACCCGCTCAGTTAAACAATTCTCCATGGGATCCTCCTGCATGAATGCGCCGGATGATGACGCTTCCGCAAGCCCGGCCTGCAAGAATAAACAAGTAATCTGCCTTGCATTTTACTCTTTATAGTAGTACATTTAAATCTCTTCCCCTTATTATTCAATAAAAACTCTTCTTCATGGATGCTGTTATGGATCTAACTGCCAGGGCAGTTTCTTTTATCACTTTAATTCAGGATACTTTTTTAAGAGCATCCGTTCCTTCGGCTAACAATGAATTAACGCCGGCCGTTATGGATGTGTATGGTAATACGTTCCCCGACAGGTTTAATAGTTATATAACCATTGTAAAGGCATTAGACAAAGAGAAATGCGCTGGTCGCACTAATGGTCCGGATGGCGAAAGGCCCGTGGGCTTTGAAAGCAAAGTACTGGAGCTGGTATGGTTTAGTAATAAAAGCGTTGACGAAACCGGGAAACAACTTGCAGAACAGTATGTAGTGGAATTGTGTACAGACATTGTGCTGTGGATCAATGCAAACCAAACAGCAATCATAGAAAAAGTTGGCACGTTTGGCGCATTTTCCCCGCCTTACGTTTGGCGTGAAGCAATCAGCGAAATCGTTTATTCTGATATTGACCAGCGCATTGCACTTGCAGTGTGCTTGGAATACCTGCCCATCCATATCGTATTGGCTTTGGGCGGTACTGATTATGAAGCAGGCGACCAGCGAATATTGCAATGGTGGCAAACAAATAAAAAGCAGAACAAGATTACGCTAAATGAAGATGAGCAAAAGCTGCAGGAGAAATTTAAAAAATTTGTTTACGGGAACAACCCGAAAAAGTCAAATGATCTGCCAGGTGACGAATCCATCAATAATTTTTACTGGGAAAAAATTATTTACCTGTTTGGCCATTACAAAGAGCTGACCGAAGCACTCTTAAAAAATGATGCTCCTTTACCTTTTGAATATGTATTCAATGAGGAACTGGATGAGATAAAATCAAACAGGATATTGCGTGCGAAAGAACTTTTATCAACAGATGAACTCCAGGATCAAGACCAACGGACCGCGGATATTGGGGGTAACGGTTTAAGCAACAATGCACCCGGAATCCACAATGCCGCTGTTCATCCGGCAGGGCCACACAGTTGTGATCCCTTTGTAAGAGCGAGGAATATGAAATTATTTGCCGTAGCCTTTTCGGGCGGGGGCATTCGATCCGCCACTTTCAACCTTGGTATATTACAAGGATTATCCAGGCAGGGGATGATTAGCCGTATCGATTATTTATCAACTGTTTCGGGTGGAGGTTATATCGGCAGCTGGCTGGCAACATGGATTAAGCGGCAAGGCTCTATAAAGAAAATAACGGATCGCCTGAACCCCGAAAAATCTGCCGATCCTTTTGGTGAAGAAGTAAGGCCCATCCGGTGGTTACGGATGTTTAGTAATTACTTCACTCCCAACAAAAGCATTATGTCGCTTGATTCCTGGACGGTGGGAGTAACCTGGCTAAGAAATACTTTATTGAATCAGTTGGTTATCTTTTTAGTGCTTTTAGCTGTTCTTCTTTTAGCAAGATCGTTTTACCAACTTTGGTTCTATAAAAGAATCTGGGCCGTTCTTTTCCCTGGTTTGTATGTATACATCACAGCCTGCTTATTTTCATTAATCATAGCACTTTTTACGGGCATTGGAATGCAATGGTACAATCGGGGCCGGCGACAAACAATGCTTCCTTTCAACCTGCACAACAGCCATTGGATTACCGTTATTATTTTATTATTGGCGATTACAGGTTCATACATGGTAAGTGCATCGCTGTTTACCCAGCAAGTCTCCAGTTTCCCAAATAAATTACTTGTGTTGTGGCCAGCGGGTTTATTCAGTTTGATTGTACTATTGATCATTGCGTGGTTTGGCAGGTATGACAAGTGTATTGCATCCTTTGGCAAAACCCAAATAGGCGCAACATTCATCCTTATTTATACAGCTTTCTTTTCAGCAATTGTTGGCTGGCTTTCTTTAGCCGGTGCGTGGAAATTATTTGAACTGATCAAAACTTTCCCGGAAGCCAGGGCACAAGCATTAGGATTTGCGTTTGGTTTACCGATCGTATTACTGGTATTTGGCGTTACCGTAGTTTCAAGGATGGCGCTGCTGGGCAAATATTTTCCGGATGAAAGGAGGGAATGGTGGGGCAGGATGGGAGCAGTCATTAACCGGGTGGCATTTATCTGGATACTGGTTTCTGCAGCAACTTATTTGGCACGTGGTTCTTTAAATCCTCTATTGCATCGTTGGGCGCCTGCAACCCTTGGCGGCTGGATGGCATTGGTTGGAGGAACAGTGAAGGCAGCTTTCAGTTCAAAAACGTCGGGTAAAGACGAGACCAAAGGATTTCAGGCGACCGCCCTCGACCTGCTAAGTAAGGCAGGTCCTTATCTTTTTGCATTGGGTATCCTGATTTTTTTACCGGCTTTGATAGATCCGCTGATGAGTAAACCGGGTTTTCCGGAAGCCATAGCAATACGGCCGTGGTTGAAAGCACTTATTCTTGCGGTGATCTTTTTTATACCAGGCGTTTACCTTTCCTGGAAACTGGGCGTGAACGAATTTTCAATGCATCATTTTTATCGTAACCGGCTGATCAGGGCTTACCTGGGAGCAACAAGGAGAAGATCATCCCGCGAAAGAACGGCAAATCCTTTTACCGGCTTTGATTCATTGGATGATGAGAAGCTGTCGAAGTTTACCAACGGGCAGGGGTATTTCGGACCATATCCTATCCTCAATACCGCATTGAATGCATCACAGGTGTTAGATCTCTCAAGGCAGGACCGTAAAGCCGAATCTTTTATTTTTTCGCCACTATATTGTGGTTTTGATTTTAGCACCGTGCGCTCTTCAGTTAATTCCGTAAACAAGTCTTATGATTACGGCTTCAGGCGCACGGAAAAATATGCCTATCCAAATGACGACGGGCCCGGAATAGGTACCGCTATGGCAATCTCCGGTGCAGCCGTAAATGCAAACCAGGGCTATCATTCTTCTGCGGGAACAGCATTCCTGCTTACCGTGTTCAATGTTCAAATGGGTTGGTGGATAGGAAATCCCAGGAAAGGAAAATGGCAGCAATCTGACCCCGATTTCGGTCTTGGCTATATTTTTTACAACCTCACAGGGCAAACCAATACAAAGAACGAATTTGTGTGTCTTTCTGATGGCGGGCATTTTGATAATATGGGGCTATACGAAATGGTAAGACGAAGATGCGCATTCATTATTCTCGGAGATAGTGAGCAGGATGAGAATTTCTCCTGTGAGGGATTTGCAAATGCCATCCGGCGTTGCCGGATCGACTTCGGAGCAGAAATCGTTATTGATATCGACGACATTGTAAAACGGGAAAATCACTTTTCAAAACAGCATTACGCGATAGGAGAAATAAGGTATAGTGGCGATAAAACACCCACTGGAGTTATCCTTTATATTAAATCATCCATAACCGGGGATGAACCCGTAGACGTAACTGAATATGCCAAAAAGAACCCCACCTTTCCACACCAGACAACAGCAGACCAGTTCTTTGATGAAGAACAGTTTGAAAGCTATAGAAAATTAGGAATGCACATTGCAGACATGGCAATGTCGGATAGAAGAGTTATGAAAGCACTCAATTTAAAATATAAGGAAAGTGCCGATGAGCGTGATAATGAAATCACGGAAAAGCCGATCAAGCTATTTAAAACACTCAAAGATTTTTTTACCAAAAATAGCTAAACCCATATTGTGTTGAACGCTACCTTCTTCCGTGTTTTTTTATGAGATAAATATTGGTTCCTTGTAGTTTAGGGAGATGAAAGTTTTACTACAACTCCTCCCTTTTTTGTTATCCGTTCATTGCCTTCATTAAAATCGAAGTTTAACACTTTGTCCATTAGCTTGCTTTCGACTGAAATCCTTTCGGGTAACCATCCGGCAGCAATGCCATCGGTTAAAGCCTCCACAGAAAGGCTTTTAATTTCCCCCAGGTCCATTCCTTCCAGGGTGATAAAAGTAGTGCTCCCTCTCTCCAGCGCCCCATCAGTATTTCTGTTGTAAGGAAGACTCGTCAACGAATTTCCCGAAGTGTTCGTTAGCGTAAACAGAAACCTTGCGTCGGTACCGGCGAGGAATTGATCGCTTGTTTTAACCGTCAATAAGTATTTTGGAATAGGAGCTATCGCAAAAGGGTTATGTCCATTTTGAGCCAATTGGTACACTTTGTTATAAGGCTCTGTAGTAATCAATTTCTTCAAGCGCTTTACTGCTCCTGTGTCCACCATAATACCGTCAATATAAGTGTCTAAATATCTACGCATGGATGCTTTTTTACTAAGCACCCAGGTATAAATAAGTCCAAAGCTACCCGGCTCATGCTGGTTGCGGCAGCGTTGTGCTTCGGTAATGTTTTTAAAAACACCAGGTTTGTTTAAAAAGGTGGTGATCCCATCGGCATAGGAGAAATTCTGCTGGCCACTGCTTTTAAATATTTTCTCCAGCTGGTAGGGCGAAACATCTGATTCATCTACTCCTACTCCTACATTTGAATAAGTTCCTTTATAGCGGTTCAAAAAGTTGTGGTCATTTGCATTCGTCATCAGCATCACCACCCCATCACATGGCTCTCCGGAAAAATTATCTTTTACGATCGCGATAAATTCGTTGGGGTCAAAATCCGTATCTTTTATATCCCAAATTACCAGCGCAAGGTTATACTGCTCATCAAGCAGCAGCGCTTTCAATTCCCGCAGGTAATCCTGCACAGTAGGAACGTTTTCATAGGAAGGTTGAGGAATATGGCTTACATAAAACCTGCCTTCAGCATGTACTATATCCGGCTCCAGTGCATTGGCTCCCTTCTGTAGATATTCCCTGGCTTCTTCTATCGTATTCGGGTTATGGCCAATAATATAAAAAAGGTGTTTTTGTCGAGGCATATGAGGTAAAAAATATTGAACGTTTTTGAGCTTTTCTAATGTTCGTTTGGCATCAATGTATAGCAATTTACAATATGATTATAAGAACAGCGTTTCCATTGGTAGAAAAAAAATACACGGCTTTTCAGGGGGTAAATAAGAAGAGTTTTAGCTCCTTGGATCCTTACTTTTTTTGTGGCAATTTTTTAAAAATTAGAAGGATTGCCACAGGGCTGTGGCAAATTTTCGTTTTCATTCCAAATTGCCACAGAGAAATCGTTGAAACAATTCATCGGCTTTAATATAGCAGCCGCCAATTTAGTTTGGAGAGAGCCCTCGAAGAGAGATCTAATCCAAACCTATTGCATAAGAACCGGCTAACTGTGCTGTGATATAACCACTGCATCTTCTTTTCCCGGCGCTTGTCCTTTATCTTCTTTCTTTTCCTGCTCTATCGCTGGTATCGCCTCGGTAAAAATCAAACCATTCTGCGCTGCATGTTTGGCAGCTTCAACAGTATTGTCCACAACAATCATTTCTATTTTATCTTCCCTGAGCGACTCCGAAACATCTACTGCCAACTTTCTTCTTTCGGGCAATGCTACATCACGGATATAAATTGCCAATATTCGCCCCGGAAATTGTCTTACCACCTCACGATAAATAACAGGATCCTCCTGCCCGCTGTCGCCAATCAGCACGAACTGGAGATGCGGGTAAGCCTCCATGATTTGTTTGATTTCTTTTAGCTTATGTCCCATATGACCATTGCCGGTTACTGCTTCGTGTTCCAGTCCAAAATCACGGAGCAACAACGGGCCCGGGGCAATGCCATTCAGATCAAGGAAATCTTTTAAAAGATCGTACAGGTTCCAGGGACTGCTGCTTACATAAAAGAATGGATTGTTCCGCTTTCCGTTGCGACCCAGTTGCAGTGCCTTGTAAAATTCTGCCACACCGGCAAATGGCAACCTGGTGCGGGCATTGTTGAGAAAAGTAGCCCGGCTCATGGCAAGCAGGTTGGTTGCGCCCGTTTTTATTATGGTATCATCAATATCGCTGATAATTCCGTATTCAGCATCAAGCGGTGGAATCATTACCTCTGCATTCACCTGCAGACCGGCCTCAAAAGGTATGGGAGCATTGAGTAGCTCCAATATTACCGGATGCCAAAGATGTTGATTGACGAGTGGAGTGATGGGGCTTAGGTTCAATACAAAATATCCTTCTTTATCCGTAGTAACTTCATATTCTTGGGCTCCTAATATTATTTTCAACCGGGCTCCTGGCACTTCATCACTCTCAAAGCGTTTGTACATGTTCAGGAGATTGTTGAGCAGCGTGTCTTTGTTGCCGGCCCCGGATATTTTTTTATCCTCCAGCACACGTCCCTTGATGTATAAACGTGTTGCAGTACCATAGGTACGATAAGGCACTATCTGCACAGGATCATTGAGCCCAAGCTTCTTTGTGAAATTGAAGCGCAACTCATCCCATTTGTCTTCTATGGCAGCTGCAGATTCGATGAAAATACTTTTCCAGTCTGGCATGGGCAGGTAATATTGAAGACTTAAAGTTAATATCAATATTCATTTCATCGCCCCGTTCCCCGCAACAAAAAATACGCTGGCATAACCTTACTCTTTGAATTGGGTAACAATGGTAGAAAAGTTTACGCTTATAATTCCAAAAAGTTGCAGTGTAACCGAAGGCATATAATTTGTCAACAATATGGAGTACTAAGTTAAGTTTAGTACAATTTCATTTTAATTACCCAGACTATCAACTCTGTATCAGTTCGTGTAATCCGTTCTTTACTTTATTTAAAAAGATCAGCTTGTAAATGTAATAGTGTTTAGAAGCTGATCCATTCCTTTATAAGTCCCTGCCGGGATTGATCTATCTTTATTGGATGATCAAAATCTCTTTCGCTGTTGGTTTATTTCAACTTTTTTGCCTTGGTGTTTATCCGCAGAAAGGGAAAAAAATTGGCTATGGGAATAACGCGGCTGCAGGGAAATTTTATGATATACGGGGCATTAAAATGTATTGTGAAGTGTATGGAAGCGGAAAACCGTTACTGATGATCCATGGTAACGGCGGCAGCATAAAAAGCTTTGAAAATAACATCGCTTTTTTTTCAAAAAAATACAAAGTAATTGTTGCTGATAGCCGTTCACAGGGAAAATCAAAAGATGCCGGCGATTCGCTTAGCTTTGAAATGATGGCGGATGATGCCGCTGTTTTGCTGGATACACTGCATGTAAAATCAGCTTTTGTAATTGGCTGGAGCGATGGTGGAATCAGCGCCCTGTTATTAGCAATGCGACATCCTAAAAAGGTATTGAAGTTAGTTAGCACCGGCGCCAACCTTTGGCCCGACTCCACCGCTATATCTCCTGCTGCATGGAAACGAGATTACACTGCCTTTAAATTATTAAATAACAAGATCACCGGATCGTTCACTGAAAAGAACAAAAAAAAATTATTTATGCTGGATTGGTTCCAGCCTAATATTCCACTGGCGGCATTGCAAAACATTCAATGTCCTGCATTAATAGTATGTGGCGATCGTGATGTGATAACGCTTGAACATACGGTTTTGATTTACCAAAATATTCCTCATGCCTGGTTGTGGATAGTTCCCGACTCGGGGCATGGCACTTTGATTGAGCATAAGGATGAATTCAATAAAAAGACAGATGAATTTTTCAGTAATACATTTCATAAAAGATGACCCCTTTGAATACCGGAACCCCACCTGGTGGCTATATTAATAAAGAGGGGCATGCCAGTTAGCTCAAAGGCCGAAAGAAATTTACATACATTTCAAGGCATTCTATTCGCTTGAGCCACCAAGTTTTATTTTTCTTCTTCCAGCAGGGAAGAAAGAAATCTTTTCGATTTTTTGCTTTCAGTTTTAAATCCTCCCAGGGTCATCACCAACATTACTGTAAACATTATGAATGGAATCAGGGAAGGATTTATTGATGCATCCGGGTGCGGGTGCAAGTCTTTAAGGGAAGGATTTTGAGTTAAAACAATCACACAAAATTTCCCGGTAGTATATAGCCAAAAAGAAACAAAGATCAGTACTAAAAGATGCAGGCGCATTTTGATTTTAATACAAGTTTTGCCTGCATCATCGGCAATCTGCCCGGTAATAATCGGCAGGAAAGAGTTTCTATAATGTATTATTCTATTAATGGTGAAAGTATTACCGGAAATTACACCCTCATACGGTTTGATATTTTCACCGAAAGGATTAAATCTATATGCCTTGTTTGGTTCTATATTATCCGACAATCTTTTTTGAACATCAGCAGTTGTTAACCGGGTGATTAATGTGTAATTTTCGTAGGGCAATAACTCTTTTAATATTTTTTTAATATAATCAACAGCGCTCATTGTTAGTGGCGAAATTGTTTAAATTTCGATATTTCACCACCCTATTTGTCGAAAAAGCGAACGTATTACAACAAAAAGTTTTCATAAAATAAATGCCTGGATTCCTGTACATGGGTAAACAGTTGCTCATTTTCGAGACGTACGTTTTTTTCCTACAATTTAAAAATTCAGACAACCCCATCCGGCAGCAAATTCTGTTCTTATAATAAAACAATACAGCTGTTATATGCATCGATTTCAGCAAACCAATTGCAAATCCTGTTTTACAGAATGCAATTTAGTTAGGTGACTTACACAAAAGTGGAAGGGTGACAGTTTCCACTTTTTGCGTAAGTTTTAGGGGCACTACTTGCTTAATCCCCGGCCTGTTTTATGCTGCAATTCATCGATGCGTTTTGAAGCAGCGGCTTTGGTGAGTGTGTCGTCGAATTCTTCACCCGCTTCGTCGGAAAGCGTTTTAAGATAGGAACGCTGTGCACCCGTCATGGCTTCGTCACCCGTAGTCCACTCATCGGGATCCTTAACAGTGTTGGAACGGTTGGTTTCTTGACTGCCCGTTGAAAAATCATCCTTTTCATCAAACAGTTCCGGCTCATTATTTGTCATAATAAAAGTTTGTTTTTGGAAAGAGAGTAAAAAATTATGCCAGTGTGCATGATTTCCACAGTCCTTCAATATTATAACAAACGTGTAAATTGAATACCATAAACGACTCCCTTTATGACAGAAGAAACATTTGATCCTGGATTAACCGAAGCCGAAAAAGAATTGCTCGAGGGGCTCTTATATGAAGAGGAAAACCAACTATCTGATCTCGGCATTCAACGACGCAATTTTTTAAAACAGGTGCTGGCAGCCGGAGGCGGTGTGCTGGCCTTGGAGTTGGTAGGTGATAACCCCTTGATTGCCGAAAACTTACAGGCACCTGCAGATGGGCAAATGCCAGGAGGTATCGAGAACATGGTAAAAGTTGGTTTGAAGGTAAATGGTGTTGCTAAATCGCTAGAGGTTGATTCAAGAATGACTTTACTGGATGCTTTGAGGGAAAAACTGGCACTAACAGGTGCTAAGAAAGGCTGCGATCATGGCCAGTGTGGCGCCTGCACCGTACTGTCGGATGGTCAGCGGATTTTATCCTGCCTTACCCTGGCAGCTTCCTGCGAAGGCAGATCAATTACCACCATTGAAGGATTGGTTAAGAACGGTCAGCTTCATCCCATGCAGGCGTCATTTCTTAAACATGATGGATTTCAATGCGGCTTTTGTACGCCCGGGCAAATTTGCTCTGCGGTGGCCTTGATAAAAGAAGCCAAAAATGGGGATGCCAGCTATCTCACCTCCAATCTCGCTTCCCCTACCGGAGCCGTACAACTCTCTGCAGATGAGATCCGCGAAAGGATGTCGGGAAATATTTGCCGCTGCGGAGCCTACCCGAATATTGTTGCAGCCATAGAGGAAGTTCACCTTGGCAAAGATTCAGCGCTCGGGTGGTCTTTTGTGGAGCAAACCCATGAAGCCATCTAACAGCAATATTTACTACCTGTAATAAGCACAAAATGACACCGTTTAAATATTCCAAAACAAGCGATATCTCTTCAGCTGTTAAAATGACCATGGCCAATGAGCAGGCGCAATATCTTGCCGGCGGCACCAATTTACTAGACCTGATGAAGGAAGATGTGGAACATCCCACCGAACTGGTGGACATCACTCATCTTAACCTGACCGGTATAAACCCGGTTTTGACTGGACCCAATAAAGGCGGGGTATCTATTGGCGGACTTGGAAAAAACACCGTTACCGCCAATCACCCTTTGATTCGCAGGAATTTTCCGATCTTATCGCAGGCCATTTTAGCAGGCGCATCCATGCAGATACGCAATATGGCTACCAATGGCGGTAACCTCAACCAACGTACCCGTTGCCCATACTTTTATGAAGTTAGCATGCCCTGCAACAAACGAGCGCCGGGTACAGGCTGTGGCGCCCTGGAAGGAATGAACCGCACGCATGCCATTTTTGGATGGTCAGATAAATGTGTAGCAGTTCATCCTTCTGATATGTGTGTGGCATTGGCCGCTTTAGATGCAACCGTGGAGGTGCAGGGAACTGATGGAAAAAAGCGCAGCATCCCTTTTAGGGACTATCACCGGTTGCCGGAGAATACGCCTGAAAAAGACAATAATCTTGAGCATGGAGAACTGGTTACGGCTATTCAAATTCCTGCAAATAATTTCAAACATTCGTATTACCTGAAAGTGCGTGATCGTGCCAGCTATGCATTTGCGTTAGTGTCGGTAGCTGCGATGCTAGAGATGGACGGAGCCACTATCAAACAGGCAAGGATCGCATTGGGAGGAGTGGCTCACAAGCCCTGGCGGGCATTTACGGCCGAAGAATTTTTAGCAGGCAAAGCCGCTACTGAAGCCAACTTCGGGCAAGCTGCGGAATTGGAGATGAAAGCCGCAAAACCACTCAAATACAATGAATTTAAAATTGAACTAGGCACACGTGCGGTTACAAAGGCGCTGATGCAGGCAATGAATGAAGGGAAGGGTTAGTAGCAGGTAATAATGGTGAATGGTGAAGCGGCAACTGGCCATCAATGTAGTTTGGTTTTATGTTCCTGGGAACATCTGGTGGGTACAAAAATACCGGGCTGGAAAAGCGTTCAATAGGAACGCATGGTGCCAAAAGGGAATAACACCCAATACGCCAAGGGAAGGTGATATATCTCTATTTACTGGCAACAGCTCTTTTAAGTGACAGAATTTTACATGCAACGAAAAAACAAAACGAATGAAAGAACCAGTTAAAAATACAGGTCAGGGTATAGACAGAATTGACGGACTTTTAAAGGTAACCGGCGCTGCAAATTATGCAACAGATTACAAGATCAAAAATGTTGCTTATGCCGTTATATTTAAGAGTACCATCGCGGCGGGCGAAATTGTAAATATTGATACCAGCGCAGCGGAAAAATTGCCTGGTGTGTTGAGCATCATCACCCATAAAAATGCTCCGAAACTGAATGTGAAGGGAGGTCTTCGGGGCGGCGCACTCCTGCAGGGTCCGGCTATTCAATTCTATGGGCAGCATATCGGGATGGTAGTGGCAGAAACTTTTGAGCAGGCCCGTTATGCGGCACGGCTGGTGAAAGTAGATTATAACAAAACCGAGCCCCGTATCGATTTTGAAAAGCTTGCAAAAGAAGCGAAAATGCCGGAGGAAAAAGATAAAGCAGATATGCTCCGCGGAGATGTAAACGCAGCAATGAGCAATAGCGATTACACCATTGACGTGGTTTATGAAACCCCGATAGAACATCATAATCCTATGGAGCCGCATGCCACCATTGCCGTGTGGGAAGGTGAACAACTCACCCTCTACAACGGCTCACAAATTGTAAATGGCGCTCAAAACTCCGCCGCGGCTACATTGAATATCCCGCCGGAGAAAGTACGTATCATCACGCCATATATCGGTGGAGGATTTGGATCAAAAGGTGGACAATGGGCCAACCTGGTGCTTGCTGCAGTAGCTGCAAAAATGGTGAACAGGCCGGTTAAACTCGCGCTGGCACGACAGCAAATGTTTAATTCTGTGGGGCTTCGCCAGAGAAATCGCCAGAAGATGCGACTCGCCGCTACCAGGGATGGCAAATTAACAGCCCTTGCGCATGAAACCATCACGCATTGTGCGGCCGACAATGAATTTGTAGAACCCTGTGGCGACTGCTCAAAACTAATGTATGATACCCCGAATTCGCTGATCAGCTACCGGGTGGTACCCATGCATATTATATTGCCTACCTACACAAGGGGGCCCGGCAAATCAACCGGCAGTTTTGCGCTCGAATGCGCAATGGATGAAATGGCACATAAACTGAATATGGATCCGATTGAGTTTCGCATCAAAAATGAGCCTTCAAAAGATTTGTCTAATGGCAAACCCTGGTCGTCCCGTACCACTGTTCAATGTCTTCGTGAAGGTGCCAAAGCCTTCGGATGGGAAAAACGCAAAATGAAGCCCGGAGCAATCAGCGAGGGTGACTGGCTGATCGGCTATGGCGTTTCTGCCGGAACCTACCCCGCCCGGCAGCAAAAAAGCTCCGCAATCGTGAAGTTGACACGCAAAGGCAAACAGGTGAACGCAAACATCGAACTCGCTGCCTCCGATCTCGGGACCGGAACTTTTACCATACTGGCACAAACCGCTGCAGATGCGCTCGGGTTACCAATGGAGCAGGTGGCTGTTATGATCGGCGATTCGCATCTACCGCCTGCGGCGGGTTCCGTGGGCTCAGTGGGTGCCGCAAGTTTTGCCAATGCTGTTAATGATGCGTGTGAAAAAATCACAGATGAATTGATCGCTAAGTCGGGGAAGCAGTTTTTCAGGCGTCCGACAGCGGGCGAAATGATGATTTCGGAAAACATTGCTTCATTTCAAACAAGAGTGGATGCCATCCCGCCGGCCGATGCAAGTAATTACTCCGTACACAGCTTCAATGCTAATTTTGCAGAAGTGTGGGTAAACAAATTTACCGGCATGATAAAAGTGCACCGCATGCTGGCGGTATCAGGAGCAGGAAAAATTTTAAATCCAAAGACCGCACGGTCCCAGATCATTGGGGGAAATGTTTGGGGAATTGGAATGGCGTTAATGGAAGAATCTGTAATAGATACCCGCTACGGAAACTTTATCACCCGTTCCCTTGCGGATTACCATGTACCGGCTAACCTCGACATCGGCACCATCGACACAATCTTCATCAATGAGGAAGACAAAATTCCAAACAAATTGGGAGTAAAAGGAGTTGGCGAACTGGGGATTGTAGGTGTTGCTGCCGCAATCGCCAATGCTGTTTTCAATGCCACAGGAAAACGCATCCGCGAATTGCCGATTACACCCGACAAATTGTTATGAGCAGGCCATCCTGACAGATCGACAAATTTAAGCGGGTGAATATCGTTCTAACGGCTGCATAATTTCACATCCAACTAAGCATTGTACAAATAAGATCGGCAGGCAGCAGCATGGGTGACCGCTTCCCTCATTTTTCTACACAGCAAATTTAAAATACAAATTTATATATGCCTGTGAAATACCCGTGCCCAGCTCACAACCGCAAAGATTACACACCAGTAAAGCTTTAACAAGATTGTTTCCGGCAGCGGTCATTCCATAATGAATTTTAGCATGGAAGGGCACACAATTTGCTTCTCTTAAAAAAACAATTAAAATTATCGTTATGAAAAAAGGTTTAAGAGTATATATGATTGCCGCATCGCTCGGGCTTTTAACCGCCGCGAATGTTCATGCACAGGACACAACCACCATAGGGCAGGATTTAAAAAGTGCTGCCAATAAAACCGGCCATGCAGTAAAAAAAAGCGCCAAAAAGGTAGGCAATAAAAGTGCTGAATTGGCGTCTAAAGGAAAAGCCGCTGTCGTGGATAAAATCTATGATGGCAAACAGGGGCCAAATGGTCAAACAATATACATTAATAGCAAAGCCAAATATTACTGGATAGATAAAAAAGGCCGTCGGCATTATATTACCGAAAGCGAGCTGATCGATAAGGCTGATTAATTTTGCGCTATTCTTCAGTCTCCACGATAAAGAGAATCAGGATATACTGAATTTGTAGCATGGTTTTGACGATATAGTCCCGGTAGGAGTTAATTCTTTCCTGAATTTAGCTGCTTCCGGGTTTTTTATACTTGAATACCAAAGCTGTGTTTTTCTTCATTTAGAACCAACATTATCCACGATAAGGAAAACTCTATTGAGATAAAAAGACAATATTAAAAATTCTTCTTTTCCAATGATACATGCCGGCACGACGCTCATTCTTCCATCAACAAAAAATGCTGGCCAAAATTATGACCAGCAATAGCTATTTAATAAACCCATACTTATTAAAGATAAGGGCTAGCAAAAAAATAATACAATTAAAAAACCGCATCCTTACAATCCCTGAGATCGGTTAATTGCCGGTCTGCCACGACTCTCCTGTTCTGCCGGAGGTATTCATGTCGTTTTCTAAAATCGCCATTTCTTCATAGATCATAGCATCCTCGGCTGCGTCATCAGCATTCTCTTTAAACTGATCGATTTTATCGCTGATTGCATTCGTGAACTCATTGAAAGCATCGCGGATGTCCTCACCGGTGCGGGCTAATTTTCTCCTGGTATTTGATCCCCTGTCAGGCGCATACAACACTCCGAAAATTGCTCCAACTGCCATTCCAATCATTAATTTATTTACTGTAGTCATGATTATGTTTTTAAGTTTGTTATGTTTATTTGTAATAAAATTTATTCTTAAAAAACCAAGAATGAACCGGATAAAAAAGATGGGAAACATTCATAAGCCGTACTTTGACATACCATAGTTATACTTGAAAAAATTATGCCAAATCATTTGCTATTAAAAGCAGGAAGAAGTGAGCACAAAAATCCACAGATCAAAGTCTAAGCGCTAGATAGCACTTCGCCTTATAACCATATTGGCCAGTTCTAACGGAAAAAATCTCTGCATGCTAAATACATGGCAATGATGAATCATGTCTTTAACTGTGTAATATCTATTAAAAAAAATGGATTAAAATATGTGATAATATAATTCTGTTGATAAGCATTCTTTGTTGTGTACCAGTTTTTTAAAAAAGGTTCGAAATGGTTGCAATCCCATCTTATTTGTTGTAACTTTTTATTTTAAAATTCTTTATTATGAAACAATACCACATCATTTCACGTATAGCGATCTATTTGCTCTCTATCGTGTTGTTTGCTTTTGGAGTTTTTCATTTTATTCATCCCCACGATCTCCTGGTGTTCGTTCCTTCGTTTATACCCGGGGGAATTCTTTGGGTGTATGTTGTAGGCGCTGCATTTATTTTGGTTGCACTTTCTTTTTTAACCAATACGATGGTGAAATTTGCAGGTTACCTGTTGGCTGTATTACTTATTCTATTTATTCTTAGCATTCATATCCCGAACTACCTTAATGCGGGAGACAAGGAAATGAGGCAAATTGCGCTTATCAATATGTTGAAAGATACCGCCATAGTGGGTTTCGCTTTACATATCGCCGCAGGAGCACATCACCAGAAATTACACCTGGAAGACAGCGATTAAAATTATAATCATAAGTACATGGAAAACAATGGGAGGATTTTTTGAATTGACAATTATTTTATGTAACCATGTTTTGGAAGATATTCTTCAGCAGCATAGTTTCAGGACGTGATTGTCTTTTGAAGAATTGCGCCGGCACACAGGGTAGATTGCACAATAACTTCATGTAACGTTACGCATCACCCTGGTAAAACGCTCCCTCGGAAACGGTTGATTAGTCCATTGCCTCACAGGCATCATTACCCCTAGAGTAGTAGTATTCATTATATTTTTAATAAAATCTTGTATTATGAACATCCTTCAGCGCATTGAAGTTTGGGGTGATAATCACCATCCCAAATGGCTCGATTTTATCAGGATCATCCTCGGCATCTTCCTTATTTATAAAGGAATTGATTTTTTGAGAAACATGGGAACACTAATGGGATTGATGCCGGTTAATGTAGAATTCAATTCATTGATGTTTATCGTTTTGGGCCATTATGTAGTATTCGCTCACATAGTAGGCGGGCTCTTAATGACCATTGGATTGTTTACACGTTTTGCAAGCCTGATCCAAATACCCGTGTTATTGGCTGCGGTGATACTGGTCAATTTAAGAGGAGATATCATGCGGCCCTACTCGGAATTGTTCCTTTCGATTATCGTGTTGATTCTACTTATTTATTTTTTGATTGTAGGAAATGGCCCCTTGTCATACAAACTGGCTGATGAAGAAAAAAGGCCCAACAGGGAAAGGTTACCGGAGTAATCAAATTGACCGAAGTTTTGCAAAATGAGCGAGACTATGGAGCGGTTAAAAGCTCACAAGGTTGGCACGACTATAATTTTACTGTTCCGTACTTCAACGGAAAAAATGTAATAGATACCAGGATAGGAAATATCATTCTTTACTCGTAATACCATTCCTCGTGTACATGATCTGAAGGATGGGTAGAAGCATCCATCACCTCGATAACTTCATTGATCTTATTGGCCGGCATGCCTATCATTCTTGCATGATCACTGATCATTTCTTTATTGGGAGCGGTATATACACAATAAATTTTATCTTTTGTAAGATAGCTTTGCTCCCATTGTATCTGCGGCCACATGTTTGCCATGGCATCGTTCGAAACCTGCAGTATGGCCTCTAACTGCCGCCCGGTGAGGTGACCTGCCCCGGGTATTTCTCTTTCAATAATATACTTTGGCATAAATATTAGTTTTTAATGATAATATGGATTGTGTGCTTTATAAATTTAATGCAATTTTTCGGTAATAGATCAATCTCTTTTCTTTCTGATTTGACAATTAACGATCAATTAATAGGCGCTGAGCTTCGGGCTTTGAATTGGTTCCCATACATATAAAAACTAACGATATATATGAAACGCCATAATTATTGCAGGGTAAAATTCGCCTTACAGAACTCATGTTGCGCTATTACATCTCGTGCTTGTATTTCGCAAGTTGCTTCCGACAGAAATGAATGGCTAACTGAAAATGCCACAGTTTAAAAAATCCATTCCATTATATATGCATCTTTTCTTTATTTTTATAATATGCCTGCGATTAAAAGAGATAGTTTACCTGCTGATTCATTTAACAGTAGAAAATCATAGATTGTATACCACAGCAAGCTAACTGAACAGAAGATATTAAATTTTAAACCTATTCTTTAAGTCATAAAACAATGCTCAGAATAAAACCGGGGGTGGATATCATTTCAGACATTTTGAAGGAAACGTTCTCATTTTACCCCGCATCAAAGTTCATCGAAAGCTTACTCTATCAATACCAGGAGCGGGGTAGTCTTAGTAAGAAACAACTGGAAGGTTTGTACAATAAAGCTTCTGGTGTAAGTTCTATTCCCGCCGGAAAACTCGCTACCCTGGAAGCAATCATATTAAAAAAACCAACCCGGTACAAATCTCCGGTTCCGCAGCCTGTTGCGCCAACCGGCAGGGATACCATAATGGAAGAAAGAATCTCAGACATCCTGGTAAAATACCCTCAACATAAAAGAGTGCTCTTCATTAAATTAAAATTTGAAAACAATGAACCGATATCAGCCCTTGAAAAATCCGAAATAGATCGGTTTCACAAATTGCTTACTAAGGGCGGCAGTTAACGGCTTATCCATTATTCTTTATTCGTCCGTTATGTGCACTGCTCATTCACACTATATAAGTTTTTCGAATACCTCTTTACCAAATAACTACTATTTAGATGAAAACAAGAAAAGCAATCCTTTTACATACAACAATTTTTTTATTGCTTGCCACAGCTATGTTGCCGACGAATGCCTGTTATGGCCAGGTGAGTGGTTGCACAGACCCGCTCGCAAACAATTACAACGCGGCAGCCACGATCAATAATGGGAGTTGTACCTATGATCCGCCACCTGTCTATACCCCGCCATTTAAAACCATTATCAGTGATTCATTGAAAGAGAGCAGTGGCTTGCAGATGGCCGGAAATTTTTTGTGGAGTTTTAATGATGGAGGCGGCATACCGGCTATTTACAGGATTGATACCTTGACGAATACCCTGCTGCAAAGAGTAATCCTGGGCGGTGCACAGAATATAGATTGGGAAGACATTGCCTTTGACGGCACCAATTTTTACATCGGTGATTTTGGTAACAACGTGGATGGCGCAAGGGCAGACCTGAAGATCTATAAATTTCCTTTTTGTGCCATTCCCGATTATGTAACCAACCCCGTTGTTACCATTCCTTCCAACCAAATTTCCATCATCAATTTTTCGTACAGTGATCAGCCGCTGCCGCTACAAAAAACAACCAGTAACAATACTAAATTTGATTGCGAGGCAATGATCGTGGATAGCGGCAAAATTCATCTCTTTACCAAAAACTGGATCGACCTCAACTCTACCCACTACGAAATTAATGGGCTTACTGCCGGTACCTATACCGCGATGCCAAAAGAAACACTGCTCACCAATTATCTTGTAACAGGCGCTGACAAAGCGATTGGACAACATTTGGTTATATTGTTAGGATACGAGAAAGGTGGTTTCTTTAATCATTTTATTCATTTGCTTACCGGGTATAGCGGCGGCAATTATTTTAATGGCAATAAAAGAAAGATCAATTTGCCGACTGTGCTAACCATGGGCCAGGCTGAAGGGATATGTTTCAGAAACAGTACTTGTGGGTACATCAGCAATGAAGCTGTAGCTCAACTATCCGTAAAACAAACCTTGCGATCCTTTGATATTGGAAGCATTGTTTCGGGATTAGTCAATGCTTACATTTTTATGGGAAATGGCGATTGGAACAATGCGTCCAACTGGATGAATCAATTGGCTCCCCCCACTACAATAGCCGCCGGTAGTGAAATTATTATTGATCCCTCGCCCTGTGGCCAATGTGTATTGAATATTCCGTATACTGTGTCCAGCGGTGCAAAGCTTACGATTTATTCTGTAAAGAATTTTATTGTGCAGGGCAATCTTACCCTGCAGTAGTAGTAGGTTTCACGCAAAATAGATAAGTGCGCATTACGTAATGCACCGCCCACAATTAAAAAAGGCCACCTGGAAAACCGGGCAGCCTTTGAAATTGTAAAACTGTATTTATATATAGAAGGTACGGATTAAAACGACTAACTAAACAGACCACCTTTTTTCAAAGTGCGTGTGCCTTCGCCAATCTTAAATCCATTTTGATAAATTTGAACGGTATAATTTCCTTGTTGAAAATTAGCGCCTGGATTAAAGGCAAATTCAACACTCTTCTTTTTTGCTGTTTCCACTTCTACCGGTACTTTGGCAGTAAATGATTTATCGCCTTCCTCACGTGTGGTAAATGTGCCTGATCCTAATGACTCGGCTGATAATGGTTTACCATCGGGACCAATTACCAATACATAAATATCCGTTGAGCCCGGTTGTGCTATCCTGTTATCAACATCAAAACTAACTACCAGTTTGTCTACACGCTTTGCAACAGATGACACTTTTTCTTTGCCGTTCCCTTTTACATTAATAGGCGTGATGACGATATTAGAAGCATTTAAAGTGGATGCAACATCTACTTTCTTTTCAAGCTCCTGTTTAACTGCGGTGGTTGCGGTAAGATCTGTATTTAACTTTTCTTTTTCTTGGGTTAATACCACTTTATCATTTGATAAACCCTGGTTTTCCTGTGTTAACCGCGCTACTTCCACCTGCATACTTTCAATCTTTCCGTTTAAAGATTCGATTAGGCTTTTGGCTCTTGCCAGTTCCGCTGCAGTGGCATTTTTCTTATTTAAAATGCTGCGTATTTCTGTTTTTACTTTAGCAATCTCACTATTTTTTGCGGTTAGTTTTCCTTCCAGGCCTTTGTTTGCGGAAGACATAGAGTCAAGCCTGGCAAGCGATGCATCGAAACTCTTCTGTACATTGCTCTTTTCATCAACAACGGTTGCAAGCTGGGTTTCCTGCTGATGAATTACTTCAACTGTTTTGTTTTTATCAACAATCACATACGCCCCTAGCCCGATTATGCCAGCTGCCAAAATTCCTATAATAACATTTTTCGTGTTATTGCGGACCGGAACATTTTGTGGTTCAGTCGTCGGGAAATTATCTGTAGTACTCATGATATTAAGTTTAGAATGAAATGTATAAATTATAAATTTACTGGCGCCGCAGGCAAGATTTCCAAAACCGTGCCATAAAGCTGCATTTGTTAGGTTGGAGGGCATCACGAGGCTGAATACCTGCTGCTTGTTGCAGTAAAATAGTGTTACTAAATACAGCATTTTATAGCAGTTCTCATATTGTATCCAGCCGTTCTACCAACACACAACTGCCATTAATAATTAAAATTTTGTTAACAAAAAAAAGTGCTTAAACTTTAACAAGAGTTGCCTGGCATGGACTATCCGCTCACCGGTTCGCCTGTAAAAGCAATGCTTCTTGATTCTAAATACCAAAACCGCCATATAAATTGCGCCGCAAATGGAAGCGCTCAGAATCGCAATACCTAATCGTAATTTTACTGTCGTAAAAGGAGGGTAGTTTTACCCTTGTTGAATAGGCTGAGTGAGTAGACCTTTGTGCCCGAAAATGGTAGTAGCACAACTTCTGCCGGTTTCGAAAAACCAAATCCAGGTTCCCGTTATTAAAAGACAAGCAGGATCCAAATCTTAAGAAAGCCGTTGAAACCAATATCCAGGAGCGTTCGCTTTTATTAAGTGAACCCGAGAAACCATGAGATCAATCCCTTTATTGTAAAAAGGATGAGGGCGCAGACCGCCAACCAGGAGTAATTAGTAATGTTGTTTATCCCCTAAGGCGAACCTCGTTATATTCGTTGATCTGGCTGAACCTCAAAGAGATTCAGAAGTTGAGCTTCCACAGACTATGAAAAACCAAATAGCTGTGGAAGTTTTTTATTCCTGCCCTTTTTACCTTCAAACCGGCATTCAACCTGCCCGCTCCATATTTTCCCAAATAATTTTACCGAAATGGTTACCGTTCAGTCAATATAGATGATCGGCTACGGGATAGCACCCCCCTTATCTACAGATTATATTTCAGAATACTTCAACCTTTACATCAGCAATATCCCGGGAGTTTAAAAGCATACTGGTACTTTCAGGCATTTGCTTATGTAAACTATGAAGCCAATCGAACGACTTTAAGATAAGAACTTGAGTTGATAACAATCTATGGCCTCCTGGTAAGGAGGTTTTTTTATCGGCTGAATAAAACAACCCGTTGCAAAGCGGTGCAAAACATGGTTGAACGGGGTGCAACTGATTGAACCTGGTTTGCTGCAGGCCAGCGTATATAGGTAAATGATAGACTGAGGACTTACTTAATAATGCATCCGCAAAAAGGCACCGGGTAATTGAACGTTTGGGAGTGCATTACCTAACAGCAGTGAAGACAGTATAAAAAGATCATTACGGCAACAACATCTATAGCATCGTGACGATACCTGAAATGAGCTATATACGCAATTACATACATCTTATAAACATTCATAAAATAAAACCGACGGAAATTCATCTGCCATTGAACCCGGCTCTACAATGAAAAACTTGCGACCATTGCTTTGCTTTATTTTGCTGGTAAGCAGTTTATTTGCGCATCCGCAAAAGCATCATATACAGTTTGATCATCTTGGAACCGACGAAGGGCTTTCCCAAAGTAATGTATTGTGTATACTCCAGGACAGTCGGGGCTTTATGTGGTTTGGTACCCGTGATGGATTAAATAAGTATGATGGTTACAAGTTTACCTTGTTTAAAAATGACCAGTTCAACACCAATAGCATCAGCAATAATTTCATTGAGCACATTATTGAAGATAAGAACGGCGATTTATGGATAGCAACTCTAGGTGGCGGCGTATGCAGGTTCAACCGAAATACTGAACTTTTTACGCGGTACCAGCACGATCCGGCAAATACCAACAGCATCTCATCCGATGTAGTCTTAGCCGTATTGCAGGATGCACAGGGAAAGCTTTGGATGGGCACCGAAACAGGCCTGGACAGGTACGACCCCGCAACTAAAACATTTGTGCATTTTACAAACGACCCAACCAACAAATCCCGCCTCAGCGATTCTTACATAAGGTTTATTTATGAAGATTCCCATAAAAATATCTGGATATGCACCCGGTATGGTGGTATCAATTTATACAATCCGCAAACTAACAGTTTTACACGTTTTCAACACAACGAAAAAGATACCAATACCATCAGTGGCAACAACGGCTTTTGTGTGTTCGAAGACAGCAAATTACGCTTGTGGATAGGAACCGACGGAAATGGCCTGGAATTATTGGACCGGAAAACCGGCATATTTACTCATTTTATTAAGAGCGAAACCAACACCAATAGCATTGCTGCTAATGTGATATATGCCATTAATGAAGATGCCGAAAATAATTTATGGGTTGGTACCGAAAATGGTGGCTTATCAATTCTTAATCATTCAACCGGTGTTTTTACTAACTATAAAAATGATGAAATCGACTGGCAAAGCATCAGCAACAATTCGATCTATTCCATTTACAGAGATACCAAAAATAATATGTGGCTGGGAAGTTTTTCCAGCGGCATTGACCTCGTTAACCGCGACAAAACGAGATTCAGCCATTATAAGCATATGATGCAAAAAAACAGCCTGAGCGATAACCATGTGTTAAGCATTGCTGAGGACACAAAAAAGAACATATGGATTGGTACAGATGGCGGCGGGCTCAATTTGTTTGATCCCGTACAAGGCAACTTCACTCATTTCAGGCATGAAAAAAACAACGAACAGAGTATCGCCGGCGACTATGTTTTAACTACCTGCGAAGATAGCAAAGGAAATATATGGATAGGAACCTGGGGTGCCGGGATATCTGTATTCAATCCATCCAACAACAGCTTTAAACAATTTAAACATGACCCGGCAAATCGTTTTGGTTTGAGTGATAACAATGTGTGGAAGATCTATGAAGACCACGACAACAATATTTGGGTAGGCACTTTTGGGGGTGGTTTGGAATTACTCAATCCCGATCGAAATTCATTTACACATTATCAATTTCACAAAGACAACCCAAACGGCATTTCGAGTATTTATATTACGTGCATTTTTGAAGACAGCAATGGTGTGCTTTGGGCCGGCACTGATGGCGGGGGATTGAATCGCTTCAACAAAGAAAGCAACACCTTCACCCGTTTTGGCCTCGATAAAGCAAAAAATAGTATCAGCAACAACACCCTAAACGATATCACGGAAGACAGTGATAAGAACTTATGGATTGCCACAAGAGTAGGCCTGAACCGTTATAATAAAAAGACTAACCGGTTTACGGTATATACCACCGCAGACGGCCTTCCTGATAATGTGATCTTTAGCATCCTCGATGATCATAAAGGAAATCTTTGGATTAGTACCAACAGGGGTATTTCACGATATAACATTTTAACCAACAGGTTTAAAAACTTTGGTGTATCTGATGGATTGCAATCCAATGAATTTAAACCCCAGGCGGCCGCCAGGAGTAGTTCGGGCATGATGTACTTTGGTGGTAACAATGGCTTTAACCAGTTTGTGCCAGAGAAGATCCTGCCTTATTCTTTCGAGCCACCGCTGGTGATCACCAGTTTACTGGTACTCAACAAGGAAGTAGCGATTGGCGCTGATAAAAACGACCTTTCGCCGCTAACAAAAACTATTTCCGAAACTGAATCCATTACGCTACCCTACTCAAATTCGGTATTCTCTTTCGAGTTTGCTTCACTTAACTATACTTCTTCGGATAAAAGACAATATGCCTACATGCTGGAAAATTTCGATAAAGACTGGAATGAAATCGGAAAAGCCCGCACCGCTACCTATACCAACCTCAATCCTGGCAGGTACCTTTTTAAAGTAAAAGGCTTAAACAATGACGGCAACTGGTCGTCTCGCGTAAAAACCATCGAAGTTATTATCAGGCCGCCTTTTTGGTTAACCTGGTGGTTCAAACTGGCTGCTTTCGCGGCCATCACAGGCACTGCTGTGATGTTTTACTTTCAACGCATCAATACGGTAAGAAAACAACAGGTAAAACTGCAACAACTGGTAGATGAACAAACCCATCTATTACTCCTTTCAACACACGAAGAACACAAGGCCAGGAAGGAAGCAGACGATGCACGCATTGACACGGAAAATGCAAACAAGGAACTCAAAATAAAAAATATAGAGCTTGAACAATTTGCCTATGTGGCTTCCCACGATCTGCAGGAGCCTTTGCGTACCACCGCCAGCTTTGTTGAACTCATCCAACGCCAATACCGCGGCAAGCTGGATGAAAAAGCTGATAAGTATCTTGAGTATATAGCGGATGCTTCTTACAGGATGAAGGTGTTGATAAAAGACCTGCTCGATTTTTCGAGGATTGGTGTTAACGTAGCATTGAAGAAAACGGATTGCAATGTAATTCTAAAAAATATGCTCGAGGATATCCAGGCTGCTATCACTGAGTCCGGTGCGATCGTGATATATTCCCGAATGCCGGAGATCAATTGTTATCCATCAGAGCTAAAGCAGCTTTTTCAAAACCTGGTGCTTAATTCGATAAAATTCAGAAATCCGGGCATTCCGCCGCAAATAAACATAACCGCTGCGGAAAAAGACTTTTCCTGGCAATTTGCCGTGAGCGATAATGGCATTGGCATAGAGAAACAATACAGTGAACGGATATTTATCATCTTTCAGCGGCTGCATACCAGGAGTAAATATGCCGGCTCTGGTATTGGGCTGTCGCACTGTAAAAAAATCGTGGAATTGCATAACGGAAAAATATGGGTAGAATCTATGCCTGGCAAGGGAAGCACTTTTCATTTTACCATACATAAAAATGCCAAATGGCAGCAGGCTTAAAATGAGTAAACAAATACATCCGAATCAACTTTTCAATATTTCTGAACCACGAATACTTTCCGCGGATCGCCGGACGACTTTTTCAGTGGCGATCATCCGGAACGTAGAACGATAAATCAATGGAGCAGTTTATCAAACATATAAATCAAGGCACAAGAACCTGCTTCGTAAAACTTTTGCGATACCTGCTCTTATTCGGATGGGCGGTTTGCTGTTTTGCCCCTCTGGCGGCACAAAAAAATGTTAAGTTCACTCATCTTACCAACCTGGATGGACTATCGCAAAGTACCGTACAGGCCATCCTGAAAGATAAATATGGCTTTATGTGGTTTGGCACCCAGGACGGGTTGAACCGCTACGATGGATATAGCTTTAAAGTGTACAGACATCAGCCAAATGAATCCGGCAGTTTACCGAAAAGCCATATTACATCGCTATACGAGGACAGGCAGGGCAACTTGTGGGTAGGCACTGCAAATGGTGGACTGAGTCTCTACGACAGAAAACTCGACCGGTTTGTTCGTTTTGGTCAAAATACCAGCGAATCGCCATTAAGCCAACAAACCGTCACCGCAATTTACGAAGACCATCAACACAACTTTTGGGTAGGAACCTACTGGAAATTAAATCTTTTAGACAGGAAAACAGGAACCATTACGCAGTTTGCAAACGACCCCGCAGACGCTGCCAGCATCAGCAATGATGGAATCACCGCCATGTATGAAGATAGTAAGAATAATTTGTGGGTCGGCACCACCAATGGCCTGAATGTGCTGGACCGAACAAGCAAAAAGTTCAAACACTATTATCATGATAACAATAACCCGGGAAGCTTATGTAATAACAAGATACGAGCGATAAAAGAAGACAATTCGGGGCGGTTGTGGATTGGTACCATTGATGGCTTAAGCTTATTTAACCGGGCGAACGGATCTTTTATTTCGTATCAAAAAAATGAAAATGACCCTGCGAGCATCAGTTCTAACCAGGTAACGACAATAGAAAATGCAGAGGATGGGAATATCTGGATAGCAACAAATGCCGCATTGGACCTACTGAGCCCGCTAACAGGAAAGTTCACCCACTTTCAAAGCGATCCATATGAAGCAACTACATTAAACAGGAATGCGAACATTATGGCAATGCTGCGGGATAAAACAGGTATTCTTTGGGTAGGTACTTACCAGGGAGGCATTAATAAATACGATAAACATCTCAGCTATTTTGACGTAGTTAAAAACAACCCGGTCGATCTTAACAGTTTGAGCTTAAACATCGTTACATCTTTTGCTGAAAAACCAGGAGGAGATATATGGGTTGGTACCGGCGGGGGTGCATTGAACCTATGGAAACCTGCTTCCAACGAGTTCACCCGTTATAATCCTGATCCTGCCAACGCTAATTCCCCGGCAAGCTGGCGAGTTTTATGTCTCGCTCAAAGCAAAAAAAACGATTACCTGTGGATCGGCATGTACGGAAAATGTGTTGATCGCTATGATCCAGAAAATAATACATTCAAGCACTATACAAAGGGAAATGCGGCCACCCAATTAAACAATGATGCAGTGTATGCCTTGATGGAAGACCGCAAAGGAAATATCTGGATGGGTACCAACGGCGGCGGAGTAAATGTTTTAAATCCTGCAACGGGCATCATTACAAAATTTGTAGCTGATCCCAACAATCCGGGTGCTGTTGCCGGAAATTATGTACGTTCTTTTTATGAAGACAAAAACGGAAATACATGGATTGGCACTACATCGGGCCTCAGTGTATATAACCCACACACTTGCAGTTTTACCCGTTACGATCAAAACAATACAGCATTGGAGAGTGATGTGATCTTTTCAATCAGTGAAGACCATAGTGGAAATATTTGGATTGGCACATTAGGTGGAGGACTCGCCAAACTGAATCCACAAACAGGCAAAATAGTCATCTATACTACCAGCAATGGATTACCTGACAATACGATCAACGCGATAGTGGAAGATGAGAAGGGGAGTTTGTGGTTAAGTACCAACAATGGCATCAGCCATTTTGACCTCGTAAGGGAACGATTCAAAAACAGTACACTGCAAAATGGTATTCAAAGTTTTGAATTTTCGCAGGGTGCCGGACTTAAAACCAGTACAGGCGAAATCTTAATGGGAGGTGTAAACGGCTTCAATGTAATCCGTCGGGACCATCTCATTGAAAACAGGAATATTCCAGAAGCAGTCATCACCGGCTTTAAGTTATTCAACAAGCCGGTAGTGATTGGAGCTACCGGTTCCCCCTTGCAACAGGATATCACCCAAACCAGGGCGATAACCTTATCTTACCGGCAATCGGTAATTACCTTTGAATTCGCCGCACTTGGATTCACAGCTTCTGAAATGAACCAGTATGCATTTATGCTGGAAGGTTTCGATAAGAAATGGAACTATGTTGGCGATCAGCGCACTGCTACTTATACTAATCTTGATCCCGGCACCTATACATTCAGCGTAAAATGCAGTAACAATGATGGTATTTGGAATGAAACGGGCACATCCATTCAACTAACCGTCACCCCGCCGTTTTGGCTAACCTGGTGGTTCATAGCTGTGATGGTATTAATAGGTATTGGAGGTATTATTGGCTTTTACAAATTCCGCGTGCATGCAATAAAAAAGCAACGGCATTTGCTGGAACTAACGGTCGGCGAGCAAACCCTTCAACTGCTTCACTCAAACAAAGAAGAAAGGAAAGCCCGGCTGGAAGCGGAGCTGGCCCGGGCAGAATCCGAAATGGCCAAGCATGATGCATGGCATATCAATGAACAACTGCAAATAAAGAATAAGGAACTGGAGCAATTTGCCTACGTTGCCTCCCATGATCTGCAGGAACCACTCAGTACTACCGCCGGGTTTGCCCATTTACTGCAGCAGCAATACGCCGGAAAAATAGACGAAAGAGCCGATAAATATCTCGCCTTTATTTCTGACGCCTCCGCCAGGATGAAAGTGTTCATAAAAGACCTGCTCGATTTTTCAAGAATAGGTTCGAAGGCCGAATTAAAAACAATTGACTGTAATTGGCTTGTTGAAGTGCTGTTGCAAGACATCAAGGTAACCATTGAAGAAGCAAAAGCCAACATCCGGGTTACCCACTTGCCGGTCATCAAAGGTAATCCCACGGAAGTAAGACAGCTGTTTCAAAACCTGCTATTTAACGCCCTAAAATTTCATAAGAAAGATATTGCTCCTGTAATAAGCATTTCTGCTCAAAAAAAATGTGGCACATGGCAATTTGCAGTTACTGATAATGGTATCGGGATAGAAGAACAATACAGCGAAAGGATCTTCATCATTTTTCAAAGATTGCACACCAGGAGAGAATATACAGGATCGGGCATTGGCTTATCCCACTGCAAAAAAATTGTAGAATTACATCGGGGCAAGATATGGGTGGAATCTATTCCGGGCAAAGGAAGCACCTTTTATTTTTCGCTTCCTGCCGACAGCACGGCTACTGAATTACCGCCCGATGGACAGCGTATGCAGGTCAGTAAGGGTAACAATTGATTTAGATAAAATCTGGTTGAATAAACCAACCCCACATAAAATCAAAATGAATACTAAAGTAAAAACAACATGAAACGGCTGCATTTAGTTTGGGTCTTCCTGCTGCCGGTATTTTATCTCTCGTCCTATGCCCAGGGAGGTAACCCAAAATTTACTCATTTAACCACGGCTGACGGCCTTTCACAAAGTTCGGTCTTCGCCATTTTGAAAGACTACAAGGGCTTTATGTGGTTCGGTACCGATGAGGGCCTGAATAAATTTGACGGTTATAAGTTTACCGTTTATAAACATGATCCTGAAAAAAGGGGCAGCATCATCCATAATACCGTACATGGTTTGCTGGAGGATGATTCAAAAAATTTATGGGTGGTATCAGCAGATGGTGTAGATAGGTTTGATAGAATAAACGAAAATTTTAAGCATTATACGTGCAATGAAAAGGTGATATTCAGAAACATTTTCCAGGACAGCAAAAAGCGATTTTGGCTCACAAGCAATGGTGGTTTTTGTTTGTTTGATGCCGCAAAAAGCACTTTTCAATTCTTTAAAAATAATGCCCATGACTCCAATAGTCTAAGGCAAAATTATGTGTACCAAATCGCGGAAGACAATAACGGTGACCTTTTGATTGCTACGAGGTACGGCTTAACCCGTTTTAACCCGGAAACAAAAAAGAGTGAGTACTACGTAAACGACCCGGCAAATCGCAAAAGTATCGGTGCGGGGTATATAAAAGCGGTTTACAAAGACGGGAAGGGAAATATATGGATAGGAACACAGGGCAGTGGGGTTTCTCTTTACAACCGCACAGACAATTCTTTCATCAATTACAGGCACGATCCCGAAAACAAAAATAGTGTTGCCCTGGATGATATTTTATCTTTTACAGAAGCGCCGGGCGGTATACTCTGGATTGGTACCGAAAATGGCGGCATCAGCGCGTTTGATTATTCGAAAAATCATTTCGATACTTACGAAAATAATGAGAATGATCCTTCCAGTGTTTCAGGCAATTCTGTGTACAGTTTATACAAAGATAATAATGGTAATATATGGGTGGGCACCTGGTCGGGTGGAATAAACTTTCATGCGTTTTTTGCGGATAAATTTTCATTGTACAGGAAAATCCCCGGCAACCCGAATAGCCTTACCAATAATATCGTGCTTGCAGTAAGCAACGGCCCAAAAAATGATATCTGGATCGGCACTGATGGTGGTGGATTAAGCCGTTTCAACCCCGTAACCCACCAGTTTACCAATTATAAAAATGAAAAAAATAATAAAAACAGCATCCGGAATAATTATGTGCTTTCCATCTCCGACTATTTACCCGACGTATTAGCACTTGGATTTCATAGGGGAGGGATGGATTATTTTGATGTAAATAAGAATGTATTCATCCATCACGCGCTCACAGAACTCAATTTTAACAGGCTCGCTTCTCCTACCATAAACATTGTATTTTACGACCGGCAGCAGCAACAATGGGTTGGATGTATAGACAATGGCGGCGTACACCAGTTTGATGAAAAAAGCCATACCCTTACCAATTTTTATGGCGAAAGAAAAAAAGACACTGTGTTCAAAGACAGGAGCATATTTGTGATGTATGAAACGATCGGACGGCAGTTGTGGCTGGGCAGTGACAAAGGATTGGATGCTTATGACCAGGTCACAAAAATATCAGCCCATTACCAAAATGAACCCGGGAACAAAAATAGCCTGGTGAATAACACTGTGTATTCAATAAAGGAAGATCCCATAGGAAATTTATGGATAGGAACTTCTGCAGGGTTGAGCTACTTCGATAAAACAACCGGATCATTTACTTCATACACCGAAAAAGACGGCCTGCCGAATAACACCATCTGGAGTATCCAGCAAGACCGGCATGGGAACCTCTGGATCAGCACCAACAGCGGCATTTCGAGGTTTAATCCAACAACCCGTACGTTCAAAAATTTTACTATCAGCGATGGCCTTCAAAACAATGCCTTCAAAGCAAAGGCTTCGTGCCAGTCTGCCGACGGGCAAATGTTTTTTGGCGGGGTAAACGGCTTCAATACTTTTTACCCGGACAGCATCAGGTACAACGACTTTGTACCACCCGTTTATTTAACAGATTTCCAGTTATTTAACAAACCTGTTGGCATTGGTGGACAATCGCCGCTGCAACAATCAATTGATGAAGTAAAGGAGATCACGCTGGCATATCACTCAGTATTTACCCTGGAGTTCGCGGCACTCAACTTTACCCACCCCGAACAAAACCAGTACGCTTACCAATTGGAAGGTTTTGATAAAGAATGGAATTATGTGGGTGATAAACGCACAGCCACCTATACCAATCTCAATCCCGGAACTTACCGGTTTAAGGTAAAAGCCAGTAATAACGATGGCGTTTGGAACGAAACCGGCACCACAGTTAAAATTATAATTACGCCCCCTTTCTGGCTTACCTGGTGGTTTATATTGATCGCTGCGTTGCTTTTTATCAGCAGCGGGATTGGGTTTTACTTGTTTCGTATTAACATCGTAAAAAAACAGAAACTACTGCTCGAGCAAAAGGTACACGAGCAAACCCTGCAACTTGTTCATTCCAACGAAAAAGAAATAAAAGCCCGGCTCGAGGCAGAACTGGCCCGTTCCGAATCAGAAACCGCCCGCCAACAAACATGGATTGCAAACGATGAACTAAGAATAAAAAATAAGGAGCTAGAGCAATTTGCCTATGTAGCGTCTCATGATCTGCAGGAACCGCTTCGCACTACGGCGGGTTTTGCAGAGCTGTTATTACAACAATACAAGGGCAAGATTGATGCAAAGGCAGACAAATACCTGGGCTTTATTTACGATGCCTCAATAAGGATGAAAGTGCTGATAACCGACCTGCTCGATTTTTCTAAGCTTGGGGCCGAAGCACAATTTAAACAAATCAATTGCAACCAATTGCTAAAGAGTATGCTCGAAGATATTATGGCAGCAGTATCCGAAGGCGGTGCCGATATTCAATATACAGACCTGCCACAGATCAATGGCTCCCCAACGGAAATTAAACTGCTCTTTCAAAACCTGGTGATCAATGCAATCAAATTCCGCCGCAAGAATATTGTACCGCAAATAAAAATTGCCGCCCGGCAAACCGATGGTTACTGGGAATTTTCCGTCAGTGACAATGGCATTGGCATTGAGCCACAAAACAAAGAAAGGATCTTTGAGATATTTCAGCGTTTGAATACAAGAAAGGAATATGAAGGTTCAGGAATTGGCCTGTCGCACTGCAAAAAAATCGTGGAGCTCCATAAAGGAAACATATGGGTTGTATCCACCCCTGGCGAAGGAAGCACTTTTTACTTTACCTTGCCACAGTAAGCATACCCATGAATCAAATATTCTTTAACGCTGCAGGCGATCGAAAAACAAAACACAATTTATGAAGCATAAATTAAACTGTATCCTGCTGATCGATGATGATGAGCCCACGAATTTTATCAGCAACATGCTGTTGGAAGATGCCGGATGCTCCAATCATATACAAATAGAGGAGAGCGGAAAAGGTGCTTTGGACTACCTTGAACAAACCGCCCTTACCGGCCGTAACGGCAATGTCTTGCCTTTCCCGGAACTGATATTTTTGGATATCAATATGCCGGCAATGAATGGCTGGGAATTCCTTGAAAAGTACAGTCAATCAATACTACCCCAGCAACATCCCGAGGTGATCATAATTATGCTAACGACCTCTATCAACCCCGATGATAAATTACGGGCAGACTGCATTCCGCTGGTTGCCGGCTTTGCAAATAAACCCCTGACCGACACTTTGATACAGGCTATTATGAACAAGTATTTTGTTACACACCAGGTTTAGTGTACAATACAGCACTAAAAAACCGATTACCTCCGTTATATAAAAAACAGGTCAGCGTTCAACAATATGTTTAACACATCATTTACCGGCCAGGTACAAACCCATTTTGGCAACCCCGCAATCATCCCCCCCGATCTGACTGCATTTTTCAATGCAGTCAGTGAGTCGTACAATGGCTATGAAGAAAAAATCAAAACACTTGAAAATGCTGTTTTGGAAGGCAATAAAGCCTTGCAGGCACTAAACGAAAGATTGTTAAAGGAAACCGCAGATCTTAAAAATGTACACAATGAGCTCAGCAGGATATTTAACCAGGTAAACGAAGGCTTCTTTTCCCGCGACATGATTGCCGACAAATACATCCACATGTCTGTTGGCTGCGAAAAAACTTATGGCTACAGCATCGATGAATTTTATAACAATAACCTGCTTTGGCTGCAGGTGATTCACCCCGATGATCTTTATGTGATAGAGAAAGAAAGTGAACAACTGCAGCAGGGAGTTCAAACCCTGAGCGCTTACCGCATTGTTCATAAAGACCAGTCCATCCGCTGGATCGAGGTAAAAGCAATTCCTGAAGTCATTGGTGGCCGCCTTGTAAAAGTGGAGGGGATAGTTACGGATATAACGGCAAGAAAGGTGGCGGAGATACTATTGCTTGACAGCGAAGCAAAGTACCGGTCCTTCTTTGAAAACAATCTCGATGGTGTGCTGCTGAGCAAACCTGATGGCGCCATAGAAGAAGCCAATCCGGCTGCCTGCGAAATATACAGGGCTACCCAGGAAGAAATCTGCTCCTTTACCCGGGAAGAGCTCTTAAATCATGGAGATCACCAACTGTTAGCACTGCTTGAAGAAAGGAACCGGGTTGGAAAGGTAAAAGGAGAAGTAAATTTCAAACGCCGTGATGGCACTACGTTTGCAGCCGAAATTGCGTCCAGTATATTTAAAGATGCCAACGGTAAAGAGCGCACCTGCATTATCCTGCGGGATATCACAAATAGAAAAAGGGCCGAAGCTGCGTTATTAATGAGTGAACGTAAACTCGATCTCATTTACAATACGGTTGCCGACAGCATATTCATGGTAAATACCGAAGCCGGAGATCGTTTCAGGTTTGTCTCTGTAAACTCCTGCTTTCTAAAATCAACCGGTTTACAAAGGGAAAATGTGATAGGCAAATTTATTGAGGAAGTGATCCCTTCACCTTCACTGGAATTGGCGCTGGATAAGTATGCCCTGTCCATTCATCTGCAACAATCAGTAACCTGGGAAGAACAAACTTCCTACCCGTCCGGTATAAAGATTGGTATTGTAACGATCAATCCTGTTTTGGATGAAAACGGCAATTGTATCAGCATCATTGGTTCTGTGCATGATATTACCGAACGGAAAAAAGGCGAAAGAAGGATTGCCGATAGCGAAAGGAGATACCGTGCCATATTTGAGCAAAACCTTGCGGGCATTATTCAAACCAAACCGGCTGGTGAAGTGATCACCTGCAACCAGGCTTGCGCAGACATGTTGGGATTTACTTCGCCTGCTGAACTGCTGCATTGCAACGCCAACGACTTTTATTTTTCGGTTTCTGAACGAAACAAGTTTATTTCCCTTTTAAAAGAGCAAAAAAAGCTATACAACTATGAAGGAATTTTAAAACACCGTACCGGTAAGCCGCTTCATATTATTGAAAACATTTCCCTTTTTGAAGATCCTGTAACGGGTGAAGAAATATGCGACGGTATGATGATTGATATCACGGAACGAAAAAAGGCGGAATCGATGCTGAAGGAAAGTGAAGAGCGATACCGGCAGATCGTGGAAACAACGCAGGAGGGAATCTGGATGCTGAACAGTGACCTTCTTACCGTTTTCGTAAATAAAAAATTATGCGAACTAATTGGATATTCAGCCGCGGAAATGCTTGGCAAGCCTGCTACATTTTTTATGGGAGAGGAAGGCAGGAAGATTGCCGAAGTTGCGTTGTCAAGAAGACGGGGCGGATTCTCCGACAATTTTGACATCCCTTACACCACAAAAAGCGGGAGCACTATCTGGACTAACCTTTCCGCCTCGCCAATTCTAAATGGTGAAGGTGAGGTTACCGGGGCACTTGCAATGGTTACGGACATCACCAAACGTAAGATGGACCAAGAACTGATCAGAATTTCCGGGGAAAATCTCGATCTTACTAATAGAGAGTTGAAGAGAAAGAATACGGAACTGCAGCAATTTGCCTATGTGGCATCGCACGATCTGCAGGAACCACTTCGCACCATGGCTAGCTTTGTACAATTGCTGAAACAGCAATACGAGGGAAAACTGGATGGGAAAGCGGATAAATACCTGAATTTCATAAGCGATTCATCTAACCGGATGAAGGTACTCATCAACGACCTGCTGGACTATTCCAGGATTGGCAGCAAAAACGAAATGGAGATTGTCGACTGCAATAAAATACTGCAGGTGGTGATTGCCGATCTGCATACCGCTATCACCGATTCTTCCGCGGAAATTAACTGGAAACCATTGCCTGTAATAAAAGGATACCCTACCGAAATAAAACAATTATTTCAAAATCTCGTTATCAATGCAATAAAGTTCCGGAAGAAAGCGACCATTCCCCGGATAAACATTTCTGCGGAAAGGAATGATGATCGCTGGACATTCGCATTTTCGGATAATGGCATTGGTATCGACAAGAGTCACAGCGAACGGATTTTTATTATTTTTCAGCGTTTGCATACCCGTTCCGAATACCAGGGTTCAGGAATAGGCTTGTCGCACTGTAAAAAAATTGTGGAATTGCACCATGGTAAAATTTGGGTGGATTCTGTTAAAGGAGAAGGAAGTACATTTTATTTTACGATACCAGGAAAAAATATCCTATGAATGAGCTTGAGCAACTGAATTGCATAATGGTGATTGATGACGATGAACCCACCAACTTTTTAAATACAATGCTCATTGAAGATGCAAACTGTACAAAGCATCTCCGGATTGTTGAAAGCGGGCTAAAGGCATTGGATTACTTTGAAAACTTACTCCGCAAAAAGAAAGATATCATCGCTTATATACCCCCCGATCTCGTATTCCTTGATATCAATATGCCCTGCATGAATGGTTGGGAATTTTTAGAGGAATACAGGAATCTCCAAAATGAGCAGCCACACCGGCCCGTTATCATTATGCTTACCACTTCACTTGATCCCGAGGATAGGGTGAAGGCCGCCAATATACCGGAAGTAGCCGGTTTTGAGAATAAACCGCTTACCAGTGAAATGATTGATCGCCTCATTAAAACGCATTTTGCACCAACAGGCTACGGCAGGTCGCTTCAGTGAAAACACCACAAAGTTGCCTGGCGTGCCTTATCCCTCTTCGAAAAAATAGCAGCATCGCAATATCTTAAAGTTTGAAAAAATTTACAAGGTGTGGAAGTGTCTCTCATTTGACCATTCCCGAAAATCGCATAACACGAACAAGCTGGTGTACTGCGATAAGCATCAGGTAGTAACCAATCTCGTCTATCCTGGCATAATAGGTTTCAATCACAGCCCGCCATAGCAAACATACCGGACATACACGTACTCACTAACAGTATTTGTACGATTTAATTGGAAGTAGAATTTTTACCAGGGGGTAGCAATATTACTACGCAAATAGTATTTACGCTGCCATCAAAAAAGAGCAGAATTGCTATAGTTTAGCAATTCTTACTGCGTGATATTTGTATCACAAAAATGATCAGATAGCCGGCAATAAAATGCTAATATAAGATCCAAAATCCTGAAGAAAGACAATACCAAAACCTGGGTTTATACTGTTAAAGCGATGATAACCCCAAAAGACTAAGTATCCGATATCCTGAAGAAAACCAAAAAAATCCAATCCGGTGCTTATGCCGTAAAAAGCGAAAATGGCACCAAACCGAGTTCCGATATCCTGTAAAAGGCTAAAAACCAAACATCCGGGGTCTATGCTGTAAAAAGCGATGATGATCCAAAAAACCAACAGTATCCAATATCCTGAGCTATGCTGTAAAAGGTATCGCAGAAAAACCAACAACCGAAGCCGGAAGAAATTTATTCAATAAACTTTCCGCAACTTTATCCTCAAAGCATTATATGCTGACCGAGCCGGCGCGAGCTGGTCCAACAATGTACTTCCACACTATGAAAAACCATTAGCTGTGGAAGTTTTCTTTTGCCCCTATCAAGCTGCGATTGCAATACAGCATTGGCCTCTCTGTTCCTTTCTTTGCATGAAAATGCGAATCCGCTTCGTCCAATGCACCAGCCGACCTTCAAAATAATCATTAGGTTCTTCGTTTTCGCTCAATAAATAGAATAATTACTACATTATTTGGGATGAATCGCTACAAAAAAAAGGGAGAGATTGCTATATACTGCCAATTTGTAGTGATGCATCTTTGTATCAGAAAAAGGATTGATCAGTTTGTCAGCCGTTTTTTCAAGTTGAGACCCAATACCTTTAACAAACCAGCATAAATCTTTATCATTGCCGCAAAAAGCAATGATTCCGTAGAAAAGCCGTAGTAGTCCATTATCCTCCAGAAAGATCATTAAAACCAATCCCCGGATCTATGCCGTAAAAAGCGAGGATGATCCAAAAAGCCAACGCAATATCCACATCCTGTATAAAGATCATAAAATACAATCCAGGTCTATGCCCTAAAAAGCGATGATGACCCAAAAAACCAATAGTTCAACCATCCTAAACCGGGCTGTAAAGCACCGATCAAAAGACCAAATCTCTGAACCCAGCAAAGAATTATTAACTAATTTTTCCTGGAAGCCTTTACCTCATGGTAAAGGAGTCACCCAAAACCTGCAACCACCGGTTTTGAAAAATTAACTCCCGCACAAGCTGTGGGAGTTTTTATTTCCGGGAGATCCTGCCTTGTTCTCACCGGTTAGGGTTGAAATCGCAATTCCTAAGATCCAAACACGCTGGCTTATGTTATTTGGTCGCCGAAGAAATATGATTGCCCATTTCGAAGCCACTCTTTCACAGGAAAATTATTTTTCGTCGGTGAAACGAAAAGCAATTATTTTTAATCTTCTTCAATTAAAATAATTCCGATGAAATTTCTTTTTCAAATATTTTTCTTCAATTTTCTATGGACAGGCGTTTCAGCGCAAAAGGCGGTAAAGCGAACCTTACAGCCCGGTGATGTTTACCTGTTAAAAACTATCGGCGAAACACAGGTTTCACCGGATGGGAAATGGATTGCCTATACTCTCAGCAATGCTGATAGTGTCAGGGATAAACGAAACAGTGATATTTGGATGACGAGTTTGGACGGTGAACAAAACGTACAGCTTACCAGCAGCGAAGAAAGTGAACATATGCCCCGCTGGAGCCCCGATGGAAAATACATCTCCTTTTTGGCTACCAGGAATGGCGATAAAGTAGAACAGATCTGGCTGCTGGATAGAAGAGGGGGCGAAGCCAAAAAGATCACCGCTATTAAAGGCGACCTGGATGAATATACATGGAGCCCGGATGAAAAAAAAATCGCCATGTGTATCAAAGACGAAGACTTTTCAGATACTGCCAAATCAAAAACAAAGGCGCCTTACGTAATGGACCGATATCATTTTAAACAGGATAGGGATGGTTGGATCGGCAATCGCCACACCCACCTGTATGTTTTTGACATCCGCACAAAAAAGACCGACACACTTACCAGGGGCAATTTTGATGAAGGATCGCCCGCATGGAGCCCCGATGGGAAACAACTTGCGTTTGTAAGCAACCGCTCCGCGGATCCTGATAAAAATGAGAATGAAGATATCTGGATAATGAATGCATCGGCTGGTGCTCCCTTGAAACAACTTACCCAATGGCCGGGCAGAGATCGAAATCCCTGGTGGAGCCCGGATGGAAAATGGATTGCTTACACCAGTTCCTCGAGCAATCTTCTCTTTACGATGTACGGGCAAAATACCCTTTCTTTAGTGCCTTCCGATGGCGGCAAAGTCCGCTCCTTAGCTCCTGCTTTGGATAGGCCTGTGAGTAATATTCGCTGGGCAAAAGATGGCCGGCACCTTAGTTTCCTTGTAGATGATGATCGCAGAAAATACATTGCCAGTCTCAACCTGCAAAACAATACCATCGAAACAGTAGCAGGCGGTGAAAGAAGCTTTTCAGGTATTGAGCCTGTTCCGGGTTCGGATGTGTTAATTGCCACCATAAGCGAACCACAATTGCCCGCAGAAATATATGTGGTTGAAAACAATCGTACCAGGCGGCTTACCCATGTGCAGGATTCGTTTGTGAATGCTATCCAATTTGCGACGGTGGAGGGGTTTACTTCCACCAGTAAAGATGGTACACGCATATCCAATATATTATATCGCCCCTATGGTGCAGTAGCCGGACAAAAATTACCATTGATTCTCTTTATTCATGGTGGTCCTGTGGGGCAGGATGATTATGGCTTTGATTTTTCGAGGCAGATGCTTGCTGCCGGCGGCTATGCAGTAGCGGGAGTAAATTACCGGGGCAGCAGCGGCAGGGGTATCGATTTTACAAAATCCATTTACGCGGACTGGGGAAATAAGGAAGTGCTGGACATTTTAGGAGCAGCCGATTATCTTGTAAGTAAAGGCATAGCGGATGATCGCAGGATGGGAATTGGCGGATGGAGTTACGGCGGTATTCTTACCAATTATACCATTGCTACCGATAGTCGTTTTAAAGCAGCCGCAAGTGGCGCAGGAAGCGCATTGCAATTCAGCATGTATGGAGTTGATCAATATATAACACAATACGAAACGGAACTGGGCGCTCCATGGAAAAACCCAAAAAAATGGATGGATCTCTCCTATCCTTTCTTCAAAGCGGATAAAATAAAAACACCTACCCTTTTTATGGCTGGTGAAAAGGATTTTAATGTACCCAGCGCAGGCGCCGAACAGATGTACCAGGCACTGCGTTCATTGGGAATACCCACACAGTTGATAATTTATCCCGGGCAGTTTCACGGCATTACGAAACCGTCGTACCAGGTAGATCGTTTTGAAAGATATTTGAAATGGTTTGGAAAGTACCTGCAGCCTGAGGAGAATAAGTAACCCGTAACTGTTTTACTCAGTACTAAGTACTGAGTACTGAGTGCTGAGAACCATATTACATACGGTTTCTGCACAACCAAATGCCAATGTGAAGCCACTTCCACCATGCCCATAGTTATGGATGATATTTTTGCCAGCTTCCTGCTCTACCCTTACTTCAGCTCGGAAAGGCCTTACACCTGCCCAGCTGCCAATAAAGGCCTGCTCTTTTAGTTCGGGCAAAACCTCAAATGCGTTTTGTAATAAACGTTCAATGGTAGCAGGTTCTGTGTCGGTTGTTTCAATACCGGCTTCATAGGTGCCTCCGACAATGATCGCATCTTTTCTTGGAACAACATACAGCAGGCTTTCATTATCGAGATAGATGGACATGCCCGAACGGGGCTCCAGCAAAGCTACCTGTCCTCTTACCGGAATCACGGTATCATCGTTGCACAATTTTCTTGCACCCAATGCACTGCAGTTAATAACCCAATCAAATTGCCCGGCAATTTCACCGAAGTCATTTATCTCCCGCTCAACAAACAGCACGCCTCTTTGCAGCAACTGCTGTTGCAACCAGGGTAAAAATATTTGTGTTTCAATAAGGGGCACTGTAACATCATACGCTCTCTCGATTCCGGGTGCCAGTTCCTCCCGTTCCATTGCCCGGCAACACCCTTCCGGCATAAAGCTGATCCAAACAGGTTCTTCCTCAGCCGTATTTACCCGCAGTACTTTTTTTAGCTGGCACATACTGATGCCGGTCTGCGGTTGATCGCTAAATGACCGGTAGTATTGATAACTGGTATTGCACCAGCCGATGCCTCTTTTATCATTTCGTATATGGTACGGGAACCAAAAAGCTGCTGCTTTATTAGAGGTGAGATACGGTGAAAAGGCAGTGGCAAAAATCGTTACCCGGCATCCATTACCGCTCAATAAATAAGCTGTAGACATTCCACTGATGCCCGCACCGATAATTGCTATGTTCTTACTCATGGTGATAAGTGTGTGGAATAAAAATATACATTTATCCAATACCAAAACCTAATGCCGCGGGCCTTAATTATAACAGATTGAATTAATTGCACTCCTATTTCTCCATCTTGTTTCCCCCTTCACCGCTAAATACGACTATAAAAAACCGGTTAATAATTTTCAAAATGAACCCATAAAAATCACAATCATTTCAAACAAAAAAACGAAAGGCCGCTGACGCCCACGGCCAATTTTTATCATTGCTGTTTTACAATGACAATGCCTTTGACCACTCCCATGACCATCGATAATTCACAGCAACCCAAACACTAACGTTTCACCATTCACCAATTCACCACTCACCATTCCCGATAAAATCGTACATTATGAAATTTAATATCAAGCCACTCATTTTTGCACTTGTTCTTTTTATAACAAACGGTGCACACTCCCAAAATTGTTCAGAAGGCTCTGCAACTTCTGTAAAACACCATAAAATTTACCTGTATTTTCCTACGGCAGATGATGCCACCTTTCCCAATTATGGCGCCGCCCTGGGTGACCCAACCTCTCCATTGAAAAAGTTCGATGTGGCAGACCTGGATGCAGGTGTTGGCACAACGGATAACCTCATCGGTTCCATCCTCGGAATTGTACAGGAAGACTATTGCGAGTTTGATGTGCAGGTAGTATCTACCAAAACAAAACCAGCTCCACCGGCATCGGAGGCGCAATGGAATATTGTTGGTATTGGAAGCGACAATTGTACCAGTTCCAATGGATTATTCGGACTGGCCAGTCCTGTTGGGTCGAATGTAGATTTAAACAACCTTGCACCCAAGGATTTTGCACGGGTTTGGGGCGGAACTTACCAGTCGCTTTTTGGTACCGGAGGCTCATTTCCACCGCTGGTATTGGCCGGTGCAAATTCTACTTTGGCCAGATGGTCAAATGCTATCGGTGGAACGGCGAGTCATGAGGCGGGGCATAATTTCGGTTTACAACACAGCACCACTTTACGCCCCGGCGAAGATGCAATGCCCAACCATTTGATGCCTGCCGGTTCTAATATCGACGGAGCCCACCGTGTTGGCGCCCGTCATTTCAGCGATGAGGATTATGAAATACTGGGTCATAATATTGGCTTGAACACCTTCACACTCACTAACTGGGATTTTATTAATCCAAATGCACAGGAGGCACATTCCTTTGTGCTCACTATATTAACCCATGCAGCAAGCTTGTCGTTCAGCAGGGTGTATAGCGGCGACCGCAGTCCGTGGGCTAATCCAACGATCACCGCTTCCGGCACCGCCTCTTTCCAGGGTGATACTTACAATAAGTTCCTGCTTACTTTCAGTGATCCGAAGGCGTGGAACGGAGGAAGCAATGGCATTGTGCCCGGTGGCGCTCCCTTCCATGTAGGTGCTTCGTTTAACGAACCAGACCTTTTCATCGTTTCTGAAGCCCGGTTAAGAAATGCCGGTGGAACCAACTTGGGCCTTCATCCGCGGGTACCGAGTTTTGATGCGGGAACGGCAGATTTGGCCACTGGTGATTTTATTTTCAAAATGATCAACGGGGATGCTGCCGCCGGTGCATTGCAGATTGCAAATGTGCAGGTATTTTATCTTCCCAGGATGGCATCCCTTCAAACCATGATCAGCGGCGATACGTTGCGTGATCAGCAAGGCTACCCGGTAAGGCTTAGAAATGCTTCAGATAATTTTTCCTTTGAGAGAAACATGATGATCAAGGAGAGCGGCAGTTTCAGGCTGGCGAAATACAATGATCCCCGTACGGTAGACATCACTTATAACGACAACGGTTGTAAACCTGGGTTTGTACGCACAGCCCAGGGCGGTGGCGATGCCATGTTTGGCACAGTAAACTATTGTGCCCATGGAACAGCCTTAAGTCTCTTTCCATCCACTTATGTGTATATGATCATTACGGTAGTGGAGCCTAATGCCACTTATTTCGATCGTGCACAAAACAAAATGGTGACCGGCCCCTTGACCTCAAAAGTATTTTACCAGTTTGCCGGCAAAGTACCCGATTTTAACAAAAACGGTGTTGATGACCTGGTGGACATCCGGACAAAGAAATCAGTAGATAAAAATAATAACGGAATTCCCGACGAAGGTGAAAAAAACACGCCCAACTCTTCAGGAAGCCGGCCATCCTGGTTATGGATTCTGTTGATTGCACTACTCTTATTTATTATTATTTTTATCATCGCAAAAAAGAAGAAGTAATCATGATTTCCCTGAGAAGCTTTGCAAAATTGAAGCATTTGTTAATCATTCCAACATTGCATTCCAGACTTGCTGATGGGGGCTTTGGCAGAAAATACCGGCCACTTCTTCCTGGCACACTGCGCGTGCAATTGCTGCCGCTCCTGTTTCTTTTGGCAATCGTTTCGCCCCATTGCAATGGTGCAAACAATGGCCGGAAAGTTTCTGGAAATAATAAGAAAGCCGCCGATAGCCTTGTTAATCCTCCAACCAATAGCGATTCAAAAACAATGGTACCAACGAATCTTAATCAAGGGCTTTCAGACTGGATCGGAATGCCGCTTTCAAAAATGATCGGTACCAGCGAACTCATCGTATATGGAAGCGTCAAAAAAATAATGGACTCTTCCATTCTCGTGCAGGTGAAACAGAAAATAGCAGGTGTTGAGAATGAACCCGTGATCGAAATGATAAAAGCGAAAGCTGATCCTTTCGCCAGCATTCAACCAGCGCCTTACAAGATTGGTCAATGCTACCTGCTTTTTCTTTCTCAGCTCAAAACAGCTACGACTAAAAAGCAATGGAAATTAATGGGACATGCAGTAGGACAGGAAAGCCAGATGCCCGTGATTGATGGATATATCTATTTTATCGACCGTTATTTTGAAGGCATTCCCCAAAAGGAATACGATGTAAACGGCGTTCGGCAAAACATTCAGCGATTTGAATTCTCACCTTTTGTAAACGCTGTAGAAGGTTATACAAGATGTTATCAATGGATGAAACAACAGAAAAACAACCGCGAATTACCCCAACAAATATGCACGGAGGAACAAGCGGCAGTATACGCAAAAAAGGGCTTCATGCATCAATATCTTGTTACAGAAACACGGCATTTTATTACCGGCCAGTAACACTCCAATTTATAATGAACCGGGATAAATAGATAGCGATCATCAACGGAAGTCCATCCTTCAATAATATAATTATAATATAGTCACAGCATTACCGCCGGTGTGAATAAGCAGCGGCAATGCTGTGAGCTATTACACGTAACTGAAAATATGTTACAGTGAATTTGACTCGAGTAACTCATCAAGATTTTCCAAACCGGCAGTAAATCCTTCTTTAAAGCCCATTTCAATTATCTTTTCCAAATCCTCTACCGCATCATATCTTATTTGAATGGATACAATCGTAGAGCCGGATTGCTCGTTAAATGCATTTGTCCAGGTTGATCTCGGAAACGATTGATCAACTTTTCCCTCCTCATCACAAAAAGCATCCCGCGCTGAAAAGTTTTTCAAAGTTGTAATCAATTTATAGTCTGCCCGGCACCATTGTTTTGTGCCATCCGGGCCAACCATCGCATATAACCAATAACCACCTTCTCGAAAATCCATGGTCTTTGTTTGTGCTTTCCACGGTTTGGGTGCCCACCACTGGTCAAGCAATTGGCTTTCTGTCCATGCAGCCCATACTTTTGAAACAGGGGCTGCAAATTCTCTTTCTACATTAATTGTTTTGTTTGCCTTATCCACCGAAAAATTCATTAAAAGATTTGCTTTCATTTTTTTGAGTTTTTGGAGTTAATTAATAAATGGTCAAGTTGCTTAAACCGGTCTTCCCAATGCTGTTTGATTTTTTCCAGCCATTTGTCAACTTCTTTCATTTTTGCTGCGTTAAATGAATAGTAAATTTCCCTACCAACTTTTTCTTGTTTCAACACCTGGCATTCTGTAAGGATCTTAATGTGTTTGGATACAGCTTGCCGTGTTGAATCAAAATGTTCCGCGAGCGCATTTGGTGTCATTGCCTGTGAAGCAATCAGCATTAAAATTGCTCTTCGTGTAGGGTCGGCTATGGCTTGAAAAACATCTCGTTTCATCGTGGTAACTTTATTAGTGCAACCGTTCAGTTGCAAATATAAAAGCAATCGATTGGTTGCCCAAACTTTTTGTGACCTTTTTTTTCAAAATATCCAGGTATTATTTTTGACCACCTGCTTTAAAAAATAACAATTATTTTAGCTGCCTTAAATTAAAGAGTATGAACACACAGGAAGTAGCAAACAGGTTTAACGAACTCGCGCAGCAAAATGATTTTGCATTGCCTGATCATTAAGGTCCGGCAAAATATCATCCATGCGCCTGGCTATAGCCTAACCTGGTAACATCTTTTAACGATTCTAAGCTTTCAGCTTTTATTAAATTTGCCAAATAGCTGTCGTTTTCAGCTAATACCATTTGATACATATTGCCCATCACGGAAAAATAAAACAACTCAAACGGATCATCTTCTGAAATATCCCCAAGGCTGTAATTCATAAAGGTATTCATGTAATAATCTCTTACATACTGAATTAATGGTAATCCCTCGTTTTCTTCCATTCTTTTAGTTTAAGAAACTAAGATAGCAAAGTTTGATTTGTAAATAAAAGGCGAATGACAGTTTTAAACCAATTGCCAGCTTTTGATGATGTATAATTATTCTAACAAAATTCAGTACTTATTCCGTGGTGCTCCAGTATGCAGGATACATTTGAAATGGACCTATCAGGGATCCCAATTACCAAACAGGTATAGTATTAGCTTGTAAACATCTAATTTGCAGGCAAGCAAAGCAAATTGAAAAACAAAATCCATAACGAATGAGAGCTGATCAAAGAAAAAATATACCTAAGGAAATCTTTGAAATGGTTCCGCAAGCAATTACCTCCTTTAAAAAAAATATAATAGAACCGATATTTGGAGAAAACTGGAATGAAAAATATGCTGATGAACGCCCGCCACTTCGTTCCGAACTATTTACTGAAGAGCAGTTAGAAAATCACGCCAGGGGCCTTGCCAACAAACATATCCTTATTTCTGAGCATCCTTCAGAACAGCTTCTAAAAAGACTTGCAGAAAACGAAAAGATTTTGCTGGAAGTTCATGCACTGCTCACTGAAGTAGTAAAAGAGAACAATCCTATTGCGCCCGCCGGGGAATGGCTATTGGATAACTTTTTTTTGATTGAAGAACAAATTTATACAGGTAAAAAACATTTACCAAAAGGCTATAGCAAGGGCCTCCCACAACTTGCCAAAGGAAAATCAGCCGGTTTACCGCGTGTTTATGACATCGCTGTGGAAATAATTTCCCACAGTGATGGCCATGTTGATCTTACCAGCTTAACCAGTTTTGTAAATGCTTACCAGGGCACTACCTTTTTAAAACTGGGCGAACTATGGGCTATTCCGATCATGCTCAGGCTGGCGTTGATTGAAAACCTAAGGAGGCTTTCCATCCAGATTGCAATTGATATCAATAATAAGGTGCTTGCAGCAAGATGGTCGGATAAAATGCTCGAAGCTGTCGAAAACGATCCGAAAAATCTTGTATTGGTAATAGCCGATATGGCCAGATCTGACCCCCCGATGGACAGTTCTTTTGTAGCTGAATTAACCCGGAGACTACAGGAAAAAGGAAGTTCGGTTGCCCTGCCACTCACCTGGATCGAACAAAGGCTTGCAGAAAATGGTTCGAACACCATCGAAATGGTGCAACAGGAGAATCAACGCCAGGCAGCAGACCAGGTATCCGTCAGCAATTGCATTAGTAGCCTTCGCTTTCTAAGCACCACCGACTGGCGTGATTTTGTGGAGAACACGAGTATCGTTGAAAAAACGCTTGCGCAGGATGTTAACGGCATATATTCGGCAATGGATTTTAATACCCGGGATAATTACCGGCACGTGGTGGAAAAAATCGCCAAGAATAGTGAAATCTCTGAACAGGATGTGGCAGGCATAGCCATAAAATATGCAACAGAAAGCAAAGAGCGGGATAATGATCCCCGCCTGTACCATGTTGGCTATTACCTGGTCGGCAGGGGGCTTTCGACGCTGCTGAAAGAGACAAGGCCGGCAGTCAGCAAAATGGATTATTGCAGGAATGTAGTTAATAAAGTTCCCCTGCTGATTTACCTGGGAGGCATTACGGTGCTAACTTTTCTAATCGCCTGGGGGCTGATGACCAAAGCATATTACGAGGGATTGGGTACGTTCGCTTTGATCTTTCTTTGTGCGGTGATCTTACTGGCATCGAGCCGGCTGGCTGTATCCATCATTAACTGGATTTCCACTATTTTATCAAAACCAAATCTTTTGCCCCGGATGGATTATTCCGGTGGTATCCCGGAAAAATACCGGACCATAGTGGTAATTCCAACCATGCTTACCGACCTGGATTCGATTGATGAACTGATTGAAGGATTGGAAGTAAGGTTTCTTGCCAATCGCGATGCAAATCTCTATTATGCCTTATTAACCGATTTTACAGATGCCCCTACGGAGACCGTTCCGGAGGATGCGATTTTGTTACAAACCGCCGAACGCAGGATCTTTGAACTGAATAAAAAATATGATCGTACCTCCAACGATACCTTTTTTCTTTTTCACCGGCCGCGTAAATGGAACGAGCGAGATAAAATATGGATGGGCTACGAAAGGAAAAGAGGCAAGCTGGTAGAATTCAATGGGCTGGTGAGGGGTGGCAGTAAGGAATATTTCTCATCGATTGTGGGAGATGAGGCAATCTATACCAGTATAAAATATGTAATTACACTGGACACTGATACACAATTCCCAAGAGAAACTGCCTGGAAAATGGTTGCTACGCTTGCACATCCGCTTAACCATGCACGGTATAATGAGAAAAAAGGCCGCGTTACCGAAGGCTATTCTATCCTTCAACCGCGGGTTTCCAATAGCCTGCCCGGCAATAACAGTTCGGTGTATGCACGGATTCATGGTAATGAGCCGGGTACAGATCCCTATACAAAAGCCACTTCGGATGTATACCAGGATCTTTTCAGGGAGGGTTCCTTTATTGGCAAAGGGATTTATGATGTGGATGCTTTTGAACAAGCATTAGACAATAAATTTCCTCCCAACCGTATATTGAGTCACGACCTTTTGGAAGGTTGTTATGGAAGGGCCGGACTTATTTCGGATGTACAGCTGTATGAGGAATATCCTTCAAGGTACCTTGTAGATATGCAGCGAAGGCATCGCTGGATCCGCGGTGATTGGCAGATAGGCAGCTGGATACTTCCCTTTGTTCCCGCTGTTTCAAAAGGCTTAACCGGGAACCCGCTTTCCCTGTTCAGCAAATGGAAAATATTTGATAATATCCGCCGCAGCCTTGTTCCGGGCTCTTTATTAATATTGTTTTTATTTGGATGGATATTTTCACCTGCTCCGTGGTTTTGGACCCTGGCAGTTACACTCATTATTATCATCCCTTCTATTGTACACCTTATCTGGGAGCTATGCTGGAAACCGAGCGATGTACTTTTTGTACAACACCTGATCTATTCGTTGAAAGCTGCCGCGAATTATTTTGTACAGCATCTGCTTGATCTTATCTGCCTGCCGTACGAAGTATTTCTAAATACAGACGCCATTCTGCGTACGCTGGTGAGAATCAATATCACGAAAAAAAATCTTCTGCAATGGAACCCATACAGTGCAAGTCTGAAAAAGAAAGATAGCCTGGATTATGCTTTCTTCTCCATGTGGTTTGCTCCATTCTTCTCTTTCAGCATTTTTATATATCTCGTTATCTATAAGTCGCTCATCACCGTAGCCATTGCCGCTCCTATATTGGTACTTTGGGCAAGTTCTCCGTTTTCGGTATGGTGGGCCAGCCGTTCTTTTGCGGGTAAAAAAGTTCAGCTTTCAAAGGATGAAAATATTTATTTGAGAATGCTTGCCCGGAAGATCTGGGCATTTTTTGAAAATTTCGTGGTGGAAGGAGACAACTGGCTGCCGCCGGACAATTACCAGGTAGAGCCGATTGCCAGGATTGCTCACAGGACCTCTCCCACAAATATCGGCCTCGCCTTGCTATGTAATTTAACCGCATATGATTTTGGTTATCTCGGCCCACGACAAATCGTTGACCGCACCGGCAATACCATCAACACACTGTTAAAGATGGAACGCTATAGAGGACATTTGTATAACTGGTACGATACACTTACGCTGGCCCCACTCGCACCAAGGTATATCTCCACGGTAGACAGCGGCAATTTTGCCGGGCATATAATCACTTTAAAACAAGGATTACTGACCATACCCGACAAACTGATCTTTATGCCCTCCGTGTTTGAAGGCCTGGCAGATACACTTAATTTATTGATAGACGCCAATGAAGAAAATGAAGCGTTACAACAGTTCCGGGAGGAATTGAAAGATATTATTGAATCTGAAATAAAAGACCTCGATGAAATAAAGGACAATATCGATGAGCTTGAATTGTCTTTTGCAACAGTGTATGAACAATTAAAACCCAACATTTCTGAACAAACGGATTGGTGGGCACAAAAATTAATTACCCAGATTCAACAGGTTAAATATGAACTGGTCGCAATTGTTCCCTGGATCCTGTTGCCTGTAGGACCGGAAAAATTTGAACACCTGCTCGCACTTATCCCCGATATTCCCACTACACGGGAGCTTTCAAAAGTCGAAGAGACTTTGCTACATGCTATTATTGGTAGCTATGGCCCTGATAATACCAATGAAGAAAATGAATGGCTGAATAATTTCCGGGATCATGTTACCGAATCGGGACGGCGTGCAAAGGAACTTTTGCTTTCGGTGGAACAACTCGCAGTAAAATGCGACGAGCTGGCCGCCCTGGAATATGATTTCCTATACGATAAATCGCAGCATCTGTTATCAATCGGTTACAACGTTGAAGAACAGAGAATAGACAACAGCTATTATGATTTGCTTGCTTCCGAAGCAAGGCTCACCACGTTCGTAGCCATTTCACAAGGAAAGTTACCCCAGGAAAGCTGGTTTGCTTTGGGAAGACAGCTTACCAGTTCCGGAACCACTCCCATATTATTGTCATGGAGCGGATCTATGTTTGAATACCTGATGCCTTTGCTGGTAATGCCTACGTACGACAATACCCTGCTCGATCAAACCAATAAAGCAGTAATACAAAAGCAAATTGAATATGGTAGAAAAAGAGGTGTTCCATGGGGCATTTCGGAATCAGGCTACAATATGGTGGATACCAGCCTCAATTACCAGTACAGGGCGTTCGGGGTTCCGGGTCTTGGCTTTAAAAGAGGGTTGAGCGATGATCTTGTTATTTCGCCCTATTCATCCGTGATGGCACTGATGGTTTCGCCCGAAGATGCTTACCAGAATCTTCAGTTAATGAAAGAAAGTGGATTTGAAAGCAATTATGGTTTTTATGAAGCCGTCGACTATACGCCCAGCCGGCTCCCGCGAAAGACAACACATACCATCATCAAGTCTTTTATGGCGCATCACCAGGGAATGAGCCTGTTATCTATTTCTTATCTCTTGTTAGATCGCCCGATGCAACAGCGTTTTGAAACAGATGTACAAATAAAATCCACTTTACTCCTGTTGCAGGAAAAAATACCAAGGATAGCCACTTTTTATACGCCCAGTGTACATGCGGACGATATCGGTTCCGTTGCTTATGCAGACAATTCAATGCGTATCATCACCACGCCCAATACACCTTTACCGGAGGTGGAGTTGTTATCCAACGGGCGTTATCATGTGATGGTTACCAATTCGGGCGGAGGGTACAGCCGCTGGAAAAACATAGCCGTTACCCGCTGGCGGGAAGACAGCACCTGCGATAACTGGGGCACTTTTTGCTTTATCCGCGACCTTGACAACAATGCTTTCTGGTCAACTTCATTTCAGCCGGCATTGCAGCAGGGCGAAAATTATGAAGCGGTATTTACACAGGGCAGGGCCGAGTTTCGTAGAAGGGATCTTTCGCTGGATACCCATACGGAAATAGTGGTTTCACCGGAAGATGATATTGAATTAAGAAGGGTGCACATTACCAACAGGGCACGCAGGAAGCGGGTGATTGAGATTACCAGCTATTCTGAAGTGGTATTAACAACGGCCATTGCCGACGAAATGCATCCTGCTTTCAGTAACCTTTTTGTTCAAACCGAAATCAACCGGCAGCGACATGCAATCCTTTGCACACGACGGCCCCGGTCGGTAGATGAGCACAACCCGTGGATGTTTCACCTGATGAAAGTGCACGATGCGGAGATCAGGGACATTTCTTATGAAACAAGCAGGGCCACCTTTATCGGCCGTGGCAATACGATCCATCACCCCGCAGCAATGAACCAGGGAAATTCATTGTCGAATACCGAGGGCTCTGTACTGGATCCGATAGTGGCCATCCGTTACCAGATTGTTATTGAAGCCGGCCAAACCGCTACCATCGACATGGTCAACGGCATCGCCGATACAAAGGAATTGTGCACCATTCTGGTAGAAAAATACCAGGACCGGCAAATCACGAAAAGAGTGCTGGAACTTGCCTGGACGCACAGTCTGCTGATCTTGCGCCAGATCAATGCCAGTGAAGCGGATGCACAATTGTATGCACGCCTTACCGCCTCTGTAATTTTTACCAATGCCGCCTTACGGGCAGATCATGGCGTAATTATCAAAAACCGCCGCGGGCAATCCGATCTGTGGGGATATTCCATTTCCGGCGACTTACCGATTGTGCTCCTTCTAATTGAAGACGCAGCAAACCTCAACCTGGTAAAACAGATGATCCAGGCGCATTCTTACTGGCGGATAAAAGGCATAATGGTAGATCTCGTGATTTGGAACGAAGATCGGGGAGGATATCGCCAGGATCTGCAGAATCAAATTCTGGGTTTGATTACACCGGCAATGTCTGCCGATGTAAAAGACCAGCCCGGTGGTATATTTATCCGTGCTGCAGACCAGATTTCTATTGAAGACCGCATCTTATTTCAAACGGTGGCCCATATTGTTTTATCAGATAGCATGGGTACGCTGGAAGAACAACTCAATCGTAGAAATAAAACAAAGTACACGATACCTTATTTTAATCCAACGAAATTTCATTCCTCGGTGCTTACTGAAGTGGCACCGCGAAATGATCTGTTGTTCTTTAATGGTTATGGCGGATTTTCGAAAGATGGTAAGGAATATGTGATTACCACCGAACCAGGAAAATCTACGCCTGCTCCATGGATCAATATCCTGGCAAATCCCACCTTCGGAAGCATTGTTTCCGAATCCGGTCAATCCTATACCTGGATAGAAAATGCACATGAATTCAGGTTGACGCCCTGGAACAATGACCCGATCAATGACCTGAAGGGAGAAGCGTTTTATTTAAGAGATGAAGAGAGCGGGCGTTTTTGGTCACCCGCACCCTTCCCTACGCGGGGAAAATCGCCTTATATCACAAGGCACGGATTCGGCTATAGCATTTACGAACACAGCGAGGATGGCATTGTTTCCGAAATGTGTGTTTACACTGATACCGTGGCGCCAGTAAAATTCATTGTTTTGAAATTGCGGAATAATTCAAACCGTTTGCGACGCATTTCGGCTACGGGTTATGTAGAATGGGTGTTGGGCGACCTCCGCACAAAAACACAGATGCATATCATTACCGATATGGATATGCGCAGCGGAGCCATCATGGCAACCAACGCTTACAATACCGAGTTTGCCGGCCGTGTGGCATTTTTTGATGTAGACGATGCAAATAAATCTTATACCGCCGATCGGGCAGAATTCATTGGGCGCAATGGTACTATGAGTAACCCCGAAGTGATGAACAAAGCAAGGCTTTCTGGCAGAATGGGGGCTACCCTTGATCCTTGTGCGGCGCTACAGGTAATGTTCGATTTAAGTGAAGAGGAGGAACATGAAGTGATTTTTCGCATTGGCGCAGGCAAAAACACGCAGGAAACACTCAATACCATTCAAACTTTTGCCGGAAGCGCCGCAGCACGGGCTGCCTTAAAAAGAGTGCAGGAGTTTTGGGACATTACGCTTAACCAGGTACAGATTGAAACCCCGGATGATGCAGTAAATATGCTTGCCAATGGATGGCTCACTTACCAAACCATCGCCTGCCGCATTTGGGCAAGAAGTGGTTTTTATCAATCCGGCGGAGCTTTTGGTTTCAGAGACCAGTTGCAGGATACCTTGTCGCTGATGCATGCACGGCCGGATATGGTAAAAGAACAAATACTGCTTTGTGCATCGCGTCAATTTAAAGAGGGCGATGTACAGCATTGGTGGCATCCTCCCATCGGCAGAGGCGTACGCACCACCTGCTCGGATGATTATCTCTGGTTACCATTTGTAACCAGCAGGTATGTTACTGCTACCGGCAATCAATCGATATTGGATGAAGGGGTTCATTTTATTGAAGGGCGCCTGTTAAATGTCGGTGAAGAATCATTTTACGATCTGCCGGTTCAGTCGAATGAACTGGTGAGCCTGTACGAGCATTGCAAAGCTGCCATTAACCACGGCTTAAGATTTGGAGAATACGGTTTGCCACTGATTGGCTCGGGCGACTGGAATGATGGACTCGACAGGGTTGGCCAACATGGAAAGGGAGAGAGTGTATGGCTTGCATTTTTTTTATATGAAGTGTTAAAGGAATTCGCAAAAATAGCCGCGTTGAAAAATGACCGCGACTTTGCCACGAAATGCGATGAGCAGGCCGGCATGTTACAAGTCAACATTGAAAAGAATGCGTGGGATGGTGACTGGTACCGCCGTGCATATTTTGATGATGGTACACCGCTTGGCTCAGCTCAAAATGTAGAGTGCAAAATTGATTCGATCGCTCAAAGCTGGTCAGTGTTGTCAGGGGCGGGATCTAACGAGCGTACGAATACTGCCATGGCATCCGCAAATAAATACCTCGTTCGTACGGAGAGTAAGATCATACAGTTATTTGATCCGCCTTTCGACCAATCGGATCTGAACCCTGGTTATATCAAGGGTTATGTACCCGGTGTTAGGGAAAATGGCGGGCAATACACGCACGCGGCCGTATGGCTTGTAATGGCTTTTGCGGCAATGGGGAACAAGGCGAAAACATGGGAGTTGTTACAGCTGATCAATCCTATCAATCATGGAAAAAATCCTGAACTGATCAAAGAATATAAAGTGGAGCCATACGTGGTAGCAGCCGATGTTTACGGAGAGGCTTTAAATAAGGGCAGGGGAGGTTGGACCTGGTATACCGGTTCGGCAGGATGGATGTACCAGTTAATCATTGATTCTTTCATCGGGCTAAAAAAAGAAGGCTTTACACTACACTTTAAGCCCTGTATACCGCCTGAATGGGAGTCTGTAAAAATCCGTTACCGGTATAAAACAAGTTTATACAACATACAATACCAGCAGGTAAGCGGCGGAAATATCGAACAGGCAAGGGTAATTTATGATGGAAACGAACAGGCCGGAAACAGTATCCTTTTAGAGGATGAT
>JAOQAK010000023.1 GCA_025963635.1 Ferruginibacter sp.
CTTCCGCTGGACCAATATGCTATTGTTGCCGGTGGCATTTCAAGAATTACATCCGATATTCCACCCCTCATTGCGGTGCCAACTACAGCAGGAAGTGGAAGTGAGATTGGACGTGCGGCCTTGCTGACACTGGCGAATGGAAAAAAGCTGGGGTTTCTTAGTGATTATTTGATCCCTAAAGCCACCATTTGTGATCCCGCGCTTACCATGAGCATGCCTCCGTTACTGACTGCAGCAACAGGAATGGATGCACTGTCACATTGTATTGAAACTTTCTGCAGTCCCCGCTATAATCCCGTTGCCGATGCAATAGCGCTCGATGGCCTTGAACGCGGCTATCAGAACATTATTAAAGCAACCACAAACGGGCGTGATTGCAAGGCACGTGCAGAAATGATGATGTGTTCATTGCAGGGCGGTTTGGCATTTCAGAAAAGTCTCGGTGCTGTACATAGTCTCAGCCATCCATTAGGAGCACTAACGGAGAGGCATCTTCATCACGGTACATTAAATGCGATTTTTCTACCTTTTGTATTGGAGTTCAACTTTGATCATTGCAAAGAAAAAATGCAGGTGATCGCTGACAGGCTAAAGATAAAGGACGCCTATAGCCTTCCATATCATTTTACTTTAATGAATCAACAACTAGGCTTACCTGTGAGGTTACGTGAACTTGGATTGACAAAAGTGGAATTAGTAGCTTTTTCCGAGAATGCAAAAGAGGATCATTGTTCGCTTACCAACCCCCGCCCACTGGAAGTTGAAGACTGCCGGCAAATGTATTCAGAAGCATGGTGACAATTAAGAAACCTGAAATTACTTATGATGAAATCCATAAAAACAACTGCTTACATCGTTATTGTTTTAGTCCTTCCTGTAATGCTAATTCCTTATATATTAAAATCACAAACAAGGGACACTGCCCATCTCACATCTCATGAGCTCAGGGTAATAGTAGCTAATAACGAAGCATATGGAAAAGATCACAAGTCAGGATACAGTGGCATTGCAGAGCTTTATAATACAAATGACTCTCAAGGCAATTTATTTGTTCCGAATTATGCAGGGCTGAATTTTGAGCACATCTTCAGCGGTGATTCCGGTACTTATCAATGGGATATGTATGAGACCCGTAAAGCACCCATGGAAGTGGTAAAGCATTCCGGTACGAAAACGGAACTGCGTCAATCCCGTACCAAAAACTGGCCTTTAAAGAGTAGTATCATTTACGAGGTAAAGAATAATGGTATCGATTTTACTTTTTCAGGAATACCTCTTGAGGATGCCTGGAAGAAATATGGTTACATAGGATTATTTTTTGCCTCTTATATCAATGAACCAAAAGAAAAGGGCATTCATTTTATAGGACAATCTGTTGCCGGAAAAGGAGACATGAAACCTCGATGGATTTATCATCTTCCTGAAATACATGGTGTGCAAGCTAATCACAGGCCGGCAGGCAGCAACTGGAAGCCTTCTCTGGATACTTCAGGATTCCCGATTTCTTTGGTTTTGGGCATTTCTGATCTTACCTATAATTATCCTTTTTATTATGGATTGAGCGGCGAAAATGTGTTTATCATGATGTTTGAGAATCCGGGTAAAGACGCTGAAATTCGCTTTGCTCAATCACCGGATGGCGGAGGCGATAAAAATCCTGCCTGGGATTTTATTCTTTACCAGAAAAAATACAAGGTCGGCAGGAAGTTCACATTTCGTGGCCGTGCGGTGTACAAGAAATTTGAAGGGGAAGATGATATTATCAAGACTTACGAGCAATGGTCAGGGAAAACAGTGAGTAGACCGCAGGATAACTCTTCTGCCAATTCAAAAAAATGAATTGCATATGAAAAACTTCTCCTCTTCGGAACTATCAGATTTATTGAATATCAGGGTTCCCGATAACGTTGCCGGTAACGTTCTCGCTACTTTATTCAACGATTTGATGTAGAATATAATTAGCTGTTGGTATATTAGATTATTGTATTAAATGAATATTAATTAAACTCAATTCTATTATGCTAAACAAGGCATAAAAACTGGAAAAAGATTTTTTTTGGAGCCCGGCTGTATTGCTATTATGATACATCGTTGCGTCGCACATGTTAGCAGTAACGCCTTGAGGAACAGCTTGTCCCGAACTGTTTTCGGGAAAGGGCAGTTACTCTTCATCCCGAACTTGATTCGGTGACTTCTACAGTTTTTTCTTTGTTTGGCAAAATACCGCAAGTCAATATTTATCCCTTGCATTCTAACATCAACAACGGAGATTAAATTTTTAAACGTACTACTAAACACATGATATAGATCATACGATACACCAGCAAAGTGATTAATGAATAGCGCCGCCACTTTTAAAGAAGTGGTAGAAGAATTGAAACACAACTATGGTGGATGTAACCCTGGAGATTGCCGCGTTACCAGAGGTAAAATAAGCATCGTCTAAAGAAGTGTTGAATCAAAGAATCGGAATTTGATGAGCCATTATCTGGGCATCATAAAAAGGCAGATGCCGCGTTAAAAGTGCTGATCAAATATCTTATATGCAAATGGTATTTTATCCGGTATAATTCATTGGTTTGTTCGCAAAACAAGTACTTCAACTTATTACCAAATCCATCCTGATGTGATGTAAGATATCCCTGTAACAGATGGTTATTTTAGCATGATTTCATCGCAAACTTGCGAAAGAAGAATTTTATGTCATTGCCTAAATGCTTTGGGATGCTGAGTTAATAGTGAACGGGAAGAATATTTACAAATCAGTCTTAGATCTGCATTGTAAAAAATAAAATGGCTTTACTATCAATGTTACAAATAGCCTAGCGGCCACTTTAAAAATTATCGAGCTATTGAAAAAAATCTATTAAAAATTAAAAACAAGTTGCAATGAGATCAAAGACTTTTAAAACTATTTGTTTCACCCGGTTAAAAAAACTGGATGTAATCACCAGGGCATTATTGCTCATTGGAGTTTTTGTTTTGGGTGTACATGCCGCGGGTCTTTCCCAGCAAAGGGCAATTTCCGGAACCATTAGATCTGCTATCGGGCAACCATTGACAGGTGTTAGTATTCATGTAAAAGGAACTAGTCGGGGTACAATTACAGATGCAAACGGAAAGTTTTCTTTGCAGGTAAGGGATGGAGCAACCTTAGAAGTTTCAAGTACCAACTACCTTAGCAAAGAAGTGCCGGTAACTCAATCCCAATCAACACTTGATATTGCATTGGAGCAGGATACTAAAAACCTCGGGGAGGTTGTTGTTACTGCCTTTGGTATTGAAAGGCAAAAAAGATCTATCGGTTATTCTCAGCAAAAAATAGACGGTGAGGCGCTTACCGTGGCCCGCGAAACAAATGTGTTGAATTCATTAAAGGGCAGGGTTGCCGGAGTACACATAAACCCATCAAGCGGTGGACCTTCTGGTTCTTCGTACATAGCCATCAGGGGGAATAGCTCCCTTGCGGGAAATGATCAGCCATTGTTCGTTGTAGACGGACTTCCTATTAACAATGAAAACCTCCGCAAGCCATCTTCTTATGCAACTGGTGACAGGGATTACGGGGATGGGATGAAGGACATTAACCCGGATGATATTGAAAGTGTTACTGTGCTGAAAGGTGCCAATGCAGCGGCCTTGTATGGCTCCCGCGGTGCCAACGGAGTGGTATTGATCACTACAAAAAAATCCAATAAAAAAGGCTTTGGTATTTCATATAACTCAAATGCCACATTTGAAACTATCAATACAATTCCCACTTTTCAAAATAAGTGGGCCGGCGGATATGATGAATCCTGGGACTCCTGGGCAGGAGACAGCGTAACCATTAGTGGTAAAACATATCCTTATCAGCCGGATTGGCTGGAAGATCAGTGGGGTGGCCCGTTAGATGGCCGGATGGCCGTTATTAAAACGATGCCTGAGCTCGGCCCGGTTCCTATGTCTCCGCAGCCGGAAGATAATTTCAGAAAATTTTTCCGGACAGGAAGCACTTTTACCAATACAGTTTCTTTTACAAAAGGCACTGACAACACGAATGTAAGGCTCTCGCTTTCCAATTTATCTAATAAAGGCATTATGCCGAATAACTCCTTTAACCGGCAAACCGCTAACCTGATCGCGTCAGTTAATATTACCGACAGGTTAAAGTTTGAGGCCAAGGCAAATTATATCAGGGAAACCAACAAAAACAGGCCGGAGATAGGACGAAGCTTTGAAAATCCGTTTATGGACTTATCCAATACTGCCCGGCACATTAATCTGGACTGGTTAAAAAACTACAAAAGACCGGATGGCACTATGGTGAATTGGCTTACCAATGGCATTATCATGAACCCTTACTGGGTACTGAATGAGGTTCTTGAGGATGATCAAAGAGACCGGCTTATAAGTTATGTCTCTCTTAATTATAAATTCACCGATTGGTTAAACCTGCAGGTTAGGGCATCAAATGACGGCTATACTGATGTGCGTGATGAGCGGGTTGCCAAGGGAACACTTGACCGTGCCGGCGCGGGTGGGGCAGTCAGAAATTTCCAGTATCGTGTAAATCAGCTAAACACCGATGCCATATTAACTGCTTCAGGAAAGCTTTCAAAAAACTTTAATGGCTCATTCCTGGCAGGTGCCAATCTCTATAAAACACAAACCACAATAACCGGTTTAGAAGGTGGTAACCTGAACCTTGATAATTTTTATAATATATCCAATGCCGGAATAGTGACTCCAACTTATTCACTTTTAAGAAAAGAAGTACAGTCTGCTTTTTTTGATGGTCAGGTGGGTTATAAAAACTATCTTTTTTTAGATGTTACAGGTAGAAACGACTGGTCTTCTTCTTTGGGTAGTCCTTCCTTTTTTTATCCATCGGTCAGCCTCAGCAACGTATTGACCGATGCTTCGAATATCAAATCAAAATTGTTGAGCTATGTTAAATTAAGAGCATCTTATGCGCAGGCCGGAACCGATGCAAATGTTTATCAAACAAAAGGAGGCTATAGCATTCTTTCTATCTCCTCAGGTTTTAACGGTCAACAATTTGCGCAGATCAGTCAAACTGTGCCCAATGCTGACCTTAAAAATGAATTGAAAAAATCGTACGAGTTTGGTAGTGATATTCGTTTGTTCAATAGCAGGATAGGTATTGATTTTACTTATTATAACGCGTCTACGGCCAACCAGATACTTCCTATTTCAATATCTGAAGGCTCAGGTTTTACACGAAAAGTGATCAATGCCGGAGAAATAAAAAATAGTGGTATAGAACTTTTTGTTAATGCGATACCGGTGCAATTGCATAACTCATTTACCTGGGAGACTTCAATTAATTTCTCAAAAAACCATTCAGAAGTAGTTTCACTGGTGCCAGGTATTTCAAACCTGGTTCTTCTTAACTACAACAATATGAATATCGAAGCTCGTCCGGGCCAGTCATTCGGAAATATTGTAGGGTTTCCTTATAATCGCACCCCGGAAGGTCGCAAAATTGTTGGAGCAGATGGTGCGTATACAAGGGGCACCAACAGGGTAGTTTTAGGCAATGTCCAGCCAGATTGGCTTGCAGGTTTCACCAATACATTTTCCTATAAGGGAATCAGGCTAAGCGCATTGATAGATGTAAGAAAAGGAGGCGAGGTATTTTCCCTCACTAAACAAAATGGAATGGGTAGTGGCACGGGTAAGTTTACTGAGAATAGAACAAATTTAATTGCAGACGGAGTTGTGTTGGACCCTGCAACCAATAAATATGTGGAAAACAAACAGGTAGTAGTTGGGACAAAGTATTATGCATACAGGTCATGGAGTGACATCTCTGAAGAATTTGTACTTGATGCCAGTTATGTCTCTTTGAGAGAAGCTACACTCAGCTACGAGTTCAGGCCCAGGCTTCTTTCCAAAACGGCTTTCAAAACAGCGACCTTTTCTGTTGTCGGAAGAAATTTATTCTATCTCTACCGCAATCCGGAGTTTAAGGTGATGGGGATTAGCCCGGAAACAGCTTTTTCTCCTACTGCGGCTGCACAAGGTTTTGAGAACACAACTATGCCTACAACAAGGAGTATGGGGTTCAATTTAAATTTTTCGTTTTAATTATTTACACAAAAAAAGTATTATGAGATTCTTTTATAAAATAAAAACACTTATTGTACTAAGCGGGATAATATGCATGGCAAATTCATGCACAAAGGATTTTGAACAACTCAATACAAGTCCATCCCTGGTAACAGAAGCCCTGGTGAAACCAGACAACCTCTTTAGTGCGGTGCAAAAAGATGCTATTTTTGGTATCCCTGATTTGGGCAGATTATCAACTTTTGGCAAAATATCTGAATTCGCCGCTTTTATGGCCAGTGAATCGTCAGGATTCCCTTTTAAAAACACAGATTACGATTACTATTTTTCCACCTACTACCGGGCTTATTTGATTAACATGAATGAAACGGTAAGGTTAACGCAGGATGATCCGGGACTGTCAAACAAAAATGCAATGGCAAGGATTTTCAGGGTGTGGCTATGGCAAAACGTGACAGATATGTATGGAGATATTCCGTACACTGAGGCAGCAAAGGACAGGGACCACTTAGTTGCAGAGCCGAAGTATGATAAACAGGAAGACATTTACAAAGACTTATTCACTCAACTGAAAGCAGCCACGGCACAACTCAGCGACGATCCGTCAAAGCGAAGCTATGGCGCAGCCGACCTGCTTTTTAAAGGCGATGTAAGCTCCTGGCGGAAGTTTGCCAATTCATTAAGGCTGCGCATGGCATTAAGGGTTAGGTTTGTTAACAATGCCCTGGCTCAACAAAATATAACCGATGTAATAAATGCACCCTTAATAAGCGCTAATGCAGAAAATGCAAGGTTGCTTTCTGAAGGCTCATCAGCTCCCAACGAGAATAACCGGAGCCCGCTGATCAGGCTTATTAAAAATAATTTGATAGAGCCACGGCATTTAGGCTTCCCGGTTTTGGACATTCTTGCCCGAAACAATGACCCGCGGATACCTATTTATTTCAAGCTTCCAAAATTAATAGATCCTTCAAGCAGTATCCCATACAGGGCAAGGCCGATTAATGTTTATGGCCCCGGTACGGAGCGCTATCTCAGGGACAGTATCTCTTTGGTGGGAGATTTTTTTGAAGCATCCCAGTTCATTTTTAATTTGATTACCGCCGCGGAGGTTAGTTATATGAAAGCAGAAGCAGTACTCGCTGGTTTGGCGCCGGGGAATGCCAATACTTTATATCGTACAGGCATTCAACTTGCCATGGAGCAATATGGGGTGGCTGCAGGATCCATTACCACTTTCCTTGCCAGTAGTGCAGCAACGCTTAACGGGACCAATGAACAGCAATTTGAACAAATTATGAACCAGAAATACATTTCACTTGTCTATCAGTCCAACGAAGCCTGGGCCGAATATAGAAGAACCGGTTACCCCAAAATGTGGCTGGGCAGCGGGGCTACTGATACCCAGGGCCAGATCCCGCGCAGGCTTACCTATCCGGCTGATGAGTACTCAAAGAATTCAGTTAATGTAGCCGCCGCAGCAGCTCACTATCCGGAGGGCGATAAATTAACAAGTAAAGTATGGTGGGATGTTAAGCCGGGT
>JAOQAK010000025.1 GCA_025963635.1 Ferruginibacter sp.
TACTTTATTTCAGCCGAAAATGAAAAGCAAACTGTTTATATTGAAGGTCATTGATGGAACTGTATCAACCTTCAGGATTAGTAACAAACGATAATACTATTATTGCAATCAGGCATCCTGTCTTACAGCTTTTGGAAGTAGGATTTTGTGAAAGACCCTGCATCGCCAGCGCTTTGCAATCACTTTGTAGAACAAAAAGCCCCGGTAAGTTCATTCTTACCGGGGCTTTTTGTTAAGCTTTTCGTCTACTCCGCTTAATGTTCGAAGCAAATATCAGAAAGTGCTCGTCAGCTAGATTTACTGTACAATCATTGATGCAGCCAGGCGGCACACGGCACCCTGAAGCAGATTGCTTCGTGCCTCGCAATGACGGCACTCTTTAGCGGAGTATTGTAACCTTCAGTACAAGTGTGCGACGCAACGATGTTAAATAGAAATCATGTTGCCTGGCTCAAAAACATCTTCATTAATTAAGGATGATTCGCATATTTGACTATTCCCAAAATTCACTTTTGTTTTGTATATAACCTTCTGATTTATTTCAAAGCAAAAGCCATATACCAGCCTCCCGGTTTTTGTCCTCTTGCTCCGCCGACAGCTATTGCTACATATTGTTTGCCATTAACTTCATAGGTGATAGGGGTCGCGAAACCGCCTGCAGGTAACTGGTATTCCCATAATTGCTTACCTGTTTTTTTATCAAAAGCGCGTATTTTTTCATCTTTTGTTCCTGCTATGAAAACAAGTCCACCCGCGGTCACACAAGGTCCGCCATAACTTTCCGTTCCTGTAATGGGAATACCTTTTTTTGTAAGTTCAGGGTATTCTCCGAGGGGAACCTTCCATACATAATCTCCGGTATTTAAGTTAATTGCATTTAGCGTTCCCCATGGTCGTTTTACACCGGGATATCCATCCTGGTCTCTTATTGGTTTCCAAACTTTATTTATATACTTTGGTACATAAGGAAAATCGGCTTTCTTTTCTTGCACGGTCGGAACATCAACACTATGTTCGTCGGGAACCTTTGCAGGTTTTATTTCTTTATCTAACAGGTAATTTACAATTGCTTTTCTGTCCTCATCTGCAAGGTGTGCAAAGGAAGGCATTCTGCCACTTCCGGTTTTAATAATCGCATCGATCTGAGCAAAATTACGCCTGCTGCCTATTTTCAAAAGATTAGGAAATATATTACCGCTTCCCTTCCGGTCTTCGCCATGACAAGCGGCACAATTTTTAAGATAAAGACCATTACCGTGAGAGAGAGACGCCATTTGTTTGTTTAAGGTCTCCATATCTGCCATGATTAAATCCCACGGCTGCTGGTTAGCATTCTGGTATAATATGCCATCAGGATCAATAGCATTACCGCCCCATTCAGCGCCTCCACTATAACCATAAGCGAATGTGCCAACAGTATTAGGTGGAATGTATTTATGATTTGGCTGTGGTAGTTCGAGAAATCTTTTCTTTACGAATTCATGAGCCTCAGGGGACAGATCAGTGATCTCAGCCTCTGTAAACACTTGCGGAGTAAATGGCAGCGGTTTTAGCGGGAACTTTTGCGTTGGGTAAGGATGCTCTCCCGGAAGTCCGTTAGTTGGAACGGGCCGCTCTTCAACAGGAAATAAAGAAGTTCCTTTATCCCTGTCCAGTACATAAACCAATCCGTCTTTAGTGGCCTGGACAACCACATCAACCATTTTGCCGTTGTGCTTAACCCTAGCTAAGTTTGGAGGACAAGGATGGTCCCGGTCCCAAAGATCGTGATGGGTTGTTTGATAATACCAGTTCATTTTACCGGTTTCAGCATTAAGAGACATAATACAATCAGAAAACAGGTTCATGCCTTCGCGGCCTCCGCCATAAAAATCAGATGCGGGCGAACCGGTACCAAAAAAAACATTGCCGGTTTTCTCATCTACTACTAGACCGCTCCAGTTATTCGCTCCGCCGATTTTTTTGTAAGCATCCTTTGGCCACGTATCGTAACCAAATTCCCCTGGTTGTGGTATAGTATGAAAAACCCATTTTAACTTACCTGTTACTACATCAAATGCACGCACGTGACCAGGGGCGGCATCGCCGGCCTCTGAGACACTTGATCCCATGATAATAGTATTTTTATACACTGCACCCGGAGTGGTAGCAGTAACCGATAAATCACTTACTTCATGCCCAAGGCCCAGAGTAATTAGTCCCTGGTGTAAATCTACTCTTCCGCTGTCTCCAAATGTCATAACAGCTTTACCTGTGGAGGCATTAACCGCATAAAGAAATGCGCCTGCTGAATATAGGATCCGCTTGTCATCACCATCTTCCCAATACACCACCCCACGATTTGTATTGAACTTTTGCTTATCCTTTAAAGGTTCAAATTTCCAGATCTGCTCGCCGGTTGCTGCGTTTAAGGCAAACAGGTTAAGATCAGAAGATGTTCCATAAAGGACACCGTTCACTACAATCGGCTGACATTGTGTTTCCCTTGTTCTTTGGGGTTTTTGGTCAGTAGTATCTGGTTGCTCATTAGAAACATAGGTCCACGCTAACTGCAAATTCTTTACATTATCTGCATTAATCTGTGTTAAGGGCGAATAGCGGTTGCCTGCCTTATTGCCGCCGTAAACGGGATAATTACTGCCCGTTTGCATTGTATCACTTGTACGATTTTTACAACCTCCTAACAGCAAAAGACCGAGAACTAAAAATTTCAGCTTATTCTTCATTTTTTATTTTAATTATTTTTTTCGCCTGCATAGAAGTCATAAAAAATTTTCCAGCTAATCTCTTCACCCGGATTAACTTTTATGTTTATATAGGGTTCGGGACATATCGTTACATGTGCAGACCAAAAAGCAAATCTTGAAACAGGTTGATCACTGGTAACTCTTACGGCCGCACCAGTATTATGATTTTCGACACTGAAGTCATAATCTTTTGCACTGGTACTAAAACCCCGCAAAGCAAGATATTGAAGATGATCGTTTTTTGCCAGATCTTTTGTAAATATTATTTCCTTATCCTGTATTTTTCCAAATTCTCCTGAGCCCCTGGCTTCTCCTGTAACCTGGTATGGAAATTTGACTATATAGCCAATTCCTACAAGTTGTTTGTCCAAAACAAAAAAGTTGTGGTCATATACTTCTGTTTCGATTGTTCGCTTTCCTGTATTTTTTAGGGTATGCAACAAAACCATTTCTGGTTTGCCTTTTACCAGTTGTACCGTTTTTTTGTATTGATAAGAATATTCTTTATCATCAAGCTTCTGAACAAATTCTACCTGGTTTGTCTTCTTTTTTACCTTCCAGATTCCAGGATTAATGATCGGGTAAGGATTTACAAAAAAGTATTTAGGTTCTTTCGGCTTCGAAACAATCCCGATACCTATTTTAAGAAACCCTTCACCCACCTTTGCTTCATCGTAACCCACGGGGGCAAAATCTTCTACCGGACCCATAATGGCATCGTGAGAAGTCGGAGTGTATTTGTCGAACCATTGCCCAAAATAGGAGTGGCCCTTGTATTCCAGCT
>JAOQAK010000091.1 GCA_025963635.1 Ferruginibacter sp.
TTCAATTTTAAGTTTTAAAACTCAATATAAATATCATGAGATTGCCTATTGCAATAGTTATCGTTGTAAGTTCGTTTTTCTTTTTTTCATGCGAAAAAACCATTTCCGTTCTTCCTCCATCCTACCAAGGAAAGGCAAGCATTCAAAGCATGCTGGAGCCGGACAGTCTGCCAATCGTTTATTTCAACAGAACAGTACCTTATTTTGATAAAAAGATAAACTTTGCTGAATTGGCAATTCGGAATGCAGTCGTTCAAATAAGCAGCGCTGGCACCATAGATATTTTGAAACTGGATAGTGTATTTGATAAAGTTTACTGCCAGTACAATTATTACTATAAGGGCAATAGCCCCATTCAATTAAACAAAAATTACACCCTTACCATCACTAGTGGCACAGATACTTATACCGCTACTGCTACTATTCGACAAGTTATCAAAGGCAACAGTTGATAGTACGGCTTTACGCCCATTTTTAAAGACTTCTATGGCGAACACGAAGGGGTGATTGTCTATTTTAAGGATGTTCCCTCCCAAACCAATTATTTTCGATACGAGATGATGAGATATGTTGACACTAGTACACAAAAAGCCAGCAAAAATAGTTAGCCCCTGCCTGGGCCGGGATAGCGTGGAAGTGGATGAAATTGGACGTTCTGTTTATAGTGACGCGGGGCAAACTGGATTGCAAATAAAAATTGTCATTGAACCTGCTTATACACACGTAGCCGGAACCAAGGGAACAATATATATTCAAACCATCGATAAGAATGCATATGATTTCTTTGACCAGTTGGATAAGCAAAAGCTTGCACAGTTTAATCCATTTGTGGCCCCCGTGTTTTTGATGGATGGCCAGTTTGGCAGCAAAGCTGTGGGATATTTTTCAGCCATGGTGAAAAGTGATCCGGTAGCTTACATCTTCCCGGAATAAAAACTTTGACCTTTACCCTAACTTAATTAATTATTAAAAAAAAAATTGTCTTTGGAGCTTGCATATTGATGGTATATATCGTATCAGCACAGGACACTATATTGACCAGGAATACAACGACTCTGTGGGATAAGTCATTTATCTATCAGAAAGATACCTTTTCTTTTCAGAAGCCTGCCTTGTTGCGTAACATCAGTTTTGTGCCGGCTGATATTTGGCAAATAACAAAGTCGCCGTTACAAAAAAGAAACTGGATTGGATTAGGCGTAGTTACGGTGAGCTCCATTGCGTTGATAGCAAAAGACGATGAAATTATTAAGTGGGTTCGTAAAACGAGTGATAAGATAGGATTACACCCGGATACCAGGTTTCATATTGCGTGGAAGGCAGGAGACACTAAAATTTTAAAGATCCCCCAAAATTTGAATACGATACTATACCAGTTGGGCGAGGGCGGTACAAGTATGATCCTGGCAGGTGGCTTGTGGATTTATGGAAAACTAGACAAGGATAGCAGGTCAGTAAACACAGCAAATGACCTGGCAGAAACATTTCTTGCAATGGGTATTACCACACAAATTTTAAAAAGGATCACTGGCAGAGAAAGCCCGTTCCTGGCAACAAAGGTTGGTGGAAGCTGGCGGCCCTTTCCTTCATTCGGAGAATTCCAGCGGAACACAAGTGCCTACGATGCATTCCCGTCTGGCCACCTCGCTACACTAATGGCAACAGTAACGGTGCTTTGTGACAATTACCCGGAAAAGAAATGGATCAGGCCGGTGGGTTATACATTGATGTGCCTGTCTTCCTGGGCAATGATGAACACGGAAGTCCACTGGGCAGGAGATTATCCCTTGGCTATCGCTATTGGTTATCTTTCCGGTAAAATAACAACACGGCGCCATCGGCTTGGGAATACACCTCGTACTAAAATGATTGTTTTGTAACGGGGTTTATTAATTCATGTGAGCTTGAAGACACGCGTCTTTTTCCGATGGTTGCAATAACATCTACCAGTAAAATCTTTTGGAGCATTGGTATCACGATTTCAACACCACGGCTTTTTATAATTATAGGATAAATAATTAGTCGAGCCTCAGAAAGTCTGAAAAGGTTATTAGTAGATATTACTCATTTATGTTGATACAAGGTGATATCTCATGCGGTATAAGCTGGTATATCCCCCTGCAACAGGATTCGCACTATTTTTTATTTGTTCCATTTCCGAACGCATCACTTACGTTATTCATTTGCGCGGTGCCTAAAAACTTTCTATGAATAATAAGTTAAGCCCACTCTGTTGATGTACTTAGCTGATGCTTCAACCCTGTTGCCTTTAACTTCTTCTATCGGGCGATTAACTGGTTTATTCTTTATAAATTTTCTTTCCCTGGTTTATATATTTACCAATTATAATAGCTGTAACAAACACTGTATAAAAATGCCCTACGAGTCCCAGAAACATAACTGACTTCTTTGCAAAAAATGATATTGGAAGAATGTCTCCAAAGCCTAGCGTCAATAAGTTACTTACGCTGAAATATAACAGGGTGTTTAACTTCCTTTTACTTTCTCCTAATCCTGAAAAAGAACCCGGAGTATACGTCTCAATAAAATCAAATAAAAAGCAGCCAATAAAACAAAGCATTATAAATCCACATAGAACGGCAGAAATTATTTCCGGTGAAATTTTCTCAACTATTAATATTCTTCTGAACACTTCAACTGTGATTATTACAAAATAAATAATGAATGTTATGCCTAATAAACTACGATTGTTAATTGCTTTAAAGTGAAATATATCTGAAGCAATAAAGAGAGCGATTGTAACCGTTAGTAATCCGGCGATCAGGTACCATAAAAACTTACGGCTATAAAATATTATCGCACCGGTTATCATAACCTGTATGGGGAGGAATGGATTGATAAAACTGGGCCGGACGCCGAACATCAATAATAGTAAACTCAGTAACAAGATTTCATATTTTCTTTTTTCAATGTATTTTCTTGTTTTTGTATGCATGGAAACATTATTCATTTCAATATTATAAATTGCAGGTAAGATGTCTTTTTTAGTGCATGGTTTAATATTAGTCCCGCGTTACTTCCATCCACCTCCCAGATCCCGATATAAATTCACAACAGCCTGAAGTTGTGTTAACCGGTCATTCACCTGGTTCAATTGTGCAGACAAAAGGCTTTGCCGGGCAGTCAATACTTCTGTATAATTAGCCGAACTATAACGTACCAGCAATTGAGTGTACTCTACAGCTTTTTGCAGATTCGCAATTTGGCTATCCCGAAGATTTGTTTTTTCAAGCGTGCTTTGGTAAGCAGTCATATCATCCGAAACTTCTTGTCCGGCTACTAATAAAATATTCTGAAAACCGAGCAGCGCTTGTTGCTTTCCTTCCTGCGCTACTTTTAACCTTGCTTTGTTGATACCCTGGCTAAAGATGGGGTTAGATAAACCACCTGCAATACTGGCTACTACTGATGCAGGATTAAAAAGTTTGGAAAAGGAAGAGCCACTAAAGCCCCCGGAGGCTGAGATAATTAAGTCTGGATAGAAATAGGTACGTGCAACATTGGTCAATTCAAAATTATAACGGTAATTTAATTCGGCCTCCTGAACGTCTGGACGATTGGCAAGCAATTGTGCCGGAACGCCGGTAGTTAGATATTCCACTGTTTTTTGTTTAGAAAGCTGATCTCGTTTTATTGGACCCGGCACTCTTCCTATCAAAATACTCAGGGCATTTTCAACCTGCCGGATCGATTGTTTCAGATCCGGGATGGTTACCTCTACAGCATACCGGTTGGCTTCGCTCTGAACAACAGCTGCTTCCGTAACTACATTAGCCACTTTTAAGGCCTTCATAATATCTACTGTACTGATCCAATCTTTAACGGATTGTTCAGTGATCTTTAATTCCTGGTCAAGGGCTAGCAGGGTATAATAATAGTTGGCAATCCCGGCCAGCATACCCGTTTGAACAGCCCTGGAGTAAGCTTCGCTTTGCATGAGGGAAGCCAGCGAAGCTTGTTTTGAACTTTTTAACCTGCCCCATAGATCTGCTTCCCAGTTCGAGTTGATACCCAGTTGAAAGGTGGGGTTGCTGGTGGATGCCGGGGCACTTTTATTATTCGATGTTTTATCAGCGAGAACAGAAGCCCCTGCATTTACATTTGGTAAAAATGCCAAACTGCTTTGTTCAAAGTATGCTTGTGCCTGCCGGGTGCGTGAATAAGCAATTTTTAAATTCAGGTTCTGATCAATACCTTCCTGGATAAGATACTGCAATAAAGTATCAGTAAATATTTCTGTCCAGTGCAAGTTGGATATGTTGGTTGTATCTGTTGAAGATTGATTACGATATAGATCTTGTTTTCCTACAACCGGTGACTTGTAGGGTTTGATAACGGAACACGAAGTTGCAATTATCGTGAGACTAAAGAGAATATATATTATCGGTCGCTTTTTCATAAATAATAATTTAAACTCCAACGCTAACATCAGGGATTTGCGGGTTAATAGAAGGAGAATTAGTATCAATGACTTTCTCCGCAGTGTCATTCTCCTCCTCATCCAGTTTAGGTGGACCACTTATTCTTTCCTGAAGGGATTGAAAAATAATAAAGAGGACAGGAGTAATAAAGATTCCAAATGTTGTCCCTATCAACATACCTCCTATGGCACCGGTACCTATGGCGTGATTACCATTCGCTCCTGCACCGGAAGCCACCATAAGAGGAAGCAACCCAAGAATAAAAGCAAAAGAGGTCATTAAAATCGGACGCAGCCTTGCTTGCGCTCCTTCCAAAGCTGCTTGGATGATGGGCATACCGTTTCTCCTTCTTTCTACTGCAAATTGTACAATCAGGATTGCATTTTTAGCCAGCAAACCAATCAGCATAATGAGGGTTATTTGTACATAAATGTTATTGTCTATACCGAAGATATTTGCAAAGAGGAAAGAGCCTGCGAGCCCGACTGGCAAGGTTAGTAATATTGAAAAAGGAAGAATATAACTTTCGTATTGGGCGCTTAACAGGAAATAAACAAAAATAAGGCAGAGCAAAAAAATGAAAGTAGTCTGGCTCCCGGCCGTGAGCTCTTGTCTTGTGAGGGCGGAATATTCATAACTATATCCTGCAGGAAGAGTTTGTGCAGCCACCTGCTGAATAGCAGTTATAGCATTGCCAGAACTATATCCGGGCTTTGGACTACCCGTGATGCTAATAGCAGTAAATAAGTTGAACCGTGAAATGGTTTGTGGCCCGTAAGTATTTTCCAGTGATACAAATTCAGTGATCGGAGCCATAGCGCCACTGGCATTCCGAACAAATATCGAGTTGAGGTTTTCTGGCTTTGCCCTGTATTCAGGATCTGCCTGGAATATAACCCGGAATTGCTGGCCGAACTGGTTGAAATTGGAAGCATAGACACCGCCGAAATAGCCTTGCATAGTACCCAGTACATCACTCACATTTAACCCTGCCGCCTTTACTTTTGCCACATCTACATTTAATAAATATTGAGGGAAGTTCGGGCTAAAAGGAGTTGAGGCAAATTGAATTTCGGGCCGCTCGTTCAATGCCTGTAAAAAATCAGTGCTGATCTTGTAAAACTGGGCAATGTCTCCACCAGTCCTGTCTTCAAGCTGAAGGGAAAATCCTGATGTGTTACCAAAGCCCTGGATAGGTGGCGGAGTAAGAAACGTGATCTTTGCATTGCTGATTCCGGCGCTTTTACTCTTTAGTTCGTTGATAATGGTCTGTACATCTCTCTTTCGTTGGCTCCAGATCTGAAGCCTCATCACGACCCTTCCATAATTACTTCCGTTTCCACCAAGTGCCCCGTTGCCCACTATAGCAACTATGTTGTTTATTTCTGGTATCGTGCCAGAGATTTTCTCTATCTGCCGAACTATAGAATCAGTGCGCTCCAATGAAGCGGAAGGTGGTAAACTGATATCTGCAGTAAGCACTCCGAGGTCTTCGGCAGGAACAAAACTTTTCGGGGTGATTTTTGAAAGCCAAATAAAAACTGCAACAAAGAGTGCTATTGCTGAAAGTGGTATCCACTTTCTGACAGATAAAAAACTAACCGACTTTTTATACTTGTTTGTTACGGCGGAAAAAGCCACATTAAAAGCGGTGTAAAATCGCTGAATAAAGTTTTTCTTTTTATGTTCTTCATTATGAGGTTTCAAAAATAAAGCGCAAAGGGCCGGGCTAAGCGTAAGGGCGTTGATGGCAGAGAGAACAATGGCTATAGCCAATGTAAGTCCAAACTGCTTGTAAAACACACCCGCTGATCCGCCGATAAAGCTAACTGGTACAAACACTGCGGCCATCACCAGGGTAATAGAAACAATGGCGCCTGATATCTCATTCATGGCATCAATCGATGCTTTTTTTGACGACTTGTAGCCCTGGTCCAGTTTGGCATGAACGGCTTCCACTACCACGATGGCATCATCCACTACGATGCCGATGGCCAGGATTAAAGCAAACAGGGTGAGCAGGTTAATAGTAAACCCAAAGAGGTTTAAGAAGAAGAAAGTTCCAATGATCGCCACAGGTACAGCAATGGCGGGAATCAGTGTGGACCTAAAATCCTGCAAGAAAATAAAGACCACAAGGAACACAAGAATAAATGCTTCCACCAGTGTATGCAGTACTTTGTCGATAGATGCCGTTAAAAAATCATTGGCATTGGATAAGACTACATACTTAATCCCTTTAGGAAAAGATGCTGAGGCCTTATTCACCACGGCAAGCGTTTGCTGAATTACCTGTTGTGCGTTGGAGCCTGGTGATTGCATTACTGTTACCGCTACCGCTGGTAAATTATTCGTTCTTGTTGCTACGGCATAGTTCTGGGCTCCCAGCTCTATGCGGGCAATATCTTTTAGGCGAAGCACATGTTGTTGGCTGCCCACTGACCGCACAATGATATTTCCAAACTCGGTGGTATCCACCAGGGTTCCCTTGTACCTGATAATGTATTGAAATGACTGTCCTCCCTGTTCCCCGAATTGACCGGGGGCGGCCTGGATATTTTGTTCAGCAAGGGCAGCATTGACATCAGCCGGTATTATTCCATATGCCGCCATTACATCGGGTTTTAGCCAGATACGCATAGCATAGTCCATCGATCCTGCGGCCACTGCATCACCTACTCCCTGGATGCGCTTGATCTCAGGTACAAGGTTGATGTCAACGTAATTCTGGAGAAATGTCTGATCAAATGCCGGGGTTTCACTATATATCGAAAATATAAGCAGGTCGCTGGGCATTCGTTTCTTTACCGTAATTCCTGAACGGATCACTTCCTGGGGTAATTGACTGGTAGCTCTTGCTACCTGGTTCTGCACATTCACTGCATCAATATCAGGGTTTGAACCTACTTTAAATACAACATTGATATTAGCGCTTCCATCATTACCCGCAGTAGAAGACATATAATCCATATTCTGCACACCATTGATCTGCTGTTCCAATGGCACGATCACAGATTTCAATACTACATCAGCATTGGCACCGGTATAAGAAGCAGACACCGATATAGTAGGCGGCGCAATTTCCGGGTATTGCGAAATTGGCAAAGAGACCAGCCCCAATATCCCTAAAGTAACTATCATTACAGAAATCACAGTAGATAGTACAGGGCGTTGTATAAATCGTTTAAGCATTGGCGTTTTTTTAGATTATTACCAGAAGGGTTAAAGACTCATATACACACTGTCAGCATTAACAAACCTGGGTGTTATGGCCAAACCTTCCCTGAGATTTCCTATTCCCTCTACCACTATTTTGTCGCCGGGCTTTAGTCCCTGCTGCACTACATAAGAAGAACGGGGTGTATTACTGTTTACCTGGATGGGAATTGAGTGAACCGTATTATCAGGAGCGGCCACATAAACAAACAGCTTTCCCTGTACCTGGTAAGTAGCACTTTGTGGAACCAGCAATGCAGTATCAATCACTTGAGGAATTCGAACTATAGCGCTGCTTCCGCTACGGATCATGCTCTTTGGATTTTGAAAAGTAGCCCTAAAGGCAACAGATCCGGTAGAAACATTGACCAGTCCTCCAATGGTTTCAATCCGTCCCTTTTGATCATACGCAAGTCCATTGGAGAGCATGAGCGTAACAGGAGGCAAAGAAGCTAATTTTTCCTGCAAAGTATTGCCCCTGGTATTTATGAAAAAGTCCAGTTGCTGTTTTTCATTGATGGAAAAATAAGCATAGATATTTTGGATATTGGAGACAGTTGTTAAAGGTTGTGCGGTGGTGCTGCTCACCAGGCTTCCGATTTTAAAAGGCAGCAAACCTATAACTCCATCAGCGGGACTATAAATAGTGGCATAGCTCAAATTGGTACGTGCATTAATCAGGGTAGCATTAGCCTGTGCCAATGCTGCCTCTTTGGATTGCAGCGTATATTGGGCCGATTGAAGTGCATACCTGCTAATGATATCTTTTTCCACGAGGGGAGCCACTTCATTTACCTGCATTTGTGCGGCTTTTAAATCAGCCTGTGCGATTTTTATATTCGCCTCCGCTGTACGAACACCTTGCTCATAGAGTGGGGCACTGATGCGAAAAAGGAGTTGTCCTTTTTTCACTACTGATCCTTCATCAACATAAAGGGCTTTCAAATAGCCATCAATTTGGGGCCTTATCTCAACATTCTGCTGTCCCTGGATGGTAGCGGGATAATCAGCGTAGATCACTGTTTTTCTTGGAGCTATTGTAATTACACCATAGGGTTTAACTGCTGCCGGCTGAGAGGCCGTGTTCAGTTTTGCAGCACTGCTATTGCCGCAGGAAGTCAATAAAAATGAACCTGCAACAAAAAGTGTTATGCAAAAACAGGAATAGAACAGTCGAGGTGACATCTTCAATTGTTTTTGATGTAGAAAGAAAACAAAGACAAAGCCGGTATGAAATTTCTTTACCATTATTCAAGGATTATAAAGTGAAATAAAAGTTGCAATCACGCAAGTAATACATAAGCCATCTTTTGTGATTACAACACAAAATTTCATCAGCTTTTTAGAAAAAGGTTGGAGAGAATCTGGAGAGAATCTGGATTTCAGAAACTGGTCTATATCCCTTTTTCAAAAACTCGTTTCTGTTGTTCCCTTTCACACCAGTAACGGTTAATTATCGCCTGAAAAGTTGGAAAATAAAAAGCCGCTTGAAATAAAATTGATATTGACCAATCCAGTTTACGCCACATACAACTGCTATCTGAAAAGGAAAACAATCCAATTTCCAATAAAATAATAGCAGGTAATTACCCTTCGATTCCAAAGACTTACCCCAATTTTAAAGATGAAGAACTTGAAAAATTATGTAGGAAGCTTCAAAATGGTGAGCTCCGGAATTTGCGGAGATAAAAAATTTAAAAAATAACCCCTGTAGAAACAGGGGTCGTACCAAAACTAACTGCTTATGAGAAAATTGATCCGTAAAAGAAGATTGGAAAACTGAATAAATTCTGGAGACGAAACAATCGGTGAGTTATCAGGAATTTAGTTTAGGCAAATTAAATTTTTTAAAAAAGGTTCTCAGAATTTTTTAAAATTTGATCGCGTTGTACCAGAACTTCCATTCCTTCTTTCGCAAATATTGAATTAGGAAAAACATCCTGGCACTGTTTTTCCATGGAGTCAAGAAAATCATCAGCATGGTCTGGATCATGATGAGTAACTATGAGTCTTTTTACTTTAGCCCTGATAGCTACCTCAGCAGCATGTTGCCATGAACTATGCCCTCATCGTTTGTATGTTTTGTACTCATCTGGGGTATATTGTCCATCGTGAATTAGTAAATCGGCATTCTTAGCAAGGTTTACAATATTTTCATCTATTCCGTCTATATGTTCAAGATCAGTGCATATCGCGATTGATACTCCTTCATCATCAATCCGGAAACCATAAGAACCACCCCTGAACTTATGATGTTGAGGGATAGCTGTCACCTTTGCACCATAAAAAGTTTCCTTCTCACCACCGCTTAAAAACTCAAACTGTGCTCCCATATTATCAAGTTCTACGGGAAAGTATTCTGAGTGCATTGGCATAGAAAAGATGTGTCTTAACTTTTTGGCTTTTTTATGTTTGCCCATTACCAATATTCCAATTTTTTGATCTCTGTTATAGGCCGGTGCAAAAAAGGAAATCCTTGTATATGATCCGAATGAAAATGGGAAAATAAAATGTTTATTACATGTTGCTTTAGTCGTGTATTAATTAACTCCTTTCCTAAATTTCTAATGCCGGTTCACGCATCAATGATTACTATTCTATTGGCATCTTCCCGGTATACGTATACATGTTGTATTCCCTCCATATTTTTGAAATTCTTTGCCACAAACTGGTATCGAACCCCGTGCGACATAAAATTTACTTTTCATTTTGCAAAATTTATGATCATTCTTGTAATGAAAGTAAAAACCCTATCGGAGATATGCCAGCGGGGAAGGATTCCTAATCAACCCCATTACTTTCCTGCCATTTCAATTGAAAAATATGTCTCCCGTTTTCATATAAATACGCAATTTGAATATTCGATTGCTCACAGATTTGCTTAACAATAGACAAGCCCAACCCATTATGATGACTATGTGCTTCTTCTTTATAGAAACGTCGGAAGATCCTTTTTGGATCCAATGGTTTCAGGAACCCTGTATTGCTCACAGAAAGTTGACGTTCCTGTAAATGGATGTCGATGCTCCCACCCTTGATATTGTGCCTGCTGGCATTGCTCAACAAATTATTCAGCAAAATATCTACGAGGTTCTCATTTGCCGGGATCAACGTCTCCTCAAGTTCACAACGAACCTGAAGTTGACTATTATTCCACAGTTCCTGGAACTGTTTTAGTTTTTCCTCTATCTTTTCCTTCAGATCAATCTGGCTAACCTTGTTGAATTGCTGATTCCCGATCTTTGTCATCAACAGCAATGACCTGCTTAACTGGGACATTTTTTTTACAGATCCATAGATTTCTCTGAGTTCTTCACTTTGCATTTCGGACAGGTCTTCTTTCTGAATTAAAAGATCCAGCTTCGATCGTATCACTGCAAGCGGGGTTTGAAGCTCATGCGACGCATTCTCAGTGAATTCTTTTAACGATTGGTATTCTTCTTCGGCCTTGTGGATAGTATCTTCTAAATTCTCATTAAGAAATTGAAATTCATTAATATTCGTTTCAGGTAATTGCACTTCTTTAACTTTTCCTAATTTATAACTTCGCATGGCAGCGATAGTAGCGTAAAAAGGTTCCCATAGCTTTCTGAGAATGATCCGGTTAATGAGAACTGAAATAAGAAGGATGGTTAGTATTGTGGCCAGTGTAACAAATATGAGAGTCGTCAATAAATTGTGCGTCCCGGCCAGTGGTCTTGTAAGAGTTACCTGGTATAATTCGTTTTTGACCGGTAGCGTAAAAACAAATTTCCGGAATTGTGCGGCCCTATTTTCGATGCTATCATACAAAGTCGCAAATGAATGAAGTTCTTTAATAGCCGTGGGAACGGGAGTATAAGATACTTGTACCTCTCCCAGCCGATCCGGAACCGGTAAACTGCCGGTGATTCTTACGAAAGTTTCCATTCTTGTTTTTTTATGGCTCAGCACTTCATCAATCTCCTGGAGTAATATGTAATCCAGTAAAAAATAATAAGCAATGCCTGATATCAAAAATATAAGCACCGCCATCAGCATGATGATCCGGTTATATCGAGTAAAGAGTTTCATAATGGGGTATTTTAGCCATGATAAACAAACCGGTAGCCCATACCATATACGGATTTAATGTAATCGGGACATCCTGCATTCATAAGTTTCTTGCGCAAATTTTTTATGTGTGAATAGATAAAATCATAGCTGTCGGCCATATCAATCTCATCGCCCCAAAGGTGTTCTACAATAGCTTCTTTAGTGACCACCCGATTTTTATTGGTTAGGAAATACAAAAGCAAATCATATTCTTTGCGGGTAAGGGCAATAATTTCCTTGCCGGATTTTAAAGATCTTTCGGAGAGGTCCACAGTCAGGTGATCCAGGGAGATCTCGTCTGTGCCGTCAAAGGATTTACGCCTTATGATTGCCGAAACGCGGGCCAGCAATTCAGGCAAATGAAATGGTTTCGTCAGGTAATCATCAGCTCCTATCTTTAGTCCCAGGACTTTGTCATCAAGCGAATCCCTGGCGCTGATGATCAATATGCCCTCCGTTTTTTTTGCTTTTTTCAGTTCTCTTAAGATATCCAGGCCGCTTCCGTGTGGAAGTGTAATATCTAAGATGATACAGGCATATTCATAGACATGAATTTTTTCAATCGCTTCATAATAATCATAGGCCACTTCACAGGTGAATTGCTCACTGCAAAGGTAAGTGCTGATGTTATCGGCCAATTTTTTTTCGTCTTCTATGATGAGGATTTTCATGATTTTTAAGTAAAGGAACTAAAAAATACTGTATTTATTTTGGAGACAGGCAACCATCTTTAATTTTTGAATTTGTGTTTCTTTTTTTTCCTATCACATGCTTAAAGGAACAACATTGCATCAAATATATCTCCTTTCATTTCTATTTTTTTAAAGGAAGCATGGTTCGGTAAATGTTGCTAAAAACGTAAGCCTGCCCATCCCATTTTCATTTTTGTCATTGAGTTTAATTTTCTGATTCACTTATTTCTGGTTAGCTAATTGAAGTAGAGAAAGTTCCTGGTTAATAAAATTTACTTCTTCCCGAGATAAATTGATAGTAAGAGCCAATGCATTTTCAACTGCCTGTTTTTCATTTCTGGCGCCTGCCAGAGCAATGGTTATACCAGGTTGTTCAATCGTCCATCGAAGAACTAACTGGGCAAGGGTAGCATTCTTTTTAACAGCCAAGGGTTTGATTTTCTCCAGGAAGGCACTGGTTTTTTTAATATTTTCATCTGTGTAGAAATAAAGGTCTGATCGGTGGTCACCGTCCTTAAAAATATGGCCCTGTTTAATCTTTCCTGTCAATAGCCCGCGCTCCAAAGGGCTGTACGCTAAAATGGATGTATTATGATCCAAACACCAGGGCACAATATCTTCTTCAATGTCCCTCAACACCATACTATAGGGAACCTGGTTGGATACAATGTTCACATACTTGCCAGCTTCCTGCAATTGGGCTGTATTGTAATTACATACACCTGCGTACCTAACCTTGCCTTGCTTGATCAATAGGGCAACAGTTTCCATTGTTTCCCCAATAGGGGTAGTAGTGTCCGGCCAATGAATCTGGTAAAGATCAATATAGTCAGTGCCTAACCGGTGCAGGCTATCTTCACATTCCTTAATAATGCTCTCTTTGCCAGCATATTTGTAGATATCGATTTTTTTTCCTTTCGTATCGGCGCTTTGAAAAGCAAAATCGCCTTTAGCCAAATCCCAACGCATACCGTACTTGGTCAGTATTTGTATTTTATCCCTGGGAAAACCTTTTATCGCTTCACCGACAATCTCTTCACTATTGCCCTGACCGTAGATAGGGGCCGTGTCAATTGAAGTAACTCCAGAATAATAGGCAGCCCTGATAGCTTTGATAGCATCTTTTCTTTCTGTACCACCCCACATCCATCCTCCGGCTGCCCACGCGCCAAACGTGATAGATGAAACCTTAAGGTTTGAATTTCCTAATTTTCTGTATTCCATAATTAAATAATTTTTAATAATTGAATTTAATGGCAAATCTTACTCAGCAGTTTGTATTAAATTTGGACACAATCTGGAGCAATTCTGGATTTTTTTTCCGCGAAATTTTAGCAGACAATAAAGCAGACAGTACTAAGGGGGATCATCTTTCTAATTTCTACAAGCAATGCTTCTGTATCAGCCTGCCATGAGTTCAGTAACTTACATCCTCGTTATTGATCTGTGGCCACCAATATTCAACAGGGGTTACAATTATGGATCTAGTTCCGTTTTAGGTTATTACCGGTCATGTGATTGGGTTTGTTTAATAAAGGGTGTATTTAACTACACCCTTCGCCTTTGATTATAGATTTAAACAAATAGCTTAACCTTTAACCTCCTTTAAAAATTTACCTTTCGCATTAAAAATAACATCTTTCCCATCTACTTCTGCTTCATAGTTCACGGTGCCATCTGCCTTGGTAATTTTAGCGCCTTCCTTAATAGATTTACCCTTGTAATGTTCTTTTACATAAGCCAAAACACTAACTGGTAAGTCGGACACTTTAATATCCATTTCGCTTTCACTCATGGTACCATTTGCTTCATACAAAGCAGACATAGTATTTCCATTTTGCTGAAACCCAGCTTCATATCTGCCCGTTTCCTTTTCCCATTTAGCTGTTACACCGGGATACTGTTTTGCAAACGAGGCTTTTACAGGTGCCGGCACTTTAGCAGCATCTATTTTTTGGCCACAGGCAGCAAAAGTAATTACTGTAATGGCCATTACTAACATTGATAACTTTTTCATACTTTTTTTTTTAATTTTTATAATTGTTATTTAGAATTTCGATTCAAAAAATTGATTTAAAAAAATAATTTTACTGTATTGTCAATCCCGTAATGCAAACCTAGTACTACATGCTGAAGCAATTCCGAATTCTATTTGCTGACATGTTAATGAAATTAAAAACCAATACTCCGGTAAGTTTTAAAATGTAGTTAAGTGGAAAAAGCAAATTGAATAAAAAGCACAAAGGCATTAGACGTTGTATGCTAAATACAGAGCCTAATGCCTGAAGGGTTGTTTGAAGCAACCTTGGTAAGGTTACAGTAGTAAAGTACCCAGTTTCGAAATTTATTATTTCATATAGTAGAGTTATGGCTGCGGCTGAACAAGGTGAATTTCAAATATTCTCTTTATGGAATCATTTCCAAGGGGTGGCTAATCGGGTATCTTTCTTCAGGGTTGGAGAAACTGTCCAGTTCTCTTTTGGCTTCGTTATCTTCACCGGTAATCTGCGTGATATTTACCAGGCGATAAAACTCGTTCAAATAACATTTCTGAAAATCAATCGTTAAAGTAAAGTTTTTTTAACGACGTAATATTGACATACTATTGCCTGCAAGAAGAGGAATATGCATATTGCAATATCTTTCAAACATCTCATCGTGAAATATTAGGAATCTGATTGGGAATTCTTGGAATCATAAATGCCGGATTTGCCTCTCGTTACCAACCACATTTTTCCATTGGGAAGTTCATAAAGAGAAATTATAAAATTATCAAAGAGGGAAGTGCTGTCGTTAGGGTTGTTACCGATATACTTTAAAGGAATACCCGTCGTAACGATCAAGACCAGACATGGTACCAAACCACAAAAAGCCATCAGCACTTTCAATATTGTATTCACCTGGTTGTGTGAAAGGCCTGTATATGTGTCGAGTTTGTAAAAATTATAGCGTTCACTTGGGGCAAAAAGAGAACACGATCCCAACAAAAAAGCAGTAAAAAAAACAAAACGCACCATTTCAGTTTAACATCAATGGTCGTCATGTACGTCACCCGCATTTATTTGAAGCAGACTTATCAGGCGACAAGCTGGTAGTTGGCAAGCCTTATATATAGTGACATTGCCTTAATTTTCCATTTCACTACATCGCTATGGGCATAGTTTTCGCTTACCTTAATTTCACATTTACTCCAGGTGCTTGCCCACATGCAGCCGATCCACAAAAGCATATAAAACTTCAACCCGGAATATTAGGGCAACAACACCTGCCTGAATAAAACATATTCTTTGTCCTTAATATTTTCTGTATAAGCGTATCCCGCATCTTCCACCTTATCTCTCAGCATATTGAAATTGACATTACTATTTTGCTTAAAAGTTATTTCAAAGGTTGAAGTCTTGATATTTGGCTCAATTTTATCTACAAAAGGGATCGTTTTTAAAGATTTGTAAACTGAGTTACTGCACATACTGCAGGTTAGCCCGCTTGCCTGCAACGACACTTTCGTTAGCTGCGCCCCTGCGTTCGGCGAATATATAATCGCCAAAAGGAAGAATAATTTTCGCATATTTTTTACAACTTATGATCTATATCGAATAAAATAAAGCAAAAGTGGCTTTAGAACAAACATAAATTTGGTTTTCCCTCCTGTAAAGAATAGTCCGATGGTGTTTTCCTTTAAAATTTCGGATGTTTTTCCCTACAATTAGCCGGGGCAAAAACATACATTGCATTTTGTTCATATAAGTATGCTCATGAAAACACTTATCTGCAGGTTCCTGGTACACCGTGGAAAGGAAAATATCGCCCTGGATTTTGAGCCAGAAAAAACATTTGTATTATTCCTCCGAAAGCTGATTGCATTGTCCTGGAGCAAGCAAAACCGTTGCTGGTATTGTTTATGTAACAGGAACAATTTCGAACAAATTAAAAAAGCAGCACTACAAAATAATTACTCAATAGACTACCATTTATTGAAATTTGGTTTAGAAGCAAAGTTGCCGGGCCCCGTTCGCAAATCAGATTTAGTTGAACCCAGCTTTGAGGCAACATTGGTGGCAAATACCAGCCAAAGCAATTCAGCTGCCAGAATGTGCCAAATAAATGCGGTTGAATTAGAAAATTTCGTTCGTCACCTGGTGTTAAAAAGTTATAGTCCTTCCACTATTCGAACCTACACCAATGAACTGCTACAATTCCTGGTGATTTTAAAAGAAGTTCCCGCCCACACTCTCGATAGCGACCGAATGAAAAACTATCTTCAGTATTGTCATCAAATTTTGCACCTGTCAGATGCCACCCTTCATAGCAGGATCAACGCACTGAAATTTTATTATGAGCAGGTTTTAGGCAAGGAAAAATTCTTTTGGGATGTACCCAGGCCTAAAAAGCCATTACAATTACCTAAGGTACTCGGGGAAAGAGAAATTGGAAGGATGTTCAATTCCATCAGCAATATCAAACACAAAGCAATTTTATTTACCGCCTATAGCGCCGGGCTAAGAGTAAGTGAAGTGATAAACCTTAAGCTAAAAGATGTTGATAGTGATCGGATGCAGTTATTTATAGAAAAAGCCAAAGGTAAAAAAGACAGGTACGTGGGGCTCAGCATTTTATTATTGGATGTGCTGCGAGCTTACATAAAAAAGGCTATACCCAAACCAAAAATATACGTTTTCGAAAATCCAATGAATCCCGGGCAGCAGTATAGCATCCGCAGCGCACAAAAAATCTTTGAAAAAGCGAAGGATAGAGCATTTGTAAATAAAGATATCGGCATACATAGTCTAAGACACAGTTTTGCTACACATTTGTTGGAAAAAGGAATTGATATTAAATATATAAAGGAGCTTTTAGGTCACTTCAATATTAAAACAACTGAACGGTATTTACATGTAAGGAAAGAGACCCTGGTAAATATTCCTAATTTATTGGATGAGCTAAATAAATCAGTGACTTTGGAGTGGTAGGCATGTGAACTTCCGTTGGTTTTTCATTCTCATTAACTATACTCTGTATGAAACAATTATCGACTCTTTTTATTTTGTCTATACTCTCCCTGGTTGCTTTCTCTCAAAAAGATACCGTTTTTTTGAAGAACAAATTATATATCGTAGAGACGGAATACCCATTATTTAACAGCGCTTTAAAAGAGGTAATGACAAGGTTGTGGAATATATCGGAAATAGGGGGATATATTACCAGGAAGGAGCTAAAACAAATGATAAAATCTAAAGAAAATTCATTCGTAGATCCTACTGTGTACTATTGGAGAAGTAATTCAAACATGAATCACGACCGATCTTCAGGTGGTATCTTTTTTTACCATGGAAAACCAAAAGAACCCTACTTATTTACCGCCGAAAAGGTCTCGTATTTCGGCGGCTGGGTAGGGGACAATTTTGATAGCGCTGTGTATAAACTTGAATTGATGATAAGAGGTGTTATGAATCAATTTGCGTATGCAGGTTCAATGGATTCCATCCAGAAAAAATACAACCTTTCCCTTTTGAAGAAAGAAAAAATATTGTTGGTAAACAGCAAATATTTTAGCGATAATAAGAGAGATGAAGTGATCAGTAAAAATGCCTTTGAAAAATATCCTTATGGCGTGGAGATTGCTTCATCTGCCAGGATTGCTGAATACATCAAGGCAAAAGATAACCGTTATGTATTGGCAGCCCCCATTGTAAATGATGATACACGAATGGTTCAAATACTTGATGTTGAAACCGGTCTCTTCCTGGGAGGATTTCAAAGATCGGGTATGTTCGCTTTGCCTATCAGATCCAAAGATGTTGAGAGCCTTATTAAATTAATTGAAAAGTAGGCAGCAATGCATGTTGCGGTTTTTCGATAAATATTATTTGAAATTTTCAAAAACAAATTCCTTGTTTAAAATCATGCCGGCCGTTGTACCTGTTGCCACAGCGTTTGCAACCGTACGCATGCGATTTGTACTATCGCCACAGGCAAAAATTCCGGGTACATTGGTCTTTTGCAAATGGTCTACCACGATATAGCCTTCTTCATCCAGTTCACATCCAAAAGTTGTTGGCAGGTTGCAATTCTGTTGAAAATCAGTTCGGGTATAAATTGCACTGATGGGCATGGTTGTATCATCTTTAAAAAGAATACTTTTAAGATACCCCCGGTTATGCTCCAGCTTTTGAATGGGTGCTTCTATTATGCTTATATCGTGTCTTTCAAGCATAGCGGTTTGTTCAGAGGTCAGAGTAGGTTTTCCATTGGTAAACAGCGTGAGGTCTTTTGTCCAATTTGAAATAAGCACTGAGAACTCAAACCCGTAATCGCCATTACCTAAAATGCCGGTTTTTTGATCCCTCACTTCATATCCATGACAATACGGACAATGAAGAACCGATATCCCCCAACATGCTGAAAACCCCTCAATACCAGGCTGCATATCACTGATACCAGTAGCAAAAATTAACTTGCCGGCATGAAATGTTTCACCTGACATCACCTCGATATTAAAACCATTTTTTGTTTTGGCTCCCACGGTTGCCCGGCCGTTGAAAAACATCACCGTACCATACGCTTCCACTTGTCGCTTTGCGAGTGTTGCTATTTCTTTGGGTGTTTTTCCATCCTGGGTAAGGAAATTATGCGAATGGGGCGTTTGTTGATTACAGGGCTCCCCGTCATCAATAATTAATACTTGTCTTAATGCCCTACCCAGGGCCATAGCTGCAGCCAGCCCGGCATAACTCCCTCCAATAATTATTACATCACAATTTTTATTGTCCATGATATTTATGGTTTTAAAATTAAATTCAGACAGGCCAATGCAATCACGATTTTTTAACAAGCGTGCGTCTTACCAAAGGAGCTGAACGGTTCTTGCTGACTTCATCTTGCCTACTTATTTTCTTTCTTAAATGTAATTAAACGGATGACAAAATCCACTAAAGGCACACCAATAAACATTATCCACGGCACCAATGCGATGGTCAAAAATAAAGTTCTTTGATACAATGGCAAAACGGCCAATGGCTTGCCAAACAGGTACAGAAATAGTGTGATAGAAGGATAAATAACTACCCAAATTTTTATAGAGGCAATTAACCTGGCTTTTGTATTCATGCGTTTGAAATTACTTTTTTTAGATGCACTTTGTGTTATGCAAAAGTAATTTTAAGGCTGGAATGCAGGATAGGACAGAAATGTAGTTGTATAGGATTTATTTGAAATAATTTTAAAAAAGACCGGTCTAGCGCCGACGTGTTGCCAGAAAAACGGTAACAGGAAACATCTTCATAGCTTAAATGAACTGCTAATTGATTTACCTGGTTGGATGCTGCAGGCAGAAACTTATTATTTCAAATATTGATTTAACGCGAGATGCTTTAATAATCTTATGCCTTCTGCTACGGATGTTGCGTTTATCCTTGCGCCGTCTGTATTGGTATGGGTATGATCACCGGGGAAATATTTCTTTACTTCATCAGGTCCTAATGCATCGTATTTATCAGCAGTAATACCATTCAGGTTTATAAAAAATACACCTTCGCTTTCTGCAACTTCTTTCGCCCACCTGCCATAATCATTATCGGCACGTTTTACTTTACCGGCTACAAATTCATTACGGGAATCATGGAACAAATAACGGGGGTGGCTCCTTTCGCCTTAACATCCTGTACAAATTTTTTCAAATACCACCCATAGGTATGCACAGTCTCAACACTGCTATCTTTCCAAATCAAATCGACGGTTTCATCGCCCGTTCCTTTCAAAACACCACGATAGCCTGCTTTTGTGGTATTAGGCTTGCTGCCTTTATTGTGACCGAATTGTATGATCACAAAATCCCCTCGGTTAAAGTTGACAATACTTTATCCCATCTTTTTTCTTTTATAAATGTACGGGGGCTTCTGCCAGCCATTGCCTGGTTACTGATGTTTATTTGCGTTGTATCAAATTGATCACCCAGCATTTCACCCCAACCGCATTGGGGACGATTGGTATTGCGGACTGTTGAGTCGCCGATGAGATAGAGTGTTGGCTTTTCTTTTTGAAAAATAAAAATTGAAGTCAATAAGATCGATAGACTTATAACCAGTTTCATGATTAGCGTGTTTTAAAAAAGCTTAATAGTATTCCTACAGATGAACGGAGCGTCGCCAATGAAGTCAAATCGAAGCACTTCTGCCCCGTCCATAATCATTGCTTCCCCCTTATTTTTTCTGTAAGATCACAATATTTTGTTTCGGTGGCTTTTGCATGCCTTCTCCCAAAAAATAATCCATGTAAGGAGGTTGATTGTACCCCACGTTTTGCCAGGCAATGCTTAACCGATATTGCGGGTTATGCATCAAGGTATAAAAACGGTAATTGGTTGGGATGGTGGTGGAGAAAATCCGCAGCTCTTTGCTGTCCGCGGTTCTGAATATCACTTCCTCCCTCCAGTCGCCAAAAAGGTCGGCGCTCAACGCAGGTGTTGCTTTGGTGCCGTTGTTTGATAAACAATTGTACTTACCGGCGTCCAACAAATTTTCGAGCTTCCCGTTTTTATAATCCCATTTATCAATACGTGTTTTGTCAAGTAGCTCCGTTAGTAAGTCGCCATTCCACCAGATGCGGAAATTAACGCTTCGCGGACTAGCTCCAATCCTTTCGCCATTGGAGGCAATCAAACCTTCGCTTCCACCCCAGCTTTCATATCCGGGATAACGCGGATCGATATCCGCACTCATGCCACGACCTAGATCCTTATCCTGGTCGCCACTCCATAAAATTTTGCCTGTGGCTGCATCATACATGGCAAAGCCGGGACCTTTGGTGCCTTCCTCTATTTCGTGTATGCCAAATACTTCCATTCCCGGGTGGGCCGGATCCATATCTGTAACATGTACCGCATCGCCGTGCCGTAGCCCTGTGGAATACAAACCCTTGCCATTATCATCTACACACATGCTTCCATATACAATTTCATCCTTACCATCATTGTCTACATCGGCTACAAACAGGTTATGATTGCCCTGCCCCGAAAAAGGATCAGCAGCATCTTTGGAATCAAATACCCAGCGGGAGGTTAACTTTTTATTGCGCCAGTCCCAGGCTGCCAAAACAGTTCTCCCATAATATCCGCGGCACATCACCACGCTTGGATGAACACCATCGAGGTAAGCCACACATGCAAGAAACCGGTCTACCCTGTTACCCGAATTATCATTACCGCCATTACCACCTCTTCCACCCCATGCGCCCATATCACCTCTGGGCGCTATGTAGCTGGTAGTGGCCAGTTCAGCGCCGGTGAATCCATCAAATATGGTGAAGTACTCGGGCTCGTCCAATACCTTTCCATCTCTTGCTTTATCGCCTTTATTGAAACGGTAATCCTTTGTACTATCGCCAATTACTTTGCCTTTTCCATCGATGGTACCATCAGCAGTCTTCATTGCTATTTCCGCTTTGCCATCACCATCCAAATCATACACCATAAACTGTGTGTAATGAGCGCCTTCCCGTATATTTTTTCCGAGATTGATCTGCCATAAAAAAGTACCATCTAATTTGTAACACTGAAAGATAGCAGGATCTGTTACCCCTGCCTGTGAATTATCACGTGCCCTACCGGTTTGATGTACAATTAATTCGTATGCGCCATCGCCGTCTACATCACCCACAGATACATCATTGGGTGCGTAACCTGCCGGTGTTTGAAGGGCAATGGATAAAAACGGATTTGATCCGGGCTTCAACAAAAAATCCTGGTCACTATTCTTTTCCTTTCCTTTAATGACAGCCTTTACACTATAGGCGTTGGCTTTTGTTGTATCGGCAGTTTCATCAGTAAAATTGGTGCCCTTCACCAGTGATTGCTGGTTGAGCCGGATGGTTTTACCTTGGGTTGTGCGGTATAGGTTGAATGCCATATCATCTGCCTCATTGCCCAGCAAGCGCCAGCTAACAAACACTTTCCCATTGCCTGCGTTGGCAGCGTATACTCCCCGGTTGAGGTATTCCATTTGCCTTTGCGCATAAGAACTGCTAACAGATAGCAATAAAAAAAAGACTGGCGGTAATTTCAAAATAAATTGCATGCTTGGTTTTTAACATTGATCGTGATGGCTACCACTTTTAACTCATTTACCGTGGCAACTAAGAAATAAGCTGCGATGGTTAGACCGGCTTTATACCCAAGCCGTTTTATTAGGCTCATAGATGATGAATTTGTTGTTGTGTTGGGCGATAAATTATTTCGGCGAATAGCAGGTGCGATGCAGGGCTATTTTTTATAAAGCGAACATTTTTGTTCAACCTCCTTTATCTCTCCATCCTATTGTATTCAATTGTTTTCCAGTTGCAGGTTTTTAGAATTGGTCGCATTCAATTTTTTTCCATCTGCACCGGTAAGGATCACGTTGCTCATAATCCATCTATCTCCATACGAAATATCGCCTGCCGTATTGCCGTTTATTTTCACATTGCTGAAATGAAATCCTTCCAAATAAGATTCCTTCAAACCGGCGGCATTTACTATTTTCTTTACACCGGAAGCGGTGATATTGCTTATGTAAATATTTTTAAAATGAGGTATGCCATTTGATGCAGGCTCCACTTTTGTAAGCATTGACTTCCAGTGCGCCGGCAGGTCTTCATAATGATATCCAGCCGGTAATTTTGAATAACTATAACTGGGGTTCCAGTTCATGGTAAATTGAAAAGCTGTGCCAACGCTGTCGAGGGTACAGTTTTGAAAATAAATATCTTCCACTGTTCCGCCTCTTGTGGTGGCTGATTTAATATGAAAGCCGTTACCGGTACCCTTCCCGATTAAATCCGTTGCAAGCACGTGGCGAATGCCACCGGATGTTTCGCTTCCCAGGGTCAGCAAACCGCCACCCTTCCGTGCAATACATTTCCGGATCACTATATATTCGGTGGGCCGGTTTACCCGCAGGCCATCCCAATCTCTGCCGGCCTTCAGGCAAAAATCATCATCGTTGCAATCAATATCACAGTTTTCAATCAGCACCCAGGAGGAAGAATCCACATCAATTCCATCGGTGCTGGGCCCTTTCCCGTCGTCGTTGTTGCGAATGATCAGCCCATCCGCAGTAATGCGGGTGGAATAGAGTAACTGCACCGTCCAGAAACCTGCATTCTTAATGGTAATTCCTTTTAAGGTGATGTCAGAAGAATTTTGAACGAGCACGGTTCTAACCCGTTTGGCGTCATAATCAACTATCCAGCGAAGACCTTTTGGTTCATATTCCTTCCGCATTTTCCAGTATTTGTCCCAGCAAAATTTACCTCTCGCGTTAACGGTGCCTTCTCCTGTTAACGCGGCGTTTTTCACATTGAGCATATTGATCAATGCTGCGGGCCATTTCATTTCAATACCAGCAATCCTGGTGTCGATTTCAGGATAGTCATCAAAATTTTGCGAGCCCAGAAGCGTAACCCCCTTGTCTATGCGCAACTGAACATTACTTTTTATAAACAAAGAACCGGAAACATAATTGCCCGGCCGCAGCGTAACAATACCCCCGCCATTTTTTGCGCAAGCATCGATGGCTCTTTGAATGAATTTTGTATTGATAGTAGTATCGCTAACCGCACCATAATTGTTGGCAATAAATATTTTTTGGGAAGATGGAAAGGCTTTTGCGCCTACCCGTGTTGCCCAATCAAGATTTGGTGTTACCTGACCGAATGCTATTTGTACACCCACAAAAACCACTATTGCAATGGATAATAATCGTTTCATTTAATATTTTATTAAGTGCTTTTTGATTTAATAGGATTGAATATCACTATGTGTGCTCGCATTACCTTCAGCCTTCAACCTTCAACCATCAGTTCTTCCCCTCCGTTACCAGTTTCCAATTGTCCGTTCTAAAAGGTGATGCCGGTAATCCCGCCTTGTTGAATAAATTGGGTGAAGGCACATTGCTCCAGGCAAAACGAACCGTTGCAGGTTTTGCAACAGCATCACTCCATACAATTATTGAATTGCCTTCGATGATTGCCTGTGCAGGCATAAAAACCTGGTCATCTCCTGCAATTGTAAATTCTTTTAGTGAGCCATCTTTTGCCATCAGCCCATCGGCAAAATCGAATTCAATCCGCATCTTATTATTGATGATTTGGGCAGATTTATACAAGGGCCCCGAAAAAACAATTTATTTTTTTCCATATTCATTTTTAAGCGCCCATAGGGATAATCGTTCACCCACCAGTTTTTTATTGCGGGGATGAATATTAAGCGAGTCCCCGTTATCGGTAGTTACCGCCATCCCGCTATGTGCAACCGTTCTGTAAGTCCACAATTGAGCATCCCGTATCTCTGCGTTCTGGCTACGGTGCGGAGATATCTGCACAAAATAAAATGGCAGCTCCCGGTTGTTGAAATCCGTTCTCCAACTGTCTATCATTGCAGGAAATAGCCGGCGGTACTGGAATGCCCTGTCAGCGTTGCCTTCTCCCTGGTACCAGATCACTCCTTTTAAGGTGTAAGGAATGATCGGGGCAATCATTCCGTTGTATAATTTATAGGGAGATTTATTGTGATTGGGGCCAATGGGTGCTGTGGGTGCACCGCCTTTTCGTTTGGCGGTATCGGCTTTCCATTTACTAAATGCCTGTTTATACTTTTCATTCTCTACAGGATATGCTTCACATTGTTTATTATAACGTTCCAGTATTTCGTTAAAATCCTTGTCGTTTTCCAATATGGATTTTTTCGTCCAGGATTCTGCGGGCGTACCACCCCAGGAAGCATTAATGATGCCGATGGGATAGCCGGTTGCCTTATGAATTTCTTTGGCAAAATAATAAGCAACTGCTGAGAAAGTATCCGCTGTTTGCGGGGAACAAATTTTCCATCTGCCACTAAAATCATTTTGTGGTTCATCCGCCACTTTATTGGGAACATCGATCATTCGGATAAGCGGAAAATCAGCTTCCTTTATTTCCTGCTGGTAATTGATAACGCCCGTATAGGAGCTATTGGAGGTTTTGGCCATAAAAAATTCCATATTCGATTGGCCGGAGGCAAGCCATACTTCACCCAACAAAACATTATTGATCACTATCGTATTAGATGCACTAAAACTGATAGTATACGGGCCACCAGCACCAGTTGTTTTCAGTTTGACTGACCAGCTACCGAGTTCATTAGCAACAACAGTTGCCGGGTGTTTATTCCAACCTGCAGTGATAATGATTTTTTCACCGGCATCGGCCCAGCCCCATAAAACAATGGCAGATTTTTGCTGCAACACCATATTATCACTGATAATAGCAGGAAGGCGAATAGCGGCAATGGAAGAATAAGAAAGCACTAAACCGGTAATAAAACTAAGTAATGGTTTATACGAAACGCGTTGTGGCATGAGCAAGCATTTAAAAGTGAGAAAGGTAGTGCTTCCCGGAAGGGAATCCATCCTGCCGCATCCTGTGTTGAGCAAGGAATAGTCTGCCTGGTGATTTATTGCCCTGCAGATATTTTTTCAAATGCTGTATGGCTGATGGTGAACACGGTACCATGACGGATACCATTTGGCATTTCAAGCCGGCCAGATACATCGATCCAGTTTTTTAAATCCATTGATTCAATAGCGCCATACTCATGATTGGTATACTTGTCAAAATATACGATCCATTTGTTATTGATTTTTAGCACTGTTGGCCCCTCTGCCCAATACTTACCGGTAATGGGCGCAGAGGGATTACTATATCCGCCGGTCAATTTTTTACTCGTGGCAATCCGTATATTTTTCTGCGGCGGCTTTTTGGTTTCATCCTTTAAAAACATAATGTATTGCTGGCCATTTTTTTGAATCGTTGCATCAATCACATTAAAGCCTTTATCGTAGAGCAAGGCTGTTTTGCTGTAGGTTTTAAAATCCTTTGTAGTGGTATAATACATGCGGTGATTGTATTTATCATCGCCGGCAGTATCACCTGCGGAAAACCTCCCGGGAATGGTGCTGGCCCAGTAGATCATGTATTCTTTCCTGTTGCTATCATAAAAAATTTCCGGCGCCCAGCAATTGCGTGCAGTGGGTTCATCCTTCATCACCGGCACAAATTGCTGTTCGCTCCAATGGATCAAATCAGTTGAATGCGCATAACCGATACCGCCATCGTTCCAGCTAACAGTCCACACCATGTGAAATGCTCCATCCGCCCCGCGTACAATGCAGGGATCCCGCATCAGCTTATCTTTCGCTACCATAGGCTTTAAAAAGGAGCTGTCATTTTTCAGCGCCGTCCATTTAAAACCGTCAAAGCTATATGCCAGGTGTAATCCATCCTGGCCGTTGTTTTTAAAATACGAGAACATGTACACGTTGTCGTTGGTTTGCGCCATGCCGGCACTGCAATACAACACTATTATTGCTAGGAAGAAGTAGTTTTTCATTTTTGGCTAATCGTTTAAGACTTAATTAAAATTCTACTGTTGAAAGTATTTTCGTCATTATAATATTTTAGATGATGTACCCGGCATTGATTATCAATTTAGCATCGTTGCGTCGCACTCTTGTACAGTTGGTTGTTATGGCATCCGTTCAATCTCCATTCTATCTTCGTCTCCTGGTAATCGTGATCAAGGCCCCATGCTCATCTTTGTAAAGTAACACTCATTATGCCAATCACTACATCATTGGCAATCGTTTTTAACAGTAAGCCCTGCAATTCCTTTGCAGGATTCAATGCCATATCCAACACTATTGCAGCGCCACCTTCAATTGCCCTGTTGCTGAACCCCTTAATAGTAGCATACTTTTCTAACCCGTAGCCAAATTTTCCTGTTTGCAGGTAGAGCCTCAAAGGAACCGGCGCACCCGTTGTAAAAGCAAAACCATCAATATAATAATCCTGCTCTATCGGCCACCAGCTTTCCGGGTTCTTCAGTTGCAAAGTGTCTGCAGTTCCATCCTTATATTCTACAATCACTTCCCCGTTTACCAACCTGCTTTGCATGGCATTGGTAGAACCCGCCATCAACAAATGAATATGCGATGCGCTACCATTTAACGGAATGGATGCCTGTTTGGGATAATTATCCCATTGTGATGTAAACAGGATATTGTTGACCGTTGGATCAGCAGGCGTTGAAAAAGGAACAAGCTGCGGTGTGATAATTTCATTCTTATTCCCTGCGAGTTTTCGCAGGCCTACATCATTGATGTTGGCATTGATCAATGGATAGCACCAGTTTCCAATACCCTGTGTAGGCAGTTGTAAAGTCGGCGAAACCGGCCTCGGCGAAAGGTATTGCTGTTTGAAAATATGGTTGATTTTGTCATTGTAATAATTGGCCAGGGAGATTTTTTCAAAGACAGTGCTGCTGTTGATGACTGCTTTCTTTGCGGTATCAGTATTGTCATCTTTAATTAAAAAAGACACAGGTTGCCACCAGGTGAACTGCCCTTGTTGCAGTTGTACAAAAAACGTTTTATTACCAGTCGTTGCCTGGATGATTGCTTTTGTTAAACCGTGATCTGCTTGCAACACTTCCTGCGGATCAAACAGTTTCAAAAGTCCGGCTTTTTGAAAATTAAATTGAATCGTATCCCCGGCCTTATAGGATGTATTGTATACGAGCCTTTCAAGGGATTTGCTTTTCCATACAATTTCAATGCTATATTTTGGTGCATAGGCCGCATTGATTTGCAATGTTGGTAAATCAATGGCATCAATAGACTGTTTGAAACTGGCTTTGCTCCCGTTCACTAAAATGGATGCAATACCATCCATGCGGGCTTTTACTTTCAAGCACAACCGCATTTTTTTTGAATAGGAAGGAATGATGGTATAATAATCTGTTGTGTTTTTCTTTTTGTAAGCAATACTGATATCCGGGATATTCAGTGAAGCATCCTTCCAGTCAGCCGGGAGCCCAGGCTCAATGGTAAGTGTATCCTGAAGTGCATTGGGCTTTATACCAAACAATCCTTCCACCAGTGTACGGGCCACCATGGCTATTGGATCAGCAAAATCGCGGTAGAGTTCTCCACGGATCGCATCATAAAAAGAGAGTTGCTCAAAGCCACCTGGACATGAACTCAGGTACATGCTTTCCACCAGGGCGCTTTTCCATAATGGTATCCTTCGGCAGGTTGTGCGCCCTGCCAGTAAGCCAGCGCCATATGCAGGTTTTCAGCAAGCGCCACATTATTCAACGACCAGGTATAGCGCTGCCAATTGGTGGTAGAAATAAGATAAAGGTCATTCCATGGGAGCCCTGTCGCCTTTACAGAAACGCGGGGAATATTATTTCGCACATATTGCAGGCTTTGGAAAGCCTTAAAAGCATCCGGCACTTTACTGTCGATCGCATGATAAATGGTCCATACTCCCGGGTAAGGATGTACGAGCTGGTTACCGAGTAAATCTTTATATTCTGCATACCAGCCTAATTGTGGCAACCAGAGTTGCTTTTCTATTGCTGCCTGTATTTTTTCCGCTTCCTTTTTATACAGCGAGCCATCCTCTCCAATGATGGCAGCCAGTTCAGCCGCCATCTTATTAGAACGGTAATTATAGGCGGATGAATGTGTAACCCCGCCCCCGCTATATTGCAAGGCATCGCTGGCCCAAATGGATGCATAGGCATCATACAAGCCATCCCCGTCTGCATCAAAATTTCTTTTCTCCCACGCAAGATGCCTTTTCAATAAGGGCCACATCGCCTTTACAGATTCAACATCACCGGTATAATTAAAATGATTGAGCAGCTGATCGATAAAAACGAGGTTCATGTCGTAATGATGCGCTCTTATATCACCATTAGGATTGCGGCAGATATAGCCTTCACTAAATAAGGCCGTACCAATTTTTTCGAGATGACGGGCAAGGTGCAGCGCCGTATCCATTACCACACCGGTAGTGGGTGGAGTGGTAACCTGTGATAAAGCATAACTGCTGAAATGTTTCCTGGCCCGATCGTGCCAGCCCAGCGGATCCGCAACATAAGCGCCACGCCATGCATTCAGGCGCATGCGCCAGGCAATTGCACCATGCAGGTAAGTGGGACCTTCCCAAATGGCATCTGCCGCAATGCCCAATGCGCCGCCCAGTGTATTGAGCCATTTATCCGGCGTAACCAGGGCGATACGCCCGGCCAGCTTCTTCCGGGCAAGTTCCGCATTGTTAAATAAAGCTGGTAGAGCAGCGTAATCTTTTGCTGCTAAAGTTGCGGCATTCTCAATTAAAAAAAATTGAGGCTTACCCTGCATCCCTGTTATTCCAGCAACGGCCGGTGTGGCAGAACCAGTGGATTTAAATAAACTTTGTGGGTTTTGTTGCTGGCCGGCATCCACGAGCTTTACAGCAGATCCCAACGGAACAATACCAGTTATTTGCTTTGCATTTTTTATCGTATTGGTTTGCTGTGGCCGGTCTTCCCAATGTTTTATTTCATATTGCTCTTCTTCTGTAAGCACTTTTCCTGTGCCATACGATAGCTTAAATTGATTGTGTTCGATCTTATACGAATTGTCCCGGCAATAATCGGGCTGCAGGTAAAAAGAAGATTCCGGATCAGCGCCAATATCGCCATCCCTTGAAAACTTTTTGCCGGTGGCACCTCCATACATCCATACCAATTCCGCACCTCTGATAACACCTGAAAACTGCAGCCTAACAATTACTCCTTCCGCATGGGCCAATGCCAGCACTTCGATATACAAAATACCCTTCCCCAATAAGCTGTCTTTCACTTCGTATAACATAGCGCCGGGCCGATAGGTAGCTTTTACCTCTTCGGCATCAATCAGCCATTTACTTTTATTACCGGCAATAATGCCAAACTTTAAATTGCCGCCCATGCCCGGCATGTACAATGCAAATTCTGGCAAGTCGCCTGCCTCTACCCTGAAAGCAGTATTGGTGCCGTACAAGGCACGGTTAAAACGCTGCTTCCCATTTACACAAACAAAGTCGCTGCCTGAGGGCTGGTAATGAACGGTTCTTGCTTTATCATGCCATGGTTGCTGGGCATATAAGTATGACCGGGAATTGAATATCAATAAAATGACAACGACCTTTAAAAAAATCTTAGAGGGAGTTGTGTAAACGATATTATTTTTAGTAAAGAGCAAATTGTTGCAGTATATTTTTATTGGCCAAACTGTTATTATTATAAGCTTCGCTGGAATAGCCATCCGTGATGTATTCCTATCTCCCTAAAACACATTGTCCACCGCCGGCCTGCTGTATTGCTCCTTACTGCCGGTTGTTTTAGGTAAGCCGAAATAGAAATAGAGGGTACGTTTTTTATCTCCTTTCAAATGATTTAATTCGCTTTGTGGGCCATATACTCTTGTGTTGGTAGTAAGTCCTGTTGCCAATTTGGTACCGATAGGAGGAATGCAATCCAGGAAGGAAATGTTACCAGGTGGTAGTTCAGGATGGGGTTTGGTAGCACTGCTCAATCCATAAAAATCAAAGAGGCGTACAAATAAACCGGTGTCCTTGCTGGCGATGTACAATTTACCTTCTACTGTACTTAGTTCCATCCAGCTGATCTCTCCATAATATCCCTTAAATTCAGGATAAATATTTGGTGAATAACCGGTGTGGGTATCATTGTAAATGTTTTTCCAAACATTGATGGGTGTGCCTTTCATGCGGTTCTTCCATTGACGGGAGGGACCCTTACCCAGCCAGCGGCTGCTTAAAATATAATTTTCAGGATAACTAAAACTGATACCGGCAAAAGGCAGGTCGCCCCCGATATTGTATTCATATTCAAGGGTGGTCCATCCACTTGCATTGATCTTCCATTTTGTATACTTCATATCACCGCTGTAGGTGAATTCTACCACCTGTTCGGCTCCTTCTTTATATGCTTTACCAGAAATCATGGTGGCATTCCCCTTCACCAGTACAGGACCATTGTTAAATGACAGCGTATAATCGTTGGCGGTATTTTTGGTGGTGACCAGGTTGCCGGTTTTTTTATCCAGGACTACACTCACTTCTCCACCGGTAATGGTGAATAGGCTATCCGTTTCCCTGAGAGAAGTGCTATCATTTTTTGTGGTTACAAAATTGCTTACGAGTGAAGCATTGTCTTTTATTTTGGATGTCCATTTGTATAACTCTTTACCAAAATTATCTTTAGCCACCACCACCAGCGCATCATAGGATTTATAGCCTGATGGCAGATCAATTTTTAGTGAACCTTGTTTTGTGGCGGCTATATCCGGGGGAATAATCGTTCCTTTTTTCTTTATCACATAGCCATCAAAACGATCAAAGGGATTGCTAAAATTAACCAGCGCCCAATAGAAACTGCACTGGTTGGCATTGGTGAAATGAAACCGATTTTCCAATTCAATATTTCCATCAAAGGCAGCCGGCACTTGCGCAGGCATATTCAAACGAATGGGAGAAAAAATTTCACGTAATGCATAGAAGCTGCCTTCCTTTTCGCGGTGCGGACCGAGGATACCATCATTCGCATTAAGTCCGTTTGCATCCAGCACATTGTTTAGATCCGTGCGAACAACGGCCTCATCCACCATGGCCCAGATGAAACCACCGGCGGACCTTTGCGATTTCCAATGCAGGTTCCAGAAATCATCCATTGCCGCACCAGCGCCGCCATCATCCTGTGAATGTAAAAATTCGGTGGGCATGTAGATCAGGGAATCATTTAATATTTTTTGGGTGCTATAATAATCTTCGTAGTGGTTGCAATCAATACCGTTGAACTGGTTGCCGGGGCGATGGTGTGGATGAATGACAGGGCGTTGTTGAAAATCCCATTTCACAAAAACATCATCCAGTTCTTTGTTGGTGCCACCTTCATTGCCATTGTCCCAAAAAATGATCGATGGATGGTTCATGTCTCTTAATACCAATTCTTTCACCAATGGTTCGCCTGCCGGGGTAGAATAAGCTTTTTGCCAGCCTGCCAATTCGTCTAATACATAAATGCCCAAAGAATCACAGAGTTGCAAAAACAATTTATCAGGCGGGTAATGACTGCAGCGAACCGCGTTCATATTCATTTCCTTTAGCAGCAATGCATCCTGCAATTGTTGATCATCACTCAATGCCCTGGCTGTTTCGGGCCAAAAACAATGGCGGTTGGTTCCCTTGAATTTCACCTGTACACCATTGATGTAAACGCCCTGCCCATGCCGGACCTCAATGGTACGGAACCAAACTTTTCGTTGAGCTCATATAATTTTTTACCCGCCATATCCTGCAATACCACGTTGGCATTATACAGGTTGGGTGTTTCTGAAGTCCAGGTTTTAATATTGGCAACCTGCATGTTTATTAAGGAGATACTTCCAGGTGTTGATGTGAGTGTCTTAGTTGTAGAGATCACTTTCCTGTTAACATCTGTGATAGTGGTAATAATCGTGACATTCTTTGTTGTTCCTTTGATCAATACCTGTATTGCAAATTTACCGTTAGCCTTTGCATCGATACCAACATAATCAATCGATTGTTTAGGGGTGGCCTCCAAAAACACGGGGCGAAAAATACCTCCAAATACCCAGTAATCTGCCAGCCTTTCTGCATTGTTAACGCTGGCATCTGCACTCATTTTGCTAACGGTTGCCTCCAGCAAATTAAGTTTATCAAAATAGAGCAATGCAGTAATATCATATTTAAAGCGATAAAAGGCACCCTGGTGAATGGCACCGGCGAGTTTCCCATTGATCTTCACTTCAGTATCCGTCATGCTTGCATCGAATACGATGCTGATGTCTTTTCCTTTCCAGTTGGCAGGTATTTTAAACTGGTATTTGTACATTCCCTGCTCATCAAAGAAACGGGCATTTTTGCCATTGGTTTTATAATCGCGGCCATAGTTGTAGTTGCCAAATCCCTGCTGCTCCCAGCAACTGGGTACTTCGATCTTTTTCCATTCGCCGCTGTTGCGACCTGCGGTACAAAAGAAATCCCATTGCACAGTATGCTTCGTATCGGTTCCTGAGAGGTACTGGATTTGCTTTTGTTGCGCAAAGAGTTCTGAGCTCATCCAACAGGCAAAAATTCCTATTATTAATTTCAATTTCATCATTGCATTTCCTTTACTAATTTTTATTCGTGGTTACAGAACTGTTATTTATTGCAGCGGCAGATTCGATCCCAATCAACGTACCATGAACCCATCTCACCCCGATGGTATCGTTTGTATTTACCGCCCGCCGGTTAGTATAACATCCACCATTGCTTTGCCTGCTTATTCCAAATAATTACAGGGTCGGCAGCACCGTGATATATCGGATCACTGCAAAGCGGTTTGGGAGCAGCACGCTGTGCCGGTAAGCTTTGTGGCAAATGGCACAAACAAAGCCATGCAGACTGTACAATATGTTTATCATTTTCTAAATATTACCCTTCAAGGTTAAGGCAGTTTTACAGCTTGTCTTGCGAGCATTTTCCATTCCTTCTTATCATTTTGCCATACGGTCATGACGGCTAGTTTAACTGCACCGGGACCTTTCCCTTTATCATTGGTAGTTGCATTAAAAATATGCCGAACGATCGCCGTTTTTCCCGATACAGTTATGGTTTGATTTGTTAATTCAATGGTTACAAAATCAGAATTACCATTTACGATATTTTCTACAAAGGTGGCCTTGTCTTCTATCTTTCCACCGGAATGACCATAGCTAAGGGAATCCATGGATATCTCTTCGAGCATGGTCTTATCTGCATCCACCATTGCCTTACGCAAGGCCTCCACGGATGCGGCTATTTTCCGCTGCTGCTTAGATTGCGCAGTAGTTGTGCTACTAAAAATAATTGCGATCAGTAAAAATGATAAGATACGATGTGCCATGATCTATTTTTTAGGTTGTGAAATTGTTTTGTTTTAGATTATAATTTATCACCAAATACTACCGGCGTTATTGTCACCGGCCCGATTAGTCCCGAAGCTTTTGGCTCCCATTTAATTGCAGTGAACAAACCATCAGCGCCGCGATTTAGTGCAAGCCTTGCCGGAAAATTAGTGTTGTAAAATTTCTTCCATTTTACCCCATTCTTTTCCAGATCAGCAATGCGGTTAGGCATTCCATTGGTTACCACCACCTGTAACATATTTTGTTGCTTTAACAATGCTTCATCAATGATCAGGTTGAAAGTAGGGCCAATTAATGTTTGTAATTTCTTTCCGTTCAACCATACTTCAGCAGTTTCCTGTACATTTCCAAGATCGAGCAAATAGGCCGCAGCCTTATTGTTCGGCCTTGCAAATGAGATGCTGTACCTGGCCGTTCCGCTAAACTTCTTCACCGCTTCACCAGGCAAATCTGTCCACGACCTTAATCCTATTTTTTCATTTACAACGGGAATAACCGGACCTCCGGTTAGAAATTGTATAGACCAGTTTCCATTTATTTCTTCTCTTGTTCCCCGTATCTTATAATAAGGATATAACTTGCCGGTGAGCGGCTTACTTGACGTTTGTAAAATGCAGCTTTCACCGGGTTGCAATTGTAGCCGGGCTTCAACGATACCATGGTTGATCCTAGTTGTAGCCAATCCACCCGATAATACCATTGGGTCAAATAGATTTGCAAATTGCTCATTAGTTTGTAATGGAACCCATGCGGTAACAGGTTGCTGGCCCGGGTTGCTGATAAAATAATAGTGACCACCATTATAAGTCCGCCGGTTGTACTGCAGGCCCCTGTCAACCAATGTTTCCCTTGTTATTTTCACAGCCTCCAATAAATCCGCCAGGTTATCACCTGTTAAAAAATAGCCTTTTCCAACGGCCGCCTTTTTCACTTTTCCTTCCGAAAAAGACAGGGAAGTAATGATTGAATTGAATTCGCTTTTCCTTTGTGCTAGTTGAAACATTCCCGGAACATCACCAGGTAAATGCCGGTAAAAAATAATGGTGGCGCCATTTGTTGCCAATGCCACCAATTGCTTCATCGTTTCAAGCGGAATGATTTTAACATCACTTAATAAAATGGTTTTATAGTTATGATCTACCGCCTGCAATAGAGCGCCATTGGGCTTTATTTGCTCTACAATTTGCTTATCGGATATAAGATCGAATGCATACCCTTTTTGTAACAGCCATTCAGCGCTTTCTTTAAATACTGTATTTTCAAACCCTTCCATCCCATCAAAGTGATTCAGCATATCCCGGCCCGGTTCTGCATTTTTATCGTTGAAAGGAAAATACAACAGCACATCGTTGTCAGGTTTGCCTTTTTGTAAAAAACTCTGGCAGCAGGCTACGTAATTATTTAGGGTACTAAAATCTTTCCAGAAAGGATTTGCTGGAGTAAAGTGTACCGCAGCATAAAATAGCCATCCGGGCCATGGATCATTTTGTGGAGAATAATTGGTGCCATGCCAGAATACATGATTGACACCTCCCACAAAATATTTATCCACCGCCTGTTTCACATCGCCCAGCGTTGATTGAAAATGCTCATTCAGCCAGGTAGCCGTTTCTGAGGAAGCCAGGGGTTTGCCCATTACATTAGCGGTAGAAGTGGCAAATTTAAAACGTAAAATATCTTCTCCCTCTGTTTCAGGTATATCCACCACCGCATAACAGTCAAGAATATTCGCCGGAGAACCATGTGATTGATTTCTCACCATTTTCTTTTGGGTGGTGGCCCAGTGTTGCCACGGCTTAGTAAAATTGTCGAGCACCAGGTCGGAAACCGTTTGGCGATAATCTACCAGAACCCTTCTGCTGGTATCTGACCCGTCCCTGGCAAATAGCTGGGGCAGGAAATTTCTCAGGTCGTATCCCCTGCGTTGTTTAAACTGATCGAGAAAAGCGGGTGTCCAGTTACTTTGTCCGCGGGCATCATCCACTTCATAACTATCATTGAAAAAAGCACGGATACCACTGATATCTTTACCATTAAAAACGGTGTCAAACTTAGCGAGATAATGCTGCAAAGCCAACGCATTGAAATGATCAATCACATCGCCCTCGCCGCCAGGTGCTGCACGCTCTACTATTTTGCCATGCCAGCCTATAAACAGTGCTGTAAGTTTCCAGTTGCCCGCAGGAGCCGTCCAGTTTAGCTTACCGGTTGCATCTACCTTTCCTGTCAGCTCTGTTATTTCACCTCTATCGTTATATGCCATCAGGGTGTTTAACGGCAGCGGCATTTCATAACGGAGCTGGTCAAACGCGTAGGATTGCAAATTTTTGTTGGTAGCTATGGGATAGGATAAGGACTTAATGTCTACCGGTGTACCACTAACCGTTCTCACCAATGGTTGCTGTGTAAATGTTATGAGCTCATTCAGTTGTTCGCCTTCTTTTAGCGTATAGTTTTTGACATTTATATTCTTGCAGGCATCGGTTGGCGTTACCCATGGCCCGCCAAATGGCCACCCGGTTGCGTTGGCAAGATCTATACCCAGGTTTAATCTTTTTGCTTCGGCCAGGGTATGCTGCAACATTTGCATCCATTTGGGCGATAAGAAATCGATGAATTTACTTTCAGCTCCCTTTACACCATAGATGGGTGTTATTTCGAGACCGCCAAGACCAGCCTTTTGGTATAACTGCATTGCGGCCGTTAGATTAGGTTTATCTACTGCGCTTCCTTCCCACCACCAACGAGTCCAGGGTTTGGTGATTTGAGTGATGGCGGGCCATTTTACCTGGGCCCTTATGTTTAAAATCAAACAAAATAAAATACCTGTAATGATATATTTTTTATTCATGCCGGCAATGGATTGTTGATGGATTATTTGTTGTGTTCATTATCGTTGGGGTTGGATAGGGCTTTGCCCTATCCTATGGTGTTTCGCCCTTTCAGGGCTTTATTTTAGCAGGTATAATTACCTTTCGAAACCGCTTTCTTACTCATCTCTTCACTCATTCCTGATCACTCATCACTCATCACTCATTACTCATTATCTCCACCGCATACACATTGGCTTCACCTTCAAAATTGGCCCTGAAGATGATCCACTTTCCATCGGGACTAAAATGGACATTGGGTTCTAGTTTGTATTGGTGATGTTTCATGTTTACCAACTTTTCTGCGGCAAATTTATCGCCGTTTGGTGTAAACAAATAGATCCATTGTCCATCGGGTGCCTTGGCCACTGCTCCCGGATCGCCGCCATCACCTGCAAATAAAGTTTCAGTTGAATTGGAGTTGTAATGTACGCTCCATTCATTGCGTTGCAGGCTGTACTTTATTTCTTTACCAGTAGCTACGTCGTAGCCGCCCACAAAAAATGTTTGCCCCTTGGGTTGCTGTAAATCGAACCAGATGGTTTTGCCGCTTTTGCCAAACCATTCGTGCCCCCAAATTTCATTGGTAATGGTACGGTGATGCACCTGCGTAACTTTTTTGGTATTTACATCAATCGTCCAAAGCCTGTTTACTTTGTGCCAGGGCCCTTCATGGCAAAACATTAACAGGGCTGGGTCAACGGAAGAGAACTGCACATGGTTGAGCCAGGCGCTGTCGGTGAAAATTTTATTGAGTAGGCCGGCTTTGATATCAATAGTAAATAATGTTTTGGGCAACTTGGCTTCGTAAATCAGATTGAAGAAATCACTTTTCTTAGGATTATTTTTTGCAATTTCTTTTTCTGCATCAGTAGCCCTTGCACCGCCTAGTAAAGTATCGTCCGAATTTACAGATGTAATGCTGGCTTTGAAATCTTCCGGGAACACATACACAAGACTCGTTTTTTTTGTCCCTAGCTGATAAGAATACACACTGTCGTTCACCTGGTAAAACACCGTAGCTGTTTTTTCACTAACGATCTCGCCGTTCATGGGTGACGGGTGATTGGTTAGCTGTTGAACTTTCTTTGTGGCGAGATTGATGCTATAAAGTTGTTTGTTGTTTACATTAAAAGCCTCTTCCTTTTTCATGTCAGTGACATCATTGGGATTTTGTTTGCTGCTGTTGTAAAAAACCATTTCATTTCCAATAAAAGGATTATTGTGGAAATAGAAGCTAAGACTGGGGCCTTTCATTGCTGCAGACAGTTTTACCACTTTATGGTGAGTGTCTTTATCAATCCAGGTATCAGGCATTTTTTTGCCACCTGTTTCTAATACTGGTTGTGCAGCAATATTGCAGCAAATAATCGTGCTGAATATTAAAATAAAACTACATTTCATCCTGTTATTAGCGTTTAGCAATCGTTAAAAATAAATATTTTAAAAGCTACAATTTAGTTTATGCCCGGAATCTTCCATCCTGTACCAACATGTTTTCACCTTTTAGCTACATTAATTTCCATCCGGCTTTGTGGCCTGGGTTAAAGGGCTTAAAGGCCAATACCATTTACTAAAGTCATCCGGCACAGCAGGATCAAATTTTACTGCATTACTATTGAGTTCATTGGTGATGGGCAATTTGGCTTTTTGTATTCCAAGCACAACACATTTAGCTAACTGGAAAGCTCCGTAGGTACTAAAATGTGTATTGTCTTTTAGCTCCTGGTCCTGGCCGGGGAATGTATGCGCGGGGTAATGCACAAATGCTTTTACAGATTGCTCCGACCCCCAGGCTTCATAGAGTATTTTGCTCATCGCATTGAGGTCAACCAGTGCTGCATTTTCGGCTTTGGCGGTTTGCCTGGCCGCTTCCGGGTAATCACCGAGTGTATTAATGATATGACCAGTGCTGTCAAAATTCCGACGATGCATGGAAGTAACCAATACCGGTATCATATCTCGTTTTCTTGCTTCTGTTATCCAATCTGTCAGTGTTTGCTTATAGGTGGTATTGGCCTCCAGGTAATTGCCGCCCGGCTTTTGATCGTTGTGGGTAAATTCAATAAAAAGATAATCCCCGGGTTTAGCCATACTCCATATTTTCTCCAGCCTTTTTTCTGCTTTAAATCCTTTTAAGGTTTCCCCCGATTCCGCATAATTTGCTACGGCAACTTTCCCGGGTTTAAAAAAGGCTGGTATCATTTGTCCCCATGCAGCCCATGGCTCCCGATCCTGGTCCACCACCGTAGAATTGCCTGCCAGGAATATGGCAATGGCATTGCTGAGGGTGTCTTTGGCAATCCCCTTGCTTGGCACAAAAATATTTTCACGAACCTTATCATACATCACGCCCAAAATGGTGTTGGCACTAAGGTTTTTATTGATCTCGTATTTAAAACCAAAGGCTCCATAGAACCGGTAATACTTATTGTATGCAAGCATTTTTTCTATAATGGCAGATGGGTTACTAATGCCGAGTATATCACGATCGGCCAGGTTAGGGCTTTCTATACCCTGGCTGTTTACTTCATGAACATTCAAGAAGGGCGCTTTTACCAAAGCAACAAAAACCGGTGAAGTTTTATTGGCAATGCCCTGGTCTTTTAAGTTCTGCTCATTGTAGCCAAAAGAAAGGTTGGTAAACCCTGTAAAACGTTTGCTGAAATTAAATTCAGCATTGAAACGCATGTTAAACCTGCTGATGTCGGTTGATCGCACCACCCCCTGGTTTTTCATAAAACCCATACTTAATCCGTAGGTGGCAATATTATCTCCACCTGTTACCTTAAGGAAGTAGTTGTTGGAAACACTGTTCTTAAAAACTTCTTTCTGCCAATCCGTATTGAAATGATAACTGGCGTAATCAGCGTTAGCAGGATCATCATTCATATAGGGTTGGGCAGCAATTTGGGCAGAGCTCATTCCCTGGCTTTGTAAAATGTCACTCAGGTAAGTACGATAGTCTCCGGCCTGCATAACAGGCAGTGATTTTGGTGCAAAGTTGAAACCGGTGTAAGCTCCGAAATCAATCCTGGTGGCCAGTTCCTTTGCACGTGCTGTGGTTATAATGATTGCGCCATTTGCGCCTTTTGAACCGTATAAGGAAGATGCGTCCTTTACTACCGTAATGTTATCGATGTCTTTAACATCGATCAATGCAAGCGGGTTAGTATAATTGTTTGCGATGAGGCTCTGTCCATAATCGTTGGCATCATACAACATGTTATCAATAACGATCAGCGGTTTGTTGGTAGCATATAATGAATTGTATCCACGCAGTAAAAGATTAGCGCCCGCGCCAGGTGAGCCCGATCGCCTTGTGACATTTAATCCTGCGATCCGGCCCTGTAATAATGCGTCCGGTGTTTCGGCTGTATTAAGCGACCACCCCGTTAAGTTGTACTGGCCTACTAAAGCCGTTACACTTTTCTTAGATTGCCTGCCCATGGGCATTGTAACCACTTCATTAAAAGATTCATGCGAATCATCCAACAAAGCCACCGCTAAAGTATGGCGACCTTTCAGAGGTACCTCGCGATCATTATACCCTTCACCATTGATGAAAATGGTGGATTCATAAGAGGGCACTTTCAATCTAAACAAACCATTTGAATCTGTAATCGCAGCAGAAAAACCTTCCACCTGCAAACGAACCCCTGAAGCTCCTTTGTTAGTCGCTGCATCGGTTATTTTACCGGTAACAAAAATACTTTTGGTTAATTCCCTGGATATAGTAATGGTATCGTTTACCCCTTTTGGCACTTGCGCCGAAAGCGTTCCCGTAGTCAAAACGAGCAAGGAGGCAAGAACGACTTTCATGGATCGCCAATAAATACTTTCCATGCACTGTTGAAGTTATATTTGGAACGGGTTGATGAGTTTTGTGCGAGCATTCCATTGACCATCACAAATACATACACAAGGAGGAAAAATGAGTGTTTCATCATTTGTCTGCGGTTAGTGTTAGTCAGGTTTATTGGATTTATTTGCCTCAACATTGGATTAATATTTTCGCAGAGGTTTTGATATGTGCGATGAAGTCACTCCTTTCTTTGAACTGCAATATACACTTCCTAAACGGGTTGCATTTTCATGTTGCCTTTATTTGCCGCTGGTAACTCAGCACTATTTCAAGGCATTTCCAATGCATGGTATGCGGTTGTTATTTAGTTAATCAGCAGATCCGGAGACCAGTGTTTTTTCAGCAGCTTTTTCTTTAGCGATGTTCGACCATTTGGTTAACATACTCACCACCTCTTCGAGCCTTACCGGCTTGCTAACAAAATCGTTCATGCCTGCTTTCAGGCATTCATCTTTATCTTCCTTCATTACATTAGCTGTCATGGCAATAATAATGGGCTGTACTTCCAGTTCCTGGCGGATGATCCTGGTAGCTTCCAGTCCGTCCATTTCCGGCATTTGCACGTCCATCAGGATGAGATCATATTGCTGTTCGCCGGCCCGCGCTACGGTTTGCCTGCCGTTCTCTGCAAGGTCTGCTGCAAAGCCCAGTTTACTTAATATTTTAAGCGTGAGTTTTTGGTTGGCAAGATTGTCTTCGGCTACGAGTATCTTTAACGGATGCTCCTTTACAAACCCGATAGAAAGCTTTTGTTTTCCGGGTTGTATGCCTACTGTGATATGTTTCGGAGTACCCCGCAGCTCGTTGATCATCAGCTTGCACAACATCTCCTGCTTTATCGGTTTAGTCAGTATGGATTGAAATAGACCTTCATATTTTTTATTGCGTTCATCACCTACAGAACTTAACAGGATGATCGGAAGCTTGGGATACAATTGTTTCACCAGGCCCGCAAGTTCACACCCATCCATGTCAGGCATTTGCATGTCGGTTAATAACAAATCAAAATGTTTTCCGTCGGCCATTATTTCCAGCGCTGCTGCACCACTGCTGGCAAGTGTAGGGACCAGCTTCCATACTTCCAATTGATTTTTAAGAATACTCCGGTTCGTTAAATTATCATCCACCACAAGTATTTGCTTGCCTTCCAAGCCAGTGATATGATTGGTTACATAAGTGCGGAGCGATAGTGAACTCGCAACCGTTAGCATGGTAAATGTAAATGTGGTGCCTTCCTTCTCTTTACTTGTCACATCAATTTTTCCGCCCATCAGCCCTATTAATTTCTCACAAATAATGAGCCCCAGCCCTGTGCCGCCATACTTGCGGCTGGTAGATGAATCCACCTGTGAAAAAGCCTTGAACAATCTTTCCATTTTATCAGCCGGAATACCGATGCCTGTGTCCCTTATTTCAAATTGCAGTTCTATCTGTCCGTCGGATTTCGTTGTGAGTAAATGAATGCCTACAAATATTTCTCCCTGTTCTGTAAATTTTATGGCATTGCTTACGAGATTTACCAATACCTGGCGCAGCCTCATGCTATCGCCTATAATTTGGGCGGGAACATTGTAGTCTATTTCATACACAAGATCCAATCCCATCTGGCCCGCCTTACCGGCAAATACATCCAACACTTCTTCAATGCAGGTGCGCAAATTGAAATCACGATCTTCCAATTCCATATTACCGGATTCAATCTTTGAAAAATCAAGGATATCATTGATCACGGTCAGCAAAGCTTCTCCGCAGGTGCTGATTGTTTTTGTATACTCCTGCTGCTCGGGAGTTAGTTGTGTTTCACTTAGCAGTGATGCCATACCAATTACACCATTCATCGGTGTGCGGATTTCGTGGCTCATGGTAGCAAGAAAAACACTTTTAGCTTTATTCGCTTCATCAGCTTCGTAACGGGCTTTCTGTTCTTCCTTGTTTGATAACACTAACTGCTGGGTTTGTTCTTCTACTTTTCGTTGAAGCTTATTTTTTTGAGACCGGATGATATTGGTCCGAACTTTGTAGAACCAGACGGCACCGCCGACAAGACTTAACAGTACCAATGCCCTAAACCACCAGGTAAGCCAAAATGGAGGAGTAATGGTAAGCGTTACTGCAATGGTATGTGAAGACCACTGGCCTTCATTGTTCATTCCCTTCACTCTAAAAACATACTTTCCGGGGTTAAGATTTGTGTAGGTGGCGGTTCGTTGTGTGCCGATCTCATTCCAGGTTTTATCAAAGCCTTCGAGCATATATGCATATTGCTTTTTTCCTGTTACAGAATAGTTCAAAGAAGCAAATTCAAAAGAAAAAACAGAACTTTTATAGGGCAAAGTAATTTCCCTCGTTTCAGAAATATGTTTTGTAAGCGGTGAGGGATCGTCACCCCCCTTGGAAATAGGTACATTTTTATTGAATATTTCAAAGTCCGTAAGCACCAGGGGAGGCTCAAAAGCATCGGCTGTAATCTTGTCGGGGTAAAATTCATTAAACCCATTTACTCCGCCAAAATACATCGCTCCTGACCGTGCCTTACAGAAAGATCCCAGCTTAAACTCATAAGATTGTAGTCCGTCTTCGATGCCAAAATTTTTGATGTCCCCTGTGGCCCGATCAAAACGGGATATCCCCCTGTTGGTACTGATCCAGACATCTCCACTTGCATCCTCGGTTAATCCAAACATTACATTATTCGGCAGCCCATCTGCTGTAGTGTAAGTAGTAAACAATTGCTTTTTTACATCAAAATAATTGAGCCCTGCCATAGTGCCAATCCAACAATTACCGCGTTTATCCGTTTGCGTAAACGTAATACGGTTTTCAGTCAGCCTGTTTTTAGCACCAAAAGAAGGAAAATTTGTAAAGGCTTTTGTATGGGTGTTAAACACCTGCAAACCACCTCCATCAGTACCTATCAATAAATTCCCGTTATTGTCTTCGGTAATGGATTGGATTTTCTTGGTGCTCGCATTTCCTGTGCTGTCATTAAACCTGGTGAAAGTATTGCTGGCCGGATCATACAAGTTTAGTCCTTCATTATAAGTGCCCACCCAGATGTGCTTTTCTTTGTCTTCAAAAATAACCCAGGCATTATTACCGCTGATGCTCAAAGCATCCGCAGGATCATTCTTGAAATGCCGGTAAGTATTCTTTTGAGGATTAAAAACAGTGATGCCATCTGCCCAGGTGCCAACCCAAACGTTGCCTTTGCTGTCTGTGCAAACGCTCAATACATAATTGCCACAGATGCTATTTTTATTTCCGGGTTGATGTGTGTAATGCGTGAAGTTTTTTGTCAGTGGGTCGAAGAGGTTCAGGCCGCCGCCGTCTGTACCTATCCATATCTTTCCATCTCCCCTTTCGCTAATACACAATACGTTGTTATTGTTAAGGCTGTTGTTATCTGTGGTGTGTTTAAAGTGTCCAAAACGGTTGCTGTTTTGCGTGATGATATTTACACCGCCGGCAAAAGTACCTATCCACATATTGGCATCCGTATCCTTATAAATGGAATAGATAGAATTATGGCTGACACTTTTATTATCTATTTCATCATGCTGGTACAGATCAAATTGCTGCGTAGCCGAATTGTAAATACTTAACCCTCCGTTTTCTGTTCCGATCCAAAGATTGCCGGCCGTATCTTCCGCAAGCGAAAAGACTGTATTGGATGCTAAACTGTTGGTATTGCCCTGTATGTCTTTAGTAAAGCGACGGAACTTGCCGGTAAGCTTGTCAAACAAATTCAGGCCGCCTCCAACGGTCCCAATCCACAACTGCTTTTTGCTGTCTTCGAAAATAACAGAAACATTATCATTGCTGATGGAATTGTTGTCTTTATCGTTGTTCCGGAAATAAGTAAATGCCTTTGATTTTTTATTAAATAAACCAAGCCCATCGTGATAAGTTCCCACCCACAGTTGGTGCTGCCTGTCTTCAAGAACATATTTTGCATTTATTTGGTAACGTAAAAAATTATTGCGGACCGGATCAAAATAATTCAGCTCAGCTTCAGAGCTGATCCATAAATTTCCTTCACTGTCTTTGCTGATGGAAGTTAGCAGGTTACTTGACAGGCTATTGAAATTTTTAGGATTGTTTGTAAAATGCGTAAACTTGTCTTTTTCTTTGTCATAGCGATTTAAACCACCACCCCGTGTAGTTATCCAGATTATCCCCTTATCGTCTTCAACTATGCCGGAGATGAAATTATTGCTAATGCTATTACTATCTTTTGCATCATTTTTGTACACCGTAAATTTATAGCCATCATATTTATTCAGTCCGTCGCTTGTACCAAACCACATGAAACCCCGGTTATCCTGCAAAATGCAAAGAATACGGTTTTGAGACAAGCCGTTGTTAATATCCAGGTGATCAAACTTTAAATTTTGCTTTTGAGCAATTGAACAATAGCAGAGTGCATGCAATAGCATCAAAAGTATATAGCGGAGGGCTTCCATCGTTTTTATTTTAGAACCGGTTTTTCATTCCCGGATTTGTTATACTGCAACCGGGTGAAAAAGAAAACTTATATGACTGTTATTTATTTAATTCCTGAACGTATATTTTCAATTTCTTTTCGATGCTGCTGTATTCATTAGCTGCATTGTCCACCAGGCAGGCCAGGTCTTTATTAATTACCCCATCTTTTCCAATGGCTTCTATATCCACCAGCAGCTCAGTCAATTTTGTTGCTTGTATAATGCCGGCACTACCCTTCAATTTATGCGCTGCCTGGCAAACCATCGCAGGCTTACCTGCCTGTACCGCTTTCTTCATTTCTTTTAGATCTTTTGGCACATCGGTTAACAGAATGCTCAGCATTTCCAATAGGTATTCATCATCATCCATTTCTACAAGTATGCTTAAATCGTACAGCGCTTCATCCGTTCCGGTTGTATAAGCGCTGGTGTTTTTTTTAAAGATTTCCATATGTAGTAGTTTCAAAGTTTATTCAGTTATTTAGCAAACTGGTAAGCCCACAAGCCACATGTAAAAAATATCACAGCGGTTAAAATAATATGTATGATAAGGGTTTGCAATTCAAGAGAATTCAACTGGGTAAAATATATTCCCTCTGTACCTATATTTTGCAGGTAGCCAAGGCTGGCATGATGTATCAATACAAAAACCATCAAGGGTATCTGCAGTTTCCAACACGCCGCAGGCACCGGCCAAAGAAGTATCAAACAAAACGGGCACGGCCAGGCGAATTTATCCCGTATTGCTTCAGCGGTATACCTTTTACCCGTTTTCATTACTATCACTGCAAAACTTATTTTATCCGCATATTTAATAGCAAGCGATTTGAATTGTGGAATATTAAACCTCGAACAGGGACAATAAGGATTAAAGAAGTGTAAGAATACAGGTTCCTTGCCACCTGGCTTGAATTTGCCGGTGAGATCAATAAGCTCTTTTATTTTTACGGCACGGTATGGCAAAGGAACGGGAGTTGGCAAACTATACCTCCACTCGTTAAACCAGAACAACATCGCAACGCAGGAAAATATCACTAAAAGGCACATATGGCAAACCATTTTCTCATTTTACTTTGTTTAAGATAATGGATGGCTTTATTCAGAATGTTATATGTGTATCATTAACGTTTTTAATGCTGTTTTCTTGCTGAGACAGTTAACCAATAAAGTGTAGTTAGTTTTCTACCAGGTTGTGCTGCAGAATTGATGTCAACGGATCGTGAGTTGTAGAATCTTTCATCTCGTCCCGTGTAGCTGTACTTCTACATTTTGTCGCTTACTCAATAATTCAACAGTTAAGGAGTTATGACAATGTTACATGTAATAGTCCGAAAAAGCAACGGTTGTTAGCTGCAAATTGTTGTAGGCATATATAGCATCTTATAAAAACCAGGTGATCACTGTATAGTTAGGGGAAAAAAGATTTGTGTTTTCGCGTTAACAGCAGGCAAGATTTAAACAATTAATTGTAAGTGCTATGAGCCACCCGGTTGCAAAGAGTATCAACGTGTTTATAACTTCCGATAGACTCATTGCCAATAATTATTTCAACAGGCACGACCCGGCGCCGATCTATATGCGGCAGCTTAGCCACCAGTTTGAAGATTACATTTCACAATCCGTTAAATCTGCTAAAAGACACTCTGCCATTTTTTATAAATTAAAATGCAAGTGCGAAGACGATAAACAATATGCCGAACCGCTGATGTATGCTATCCGGGGTCATTTCACGGCCAAAAAAGAAGACAGGGAAAAAGAATTTGTAAAGTTCAAACGGCGCAACTGGACATTGCTGGTGATCAGCATCATTGTGGTAATATTATTTCAGACCATGCTACCGATGGTAATGAGTAGTGAATCAGGCTTTACAACAGGGGTAATTAACAGCCTGGATGTGTTCGCCTGGGTATTGCTTTGGCATCCAATCGATGAATTGGTATTTAGATGGAACACCTTCCTGAAGGATATATGCCTATTGAAAAAATTAGCTACCGCAGAATACATACTCATTGAAAATGAAAAAAACTATGTTGTTGTTGATGATAGTCTTCGTGTGGTGGCATAAGGCAACCTGCCAGTCGAATACCGGCCTGGAACAATACTGTTTTATGGATAACAAATCGATCACCCTAAGTCCGAAAGCATGGTACCAGTTTAATTCTGGCTGGTATGTGGAAGGGCGTTATAACTACGATGCTGCACAAACAGCTTCTGTTTACGGAGGCAAAACTTTTGAACACGAGGCTACTTTTTCATACGAGCTTACACCATTGTTGGGAATTATAAGGGGCAAATTAAACGGAGGAGCTATCGGCGAAAATGCCACAGTAACCTACAAGAAGTTTATGTTTTCGATACAATCACAGTATATGTTTTCAACACAGAACACGGCGCTCAATTCTATGTACAGCTGGTCAGATCTCAGTTACGATTTTTTCAAGGGATTATCTGCCGGAGTATCAATGCAGCGAACCAACCTGTATCATACAAAAGGAACCTCAGAAAAAGGAATTTTCCTGAAAGCCGAATTTGGGAAATGGGAATTCCCTGTATATGTATTTAACCCGGAAGGGAGCGAGCGGTATGTAGTAATGGGACTGAACTACACTCACAGGTAACGGGTGACAGGCCAGGTATGATGCGACACTTTAACCCGTGAATTGCAATTGCTAAACCACCATGATTGGTTTTTCTCCCTTGACAATTCATGCCTGATATAAAACAAGTGATAGCACCCAATCTGACAGAAAGACCTAAAGCCTAATATTATTCATTCTCATATTTAAAGTAACAAGTTTGCCCATTTCAATTTTACATTTTATGCATACGACACATTGGTTAACGGCAAACTGGAATATCATACTCGTATTGTTCTGGTTCACGTGGTGGTTTAAACTCCTGCTGTTTACCTTTATCGGTTTGGCGTTGGTAATATTTCATTATGTGCGGATAAACGCTGTAAAAAACAAACAGGCAGACCTGGAAAGGCAATTGATGGAACGAAACGAGTTGTTGACATATTCAACAAAGAATTTGCAAAGAGCTACGGATAAAGCGCTGCTTGCAGATCGTAATAAAGGCACTCTTCTGTCCCGGATAAATCATGAATTACGGACACCTATGAACGGTGTGTTGGGAATGGCCGGCTTGTTGAACCAGACATCTCTTACAAATGAGCAACAGGAATATGTAAACGCAGTTATTTATTCCGGCGACAAGCTGATGAAAGTGATGAATGAGATAATGATGAATGATGTGTTGGAGTATTCGAAAATAGAGTCCGGGAAAGACCTGGAGGCGAAAGACATTGACTTAAGCAACTGTATAGAAGAAGTGTTAGATGTATTTGGTACCAAAGCTGCCGCCGCAGGTATCGACCTGGTGTATCATATAGATGATAGTGTTCCTAAAACGATTGTGGGGGATGTAAAAAGGTTGCGCCAGATCTTAACAAACCTTATTGAAAATGCCACCAGGGCTACCGGCAAAGGAGAAGTTTTTATTGGTGCTCAATTAATTGCCTGTAACGAAGATAACCGTATAAAACTGGAATTTGAAGTACGTGATAGCGGAAAAGGAATGGCACCGGAGCAGGTGAAGTTATTATCAAAGAACCTGTTCATGCAGAACGCACCGGTAAATATGGATTCGGGGTCGGGCGTTGGCCTCATCATTTGTAAAAAACTCGTAGCGCTCATGGGTGGGTCGATTATGGTGGAGAGTACTCAAATGAAAGGTACCACTGTTAAGTTCAGTATTTACAGCCGGCCAGGCATGCAGCCGTTTCAAACACAAGGGCTTTCTGAACTCACTGCTCTAAAGGGAAAAAAAATATTAATTGCGGATGATAACGAAACAGTACGTGATGTGCTTTGCAAACAATTGGAAACCCTCAAGATGGTGACCACATCAACCGCAAATGGTAAGGAAGCTTTAGATATTTTATCGCAGGTTTCTTTCGACCTGGTGATAACAGATTTAACTATGCCGGAAATGGACGGTATTGAACTGGCGCAATGCATTCGAAAAAAATATCCTGCAATCCCGATCATCCTTCTTAGTCCGGTAAACGATGAGCGATCTAAAGCACAAGCCGAAATATTTGGTGCGGTATTGAGCAAGCCCCTAAAGGAAAGCCTGCTGCTGGATGCTATTTCAAACCAGTTGAGAACTACTGACAATGCTGTTGTTAATAAACAAAAAAACATTCATAAGTTATCTGATCAATTTTCAAAACAATATCCTTTAAACATTCTCATTGCAGAAGATAACCCATTGAACCAGCAATGGACTACAAAAATACTTTCCAAACTGGGCTACCAGACAGAAATCGCCAACAACGGAAAAGAAGTATTGGAAATGGTAAGCAACCGGCAATACGACCTAATACTGATGGACGTGCAAATGCCGCAGATGGACGGGCTGGAGGCAACAAGGATGATTAGGCTATGTTTGGAAGAACAGCCCATTGTAATTGCCATGACAGCAAATGTTATGCAGGGAGACAGGCAAGATTGTATGCAATCGGGCATGAATGATTATATCAGCAAGCCTGTAGAATTAAATGAATTGGTGGGGATGCTTGAAAAATGGGCGCTATTGATTAAGCAAAAGAAACAGTCTTCATCAGCTGTTAAAAAATAAGGGAAATTTAAACTGGCCGAAATGCTGTTATCTCTTACATCAACCTGTCAAATATCCATATAGAAAATAAATCATCACTATGAGCACCACGCAGATACGATATCTTTTTTTTCGCCACCTGGGTAAAAAAATGGCAACGGCAAAAAAGGCAATTCAATGCTGCTGCCTGGTTGTATGTGCATCAACAGTGCGTGCGCAGGAAGTTAAACTGTACACGGGATGCAATATGGTGCTAACCGGAAACATTTACGTGGTGATGAACAATACAGCCTTCAAAAACAACGGCGTTTTTACCGCAGGTTCCGGCACAGTTGTGTTTACCGGGAATACCGACACCAGCGTGGCTTATGTATCTGGCAGCAGCAATACAACTTTCAACAACTTAACACTTGATAAAATGCTTTATGGTATCGCTTTGAAATCTTCGGTAGGCGTAAAGAATGTGTTAACCCTTTCTGCCGGCAATTTCTATTCCAATAGCAATCTTACTTTATTATCCGATTCTTCCAATACGGCAAGGTTAGCTGCGGTACCTTCCGGAGCCAATATCTATGGAACGGCGATGGTTGAACGCTATATTCCATCCAAAAGGGCCTGGCGACTCATGACGGCGCCGATTACAAATGCTGCCACCATTTACAATAGCTGGCAAAATGCCGGCGTTTATACTGTCGGTAAGGGCTTGCTCGTTAGTGGCCCTACAGCTACCTACGGTTTGGACAATGGAAATGGTGCCTCGCTAAAAACATGGAACGCAACCACCCAAGCCCTGGTTGTGGTAACCAATACTTACACGTCTATTTCTAAAACCAACACCGGTAGCGCAGATAATACAGGATATTTTGTATTCATCCGTGGTGACCGCAACCCAAGTAATTTTGTTGCTCCGAATACGAACATTACCACACTCACCAGCATCGGCAGTTTGCAAACCGGCACGCAAACGTTCAGTGCTGTAACAAATGCCGGCGGCTACACTTTAATCGGCAATCCTTATGCTTCACCCATTGACTTTAATGCGATAACAAGAACTAACCTGGTGAAAAGGTTTTATGTATGGGACCCCCTGGTAACTGCATTGGGAAATTACGTTGCAATGGATGATTTGGATAATGACGGCGTTTACAGCAACGCAGCCTCTGCCAGTTTACAAACAAAAGAAATTCAATCAGCACAGGCCTTTTTTGTAGAAACTGATGTAAATGGGTCAGCCTCTTTAACCATCAATGAAACTGCCAAATCTTCCAATAATAATATCCGGGTTTTCAGGCCGGTAGATGGAACCACCCTGCCAGGTACAGGCCAAAGCTTTAGGGCAAATATTTATCTTCTGAACCCGGATGCCACAGTTTTGTTTGCAGACGGCACACTGGCTGAATTTGCCGCTGGCTTTTCAGATAATGTTACCAACCAGGATGCGCTGAAATTTTCCAATATAGGTGAAAACCTGGCTTTTTTGCGTTATGGTGTTACGCTCGCTATCGAGAGAAGGCCGCTCATTCTTATGAATGACACCTTGTTTTTAAAGTTATGGAATGTTACTAATCGCAGTTACCAGTTGCGGTTAATGCCCGAAAACCTTAGCCAAACGGGGTTAACAGCTTACCTGGAAGACAGTTATTTAGCTACCAGCACTCCGCTTAGTCTTGCCGACACCGCCACAATCAATTTTACAGTGGATGCCAATGTAGCTTCAGCAAACGCCACCCGCTTTAGAATAGTTTTCAAAAGATTAACGGTTTTACCCATTGCATTTACGGCTGTAAAAGCCTACCCTGTCAATGAAACCATACAGGTTGATTGGTTGGTGCAGGATGAGGTCAACACCATAAAATACGAGGTGGAAAAATCTGCGAACGGCTCAGCCTTCAGCCTGGTAAACACCACTGCTGCCAATGCCGCCGGATCCTATTCCTGGATAGATGCGGCGCCGTTTACAGGCGAAAATTTCTATAGGATAAAAAGCACCGACCGCAATGGCGAAATAAAATACAGCCAGGTAGTATATGTGCTGATGGCTGGGAAGGCAAATCACTTTACCATCCAGCCAAATCCCGTAAAAGGAAACAGCATTCATCTTCAGTTTGCTAATCAACCGAAAGGCAATTACCAGTTCAACCTGTTTAACAACTCAGGCCAACTGATATGGAGCACCTCGCTGCCCATTAGCAGTGGTAGTACCTCACAGGTATTGAAGAATAATATCACCTTGCCTGATGGAGTGTACCAATTACAAATTACCGGCCCGGCAAACAGCATTGAGGTACAAAAAGTAATAATACAACAATAGACAATTCAACATTAATATATCATTAAAATCAATTAACACTACGGCACTTAACACATTAAAAACCAATTACATGAAAAATTTTATATTCTGTGGCTTATTTACTGTGCTGTTCCTGGTGAATAAAGTATCGGCTCAAAACATGGCGATCAACACAACCGGTGCTGTACCCGATGGAAGTGCAATGCTTGATATTGCAAGCACCAGCAAAGGCTTTTTGGCCCCACGGATGACTACAACGCAGCAAACTGCTATTGTAAGTCCTGCCACGGGCTTACTGATTTATAACCTTACCGATAACGCTTTTAAGGTAAATACAGGCACGCCTGGTGCACCGGTTTGGACGGCGCTTGGTGCTACCACCAATAACTGGCTGCTTACCGGCAACTCCGGAGCTAGTTCATCGGCTAACTTTTTAGGTTCTACGGATAAGGTAAACCTGGCATTTCGTACCAATAATACGCAACGGATGGTAATTGACACCTCGGGGAGGGTGGGGATAGGGGCAGCGACTTTTAATGTCACTTATCCTGAGAAATTTTTGGTAGATGCAGGCACCACCACTTCGGTGAATGCTATTGTGGGAAAAGGAAATATCAACAGTTACCTGCAATTAAATATTCAGAACAATTCCGCTGGAACAAATTCTTCATCTGACGTGGTTGCAACGGCCAATAATGGTGATGAGGCAAATAACTTTGTTGATATGGGTATTAACGGAGGCAATAACATAAGCAATGTAATGGGAACCGCCAACGATGCCTACCTGTACAATATGGGCCAAAACTTTATCATCGGAACGGGCACCTTTGGCAAATCGCTGATGTTTTTAACAGGTGGAACCGACTCTTCCTATAATGAAAGAATGCGCATAGATGGATCCGGTAATGTGGGCATTGGTGTTGGCAACCCGGCTTATAAATTACAGGTAAATGCCACCGCCGATCCGCTGCAGCTGATAGGACTTCAAACTGGTACCAACACTGATAGTTTATTAACTGTTTCTAACGGAGTAGTAAAAAGATTGAGCCCTTCTGCGCTAACTACTTCTTCTTCCAATGCCTGGGCGCTTGCAGGCAACAGCGGCACATCTTATGCAAATCACTTTTTAGGAACCAGTGATAATAAAAGCCTTCGCCTTCGTACCAATAATATACAAAGAATGATCATTGATAGCAGTTCAGGTTATGTGGGCATAGGGAGTGCAAACTTTGATGCTGCTACACCTGAACAACTGCTGGTTGACGGGGGCACATCAGTTAATAATATCATTAACGCTGTTGGTAACCAGAACAGCTATGTTCAAATTGGTGTACAAAACAAAAACAGTGGAAATAATGCAAGTTCAGACGTAATTGCTACAAATAATTACACTGCTAACGGTACCACTTATCCATACTATGTTGATCTGGGTATTAATAGCAGTGGTTATACGAATGGTGCTTCGAACCTCCTTAACCAACCTCATACAGCCTATATCTATTCCGTAAGCCCGCAGGATTTCTATATAGGAAATGGTTCTGCTAATAAGGGCCTCGTTTTTTTTACCTATGGAGGAGCAGTTGTAAATGGTAATAACAGTGCCGACGGTACAGAGAGAGTACGAATTACAAGCACCGGAAACATAGGTTTTGGCGATTTTTCTGGAAGCAACCCGGCATATTTAGTAACAGCTAAAGGCACTATCGCACCTTATGCAAGTAATGGAGCTGGTAGCGGCGATTTAGGATCGTCAACCAATCGCTGGGGAACCGTTTATGCAACAAATGCTCTTAACACCTCTTCAGACAGGCGCCTGAAAACAAATATCGCCAATTTAAATTACGGCCTGAAAGAAGTAATGGCCATGCAACCGGTAAGTTATAACTGGAAAACAACGCCTACCATTGATAAAAAGCTGGGCTTAATTGCACAAGATGTAAGAAAGCTTGTTCCGGAAGTAGTAAAAGGAGATGAAGCAAAGGAAAATCTAAGTATTGCCTATTCCGATCTGATCCCTGTTTTAATCAACGCAATCAAAGAACAGCAACAACAAATTGATGAATTGAAAAAAACTATAAAGGCATTAGAGAATAAAAAATAATAGCCGGCAATCTTTCATAACTACCGGTCTTCGTTCCGCTAACACCTATCCCTCGAGAGGGATAAATGTATTTCTGCAAAATTGGCCCGGAAAATCGTAAGGACTTTACTGATATGCTTCTCAATAGTACGCAGAAATCCATAACCGCCCGGAAATGTCCTTCAATGTCAAGCGCTCATTCCTGCGCATTGAAAATCCTGCCTGGGCCTGAGCGGAAGTTGCACATATTTTTAACGGATGCCACTATGGATCTGCATCAATGCAAACTTATTTCATTGCATCACACCCCATGTCGAGATAGAGGTTACCCCTGTGAACCAATCATTAATAGATAAAACGCAATGGCCATTGACGATTTTCCATTATTGACCATTCACCATTCACGTAATAAGATTAATTCTCGTTTTTAATATTCCCCGCCCCACTTGTCTTCATTTCCACATTGGCGCCGCCACGGTAATAAATATTTCCTGCGCCGCTTGCATTCGCCTTCAGCCTTACACTGGCATGCACCCTGGCCGAACCCGCACCCGTAGCTTTCACAACCGTACTTTCACTTTTCAAATCCGCCGATTTCAGATCACCGCTACCGGAAACTTCAGCATTATAATCCTTTGTTCTGCCGCTTAACTCGATATTTCCTGCACCACTGATCTCAGCATTCACCTCAGGGGCATCCACTGAAGCTTTGCACCCACCGGCTCCGGAAACATCGAAAGAAATTTTCCGTGTGCTTTTCAACTCATCAATTGCTTTAAGATGGGCCGCGCCGCTGATCTCAAGTGAATTGATTTCAGGTGCAGTCACAAAAACTTTAAAATGTGCATTATTAAAACCATGCCCGTTTTTAGTTCTGATTTTCAGCACATCGCCACTTACCTTCGTTTCGATATCGTGAATCACATTATCGTCCGACTCTACCACTACTTCGGTTGCAGGACCGGATTTCAACTCAACTTCAAAAGCCCCTCCTACCGAAATACCTTTAAAATCGCCCGTATTTCTCTTTTCAGTTACAATATTGCCGCTACCCCTTCTTTGATTGCAGGAAGCAAGCACCATCAATGTAAAAAAGCAAAGTAATAAATGTTTCATATTGATAATTTTATGTAAAGATTTACAATAAAACGTAGGTTAGCAAATGTTTATAAATAAAGTTGGAAAGCATTTGGGTTTTCCGGGTCAATGATATTCCGGTAGTAAGCGCCCGATGTAAATTAATGCCGTCGAAAGGCTTTAATCTTTTTATCAGCTCATCAAAAGCAACAGAGGTAAGCCGTGAATATTCACTTTTTTAGTCCTGGATAAATTGTGATCGGTATTATTTACCTTCGCAGCATCATGACGGAAAAAATTCTCATCCTGGATTTTGGTTCTCAGTATACTCAATTAATTGCCCGTGCCGTAAGAGAAGCCAGTGTATTTTGCGAAATTATCCCCTTTCATAAAGACATTCCCTATACTCCTGAATTAAAGGGTATCATCCTTTCCGGATCCCCTTTTTCGGTGAATGAAGAAAATGCGCCACTGGTAAACATCCTGGCTATCTCGGAAAAAGTTCCGGTACTCGGCATTTGCTATGGCGCCCAGTTAACTGCTAAACTACTGGGCGGCAAAGTGGAAAAAAGTGATAAAAGGGAATATGGCAGGGCCAAACTGGAAAAATTAAAAGAAGATGTTTTACTCAAAGAAGTTTCGTCCCATTCGCAGGTTTGGATGAGCCATAGTGATACCATTAAAGAACTGCCGGTAGGCTTTGAAATTTTAGGTACCACCGAAAGCATCCCGGTTGCGGCTTTTAAACGCATCAGCGAAGACAAGCTGCCATTGTACGGCCTCCAGTTTCATCCCGAAGTATATCACTCTTCCGAAGGAAAAAAGATTATAAAAAATTTCCTCGTAGACATTTGCAAGTGTTCACAGGATTGGACCCCGGCCCATTTTATTAATGATACGGTGGCAGCCCTCAAGGCCAAAATTGGCGATAAAAGGGTGATCATGGCATTGAGCGGTGGAGTAGATAGTACTGTAGCGGCCACACTCATCCATAAAGCCTGCGGAGATAACCTCTTCGGCATTTTTGTAGATAACGGCGTGTTGAGGAAAGGTGAATTTGAACAGGTGTTGAAATCGTATGGCGAGCTCGGTTTGAACGTAAAAGGCATTGATGCTAAAAATCACTTTTACACAAGGCTTGCCGGCATTACCGATCCGGAAGAAAAAAGAAAGGTGATCGGCAGTGGCTTCATAGATATTTTTGACCAGGAAGCACACCGCATTGAAAATATAGATTTTTTAGGCCAGGGTACGATATATCCTGATGTAATTGAATCAGCCTCTGTTCACGGACCGAGCGCTACCATTAAGTCGCACCACAATGTTGGCGGGCTGCCCGACCTGATGAAATTATCGCTGGTGGAACCCCTTCGCTCATTGTTTAAAGATGAAGTGAGGAAAGTAGGACTGGAACTCGGTATACCACACGACATGCTCTTCAGGCACCCTTTTCCTGGCCCTGGTTTGGGTATCAGGATTTTAGGAGATGTGACCGAAGAAAAGGTACGGTTATTACAGGAAGCGGATGCGATTTATACCAATGGATTAAAAAGAGAAAACCTATACTCCACTGTTTGGCAGGCTGGCACGATTTTGTTACCGATAAAAAGCGTTGGCGTAATGGGCGATGAAAGAACGTACGAGTTTACCATTGTACTGAGAGCAGTTACTTCTGTTGATGGGATGACGGCGGACTGGGCGCACCTGCCCTATGAGTTTTTAGCCAATATCTCCAATGAAATAATAAATAATGTACGGGGAATCAACCGGGTGGTATACGATATCAGCAGCAAGCCGCCGGCAACGATTGAATGGGAATAATGATCTGACGGTGGATGGGCGATAATAAGACGATTCGGCTATTGAGGCTGATGAATTATTTTTCGTTTGCAGAAGACAAGAACCACACATCAGCAGATGCCAGAGCATCATTGAAAACTTAACAATAGTCATACACAATACGATAGATCTTTACCACGGGCGTATCAACGGATGGAAAACCAGGCAAAATTGCAACAACAGCTAAATGATCAAAACTTACCTTTTAAGTTTTTTTAAGAATCAAAAACATATGAAGAAATTTTTCTTGCCGGTACTATTTATTTTAACCAGTTTTTTTTCTTTCCATAATGCGCTTGCGCAAGTAGATTCTGTTCCTGTTGTAAGAACTTATCATATTGGTATTTTCGCTCCATTGTACCTCGATTCGGTATTTAATGACGGAGATAAATTTCGTTACAAACAAGGGATGCCACGATTTATCATGCCGGGAATTGATTTTGTGAACGGGGTGCAAATAGCCCTTGATTCCGTCAAACTTCCGAACCAGAACGTAAATGCATTTATATACGATACCAAATCCTATCTCTCCCCGGTTGATCAACTCATTAAGGCCGGTAAGCTGGATAGCTTGCAGCTAATCATCGGGTCCGTAAAAGACATTGAATACCGGCAACTCGCCGAATTCGCACTCGCTAAAAATATTCCTTTTATTTCAGCAACTTATCCCAATGATGGCGGAGTTACGGGCAACCCTTTCCTTGTTTTGGTGAATTCTACGTTGAAGGCACATTGCGAAGCTATTTACAGCTACATTTTACAAAACCATGGAACTGACAGGATCTTGCTGATTCGTAAAAAAGGTGTGCAGGAAGATAAAGTTGCGGGCTATTTTAAAATGATCAATGAACCAGATCGCAAACCTTTGATCAATATCCAAACCATCTACGCAGACAGTTCTTTTTCATCGGAAACATTAAAAAAACGGCTTGATAGCAACCGGCAATCCGTTATCATTGGCGCCTCGCTGGATGAATATTTCGCAACTAACCTCACTGCGGCCTGTTACGATCTGCGTCAATCGTACCCGATCATCCTGGTAGGCATGCCCAATTGGGATGCTTTTAAAAGCCTCGCAAAAAAAGACCAGTTCGAGGATTTTCCCATCTATTTTACCTCCCCCTATTACAATAACAAATGGGATGATTTTAGTAAACTGCTCACTGCCGGCTATGCAAAGAAGTACAAGGGAAAGCCCTCCGATATGGTTTTCAAAGGCTTTGAGGCAGCTTATCTTTTTACAAAGTTACTTACTACGTATTCCAATGATATGATGAACCATATCAATGATAAGGACTTTAAAGTTTTCTCCGACTATAACTTCATGCCAGTCTTTTTGAAGAAGGAAAATACCCAACCCGACTATTTTGAAAATAAGCACCTGTATTTTATCAGGCTGTTTAATGGGAGTACTACGAAGGCGTGGTAAAGCAAACCCAAAGTCCTCCACCCCCCCTGCCCCGCTAGCCAGCGGGGGTTCTTATACCCTGCTATTTTAATTGCTTTTCTTTTCCGGGTTCATTTATAAAACCTTTCGTCATTCTCTCTATTGAACCTACGTGTTTAACAATTTACTGTTGAACAATAACGGCAGTTTGTTGTAATTATTTCCGGCTGACGATCAACCTTCAACTTTTAACCTTCAACCTTCAACCATCAACTTCACCATCAACCTTCAACCTCCTCGCAATGCCATTGATAGAATTTTCTGATAAAGGCTTATACTGCAGGCAGGGAGATTTTTACATCGATCCCTGGAAACCGGTTGATAAGGCAGTGATCACCCATGCCCATAGTGATCATGCCCGTTGGGGAAGCAGGCATTACCTGTGTCATCATCTTACCAAACCTTTACTGCAATTGCGGCTGGGTGATAATCCTTATGAGTCGGTGGATTGGAAAGAACCCGTTTTTATGAATGGGGTAAAAGTAACGCTTCATCCTTCGGGCCATATCATTGGCGCTGCACAGGTAAGAGTGGAATACGCGGGCGAGGTATGGGTTGCCAGCGGTGATTACAAAACAGAAGATGACGGGATCAGTGGGGCATTTGAACCTGTGGAATGCAACACCTTCATTTCTGAATCAACCTTTGGATTACCCATTTACAAATGGAAAAAACAGCCGGATATATTTGATGATATCAAGAACTGGGTGGCTAAAAATAAAGAAGATAAAAAAACGAGTGTGCTGATCGCCTATAGTTTGGGAAAGGCACAACGCGTATTGAAACCCCTGGCAGAAACAGGATTGCCCATCTTTGCGCATGGAGCAGTTTACAATGTACACCAGGCACTTGTAAACAGTGGCTGGAAATTGCCCGAACTACGCAGGGTATTTCCAGATACGCCAAAGGAGGAATTAGCGGGAAATATTGTAATCGCACCACCAAGTGCAGACAGCTCTCCGTGGATGAAAAAATTTTATCCCTACAGCGTGGGCGTATGCAGCGGCTGGATGCAGGTAAGGGGCAATGCAAGAAGAAGGAATACAGATGCGGGTTTTGCATTAAGCGATCATGCAGACTGGGAGGGTTTGTTGCAGGCAGTAAAAGCAACCGGCGCACAAAAGGTTTTTGTCACACACGGATTTCAGTCGGCCTTTAGCCGCTTCCTCAATGAACAGGGTATTGAATCAGGTGAGGTAAAAACAGAATATGGCGGTGAAGAAGAAGAGTCCAAAACTGAAGAGGTGGATGTGGCAGCAATTGATTCCTCACCAGTAAACGGCGAATTGCTATGAAACAATTTGCGGCATTGGTAAACATCCTTGGTTCCAGCACGAAGACGAACGACAAATTGGAGGCGTTGCAAAACTATTTCGAAACCGCATCCAATAAAGATAAGATATGGGTAATCGCCATTTTCAGCGGCAGAAGGCCCAAACGCATCGTTAACTCTACGCTATTGGCCACCTGGTGTATGGAGGTGACCGGTCTAAGTCCATGGCTGTTTGATGAGTGCTACCATACGGTGGGCGACCTTGGAGAAACCATTGCACTATTGTTACCCGGGGCCGCAACGGACAACCCAATGACTGAGGAACATACACTCTCCTGGTACCTCGAAACTTTTATCCGCATAGAGAAAGAAGAGGAATCTATCCGGAAAAAATTTATCCTGGATAGCTGGCAGCAGATGACCCGCAATGAACAGTTTGTATTTAATAAGTTAATCACCGGCGGGTTCAGGATCGGCATTTCTCAAAAAATGATGGTCAACGCATTGTCAAAAACGGTACAGGTTTCGCCCTCGGTTATTGCGCACCGCATTAGTGGAAACTGGGATCCGGTAACCACTCCTTTTGAGAGTTTATTAAGTGAAACAGATATCAGCGCCGATTATTCAAAACCTTATCCTTTTTACCTGGCGTATGCTGTTGAAGATGATTTAAAAAGCCTGGGAGATATCAATGAATGGCAGGCAGAATGGAAATGGGATGGTATTCGCGGGCAGGTAATTAAAAGAAACAGCGAATTATTTGTTTGGAGCCGCGGGGAAGAACTCATGACGGAAAAGTTTCCGGAATACAATGCTTTTAAAGACCTGTTGCCCGAAGGAGTTGTAATTGACGGTGAAATTATGAGTCTTGCGCTGCCCGCTGAAACGGGTGTTTTCAAACCGCTTCCCTTTGCAGCTTTACAAACAAGGATCGGTAGAAAAAATATCACCAAAAAGCAATTGCTCGAAGCGCCGGTAGGTTTTATCGCTTACGACTTGTTGGAATACAAAGGCAACGATATCCGTGATCTGCCGCTGTTGGAAAGAAGATTGTTGCTTGAGAATATCGTACAAACGATTGATCATCCATCTATCCATATTTCACCGGTGATCAATGCGCCGGATTGGGATGCTTTAAGAGAAATGCGCTTAACTTCAAGGGATATCGGCAGCGAAGGCATAATGCTGAAAAGATTAAACTCTGTTTACCAGGTGGGCCGCAAAAGAGGCGATTGGTGGAAATGGAAAATTGATCCGCTCACCATTGATGCGGTGATGATTTATGCGCAAAAAGGCCATGGCAGAAGAAGCAACCTGTACACGGACTACACTTTCGCCGTAAAGGACGGCGATAAATTAGTAGCTTTTACAAAAGCCTATAGTGGACTGACCGACAAGGAGTTCGCGCAAATAGATGCTTTCGTAAAACGAAATTCGATTGAGAAATTCGGTCCGGTCAGAACGGTAAAACCTGAGCTTGTTTTTGAGATTGCCTTTGAAGGAATCGCCGCCAGCAATCGCCATAAAAGTGGTGTGGCGCTCCGTTTTCCAAGAATGAGCCGCTGGCGACACGATAAAAAACCAGGGGAGATCAATACCCTTGAAGACTTAAAAGAACTATTGAATATTTACAACCAGGCCAGCGGAAGTTCAACACAGGAAGAAACTGTAAGTTAGTTCTGTTCAAAATTTTACAATACTTTAATCAATTATTGACCCGATTGGTGGGAAAGACGGTAAATTTAAGATCATTTCCGGGCTGCCGCTAAGAGTACAACTCCCCGTGGACATATGAAGGAGCCTGGGCACATCTACCTAAAAATCATCATGAAAAAAATAATTATATTATTATCTATTGCCTTAGTATGTTTTGCGTTTGTGACCATTACAGACCGATATATCGGTGCTAAACCTGAATTTATACCCGCCAGTAAACAGAGGACAGGTGATGCGGCTAAGGGCTTCGCTTATTTGACCACCGGCGATTATTTAAAAAGTGGGATCCCCTATTCTCTTTTTATGAGGGTAACACCGAAGGATACTAACAATTTTCTGCAACGGACCGGCGTAAATAAAAATTTGTCTTACGATTTTACGGCAGTGAAAGCGCCTAACGGCGAACTGGTGGTAGCTCCTAACTGCCTGCAATGCCACGCCCAGCTTTTCGACGGCAAACTGGTTGTAGGATTGGGGAATTCTTTATCAGATTTTACCATGAACCGGGAAACTCCCGCGCTGATTGCTGAAACATTCTTAAAAAATCTTACCGGTGAGAATGCAAAGAAATATGAGGCTGCAAAAAGCTTCATCACTGCATTAAAGGCGGTGGCTCCAAAACTGATCACCAGCACGAAGGGGGTAAATTTGGCTGATGGATTAGCCTATCTACTGGTTTCTCACAGGGATCCGCAGACATTAAAATGGAGCGACCAAAATTTGCTGTCGCTGCCCGATGATATTATCCCCACCGATGTACCTGCCTGGTGGCTGCTCAGGAAAAAGAATGCAATGTTTTATAATGGCTTTGGCCGGGGCGATTTCGGAAGGTTCCTGATGGCATCCAACCTGCTAACCGTATCCGATACCATAGAAGCAAAGAGTGTGGACCGGTATTTTAATGATGTACTTGCCTATATCAATTCTCTTCAACCGCCTAAATATCCAAAACGCATCGATAGCGCCAAAGCGGTTGAAGGAAAAACAATTTTTATGGCCACCTGTAAAAAATGCCATGGTACTTATGGTGAAGATGCGGAGTACCCCAACCTATTGATTCCTGCTGAGATCATTAAAACGGATTCGTTGTTGTATACTGCAAATTATTCTAACCCGCAGTTCATCGACTGGTTTAATAAAAGCTGGTTTACTACCGGCGATCATCCGGCAAAGCTGGTGCCTTTTCGTGGGTATATTGCGCCGCCGCTGGATGGCATTTGGGTAACTGCTCCATACATGCACAATGGTTCCGTTCCAAGTTTGGAAGCCATGCTAAACAGCAAAATCCGCCCGGTGTATTGGCGAAGAAGTTTCAGCAAACCAAGTTATAACTACGATAACCCCGGTTGGAACTATGAAATGAAAATTGAGCCAGGTAATAGCGAAGTGTACAATACAAAGCTGAAGGGATACGGAAACTACGGCCATTATTTTGGAGACCAATTGTCAGATGCCGATAGGAAAGCCGTGATAGAATATTTGAAAACATTATAAACAGGCATGCAAAATATCCTTTGTGCACCCGGTCGGCACCGAAGGTCAGACGGTAAATTCTTTTAGGATGATTAGGTCGTAATGATCAGAACTGCAAATCGCACATTTAAAATAAAATCATCACCCATCCAACGATCAACCATCAACCATCAACCTTCAACCTTCAACCACCAACCATCAACAACTTCACCCATTTGAAACTTCAATCAACACCAGGATATAAAATCATTCATCAATGGCTGGCTGCCAAAGGCCAGCACCCTTTTTTATTCCAGGAACAAACCTGGCAACATCTTATCAATCACGAAAGTGGGCTCGTCAATGCACCTACCGGCTGTGGTAAAACTTTCTCCGTTTTCCTTGGCGCTGTCATCGATTTTATCAACCAGCATCCTAAAAATTATCAAACCAAAACAAAGAATGGGTTATTACTTATCTGGATCACGCCGTTAAGGGCATTGGCCAAAGATATCGGCCGGGCAATGGAGGATGTGATCGCCGAATTGGGCATGTCGTGGAAAGTAGGTATCCGCAACGGGGATACAACTGTTAGCGACCGGCAAAAACAAAAGAGGCAAATGCCTGAGGTACTCATCATCACCCCTGAAAGTTTACACTTATTGCTGGCGCAAAAAGATTATCCTGAAGTTTTTAAACGGCTGCAAATCATCGCAGCAGATGAGTGGCACGAGTTGATGGGTGGCAAAAGAGGTGTGCAGGTAGAATTGGCAATATCAAGGATCATCGGATGCCGCAAGCTTCAAGGCGCAAATAAAGTTGAATTGGAAACTGCAGTATCTGCAAAAATGAATGGACATCCCCAGCCTGCACCCACGCCAAAGTCAACCCACAATAAACCGAAAACAGTAAACGGGGAACTCTGCGTTTGGGGTATTTCGGCAACTATTGGCAACCTCGAACAAGCCAAAGAAGTGCTGCTTGCACCCACCGGGGTAACAGGCGTGCTGGTGAAAGCAAACATCCAAAAGAACATCCAAATCGAATCCATCTTTCCGGATGAGATAGAGAAATATCCCTGGGCCGGCCATTTAGGAATCAAACTGGTAGAAAAAGTAATTCCCATCATCCATTCCAATAAAACCACTTTAATTTTTATTAATACCCGGGGGATGAGCGAAAGATGGTACCAGGCCTTGCTTACAGCAGCGCCCGACCTGGCCGGATTGATCGCCCTTCACCATGGTAGTATTGAACAGGATACCCGTTTGTGGGTGGAGGACAATTTACATACCGGCAAATTAAGGGCGGTGGTTTGCACGGCAAGTCTGGACCTGGGAGTGGATTTTCGCCCGGTGGACACCGTTATACAGGTAGGTTCTCCAAAAGGTGTCGCCCGTTTTTTACAAAGAGCCGGCAGAAGCGGCCACCAGCCAGGTGCCATCAGTAAAATCTATTTCCTGCCCACGCATTCATTGGAACTGGTAGAAGCTGCGGCGCTGAAAAAAGGCATTGAGGAAAATTATATCGAAAGCCGGGAACCAATGCTGCTGTGTTTTGATGTGCTGACACAATACCTGTGTACCATCGCCATTTCAGATGGATTTGTGCCCGCAGTAATCATAAAGGAAATAAGAAGTACCTGGTGCTTCAGCAGCATTACTGATGATGAATGGGAAGAGGTGTTGTTTTTTCTCACACAGGGCGGTAAAGCGTTGCAACAATACGACGAGTACAAAAAGATAGTAGTAACGGACGGCATTTACCGGATCGAAAACCGGCGCATCGCTATGCGACACCGCGTACACATCGGTACGATTGTGAGTGACGCGATGTTAAAAGTGAAATTTTTAAGTGGCGGTTATATTGGTGTGATAGAAGAATACTTTATTTCGCGTTTACTGCCGGGAGATACATTTACCCTGGCGGGAAGAAACCTGGAGTTTGTAATGATAAAAGATATGACGGTGCTGGTGCGGAAATCGAAAAATAAAAAGTCAATCGTCCCCAGCTGGATGGGTGGCCGGATGTCGCTTACAGCCAATCTTGGCCAGAAACTAAGAGAAGTATTAGGACCTGGCAACGCTCAATCCAATGGTGAAATTTTTGAAGAGATCAGGGTACTGGAGCCGCTGCTGCAATTGCAGCGGGAGTTGTCATGCATTCCTAATGAAAACGAATTGCTCATAGAGCACCTGGAAACTAAAGAAGGCTTTCACGTATTTGTATACCCTTTTGAAGGAAGGCTGGTGAATGAAGCCATGGCAGCGATTTTGGCATATCGTATCAGCCTTATCACACCCATCACCTTTTCCATTGCCATCAACGATTATGGATTTGAGTTGCTGAGCGATCAGCCGGTACCGATTGATGATACCAATGCCTATGAACTTTTTTCTTCTCATAATCTTTTACCCGATATTTTAAAAAGCGTAAACTCATCCGAAATGGCGAGGCGCAAATTCAGGGATATCGCGGTGATTGGTGGATTGATTTTCCAGGGAATGCCGGGCGAACCCGTAAAGGCGCGGCACTTGCAAAGCAGTGCTGGCTTGTTGTTTAATGTATTCAGTGAATATGACCCCAATAATGTGTTGCTGAAACAGGCTTACCACGAAGTACTTGATCAGCAAATGGAAGAACTGCGACTGAGAAATGCACTGCAGCGCATAGCGGAAAGCAATATCATTATTAATTTCCCTAAAAGGCTAACTCCTTTCTGTTTCCCGATTATTGTAGATGGGCTAAGTCGTAATAATCTTTCCTCAGAAGGATTTGAAGACAGGGTGAAGCGAATGCAGGCTCAATTAAAAGTTGAAGGTTGATGGTTGATGGGTTGAAGAAAACGTGTCCATGCCTAAAAAACGTTGACGGCTTTATTCATCGGGATTAGTTTCTTCCTCAACCCTCAACCTTCAACTTTCAACCTTGAATCCCCGAGCCTTCAACCTCAAACCTTCCACCTTCAACCTCTTATGTATTCCTCTCCATCCAATCTTTTTCCTTCGCATCTCCACTTGCCAACACTCCCGCAGTAATAGAGAGAATTGCTAATTGCATCACCAAGGCATAGTGCGTATACTCTTCCAATTGCTTTAGCCACTCACTTTTAACGTGGAGAAATATTGCCGTAGATAAAACTAAAGTGAATACACAGATCGTAAAGCCGGCAACCATCAATATCCTCGCAAAAACTCTTGAGAATTTAGTTTTTGATGCACCGATTTTCCGGTATAGATAATAATAGGCTGCAAAGAAAATGAGGTATGGAATAATGAGTATTACATATTGGAAAAACAGGTCGAATCCCGGGATGTGAAACATCGTAATGGAAAATAACCTTAAGATAAAAATCAGCAGCCCGATTAAAAGTATAAAACCAAAAAAGCCACCTGCCAGCAGCAACATCAAACGGGAATATTTCTGAAATTTGTCCATTTGCGCAAAGGTAATTTAAACTGGTACGTAAGCTTGCCCGATTTGATTTATTATATTTTTCTTCTTACGACTTTTCAGCGAGTAAGAAAGCATTCGAATTAATGTCTTTAGTGATGCAAAAAAAAATCCCACTGCTTTCGCAATGGGATTTTATCTTTTTGAAAGAATTATTAAGCCTTAGGTTCTTTAGGTTCCTTTGGTTCTTCCTTTGCTTCATCAGCAGCGGCCGCGTCTGCAGCAGCGCTGTCCATTTTAGCTTTTAACCCGGCCAAAACTCCCAGGTCGCCTAAGGTTGATTTCTCTACCTTGGTTTGCAGATTTTTCACCGCTTTTTTGGTTACTTCAGCATCGGCTCTCTTTTCTTTCATCACTACTTGCTTCTCTTCTTCTATCGCCTGCTCCCATAAACGTGTATGGCTTAAAACGATGCGTTTGTCGTTGCGATCAAATTCAATCACGATAAATTGTGCGATCTCATCTGCTCCAACAGTTTTACCATCTTCCTTTAACAGGTGACGGGCAGGTGCAAATCCTTCCAATCCGTAAGGCAATTGAACCACTGCACCTTTATCATCTTTCTTGGTAACAGTTCCTTCGTGCACGCTTCCAACAGGGAATGTGCTTTCCAGTGAATTCCATGGATCTTCTTCAATTTGCTTGTGTCCTAACTGCAATTTGCGGCCATCTTTATCAATGTTCATGATTACCACGTCGATGGTTTCACCCACTTTAGTGTACTCATTTGGATTGTTAAAGCGTTTCAACCAGCTCAGGTCGCTGATATGGATCATACCGCCAATACCGGTTGCCAATTCAACAAATACGCCGTAAGGAGTAATGTTTTTAACGACACCAGTGTGTTTGCTATGTTCAGGGAACTTAACATCGATTTCGCTCCATGGGTCGTTGGCCATTTGCTTGATAGAAAGACTCATCTTGCGAGTGTCTTTGTCTAGGGTGACAATTTTAGCTTCGTACTCATCATTCAGTTTAAAGAATTCCTTCGCATTGATCGGAGTGTTGGCCCATGTAATTTCACTTACGTGTACCAAACCTTCCACACCAGGCATAATTTCAAGGAAAGCACCGTAGTCTTCAATATTCACTACTTTACCTTTCACTACTTCCCCTTCTTTAATGTTTTCGCTCAGCGTATCCCAAGGATGCGGAGTCAATTGTTTCAGGCCAAGACTGATACGTTTCTTATCATCATCAAAATCCAATACAACTACGTTCAGTTTCTGATCCATCTTCAACACTTCTGTCGGATGGTTGATACGTCCCCATGAAATATCAGTGATATATAACAAGCCATCTAAGCCGCCAAGGTCAAGAAACGCACCGAAGTCGGTGATGTTTTTGATCGTTCCTTCCAATACCTGGCCTTTTTCAAGCTTACCGATAATTTCAGCACGCTGTGCTTCGATATCACTTTCAATAAGCGCCTTATGAGATACAACGGCATTCTTAATGGTTTCGTTGATCTTAACCACTTTAAATTCCATTGTTTTTCCAACGAACTGGTCGTAATCTGTAACCGGTTTAACATCGATCTGGCTACCTGGTAAAAATGTTTCCATACCAAATACATCCACAATAAGACCGCCCTTGGTTTTGCTGGTAACAATACCGGTAACGATTTCGCCTGTTTTGTGCAGCTCAACAATTCTTTCCCATGCCCTGCTGGTACGAGCCTGTTTACGGCTAAGATGCAAATTGCCATCCCTGTCTTCTTTTTCCACCACCATTACTTCAATCACATCACCAACCTTCAATCCTCCTGGTATATCCCTGAATTCGTTCAGAGAAATCAAACCGTCACTTTTAAAACCGATGTTTACAACAGCATCTGTTTTTGTGATCGCTTCAATAGTAGCCTGGATCATTTCGCCATCGTTGATCTGTTTGAACGTGTTGTCGTACACAACATCGTACTTGGCTTTTTCTTCTTTGTTGTAACTGGAAACATTGCGTTTGTCAACACTCCAATCAAAATCGTCGTGTGCTGTTACAATTCTTTCTTCAACAGGTGCTGCAGCTACTACTGGTTCGGTAGTTTCTACTGCATCCACTGCATTGGTAGTTTCTTCTGCTACCGTTTCTTCCGGTGCAGCTTCAACAGGCACATTTGTTATCGCAGCAGTCTCAGCACCATCGTTGGTAGCTGCTCCTTCCTGTGCATCTGCGTTTAGTTGTTTAACAATATTAAATGACATAATAAAATCCCGGGTTTTTGAACGGGAGGGCGAAGTTACAAAAATATAGGGAAAAAACAGTCTGGAACGCAGGTTTTTAAGTAGGCCAAAGTGTTTTATGAGCAATTTGTCTTACTAGCTAGTCTCATTTCAGAAATAGCCGAAATTATAGCCTGTTAAATCAATTGTAAGAAGAAAATTAATCAGGATCTGAATGGGTTTGTAAGCAGAGTTTCATTGGTATCCTCACTTCATTTCAGCTGACTGTCGTGAAACCGAAAATTCCAATTATTTTTGTGCAAAATTAAGCAGGTTGAAGTCACCTTATGAAATGCAAAAGCTTGAACTATTTAAATGGCACTGTAAAGCAATTTGAAAATAACCTTATTGCCTGTTATATTTCTCAATTATTTATCCCGGTTATTTTCATGAATGAAAGTCTTATGTATGCACGCTTTTAAATGCTATCTGCTGATACTGCCGGTATTAATTTTTAATGGTTTGATGGCTCAGAATTACCAGGCTATCCACGGTTCACCCTATGCAGGCAGCCTCGCCACTGGCAATAACCCCGCCTCAATTGTACATGTGCCCTTTGTATGGGATATTACCCCGCTGTCTGTGCAGTTTAAACAAACCACCAATGCCTTTACGATTGAAAAATATGCATTGCTTTCTTCACCATCCAATGCAGAAGTGAAAGCAGGAGCAGGCACTAAAAGTCGGTTTGTGTTTACCAACCAGGATATTCATTTGTTGAATGCCCGTGTCAGCCTCAATTCAAAAGTGGCTATTGCCTTTGGCGCTAACCTCCGGAGTTACGGCTATGCAGGCACCAATGAAGCTAACTGGCAGGATACCATCCAAAGCCTGAGAGATTTTATGAAAATCAATTCAGGTAACCTTCCCCTTGAAGGTGACATCCGGGCAAGCGCCTGGGCCGAAGTATATGCAACTTATGCCCGTACCATTGTTGATGATGGAGACAGGATACTCAACGGCGGCATTACCTTTAAGGTAACCCGTGGCCTGGCTGGCGGCTTTGGGAAAATGCAGGGCATTCACTATGCGCCTTCCAATTCGCCTGCATACACACTCACCAACGGCAGTTTGCAATACATGTATTCGAATAACTTTGACTTTATTGATACCGGCAAAACTGTGGCGCAAAACAGGAAAGTATTTTTCGATAAAACCTATTCAGGCCTTAGTGCTGATGCCGGGCTTGAGTATATTTTATTATCCGATGAAGAGAATGAGGCAGCGAGCGACTATGCTTATGAAACTAAAATTGGCATTTCGCTGATGGATATTGGGGCCAATAGATACAGGAATGGTACCCGCAGCAGGTTGGCAACAGCAGGTAAGGCGGAAATTACCGATTCCCTTGTAGAGAATAGATTTTCAGATGTGCGAAGTTTTGACAGTTTCAACGATAGCCTTTCTACAATCTCCAATACATTAACGATGCTAAGGGGAGACTTTTATATTTATCAGCCTGCCCGTTTAATCATCAATATCGACCAGCACGTTACAAATAATTTTTTTATCAATGCTGAGGTAACTATTCCCATTTTACCCATTGTGGCGAAAAATACTGCATACGTGAAGGATATGAACCTGCTGGCGTTTACACCAAGATGGGAAATGCAATCGCTGGGCGTATATCTGCCGGTGCTGTTCAATACCAGGAAACAGTTGTGGGTGGGAGGGGCATTTAAAGCAGGCCCTGTTTTATTCGGTACACACAACCTTGCCAATTTGTTTTCCAAAAACAAGGCACAAACCGGGGGACTTTATCTTGCTTTTACTGTTAGGCCAGGAAAAAAATATGATAGGAAAGAGCATTACCCAAAAAGCAGGGCAGATCGAAAAGAGAGGAGGAATGTGGAATGTCCAAAGTTTTAACAGGCAGTTTCAGCAGCCCTGTTGCGATGAATCTGATCCACAATGATCAATTGTACAAGTGTGCGACGCCACAGAAGAACCACAAAGGTTTGCAGCCCGGACAACAGATTTTATAAAGTATGCAAAAGCAATTCATTGAAGTTCTGCAGCGAAGATATTTTTAAATCGGCCGCATTGAATTTTGCATGCTGGCTTTCATAGCGTGCAGGCACCACTACGCATTTCATCCGGGCGGCTTTTACCGCGATCATGCCGTTGAACGAATCTTCAAAACAAATACACTCGAGCGGACTGCTTTTTAGCTGGTCTGCACAGTTTAAAAATACCTGGGGGTGGGGCTTGCCATAAGGTAGTTCTGCAGCAGATGCAATGGCGTGCAGGTAATTACGGATGCCCAGTTTATCCACTACGACATCAATTAAAAGCTTGCCGGAAGAAGTAGCCAGCCCGATTTTGAAATCACGATCGATAAAGAAATTGAAAATATGCGCTACCCCTTGCATCGCCCTTCCCTTGGCTGCTACCTTATCTATCACCAATTTAAATATTTCCTGTTGCGCCGCGGCTACATGTTGCATGGGAATTTTATAAAGATCAAACCACCATTCTACAAATTCTTTGGTACGCATACCGGTGGTAATTGCATGTTGTGCGGGGGTTAAGCGAAAACCATATTGTTGAAAGGCTTCATCAGCAGCTTCATTCCATAATGGTTCGGAGTCGATCAGCAATCCGTCCATATCAAATATTACCGTATTCAGTTTCATACCGGTAAAGATATTAACTTAATGGGTTGGCAAACAGGCGCTAAGTGTAAAAAGAGGTAAGTAGATTACTCTTTTTGTGATAAGCGAGCATTTGAAGGGCAATGAATAAATATAGCACCTCTAAAAAAATGATTATTATGTATATTGCACCACTGATTGCTGCTAAAAAAAACTACATGGCATCTTTTTTTGCAAGGCTAAAAGAATCAAGGTTGGTTAAAGGAATGGTGTATGCTGTTGTTGGCGCATTCTCTTATCCCGGCCTCAACCTGGTAAACAAACTACAGATCAACGGGATGGAAAACCTTCACAAACTTCCCAAACAAAATGTATTATTTGTAAGCAATCACCAAACCTATTTTGCGGATGTGATTACCTTTCTCCATATTTTTTGTGCAGTGAGCTGGCGTAAAAAGCATGCGTTGGGAATTCCTTTTTACCTGCTCTGGCCATTTACACGGGTAAAATATGTGGCTGCTGAAGAGACGATGAAAAGCAACTGGATCAGTAAATTATTCAGTCTTGCCGGAGCGATTACCGTAAAGCGGACCTGGCGGGCGGAAGGGCAGGAAGTGAGAAGAAATCTCGATCCCAGCGATACCAGGAAGATAGAAAGAGCGCTTGAAAATAACTGGGTCATTACTTTTCCGCAAGGCACTACCAAGCCTTTTGCTCCCGGCCGAAAAGGAACGGCATTTATCATTAAACATTATCGCCCCATTGTAGTTCCCGTGGTAATCAGCGGTTATTGGAGGGCTTTCAATAAAAAGGGATTGAAGTTTAAAAAAACCGGCTCCAGTTTATCGGTTACTTTTAAAGATCCCCTGGTGATCGACTATGATGATACCACCGAAAATATTTTAGAAAAAGTGATGGATGCTATTGAGCAAAGCAAAAAATTTATGCTGAAGAGCAAGCATCACCTGATGACCACGCTGGATAAATAAGTGAAAGTCAAATTTGAAAACGGGAAACGGGAAATGTGAAAATTGGAAAATTTGAAAATGGCTCAATGACAGCATCGCCTACCTCATTAAAAAAAGTGAGCACTTGTTATCGAGATTACAACTAAAAGGAACGCCTTGATTTTTAAATTTGAAAATGAGAAAATGAGAAAATGGCTCAATGGCGGCATCGCCTGCCTCCTTAAAAAAAGTGAGAACCTGTTGTCAGTTTTTATCTCCCCCGGCGCTTATAAATCATCAATCCCGAAAGCTTAAAAGAACAGTGCTCTCAGCTGTTCGGCATCCTGTGCTTTCATTTTACCGCCCAGTACCAATCTTAACTGCCTTCTTCTTAGTGCGCCTTCGTACAACTCTTTTTCTTCATCTGTTTCCGCTATCAAAGGATTCACTGGTTTTGGCTTGCTGTTGGGATCAAGTGCTACAAAAGTGAAATAGGCTTCGTTGCTTTTATATTTGTATTGATGAATGGCATCTTCTCCCCAAACTTTAAGATGCACTTCCATACTGGTATGAAATGCCCTGGTTACCATCGCTTCAATATGTACCACGTTGCCCAGTTTGATCGGGGTTTCAAAAGAAATATTATCCACCGATGCAGTTACCACAGGCGCACCGCAATGTTTCATTGCAGCAAGCGCAGAGGCAATATCCATCCAGTACATCAGCCGTCCGCCCATTAGGTTGCCGAAGGTATTGGTATCATTTGGCAACACCAGTTCTGTCATTACCACCAAAGATTCACTTGCTTTCTTCTCCATAAATAAATTTGGGCAAAGATACCGGAATGTCTGATGTGTGATTTCATGATTTCTGATCTAAGCAGTACCTATATTGCCTGCACCTTAATTGTGAACCAACTCTAACGAACTTGTTTGGTCGTTAACGTATTGACGTTTTATTTTGCTTTGCGGTAAGTGCTGCCAGTTGCTTTTGTATGGAGGAGATCGTGAGGCTTAGTTCTGAGAGTTGTTTTTCGAGTTGAGTATTATTGTTTTTCAGATCGGCGTTTTGAACAGCAAGTTCCTGGATAGCTTTTGTAAGAACAGGAATTAACCCCATATAATTGATGCCCTTATATTGAAAAATTGTCCCGTTGTCAACATCCTTGTCGTAATTTTCATTCACCAGTTGCGGAAATACTTTCTCCATGTCTTGCGCAAGAAAACCCAATTGTTGCTTCTGCGGCAAATTCATTTTACTGTACTCCTTTTTATAATTGTACGAGGAAGGTTTTAATTGCAATATTTTATCAAGCATCCCTGTGGCTGGTTTTATATTTTCTTTCAGCTTCTGGTCTGAGGCATTCGTCAATGTACCTGTATAGGCAAGGTTTCCGCTAAAATATCCGGCATAGCCCGCACCTGCATTTACGCCATAGATACCCGCACCGAATCCAAAGCCATCTCCCTCTACACCCCGGCCAATGCCAAAATTATTGGTGTAGTTATATTTTCCCAGAATGGCCGTGGTAATCGTTGAATTGTTAGCCAGTTCCACTTGTAAAAGCGCTGAATTGGGATTAATAACACCGATACCTACCCGCCCACTTTGCTTTAGGGTAAATGGCACCTGGTAACCGGTGATGGTAGCAAAATCTGCAGGAGACTGGCTCCCATTAAAGTTTCCAATATAAATATCGCCATTGGCCGGATTCATCCCCATTACGCCGGCATAACCTGTTTTAATAGCCTTTGCACCCCCGTTATAAAAATAATTAAACCCTATTTCAGGATTATTTGCCTGGATGGTTACACCGTATCCATCGGCGCCAAACATTGCCACGGCGGCTCCTACGCTACCATTTATTTCCAGTCTTGAATGGGTAGGAGAGTTTGTTCCAATTCCCACATTTTGTTGAGAGTAGGCCACTTTTACAAAGAATATGGCTGAAGTAGTTATTGCAAACATGCAAATGAAGGATTTCGATTTCATCAATTAGTTTTTTAAGTGTAAATATTTTTAGCAAGAATCAATAGGGTAGCGAGGCATTTTCAGCGGAAGCTTACTCTGACAAGAATTATAAAGCGGCCTTGTATTTCCTGCCGCAATGGTTCCGGTATTTTAAATATACGAATTAGGAGTTGCTTCTTTAAAGTTATTTATGACATTGATTGGTTTCGGATTTCAATCAACGGGTTGAATGTGTTGATCCATTCGATCGGTTGACGCGTTTGCCAGTATAAAATGACTTGTTGAGGGAAGGCTTGGTATACTGGAAACTGGTATAGTTAATTCGCACCTGCTTTACCCACTTATAGTCGCCAATAATTCAACATTTACATTCCTTATCTTTTATCTTTGCGGAAATTTATATTTTATGGTTAAAAACCCTACTATTTCCTTCGACAACACCGAATATGCTTTCGCCTGTAAAAAGGATTTCGACCTCAAAATGGCCCATATTCTTTTTTCTATGATGGGTACACAATGGCTGGTTAATCTTGGATTAAAGCTTACGCCGCTGGCCATAAAATGGAAAATTCCTTTCACCAATGCGGTCATTCGCAAAAGCATTTTTCAGCAATTTGTTGGCGGAGAAACCCTCGAACAAACAGCTGCCGTCGCAAGGAAATTATCCGAATACAATGTGCAGGTAATTCTGGATTATGGAGTGGAAGGTGGTGACGATGGAGAACAGGGTTTTGATCATTCTACTGAAGAATTTATCCGGGTGATTGACTATGCGTCTACTCAATCCAATATCCCTTTTATGAGTGTAAAAGTAACCGGGTTTTCGCGTTTTTCTTTATTGGAAAAAATCGATACCCTGATGAACAACACGGAAGGCACCTTAATGAAAAGGTATTTAAAAGCACTCGACTCTTTACCACAGCCGGAGAAGGAAGAATGGCATAGGGTAAGGCTGCGCATGCTCAGAATCTGTGAAACCGCCCTTGAAAAAAATGTTAGTGTGCTGGTAGATGCAGAAGAAACCTGGATACAGGATCCCGTGGATGCTTTGACAATTTTAATGATGGATACCTTCAATAAAGAAAAGGCGGTGGTTTATAACACCCTGCAAATGTACAGGGCAGATAGGCTTAAATTTTTGAAGGATTCTTATGAAGCTGCTGAGGAAAGAAACTTTATATTAGGTAACAAACTGGTACGGGGCGCCTATATGGAAAATGAAAGAAAAAGGGCAGCCGACATGAATTACCCTTCCCCCATACAACCTGATAAGGAAAGCTGCGACCGGGATTACAATGCCGCGGTTGAATTTTCAATCGACCATCTTGATAAGATTGCCCTGGTGGTTGCCTCCCATAATGAAGAAAGTAATCTTTACACAACACAATTGCTGGATCAAAAAGAATTGCCGCACAATCATCCGCACGTACATTTCTCCCAGTTATATGGAATGAGTGATAATATTACATTTAATCTTGCCAGGGCTGGGTTTAGTGTAAGTAAATATTTGCCCTTCGGACCGATAAAAGACGTGATCCCTTACCTGATGAGAAGGGCAGAAGAAAATAGCTCTATGAGCGGGCAAACAGGCAAGGAATTGAATTATATTAAGATGGAAATTAAGAGAAGGAAGCAGTAGGTTTCACGCAAAGGGCAAAGGAGCGGAGGCGCAAAGAAAGTTTAGGTGGACTGTTGGTTTCACGCAAAGCCGCAAAGATGCAAAGGCGCAAAGATCCAGTGATCTTTATATAAGGGTTTAAGCATTCACTGCCAGTGAATAAAATTTACCACCTTTGTTCCTTAGCGTCTTTGCGTGAAAAAAACTATAAACCATAAATATCCTTCGCTGTTCTGAATGTATTGCAATGCGCTTCAGTTATAATTTTTACATCTGCACTATAGCCGCCACCCATCGCAACAGCACAGGGAATATGATGGTGCTTCAATGTTGAAAAAACCAGTTCATCCCGCTGCCTGCAACCTTCAATGGTCAGTCTCAGTTTTCCATATTTATCAGAAGCTAAAATGTCTACGCCAGATAAGAAGAAGGCAAAATCAGGTTTTTGTTCATGAATGAGTTTGGGTAATATTTCTTTTAAAATGGAAAGATACACCGCATCATCTGTTCCATCTTTGAGCGGGATATCCAGATCGCTTTTCTCTTTATGGAAAGGATAATTGTGATCTCCGTGCATGCTGAAAGTAAAGACCCTTGATTCATTTTCAAAGATGCTGGCGGTTCCATTTCCCTGGTGTACATCAAGATCGATGATCAGTATTTTGCTACAAAGCTTTTTGTTCAGCATAAAATTTGCCGCCACGGCCATATCATTCAGCAGGCAAAATCCTTCGCCCCTGTCTTTAAACGCATGATGTGTTCCCCCTGCTACATTCAATGCTACTCCATTGGCGAACGCGTAACCGCAGCAATCAATGGTTCCTTGTGTGATAACCAGTTCCCGTTCGGTTAGTTGCAGCGATTGAGGAAAACCAATATGCCGTTGTTCCTTCAACGATAGTGTTTGATTTTTTAATTTGTTGAGATAAGTTTCTTCATGGGTCCATAAAATGATTTCATCTGCGCAGGGTATTGGTACAAATATGTTTTCTGGAGTGATGGTGCCTTCATACAGCAATTGTTCCGGTATCAACTCGTATTTCAACATCGGAAAGCGATGACCTTCAGGAAGAGGATGTGCGTAAATAGGGTGATAAGCAATTTTGAGTATACGGTTCATGTTTATACTTTCATGATCCCTCCCAATTCTCCTTTTAAATGATTGTTGGGTAACAGGGCATAAACAGCTTCGCCGCGTTTTGGTTTGATGGTATAAGTACCCGTAAACCTGCTAAAGGCCGGTAAAACAGCATATTGTTCTCCAAAATAAAAGCAGGGAAAATGCAGCGACTGGTTCGCCAATCCATGGATACTAATACCGGGATGAATATGGCCGCTAAAAAAATACAGCGAAGGATCGATGGGGTCAAGCAACGGATCATTGATATCATGAGTAAACACAAAATTGCCGATTTTTAGCGCCCTGCTTACGCTGCCATCTTCGCCACAGCAAACCTGTATACCCGCTCCTGTGTACCAGCTTTCTTTGAGGATATCGTGGTTTCCTTTTACCAGCATGATGGCGAGTTGTGCAAAGTCTTTTCTCCACCGGATAAAAAAATCATGTTCTTTATTGTCTACACTGTGAAACATATCGCCGATCACCACCACCTGCTGGGGTTTATACAATTGTAACAGGGTTACCAGGCGTTGCATATCTTCTTTAAAAATGGCCTGTGGCACGGCGATTCCGGCTTTTCTGAAATGGCCGGTTTTACCAAGGTGCAAGTCGGAGAGGATCAGTGTTTTTTGTTCCTGCCAGAAGATGCACCGGTCTGATGAAAGCAAAAAAGTATTGCCCGATAAAGTATGCGGAATAAATTGTTTCATTATCCGCGAAGGTAAAATGGATATCTTATAAATAATTGTTAGTTTGTTTTTGAAATGAAATCAATACACTTTACTTTAGTTGAAAATTTTACAATGGAAAATTCCTATACAACCCAAACGACAACCGAACTCACAGAAGCCGGCAAGCCTAAATTGCCTTCAGGGCTTAATGTACTCACCATTCTCACCTTTATTGGTTGCGGCATTGGGCTCCTTTTTACCCTGCTAACACCAGTAATTAATAAATTTTTCCTTGGATTTATGGAAAAGGCACAAACTTCGGGAAGAGAACTTTCGGCGAAGGAATTAGCCGATATGGAAAAAGGAAAGAACGTGATCCTTTTATCCCAGGCCAATATGGTACCGCTGATGATCGTTGGAATAATCAGCATTGCTTTATGTATTGTGGGTGCAATCTGGATGAGAAAGCTTAAAAAAGATGGCTTTTGGATTTATACCGGTGGAGAATTATTACCAGTGATCGGCAGTTTTATCATATTGGGCATGGGGCAGTTTACCGGCGTGGTTAGCGTAATATTTGCTGTAGGTATTCCCGTACTTTTTGTTATACTGTATGCGATGCAACGGAAGTACCTTGTTAACTGATGTCTGATGGCTGATTTTTTGATGTCTGATTTGAGAAGAGCTTTTTGTGTGTTGGCGTATACTGTATGACGGCGTTTCACCTTTTACCTGCTGCGTTGAGGCCACGGAAATGCCTTTAAATAAGAGTGCAAACTATTTGCGCCAGACCTCACAGGTTTTCAAAACCTGTGAGGTCGTTGTACCAACCATCAACCATCAACCTTCAACCATCTCCACCGGCGTTCTCAGCAATCGCCCTGGCAGCTACCCAAGCCGTTGTCCATGCATTTTGAAAATTGAAGCCGCCCGTTACTCCATCAACGTTTAATACTTCCCCTGCAAAGAACAAGTTTGGAACAATCTTACTCTGCATGGTATTGTGATCAACTTCCTCTAACACAATTCCGCCGGAGGTTACAAACTCTTCTTTGAAAGTAGTTTTGCCATTTACTGCAAACTCCTGTGCACAAATATTTTTGATGAGTTTGTTCTGCTCTTTTGCAGGAAGATCTGCCCAACGGCTATCTATGTTTATGGCGGAGAGTTTCAACAGAAATTCCCATAAGCGTTGAGGGAGCCAAAATGGGTTCCGGTTACTTATTTTCTGTGCCGCAATCTCAAATCGTACTTCCTGGAATTTATCCTTCAGGGTTTGTTCATTAAAGGCGGGCAGCCAGTTAACGATGATTCCAAACTGCCAGTTTTTTACTGCTAGTTCTCTTGCACCCCAAGCTGACAATTTTAATATTGCCGGTCCGCTCATTCCCCAATGGGTAATCAATAAGGGGCCTTGTTCAGATAATTTGCTGCCGGCAATTTTTACCTGCACCTGCTCTACGGTGATACCCATCAATGATGTAATGGCATTGCCCGGCATATTAAAAGTAAATAAGGAAGGAACGGGCTCCGCAATGGTATGGCCCAATTTCTGAAACCATGCAAACTGTGCCGGTTTTGGAAATCCGCCGCAGGCAATACAAACATATTCAGCATCCAGCCTGCTTCCGCTTTTAAATTCGATTGACCATTTACCATTCACCATCCCCATCTCACTCACTTCTTTATTCATGAGGATTTCGATGCCATATTTGTTCACCTCTTTCATGAGGCAATCTATGATTGTTTGTGACGAATTACTTATGGGAAACATTCTTCCGTCCGCCTCAGTTTTCAGTTCTACTCCCCGCTCCTGAAACCAGGCGATGGTATCAGTGGTAAAGAAGTGATGAAAGGCTTTCTTTAAAAAAGATGCTCCCCTTGGATATTTTTTAATCATTTCGGAGATGCTGAAACAACTATGCGTAACATTACAGCGACCGCCACCGCTTACTTTCACCTTGCTCAATAGCTTACCGGTTTTTTCAATGATAATTACTTCCAAAGCAGGGTTCATCCTTGCCGCATTGACTGCACAGAAAAAACCTGCTGCTCCCCCGCCAATTACTACCAGTTTTTTTTTAATCATTGAATGAGATGATACTTAAGCATTAAAGGTAAGCCCGGAACCCCAAAGAGGTGAAGCACAGATCGACAATGCACATTTTTGTACAGTGTTATGGGAGTTATAAAATAATTAAAGGATATTTCCCGGAGGTAATGGAAGAAAGATCCATACTGGTATTCAGTACAAGTGAGTGATATTTCCCCGAGGTAATGGAAGAAAGATCCATACTGGTATTCAGTACAAGTGAGTGACACAACGAGGATGCCATGAAAAACAAATGTTTGTACAAAAAGTAGGAAAGATAAAAAAATCCCGGCTTAATATTATGACATGAAAGCAGTACGTATTGATATTTATAAATGATGTTCCAGCAAATTATCAATAACACAATTATCCACTATCAATTATTAAGGAGCTGCTTGTACTTCTGCCCAGTTTTCACCTCTTTTGATCCTTAATATCTGCGTTTCAGTAACCCTGAATTGTTTTACCAGTTGTCGCATCGGCTTGCCTTCATTTAATAATTTTTTGAGCAACATCACTTTTGTAACGGACAGTTTGGTAGATCTCGCATCTTCTTTTCTCCTTCCGTTTTCATAGGTTTTGCTAGCCATTACATTGGGGCTAAAACGCTGGTGCAGATAATTATCTTCCGGTGTCATCCAACGGAGGTTATTTTTATTATTGTTCAATTTATCATAGTCTATATGTGCAACTACAGTGTGGGCGGGCGATGGTTGTTTTAGAAAATATTGAGCTACCAGCCTGTGAATAAGTGCCTGGAAGTAGACGGTTCTGTCTTTCAGGTCTTCATTGAATTTATTACTTACCCGCTCTTTAAGATCCTTTAGTAATAACACGGTTTCTTCATACTCCGTTTGGCATTTGCGGTAAGTATCGCTGTTGATATCGAGATCTTTCAGCGCTAATTTCAAATGAATTGTTTTTTTAGTAAGCTGCGCTACCTGCTGCTTCAGGAAGTGCAAGCGGCTTTGAATGGCTTCATCCCTTGGTTTAAAAAATTTAAGCCGGATGATCTGGTAGCCATTAACCATCGACCCCTTAATAATATTGCCATTCGAAATTTTGTTGAATGTTCTTAACCGCCCATAATTGGATATCTCGATACTGGTGGTGTTCTCGAAATCGAAATCAAATACAATTGGCTTCCACTGCTCACCCGGATAAGTTTTTTCCATATAAATAATATTCTCCACTGATAAGTAGAGTTTAACATCGAATTGTTTAAAAGGTTAAAGAATTAAAGATAATCGGAGTATAAATTGCTATTTTCTTTTTCAGCAATCTCTATCTCGGCAAAAGAAGATAAAATATCCGCCTTGCCACGCTGGATATAAATAACATGTTCGTAATGGGCTGCAGGTTTGCCATCCTCAGTTCTGATGGTCCAGCCGTCCTTATCATGATATACATTTTTTGTACCAAGATTGATCATTGGTTCAATACAAATCACCATTCCCTCTTTTAATTTTGCACCTGTGCCTCTTTTTCCATAATTCGGCACCTGCGGCTCTTCGTGCAACTGCCTTCCAATGCCATGGCCCACCAGTTCTCTTACTACACCATAGCCATGTTCCCGTTCAGTTGCATATTGAACGGCATACGCGATGTCGCCGATACGATTACCATGAACGGCTTTCTCAATCCCCTTCATTAGCGACACCTTGGTAGTACGCAGCAATTGCTTTACTTCCGCTGAAATGTTGCCTACCGCAAAAGTGTAAGCGCTATCACCATGAAACCCGTTTTTATAAACGCCTACGTCTACTGTAACAATATCCCCATCTTTTAAAAGATCGCTTGTAGGAAAACCATGAACCACTGCATCATTGACTGAAATACAACATGCAAACGGGAAATCCTGGAAACCCTTAAAGGAAGGTTTGCCCCCGTTGGCGAGTATAAATTCCTCCGCAATACGATCTACTTCCAGCGTGGAAATTCCGGGCCTGATAAATTTTGCCACTTCAGCAAGGGTTTTACTAACCAGCAAACTACTCTCTCTTATCAATTCAACCTCAGCCTTCGACTTATAATGAATCATAATTTCATAAATTTAAAAATAAACCCCGACTGGTTATGTCGGGGTTTTAATATTATCGTAACATCCGCAACGCTCCCAAACAATCAAATCTTTTTTTCTTGCAAAACACTTAAGAAAAAGGGGAGGATTTAAACTATTTACATTCCTGAAGCTACAGTTTGCCTGCCCTGGATTCTGCCGGTGCTCATCAGCCCGTCGTATTGGCGCATCAACAATTGAGTTTCTATTTGTTGCAGGGTATCTAAAATAACACCCACCATAATTAATAAAGAGGTACCACCATAAAAGCTGGCAAAGCCCTGTTGTGTTTTAAATACCAACTGGAAGATACCAGGTAAAATACCGACAAATGCCAGGAGTACGGCACCAGGTAAAGTGATGCGATCCATGATTGTGCCGATATAATCAGCAGTTGGCTGGCCTGGCTTGACACCAGGGATAAAACCATTGTTGCGTTTCAGATCCTCAGCCATTTGCTTTGGGTTAAAGATCAATGCCGTGTACAGGAAAGTAAAACCAATTACGCAGACAGAATATACGATCATGTAAACAAGATTGGTATGATCTGTAAAATACTTGGCCCATCCGCCGCCGGTAAAACCCGAGAATATGGTTGGTAAAAACAGGATTGCCTGGGCAAAAATGATCGGCATTACACCGGAAGCATTCACTTTCAGAGGCAGGAAGTTTCTTGCTCCTCCAAACTGCCGGTTGCCCACAATCTGTTTGGCATAGTTAACAGGTACTCTTCTTGTTCCCTGTATCAACATCACCAGTCCCATGATAATCGCCACTAAAAATGCGATCTCAATTAAGAATATTAATAACCCTCCGCCGCCCCTTGTAGCTCTTGAAGACATTTCCTGCATAAAAGACTGTGGCAACCTGGCAAGGATACCCATCATAATGATGATAGAAGTACCGTTTCCTAAACCCTTGTCAGTAATTTTTTCACCTAGCCACATTACGAACAAAGTACCTACGGTTAAGATCACCACAGTAGAAACTACAAAATAAGCGCTGTAAGAACCTATCAGTGCTTCTGCATTGGCCGGACTTTTCAGGTAGCCAATGTATGCGGCGGCCTGGAAAGCGGTAACGATCACCGTAAGATAACGTGTCCATTGATTGATTTTCTTTCTTCCGCTTTCTCCTTCTTTTTGAACTTTCTGCATCTGCGGAACAAGGATAGTCATCAACTGCATAAAAATCGAAGCGGAGATATAGGGCATAATACCCAACGCAAAAATAGATGCTTTCGAGAAAGCTCCTCCAACAAAAGCATCCAGCAAACCAAGCATTCCGCTTTGTGTGCTGGCTGTTAAATTGGCAAGTTTATTAGGATCGATACCCGGGAGAACAATGAAAGAACCAATCCGGTAAATAAAAATTAACAGTAAAGTGAATAATATTTTATTCCGCAGCTCTTCGATGCTCCAGATATTTTTGAGGGTGGTTATGAACTTCTTCACAGACTTGAAACGATTTAATGTTTGCGTTAAATTAAAAAAGACGCTTTTCGTACCTGCCCGATACGGCAAGCAGGAATGCGTCTGTAAATATCGGTAATTTATTTAACTATCTCAACTGAACCTCCGGCGGCTTCAATGGCGGCCTTTGCACTTGCACTCACCGCATTTACTTTGAAATTGAATTTTCCTTTTATTTCGCCTACACCTAAGATTTTAACATTATCATTTTGACCAATCAGGCTGTTGATGTACAGATTTTCCAGTGTAAATTCTGTGATATTGTATTTTTCAGCATAATGATCAATCTGTCCCAGGTTAATCACTTTATATTCAACGCGATTGATATTCTTAAATCCACGCTTTGGAATACGGCGTTGGATCGGCATCTGGCCGCCTTCAAATCCCATTTTACTTTTGTAACCGGCACGACTCTGTCCACCTTTATTACCTTTGGTAGAAGTACCACCTTTACCACTTGCTTCACCACGACCGATACGCTTTGCCTTGTGCGTTGCACCGATGGCGGGTCTTAAATTGTGTAATTCCATATTTTTTTGATTTTGTACTTACGGGGTATCACCCCTCGCAATTTTAATTTGAAAATTTGAAAATGACTCAATTTGAAAATGAGTTCAATCATTGAGCAATTGAGCAATTTGCTAATTAAGCAAGCTCAACCACCTTAATAAGATGATTCACTTTACGAACCATACCTAAAATCTGGGGAGTAGCTTCTACTTCTACGGAAGCATTCATTTTGTTTAAACCTAAAGCCACCATTGTTCTTTTCTGGCGCTCCGGTCGGTCGATTACACTCTTTACCTGTGTTACTTTTATCTTTTTCATACCCGAAAAGGTTTAAGGTTAAGGGTTTAAGGTGTAAGGTTTGTAAAACATCGGCTTTACCTTTAACCTTAGGCCTTCCGCCTTTTACCGTTTTTATTTATCCGTTGAATACTCTCTTTAAAGAAATGTTTCTTGTTTTTGCCACAGCAATTGGTTCACGCAAAGTAGCCAGGGCCTTTACAGTTGCCTTTACCACATTGTGAGGATTAGCGGATCCAAGGCTTTTCGCCAATACATCCGTAATACCGGCGGCTTCCAATACTGCACGCATGCTACCTCCGGCAATTACACCGGTACCATGGGCTGCAGGTTTGATGAAAACTCTTGCCGCACCTTCCTTCGCCAGCTGATCGTGTGGAATTGTACCATGCATTACCGGAACTTTTATCAAATTCTTTTTAGCATCTTCAATACCCTTTGTGATCGCTTCCTGTACTTCTTTAGCTTTACCCAAACCTTGTCCTACCACACCTGCTCCGTTACCTACTACCACAAGGGCAGAAAAACTAAATGCACGGCCACCTTTGGTTGTTTTTACAACACGGTTGATCGAAACTACCTTCTCCTTCAACTCCAGGTCACCTGCTTTAACTCTGTTATCGTTTGCTTTTAACATGTATAGTTCTTATTAGAAAATTTAAAATTAAAATTGCAATCCACCCTCTCTTGCACCTTCAGCCACTGCTTTCACACGCCCGTGATAGATATAACCTCCACGGTCAAAAACTACTGTTGTAACGCCCAATTCAGTTGCTTTTCTTGCAATTGCATTTCCCACCAGTTTGCTTTTTTCAGTTTTGTTAACCTTCTGTGCCAGGATGTCTTTATCTTTTGATGAAACCGCTGCAATGGTAACCGCATTGTCATCATCGATCAATTGTGCATAGATTTCAGCGTTGCTTCTGAAAACACTTAACCTTGGTTTAGCGGCAACTCCACTGATCTTTTTGCGGATGCGAAATTTGATCTTTTGCCTTGCACTTGATTTGCTATTCATATAATTAATTTGAAAATTTATCAATTCGAAAATTTGAAAATTGCTCTCATTTTCGAATTGAGCAATTTTCATATTTTCACATTATTTATTTACCTGCCGACTTACCAGCTTTTCTCCTCAATACTTCACCCTTGAATTTAACACCCTTTCCTTTATATGGTTCAGGCTTACGCAATCCACGAATCTTTGCACATACCTGTCCAAGCAATTGCTTGTCAACACTTCCCAGGGTAATGATCGGGTTCTGGCCTTTTTCCTGTGAGGTGGCGATGGTTAATTCCTTCGGTATTTCAAAAATGATATTATGTGAATATCCCAAAGCAAGATCAAGGATATTTCCCTGGTTGGCTGCTTTGAAACCCACACCCACTAGTTCTAATTGCTTGGTATATCCTTCGGTAACACCTTTTACCATATTGTTTACCAATGAACGGTATAAACCATGCATTGCTTTATGGCGGATCTGGTCTGTTGGACGACCCAATACCAGGTGACCATCTTTTATTTCCAAAGTAATATCACGGTCAACAGCCTGTTTCAATTCACCTTTTGGACCTTTTACAGTCACCACATTATCTGCTCCGATGTTGACGGTTACTCCGGCCGGATAATCTACCGGTTTTTTTCCTATTCTTGACATGTCGCTTTTTGTTTGTTCGTTATTAATTTGATCCGTGTTCAGTCACGACGGGGACTTAATTGTCAGACCATGTATTTTTAGCAAATTAGCATTTTAGCTAACTAGCATATTATTAGTAAATATTACACAATACTTCACCACCCACATTCTGTGCTCTTGCTTCCTTATCAGTCATTACTCCTTTTGAAGTAGACACGATAGCAATTCCCAAACCATTCTTCACTCTTTTAAATTCATCCGGCTTTGCGTAAGTACGTAAACCCGGACGTGAAACCCTTTCCAAACTTTGAATTACAGGCAACTTGGTAGCTGCATCGTATTTCAAAGCGATCTTAATTAAACCTTGTTTATTGTCATCTTCGAATTTGTATTTAAGGATATATCCCTTGTCATACAAAATCTCAGTCATGCGCTTCTTTAAATTAGATGCAGGTATTTCAACAATACGATGGTTCGCCATTTGGGCATTCCGTATTCTAGTTAAAAAGTCTGCTATCGGATCAGTAACCATTGTTATTTCAATTAGTTGATTAATAAATTATTTCAATGCGATATCCTTTTAGGGGGATGCTGGATCCTGGATTCTAGATGCAGGATTTAAAACCGGATGTTGTGCTAATCTTGTATCCAGTATCAAGTATCCGGTATCAATCTTACCAGCTCGCCTTGGTAACTCCCGGAATTTTGCCTTCCAGTGCCATGTCTCTGAACATGTTCCTGGATAAACCGAAATGCCTGAGATAACCTCTTGGACGGCCTGTTAACTGGCAACGATTTTTTAATCTTACCGGGGATGCATTTTTCGGCAACAAGTCCAAAGCTGCGTAATCGCCTGCTGCTTTTAAAGCGGCTCTTCTGTCAGCGTATTTGGCAACCATTACTTCACGTTTCCTTTGCCTGGCTTCAATTGATTTTTTTGCCATGTTATTTTTTGTATTTTACTTTTTAACGTTTTTAAAAGGCATTCCTAATTCTTTCAACAATTCGAATGCTTCTTCGTTGGTACCGGCGGTGGTAACAAAAGTGATGTCCATACCGGTAATCTTATTTACCTTATCGATATCAATTTCAGGAAAGATAATCTGCTCAGTGATGCCTAGTGTGTAGTTACCGCGGCCATCAAATGATTTATCATTGATACCTTTGAAATCACGTACACGAGGTAAAGAAACAGAAACAAACCTATCCAGGAACTCATACATCTTTACGCCACGTAATGTAACCCTTGCACCGATTGGCATGGCCTTACGCAACTTAAAGTTGGAGATATCCTTTTTACTCATCGTAGCCACTGCTTTCTGACCGGTTATCGTTGATAACTCTTCAACAGCGATGTCTACTAATTTCTTATCTGCAACTGCACCATTCACACCGCGATTCAAACAAATCTTGGTAAGCTTTGGCGCCTGCATTACGGTTTTATAACCGAATTTTTTCATTAAAGCAGGTACAACTTCTTTGGTGTACTTATCTGCTAATCTTGGAGTGTATGTTGCTGTGCTCATTATTTTATAGCCTCCCCTGATTTTTTAGATGTTCTGATTAATTTCCCGTTTTCCCTGCTACGTTTAATTTTAGTAGGTGCACCGGCTTTTGCATCCCAAAGCATCACATTAGAGATGTTGATTGGAGCTTCCACTTTTACAATCCCACCTTTGGTGTTTTGTGAAGTTGGCTTGGTATGCTTGGTAACGATGTTAACACCTTCTACCAATACACGGCTCTTTTCCAATATCACTTCCAACACCTTGCGTGGCTTTTTAAGGTCCTTGTCTTCACCGGTAATAACAACTACGTTATCGCCTTTTTTAATGTTGAACTTGGGTTTAAATCTTGTACTCATTTCTTATTAATTTGAAAATTACTCAATTTGAAAATTTGAAAATTTTAAGCCAGTGTGATCATCATTTTCACATTGAGCTATTTTCTAATTTTATCATTTAATTACAGTACTTCCGGAGCCAGGGAAATAATCTTCATGTATCCTTTATCTCTTAATTCTCTTGCCACCGGCCCAAAAATACGTGTGCCTCTTGGTTCATCTGCGTTGTTCAATAACACTACCGCGTTATCGTCAAAGCGAATGTATGATCCGTCTTTGCGACGTAATTTATTTACAGTTCTTACTATAACGGCTTTGCTTACGGTTCCTTTTTTTATGCCACCGTTTGGAGTTGCATCCTTTACAGTAACCACAATTTTATCACCGATTTTCGCGTAGTCCTGCCCAGAGTTACCCAACACACGGATACACAACACTTCCTTGGCGCCACTGTTATCTGCTACGTTCAATCTGCTTTCTTGCTGAATCATTTTATTCTGATTTAGTACTTAGTACTTAGTTGTTAGTACCAAGAGGGATTTCTATAAATTTAAACCTGCTATTCTGATGTCTGAATACTTACTACTAAGTACCTTGAAACCTATTTTACCTTCTCGATAACTTCCACCAGTCTCCAGCGTTTTGTTTTGCTGATCGGGCGGGTTTCCATGATCTTCACCGTATCACCGATACTACACTCATTCTTTTCATCATGCGCATGGAATTTGGTAGATTTCTTTACGAACTTACCATAAAGCGGGTGCTTTACTTTTCTTTCCACCTTTACGGTGATTGACTTATCACCTTTATTACTGGTAACTACTCCAGCTTTTGTTTTACGCAGGTTTCTTTCAACTGTTGTTACTACTTCGGTCATTGTTGCAAAATTTATGGTTTAATTATAAACCGAGTTCTTTACTTCTTAATGCTGTTTTCAAACGGGCGATATCCCTGCGCAATAAACGCATGCTTACCGGGTTCTCCAGGGGAGTAACGCTATGAGCAAAATGCACTTTCTTCAGGCGCAATTCATCTTCAGCGATCTTGGCTTTCAATTCTTCCGGGCCTAAACCTTTAATACTCGTTGAAAAATCTACTTTCTTTGACATTATAAACTAATTTGATAATTCGATAATTTGCTAATCTGCTAATTTTTCCAATCTAAATATCTGCATTTAACATTAGCACATAAGCACATTGGCTAATTAGCTAATTTATATCTATGCTTGGTAATCTCTTCTAACCACAAACTTCACCGCAATTGGTAATTTTTGTGCAGCAAGTTCAAAAGCCTCTTTTGCTGTTTGTAATGGAACACCGTCTGCTTCAAACAAGATGCGACCTGGCTCAACTACTGCTGCCCAATATTCAGGGTTACCTTTACCTTTACCCATCCTCACTTCAGCCGGCTTTTTGGTAATTGGCTTATCCGGGAAAATTCTTATCCAAACATTTCCTTCTCTCTTCATATGACGGGTAAGGGCCTGGCGGGCACTTTCAATCTGCCTGTTAGTTAACCAGATAGGCTCCAGCGCTTTTAAGGCAAATGAACCAAAAGCAATAGTGGTACCTCTTTTTGCTGTTTCCCTGATTCGGCCTTTTTGCGCCTTTCTATGTTTTGCTCTTTTCGGTTGTAACATCGTAATCTAATTTGCTAATTCGATAATATTAATAATTTGCTAATCTGCTAATGAGATAATGTGCTAATATCCTAATGTGCGTATTTTCATTAGCACATCAGCTAATTAGTTAATTAGCGCCTTCCTCCCTGCTGTCCACCACCACGGTTTCCACCACCGCCCTGGCCACCGCCGCCTCTTCTATCCCTGTCTCCACCGCCGCCACCGCGCCTGTCATCTCTTCTATCGCCACCACGGTTATCAAATCCTCTGTCCGGACCACCTTCTTTACCGCCGCCTGCTAATATATTCGGGTTTAAATCTCTTTTGGCTAATACTTCACCCTTACAGATCCATACTTTGATACCAATTTTACCATATACGGTTTGTGCAAACACATTGGCATAATCGATGTCCATACGTAATGTATGCAATGGTGTTCTTCCCTGCTTGATCTCTTCACTACGTGCTATTTCCGCACCGCCCAAACGACCACCTACTCTCACTTTAATTCCTTCTGCACCCATTCTTAATGCTGAGGCAATGGACATTTTCACCGCACGTTTAAAATTGATCCTTCCTTCTAACTGGCGGGCAATGGTATCTGCTACAATCTGTGCATCCAGTTCCGGGCGACGGATCTCCAGGATATTAATCTGGACATCATCTTTTCCGGTTAATTTTTTCAATTCTTCTTTGATCCTGTCAACCTCACCACCACCTTTACCGATGATGATACCTGGCTTGGAAGTATGAATGGTAACGATCAGTTTGTTAAGCGTACGCTCAATAACGATCTTAGATATGCCACCTTTATTGATACGGGCATTCAGGTAAGTTCTGATCTTATGATCTTCAATTAGCTTTTTACCAAAATCTTTTTTGTGTGCATACCAATTACTGTCCCATCCACGGATGATTCCTAGTCTGATACCAATCGGATTTGTTTTCTGACCCATATTGTTGGTTAATTCGTTTATTAAATTATTGACTTGCTATCTACTATTAATGTTACATGATTGCTACGCTTGCGCACCCTGTAGCCACGACCTTGCGGTGCCGGACGCATGCGCTTGATCACCCTTCCGCAATCCACCATGATGGTTTTTACTACCAGCTTCGCATCTTCAGGCTTTACTCCTTCATTTTTCTGCTCCCAGTTGTTGATGGCACTCTTTAATAACTTATATAAAGGAACCGCCGGGTGCTTGGTGTTGAATTGCAAAACGCCTAAAGCTTTTTCTACTTCCATTCCACGTATCAGGTCTACCAGTAAACGCATTTTACGTGGTGATGTTGGATAATCGTTTAGTTTAGCTACTGCTTCCATTTTTTATTTAGTTTCTTGATACTTAATCTTGATGCTGGATGCTGGATTCTTGATACTTGATCCGTTACCTACGTACTATCTTCATCTAGTATCCAGTATCGGTATTTAGTATCCGTGTTTTAGTTTATCTTTTTACTTGAGTGACCTCTAAAGTTCCTGGTTGGTGCAAATTCACCCAGTTTATGGCCTACCATAAATTCTGTAACATACACTGGTATGAACTTATTGCCATTGTGAACTGCTAAAGTATGTCCTACGAAATCAGGAGTAATCGTTGAACGGCGACTCCATGTTTTAATAACACCCTTTTTATTTTTTCCTTCATTGATGGCCAACACTTTTACTTCGAGGTTAGCATCTACATAAGGACCTTTTTTTACCGAACGAGCCATATTATTATTTTTTCTGTTGATTTCCCCGGTTAATCACCGGGGCATTTTAACGTGATTGATTGCTTATTTGTTACTGATCTTCTTACCGTTCCTGCGCTGGATGATCATTTTATCTGATCCCTTACCCCTTGTACGGGTAACCTGTCCCTTAGCGTATTTACCGGTACGGCTACGTGGATGTCCACCGGAAGCCCTTCCTTCACCACCACCCATCGGATGATCTACCGGGTTCATGGCTACGGCTCTTGTTCTTGGCCTAACGCCTTTCCAACGGTTTCTACCTGCTTTACCTGCACTTTCCAGGTTATGATCGCTGTTGCTTACTACCCCTACGGTTGCATAGCAATTGATCAACACCTTTCTCAATTCGCCGCTGGGCATTTTTAAAATACCGTATTTTTCTTCCTTATTCGCTAACTGTGCACTTGTTCCTGCACTGCGCACTAATTTACCACCCTGGCCTGGTTGCATTTCTATGTTATGCACATTTGTACCAAGGGGCATAAATTTCAACTGCAATGCATTTCCCAACTCCGGGGCAACATCATCACCGCTTAAAACAGTGGCGCCAACCTGCAAACCATTTGGAGCAAGGATGTAACGCTTTTCACCATCCACATAATTCAACAAAGCGATAAATGCGGTACGGTTTGGATCGTATTCAATACTGTTTACAACGGCGGGTATATTTTTCTTATCTCTTTTAAAATCAATCAGGCGATACATGATCTTGTTTCCACCGCCCATATAACGCATTGCCCTTCTACCTTGTGAGTTGCGGCCTGCTGTATTCTTTTGAGCTTCCAGTAAAGTTTTCTCCGGAATGTTGGTGGTAATTTCAGCATATGCATTACCAATTCTCCATCGTGTACCGGCCGTGGTTGGTTTGTATTTTCTAAGTGCCATTTTTAAATCTTTTGTCCTGGATCCTTGAAGACCTTTGGAACTTTTATTTAATGAATTGCTGCGTTTTGCGGTAGCAGCATTTACCATCCTTTGTTATGCTTATCTAACCCGGACAGTCTAAACTGTTCCGTATAAATCAATTGTTTCGCCGTCAGCCACTGTTACATAGGCTTTCTTTTTAGCAGGCTTGCGACCGCTCACCACACCGGCTTTTGTATTGCGTGACTTAGCTTTACCAGGTGTTACTGAAGTATTAACATTGATAACCTGTACACCATAAAAAGATTCCACAGCCTTTTTGATTTCCAGCTTGTTTGCTTTTCTGCCTACAACAAAAGCATAACGGTTCATTTTTTCAGTTTGCTTATTTATCTTTTCAGATAAGATCGGCTTTATTAAAACTTCAGACAGTTTCATAATTCTAATTTGATAATTTGCTAATTAGCCAATTTGCTAATTGAAACTTTGTTAATGTATTATTCTCGTCACTAGCATATTAGCACATCAGCTAATTAGCTAATTTATTTTTATGCTTCTACTTCTACTTCCTCTTCTGTAAAAATCTTTGCAACAGTTTCTGTAAAAACCAACACGTTGGCATTTACAATATCATATGTATTTACATCGCTCAATAATGTACCCTGTACTTTAGGAATATTCCGAAGGCTCAGGTATAGGTTGTCATTATCTTCCGGTAAAACAAATAATATCTTTTTGTCGCTTAACTGCAGACTCTTTAAAATACCGGCAAATTGCTTTGATTTCGGAGCCTCCATTGTTATATCTTCTACCACCACAATTGCATTTTCCTTTGCTTTAGAACTCAAGGCACTGATCTTAGCCAAATCTTTCACCTTACGGTTCAATTTAAAACCATAGAGATGCGGTTTTGGCCCAAAGATGCTACCACCACCCTTATAGATAGGGCTACGCAGGTTACCTTTACGTGCACCACCGGTTCCTTTCTGCTTTACTAATTTCTTGGAAGATCCGTTTGCCTCTGCTCTTGTTTTTACTTTATGCGTACCCTGGCGCTGCGCAGCTAAATATTGCTTAACAGCTAAGTAAACAACGTGCGTGTTAGGCTCCGTACCAAAAATTTCTTCAGGCAGCTCAATGGTTCTACCGGTTTTAGCGCCTTCTATATTTAAAATATCTACTTGCATGACTTTTAATTTGCTAATGTGCTAATTTGCTGATATGCTAATTAATCACATCTAATTTTAAAATCTTAATCTATTTATAATTAGCACATTAGCACATTGGCTAATTAGCACATTAACTTTTACTTTTGGATTAAAACGATTGAACCGTTATGGCCCGGTACCGAACCACTAATTAGTATATAATTCTTTTCAGAAAATATTTTTACAACTTTCAATCCTTTCATCTTCACCCTGTCTTGACCCATGCGGCCACCCATTCTCATTCCCTTAAATACCCTGGAGGCATCTGATGAATTACCAATAGATCCGGGAGCTCTTGAACGGTCATGCTGGCCATGAGACTGTCCGCCTACACCATGAAAACCATGACGTTTTACAACACCCTGGAAACCCTTTCCTTTAGTGGTCCCTACTACTTCAACACTATCGCCTTCAGCAAAAATGTCGACAGTGATGGTTTCACCAACGGCCTGGGTAAATTCGCTATCGCGTATTTCTTTAACTACTTTTTTGGGGGAAGTCTGAGCTTTGGCGAAGTGATTTACCTCAGCTTTGATGGAGTGTTTTTCTTTTTTGTCGCCGAAAGCGATCTGGAGGGCATTGTAACCGTCTGATTCTACGGTTTTCTTTTGGGTAACCACACATGGTCCTGCTTCAATGATTGTAACGGCCGTTTGTTTGCCTGTTGCATCAAAGACACTGGTCATCCCAATCTTCTTTCCAATAATACTTTTCATTGTATCTTTTTTTTATCCAGCGCTCCGTTTGATTCCGGAGATGGATGTTTCAATATTTTATATAAGAACTAACCTTTTGCCTTCCCGACATGATCGGGCGGTTCATCAGGCCTTGATCTCAACATCTACACCACTTGGCAGGTCTAATTTACTTAGCGCATCAACCGTACGGCTGCTGCTGGTGTATATGTCTAACAAACGCTTGTGTGTACACAGTTGAAATTGCTCACGTGCTTTCTTATTAACGTGAGGAGAACGAAGTACAGTAAAAATTTTCTTGTGCGTAGGTAAAGGAATGGGTCCTGTTACAACTGCACCGGTACTGCGTACCGTTTTTACGATTTTCTCAGCCGACTTATCAACCAGGTTATGATCGTAAGACTGTAATTTTATTCTGATTCTCTGTGACATATTTAAAGAACTTTAAACTTTCGTTTTTTAATTTGGAGTGCAAAGGTAAGGGAGTGGGTTGAAATAGCAAAGGGAAAGGAAAAGTTTTTCCAGATTTCTTTTGGCCAGCCCGGCATGCCATGAAAAGCAGTACACGTAAGGGCTGCAGCCCTAAAAGCGTATCCACAAACCGGCAAATAACGAATGAAAAGTTTAAGAAAACGCAATAATGGCCGATTATTTCGCGAAAATGACCTGCTCCTCTTTCAGCAGCGGCATATTTTTAAAGCGGAGGATGATGTTTGCCACTGTAACGATGTCTTTCTGGCAATAGGTAGCAATCCGCTGAATATCGTTTTCGATCCAATACACATCTCCTACCATGCTTCCATCGATATCATCTTTTGGTGAGGGCACATTTAGCGCCGCAGCCAGTAATTTGAGCGAGGTATAATTCTTATAATCGCCAAAGCGCCAATACTGGAAAGTATCCACCATATTGGTTTCCCAGGGTTTCATATTTTGAAAATCGAGGTAGGGCGGTATGGACAAGCCGTTGATCAACAAGCGCCTGCACAAAAAAGGGATATCAAATTCTTTTATATTGTGTCCCGTAAAACTCCAGCGGTTGTGAACGGCTTCCAACTGCTGAATGGTAGCCAGGAACTGCTGCAACACTTCCCTTTCATCCGCTCCAAAAAGAGATTTTACGCGGAACTGGTGATGATCCTTTTCCCTTTTGAAATAACCAATACTGATGCATACCACTTTTGCAAACTCCGCCATCACTCCTGCCCGGTGGGGATAATATTCTCCCGGGGTAGTATTTTCAGGGAGCGAACGGATCACTTTTTCTTCCCACAGATGCTGCCATTCAATATCAAGGGATTCAAAATTCTTTTTTTCTGAAACAGTTTCAATATCAATCACCAGGAAGTTTTCTAAAGGCATTTTTGCAATCATAGCGCAGGTTTAGCAGATAAATATAAAAAAGATTGGCTGCTTTTGGTGAAACTCAAGCGAATTTTTCCAACTTGTAAAACGGGTGAATTCAACTGCCTGGCCTTGGATCGTGTCTCACGGACCAAAGCATATTTCGGTTCGTGAGACACGAACCGAGGCGAACCGAGTCCATGAATAGTTGCCAATTGGTTATGCCGTACACGAGGTCGATGCCCGTCCGATACGGGTTCATCCGGGCGGGCAACAAGGATCCCATGAAATACTTCAGTGGGACTAAAAACAGCAAACCCCGTACTAACGAACGGGGTCTATTATAAAAGAGCTTGCCTTTGTTCTCCCCCTTGGGGGAGTTAGAGGGGGCTGTTAATCGTCCGATTTCTGCTTGCCTTTCTGCTTGGCGATTACTTCCTCCGCGATATTATTCGGCGCAGGATTGTAATGGCTGAACTCCATGGTAGAAGTGGCACGGCCGCTCGATAAGGAACGCAATTGCGTTACATAACCAAACATTTCGCTCAATGGCACTTTGGCTTTGATCACCTGTACACCATGTTTGCTATCCATACCTTCCAGCATACCGCGGCGGCGGTTAAGATCACCGGTAACATCACCCATGTATTGATCCGGGGTTAACACTTCCACCTTCATGATCGGTTCCAGCAAAACAGGTTTTGCTTTGCGGCCCGCTTCACGGTAGCCTTGCTTGGCACATAATTCAAAACTCATCGCATCACTATCCACCTGGTGAAAACTACCATCAAACACCCGTACTTTCATGCTCTCCATCGGGTAGCTTGCCAATACACCGGTGGTCATAGCGGTTTCAAAACCTTTCTGGATGGCGGGTACAAATTCCTTTGGAATACTACCACCAAACAAACCATTTACAAACTGGAAGTTTGATTTTCCTTCCTTCAAAAACTCTTCATCCGCAGGCCCGATCTCAAACACGATGTCGGCGAATTTACCACGGCCACCGGTTTGTTTTTTAAGGGTTTCACGATGCTGTATTGTATTCTGGAATGCTTCTTTATAAGCCACCTGGGGAGCACCCTGGTTAATTTCAACCTTAAATTCACGACGCATACGATCCACGATAATTTCCAGGTGCAACTCACCCATTCCACTTAAAATGGTTTGGCCGGTTTCTTCATCTGTCTTTACCCGTAAGGTTGGATCTTCTTCCACCAGTTTGGCAATTGCCATACCCATTTTATCAACGTCGGCCTGTGTTTTTGGCTCAACTGCCACAGAAATCACCGGTTCAGGGAAAGTCATTGCTTCCAATACGATCGGGTGATCTTCATTGCACAATGTATCGCCTGTTTTGATATCTTTAAATCCTACCGCTGCACCAATATCCCCTGCTTCAATATAATCTACCGGGTTTTGTTTGTTGGCATGCATCTGCATGATACGGCTGATACGCTCATTTTTTCCTGTGCGGGTATTCAATACATAACTGCCACTGTCCAATCTTCCTGAATAAGCCCGGAAGAAGGCCAAACGGCCTACAAACGGATCGGTCATGATCTTAAATGCCAGGGCACTGAACGGTTCTTTTATATCACAATGACGAAAAATTTCTTCCCCGTTATCCGGATTGACACCTTTTACCGCTTCGATATCCATTGGCCCTGGTAAATACCGAACAATTGCATCCAATGCAGTCTGCACACCTTTGTTTTTGAAAGATGAGCCACACATCATCGGGATGATGCTGATATCGATGGTTGCTTTGCGGATGGCTTCGTGAATTTCAGTCTCAGTGATCGTATTCGGATCATCAAAGAATTTTTCCAGTAATTTTTCGTCGTAGTCGGCAACTGCCTCAATTAAATGCTGCCTCCATTCGTTTACCTCTTCAATCATTTCTTCAGGAATTGGCACTTCATTGTAAGTCATACCCAAACCTGCTTCATCCCACACCATCGCCTTCATGGTAACAAGATCCACTACGCCTATGAAATTATCTTCAGCGCCGATCGGCAATTGCAAAGGCACGGCTTTGGCGCCCAGCATTTCCTTGATTTGTTTTACCACATTTAAAAAGTCAGCACCTGCACGGTCCATTTTATTTACAAAACCTACGCGGGGCACCTTATATTTATTAGCCTGGCGCCAAACAGTTTCAGACTGTGGTTCCACGCCGGAAACTGCACAAAACAAAGCCAGTAAACCATCTAAAACACGAAGTGAACGTTCTACCTCTACAGTAAAATCCACGTGACCCGGTGTATCGATGATATTGAACTTGTATTGCTTGGTATCGGGCGTTTTTTTGTTTTGCACCATTGGAAAGTTCCAAAAGCAGGTAGTGGCAGCACTCGTAATCGTGATCCCTCTTTCCTGTTCCTGTGCCATCCAATCCATTGTAGCGGCGCCATCATGCACCTCTCCAATTTTGTGGTTCACTCCCGTATAATATAATATACGTTCTGTGGTAGTGGTTTTGCCGGCGTCAATATGCGCCGCAATACCAAAATTTCGTTGATAACGTAAATCTGCCATTGTATTTCGATTAAAAATTAGAATTAAGAATTATTGTTTTTCCGAGTAAGCCAATTCTCCCTTACTATTTTATGGGTTAGCTTACCGATGTACCCGGCCTTTGATTAAAAATTAAGCTTCATTGGCGTCGCACTCTTGTACTGTATATCTTTATTGAGCGTTCAGCACCTTGCGGGAGGTGCTTTTTAACCCGGAGTGGTGGGTTTCTGTGATATGATTACTGTACTCTCATAATATGCTAAATAAATTGCAGCGACCAACAAAAACAATTTTATGCTGAACTTTTTAGCGCCGCGAAGGTAACAAGATTTTCTGAAATAACAAATACGCACCGGCGCTATATGATGAACCCGGGGTTAAATGCTTTAAACCCCTTACCGATAAGCCATTTACGGATATTGGCTGGTCATAAACGCCTGATTTGTAAACTTGGCCAAACACATTTTAAATTTTTACGAATTAATTGTATAATTTAACCTCCTGGAATTTTAACATTTTAAACCAAAAAAGCATGACAACAAAAGAAATCGCCGACCGCCTTACAGAACTTTGCCGCCAGGGGCAATTTGAAACTGCTCAAAAGGAATTATTTGCTGAAGAAGCAGTAAGTATAGAGCCACAAGCTTCCCCCGCATTTGAAAAGGAAACCAACGGCTTACCCGCAATTATTGAAAAAGGGCACAAATTCAACGAAATGGTAGAAACCATGAACAGCGTGACTGTTTCAGACCCCATCGTAGCAAATAATAGTTTTGCGCTAACGATGCGCCTGGATGCTGTGATGAAAGGACACGGGCCGATGGACATGACCGAACTCTGTATTTACAAAGTAAAAGACGGAAAAGTAATTTCTGAAGAGTTTGTGATGTAACCACAATGTCTGATGTTTGATTTTTGATGTCGGATACCTATGTTGGACATCAAAAATCAGCCATCAGACATCATTACACCTCAGTCAAATAAGTCGGAGGAGAGGTACCTGTCGCCGCGGTCACAAACGATAAATACGATCACTCCTTCTTTCAATTCTTTGGCGAGTTCCACTGCGGCGTAGGCTGCTCCCCCACTGCTCATTCCGCTAAAAATGGCTTCTTCCCTTGCCAGCCGCTTGGCCATAATGCGGGCATTCTTTTCTTCAATTTCAATCACCCTGTCTACCCTGCTTTTGTTAAAAATGGCGGGCAGGTAAGCTTCCGGCCACTTACGTATGCCGGGGATCCGGGAACCATCGGTTGGCTGGCATCCTATAATTTGTATATTGTTATTTACTTCCTTTAGGTATTTGGATACGCCCATAATCGTACCGGTGGTACCCATTGATGATACAAAGTGGGTGATCTTACCTTCAGTATCTTTCCATATTTCAGGGCCGGTGGTTTTATAATGCATTCCCGGGTTATCAGCATTGCCAAATTGGTTGAGCATCCGATAACCTCCCTTGGCTACCTGGGCATTTGCATAATCAATCGCCCCTTCCATCGAATTCGCCTTGGGGGTAAGAATTACTTTTGCTCCGAAGGCTTCCATGGTTAATACACGTTCCCTGGTAGCGTCTTCCGGCATCACTAATTCTATTTCCACCCCAAAGAGGCTTGCAATCATAGCAAGGGCTATTCCGGTATTGCCACTGGTGGCTTCTATCAACTTTACGCCTTCGGTAATCTCCCCACGGTCGATTGCACCTTTTATCATCCCGTAAGCAGCCCGGTCCTTTACACTGCCGCCAGGATTATTTCCTTCCATTTTCCCATAGATCGTTACGTTTTTATTTACCGGAATCTTTTTCAATTCCACTAGTGGTGTATTTCCAACAAGATCCAAAATTCCTGGCATGATCAGCATTTATGTGGGTAGTAATTAAATTTCCTCAACCGTTATAATGGCAAATTCAACGCAAAAATAATGTGGTGTATGTTCATGCGCTGTTAAAAACGTTTTTTTTATATTAAAAATATTTTACACCGATTTCCTTAAAATAAAAAACAACAGCAAATAGGGTTATTTGACTATTATTTTTTTAAATTCTTTTCAGCATTTGAATATATTTGATAAAATAAATTTAGCGTATGAAAAAATATTGCATTATTCTATCTCTTTCCGTTTTTTGTTTTTCCTGTGGGGGCAACGAAACCAAATCTACCGACACAACAGACAGCACCAAATCAACTACTTCGGTGATGGAAAACCCCGACTACGACAAGGGCCTGAACCTTATAGCAAAATCGGATTGCTTTACCTGTCATAAATTAAGAGATGCTTCCACCGGGCCAGCTTACGGCGCCGTGGCTGCCAAATATGAGAACACCGAAGCGAACCGCAGTATGCTTGCTGATAAAATTATTGCAGGCGGGCAGGGTGTTTGGGGCCAAATACCAATGGCTGCTCATCCCAATCTCCCTAAAGAAGACGCAATTGCCATGGTAAAATATATTATGTTACTAAAAGAAGAAAAAAAATAAATATGAAAAATAAACTTTTGCTTGTTTTCTCAATGGGTGCTTTGGTAAGTTGCAATAACGGCGACAAAACTACCACAACAGACACCTCGAATGCCGATAGTACCATGAGTAAGAAAGACAGTACCAAAGATGGATGGACAACATTGTTTGATGGCACTACCACGGCAGGCTGGCACAGCTACGGGAAAGACAAGGCCGGCGACCGATGGAAAATCGCAGACGGTGCTTTGTATGTGGATACATCTAAAATTGGAGGAAAGCCAATACCCGGTGGCGATCTTGTTACGGATGCAGAATATGGAAATTTCGATCTGAAACTTGAATGGAAAATTGCTCCCAAAGGCAATAGTGGAATAATTATCTATACACACGAAGACACCACCAAATATAAAACCACCTATAACACAGGACCGGAAATGCAGGTGCTTGACAATGATGGCCACCCTGATGGGAAAATAAAGAAACACAGGGCAGGTGACTTATATGATTTGATTTCCAGTTCTAAAGAAACCGTTAAACCAGTGGGAGAATGGAATGAAGTGGAAATCACCTCCAAAGATGGAAAGCTTGATTTTTTCCTTAACGGAACCAATGTAGTTTCTACCACCATGTGGGATGATAATTGGAAAAAGCTAATTGCCGGAAGCAAATTTAAGAATATGCCCGATTTTGGCACTTTTAAAAGAGGTAAAATTGTTTTGCAGGACCACGGCGATATGGTTTCGTATAGAAATATAAAGATCAAAGAACTTTGATAATTGATAATTGAAAATAATAGCCCGGTAAATTTTACCGGGTTTTTTATTGGATCCCATGCGTTAGCCCAACACGACCGGTCTGTCAAAATAATAGATCACTCCGCCAGTCAATAATATCACTACTCCTATTAAACTTTCCACCGGCCTGTCTATAACTGTAAAGATCGATACCCATAAGTTGAAAACTAAAAATATCACCTGCAAGATGGGCTTGAAAGGGGTTCGAAAGGTTCCCGGCTTTTTAACTATAAATAAACTGGTAGCCACTGTAAGCGATGCCATTAGCTGCAATACAAATCCTGCATACAATAATATCGACTCGAACGAGCCTGTTAAAGTAAGTCCGATCGAAATAAATACATGCAGCCAGGTAGCGGCTACAGGAATGCCGTGCTTATTCTTTTTTGAGAAGGGCTTCCACAATTGATTTTCACTGGACATAGCCATGGTAACCCTGGGCCCAATCCATAAATACGAACTGATGGTTGCCACCAGTTGAACAGCGATAAAAACACTTACCCATTTACCTCCCGCAGTTCCCAGCAAATTATCAAAGGCAATAAAAGTAGCTTCTTCCTTACCCACCAGTTGGGGTACCGTAGCATTTTTCAATAATACAAATTGGAATAATAGGTACACAATAGAAACAAACAGGGTACTTCCAATAAGTGCTTTCGGAATGTTTCTTTGAGGCGTATCAATTTCATCGGCAATATATGCAGCAGCATTCCAGCCTGTATAGGCAAACGAAACATACACCATGGAAACGGCAAAACCTGGTTGTGATATCTCCTTTTTCCAGCTGTCGCCATAGTTGATCGCATTGTGCGGGTCACCGGTTACAGCAATCCCGATGATGATGAGGCATACTATGAACAGGATTTTTATAAATGTTGAGTAATTCTGCAACCTGCTGCTATGCCTGATGGTAAAACTATGCATACCGCCAATGGCAAGAATCACGGCTATCGCCAGCCACCGGTTTCCCTGCAATCCGAACGGGGCTAAATACTTTGTAAAAGCCATTGCGGCAAGTGCAACGGGTGCCGAGAAACCAACGGTAAGTCCGGCCCATGCCGACAAGTATCCAAGGAAAGGATGAAATACTCTCGATAAATAGATATAATCGCCTCCCGATTCTTTAAAATGCGTTCCCAACTCGGCATAAGCAAATGCTCCAAACATTGCCATTAACCCTCCCAAAAGCCAGAGCAATAAAATACTCCAGGTATTTTGTACGGAAGAAAGCTGGAAACCAACGCTTGTAAATACTCCCGTACCAATCATATTGGCAATAACGATCGCAGATGCAGTATAAATAGTTATTTTTCGCAAACACTCAGATTTGAGGTATTCATTGACCAAAAGCGCTTTTCAACAAATTGATAGATGAAACCCGCTTATTGCAGCAATTTAAATAACTATCTGCTATGGAACAATTAAGTACGATTCAATCAGGGAGAGAAAAACAGGGCACAAAAAAGCCGTTCTTTTTGGGAACGGCTTTCAAAAAATATTTTGTCAACTTAGATTCTAAAATGAGCAAAAGCTTTATTGGCTTCAGCCATACGATGCGTATCTTCTTTCTTTTTGAACGCTGCCCCTTCACCTTTACTTGCTGCTACGATTTCATTGGCCAATTTATCAGACATGCTGCGGCCGTTTCTGTCGCGGCTGTATTTTACCATCCATTTGATGCTTAAAGATACTTTTCTATCGGTACGTACTTCCGCAGGAATCTGGAAAGTAGCACCGCCAATCCGGCGGCTACGCACTTCAACACCCGGAGTGATATTACCTAAGGCTTTCTTCCATACTTCGTAACCGTTATCGCCGGTTATTTTAGATACTTTATCGATCGCATCATAGAAAATGATATAAGCTCCACTTTTTTTACCAGCCCACATTAAATTGTTGACAAAACGGGTAACCAATTTGTCATTGAATTTTGGATCTGGTGCTAATGGTATTTTTTTAGGTTGTGTCTTGCGCATTGTTGTTTATTTATTATCGGTAAACGATAAACCTGATACTTGGTATATTAAATTATTTTTTAGCTTTTTCTTTCTTGGTTCCGTATTTACTACGGCTTTGTTTACGGTCCTTCACACCTGCAGTATCCAAACTACCACGAACGATATGATAACGTACACCTGGTAAATCCTTTACCCTGCCACCACGGATCAAAACAATGGAGTGCTCCTGCAAATTGTGCCCTTCACCCGGAATATAGGCGATCACCTCAATTTTATTGGTTAAACGAACCTTCGCAACCTTACGTAAAGCCGAGTTTGGTTTTTTAGGAGTGGTGGTATACACCCTTGTACATACACCACGACGTTGTGGGCAAGCATCTAAAGCTCTTGATTTGCTTTTAGCTCTGATTATTTCTCTTCCTTTTCTTACTAACTGTTGTATTGTAGGCATTTTTAACCCTTTATTTTTTGGACGGCAAAGGTAGCCATTCTGATGTAAAAACGAAAATTAATAATTATTTTTTTTTGAAAAGCTGATATTAATACCGGATGCCAGGGGGAATCGGCTTAATAAACTTCAGAATTTGCCGCAAATTTGATAGGATTGCATCACTTCACATGTTCTCAGTGGTACAGCATCTATTGCGTAAAACCCCATGATATAACGAAATCTTTCGATCTATTGATACCAACGTAAATATGGTAATTATTCAATTAACAGAGATGCTTATGAAAATCCATCAACACGTTGTTTTTGCCTGATCCCGGCTAATTATCAATGATTCATGTGACCAGTACATAAAAAAGGGACATTAAAATTGCCCCTTATCAGTGATTTACTTTTGTTAAATCTTGTATAACCAACCGTGCACATCTGGTTCCAGTCCGTATTTGATGCCATCCATACGACGTTTTACTTCAGGTGCAATGGTCCATTTTTCCACATCAAACTTCATAACATAATCCTTATACTTCAATTCCTTGATGGATGAGATAGTTGCAGCAGTACCAGTTCCAAAAACCTCCTTTAAATTTCCCACTTCGTATGCAGCCATGATTTCATCGATGCTTAATGCCCTTTCTTCTACCTGGTAACCCATATCTTTTAGCAATACAATGGTACTATCTCTTGTAACGCCTTCCAATATGGTACCTGTTTCCAAACCGGGTGTGATGGCGGTATTTCCAATGATAAAAAACACATTCATGGTTCCACATTCCTGCACATATTTGTGTTCAAAAGCATCCATCCATAAAACCTGGTCGTATCCTTTTTTATGTGCCTCTGCGGAAGCCAGCAAAGATCCTCCGTAATTACCCGCAGCCTTGGCAAAGCCATATCCTCCTTCCACTGCACGCACATATTTTTCTTCCACATAAATACGCATCGGGTGTGCATAGTAAGGTCCGGTGGGACTTAAAATGATCATGAACTTATACTTATCGCTTGGCCTCACGCCGATTGCCTCATCGCTGCTAAACATAAATGGGCGGATATATAAAGCGTGGTTATGGAATGGCGGAATCCAGTTGCTATCGATCTCAATCAATAAACGGAGCCCTTCCATAAAAATTTCTTCTGGCACCGCAGGCATTTGCATTCTTTCGGCGGAGATATTAAAGCGTCTAAAATTATCATATGGCCTGAAAACCGAGGCGTTGCCTGCCGCATCCTTATAAGCTTTGATCCCTTCAAAAATAGCCTGTCCATAATGCAATGCGGCTACGGAAGGATCGAGTTGCAATGGCTGGTACGGCAATATCTGCGGGGTTTTCCATTGTCCGTTTTCATAATCTACTTCTAACATATGATCTGAAAAATACTTTCCAAACTGAATGTTTTCCAAACTGAAATCATTTAATTTACTGTGCCCGGCTTTAATGATATTAAAATCTGCAACTCCTGTCATAATCCTTAATTTTACTGCAAAGAAACAAAAAACTACAGAGAAACGCCGTTTTATGGGTTTAGAAAATATGCAACTTCCACCGTTTGTTTTACAGGAACTTTTTAAACATTCATTGATTGATATCAAAAATGAGGCAAAGCCAGCAACAAAGCCCGTTTCAAAAGAACTTCCTTTTTCTGTACTGGGCAATAACCGCCGGCATATCCTGCTGATCATTGAAAACGATGAAAGTGTTTATTTACCAGACGACCAGTTGAACCTTTTACTAGGTATCTTATCAGCCTGCAGCTTAACAATGGATGATGTTGCGATCTTAAACATTAAGAACAACAAATCCCTCACATATATAACGATTACAAAAGAACTGAAGCCTGAAAAATTATTTTTATTCGGGGTAAGTCCTCATCAAATTGAGCTACCGCTCGACTTTCCCAATTATCAAATTCAACGATATAATAACCAGGTATATTTAACAGCACCGCAATTGTCAGTTTACCAGGATAATAAACCTGAAAAAACCAAACTTTGGAACTGTCTGAAACAAATTTTTGATCTGTAAACCTGGTTAAGAAATATTGATGGCTGTTAATTTATCTCCCATTTCACGTCAGTGGACTTACTGAGTACTTTTCACCTAAATACTTTAAAATTTCAAACCTGTTTTATGGATACACTTATTTTCGCTACCAACAACCAGCATAAAGTTGAAGAAGTAAGAGAAGTATTGGGGAAAAGGTTTGAAATTATTACGTTAAAAGAAGCGGGAATGGATATCGATATTCCTGAGCCATATGACACGTTGGAGGCCAATGCATCCGAAAAATCCAAAACGATTTATGAGCTCACTCAAAAAAATTGTTTTAGTGAAGATACAGGCCTGGAAGTGTCTGCATTGAACGGCGAGCCGGGAGTAAAAAGTGCACGCTATGCAGGGGAACCTCCGTCCTTTAAAGCCAATATAGAAAAATTACTTAGCAACATGGACGCTGCTCAAAACAGGGAAGCCAGGTTCAGAACAGTTATTTCTTTAATCATAGATAAAAAAGAATTTCAGTTCGAAGGAATATGTGAAGGTGAGATAATCTGCGAGGAAAGAGGACAAAGTGGATTTGGCTACGACCCGGTGTTTATACCAAAAGGGAGTACACTAACTTTTGCGGAAATGGATATGAAGCAAAAAAGCATCTTTAGCCATCGCAAAAAAGCAATGGATAAATTGATCTCGTTTCTACGATCGGGTGAATAGTATTCCATATTCTTTATCAATACAATTATCATGGAAAGGATAAAAATTAACATCCCTGCATCCATTATCAGTGAAACAGAAATCGATGTTCGTATCAGTGATATCAATTATGGAAACCACGTGGGGAATGACGCATTTGTTTCAATGATTCATGAGGCGCGGGTACAATGGCTGCAAAAAAATAATTTTACCGAATTGGATATTGCAGGTATTGGTTTGATCATGAGTGATATTGCATGTGAATTTAAAAATGAATCATTTTACGGCGATAAAATATTTATTGAGATGAGCGCAGCAGAAATTTCAAAAGTTAGTTTCAATTTATATTATCGTTTAACCACGGAAAGGGACGAAACTATTGTAGTATTGGCCAGGGCAAAAACCGGCATGGTGTGCTATGATTATAAAACCCATAAGATTGCTGCTGTTCCTGTTGAATTGATGAAGTTGTTAACCCTTTAAGCTAGTCACTGTTCCATATCTTCCAACTCGCTTCAGCCTGTATCAATAGCATGTCATAGCCATTTTGCAGAACTGCACCCATCTCTTCCCCCTTTTTTAAAAACAAGGTTTTGAGGGGTTTATAAACCAGGTCGTACAGGTAATGTTCGCTGGTTAGCAGGTGATAGGGGATTTCCGGGGCAGTATGCTCGTTGGGCCACATCCCAACAGGAGTACAATTGATAATAATACTGTACCCTGCCATTATTTGAGGGTCAATATCATTGTAATGAATGAACGAACTATTTAGCAGTGTATTCCTTGTTACTACTAAAAAATCAATACCACATTTATTGAGTACATACTGCACCGCTTTGGATGCCCCGCCAGTGCCGAGCACCAATGCCCTTTTGTGTGTAGGTTTTAAATGAGGGGTAAACGACTGTTCAAAGCCGATAATATCAGTGTTATATGCGATGAGCTTATTCCCCGCAATTTTTATGCTGTTGGTAGCTCCAATAGATTTTACTTCATCAGACAATTCATCAACAAATTGAAGCACTTGTTCTTTGTAGGGGATGGTAACGCCCAGCCCTTTTAATGAAGGATTGGCCTTTAATAAGGCTCCAAACTTATCTATTGATTCTATGGGGAAGCTTTCAAAAACACAATCAGGCAAGCCTTCCCGCTCAAATTTTTCCGTAAAATATTGCTTTGAGAACGAATGTCCCAACGGGAAGCCTATCAGGCCATATAAATTCATTATACCATTTCTTTATTGAGATATAATTCAAAGGTGTCGCCCCGTAAACCGATGCGCATTGTTTCCAAAGGAATTACCTCTGTTGGAGCAATATTCCCCAGGTTTACATTGCATCCAATCAATTCTAAAAAATAAAGCTGCTGGGCTTTTTGGGGAGCTTCCCACAATATTTTTTCTTCAGGTATCTGGGTTAAAATTTCCTGTACAAGCCCTTCTCTCACTTCACCGGTTCCGCGATAAATACCCACATTGCCTGCCTCCCTTGCTTCGGCAATCACATACGTGGCTCCGGCTTCCAGTTCTGCCCGCATTAATTCTATCCATTTATAGGGGGGAATGATATGCGCCGCATCTTTGCTTCCTACTTCGCTTAAAACAATGCCGTATTTCGTTAATTTTTCAATATAGCCACACTTTTCAGCATGTGGAATCGTAATAGATCCGTCACTCACCTCCATATAACTAACGCCAAATTCCTTACAAACGTTAATGTAATCTTCAAACTGGTTTCGAACTAAAAACGCCTCGAACAAGGTTCCACCGAAATAAACGGGAATATCGTAGGAGCGATAGACTTCCAATTTTTCCTTCAAATTTGGGGTAACATAGGCAGTTCCAAAGCCAAGTTTCACAACATCTACATGAGGATGGGATACACTCATGAAATTTTTTGCTTCCTGCACACTTAAACCCTTATCCATTACCATCGTTATACCACGTTCGCGGGGTTTTATATTGCGCTCGGGTATCTGCGTTAAATTAAAATTCATTTCTTTTTTTTGATAATGGCGCAAAGATAACCATTGAACACTAAATGTAGATGGATGCAAAAGCAAAATTGGAAAAGCGGATTAGATAGACTTGTTGCGTTTGAACCTTGCAATAATATCAACCACCAATTGACTCTGTAAAATAGAAGGATTTAACTCAATCAGTTTTTTAACAAGGCGGGGGTTCTTATTCATACCCGCTTCCAGTTGCAGGATGGCTTCTTTTGATTTGCCAAGGGCGAGTAAAAAAGCGCTCTTATAAAAAATAAATATAGGCTTTGTATTCGTAAGTACAAGTGCGTGTTCCACGTATTCAAGTCCTTCTTCAAAACACTTTGCATGATAAAGGCACTTTAGCAATTCTAACCAGCCATTGCTGTTTTTAGGCCTTGTTCTCACAACATTGCCAAAGTATTGAACAGCCTCTTCAATTTTCCCCTGCTCCATATAACATTGCCCCATAGCAAGATTATATTCTGGCTGCATGCGATGGATTCTCATCGCTATCTGAAGGTTCTTAATCGCACTCTCCCAAACTCCTTCGTTCATATAAGTACAAGCGATCTTATAATACAATTGAGCGTCGTCAACGTTAAGATGGGCGGCTTTCCGGTAATTAAATCTAGCCTGGGCATAGTTTTGCAGTTTATCATAACAATGACCGATTGCCTCGTAGATAACATCTTCAGGACGGGCAAGCTCCAATACTTTTTGCAAAACCTCAATAGCTTCCTTATACTTCCTTATGCGTAGATATGCATCTCCCAAATTTCGCCAGGCGTAGTCAAACTTTTCGTCAATAGCAACGGCGTACAGGTAAGCGTCAATAGCTTTTTCATACAATTTTATCCCCTGGTACGCAGCTGCGAGGTTAAACCAGGCCAATTCATTAAAAGGATACTCATCGATTATTTGTTGATGAAGCCTTATTCCTTCCTCGTTTCGCCCGGTAAAATCAGTCCAGAAACAAATTTTGTATAAAGCCTCCTCGTTATTTGGATCAAGTTCCAGAATTATCTTCAGGCAATCAAACACTTTGTCAAAATTCTCATAGTCATCATATACATCCGCAAGTTCAAACAGGAGCTCGATTTTCTCGTCGCCTTCAAAATAATTCAAAGCTGCTTCCAATACAGAGGCTGCCTTCCCTTGCTGATCCAATGCCAGGTAAGCGTCCGTTTTTAAAATATACAGATTTATATCGCTGCTATCCAATAGTTCTGCCTGTTCTAAAAAATACAGTGCTTCCTTGTATTTTTTACTTGCGATCAATAAATCGCATTTTTTTATTAACAGGGAAGAAGAATATGGATATTGTTCGATTGCGTATTCTCCAGCCTCCAAAGCTTTGGCGAGTTCATTCTTTTCATCAAAGTAATCGATTATCTTCTCGAAGGAGTCTTCTTCGATAAAGGAGTGGCTTTTGCCGGATTTAAGATTATCGTACTGCTGCAATAATTCCTTTAAATCTTCCCGATCTTGGCGGTAAGGATATTTACTCATTGGCTTATAGGTTACTGTAAAGTACATAAATAAAATTAATTGACAATTAATTGTAACATTTTTTAAACTTATACGTTAAATAAAAGTCAAAGTATTGGATGAGCGGCGACCGGATAAACAGAAAAAACATCTATATTTACAAAATAAACTTATTCCCATGAACACATTCACCAAAAAATTGCTTGCTGTTACCATACTTTTTAGTATCGTAGCTGAGGCATGGGCGGATAGAGGTATTGGAAAGAAAGGCAATAAAACAGTGTTAAATATTACAGCTCCTTCTAATATAAGGAATTCAATCGCTTTTAACTTAAAATCGGGCTTGACTTATAAAGGGAGCTTGTTAAATACGGGTAAAAACCTGGGCAGTGCCATTGTCAATAACTCCATTATCACCTATCAAAAAGGAAATACTACCTATATTCTTCCTTACAAGAATAAGATCACTGTTACTGAAATAGGCCAGGGTTACACAGGGATGAAAATAATTATCAGGAAGAAATAAACGATAAATCTTTAAAGTTAAAAACCCTTGCTTGATAAGTAAGGGTTTTTAGTGTCGGTATCGTCTGTCAGAATTGTGGCATCAAGTTTCTTCTTAAACTGGCTTTAAAAGTTTACTTGCTGAAGCCCTTACCGGACAACTAATCTTCTTCACTCCTTCCCTTTTTATTTTCTTCATATGTCATAAACCGGTAACCCGATTTGGGGAAATCAAATTTGGAAATAGCCAATGCGCTGAGATCTATACTTGCAATTGTATATTTAAATATAAGCTTCGCCGTTTCAAGTTCGTACTGCATTGGAAAGCCTGGTAAGCTTCTAAATGCCTGGCTATAGTCTTTATTTATCGCAATTAAATCGGGGGCATAATATACCGAAACCGATGTTCCATCTTTTAATTTTGCAATTGCATGCTTACAGGTATACCCTTGAATAACTTTGGTATCAGGGCTATTTTCGAAGGTAATCCCATTAAATTTTTTGTTCCTGTTTTCCCAGTCCTCCCGGGTTAATGTAATCATCAGTTTCTGTCCGCTGTACTCTTTTAATATAGCGGCATTGCCTGTCTTTGAGTTATGCAAGGTAGTCTCCGTGCCTAAGGAACTGGTCATTTCGGTCCTGCTCAAGCCGCCTTTCAGATAAACAGTCAATTTAGCGCCATTTAAATTACCACTAGCTTTAGCCCCGTTGTTTTTTGGTTGTATGGTAATGTCATAGGTAATGGTACCTTCTGAAATTGTTTTTTGAGCATAGGAAGAAATACTCATTATCGTCATCAATCCAAAAGCTAAAAATCGTAACCTTTTCATTCTATCTAATTTACATGAAGGTAACAAAATCCCGTGCCAAATAGGTCTTGCTGCAAATCAAAACAGCCTGCTACGTTGTAACACGCAGGCAGACCGTTTTGATTTAACAAGATATTCTGTTTAATTCCTTTTAGTTCTCGTTTTCAAATCCTGAACTTTTTTATTAGCGTCCTGCATCGCCTGTATCTTTTCCTGCAGTTTACTTTGCTTTACCGGCTTTTTCCGGTTGAGTTCTATTTGTGCTAATATTTTATCGTGATCGATAATATATTTCTGGATTACGATCTGTAAAATCAGCGTAATGGTATTGGAAATTGTATAATACCATGTAAGTGCCGAAGGCAACTTATTAAACACTCCCAAAAGTAAAACAGGGAAAATATACGGCATATATTTCATCACAGGATTTGAGTTATCCTGCATGCTGCTCATGCTATAGATAGAAATAAGTAAACTTGTGAGCGTAGCAGTAATCGTAAACAAACTTACATGATCGCCGTAAAAGGGAATTTCAAATGGCAGGTTATAAATCGAATCGTAGGCTGCCAGGTCTTTCGCCCAAAGAAAACTTTCGCCCCTTAAAGAAATGTTACTTTGGAAAAAATAGTACAACGACATAAATATCGGGATCTGCAGAAGCGCCGGCAAACATCCTCCAAGTGGACTAACTCCGGCAGATTTCCACAATTTCATCTGATCCATGCTGAAAGCCTGTTTATCCTCTCCATGCTTTTCTTTCAGTTTGTCGATCTCTGGTTTTAAAGCCTTCATTTTAGCGCCACTGACATAGCTCTTATAAAGAATCGGCGATGTCAGTAAGCGGATGAAAAGCGTTAATAACAAAATGACAATTCCCATGCTTGCAACATTGCTCCTGAGAAAATCGAAAACCGGCAACAGGAAATATCGGTTGATATATTTTACAAAGGCAAAAACACCACTCCCATAAGGAACAATATTTTCCAATTGACTATGGTATGTTTTAAGAATATGATAATCACTCGGACCATAATACAATTGCAGCGGAATCTGCGCAGACCGGCCAACAGGCACATCTATCCTCAAATTGGCAGTTGCTTCAGCAATCACATGACGTGAAGTATCCGCAGGAACGGTCCATTTTACCTCTGCCGAAGGGAATTTATTCTTGTTAATTAAAGTAGTAATGAAGAATTGTTGCTTCAGAGCAATCCAGTCTACCGGCTTATCAAATTTCTTGGTGTCACCTGAACCTAACATTTCAAAATCATAACTTCCCTCTTTTACCTGGCAGATATGTGACTGCTGCTTTTCATAAGTGATATCCTTTTCTACCTGGGGTATTTGCGCTTGCCACAATAAGCTGAAAGAATTTTTTGTAACCAGTTGATCTGCCCCTTCCAGAATGATTGAAAAATCGATCATGTATTCAGCAGGCCGTAACGTATATTGGTGACTCACCTCCTTCTTGCCGGACGAGTCTTTCAAAGTAAATTTAATCGTTTGGCTCTTGTCTGGATTTGCAGTTATTATCGCCGGTGCAAATGTCAGATCGCTTGTTTGGGCTGTCTGCTGGTCACCTGAGTTGATGTCATATGAAATCTTGTTGAATGTGCCTGATTGTAATACGACAGGCTTACCGGAAAAAGTTGTATACTTTTTTAATTCTACAACCTTCGGCTGGGCGCCTTTGTTTGTAAAGGTTATTTTCATCACATCATTTTCAACAGTCGTAAGCTGTTCTGGCCTGTTCACAAATTCCTGGAACCCTGCCGCTGATTGTATTTTACGAATAGTGTCTGCATTCAAAGAGTCCCTGGTTAATGCAACAGTATCTATTTTTGGTTTCGTTTTGGCAATCGAATCGGTTATTCTTTTTTGTTCAGCCAGGTACGCCTGGTTGCCCTTGCTGTTAAAGTAAAACATCCCAATTAAAAGCATCCCAATCAGCACGAATCCGATCACTGTATTTCTATCCATTCCCATAATAATAATTTAAGTGGGCAAAGGTAATTAAAGTTTGTTGTTTAGGGTTTGTTGTTTAGGCCAATTAAAAAAGCCCCGGTGAACCAGGGCTTCTTATCAAATATCTTACTATTTATTTTTTTGCGGCAGGTGCAGCGGCCTTTGCCGGAGCAGCAGCTTTTGCAGCAGCAGGCGCAGCTTTAGGAGCAGCAGCCTTAGGCGCAGAAGCTTCTTCCTGTTTCAATTGACGTGTCATAGTGATGGAGGCGATCGGGATACGTGGAGAGTTCATTATTTCCATGTTCTCTGCCTTAACATCCTGCACCCTGATATTTTCGTTTAACTCCAAATTAGTGATATCTATTTCTATGTTTTCACGTAAATGTTTGGGGAGTAATTTCACCTTTAAGCTTTTCATTTTAGTCACCAGCTTTCCGCCAGCTTTAACGCCAACAGGTGCGCCAGTAAACTTAAGTGGTAAGGTAACCGTTACTTTCTTGTCTTCAACCATTTCCAAAAAGTCAACATGGATTAGTTTATCACTTACTTTATCAAACTGAAGATCCTTCAGTACACACCTGTAAGTTTTACCATCTATAATAGCTTCCACCACCATAAAATCGGGAGTGTACACTATGTTTTTAAAAGCAGTAGCAGGAGCTGCAAAATTGATCTCCTGAGCACCTCCGTAAATTACAGCTGGCACTTTTTCCTCAGAGCGAAGTTGGCGGGTGGCTGACTTGCCAAATTCGGTCCTGATTTGTCCTTCGATTGTAATCGTTTTCATTTAATTATTTTTAATGAGGCGCAAAGGTAAGGGAATAATGCTCAATTCCTCAATTTCTCAATGACTCAATTTTCAAACGCCCCCATATTTTTCAGGAGCATCCAGTATTCCATTCTAACTATTCTTATTTGCCATCCGACTCCTCAAAAACAATCCGTTGATACTCCTGTTTTCCAATGCATTCCGGATTGCTATGGCAAAAAGTTCCGCCGTAGAAACTACCCTTATCTTTCCATTTTGATGTTTTACCGGGATGGTATCACAAACCACCAATTCTTCCAAAGCGCTGTTCTCAATATTTTCATAGGCTTTACCGCTCAAAACCGGGTGCGTGCAAAATGCCCTTACGCTTCTAGCGCCTTTTTCCTTCAGCAAACCAGAGCTCTTAGCGAGCGTGCCTCCCGTATCGCAGATATCATCTATTAAAACGATGTCCCTTCCCGTAACGTCTCCAATCACAACCATACTGGCAATTTCATTGGCCCTTTTTCTGTGTTTATCGCAAATCACCATCTCACATTCAAAGTAGGAAGCTATTTCCCGAATACGGTTTGCACTTCCCACATCGGGCGCTGCAAAGGTTAGGTTTTCCAATCTCAGGCTCTCTATGTAAGGAATAAAGATCGCTGAAGAATCAAGGTGATCAACGGGAATATCAAAATACCCCTGGATTTGCGGAGCGTGTAAGTCCATGGTAACTACCCTATCGGCGCCAGCTGCTGTAAGCATGTTAGCTACCAGTTTAGAACCGATGGCTACCCGGGGACGATCCTTTCGGTCTTGCCTGGCGTATCCATAATAAGGCATTACAGCTATCACCTTATAGGCCGAAGCTCTTTTGGCAGCATCGATCATCAGCAAAAGCTCCATAAGATTGTCTGTTGGAGAAAACGTGCTTTGAATTAAAAATACAAACTGGCCACGGATACTTTCCTGGAATTCCACGCCGATTTCTCCATCACTGAATCGTTGGATATTTACTTTCCCGAGGGGCTCACCAAACTTCTTTGCAATGGCTTCAGAAAGATATTGTGAACCGGTGCCGGAAAAAAGCTTTGCATTGTATGACATGTTATGTATATATTGGAAGATGAAGAGGTAATAAGACGCTGCAAAACTATCGTTTAAAACTTGATGTTTAAATTTATAGCATGGAAAATATCAACAAACCATCCACTTCAATAAAATCCTGGGCATCGGATGACCGTCCGCGTGAAAAATTGCTGATGAAAGGCCCGGTGGCTTTGAGTGATTCTGAATTACTGGCGATCCTCATCAATATGGGTACTAAGGAAAAGTCTGCAGTAGAGTTGGCGAAAGATATTTTACGAATGGGAAATGATAACCTGAATGAATTGGGGAAACTCACATTAAAAGAATTTCAAAAATTAAAGGGAATCGGAGAGGCGAAAGCCATCACCATTGTTGCAGCGTTGGAATTGGGAAGAAGACGGCATGCGGGTAGTTACCTTTCGAAATCGGTTATTAGGAGCAGCAAAGATCTGGCTCAATATCTTCGGGTAAATATCAAAGATTATAGTTATGAAGTATTTGGGGTGGTGTTTTTAAATAAGGCTAATAAGATCAATCATTTTGAAATTATTAGTCGTGGTGGCATCACAGGTACAGTTGCCGATCCGAGAGTGATTTTAAAAAAGGCATTGGAAGAAGAGGCTACTTCGATCGTATTATGCCATAACCATCCGTCGGGTAATTTAAAGCCAAGCAGGGCAGACGAAGAATTGACGCATAAAATAAAAGAAGCTGCTAAATACTTTGACATTATTGTGATGGATCATATCATAGTAAGTGAGGAAGGCTATTATAGTTTTTCAGATGAAGGGATTTTATGAATCGGTAATAAGGAGTAGATTTTTAACCAGGCTAAGTACTACTATAAAGCATCGTTGCGTCGCACTCTTCAACTGAAATGCTACTTTTGAGCAGGCTTCCTGTTGCACCTGAATCTTCACCAACCGAATAAAAAATCCTCTGCTCTGTTTTTCCTGAACTCCGTACGTTAAGTTTCTAAGCCGAAACTGCGGGGCATAAAAAAGCCCCGATAAATAAATATCGGGGCAAAAAGAATATGGCAGCTACCTACTCTCCCGGTTGGAATACCAGTA
>JAOQAK010000101.1 GCA_025963635.1 Ferruginibacter sp.
GTAAGAAGCAAAATAGCATTAAGGGCCGTAGCGGTAATCAATAACCAGGCAAAGTATGTGGACAACTACAAAAAAGCAGCATAAAATACTGCAGAAAAAGGTTTGGTTGTATCATAGCAATCACTCACTTGTACAACATACCATTGTGGATCTTTAGCCTGCTGATTCAAACAGCATTCTGCAGATGCATAGCTACCGGCTTTATATTTTCATTTCAAACATCCAAATATGTCCAAAGGGATCTTTGATATCTCCCTGCCGGTATCCATAATCATAATCCTGTGCAGGAGAAACTATCGTAGCGCCTGCCGCGATTGCTTTGTTCATGTATTCATCCACATCTGAAACGAATAGTCCGATCTTGGTGGTGGTTCCATTGTATTTTTCAGGACTAAACGTTCCGGGGCGATGCACTTCTTCATGGAGATGAAACATGGCGCCATTAAGTGAGAGTTCAGACACATGTATGGTGCCATCATCATTTGCAAAACGTCGTAACTCAATTGCTCCAAGCCCTTTTGTGTAAAAATCAATATTGCTGATGCCATTTTTTATGTAAAGCTCTGGCGCAAATACAGGTTGGTTTGGTTCATTCATAACACAGTTTTTAATGTTGTTGAAAAACTGCAGCCGACTTGCAAATATACGCAGCCTGTGTACCGGCCAGTATATTTACTACGAATATCAAATTTTTCTTAACGAAATTTGCAAGTTATGACCCAGCGACAGTTATTTCTGAACCATGTAGGCCAAACTTCCCCAGCACCCCTGGCCCTCGAAATTGTAAAAGCAAGCGGCAGTACTCTTTGGGACGTTAACGGCAAGGCGTACATCGATCTTATTGCCGGCATCAGCGTTTGCAATATTGGTCATTGTCATCCCAAAGTTATTGAAGCTATCAAAAAGCAGGTGGATGAATACATGCACATCATGGTGTATGGCGAACTGGTGGAAAGTCCGCAGGTTGCCTATGCACAGAAACTTACCGATCACTTACCATCTTCACTCAATTCAGTTTTCTACACTGCCAGTGGTAGCGAAGCAACAGAAGGAGCCATGAAACTGGCCAAGCGTTTTACCGGCCGTACACAGATCATTTCCTTTACAAATTCTTACCATGGCAGCACACAAGGTGCCTTAAGCATTATGGGCGGCGAATATTGGCGCAACGCCTTCCGGCCGCTGCTGCCCGATACAATACAGCTTACCTACAATTCGTTTGAGCAACTTAACAATATTACCGAAAGAACCGCTTGCGTAATTGCGGAAACCATCCAGGCCGAGGCGGGGGTATTAATACCACAGAAGGGCTGGCTATCTGCTTTACGTAAACGCTGCACCGAAACCGGCACTTTACTCGTACTGGATGAAATACAGTGTGCATTTGGGCGTAACGGCAGCTTATGGGCATTTGAACTATTTGATACAATACCGGATATTCTTTTGTTAGGTAAAGCGCTGGGCGGCGGCATGCCACTGGGCGCTTTCATTGCCGATAAGAGGATCATGGATTCATTTACCAATAATCCCGTGTTGGGACATATCAATACTTTCGGCGGGCATCCTGTGTGCTGTGCTGCGGGACTAGCTGCTTTCGATGTGATGATCAATGAAAAGATGATTGCAGGTGTTAAGGAAAAGGGGCAACGCTTTGTGCGTTTATTGCAGCATGGCAACATCAAAGCCGTTCGTGCCAGCGGGTTAATGATCGCTGTAGAATTTGAGAGCTTTGACTTCAATAAAAAAGTCATTGATCAATTGATTGAGCAAGGTGTCTTTACCGATTGGTTTTTATTTGCTGCCAACTGTTTACGCATTGTGCCGCCTTTGATAATAACGGATGAGGAGATCAATATTGCCTGTAAAACTATACTCGATGTATTAAACGGAATTGTTTAATAATTCTTATAAGGTTGAGGGTTTGCCTCATCGAATAATTATTTTCAATTGTTCTATTGCTTTCTCAATACTTTTTCCTTAAAAAAATTAATTGTAAATATCAAAACAATCCACTTACTTTGTAATTCAAAGTGCTTTATATGAGTTACGAACAACAGCCACTGGAAGATCTGCAACATATTAAACGCATGATGGAACGAAGCAGCCGTTTTATCAGCCTGAGTGGATTTAGCGGCATTGCTGCCGGATTATGTGCATTGACTGGCGCCTGGTTTGCCAATAAAAAAATTGAATGTTGGGTGAAAGGCGATTGTACGATGGATGGTTTAATTGACAGGGGAGGGGTCCAATTGCTAAACGATTTGCTTTGGATTGCCACCATCACATTTATCGGTGCTTTTATATCAGCCTTCTTTTTTACCTGGCTTCGAAGCAAAAAAACAAAAGTGCCTATCTGGGGCGCCGCTACCGGCCGGCTATTTTGGAATACCCTGGTACCGCTCGCAGCAGGAGGAATTTTCATAATCCGTATGATGCAGTTGGGAGAGTATGAATTGATACCGCCTGCCTGTTTGATTTTTTATGGCCTGGCCCTTGTAAATGCCAGTAAATATACTTTGGGAGAAATCCGCTATGTAGGATATGGGCAGCTTGCATTGGCCATTTTGAACCTTTGGAATATTGGTTTTGGTCTCTATTTTTGGGCCATGGGCTTTGGTGTACTGCATATCATTTACGGAGTATGGATGTGGAATAAATATGAAAAAAGAACTAGCAGTTAACCGGCAGCCTCCCGCTAAGCGCATTTAAGCAGAAAACAATGAACCCGATAAAGGATTTAAATAAAATTTTTGACAGCCGCATCCGCCTGGGCATCATGAGTGCGCTGATGGTAAATCCGGAGGTAAGCTTTAATGAGTTGAAAGAACTGCTGGATATCACCGACGGTAATCTGGCAAGTCACCTGAAAACCCTGGAGGAGTCCGGCACCATCCAGGTGCAAAAAGGATTTATTGGCCGTAAAACCAATACAACTTATTCCGTAACCAAGTCGGGAGAAAAATCATTTAAAGCACATATTGCCGCATTGGAGCAGATGATCAGGTCTACTAAATAGCTTTTTTTTTGTAATTACACTTTGAAATAAAAAGTACTTTCAATAATGAGATTGTTTAAATCTATCTTTTTTTGTTTTACCATTTGGGTAACGACTGCATTACTCAACGGATTCATGAGTGGCAGTTTTCTAATGATGACGACTAAAGAGTTTGCTCAGTGGCCTGATGCATTTTTTACACTTTTGTTTTGCACGCTGTTTTTTCCACACCGGGCATGTTTATTTTCTGGCTGGTAATGGTGATCCATTGGAACAGTGCCCAGTTGTTCCGTTTACTGTTGCAATCAGGTTTTCTGATTTCGTCTTTATCCACGTTCTTATTTTTCATTATGCCTTTTCAAACACTGCCAACGGGCGAACCTCTTCCCATTTCCTTGTTGATCGTGATTGCGGTGATTGGATCGGTGATGATGCATCATAAGCGTATTAAATCAGCTTGCAATACTGTAACCAACTTATGAGCAGGAATCTTCGTATCAAAGCCACCTGTTTCAACTCTGCTTCATTCACAAAATTTTTCAATTAGATAATATAAACCCCCTCCTTAATGTACAAGATTTATCAAAACAAACAAACACTCCCAATTAAGAATGCTTCCATAAAGGTGTTGCTGGTAATAGCAGGCGCTGTTTTATTTAATATTATTTTCTGGCAGGAAAAAGTAGCTGTCAACGCTGTTTTGTTCGATGTATTTGTAGTATGGTCCGTTTTTTACCTGTACCCTTCCTTCTTTAGCAATCCCCTGATGAAATGGCTGCTGGCAGCACATTTTATCACATTACTATCGCTGGTAATTCAGAATACATTTTTGAGTAAACTCGCCTTTAGCGCAACCTTGTTACTGGTGGTGGTATTCTCACAATATCGGCACAGGTCGGTATGGTATGCTGCTGCATCTGCTGTAATGAATTACCTGCTGATGGTGCCCTCTTTTTTTACAAACCTTCAATGGGCCGGCAGCAGTAAGGTCAATTTTGACAGCATCAAAAGATCGATCCGTTTTTTGATCATCCCTATTATGCTGTTGATGGTATTTTTCATACTGTATAATTTTGCCAATGCCATTTTCATGCATCTTGTAAATGATGCCGGGATTGCTTTGACGAAATTTTTCAATCGCTTTTTTAGTTGGTTTAGCTGGGATAGACTAGGTTTTTTGTTGCTGGGCATTTTTATTACCGGCGGGTTATTATTGAAAAGCAGCGTCAACTGGTTTTCAGAAGCGGATGTAAAAAAGGGAAATGATCTTTGGCGAAAGAAAAAGGATTTTTTAAAATGGAAACAATCCGCGTGGTTCGACCTGCTTTCTTTACTAATGGGGAAATTTGCCAGTGGTATAATGGCCTTACGAAATGAGCACAGAACGGCGGTGATTAGCTTGTTTTTATTAAATGTGCTGCTGCTTTGTATCAATTGTGTTGATATCACCTATGTATGGTTTGGGTTTACTTACCACAACGATCTCAACCTGAGCGAGTATGTGCATGAAGGAACCGGGCTACTTATATTTTCCATCCTGCTGGCAATGGTATTATTGCTTTTTTTCTTTCGTGGTAATCTCAATTTTTACAGGAAAAATAAATGGTTGCGTTTGGGCGCTTATGCCTGGCTATTGCAAAATGGAGTACTGGTTGTTTCCGTTTTTTTCAGGGACTATTATTATATCCAGCACCAGGGACTTGCCTATAAACGCATTGGCGTATTGATTTTTCTTTTGATGGTAGTGACCGGTTTAGCCACAGTGTTCATAAAAATCCATCAACGAAAAACGACCTATTATTTATTGAGGGTAAATGCATGGTTTGCCATCATTGTACTGGTTCTTGCTTCCTGTATTCACTGGGATGAGACCATTGCCAGCTATAATCTTGCCCGGAAAGATACCATCCCTCTCGATATAAAATTTCTGCTGTCACTTTCGGATAAAGTGTTACCCGTATTGCAGAAAAATATTGATGTGCTCGACAAACCGGCTATAGCGATACAGGGCGAAGGAGAATACCTGTACAGATCAACGCTAACACCACAGCAGCTTTTTGAAAACAGGAAGAAGGAGTTTTCTGAGGCTCAAAAAAGTTATAGCTGGCTTTCCTGGAATATGGCGGATGCACAGGTTAAAAGGGAACTTGGTGAAATAGAACAATTGCATACCTCATCTATCCACAAATAAAAACAACAATGACAAAACAACTTTCAAATCACCGGTCGGCCAGGATTGCAAGAAACTTGCTGGTATTTCCTGTAGCTTATTGCGTGCTGGCGGCGGTGCTAAATTATGGACTGGGATTTCCACTTTTTTTGGATTTGTTGGAACCTGTTTTTGAGCCGGCGGCTCACAAACATCCTAGATGGGATCATCAACGGGTTAATTTTATCCAGCCCGTTTCCGGTATTAGGCTGGAGCTTTTTCTCCGCTGTTCAAATGAAATGGCGTATTGAAAAGGACAAAGTGCAATTGAATTGGGTGACAACAACCTTGGCTTAATACCAGTGGGTAACAATGTCAATGTAAATTTGGGTATCCCTGTTTAAATAAAATGCGAGTGAAAACATAGTAAATAAATTTTCCAAAGTCGTTCAAAAATCAACTTGTGCGCCGCCAGCTTTCGTCTTTCACTATGCACGATCGCTCGTTGACCATTCGCAACATTCATAACAAAAAATTATTAACATGGAACAACCATGGTTTAAAAAAACAGGTTGGTTATTTTTGCCCGTACACCCGCTGGGATATATAGTAACTTTGCTGGCTGTAATCTTTATGATACCTGTTATAATGACTGTATTAAGAAATGGTCACTCTGCATCGGATGACCTTTATGAAATATTTGTATATGGCACCTGCACAGCATTTTGGTGGAAATGGGTGGCAGAGAAAACCAGTGATGCAAAATGAATTTAATTAGCGGACGCAGGCGTTTAGTTACCAAATGAATTGGCAATTATGGAATCAGTATATCAAAAAAAGTAATCTTCAACTATGAAATTCATCAGATCTTTTGGTCACGCATGGCGGGGTATACAACACGCTTTTACCACCCAGTTGAATTTCCGGATTCATATATTAATATTACTACTCGTTTTAATTGCGGGATTCGTTTTGAAGATCAGCAGCATCGAATGGTTATTTGTAATTGGCTGCTCAATGCTGGTGCTTTCCCTTGAATTAATAAATACTGCCATTGAACATATGTGCGATTCGGTTACAAAAAAAATTCACCCAGCGATCCGGATTATAAAAGATGCTTCCGCTGCGGCGGTTTTACTCGGAGCCATTGGAAGTGTTGTAACGGGGCTTATTATTTTTCTACCCAGGATTATTCACCTGGTAAAATAACTATTATGATAAAATTATCAGCCTTTCAAAAAATATTGGGGGCATTTGTTGCATTTATATTGGGCATGATCATTTGCAGGATACTGTATTCCGATAGCCTGCGCTATATCTTTCTTTCCTGGAATTTATTTTTAGCATGGATCCCTTTCAAGATTAGTTTATACCTCTCTTCAAATAAGAAAAGGAAATCCTGGCAGGCCGCAATTCTGGTTGCCGGATGGTTGTTGTTTTTCCCGAATGCATTGTACATCATAACGGATTTAATACATCTTGAGACAAAAACCAATGTGCCTCTTTGGTACGATGTAGTACTATTATTTACTTCAGCAATTGCCGGCCTGATGATGGCTTTTGCTTCCCTTTACAAAGTAGAAAAGTTTTTTGCCAGGCAAGTCGGCATTCCTGCAGCCGGTAAACTGATCATCCTTTGTTTGTTCATTGGTTCCTTTGGTGTGTACCTGGGCAGGTTTTTACGCTGGAACAGTTGGGATATTATCGCCGATCCATGGGACCTGGCCAAAGAAATTACGGTTCGTTTTGTGTTCCCCTTTGAATATTACCGTACCTGGGCAATTACGCTCCTGTTTACCGCCTTATTCAGCCTTTTGTATTTTGCTATAAAGAAGCTGACTATTTATGGCAAGCCATTTAGTACAGAAGACGTGATGGCAGAATAACAAAGGGCTACTATAACAAAAATGCTTCATCCTTTTCATTTCCATTAAAGTTATTGGCTGCCTCCAAGCCAGTCGCAGCCCAATGGCGCTTAATAAATCATCCCGCGGAACGCTTCCACCCGGTATTGAGATAAACTATTTCTTAAAGCAATAATTATTGCTCACTTTTGCAGGGCAATCGAATCATGTTTCACTCCCGATCCTTCCAAAGGAATGATTAATAACCCAACATACACGTGACAGGCGTATTTAAATCCAATAATCCATACAATACTTTCCTGCTATTGGTTTATGGACTGTTGTTGAAGCTTTCAATATTCACCCATCCAAAAGTGCCGGAGATCCGGCAAACTGACGGTTTTTTGTTTAGAGAGCTACTTTCGCAAATTTCAGGAGTAGGCAAAAGCTTACCTATCATTTACCCCTTCCTGGCGTTCTTATTGTTATTTACACAAGCCATTACCTTCAACCAGATGGCAAATGATCTGCGGTTAATGCAAAAATCGAATTACCTCACTGCAATGAGCTACCTGTTAATTACTTCGCTTTTTGCAGAATGGAATGAATTGTCCGCCCCGCTGATCATTAATACCCTGTTGATTTGGGTGTGGTCGCGTATGAGCAGGTTACACAATGATCCTAATCCTAAAACATCACTCTTTAATATTGGAATTGCCATCGGCCTCTGCTCTTTTTTTTATTTTCCTTCACTGGCATTTGCAGCACTGATCGTATTTGGATTAATGGTTACAAGAGCATTTAAAATGTCGGAGTGGGTGGTGGCTTTGCTGGGAATCATCTCACCCTATTATTTCTTATTGGCATATGTATTTATTGCCGGTAAATGGAAAGTAGATTATTTGCCGTCCGTAGGGGTTACAATTCCCCGTTTTTATGAATCTGGCTGGACACTTGCTGCGATCATTATCATAGCATTTACCTCTGTGTTAGGGATATTTTTCGTGCAACAGAATTTGCGTCGCCAATTGGTACAGGCCCGTAAAAGCTGGAACCTGATTTTTTTATACCTGTTGATCGCTTTATTTGTTCCTTTGATAAATGCTGCCCATTCTTTTGTGTATTGGATGTTATGTGCAGTACCAGTTGCGGTAGTTGCAGCAGCTGGGTTTTTATATCCCACAAAAAAATGGTTCCCACTGATTATACACTGGTTGATGGTAGGGTTTGTAATCGCATTCACATATTTTGCAAAATAGGCGGGGGTGCTTCATTTAAGATGTATTTGCCGGCCGTGACCACCGTCTTTGAAGCTAAGGGTTGGTATTTTAGTATGGGTTTAGCATAACTCACCGTATTTTTGCGGAGATAAGGAAAATTTCTGGGCAGTTAAGCCAGTGATTTTCCCGGGCGATCAAGTTATTCAGGTCGACCTCGATAGTTACTTATCTTCAACCATTACAAAACACGAATATGAAATTTGGCGTAGTAGTTTTTCCTGGCAGTAATTGCGATAGGGACGTTATTGAAGCCCTTCGAACGGATTTAAAACAGGAGGTGATTGAACTTTGGCACAAAGACAAGGATCTTAGTATGTTTTCCACAGAGGATTGTATTGTCTTGCCCGGTGGCTTTAGCTATGGAGATTACCTCCGCTGTGGCGCCATTGCTAAGTTTAGCCCGATGATGCAAAGTGTGATAAATTTTGCCAATGCCGGTGGCAAAGTATTAGGGATCTGCAACGGCTTCCAAATATTGTGCGAGTGCGGGTTGCTTCCCGGTGTGCTTTTGCGCAACACCCAGCAACAGTTTGTATGCAAAAATGTTTTTATTAAAGAGGCAGCCGCTGATTCTTGTGAGGCTTTAAAAATTCCTGTAGCCCATGGTGAGGGAAGATATTTTGCAGATGATGCAACATTGGAGCAATTGGAAATGCACCGCCAGGTAATTTATCGTTATTGCGATGAAAAATGTACTGTCAACTCGGAAAGCAATCCTAATGGCGCCCTTCACAATATTGCCGGTATTTGTAACAAAACAAGAAATGTGTATGGAATGATGCCCCATCCGGAAAGAGCCTGCAATAGTTCCTTGGGCAATGAGGATGGCCGAAAGGTGTTTGCTCACCTCTTTCAGCTAAACTAATGTTAAATGAAACCGCGGTATAGCACCGAACAATTCATTAACATCCCGAATTGTATATTTGTCAAAATACGTTGAAATGAAGAGAATTACTTTTGCGCTGGTGTTGGTTTTGTTTTTTGCTGCTGCCAATGCGCAACAAAAAATCAGCTGGTCATACGCTGCGAAGAAGTTGGCGGATAATAAATACGAGATACACATCACCGCAAATCCGCCCTCGGGCTGGCATATCTATTCGCAGCTTACCCCTGATGGAGGACCGATTCCTACCACATTTAAATTTAATAACAATGCATTGCTGGCGCTGCAAGGCAAAGTGGGTGAAAAAGGTAAGGTGATTACTTATTTTGATAAAAACTTCAAGGTAAATGTAAAATATTTCGAAGGCAAAGCAGATTTTGTACAGGTAGTGATGCTGAAAGGAAAAATTAAAACCAATGTAAGTGGCGAAGTGGAGTCGATGATCTGTAATGACAGGGTTTGCATGCCACCCACTACCGAAAAGTTTAGTATTTCCCTGAATTAAATGGATACGTTCATAATGATAAAATATAAACTGCTTTCAATCTTCTCATGTATTATTTTATCGCTTTCTTTAACTGCACAGGTTCAACCGCCTGTGCAGTTTGATTTTGAAAAGCAAACGAGCGGTGATGGAGAATATGTTTTAACGATAAAGGCAGTTCCGGCAAAAGGGATTCATCTTTTTTCCATCAAAAAAATGAGCGGCGATCTGCCGGTTAATACAACCATTCATTTTGATTCGGCAATTGTAAAATACCTAAAGGATAGTATCGTAGAAATCGGGAATCCGAAAACTGCTTTGGACGCTTCCCTTAATAACTTGGTCACATCATTTTACGTGGATTCTGTAAAATGGCAGCAGAAAATCCAATTATTGCCCGGAGACAGTATCCGTATCAAAGGAAGTATCAATTATTACTATAAAAACGGTGAAAGTATTGAGTCCGGTGAGGAACCTGTATCCATGCAGTTTAAATATAGGAAAGATGCTCCCGCCGAACTCGTGGCCAATAGTTCAGGCAGTTTGCAGGCGAAATCGATGTGGGCTTTGTTGTTAGCGGGGATATTCGCCGGTCTAATCGGGTTTTTGACTCCCTGTGTTTATGCGTTGGTGCCGATTACCATTAGCTTTTTTACAAAGAGAAGCAAAACTAAAATCCAGGGAAAAAAGAATGCCTTGTTTTATTCAATTTCAATTATCCTTATTTACACGCTTGTCGGTGCATTGGTGGCAACCGTGCTGCCTAAAAATGCCCTGAATAATTTATCTACCAACTGGATATTCAATGTTTTTCTTTTCCTATTATTTATAATTTTTGGAGCCTCCTTCCTGGGCGCATTCGAGATAAATCTCCCGGCCTCCTGGTCAAATAAAATCGACAGCAAGGCAGGTGTGGGTAGCTATTCCGGCATTTTCTTTATGGCGCTTACCCTGGTAATTGTTTCTTTTAGCTGCACCGGCAATTTTGTGGCCTCTTTATTGGGATTGTCCACTGCCGCGGGAACATTGGCGCCCATCATAGGCATGTTTGGTTTCGGCTTCGGACTTGCCCTGCCATTTGCCATTTTTGCATTTTTCCCATCCATGCTGAGTTCGCTGGGCAAAAGCGGCGGCTGGCAAAATGCCTTGAAGGTAGTATTGGGATTTTTAGAACTGGCCCTGGCACTTAAATTTTTAAGCAATGCCGATCTCGATAAGGGCTGGAGATTATTAGACAGGGAAGTTTTTATCGTACTATGGGTGGTTATATTTGCTTTATTGGGAATGTACCTGTTAGGAAAACTTCAGCTTAAAAATGATAGCGAACGCCCAAAGAATGACTTTGGAGTGCAGTATGTTTCGGTATCCCGACTGTTTTTGGCCATTCTTTCTCTATCTTTTGCGGTATACCTGGTGCCCGGTCTTTGGGGTGCGCCTTTAAAAGCAGTTTCAGCCTTCGTTCCTCCGATGGGAACACAGGACTTTAATGCAATCGGCAACAATTCGGAAACGCCGGTAAATGTTACTCCTGGTCAGCCCGGCCTTGCAAAACCACCTCAAAAATATGTTGCCGACCTCAAAAAATACGAGCCGGGTGCAGCCATCAACAACCAGCTGGTAATTTATTATGATTATGACGAGGCGTTGGCGGCTTCAAAAGCGCTTCACAAACCGTTGATGATTGATTTCACCGGTATTCAATGCGTTAATTGTCGTGAATTTGAATCGAAAATTTGGATTGATCCTGAAGTAGGCAGACTCATGAAAAATGATTTTGTGGTTGCCTCGCTATTTAGCGATTATAACGCAGAGTTACCCGACGAAGAAAAAAAATTCTCCCCTTTGTTGAATGATAAAATTGAAACGGTGGGCGATAAGTACGAAGATCTGCAGCAACGCCTGATCAAGGCTTCTGGCCAGCCTAATTATGTTTTTGTAGATGGAGACGGAAAATTGCTGATCGATGGAGGTTATGGGTACGATGCTACGAAAGGTGCAAAAGAGTTTATTGCGCACCTTAACAAAGTGAAGCAGTTATATAAAGAGCGGAATTAGCCATCTACTTTCTATCCAATTCACGCAAGTCTCAAAAAGCAAAATCAATAAAAAAGGCCTTCCGGTTGGAAGACCTTTTTTGCTTTTTGAATAAGTACTATAATGCGATTTGTTTTTCGGTCATTATCCGGCGCATATTGAGGAGGCCATATCGCATCCGGCCTAATGCAGTATTGATACTGCAATGGGTAAGATCAGCAATTTCTTTAAAACTCAGGTCTGCATAATGCCTTAAAATAATCACTTCACGCTGATCTTCGGGGAGCATATCGATCATTCTTCTTACTCTGTCATGAGTTTGGGCCTCTATTAACTTTGTTTCGGCGCTTGGTTCAGAGAAATTCAACGCTTCAAAGATGTCCCGGTTGTCGCTGGTTTTGATGCTCGGACTACGTTTAATCTTTCTAAAGTGATCCACACACATATTGTGCGAAATACGCAGTGCCCAGGGTAAAAACTTTCCTTCATCTTTATAACGGCCACTTTTCAGTGTGTCTATAATTCGGATAAACACTTCCTGGAAGAGATCCTCTGCCATGAACTTGTCTTTTACAAGCAAGTAAATAGAGGTGTAAACCTTGTCTTTATAACGGTTTACTAAAGTTGCCAATGCTGCGGCATTTCCATCTACGTAGAGATGGACCAATTGCTGGTCGGTTAAGTTAACAAGGATTTTCATAAACTTCTACAGTTTTGTGGTTAGGACTTTGTTTTGGAAACCAATAATGAGAATTTAGCGTAGAAGTCTAATGTAGATAGGCGTCGTGGCTTTTCACTTTAATGGATGTTGGAACTGTGAAAATATGATTATTATTTAAAATGCCAAATTTTTTTTTAACTTTTTCTTTGGCACCTTGTTACACTAAAAATAATGCTTCTTTTTAACTAAATTTTTTAACAAGTTCGTTTTAAGAAGAATTTCACAAATGGTAAAAATAAAATCGCAGGCGTTACTTTTGCAAAACTAAATGGCAACAAAAATAAGCAGTACAAAAAAGAATAATATTCTTTCCTCCATAGTGGATGGCATCTATATAAAGGGCGCAAGAACACATAATCTGAAGAATGTAACCGTTACTATTCCACGAAATAAACTGGTGGTGGTTACCGGAGTATCTGGTTCAGGAAAATCGTCTCTTACCATTGATACTTTGTTCGCGGAAGGGCAGCGTCGGTACGCTGAGAGCTTAAGCAGCTATGCCAGGCAGTTTATGCAACGCATGAATAAGCCTGATGTAGATTTTATAAAGGGATTATGTCCTGCCATCGCCATTGAGCAAAAAGTAATCACCCGTACCCCACGAAGTACCGTAGGCAGTATGACGGAAATTTATGACTACCTCCGGCTTTTATTTGCCCGGGCCGGTAAAACCATTTCTCCCGTCAGCGGCAGAGAAGTGCGTAAAGATGATGTAGCGGATGTGGTTAATGCGATTGCCCGTTTATTAACGGGTGATAAGGTGTTGATATTAGTAGCGTTCCGTCAACATGCCCATCGTGAAGTGAAGGAAGAACTGAATATTTTGATTCAAAAAGGCTTTTCACGGGTATATAGCAATAATGAGATTTTGCGTATCGAAGAAATCCTGGCCGATGATTCACTCCTGGCTAAAATAGAGGATCCCCAACAACAAAAAGAAACGTATCTTCTAATTGACCGGCTCGTGGTAAAAGATTTCGATGAGGATGACAAACACCGCATCAGTGATTCTGTGGGCACAGCGTTTTACGAAGGTGAAGGCGAGATTATGATACAGGTAAATGGTGACCAGTTGATCCCGTTTAGCAATAAATTTGAGCTTGACGGAATTCAGTTTGAAGAGCCGGTGCCTAACCTGTTTTCTTTCAACAATCCTTTCGGCGCCTGTCCTACCTGCGAAGGATTCAGCCTGGTATTAGGAATTGATGAAGACCTGGTAATTCCCAATAAACAGCTAAGTGTATATGAGGGAGCTGTTGCCCCGTGGAAAGGTGAAAAGCTCGGGTTATGGAAAGATCATTTTATCAGGGCAGCAAAAAACTTCAATTTCCCGGTTCATAAACCCATCATCGACCTCACGGATGAACAACTGCAGATATTATGGGAGGGCAATTCGCATGTAAACGGAATCAACGATTTTTTTAAAGAAGTAGAACAAAATTTATACAAGGTTCAATATAGGGTGCTGTTAAGCCGGTACCGTGGACGTACGCTTTGTCATGATTGTAAGGGTTACCGCCTGCGTAAAGAAGCCCTGTATGTAAAAGTAGGAGACAAGCATATTGGTCAATTGTGTTCCATGCCCGTAAAAGACCTGAAGATATGGTTTGATGGATTGCAACTTACAGATTACCAGCAGCAGGTTTCTAAAAGGATACTGATAGAAATTCATCACCGGATAAAAACATTGATGGATGTAGGTCTTGGCTACCTTACTTTAAACAGGCTTGCTAATTCATTGAGTGGCGGTGAAAGTCAGCGAATTCAACTTACCCGGAGCCTTGGCAGCAATCTTACGAATTCATTATACATCCTGGATGAGCCTTCCATCGGTTTGCATAGCAGGGATACCGTTAAATTGATTAGCGTATTAAAGGAATTAAGAGACCTGGGCAATACCGTAGTGGTAGTAGAGCATGATGAAATGATGATGCGTGAAGCGGATTATATCATTGACATGGGCCCACTGGCGAGTCATCTCGGTGGGGAAGTAGTGGCTGCCGGTAATTATGACGAACTGATTGCGGACGAAAAAAGTCTTACAGGGAAGTATTTAAAAGGCGCTTTAAAAATAGAGCCGCCGAAACATTTACGGAAGTGGAACAGGAGCATTACAGTGCAGGGAGCCAGGCAGAATAACCTTAAAAATATCACTGTTGAGTTTCCTTTAAATGTGTTTTGCGTGGTGAGCGGCGTAAGCGGAAGTGGTAAGACCACCCTTATAAAACAGATATTATTTCCCGCACTTCAAAAAATGAAGGGGGAAGGTGTGGAGAAGGCCGGTATGCACCGTTCTATCACCGGGGACATAGATTCTCTTTCCCAGATAGAGATGGTAGACCAGAACCCAATCGGCAAATCATCCCGGAGCAACCCGGTTACTTATATCAAAGCATATGATGAGATCAGGGATTTGTATAGTAAACAACCGCTCAGTAAAATGAGAGGTTTTCAACCAAAGCATTTTTCATTTAATGTAGATGGGGGCCGCTGCGACGCCTGTAAAGGTGAAGGCGAACAAATAGTGGAGATGCAGTTTTTGGCAGATGTACATTTAACCTGCGAAGTATGTGGCGGAAAAAGATTCAAAGAAGAAGTATTGGAGGTTGAATACAAGGGAAAAAGCATTTATCAAGTGTTGGAACTGAGTGTTGATGATGCCATCCTATTTTTTGCAGAAGAAGCAGATGTGGCAAAGAAGATTCAGCCGCTGAGCGATGTAGGGTTGGGATATGTAAAACTTGGCCAGTCGAGCAATACATTGTCGGGCGGAGAGGCCCAACGGGTAAAGCTTGCTTCTTTCCTTGGCAAGGGCAAATCGCAGGGAAATATTCTTTTCATATTTGATGAACCAACCACGGGGCTTCATTTCCACGACATTAAAAAGTTATTAGCTTCCTTCAATGCTTTAATAGAACAGGGGCACACCATTTTGGTAATTGAGCACAATACAGATGTAATAAAAAGCGCCGATTGGGTGATCGACCTTGGTCCGGAAGCGGGCGATGGCGGGGGCAGTCTCGTATTTGCAGGCAAACCTGCTGATCTGAAAAAATGCAAGGATAGCTATACGGGTAAGTTTTATTCGTAGAGACGCAATGCATTGCGTCTATACCATGCCATGCCATTACGAATAAAATTTATCACCCTTCCAATTCGAAGGATTGTCGAAAATATAATTCTGAATACGTTCAAACGATTCTGCATTTCGAATAATAATGTCATAAAAGCGGGGTTGCCAGGCAAAATTTACATGTCCCATTTTGTTAGCCTGTGTTGTTACGGCCGATTTGTACCCACGAAGAATGGATGACAAATTTTTTGATTGAGGCCCGAATTGGTTGATGGTTGCGGTTGTAGAGACGCAATGCATTGCGTCTCTACAATACCCCATATTGTAATCGTTTTTACCAATAATCATTATTCCATGAAAATGATTTGGCATCACGGTAAATTCACCCAATTCCAGGTTCATATCAGGTCTTAAGGCGACAGATTTTATCCATTCCCGTTCGGCAATTTCCCCCAATGCGTTCAACTGCATTTTTTCATCTACAATTTCACCAAAGAAATGTTTTCTCTGTTTGGTACAGATGGTAACAAAATAGGCCGCATTGCTGCCATAATCCCAATTTTTTAAGCGGGCGGAAGGGATGCGGTATTTATTTTTATATTTTCGGGAATTAATTTTCATATGAACGGGTGGGTAGGTTGATTGAGGGTGGTTATTGTGGTGTAGAGACGCAATGCATTGCGTCTCTACAGACGTATCGAATGTATTTTGGGCATCACCGAATGTATTTTGGCCGGTGTACCTGGTTTGCCATTGTCGGTTTTGGATCCATTACACATAAAAATGGCCGGTAAATATTTACCGGCCGTTAAATTAATATGTATAAGCCACCAAACTATGGGAGAAACAACCGTTTTCTTACGTTTTTTTCTGAGGAACGTGCCATTTGTGATTAACGGGCATGTTGATTTTGCGGTAGAGACGCAATGCATTGCGTCTCTACCGCAAACGGTTGCTATCCCTAATTAATTTTGCATCTTTATTGATTCCCCTGGCTGCAAGAATTAATGCCAGGATGATGACGAGATGTGCTGCTGCCGTGATAGCGTATTCTCCCCGCGAAAAATTACTAAGTGCACGGAAATATAAAAAGATAAGAAGGATATCCAAGAGAATACCGGCAATGCAGAGCCGCAGTTGGATCACCCGTGTTTTAAATAAAAATATGGTGATCAGGGTTAGCATACCCAGGCCAATGGTAGCAGCCATTAATGGAAGGTTTTCCGTTCCGTTTAACTGGTGATACTGGTTATCCGGAAGGTAGGTGCCGCTGTAAAAGGACAATTTTAATGTGAGGAAAGTAACAATAGATGCAACTAATAACCAAACTGATTGAATGCGCTGGATCATATTATATGTTTAAGGTGAAATCGTGAATGATCAATGGTGAATTGACTAATGGGTTTATCCTGATCCATAGGTGGCGTATTGCCATTTCTTTTTCGTTTTTTAATTCCGTTCGAATGCGTATTTCGCGGCTGCCCATTGCTGAAAATGTACAAGAGAGTGACACAACGATGTTGCCATGAAAACCTACTGTTGGTAAACAAATAAATTCCTTAAGCAAATGCCATACTTGTATTGCTAATTCCAGTGCTTCATTTCTGAGTGCGCTTTGTTCCTTCCGTCCGTTTTACAACTGCGGGTATAACTCAAACTGGTTCATGAAATCATTTACCTGGTTGCGAACTGTGCTGATAGTATTTGCATCATCTGCATTCATTAAAACTTTGTCAATAGCATTTACTACAAATTGCATATCGGCTTCTTTCAATCCACGGGTTGTAATAGCGGGTGTGCCCACACGGATGCCGGAAGTTACAAAAGCGCTCTTGTCATCAAAGGGCACCATGTTTTTGTTCAATGTAATATCTGCCTGTACCAGGGCCTGCTCGGCTTTTTTGCCGCTAATATTCTTATTGCGCAGATCTATCAGCATTAAATGATTATCGGTTCCATTGCTGATCAACTGGTACCCTTTGTCCACGAATGCTTTGGCCATTGCCTGTGCATTGGTAACCACCTGTTTTGCGTAGCTGGTAAATTCATCTGTCAATATTTCACCAAAGGCAATTGCTTTCGCTGCAATGATATGTTGCAAAGGACCACCCTGTATGCCGGGGAATACAGCCATATCCATCAGGTTGCTCATCATCCGGATATTGCCTTTTACATCTTTCAAACCGAAAGGATTTTCAAAATCTTTTTTCATCAGGATAATACCACCTCTTGGTCCGCGAAGGGTTTTGTGCGTGGTAGAGGTTACAAAATGACAATGTTCAAAGGGAGAACTCAATAAGCCTTTGGCGATTAGCCCCGCAGGATGTGCCATATCGCATTGTACAAAAGCCCCTATCTCGTCGGCTATCTTTCTTATCCTCGCATAGTCCCAGTCGCGGCTATAAGCGGAGGCGCCGCAAAAAATCAGCTTTGGCAGATAGGTTCTTGCTTTTTCTTCCAGTGTGTCATAATCGATCAGGCCGGTTTCTTTTACTACACCATAAAAATGTGCTTCATATAATTTGCCGGAATAATTGACGGGTGAACCATGCGTAAGATGGCCACCCATGCTGAGATCCAGCCCTAAAATTTTATCACCGGGCTGCAACACAGCCAATGTTACTGCTGCATTTGCCTGGGCTCCGCTATGCGGCTGAACGTTGGCGTAATCACAATTAAAAATCTCCTTAATGCGGTCGATGGCTAACTGCTCCGTCTGGTCTACAAATTCACACCCTGCATAATATCTTCTTCCGGGATAGCCTTCTGCATATTTATTGGTCATTACACAACCGGAGGCCTCCATTACCTGCAAAGAAGTAAAATTTTCCGAAGCGATCAATTCAATTCCGTGGCGTTGGCGGTTCAATTCTTTGTTGATGATATCAAAAACCAATGTATCTCTTTGCATGTATCTTTTTTATGGTGCAAATATACAAATGACAGTTTACTTAACAGAATGAATACGAATAAATAGGCAGAGTTATCATGTATGGTTTACACAAAATTAACTACTTTCACACACTGTTTTAGAGAGCAAACATCTTATTGTAAATAAAAATATTCGCGGTTTGCGGATTCAGTTGTAAGTATGAAGGCGATAATTCCAGTAGCAGGCGCAGGCACCAAACTTCGACCGCACACCTATACCCAGCCAAAGGCATTGATCCCATTAGCTGGCAAAACAATCCTGAGCATTATTGTTGACCAGTTGCATGAGGCAGGTATAAATGAATTTATTTTTATCGTCGGTTACCTTGGAGAAAAAATACAGGATTATGTGAAAATGAATTATCCTGAACTTAAATGTAGTTTTGTTTCACAAAATGAGCGCTATGGCACCGGACACGCAATTGACCTGGCTAAAGAGATTGTAGGTGAAGACGAGGTGCTGATCGTGCTGGGCGATACCATTGCAGAGTACGATGTAAAGGCGATGATCGATTCACCTTATTCCATGCTGGCGGTTAAGAAAGTAGATGATCCCCGAAATTTTGGAGTGGCTGAGATTGAGGAAGACGGTTTTATCAGCAGGGTGGTGGAAAAGCCAGCAATTCCAAAAAGCAATATGGCCCTCGTAGGGATCTATAAAATAATAGAAACACACGACCTTTTTATATGTTTGAAAAAGATCATGGATCGGGCAGGTAAAGTGAGTGATGATTTTAGCTTAACGGATGCGATTGAATGCATGATTCAAAAAGGTGCGAAAATAAAGTCGGTAAAAGTGCAGAACTGGTTTGATTGTGGCAAAAAAGAAACCATTCTTAAGTCGAATGCCATCCTGCTGAAAAAATTTGGCGGTAAGGTGGTGGGGATGGAAAAATTTGAGAATACCATCATTATTCCTCCTGTAAGTATTGCCGAAGGCTGCGACATCAAAAACTCCGTCATCGGTCCCCATGTTACCATTGGAGAGAATACCATCCTGAATTATACCATCGTAAAAGAATCGATTATTGGCTCATTCTCCAGGCTGTATGATGTAGTGCTGGACGACTCTTTAATAGGCAGCGATACTGGCATTAAAGGCGAAACAAGATCACTTAATATTGGTGATAATACGGATATCGACCTGGGGTAAATGAATAATGGATAATGAATAAATGATAAATTTTTAATTTATACATACCATCAGAGGCAAATGACGGATACACGTTATCCTTATTCATCTTTCATAGTGACCACTCATCACTCATCGCTCATCACTCATCATCCATGCCTTTCGCCAACAGAATTACCCAACTTTTTAAAATAGATTATCCTATTATCCAGGCCGGAATGGTTTGGGCAAGTGGCTGGCGCCTTGCCAGTGCGGTGAGTAATGCCGGCGGACTTGGTATTATAGGCAGTGGAAGCATGACGCCTGATATTTTAAGAGAGCATATCATAAAATGTAAAGCCGCCACAGAAAAACCGTTTGCCATAAATGTGCCACTTCTAAATCGCGGAATTGAACAGATTTTGCAGGTAATTACCAGTGAAAAGATTTCGATTGTTTTTACTTCTGCAGGCAACCCTGCAACTTTTACTCCCTTTTTGAAACAGCACGGAATTACGGTAGTTCATGTAGTAAGCAGTAGCAAGTTTGCAGTGAAAGCGCAGGATGCAGGATGTGATGCTATAGTCGCAGAAGGATTTGAGGCAGGTGGGCACAATGGAAGAGAAGAAACCACTACAATGGTACTGGTGCCTGCAGTTTGCAGTGCCGTTAGTATACCGGTAATTGCTGCCGGTGGAATTGGTACCGGCAGGCAGATGTTAAGTGCGATGGTACTGGGTGCAGAAGGAGTGCAGATTGGCAGCCGCTTTGTAGCAAGTGAAGAAGCTTCTTCGCATACAAATTTTAAACAGGCTGTCATTAATTCAAAGGAAGGCGACACGATACTTTCATTAAAGCAACTTACTCCCGTCAGGCTTTTGAAGAACCAATTTTTTTATGATGTACAGAAAGCAGAGCAAGGTTGTGCTAGCCCCGAAGAACTTGCCACTTTACTTGGTGCAGGCAGGGCAAAAAGAGGCATGTTTGAAGGCAATCTCGAAGAAGGAGAATTGGAAATAGGCCAGGTATCAGCACTTATCAAAACCATTCAGCCTGCAGCGGAAATCGTGAAGGAACTGTGGTCTGAATTTGAGGCGGCTTTACAACACCCGTTAAAATAACCGGCTCCATGCCGTCATATGCTTCACTGAAAAAAATCGCAATTTAAAATACTGATCCCCGGTTCAGGATTTACGAAATGCCCATTTAAACATTTCTTTCCAGGTGGCTTTTTTTCCATACATCAATATACCGGTCCGATAGATCTTGCCCGCAAGCCAGGTAGTAAAAATAAACCCGGCGATTAACAATATCATTGACACGGCGAGTTGCCAGCCAGGTACTCCACTCGGTATTCTCCCCATCATTACTATTGGCGAAGTAAATGGAATCATACTGGCCCAAACCATAATTTTACTGTCGGGAGTATTTAAATTGCTTGTCATGATGATAAAGGCAAAAACAATTGGCATGGTAATCGGCAACATTAATGATTGCGCTTCCTGTGGATCTTCATTAATTACGCTGCCAATTGCAGCAAACAATGACGCATAGAAAAGGTATCCCCCTAAAAAGTAGAATATGAAACAACTAATAATTAAGGCCCAGTTGATGCTGCTGATATCTTTTTGAATATCTAATATTTTCATAGCCATTGCACTGTTGCCGCCCATACCACCCGGCATTGATTTATTTGCCTCTCCTGCCTGTTGGATGACTTCGGTTGGCAAAAACGCACCGGCTACGGAAGATAAAATCATTATCAATATCACCCATAACAGAAGTTGTGTTAAACCAACAGCTGCTATCCCAAGGATTTTACCCATCATCAGTTGAAAAGGCTTTACGCTGCTCACCATCACTTCTGCAATACGATTTGTTTTTTCTTCCATCACACCTCTCATCACCATCGCACCGAAAATAAACATGGTTATATAAATGAGTATGCCACTCCCAAACCCTACTCCGTAGTTTACGGCAGCATTTACCTCTTCAGATTTTCCCTTTTCAGAGGTAAGCCTGTTTTCAATGGTATAAGCACCCATTGATTCTTTACTGATGCTATCCAATATCTCTTTGTGAATACCTTTCTTTTGCAATTCATTTTTTTCCAATGCCCTGTCAAGCCTGTTTTCAATGAGTTGTTTTCCATCCATACCCAATTGTTTTTTTGAATGGATGGTAAATTTTTTGGCTGCCGAATCATTGTTAAGATTCAGCACCGCATCATAGCCCTTGCTGTCGAAATTGCTGCTATCTACATTGGTGGTAAATTCAAAAAGCATCCGGCTGGAATCGCTTTTTAGATTTGATCTGAACATGCCCGGGTCATTGACTACTGCTATTCTTTTCAGGCCATCTTTGGATGACATTGCAAAATAGGCGCTTCCAAAAATAAAGAGGATCATTACGATCGGCAATAAAAAGGTTGAGAGCAGAAATGTTTTATTGCGAACCCTTGTGATGTATTCTCTTTTAAAAATGAGCCAGATCTTATTCATATAAATGATATTGTATAGTTAATATAGCAATGCAGATTAATTAATAGCAACTTTGTCCGGTACCAAAAAATTCAACAAGCATCAATAGCTTACATCCTTATTTACTTTATACGCTATGGCCTTTCAATTGACCGGTTGAAATTGTCTTGCACCTGGTGTTCCTTCAACAAGTTTGATAAATATATCATTTAAGGATGGCAATACTTCGTTGAAAGAATGAATCTCGATTTCCTGGTTAATAAAATATTTCAATACATCGTTGGTAGTACTACCATGCTGTAATTTTATCAGCAGCTGGTTAGGCTGATGCCTGATGACCTCAAAAATATGCGTCATTAAATTTTCAGCAATGGTTGATGCGCCCAATTGATAGATGTTTTCTTTATACTTGTTTTTAACATCTTTTACCGTCCCGTCTAATATTTTTACTCCTTTATTTACCAGTACGATATGGTCGCAGATTTCTTCCACCTGTTCCATCCTGTGTGTGCTGAAAATAATGGTGCTTCCCTTTTTTGCGAGGTTGAAAATTTCATCTTTTATCAGGTTGGCATTTACCGGGTCTAAGCCGCTGAAGGGTTCATCGAGTATAATTAATTTTGGCTCATGCAGTACGGTAGTTACGAATTGCAATTTCTGGCTCATTCCCTTACTAAGATCCTCCACTTTTTTATTCCACCAGCTTTGCATTTCAAATTTCACAAACCATTCTTTTATTTTAAGCGTCGCATCTGCTTTGCTCAAACCCTTTAACTGGGCCAGGTAAAGCGCCTGTTCGCCTATTTTCATCTTTTTATATAAACCTCTTTCCTCCGGCATATAGCCGATGTAGCCAACATCATTCACCGGATCGTATTTTTTCCCATTTAAAATAATCTGGCCGCTATCAGGATAAAATATCCCGGTAATCATACGCAACAAAGTTGTTTTGCCTGCGCCATTGGGACCAAGCAAGCCAAAAATGCTACCATGTTCAATGCTGAAACTGATATCATCCACTGCCTTTTGAGTAGCAAAATATTTTTTAAGATTTTGTAATTCTAAAATATTCATAATTACTGATTTGTAATGTAAGATTAAGTAAAATTGCCCAATGTGAGAATTCATTCCAATCTGCAAAATATTTGTTAGGCGTTTGATTCATTCGACCTTCACATTATTAAATTTGGTTGCCAGTTGTCTCGCTACTTTTTCTCCATCCATCGCGGCACTTACAATTCCGCCTGCATAGCCAGCTCCTTCGCCACAGGGATAAAGGTTTGCTATTTGGGGATGGGTCAAAAGAATATTATCCCTGGGTATGCGTACCGGCGAAGATGTGCGACTTTCCGTGGCTACTACAACTGCTTCATTGCTAAAATATCCTTTCATCTTTTTCCCGAATTCTCTAAAACCTTTTGCAAGTGAAGAATATACAAAATCGGGAAGTACTTCGCTGAGCCGGACTGATTGCAGTCCGGGTTGATAGGAGCAGCCGGGCAAAGTTGCCGATGACTTGTTGTTGGAAAAATCGACCATCCTTTGGGCCGGAGCCTTAAAGCCTCCGCCGCCGGCCTTAAAGCATGTTTGCTCCACCATTTGCTGAAGCCGCATTAGCTGGAGAGAATCAAAAGCTGACGCCATTATATTGTTGCTTATTTTTTGTTCCCTTTGTGCGTCGGCCATCTCTACCTGCACTACCATCCCGCTATTTGCATAAGGATTATTTCTTTTTGAGGGGCTCCAGCCATTCACCACCACCTCGCCTGATGCTGTTGCAGCAGGTGCAATGATACCTCCCGGACACATACAAAATGAAAACACTCCGCGGCCATTTACCTGTTGTACAAGACTGTAAGCAGCAGGGGGTAAAAAATCACCCCTGTTAGGCATATGATACTGCAATGTATCAATCAGGTTTTGCGGATGCTCTACTCTTACGCCTAAGGCGAAAGGCTTCGCCTCGATCAGTATTTTTTTGCGATGCAAAAGTTCATAAATATCTCTTGCTGAATGGCCCGTTGCTAAAATTACGGCCTCCCCTTTAAATGCTTCCCCATCTTCTGCAATCACGGATGTAATTTGATCAGCATCTATTATGAGGTCCGTAATCTTTTTTTCAAAAATAAATTCTGCTCCATTAGTTGTTAGCAGTGATCTCATCGCGGTGATGATGGCGGGTAACTTGTTAGTGCCAATGTGCGGATGAGCTTCGTACAATATTTTTTCTTCTGCGCCAAAGTGAACAAACAGGTTGAGTATTCTATCAATGTTTCCCCGTTTATTGCTTCTGGTATAAAGTTTACCGTCACTGTATGTGCCCGCGCCCCCTTCTCCAAAACAATAATTGCTGTCAGGATTAATAATACCTTTTTTGTTTAATATAGCCAGATCCCTTCTCCTTGCACGTACATCTTTCCCCCTTTCCAAAATCACAGGTTTGATACCCAGTTCCAATAGTTGTAATGCAGCAAATAAGCCTGCCGGACCTGCGCCTATTATGAGAACAGTTTTTGATGCATTCTTAACATTTTGAAAATTGAATTCCTGTAGAGGTCTCTGCTGAAAAGGCTCATCGACAAATGCATTCACAGTTAAATTTATCCAAATGGGTTTTCCCCTTGCATCAATTGATTGTTTTTGTATATGAAAGCCTGATATCGCACTTTCTTCTTTGCCTGCAGTTTGGGCAATAGCTTTTTTCAGCAGGGTTACATCAGCCATTTCTGATGGAAGAAGTTTGAACGAAATTTTCTGTTGCATACTCCTGATCTTAAAAGGGGGCTTTGAAGATAGTGTTCTTCAAAGCCCCCTTTTTAATTTATTGTGCCCTTTAATAAATAAAAAATATCGAATAAACGATATTCAATGCAGTGTTGCGGCCACACTTAAAACGGCAAATCATCTATGGCATCCGGTGATGTAGATGAAAAGGTATCAAGTGGTTCCATATATTCAGTATCGGTTCCGGACTTATCAGCTCCTGAAACTGCGGGCTGTATTTGTTCGATTCTCCACGCATCCAAATTGGTGATGTAATTTATTTTACCATCCTTTTCCCACTTGCTTCCTTTGATATTGAAGTATACTTTTATTTCCTCACCAATGTTTACTTTATCAATGATAGTGGTTTTATCCTGAACTGACTGAAACTTTACATAATTGGTAATCGTTCTTCCGCCAATGTCATCAGTTTTCTCCACTGCAAATTCCCTTGTTTTGAAGGTTGCAGATCTTTGCACTGTGTCATATTTTGCAACCAATTTACCTGTTAATTCGTAACTCATTTTTTAATATTTATGATGCGAAAGTAAACTTATTTGCCGATAAAAATAATTACCAGTTTTTTTATGTTTGGGTAAAGAAAAAAGGCTACCTTCCTTCCCATAAACTTTACCCTTTTGATGCCCTTACTACCAATTGTGATTCCAATATCTGTAATCGTTTTTTTTCTTAGAAATTACAAATTTTCAGATCAACTCCTCGCTGTTCCTTGTGAAGACTATCAGCTTTTTTACAACAATTAACATATACTAAATTTCAGCATTGGGTAGGTATTGATTAATGCGGGAATCAAAGTAAGGACAGATGAATACATGAAGAAAAAGACATAGCTACTTAAAGGGAGGTAATTGAAGTATATTGACTGGTTACATTTTTCTCATATCAACTCAAAGCTTAATTGGCATGCTACTTAACCGGGGAACCCAGCAAAATGGAATAAATTTTAATGAGTGTTTGTAAAAAATAAAAAGGGGTATGCAGTTGGTTGAGTGGGAAAATTTCGACTGATTTTTAGAGGCATTGTCAGGCTGGGCGGGCGTTTGTTTGCAGGACAAAAATTTTGATTTTTTTAAATAGAAAAAGTAAAGTTCAATAAAGACCCATACTGTGGTTGTAGGTGAAAAAACAAGGGAATAAAAAATTTTTTTTTCAACAAATTATTTTGATATTCGCTGTCTTTCTCAAAAATGTTTTGATTGGATCCGGAATGAAGATTTGCCACAATTCAGAGAATAATATTTACTTAATATTAAATTGCTAAAGGAATAATGGATAAAGTTTTTGATAAAGTGTGGGCTAATTGTTTAGAGATAATCAAAGACATTGTTGAATGGCAGCATTACAAAACATGGTTCGAACCAATCAAACCCGTGGCACTCACCGAAAAGGTATTAACCATACAGGTGCCAAGCCAATTCTTTTTTGAATACCTTGAAGAGCATTACATAAATTTATTAGCAAAAACATTAAAACGAGAGTTGGGTAAGGATGCCCGTTTGGAATACAGGATAATGGTGGATAGTGGTAATAGTAAAAACAAACCACTAACAATGGATGTACCTGGTCATGGTTTTAAATCCTATTCAAATAATGAAATGGATTTTCCACTAGTGATCAATAACCCCGTTAAAAATCCTTTTGTCATTCCGGGACTGAAGAAAATGCAGATCGACCCGCAATTGAATCATGCGTATACATTTGATAGTTTTATTGAAGGAGACTGTAACAGGGTTGCAAGAAGGGCCGGAAAAACAGTAGCAGAAAAACCTGGTACTACTTCCTTTAATCCCCTGGTAATATATGGTGGAGTGGGGTTAGGCAAAACACATCTTGCCCAGGCGATTGGGAACGACGTAAAACGCATTCACAATAACAAAGTGGTATTATATGTGAGCTCTGAAAAATTTATCAATCAATTTATTGATCATGGGCGTAATGGAGCTATAAATGATTTTATTCATTTTTATCAACTGATCGACGTGTTGATAATTGACGATGTGCAATTCTTTAACCGGGCCGAAAAATCCCAGGATGCATTTTTTTCTATATTCAATCATCTCCACCAGAGTGGTAAGCAATTAATATTAACAAGTGATAAGCCGCCCAAAGATCTTGAAGGGGTTCAAGAGCGGTTATTAAGCCGTTTCCGTTGGGGTTTAAGTGCCGACTTGCAGGTGCCGGATTACGAAACCAAAATTGAGATTTTAGAAAAGAAGATGAAGAATGATGGTTTGCTGATGCCGAGGGAAGTGGTGAAATATATTGCGTATAATATTAACAGCAATGTACGGGAACTTGAAGGGGCTTTGATATCATTGTTGGCACAATCTTCGCTAAATAAGAGAGAAATTGATCTTGAATTGGCAAAGAAAGTATTAAGAAATTTTGTAAGATCTTCCAGTAAGGAAATTACCATCGATGCTATCCAAAAGATGGTATGCGAGTATTTTGATGTGCCTTATGATAAACTACTTCAAAAAACAAGGAAGCGGGAAATTGTGCAGGCACGCCAGATAACTATGTTTTTATCCAAAGCCTTTACAAAGAATTCACTCAAAACAATTGGGGAGCATTTTGGGGGAAGAGACCATACAACTGTAATTCATAGTTGTCAAACAGTTAAGGATCTGATGGATACCGATACTTTATTTAAAGAAAGCGTATTGGAGTTGCAACAAAAAGTACAATTGGCTGCAATGTAGAAAAACATGGTGAAGCTATTGGTATCCAAATTCTTGATTGAGTTTGGATTTTTTATTTCAGTGTGCTCTAAAGGGCCCAAACTGGTGTTATCTATAGTGCAATGGAGTATTTTATTTAATTACTGGTCAACGAATTATTTTAAAACCTCGCCCCAATAAGAGTTTCAGAATTATTTACGTTATTTCTCATTTTGTTTTGGGTATTCGGTTGTTGAATTGTATTTTTGCAACCCCTTAATAAAGTTAGGGCAGGTAGGAGAGATGCCTGAGTGGCCGAAAGGAACGGTTTGCTAAATCGTCGTACGGGTAACACTGTACCGTGGGTTCGAATCCCACTCTCTCCGCAAAAGTTCTTAATACAGATTGCCATCCCAATGATCCGCTAGAAGCAGCGTCAAATGGTAAATACATGTTTAGCTCGGGATGTAGCGTAGCCCGGTATCGCGCCTGGTTTGGGACCAGGAGGTCGCAGGTTCGAATCCTGCCATCCCGACAAAGCCTTATTGATTGATTTCAGTAAGGCTTTTTTATGTTGAAGATGTCGAGTTGGGAAGTAGATTGATATGAATACACAAGCTCTTTAAGTCAACCCTCCAGGGATATACTTGTTCGCCGAGAGAAAAAAAGAATTGCTCAGTCATATACGTGTAATAAATGTCTTCCAATAAATGGCCTGCCTCTGCTTCCAAACAAAAATGATCGAAATCTCATACCAGCCTCATTATTAATTGGAACGGTATTCTTTTAAGTGGTTAGATGGGGAAATTAAATCAATACCGTTTTTTTGTTTTTATAAATAACATTTATATATTTGTTTTCTCAACGGTACTAATTGTATAAAGATCTCGATTGACTTTTTACTTTTTGCTCCTTAGGTACCATTATCTTAGACCAGAAACCACATCATCCATTATCTTCCTGCGAAATACCATTCATTAACGGGTTGCCTCTATTTTCCTGATTGTAACTAATTTATAGTTGACCTTAAGTCTAATAGGCTGATAACATTTAGTATTTACCTAATGTTACTATCTATGTGATAGGATAGTGTATCGATAATAATAGACATTTTTTATTCTCTTTATAAAGAAAGAGCGATACTGGCAGACAGTAAGAATGGGCTCGAGGTAAATCAACCTGTTTAGTATCTAATAGGTGCTCCTGGCATTTTTAACAGGGAGGGCTTTGAGATTTTTACGTCTGATGTGAATCAAATTAAGAAAGAAATTACCAAATTTTATAAATATTGACATATGAGTAACTCAAAAAATTGGTATGCTTTATATACTAGGCCGGGCACTGAAAAAAAAGTGGCTAATTTGCTTTCACGTAAAAATATTGAAAATTATTGCCCGTTAAAAAGACAAGGAAATGCGAGAAAGAAAGTTGTGTTA
>JAOQAK010000033.1 GCA_025963635.1 Ferruginibacter sp.
AAGGGATAAAAAATTATATCCATTTTTCATCGAACATTATAACATCATAAACACTTAACTCTAATGTAAGCGAATGGCACACCGTAAAAGCAGTCACCAAAACAAGTACCTGTCTCCAGTTTGCTAAGAGGTAAATTGCGGCCAATGCAATGATAAACAAAATGTGGTCCAAAGCATTCAAACTAACAATATGATGCCAGCCGGTTTCGAAGTACAATGAAAAATCACTCATCTAATATCGTGGCGTTTTGTTAGTATTTTTGCTTTCAAATATCTTTAATCGTGGTCTAATCAGCTAATTCTTTGTTTAAATGGCATCTATACTGTATAAATGGTTATTGGTTTTTGCTTTGACTGTCTCCAGCGGCAGCCGCCACCCAATATTTGTGAGCGTAACCGAGATTGAATATAATGCCGGGGACAAATCTTTGGAAATAAGTTGTAAAATATTTACAGATGATCTTGAGAGCAGTTTGCGGAAGCAATACCCCACAAAAATAGATCTGCTGGATGCAAAGTATAAAACGGCAATGAACCCAATTGTGGGTGATTATGTAAAAAAGCACCTGGCTATTAAGACAGACGGTAAACCAGCCGTTTTACAATTTGTGGGATTTGAGCAACAGGAAGAAGGGATAGTCAGTTATTTTGAAGTTAAAAATGTGACCAAAGTGCAAAAGATAGAAGTTACAGATAATATTCTATACGAATATCAACCCCAACAGATGGGAATCATTCATGTTATGGTAGATGGTGAACGGAAAAGTACAAGGTTGAACAACCCGGAGACGAAGGCGGCGTTTTCGTTTTAAGAAGTTTGACGTTTAGGGTTTACTGTTTACCGTTTTTTGTTATTTGTGTGCGGTTAGTTAGCCGTATAGGCATTAAGTCAATCTTTAAACAATTGTATTTAGTATGAGGGTAAAATAATGGTGAAATAAGATTGCATCAGATGAAGGGTGACTGATCAGAACAAACAGTAAACAATAAACGGTAAACAATAAACCCAATCTACTCCTCCATCTTGTCCTTCAATTCTTCGGAAATTTTTACAAGTACTTTATCAATCCGCTGACCGTCCATATCGATGATTTCGAATTCAAATCCACGCCAATCGAAAGTTTCGCCCGTTTTTGGAATACGTTCCAGTTCATGTAATACAAATCCTGCAATGGTATCAAATTCATGCTCCCCTTCATTCATCCATTCAGTTTTTTCGAAATGGCTTAAAAAGTCGTAGAAAGTAATTTGAGCATCTACCAGGTAGCTTCCATCTGCACGTTTAACAATCTCGTATTCATCCTGCCCTGTTTGAGGTACATCACCCACGATCGCTTCCAGAATATCATTGAGCGTCAACATCCCTTCCAGTGTACCATATTCATTTACTATAAAACAACTGTGGATCTTAGTCTGTTTTATTTTTTCTATTACCTGGTATGCACTGTTGTTTTCCGGAACAAAAAGAGCAGGTTTGGCCAGGTCTTTTAAAATAGTGTTGGCCGGTGCTTTCAGCAAGTCTTTGATGTAAATGATACCTTTTATGTCATCGACGGTTTTATCACACACGGGGTAGGTAGAATAATTGATCTGGTCGTGCTGTTCGGTGATGGTTTCAACGGTGTCTTCCATATCAAACCAAACAATTTCGGTGCGATGTGTCATCAGGGAAGTTATATTCCGGTCGCCCAGGTGAAACACCCTTTCTATGATCTCTTTTTCTTCCTCCTCGATAGTCCCATGTTCACTACCCTCGTTGATCATGGCCTTAATTTCATCTTCTGTTACTGCGCTTTCGGGCAACTCCTTTATATTAAACACTTTAAAAGTAAGATTGGTGATACTGTTCAACAGCCAAACGATTGGATATGCAACCGATGATAAAAAATTCATTGGCCCTGCAACAAGCCGTGCAATTTTTTCAGCCCTGATCAATCCAAGCCGCTTAGGTAGCAATTCACCGATGATGATCGATAAAAAAGTAACCACAATCACGATCAATACCGTTGACAGCGTGTTTGCATACGGTCTTAAAAATTCTATCTTTTCAACAAATGGTTTTAAATGTTGGCTGAATTTTTCGCCCGAGTATACACCGGTTAAAATTGAAATCAGGGTAATACCGATCTGGGCGGTGGATAAAAATTTTTCGGGATTTTCGGTTAAATGAAGTGCAGCTTTTGCCTTGAGATCACCTTTTTTGCTTAAACTTTCCAGCCTGCCTTTTCTCGCGCTCACCAGCGAAATCTCACTCATCACAAAAAGGCCGTTTACCACTATTAAAGCCAGTAATATAAATACTTCTATCATAATTTATTGTACACAAACCGCCATTTTGTACAACGGTTCTTGGTGCAAATATCTATATTCTATATTAAACGGCCCTTTACGGGATAAATAAAAGTAAAATAATTCATAATATGCTAACGGTAACGGTAATGTTAAACAACCGTTCAAGTATTTTTTTCGTAGCAGGGCACCGTCTATCTTTGCAGCCATTATGCAAGAAAAGATAGGGATTATAGGCGCCGGCCCTGCAGGTTTAACGGCTGCATATTTACTGGCAAAAGCAGGAAAGGAAGTAACCGTGTTTGAATCTGACCCCAAATATGTAGGGGGAATATCAAGAACGGAAAACTACAAAGGCTATTTGTTTGATATAGGTGGCCACCGGTTCTTTTCTAAAAGCAAAGAGGTGGAAGATTTCTGGACAGAAATACTTTCTAATGATATGCTCGACAGGCCGAGGAGTTCGCGGATTTATTACAATAAGCAGTTTTTTTCTTACCCATTGGTAGCTACCGAAGCGCTTACTAAACTGGGCATTATAGAATCTGCACTTTGTGTATTAAGCTACTTAAAATCGAAGGCTTCCCCGGTAAAAGATCCTCAGAATTTTGAAGATTGGGTGACCAATCATTTTGGAAAAAGGTTGTTTAATATTTTTTTTAAAACGTATACTGAGAAAGTATGGGGGATCCCGTGCAAAGAGATTTCTGCGGATTGGGCGGCGCAACGCATCCAGGGATTATCGTTGAGCAGTGCGATAATGAATGCGATATTCAAGCCAAAGCCTTCCGGTGAAAAGGGGAAAGTTATCAAAACCTTGATCGATACTTTCCGCTATCCCAAATATGGCCCGGGAATGATGTGGGATGTTTGTGCCGATAAATGCAGGGAAATGGGTGTGGAGATATTGATGAATGAAGGCGTAACCGGCATCAGCCTGTCAGGTGAAGCATGGACGGTTAAAACAAACCAGGGAAACCTATTTCACGAATTCAATTATATCTTATCTTCTACTGCCATGGCACAACTGGTGCCGTTTATTTCCCCGGCCGTACCGGCTCCGGCAATTGACGCTGCCAAACAATTAAAATACCGGGATTTCATCACTGTGGTACTAATTTTAAAGGACCAGAATAAATTTGATGACAACTGGATTTATATCCATGACCCTGCGGTGAAGGTAGGAAGGGTGCAAAACTTCAAGTCGTGGAGCCCCTATATGGTACCGGATCCGTCAATGGCATGCTATGGATTGGAATATTTTTGCTTTGAAGGAGATGGCATGTGGACCAGCAGCAACGAAACCCTGATTGAACTGGGAAAAAAAGAAATTGAACAGATTGGTTTGGCGCAGGCCTCCGAAATTACGGATGGATATGTGGTGAGGCAAAAGAAAGCCTACCCGGTGTACGATCATTTTTATGCCGCTCATATCGAAACCATCAAAACCGGTTTGGAAGATTACAAAGGCTTATACCTGATGGGCCGCAACGGGATGCACAAATACAATAACCAGGATCATAGCATGATGACAGCGATGCTGGCTGCTAAGAATATCATTGCGGGTGAAGAGTTATATGATCTGTGGAACGTAAACCAGGATGCGGAATATCATGAATCCGGTAACCGCGGGGCTCATGAAGGAGGAAGGTTGGTGCCGGAAAAGATGGGTTAGGTTTATCGTTTACTGTTTACTGTTTGTTCAATTCATAAAGTAATTGATATGGCAACTATACACCAGTTCGAGGATTTAGAAGTTTGGCAGATGGCGAGAAAGTTCGCTGCATCGATATTTCAGTTAACACTAAACCAAAAATTTCTAAAAGAATACCGCTTTAATGATCAAATAAAAGGTTCTTCAGGATCGGTTATGGACAATATCCCAGAAGGATTTGGGAGAGAAAGCAGGCTAGAGTTTATAAATTTTTTAGGAATAGCAAAGGGTTCATTGAGCGAAACTAAATCGCAGCTATATAGAGCTTTCGATCAAAATTTGATTGAACTAACAGTTTTTAATTGCCATTTGGAAGAGGCAAATATCATATCAGCGAAAATAGGAGCGTTTATGATTTATCTAAATAAGTCACTGGTCAAAGGGCAAAAATTTAAAGGTAGAGCTAATTGAAATAGGGTCCAAACCGGGAATAAACAAGCATAAACAGAAAACCAAAGCTACCGCTTAATGCAATCTTCGAACGCTGAAAAACGGAAAACAGAAAACCGAGAACAGAAAACCTACAGTATTTCCACAATATAAAACGGCAGTAATTCCCCTTCCCTTGTAGATGGGTTGATGAATTTCAGACTTAATTTGGTAACCGGGAAGCCTTTACCTGTAAACAGGATTTTAGCGGGTTTGTTCCTTGCCAGTTCAGTATAATCCTTTTG
>JAOQAK010000090.1 GCA_025963635.1 Ferruginibacter sp.
GTGCCGCTAGAAAATACCCTAGGCCCTACCAAAGATCATGCATTTACCAATTCGCTTTGTGCAAAAACCATAACACTGATAGCGGATGGAACAAGCATAGTGGTAACTCCGTAAGCAAGATTTGCATAATAAGGCCAGTGCTTTTGAGGTGTTAAGCCGGTTCGGAAATGTCCGCCGTGAGCATGCGCATCGATGAAGCCGGGCATGATCGTTTTGCCGCTGCAATCAATCACCTTTGCATTGGCGGGAACGCTTATTTCAGTTGCCTTGCCAATAGCTTTTATTATATTTCCTTCAATAACGATGCTGCCATTTTCAATCACGGCATTGTTATTCATGGTGATGATGCGGGCATTCGTAAAGACAACGGCTCCCTGCGGCTTGTCGGCTTTTACGGTCAGTCCGACTGCAATCCCTTTCTCCGGGAATTGGTACAATGAATCCGCCTTATCTGCTATGAATTCAAAACGGTCTTCAAGGTGAATAGTAAAATACTGGTCGCCTAAAGTATAATGCAGTTGTTGGCTATTGCTGTTCCAATGCAGGCTGGTGCCGGCATCTTTGGATACTTTTTTCACGGGGAAATTAGCGGTTTCGCTACCCAGTTCTATCGGCTTGCCCGTATGTGGGAAGGCAGCAATATACACCTGGTGAAGATCGTCAAAGGCTACCCAGTTGTCATCGGGAGATACGGTGAACTGGTTTGCATATGTGCTGGTAAACAAAGTGCGGTCGTCGCTTCCATCAGGTTTGTAACTGCCAAAAGTTTTCTTCAGTGAACCGAATATATTTCCACCGGTTTGATAGTAGATCCTGCTGCCGGAGCTGTTAAATTTCGGGAATTCTCCTTTATCACTTACCAACACAGCCTTTCCTCCACTCGCGTCAATAATATACACACCAGGATTTACATTATAAGTGACCCCCATAACATTGTCTCCCGCATCTTTACTAAAAACAATTTTTTTCCCATCGGGAGAAAAGGAAGGGGTTCTGTAAATGGCTCTTTCACTGGTGATTTTCTGCGGTTTGGAAGAGCCATAAACCGCCAGTGTATAAATGCTTCCGGTGGTGGTATCATTCCAGGTTACATATACAAGCGTTTTTCCATCGGAAGAAAAAGATGGTTCAGACTCAAAGTCGGTTCCGGTAGTGATCCTTTCGGGTTTGCCATTGGGTAAGTTCTTTTTCCAGAGATAGCCAACCGCATTAAAGACCAGCATTTTGCCATCGGGTGATGTGATTGCCTGCCGGATCACATTGACGTTGAATTCATCGGGATTGATGTTTTGTTTAAAACGAACAGCATCGGTGATGCGTTGTTTTACATTACAGGTAAACGGAATTTCTGTCGCTTCATTTATTTTGCCGGTATCGATCTTCAATATTTTTCCTCCGCTCCAGATCACTATATTTTTATCGCCGGGCATCCAGGAAAATCCTGTGTAGATACCAAAGATGCTCCACGCTTCCTGCTGGTCTTTGGAAAGCTTATCATATACAGGCCACTCTTCGCCGGTTTCAAGATTGCGCAAAAACAATACTGTTTTTGTTCTTACTCTTTTTACAAATGCCAGGGTTTTGCCATCGTGTGAAACCTGCGGACGTGCAGCACCGCCGGGACCGCCGGTTATTTCTTCGCTGGTTCCTTTTTCCCTGTCGAATCTTTTGATAACAAAGATCTGGCTATTGGGATCCTTGTTGTATTGAAAAAAACCACCGGGGTAAACATCTTCGCTGTAATAGATATATTTTCCATCAGCTGAAGCGCTGGGTTCGTTTAGGTCTTGCTGGTCATTTTTGCGGGGAGTGAGTTGCAGCCCGTTGCCACCACTGGTATGATACATCCACAATTCACCTGCGCCCAATGAGCGGGTGGAAGTGAAATGTTTTCTTGCAATGATATACTGCCCGTCGGGCGACCAAACCGCGTTGTTCAATAGCCTGAAAGACTCTTTGGTAATTTGTTTTGAATGGCTGCTGTCTCTATCCATCACCCAGATATTATCTCCGCCGCCGGCATCCGAAGTAAACAAGATTTTCTTTCCGTCAGGGCTATACCTTGGTTGTACTTCCATCGCCAAACCCTGTCGCAGAATCTTTGCCTGCCCGCCTGATATGGGCATTGAATAGATATCTCCCAACAGGTCGAATACGATCTCCTTTCCGTCGGGCGAAACATCCAGGTTCATCCACGTGCCTTCATCAACGGTAAAGGATACTTCTTTAAAAGGCCCCTCAGGATGGTTTACATCCCATTTCTTTTTTTCCTGGGCAGTTAATATGATTGTTGATAAAATGAAAGAAAGCGTAAAAATCAATCGGTTGATCATAATTGGCCGTGTTTGGGTGCTAAAAACATTGAAGATATTGAATAGGCAAGAAAGGATAAAACTTTAGCTGGAAATTTCTCTGGCAGCAATTCAGTATACTGGCAACGGATCTATTTTAAATGAAAAGTTTTGCCACTAATTGCACCAATTGGCACCAATGTTATAACAAGTGTTCGGGTATTTGCCATCCCTGCAAAGGTAAACGATTCACAGAGGCCCATTCTATCGCCTACATCTTTTGTATTGGCGATAAACCTGGGAATATGCAGGAAAATAAACCAGCCTGCTACCATGATGCCGGAAAGCAGTGCGGCCCATCTGCGACTAACTGGAAGCAATAAACCTATCCCGCCGGCAAACAAACAGATTCCACAGAAATAAGTCCAGAATGAGCGAAAAGGTATGTAGGCTGGAATAAAATCTTTTACAAATGTTGCAAACTTAAAATGTGCATACCCGCAGGCGATAAAAAATGCAGCGAGCAAAACACATCCTGTGAAAATAAAAATTTGTCTCCGGCTTTTATTGGCACCCAGTGTTCTTGAAATATCATCCACGTTTAAAAAAGAAGCGGCTAAAATTAATGAACCTCCGAACAAAGCCATGGCTTTATAAGCATTGGCCCAGTCATTCATAAATTGTGGTAGGTGACGGCAAACGGATAACAGCAAAATCAACCCGGCAATCACCAGGGAAGCGAATACTGCTTTTCTTTCAAAGATGATGGCAATACCGGCAATCAGGAGGATTGCTCCTGATAAATAAGCCAACAGCGGGTTGGGTTCAAATACAGCAGGCCATGCTGGCGGACGGCCAATTATAAAATCTTTTGAAATGATACCCAGGATCCCGAGCGCAATGACCCCAAGCGCAAAAATTACCCGTCCGGGTTTTATTAGTTTATCCATTGATTAAAGATTTAGATATTTCAAAACGGCTAAATGGGGTTGATTGATATGGATGGTTTTTCATTTTGCAATTTGTGAGTGGGGATGGATAAAAGAAAATAATAAGAAACTGAAAGATAGGGAAATTGCAGAACTGCGCATAGTTTACAAACCAAAGAAAACAGCGCATTAGAATGCCAGGGAATAGCAGAAGGAAAGACGAAAAAGGAAACAACTGTATGGAAGGTGAATGATACGTTTTGGCCCCGGGGGTGACATTGCTAAAGGATTGTTTTGGTTTTTTTACCAACAGCCATGCGGGTTTTGTCGTAAAACCGCCAGTTAGCCTCAACTCTTTAAAATTTATCTAATCCCGAAAATTGATTTGAAAAAATAACCAGCAATCTCAGCGGGTTACTGAGTGAAACATCCATCAATACAAAGTTAGGCAAGAAGATAAAAAATTGATCTATATTTCGGTTTTAATCAGCCCTATATTTCACCCTATTGCCATTTAGTTCTAAAGATTTGAACATGCAAACATTCCCTATGCGAACAGCTTTTCATCCAAACATCCTGATAAAATATTTATGGTGTTCCAGGATTTCTGTTTTGATTTTATTCCTCGTTACATTCAACCATGTTACCAATGGTCAAAACTTCCACCTGGTAAAAGACATCAACACGATGGCAGAGGGAAGCCCGCGTAATTCAAATAACTACATTTTCCCTATCAACAGGCAATCTCATTACGCGGTTTTAAACGGGGTAAGCTATTTTTCTGCGGATGATGGGAGTCATGGCAGGGGACTCTGGCGAAGTGATGGAACCGCTGCTGGTACTTACCAGGTAAAGGGTAGTATCAATCCAGACAACATTATTGTGTCGGATGGCAAATTGATTTTTATAGCAGGCGGCAAGCTTGGATTATGGACATCAGATGGAACTGGCGTTGGTACGGTGCCGGTATTGAATGTGATACCTGCAGGCCTGGTTGATTTTATCCCATATAGTTTGATCGACATGAATGGAGTAGCTTTTTTTACAATCACCGGCCAAAGAACACAATTGTGGAAAACGGACGGTACTTCAAATGGAACAGTGTTGGTCAAAAATTTAAGCATACCAGTCGGGGGCTACAATTCTTTCAATATGATCAATCTCACGCCCATAAAAAATAAACTATACTTTACTGCCAATACTTCTTTTGATAATTACTCCACGAGATTATGGGTATCTGACGGTTCTTCCGCCGGTACTTATATGGTCAGCAATATGATTGCAGCGCCTGGGCAAATGATTGCCCGTTCTTCAGACAACGCTGACCCGGTTGTGTATTTCTCCGCCTCAACTTATGAATTTGGAACCCGCTCTTTATACAGTACAAATGGCCAGCCTGGTAATGCAGTGATTACTCCAGGTTTTAATGGGATCATCGCAGGTAATTATTTCAACGAAGAGATACTGAATATAGGAGGTGTTATCTATTTTATTGGCGGCCCGGACACGTCCCTGCGGGCGCAAAGTTTATATAAATTCGATATCAATACAGCCGATGGCATTCGCCCTGTTAAAGTGGTGACCGGCACCGGTGTTTATGGCAGCACTTCCTATGTCTATTCTTTAACTGAAATGAATGGTACTTTATTTTTTAGTGTCAGTGATGCGCCGAATAATAAAAACCAATTTTGGAAATCGAATGGCTCCACTGCTGGTAATATTTTACTGATAGACAGTTTTTCGTACGATAATTACTTAAAATTTGGGGGCCAATTATATATCTCCGGCTCAGACAACATACATGGCCAGGAGTTATGGAAATCGGATGGTACTATAAGCGGTACATCATTGTTAAAGGATATCAATCCGGGCCGTAATGCTTCGGCCCCTCTTTATGCGACATTCGCAAATGGTAAAATATTGTTTTCGGCGAACGATGGTATTCATGGAACAGAACTCTGGCAATCCGATGGAACTACCACCGGCACCTCCCTATTAAAAGACATCAATCAAACAACCACATCGTCTTCAGTTCCTTACGGTGCAGTTAGTTTTAGTAATACAGTTTTTTTTGCCGCTTCTAAAGGTGGAGGAGACAATAATTTAACGCTTTGGAAATCTGATGGCACAAATACGGGCACAACGGCAATTGGTGACACGGTTTACCTTAACATGGGCCTAAGTCCAAAATGTTTAACCGTGATGAATAGTGAAGGTTATTTTTGGGCGGCCACAGTGCCAGGAAATCCAGGTTTGTATAAAACCAACGATACTTCTGGTGCGACGAAGTTGGTAAAAAGTTTTATAGGTAATACGATACAGTTTAACTGGATGACAGGGGCTGATCACCTGCTTTATTTTAGTTTCTACAACATTGTTGATAAACAGCATGAACTTTGGCGCACAGACGGAACGGAAGCAAATACCATCAAAGTCAAGACTTCTCCTAATTACAATCTGGAATTGGTTTCTTCGGGCGATACATTATACTTTGTCACGGCTAACGGCCTGTGGATGTCTGACGGCAGTATTAATGGAACTGTATTATTAAGAACTTTTACAAGTGATCCCACCAACTTAACTGTAAGCAATGGTAAATTGTTTTTTACCGCTTTAGACGGATCAATTTCTAAAATATGGAAATCAGATGGAACGCTTGCCGGTACGGTAAAAGTGACTGATGACCTTACCAATCCTGCAAACCTGGTTGCCTTCAAAGGCAAATTATGTTTTACCGCTACTGATTATACAGGTGCTTACGGAAAGGTAGGTACGGAACTTTTTATAACAGATGGAAGGGTTGATGGAACTTTACTTGTAAAAGACATACATAAAGGAGGCGTAAGCTCAAACTTGTCCCTCGTTAACAGTTTAAATGGTTCTCTGTATTTTTTTGCAGACGGAGCAACCTTCGGCGTCGTTGAGCTTTGGAAATCTGATGGAACCCTTACCGGTACACAAAAAATCAGCAATGTTGGGAATGGAAAGGCCGAACTCCCGTACAAGATGGTAGGGTGCAACAATAAATTGTTTTTTCTTCTTTCTGATACGCTGTGGGAATCAGATGGGCTACAGGCAGGTACGCATATTGTAGCCGATAATATTTTTGCCGGCGTAAAGATTACTTCCTATAATGGCAATCTTACTTCGGCAGGTAACCAGGTTTTTTTTGCCGCCAGCAATTATCAGTACGGGCAAGAATTATATGCGGGAAATGTTACCGCCCCGGTGCTAAACTATGCCTCGGTGGCAGATGGCAACTGGAACAATCCTGCCATTTGGATGGATAATGTGGTACCACCCGAGGGGTACAATGTAACTATCAGGAGTAAGGTAGTAGGAAACATCAATACTACCTGCAACAGCCTGAGTATTGAGTCCCCCGGTGCGTTGACTGTAAATACCGGCATTAATATTGCAGTTCTGCACTAGCATTGTTAGCAAAACCCTTATAACCAGTAAAATCTTCTAGTTGAAAGAGCGGAACGCTATCAAGAGCTATTTCACCATTTAAATAACAATATTACAATGAAAAAAATCATCATTTGCCTGCTCCTGTTCGCTTTTGTTGGTGGCTCCGGCTATGCCATGGAAACCATGACAGCACCAACGGAAGCCTTCCAGAAGAAGTACAAGCACAAGCACAAACACCTGCGGCCTCACCATCCATTGCCTCCACGCAGGCATCCGGCCCGTCCTAATTTGCGGCTTCCACCGCATCCGCCCCTGCCACCACGTCCTCCTTTGCCGCCACATCCATAGTTTTGGCAAAGAAGTAACAAAGAGATTTCTGAAAAGATAAAATGCTGTTTTACCGGGCATTTTATCTTTTTTTGGTTTATACCCCGCCCGGTGTTGATGATATAAGATTTGAGCCGCTGATCAAGGATTTATTGAGTGTAAATGCCCATCCGGCGGCCGAAGAAACATTCCAGATGGCGAAATGAGCGACCGGTATTTTATTGTCAATTCTGTTCCGCAACCTATTCGGAAATGGGTTTGGCGCAATATTCGCCCAAATACCAGTATGCAAAAACCTACTGTCATTATCGTTGGAGCAGGTGCTGCCGGCCTTATGGCGGCAGTCGAACTGTCGGGTCAATTCCAGATAACTATCCTGGAAGCCTTGCCTCGAACCGGTGGCCGTATTTATAGTATTTCACAAGATGGAGATATCATTGAGGCTGGAGCAGAGTTTGTTCATGGCAACCTGCCTGTGACACTAAAGCTGTTAAAAAATGCCGGAATTGATTACGTAGAAATAGCAGGAGAAATGTACCGAAAGAAAAACGATCGACTCATAGCCGTGGAAGAAATGACAGAAGGATGGGAGGGTTTGATACTAAAAATGAAAGAGGTTAAGGAAGACTGTACCATGCAGCAATTACTGGAGGAGTATTATTCCGGCCCGGAGAATGCGCCATTGCGAAACCACGTTCGGTCCTATGCTGCCGGCTTTGATCTGGCCGATATTGCCAAAGCATCAGTGAAAGCGCTTTATAAAGAATGGAGTGCGGAAGAGGAGAAGAATTATCGTATACCTGCAGGTTACGGAGCGCTTATTCAATATCTGCAGCAACAGGCCGTTGCAGAAAAGGTGGTGATACATACCGATGCACCCGTGAAATCAGTGCAATGGCAGCAAGGGGCTGTAAAAGTACACACTACAAATGGGCAGGAGTATACAGCGGACAAATTGCTGGTAACGGTACCGTTGAGTGTTTTGCAACAACCATTTTCAAAAGCATATATAGATTTTTCGCCGACGATCCAGCTGGTTGAAAGCAAGGCAGGTGAAATGGGGTTTGGGGCAGTGATCAAGGTGGTGCTGGAGTTTAAAAAACTGTTCTGGAAAAAAGATACCGGCTTCTTGCTCAGTGATGAATTATTTTCCACCTGGTGGACACAATTGCCGGATAAGAAGCCCTTCCTCACAGGCTGGATTGGAGGACCAACAGCCGCGGCGATTTCAAATGATACCGATGAAGAGATACTGGAGAAAGCAATGGCATCCCTTTCAGCAATATTCAACAAGGATATTCCGGATCTGAAAAAGGATTTGGCGCAATCCTGGGTTTTCAACTGGCAAAAAAATGAATTTGCGATGGGTGGATATAGTTATCCTACACTGCACTCCAAAGATGCCAAAACAATTTTAACCACTCCTATAGAAGGCACTTTGTTTTTTGCGGGGGAAGCATTGTATTCAGGCGATCACCCTGGCACGGTAGAAGCGGCGCTGGTGAGTGCGATCAGGGCGGCGAAGATAATAAAAAGTACGGTTGAAGTATAGCGGTGATACAAGTTATAAAAAGGGCAAAAAAGAAGATTGGCAACAACGGTGAAATGCGATTCCCGCCCCATTTGCGGCGGGTCCTTCACAAATAGTCTCTTGGATTGTAGGCTTTAGTTGTGAAGAGACCCGTCTGGGAAGTCTAATGATTTACCTTCAACCATCATCCATCATCCATCAACCTTCACAGATTGGTGCCAAATCAGACGTCAAAAAATCAGCCATCAGCCATCTTCATTATCTTTGCACGCAAATTTGGTTTGCCCTGCAAGCATCCAATGAATCTATGAACCGCAGTCAGCGGGATCATAGAAAATTTCCCGTTTAAATTTAGACGGGATCAAATTAAAAACTATGGCACTACTACACAATCGTGTCTCCCAGGCGGAGCTAAAAAAATTACTGTACGAAGAAACCGAACACCGTACCACCATCTCCTTTTACCAATACTTTCCGGTCGATGATCCTCAGCAGTTTCGCAACGATTTGTATACTGCTCTAAATGCCTTAAAGGTATTTGGCAGAATTTACGTGGCGCATGAGGGGATCAATGCGCAGGTAAGCGTACCGGGTAGCAACGTGACTGCTTTTAGAAATTACATCGATTCCATTGAACCTTTAAAAGCCATCCGCCTAAATATTGCCGTTGCTGACAATAATATCCTGAATGATAAGCTACACCAGGGTAAATCTTTTTGGGTATTAAAAATAAAGGTGAGAGATAAAATTGTGGCTGACGGGATTAAGGACCCTGCCTTCAGCATGGACAAGAAAGGTAAATACGTAAACGCCACTCAAATGAATGAATTGCTTCACGATGAAAATACGATCGTGATCGATATGAGAAATCATTATGAATATGAAGTGGGCCATTTCGTAAAAGCACTGGAGATACCGAGTGATACATTCAGGGAGCAATTGCCCATGGCTGTAGAAATGATGCAGGAAAAGAAGGATAAGAATATCATCATGTACTGCACCGGCGGCATACGATGCGAAAAAGCCAGCGCATACATGCTGCACAACGGGTTTGAAAATGTTTTCCACCTCGAAGGGGGAATCATCAATTATGCGAGGGAAGTAAAGGAGAAGGGATTGGAGAGCGGGTTTATCGGTAAAAATTTTGTGTTTGACGACAGGCTGGGAGAGCGTATCACCGAAGAGGTGATTGCGAAATGTCACCAGTGTGGCAAGCCTGCCGATACCCACACCAATTGCAAAAACGACGGGTGCCATTTGCTGTTCATTCAATGCACAGATTGCGCTGCAAAATATGATGGCTGTTGTTCGGTTGCTTGTCAAACCACTTATAATCTTCCCATGGAAGCTCAAAAAGAATTAAGAAAAGGAATTGAAAAAGGGAGAATGGTTTTTAATAAAAGCAAACAAAGGCTCAGGCCAAGGTTAGATGAATTGAATGGTGAAATATAAAGTGTAAAATATTATCGTTGCCCGCTTGAGCACCATGCGTTCCCATGGAACGCTTTCCATGCTGGTTATTTTTCTACCCACCAGATGTGTTCCTATGGAACATAAAACACTTAACTAAACAGGTAGCCCACTATTGCTCATTAAGATTTCCAACTACCGATTGCAAATTGCCTCATTACCGATTGAGAATTGCCTGTTGCTCACTGATCATTGCCGATTGCTTATTGCCAATTGCCATTGCGCATTGACGACAACCCATTTACCGGATCCACTGTATGCACACCGGGTTGGGCACATTGATTCTCTTGCCCGTGTCGGTAAGCTGTCCGGATTGCTTATTGATTTTAAAAACAATGATATCGTCAGATTGCTGGTTGGCCACGAGCAAAAAATTTCCGGATGGATCAAAATTGAAATTCCTCGGAGTTTTTCCAAGTGTTGATTGGCTGTCTGCCAGCTTTAATTTTCCCGTAAGTCCGTCGATTTTAAATATGGTAATTGTATTGGCATCGCCCCGGTTGCTGCAATACAAAAATTTACCGTCGGGTGAAACATGTATGTCTGCGCTACCAATGGTTCCCTTAAAGTCTGCAGGGTGAGTGCTGATCCGTTGCAGTGAATCCAATTTGCCGACGTTGTATTTGTAAGCCATCACGGTTCCTGTCATTTCCTCCATCAGGTAGGCGTACTTGTTATTGGGGTGAAAAGCGAAATGCCTTGGGCCGCTTCCTTCTACCGAGCTGGCGAATGAAATGGGGGCGGGGGTAAGCTTTCCCCGGACATTATCAAAGCGGTAGATCATTACCTTATCGATCCCGAGGTCGGGTGTAAACAGGTATTTATTGTCTGGAGAAAGCACGGTGGAGTGTACATGCGGGCTTAACTGCCTGTCTTTATTGGGGCCGCTGCCTGCATCTTGCAGTACCTGTTTTACCGGTGCGAGTGAGCCATCAGTTTTCACGGGAAACAGGGAGGCGCTTCCACTATTATAGTTGGCCGCAAATACCCATTTGCCTGATTTGTCGATGGCCACATAACAGGGGTGTTTGCCCCCCGAAAACTGGCTGTTGATTTCTTTAAGCGTGCCGTGTGCTTTATCGAAAGAAAAGGCCGTAATGGCGCCCCCAACACCAAACTTAGTTGTATCTGCATTTTCCGTTACTGCATACACCATTTTTTGATTGGGCGAAACGGTTAGATAAGAAGGGTTGGCTGTTTTAGCGGTACTTACCAGGGTGCTGGCGCCGGAAGTTGTATTGAAATTATACACATAAATGCCTTCACTTTTACCGGAAGTATATGTGCCTACCAATAAATAAGTATTGGTTTGTGCAAATGCTGCATTGAATGTAAATAGTAATGAAAATAGTAGCCTGCGTGACATATCGGTTGTTTAAAATTTTATTGAATGTACGATTTTAGATTTTATAAGATAGGCTTGAAATGTGTTTGCAGGATATAAGAGATCGCTGGTCACTAATTCACGATTGACCGTTCAATACCGTTTACTTAAGGATTAACATTGCTTCGCTCCTTATTGCTGAAAATGTACAAGTGAGTGACACAAGGATGTTTAATTGAAAAACAAATGTTGGTAACCAAATAAATTTATTAAGTCAACTACTGCTATGCTAAGTGTAATGTGACGGTTTGATTCGTGAATGGTGAATGGTCAATCGTGAATTATTGACCACTCACCATTCAATGTCGTTTAGTTAAGCTACAATTGTTTGTAATTCATGGATGGCGGTTTCTTTTTGATTTTATTTCTTGGGAATTTTCTGTTCGGTCTTATGATTTCTGTGGTAGATTTCAGAATTTTG
>JAOQAK010000003.1 GCA_025963635.1 Ferruginibacter sp.
CAGCTCAGTGCAGTGATCTCTCAGAAAATGGGCAATGTACCGTTTCAAGTGGAATCAGTTTCCCAGGTTTACAAACAACTACTCACTCATCAAACCATTATTGGGAAGTTTATACATCTGCAAATTAGTGCCCCATTGCCCTTAAAAGGGTACAAAGCAACAAGTAAAAAGGCATTGCAAAAACTGCCTTTTCCCAAATTTATCAGTAATTATTTAAAAGATAAAAATGTATCTTTAAACTTGTTTTAGGAGCAAGGAATCAACATTCAATAGAATTAATTTTACAATATGAGAGGTGTAAACAGAGTAATGTTAATTGGCAATTTGGGTAAAGATCCGGATATGCAGTTTTTGGAAGGTAATATAGGAGTAGCCAAATTCTCACTGGCAACAACCGAAACCTATAAAGACAGAAGTGGAAAATTGATTTCACAAACAGAATGGCATACAGTAGTGTTATGGAGGGGGCTTGCCGAACTTGCGCAAAAATATTTACACCGCGGGAGCCTTGTTTATATTGAAGGCCGTTTAAAAACAAGAAGTTGGGAAGATAAGGAAGGGAATAAAAAGTTCGCGACGGAAATTGTGGGCGATAATTTGATAATGCTTGATAAACGCAGTGATGGCACTGCGCCCGGGGGGCATGGCGAGGGAATTGAAGGGCTAGGGGATATTCCAACAGACGATGAGGGCTCCGAAAGGCTGCCCTTTTAAATACCAGGTAGATCGATGACCCAAATTGATTGTTTCGGGTCTACAAAAAATATTTCTAACTAAAACATAGCGTTTTGGATTACCACTCGGTTATTGACACTATACAGTATTTGCACATCTCCTTACTTGCTATAACGCCTGCGGCATCTGCGGTTCTCATTTTCCTGGCAGTATTATTATTTACAATTTCTTTTTTGGTCGCTGGCTCAGAGGTCGCTTTTTTTTCGCTTACCTATAAGGATATCAACATGCTTAAAACGAAGCAGCAGCCTGCTTTCCGGCGTATTGTTACCCTGCTTGAACAGCCGAAAAATCTATTAGGGTCGATGCTGATCGCCAATAGCTTTGTAAATATTGGCATTATCTTAATATCCAATATTTTGATGGACGGATTACTGGAAAGTTTTCACCTGGCAGTTTGGATCAATTTTTTAATCAAGGTGTTGTCTGTTACTTTCCTGTTGGTACTTTTTGGGGAAGTATTACCAAAGGTTTGGGCCACCCACCACAAAGTTTGGTTTGCTTCCACTGCATCTTTGATCATAGAAATTTTTAATCGCTTTTTTTTCCCCCTGAGTACAAGGCTGGTCGGTTTTAGCGATGGTATCGAAAAGAAATTTTCTCCCCATAATTCCTCCGCACTGGATAACAGCCAACTGGATTATGCGATTGACCTTTTGCCCGACAACGAAGCTACGATGGAAGAAAAGCAAATTTTGAAGGGCATTCGAAAATTCAGCAACACCACCGCAAAGCAAATTATGCGCACCCGCCTTGATGTAAGCGGAATAGAATATAGTAGCAGTTTTGAAGACGTCATCAAAAAAGTGGAAGAACTGCATTATTCAAGATTACCGGTGTACAACAATAACTTGGATGAGTTGAAAGGCATGTTGCATACGAAAGACTTACTACCACATGTAAACGCCAGCAAGGTTGAAAATTATGATTGGCACAGTTTGATGCGCCCGACCTTTTTTGTGCATGAGCAAAAATTGATAGAAGATCTTTTACAGGAGTTCAGGAATCGGCGCATACATTTTGCCGTGGTGGTCGACGAGTTTGGTGGAACCTCCGGCATCGTAACCCTGGAAGATATTATGGAGGAAATTATCGGGGATATACAGGATGAATTTGATGATGAGGAAAGCGCTAACAAAAAAATAGATGATTATACTTATATTTTTGAAGGCAAAACAATGATCAACGATGTTTGTAAAATAATGGGTTTGCCGGGCGATGTTTTTGAAAGAGTAAGAGGCGACAGCGATTCCCTGGCGGGGCTTGTTCTTGAAATTGCCGGCGAGTTTCCACAGGTGGAAGAAGAAGTAGTAAGCGGTGATTTTACGTTTATACCATTAGCAATTAATAAAAACAGGATAGATAATGTTAAGGTGGTCATTAAATTAAACCACTCAACCGTTTAACATTTAAATTGGCGCAATCGTAAATATCCTGGTAATGCAAAAAAGAAATTTGACTACAAAACACATACTTCGAACTTACCTGCTGCCCATTGCCTGTTTTGTATTTGTGATTTCCTGCAACTCTCCTTATGTATCAAAAAAGAGAGGTTATTTCAAAATAGATTTGCCGCAACGGAGTTACCAAAAATTTGATCGCGAAGATTTCCCTTATAGTTTTGAATATCCGGTTTATGCACACATCGAGAAAGACAGTACTTACTTCGATGCCAATCCCGAAAATCCTTACTGGATCAATATCGATTTTCCACAGTTTCACGGCAGAATTTTTTTGAGTTACAAGGCTATCGGAGGCAAATCGCTGTATAAAGTAAAGACTGCTAATGGCAGTTATAAGGATTCCATGGGAATCAATGTTTTCGACCAAATGGTGAATGATGCATTTACCATGACTAACAAAAACGATGTAGTTTCAAATTCCATTCGGGACAGTTTAATCCATACGCCCAACGGAATAAGCGGTGTATTTTTTAAAGTCGGCGGAAATGCAGCAACTTCCAAGCAATTCTTTTTAAGTGACACTACCCGTAATTTTATAAGAGGAGCATTGTATTTTGATGTAACCCCGAATGCAGATTCATTAAAACCTGTGCAGGATTTCCTGCAGGTTGATATGGATCATATGATCAATACTTTCAGGTGGAAAAATAAATGATGAGCAGCCCATTACCAATACCTTAACACTCAATGACTGATTTCTATTTTCTCCATGTTTGAATTCACTTTGTGCAGCGCTAATATTGTTTCCGCGACTGAAAAGCGCTTCCATTCATTTCATTTATCCATTTCCATTATTTAATTATCATTTAACTGCCCGTCTTTGTTAGTACTTTTGCAACTTATATGATAGTAATAGATAATAAATTGGTAAGCGACGAAATCATAGAGGAGCAATTTGTTTGCGACCTAAATAAATGCAAAGGAGGATGTTGCGTTGATGGTGATGCAGGTGCGCCGCTTGCCAAGGATGAACTTGAAAGATTAGATGAAGTATACGAGAGTGTATTGCCTTACCTCGGTGAAGAAAATAAACGGCAATTACAACGACAGGGGCGCTACGTGTATAGCAAAGAATTTGGATGGGTAACTCCTACCATCGAAAGCAAAATTTGCGTTTATGGGATAACCGATGCGAACGGTATTGTAAAATGCGGGATCGAGCAGGCATACAATGACGGAAAAGTGCAATGGAAAAAACCCATAAGTTGTCATTTGTTCCCGATTCGAGTTAAATTAAGCAGAAATAAAAAAACGGAACTTGTAAATTATGAACCCCGGGAAGACCTTTGCAGTGCGGCATGTACATTAGGAAAAAAACTGAAAGTACCTGTATATGTATTTTTAAAAGATGCCCTCGTTAGAAAATATGGAAGTGAATTTTGGGAAACCCTCGATGCTACAGCTAAACATGTTAACCAGGATAATGAGAAATCAGTACTTAATAATAAGTAATCAACGATAAGTGGTTATTTACAACCAACACCTTGGCCAACAAACAAATTAACACTTTCAACGAATCAGCCACTTTATTCGGTCAACACTTCACAAATGAAAAGAATACTATTTATTGCAGGTTTCAGTTTTAATTTTCTTTTTCTTATTTCATTTTCTTCCTGTTCGGTTAACAGGGCCAAAGTAGATAACAGCCTTAAAACTTATTTTGATCAAAACAAAGTGGATGGATGCTTCACAATGTTTAATAATTCTGATGGCAAGGTAACCGTGTACAATATGGCATTGGATACCGTTCGTTTTTTACCTGCTTCTACTTTCAAAATCGTAAACTCACTTATCGGGTTGGAAATTGGAAAAATTACCGATGAAAAGATGGTAATAAAATGGGATGGTATTAAACGGAGGGTAGAAGAATGGAACAAGGATCTTACCATGGAGGAAGCTTTTAAAGTAAGTGCTGTGAACTATTACCAGGAAGTTGCCCGGCGAATCGGTAAAGATACCATGCGGCATTGGTTGGATAGCTTACACTATGGTAACATGAAAATTGGAAAATATGTCGACAGCTTTTGGCTCGATAATAGCTTAAAGATTTCGCCGGACGAACAACTCGGACTTGTAAAACGGCTGTATTTTGATCAGTTACCTTTTCAAAAGCGCACCCAGCAAATTGTTCGGGATGTAATGACACAGGAAGATAATACACTATATACTTTGTCATATAAAACCGGTTGGGGATTTGATGAAAACAATCACTCCATTGGTTGGATGGTGGGGTGGATCGAAGAAAATAAGCACCCTTATTTCTTTGTCACCCTGGTAAAATCGCCGGATCCAAATATCGATATGAGAGCCGTTCGCCTCAATATCACGAAGGCGATTTTGAAACAGTATGGTTTTTTTGAGGGAAGAATGTAAACACATCCTGGCCATATCCATAGTGCCGGTTATTTTAACTTTTCCATTTTTGTAAAAAGAGTAATTTCCCCTTTTTTTACTATCAAAGAATTGATTTGCATGAATGGTCAGACGAAGCAGGCTCACCCGGGTCATGGATGCGGACCATATCAAACCTGTAAAATATAATCATCAGTGTTCCAGTTTCAACATATCGAATATTTAATCGGCCTCGCAGCCGTTCCGTTGATGATAGGTCTGTATCTTTTTGTTCTTCGCTGGAAGAAAAAAACAATTAAAAAAATTGGCGACCCTGCCCTTGTCAACCAGCTTATTTCAGACTACAGTCCTTCAAAATTCTCCCTCAAGTTTGTCTTATTTATCCTAGCTTTTATCGCCGGGGTAATTGCATTGGCAAACCCAAGAACGCCCTTGGGCAGTACCACGGTAAACCGCAGCGGTATTGATGTAATGATGGCACTGGATGTAAGCAAAAGTATGCTTGCACAGGATGTAAAGCCATCCCGGCTTGAACGGGCTAAACAAATTATTTCTAAACTGATCGATAAGCTGCAGGATGACCGGATTGGCATTGTTGTTTTTGCCGGAAGGGCCTATTTGCAAATGCCCCTGACCACCGATCATGCCGCAGCCAAAATGTACCTGTCTTCAGCTACACCAGATGTGGTGCCTACGCAGGGAACGGTTATTGGCGATGCACTAAAGATGTGCTATGCCGCTTTTAATACAAAAGACAAAAAGTACCGCTCCATTATTTTAATCAGTGATGGTGAAGATCATGATGAAAACGCTGTGAAGTTATCCAAAGCACTTGCAAATGAGGGCGTGATGATCAATACCATTGGAATTGGATCGCCCGAAGGGGCAATGATCATGGATCCTGAAACCAACCAGGTTAAGCAGGATGCGGCCGGAAACCCGGTAGTAACTAAATTAAATGAGACTGAATTAAAAAATATTGCCGTGAATGGCAATGGCATTTACCAGCTGTATACCAATACAGACGAGATTGTTGCTCAATTGGAAAAGCAATTGACCAGTATGGGACAGAAGCCCATCACCGAAAATTCCCTGGTCAACTTTCGGAATTTCTTCCCCTGGTTATTATCATTCATGTTGTTGTTGCTGATAGCAGAGTTCTTTATTTCAGAAATCAAAGCGGGTAAAAAAAACAATGCCCCGGAAATTAAGAAAAAAATAAGCCCAATTTCATTGGTGGTAATCCTTGCGTTGATTCCTTGTATCAGCTTTGCCCAGGATGATAATATCCTGATCAGAAAGGGGAACGAGGCATACAAAAACAAACAATACGAAGTTGCCCTTGAGAATTACAAGAAAGCGGCGGAAAAGAATCCTGCAAATCAAAAGGCGCAATACAATTTAGGCAATGCATTCTACAGAAGCGAAAAGCCGGAAGATGCGGTAACTGCCTACGATGCCGCGATACAAAATAGCAAGCTGCCGGTAGAAAAATCAGGTGCATTTTACAATAAAGGGGTTGTGTTACAAAACAATAAAAAGCTACCGGAATGTATAGAAGCCTATAAAAGTTCTTTGCGGATCAATCCTGCAGATGAGGATGCCCGCCTCAACCTGCAAAAAGCCTTGCTGCAGCAAAAACAGCAACAACAGAAAGATCAAAAAGACAATAAAGACCAGAAGAAACCGAAGAATGATCAGCAGAAAAAAGACCAGCAGAAGCAGCAGCCGGAAAATAAGAAGGACGATTTGCCAAAACCGCAGCCTTCTAAAATGACTAAAAAAGAAGCAGAAGAGAAATTAAAAGCGTTACTGCAACAGGAAAAATCGCTGCAGGATAAGTTGCGAAAAGTAAACGCCGCATCTCCTGAAAAGCCTGAAAAAGATTGGTAAATATTTGCATCTTTGTATAATAAACTTATACAATGAAGAATCTCAAATTCGTTTTTTCCGCCCTGTTACTTGTTTCCTTGTCCTCATGTTTGGATACCGAAGAAAAAATTGTGCTCAATGCAAATAATTCCGGTACGTATTCAATGACGATTGATTTGGGTAGAATGTTAAAAATGGCCTCGTCGATGGGGAATAAAACCGATGGGAATAAAGGAAAGGAAAAGAAGGATACCACCATTTATCTCAAAGATGTATTGAACAAGGCAGAAAATTTAACGCCGGCGGAGAAGGCATTGTATAAAGATGCCATGGTGAACGTAAAGATGGATGAAGCCAACAATGAAATGAAATTGGTGATGAGTTCTCCTTTTAAAAATGCTGCAGGGCTCACAGAACTAAAAAATAGTTTTCCCGCGATGATGAGTAAATTGAAAGTATTTGAAAAGGCAACCGGCGAAAAAGAAAAGACAGGTGAAGATGACGACGATATGAAAATGGAATCCAAGTCTCCTAACCCGGTTGGCGACCAATTTTCTTTTATGGCTGTCCCCGGCAAGATATCTAACACAGTTACCAATCTCGATGCGTTTAAGAAAAAGATCGCTAATGATTCAACACTCGCCGTAATGAAGCAAATGACTTCCATGATGGGAGATTTTAACTATCGTACGATCATCGTGTTGCCAAAAGCCGTTAAAAAATATGACGGGCCGGGAAGCAGTATCTCTCCTGATAAGAAAACACTTACTTTTTTTACAACACTGGCAGAAATGCTTGAACACCCTGAAAAGGTCTCCTACGAATTGGAATATTAATTTCCGGGAGTAAATTGTACCACTGCAGGGGCGTTAACCCCTGTTTTTTGTTGGGTGGAGTTGAACAAACTCCATACATTAAAACCCCTGAAAAATAATCGACCATCAGAACAGCTTGTTAGCCGATTTCACTATCTCAAAATGCGGCAGCCCTGAACGCCTATTGAATGCACCCCTTTTGTTGTTAAATTTGCAGTAATCTAAAATATATGCAACTGTATTGTGAATCGCTGACGGAATACAAACGTCTGAAGACCCGGGAAGTAAAAGTTGGTAACCTGTTGCTGGGTAATGATCACCCGGTAAGGGTACAAACCATGACTACCACGGACACCATGGATACACTGGCCACGGTAGAGCAAACCATTCGCTGCATAGAAGCGGGTGCAGAACTCGTTCGTATCACCGCTCCCTCAAAAAAAGAAGCTGAAAACCTGCGCAATATAAAAGATGAGTTGCATCGCCGAGGCTACACAGTACCGTTGGTAGCAGATATTCATTTTACCCCCAATGCTGCTGAAATAGCAGCCACGATTGTAGAGAAAGTTAGGGTGAACCCGGGAAATTACGTTGATAAAAAGAAATTTGAACAAATTGATTATACCGATGCTGAATATTTGGAAGAGATCGAAAGAATCCGCGAGCGCTTTACACCGTTGGTAAAAATCTGCAAGCAGTACGGCACAGCCATGCGGATCGGCACTAACCATGGCTCCTTAAGCGACAGGATCATGAGCCGTTATGGCGATACCGCTATGGGAATGGTGGAGAGTGCCATGGAATTTTTGCGCATTGCCCGCAATGAAGACTATCACCAGGTCATTTTAAGCATGAAGAGCAGCAACCCGCTCGTAATGGTACAGGCTTACAGGTTATTGATCAGTCACATGATGGATGAATTCAGCGAATGTTATCCATTGCATTTGGGCGTAACAGAAGCCGGTGATGGTGAAGATGGAAGAATTAAATCGGCGATTGGCATTGGTACTTTACTTGAAGATGGGATCGGGGATACCATCCGGGTCAGCTTAACTGAAGATCCTGAGTTGGAAATTCCGGTGTGCAGGGACCTGGTTAAACGATATTCCAAAGAGCGGCTGCAAAGTGCCGGTAGCTTAGCAATACCTCCTATCCAAACGCTTCCTTATTCTCCTTTTGAATATAAACGAAGAGAAACCTTTGGGGTAAGTAATATCGGTCTCCGGCATGTGCCCGTGGTAATCGCGGATTTGAGTAAAATTGAAAAAATTACGCCGGCACATTTGCAGGCAGTTGGCTACACCTATGATAGTGTGAGTGATAAGTGGACGATCAGCGATATGGCCGCTGATTATATTTTTACAGGCAACCAGCTACTCGATTTTGCCCTACCCGGAACAGTCAAGGTGATTGTTTATCCCGGAACCTGGCAACTGGCCGATGATAAAACTACTTACTTTCCGATTTATGAAAGCAGTGGATATGTAGATGCGGAGTCACCATCGGTTTTGCTCAATTTCGTGATGATTGATTGCTTTAGTGATGATACCACCATCAATGATTTTACCTGGCTTGATGAATTGGCAAACGATCCTACCGTGGTGCTTTGTCTTAGTTCAACGAATATCCCGGCCCTTCACGCCATGCGGCGGATGATGGTGGAGGTAATGAACCGGAAAATTAAAAATCCTGTAGTATTTATTACCGATAGCAATTGGGCAACCGCTGATGAACATCTCATCCATTATGCAACGGAAACAGGCGCTTTGTTTTTGGAAGGGATGGGCGATGGCATTTGCCTAGGTATATCGTCTAATGGCTACATGGCGGCAGCGGGCATAGCAGTCAGCGGTAGAAACTATATTGCGAATGCTTCAGTAGAACAATTCATCAATAATACAGCCTTTTCTATTTTGCAGGCAACCCGTACACGAATTTCAAAAACCGAGTACATCAGTTGTCCCAGCTGCGGAAGAACACTTTTTGATTTGCAGGAAACCACCGCCAGGATCAGGAGCGTAACCAATCATTTGAAAGGCGTTAAGATTGCCATCATGGGATGTATTGTAAATGGGCCCGGAGAAATGGCTGACGCGGACTTCGGCTATGTGGGAAGTGGCGTTGGAAAAATTACCTTATACAGGGGAAAAGAAGTTGTTAAAAGAAATATCGAAAGTTCCATAGCAGTGGATGAACTGATCAGTTTGTTAAAAGAAAGCGATGCGTGGGTAGACGCTATTTAAGTTAAATCATCTGTTTTTATCTTTCCCGAAAATAATCCTGGCGAAATTTATAGAGGTTAGTATCTAAATTTATATTCAGCTAATACCAAATTATGCAAACAGATTTCCTTGTTATTGGCAGCGGCATTGCCGGGTTAACCTTTGCCCTGAAGGTTGCGGAAGATTGTCCTGATAAAACGATCACCGTCTTAACCAAAACACAAAGCGATGAAACCAATACCAAGTATGCCCAGGGAGGAATAGCGGGGGTAATGGATTTTGATAAGGATAGCTTTAATAAACATATTGAAGATACTTTGATAGCAGGAGATGGGCTCTGCAACAGGGAAGTGGTTGAAATTGTAGTGAGAGAAGGGGTTGAACGGATACAGGAAATTATAGAGTGGGGGGCGCAGTTTGATAAAGATAAAGATGGGGATTACGCATTGGGCAGGGAAGGCGGTCACAGCGAATTCCGCATACTGCACCACAAAGATGTAACCGGCAAGGAAATGGAAAGGGCTTTACTGGAAGCCATCGCACGCAAATCGAATATAAAGCTGCTCAGTCATTGTTTTGTGCTGGATATCATAACGCAGCACCATCTTGGCTATTTAATCACCAAGTCAACCCCCGATATTGAATGCTATGGCGTATATGTTTTGAATTTGAAAAGCAATAAAATTGAAACCATATTGGCTTCGTTTACCTTATTGGCATCAGGCGGCAACGGCCAGGTGTACCGAACTACCACCAATCCGGCAATTGCCACCGGCGATGGTGTAGCAATGGTGTACCGTGCAAAGGGAAGGATCGAAAACATGGAATTTATCCAGTTTCACCCAACTGCTTTATACGAACCCGGAGTACGTGGCCATAGCTTTTTAATTACAGAGGCAGTGAGGGGAGATGGCGGTATTTTACGCAATCACAATGGTGAGGCATTTATGGAGCGGTATGATGAGCGCAAAGACCTGGCGCCAAGGGATATCGTAGCAAGGGCAATTGATAATGAGATGAAAATAAATGGTACAGAACATGTGTACCTGGATTGCACTCATTTCAGCAAAGAAAAATTTACCGAGCACTTTCCCAATATCTATGAAAAATGCCTGAGCATTGGAATTGATATCACAAAACATATGATACCCGTGGCACCTGCTGCACATTACAGCTGCGGGGGAATTAAAACCGATGAATGGGCAAGAACTTCCATCAAAAATTTGTATGCTGCGGGCGAATGTGCTTCCACGGGTTTACATGGTGCTAATCGCCTCGCAAGTAATTCGCTGCTGGAAGCAATGGTTTTTGCACATCGGGCCTACAGGGATGTTGTGGCTAAAACAAAAGATAAGCCAGTTCATATTATCGAAAGCAGTGGTGAAAATACAATAAACGGGGTGGAAGTGCCTAATTGGAAATCGGAGGGTACCAATGCACCAAAGGAAATGATCCTGATTACACAAAGTGTAAAAGAAATGAAATTGCTCATGAGTGATTATGTGGGTATTGTGCGTAATAACGAACGGTTGCACAGGGCAATGAAACGCCTCGATCTATTATATGAAGAAACGGAAGTATTATACGAAAAAACAGCAGTATCTCCCCAACTCTGCGAACTCAGAAATATGATCTCGGTAGCTTATTTAATTGTAAAATGCGCAGATTTCCGCCACGAAAGCCGGGGCCTCCATTTCAACACTGATTATCCTGCAAAAGATAAAATGATACAAAATATAGTATTATAGAATTTACAGTTAGTATTTCCATCGCAACGTTTCATAAACACAGACGGAGAAATGATTTGTTTACCAGCAGCTGTTTTCCAATCAGCATCGTTGTGTCACTCCCTTGTACATTTACAGCAATGAGCAGCAAAAATAAATCGTCCCCGGAAAAGGAGCTTGTCCTCTTCATCAATTGCCAGGGCTACAGTAAAAGACGTAAACGGTAAGCAGTATCTTTGCCCAATGTATTACCTGGTATATGGATCTTTATACCTGATTTCATTACTTCCTCTTTCTATTCTCTACCGGTTCAGTGATCTCGGTTATTTGCTGATGTATCATGTATTTGGCTATAGAAAAAAAGTGATAATGGATAATCTTGCCACGGCTTTTCGGGAGAAAACATTGAGCGATCGAAAAAAGATTGCAACGCAGTTTTATAAAAACTTCGTCGATACTTTTATTGAAACTATCAAATTATTGTCACTGAGCGATGCAGGGTTCGACAAAAGGTGTACCGGCGATTTCAGTGCAATCAATGAAATTGCGGCGCAAGGGAAAAACATCCAGTTGATGGGCGGCCACCAGTTTAACTGGGAATTTGTTAACCTGGTATTTGGCAGGCGGATTCAAATACCATTTATCGGCGTGGTAGCCAATGTTGAGAATAAAATATTCAACCGCATTTATTTTAACTTCCGGGCCAGGTACGGAACCATCCTGATCCCCAACACAAACTTTCAGCGGCAAATGGTTGAGCTGATGAAAAAACAGTATTCCATTTGCCTGTTAGCCGATCAGAATACTTATCCCACCAAAGCGTATTGGTTAAATTTCTTCGGCAAGCCCGTACCCTTTATAATGGGGCCGCACCGGTCGGCTGTCAAGAACAATGTAGTATTGGTGTATTACACTTTCAAAAAGGTAAAAAGGGGGCATTATCATTTCGAGGTTTGTGAAATAGTGAATGATGCCAAAAGCTTAACTCCAGAAAACCTGGCGTTAAAATACAGGGATCACCTTGAAAAAATAATACGTGACCAGCCTTCAAATTATTTATGGAGCCACCGGCGTTGGAAGCATGCATACGAGGATGCGTACAGCAAGCATTGGATTGAAAAATGATCTTTTTCACGCGAAGGCGCAGAGGAGCAAAGCCGCCACGGAATTGGCCGCTATCTTCTATTCAGAATTAATTATTTGAAAACCTGGTATTGCCGAAATAATACCATTTGAGAGGCATCAATTTAGCACACTGGGTTCCCTGTTAATCTTTATCGATGATTCTTCTTTTATTTTTCCCCAGCCACCCAATACATTCCTAAGATTGTGCAGGCCCTGGCGCTTCATCAGCGAGCAGGCGATCACACTTCTGTAACCACTTCCGCAATGAATGTATAAATTCTGATTTTCCTCAAAACCGGCGATTAATGCGAGGTCCGTCATATCATTCAACGGCATATTGATGGCAGAGTTTATATGTCCGTCTGCAAACTCAGCCTCCCTTCTCACATCTACCACCTGTAAATTGGGATCGTGAGGAATATCCATCGCTAGTTCATCTGATTCTACATCAATGATCATGTCAGTTTTTTCACCCGCTTTTCTCCAGGCTTCAAAGCCACCTTTGAGGTAACCTTCAATTTTGCTGAATCCCACCCGGGCCAACCGTATCACAGTTTCTTCTTCCTTGCCTGTTTCGGTGATTAACAGTATCGGTTTGGTAAAAGGTAACAGGCTTCCGGCCCATTCAGTAAAGCGCCCCTCCAATCCTATAAAAATACTGCCAGGTACAAATCCCTGCGTAAAAATATCTGCCTGCCTGGTGTCCAAAATGATAACATCAGCTTTCATCCGATCTTTAAATTCGGCGACGCTGAATGGCGTGAGTGCCTTGGATTTTATAAGATCCAGGCTGTCGTATCCTTCCTTATTAATTTTTGCATTGATAGGGAAATACACCGGGGCATCGCCTAAACCTTTTGTAATGGCCTCTATAAATGCAGCTTTCGACTGGGGCTGAAGGGCATAATTGTTGAGTTTCTCTTCACCGATCGTACTAAAGGTGGCTGGCCCCAGGTTTTTGCCGCAACTGCTACCTGGGCCGTGGGCCGGGTAAACCAGGATATCATCCCGCAACGGAAGTATTTTTGTTTGCAAACTATCGTACATAATATCCGCCAGTTCTTCGGAACTCATATTGCCACTGCTTAGATCTGGCCGGCCCACATCGCCCACAAAAAGCGTGTCGCCGGAGAAAAGAGCATAGTCCTTATTATTTTCATCTTTTAACAGGTAACAACTGCTTTCAATAGTATGGCCGGGAGTATGAAGAACCTGCAATTTTGCTTTCCCCAATTCGAATATTTCTCCATCCTTAGCAATGTGCACCGGGAAATTGGTTTTTGTTTCCGGGCCAAAAACTATAGGGGCACCAGTTTTTTTGCCCAGGTCGAGGTGGCCACTTACAAAATCTGCATGAAAATGTGTTTCAAAAATATATTTTATCGTACTCTTTCTTTCCCGGGCGAGTTGGATATATTCTTCAATATCCCTCAGCGGGTCTACCACTGCAGCTTCTCCTTCGCTTTCTATATAATAAGCAGCTTCACTTAAACACCCGGTATATAATTGTTGTATGTACATCAGCTCTCAATTTATTCGGGCAAAGTTAAAAAACAAAAAGCGGATGTTTTGGTAACATCCGCTTTTTCACAACAAGTTTTTAACGCTTAAGCAACCAATTCATTTACAAATGCGCTTATTTCATCAATTCTTTTATGATTGATTATATAAAAAATAAATTTACCGTCACGCTGTGTTGTAACAATACCAGCTTTCCGTAAAATAGCAAGGTGCTGAGATGCAACAGACTGCTCAAGTTTCAACCTAACATAAATCTCTGTAACGGTAATTTTCTTTTCTTCTTCAATCAGCTTTAGCAATTGCTGACGCAATTTGTGGTTAAGGGCCCTTAGGATTAAAGCAGCCTTTTTTACATTGTAATAATCAATTTTAATTGAGCTCACTTTCGGAGAACTTTGTAAACTTACGATAGGACTCTTTGTGGCGATGTCATTTGTCATAGATATTTAATTTTAGTGATGTCCGGCAAAGATACTAATGAAATTATATACAAGAAAATTCTAATTGTGATATTTGTTCAGAAAAATGCAGATTCTTTGTAAATTATTTTAAAGCAGGGCCGGTATAAAATTCTTTCAAATAAAAGGGGGTGCTGTAGGCAAGATCAGCAAACTCGTCAAGCCGATACAGCCGATCAGCTAACTTGCTCATTGCCATATGGTTATCTGCTAACTCAATAAAGTTTGCGTTCGAACTACTGCAAAAAAGTTTCCATTTTTCGGACCCATTTCCAAAAAAAAATACGCGGCTATTTAACAGGCTTTTGGCAAAAGAATTTTGATCTAAAACGAGGGCAACGGGTTTCAGCACCTCGCGGAGGTTTTGGTGGTACATAGCGGTGAAAACTTCATTGCGCCTGGCATCAATCATTGGGCAAAAGAGAGGGGAATCCTTCAGGCTTTTCTCGTTAAATTGCGAAATGGCGGCCGAAGCTAATATTTCTAATGTATTGATGGTGATGAGCGGTTTTTTCAACGCATAGCACAACCCTTTCGCGGTAGCCATCCCAACCCGCAACCCGGTGTAAGAACCTGGTCCGGCGGAGATAGCAATGGCATCTAACTCCTGTATGGAAATTCCTGTATCTTTTAGTAACGACGCGATGGCGGGCTGCAAAAAACCTCCGTGATCTTTCTGTTGTGAATTTGATGCCCGGGCCATGATTTCTCCATCCTTTGCAATACTAACCGAGGCAACGTCAACGGCTGTATCTATATTTAAGATTATGTTCATAAGGTTTAGCTGCTTTACAATTTGGGTTGAAACCGGTTATGTTTTCAACTGCTTTGCAAAAATAGGTGGTTGATAAAAGATATATTTGCATTTCCTTAAAAGAGATAATTGTAATGAGTAAGCAAATCATTCAAACGGCGAATGCCCCGGCACCCATAGGGCCGTATAGCCAGGCTGTGAGAACCGGCAGTTTATTGTTTGTATCAGGCCAGGTAGCTTTGAAACCCGGCACTAATGAGTTTGCCAATAAAGATATCGCCGAAGAAACTCAGCAGGTAATGCAAAACCTGCAATCAATTTTGGTGGAGGCGGGTATGGACTTCAGCAATGTGATTAAAACAACTATCTTCCTTAGCGACATGGAGTTGTTTGCGCAGGTAAATGAAGTATATGCAACCTATTTTAGGGGCGACTTCCCGGCCCGCGAAACAGTTGCCGTAAAAGGATTACCTAAAAATGCCCGTGTAGAAATTAGCGTGATTGCAGCTGAGAATTAATTGCAGTAACTGCGGGAGTGCCCTCGGTTTTATGATTATATAGCTTGTCAATTTGGCTGCAGTATTTAGAACGCTTTCAAAATATTAGCTTATACAGCCAACTTGTTTGTATTTTTGCAGTTGAACCCTATTGATCCGTTTTCAACCAACCATTTCTTTTCTTCAATGTGATGTGAGCACACATATCAAACTATACAATGCCGCCATCCGGTTAAGTTTGCAACAAAAAGAACATTTGGAGACAATAAAATTGAATACCTAAGCTATGAGTGACCAAAAACCTTTGGTAATAATTACTGCTAAAGCACACGACATCCTGATCAATACGTTGCAGCAAAAGGGATATGAGGTGCTTTATCTTCCCCAAGTTACTTATGATGAATTATCAGCCCTCATCATTGATGCACACGGGTTAATAGTGACCACCAGGATAAAAATTGATGCGCCAATAATTGACCGAGCCACCAATTTAAAGTGGATTGGCCGCCTCGGAAGCGGCATGGAACTGATAGACACCGATTATGCAATTGCCAGAGGTATCCAGTGCGAGAGCAGCCCGGAAGGCAACCGTAATGCAGTAGGCGAACATGTGCTTGGACTCGTGCTCAACTTAATGAACAATATCAGTTTTAGCTTTGAAGAAGTGAAGCAGGGAAAATGGAACAGGGATGTTAACCGTGGTACAGAACTGAGTGGAAAAACCGTGGGGATAATTGGCTTTGGCAATACCGGCAGTTCTTTTGCAAAGTTGCTATCCTCTTTTGATGTTACCGTGTTGGCTTATGACAAGTATAAATTTGGATTTGCAAAAGGTTATATCAAAGAGGCAAGCTTTGAGCAGGTATGCCGTTATTCGGATGTAATCAGTTTTCATGTGCCGTTGACCAACGAAACCAGGTATATGGCAAATGAGGCATTTTTCAATTCACTGCTTCAGAAACCTATTTTTATCAATGCCTGCAGGGGAGGGGTTACAGATACGGCGGCACTTATAAATGCATTGCGGGATGGAAAAATTGCCGGTGCCGGTTTAGATGTACTTGAAAATGAGCAAATAGGCAAGCTCAACAGCCAGCAACAAGAGCAACTGAACTACCTGGCAGCTCATCCCAAGGTCGTAATAACGCCGCATATCGCGGGTTATAGTCATGAGGCGTTTTATAAAATGTGCACGGTAATTTTGGATAAGTTGAGTATTTAATTTTTTGTTTATATTTGCGCTATATGCAACGCCTTAGGCACTTTCCTAAGGCGTTGTATTTTTTTTCTCTTTACAATAAAAAGATGTGTTATGAGTGAAACGAATTATGTAAAAAAAGATACATTTGAACAAATGAAGGCTGAGTTGCACCAGATGAAAAGTGTGGCTCGTCCGGCGGCAAGCAGGGCAATTGCGGAAGCACGCGAAAAAGGAGACCTGAAGGAAAATGCGGAGTATGACGCAGCGAAGGAAGCGCAGGGAATGTTGGAAGCAAAAATTAAATACCTGGAAGGCATTATAGCAACCGCACGTATTTTAGATGAAACAAATATCGATACCAGTAAAGTATCCATCCTCACTAAGGTAACGGTAACCAACCTGGGTACTAAAAAGAAGTCAACTTACCAGATCGTTTCCGAAAAAGAAGCCGATCTTAAACTAGGGAAAATCTCTGTTACTTCTCCCATTGGAAAGGGTTTATTGGGAAAGGTGATCGGTGATGTTGCCGAAGTAAAGGTGCCTGCGGGAGAGCTAAAGTTTAAAGTCGAGAATATTACCTTATAAATTAACTTCAGATTTTTACGCCCATCCGCTAACCAGCCGATGGGTTTTTTATTTGTATTTTTATACTAAATCTTTTCCATGACCATCTTTTCAAAAATTATCGCAGGCCAGGTGCCTTCCTATAAGATCCGCGAAAATGATCATTTCTTCGCCTTTCTCGACATTGCTCCTATGGTAAAAGGCCATGTGTTGGTGGTGCCGAAAATAGAAACTGATAAATTTTTTGATCTGCCGGATGAGTACCTTGCTGAAATGCTTGTATTTGCAAAACCCATTGCGCATGCGATTGAGCAGTCTTTTAATTGTGACCGTTGCGGGCTTACGGTAATGGGAATGGAGGTACCACATGCGCACCTGCACCTGGTGCCGATCAACTCTGCGGAAGATGTGAATTTTACCAATAAAAAATTGAAATTATCCTCCGATGAATTTAAATCAGTTCAGCAAAAAATTGTGAAGGCGCTTGGTGAGGGGCTGTGAGAGTGGTCGTCAATGGTGAATGGTGAATGGGCAAAGCCGCACGGGGTATGCCGTTTCGGCGTTTTGTATAATCTCTTTCAAACCGTTTTAGCCAGGCCACTTATTAGTTCCGATTGTTATGGTCAAATAGGATAACCAAAATATCTCCGAATTTTGCCTGACAATGGTCCTTCGAAAAACGCACTTAAAAAAGTAAATTTGATTGAGTAAACGATGGGTAAGTTGCTTATTACCTATTTCTCATTGCCAATTTGAATATCTTCTCACTTCTTCAACCTCGCCGGGTTCTTTTTTAAAAATTCTTCCCAGCCATTCACTTTGGTTCCCGAGGAAGCCAGCACTGAGTTTTCCTGGAAATAATGGCACACGGCTACAGCCAATGCATCCGAAGCATCAAAGGATTTTGGATCATCTTTAAAATTTAACAGCCGCTGCAACATTTTCAAAACTTGCTCCTTGCTCGCATTTCCGTTGCCCGTGACAGACTGCTTTACTTTTTTGGGCGAATACTCGGTTACATCCAGCCCGTGGCGCATCGCTGCTGCAATGGCTACACCCTGTGCCCTGCCCAGTTTCAACATACTTTGTACATTTTTTCCGAAGAAGGG
>JAOQAK010000038.1 GCA_025963635.1 Ferruginibacter sp.
TCGCCGCTTCAATCCGGTATGAGCCTCCGTGGCGAGATAAAAGACATCAGGGAGATAGCGGTAAAGGACAAGCGTTGCATACTGGTAGTACAGAATAACGAGGCTCCCATCATGTATCATATAAAAATGGTAACTAAGGAATAAACAGAATGGATCGACTCATAAAACATATCATACCTGCTTTCATCGTGGGATTGCTCACTTTTGTTTTTGCTGCATGCTCATCAAGAACAAAAGTGGATGATCAACTATTTGAAGTGCTCGAAAGCAAAAGAACGGGACTTACTTTCAGCAATGATCTTGCATACAATAAAGATTTTAACCTCTTCAAGTACATGTACTTCTACAATGGGAGTGGCATCGGTGCGGCAGATTTCAATAATGATGGGATGATCGATTTATTTTTCGGATCAAACCAACATGACAATAAAATATACCTGAATACAGGGGGGCTTCATTTTAGAGATGTTACAAAGGATGCACATATTCCTGAAAACGGCGGATGGACAACAGGCATTTCGGTGGTAGATATCAACAATGATGGATTAATGGATATCTACGTTTGCCAGGTAGGGCAATATGATATTTTGCACAGCAAAAATCAATTGCTGATCAACCAGGGAATTGATAAAAACGGCATTCCTGTTTTTATTGATAAAGCCAAGGAATATGGATTGGATTTTTCGGGCTTCAGTACCCAGGCTGCTTTTTTCGACTGCGACAATGACGGAGACCTTGATATGTACCTGTTAAATCATTCGGTTCATGAAAATGGGACTTTTCGGCCGAGAAAGGATTTTGCAGGTACTTATAATGATGTATCCGGTGACCGGATTTATAGGAACGACGGGAGTGTTTTTACGGATATCACCAAACAAACTGGTATCAATAGTACTGCCATTGGGTACGGCCTGGGGATTGCCATTGCAGATATTAACCTTGATGGATTCCCCGATATTTATGTAGGTAACGACTTTCATGAAAATGATTATTTATATATTAACCAGCGAAACGGCACATTCAAAGAAGAAGGGGAAAAGCGGTTGATGCATACCAGCCAGTTTTCTATGGGTGTAGATGTGGCGGACATTAACAATGACGCCTTTCCTGAAATTATTTCAATGGATATGCTGCCCTCCGATCCATATATTTTAAAACGGTCCCTGGGGGAAGATACCTACGATATTTTTAATTTTAAGATCGGTGCGGGATATTCCCACCAGTATACAAGAAATAACTTTCAGTATAACAGGCGAAACGGTCTGTTCAGCGAAATTGGTTTGTATAGTGGCATAGCTGCAACTGATTGGTCATGGGCTCCTTTGTGGGTAGATTATAATAATGATGGCTTGAAGGATCTTTTCATTTCCAATGGCATTCCTAAAAGAATGAATGATATTGATTACATCAGTTTTATATCGAACGGAGCCGTGCAACAAATGATCCGCGATAATAATGTCCAGGGAAAGGACCTGGCGTTGATCAATAAGTTTCCGGAAATAAAATTGCCAAACAAGTTTTATACGAACAATGGCAACCTCACCTTTACGGATGAAGAAGCCAAAATAGGGGGCAGCCAGGCCACGTTTTCTAACGGAGCCGTATACGCTGATCTTGATAATGATGGCGACCTGGATATAGTTGTGAATAATATTGATGCATCTGTATTGGTATATGAAAATAAAGATACCAGGCCAGGTGTAAAAAGCTCCCTGGAGATCATTTTAAAGGGGCCTGAGAAAAATGTAAATGCTATTGGTGCTAAAGTGATTGTTTATGCGAATAAGGGAATCAGAACCTACGAAAAATATCCGGTAAAGGGATTTTTGTCAAGCATGGAAACCCCCTTGCTGATCGGGTTAAAAAATACAATCATTGATTCGGCTTTTTTGATATGGCCCGATAATACCTGCCAGGCATTATCAATTACTGCTGGTAAACCGGTCGTAAATATTCCCTATCAAAAAGGGCTTCCCTTATTCAACTTTAACAAGATCACCTCGCACTATACCAACCCCACCAGGAAGATGGAGGACATTACAAATGATGTTGGCCTTACCTATCTTCATGGAGAAAACCGTTTTAGTGAATTTGACAGGGAACCTTTGCTACCAAATATGTTGTCAACCGAAGGCCCGGCACTGGCGGTTGCCGATATCAATCACGATGGCCTGGATGATGTTTTCTTTGGGTCTGCCAGGAACAAGAAAAGCGCCGTGTTTTTGCAGCAGTCTTCGGGGAAATTTCTTTTAAGTGCCCAGCCTGCGTTTGAACAGGATAGCATTTACGAAGATGTGGATGCATGCTTTACTGATGTAAACAATGATGGCAATATCGATCTCGTAGTGGCCAGCGGTGGTAATGAATTTTATGGAGCGGAATTTCATAATACACCACGGGTATATCTAAATGACGGAAAAGCTAATTTTAGAAGAAAGGAGGATGCGTTTGACAGCCTTTATTTAACGGCATCTGTGGTAGCGCCATATGATTTTAACGGTGATGGATATGTTGATCTCTTTGTTGGTGCCAGAACAGTTCCCTTTGAATATGGAGAGGTACCCAGGTCGTATATTTTGATGAACGATAAAACGGGGAGATTTAAGGATGTAACGGCGGCGGTTTCGAAGGAACTGGTAAACGTCGGATTTGTAACCAGGGCTTTATGGTTTGATATCGATAAAGATGGCGATAAGGATCTTTTGATTTCGGAAGAATGGGGAGGTATTGTTGCATTTATAAACGACAAGGGAAAATTTACCAAAAAAGATCTTACTGATAAAAAAGGCTGGTGGAACTTTATTCTGCCATGTGATATCGATAATGATGGCGACATCGACCTTGTAGTGGGGAATCTGGGGTTGAATAGTCGTTTGAAGGCTTCTGAAAAAGAGCCCGTTCGCATGTATTATAATGATTTTGATGGCAACGGTAAAAAGGAACAGCTACTTACTTATTACCTCGCAGGAAAAGAAATTCCATTCGCAAATAAAATGGAGATGGAAAAACAAATGCCCGTTTTGAAGAAGAAATTTTTATACGCCGGAGATTTTGCCAAAGCTAGTCTCAAGGAATTATTTTCCTCAGAAAAGCTCGAGGAGGCAAAGGTATTTACAGCTGATTATTTTTGCAATGCTGTACTTATCAATAAAGGGAATGGCATATTTGAAACGAAGGCCCTGCCTGCCGAAGCACAGTTCTCTCCGTTTAAGGATGCAGTGGCAGTAAATGCCAATGGTGATAATTTACCGGATATATTACTGATGGGAAACTACTATAATGACAATATTGAAATGGGGAGGTATGATGCTGATTTTGGTACGCTCCTGGTCAATAAAGGTAAGGGAGAATTTGCCACACAAACGATTAATGGCTTATCTATAAAGGGACAGGTTCGTAGGATAAGTCGCGTGACAATCGGGACGCAACCTGCATTTATACTCGCACGGAATAGTGACAGTGCGATGGTTATAAAATTTGAGGAGACCCAGATTAAAAAATAAGTCTAACGTACTAAAATAAAACTTCCTTTTTCTAATATTCTTTTGCCTGAAAACCCTTCCATCTCCAAATAATATACATAAGTATCTGAAGGTAGTGGTTCATTACGCCAGGTGCCATCCCAGCCTCTCTGCGGATTAGTTGTTTGAAAGATAAGATGTCCCCAGCGATTAAATATTGTAAACCTGATCAGCCGGTTTTTATTGGACGACGGAACCCTGAAATAATCGTTTAAGTTATCGTAATTCGGGGTGAAGGCCTTAGGCATGTAAACAGGAAAATCACACTGTGCATAGATGGAGATACTATCAGTTTTTAATCCACAGCTATTAGATACCGTCACCCAAAAATTTCCCGGGCGATCGATGGTGTATACGTCATTCGTTGGCGTAAGATTATTTCCCCAGAAATATTTATCGTATCCCGGGGTAGCCTGGAGTTTTATTGAACTGGTTTGCGTAAGACAGGTATCCGGCCCAAGACGAAGATCGGACACATCTTTATCCATACCTATTTTATAAAAAACGATGCTATCGCAGCCCAATGGAGTTTTATAGGTGATATAATAAGTTCCGGAATCCTTTATGATCGTACTGTCAGGCAATACATAATTTTTCCCTTCACATATCCGGATATTATTTTTAACGCTGCTGTCAATAAAATCGGTACAGCATGCCAATGTTTGCTGACAATCAACATTTTTTGAAAGAGGATAATCGTCACTCCTTTTTAAAGGATATGCATAATCCAGGTAATTATCAAAGTTGATGTCCGGGTTGGTAACTACGCTATCGTGACTGTAATTTAGCGTTGCCGGTTGCGCAAGAATATCTGCTGGTAAATTCATACAATCAATTACTCCCCCCGGATCCGTGATCAATAACCTTGCTTCAGTTGACTTATTACTACTCATAAAAATATTGAATCCATTTTTTCCTGCAGAAAAACAATTGGCGGGATACCTGCCTCCTTCATCATCATAACCCTGATTCCAAATTACCTGCCCATCGGCGTTTATGTTAACCAGCATCGCCTTGCCTTTTTTATTAAATAGCAAGGTTCTGCTGCCACTGCTGCTGATGGCTATATCGGTTATGTTGCAAGGGATGCCATCAGCAGGGGCATAAGCAACCATATTTTGAATTACTCCTTTGTTGCTGGTGATGATATTTACTCCTTTCTTTGACAGTCCACCGACAGGTGCAGCCGGGAGATAAAGCGAAGTGATAAAAGAAAATTGCCCTCCCGCCAATTCAGATACAGACACTATATCAGGTGTAAAATAGATATCAGTAAGAGGAACGGGGTATTCATAACTTGTTTCCCAATTCACTTTACCGGTAGCGTAATCCAGTTCCATGAAATGAAGGTTGCCTTCCTTTATTACTGATCCATTTGCAGGATCTGTTTTATGTATGGCATCTCCAATAATAATATTTTTGTTTTGCGCCTGTGTGATGGCTTGTTTGTGATTGAGGCCAAGCCCGCCTGCATCGAACAGGTAAGTAAATAAAAGGGTCGACCATTTAACGGTTCCTGAAGGATTTATCCTTAAAACCCTTCCATAAGTATGCTCTCCAGGCAATTTCTTTTTCCCATTGTCATTAGTCATGTATGCAATGTAGTCACCACCGGAGGTTTCAAAAATATTAGAGAAGCTCATGTCGCCTCCAAAATTGGAGATTGTTTTGTTCCAAAGTACTTTTCCGAATTTATCGATTTTTGCCAGTAAGGCGTATATCTTAACCGGGGGAGGATTTCCGAACGGCGATAATACCTGGTCCACATTTCCTGCAACTAAAAAGCCATCATCGGCGGTGGGCATAATTTTAGTGAAGTGAACAGTTTTAAAGAAAATTTGAGGATAAAAACTAAAGTATGCCAGGTTATATTGATAAGACCAGATAACGCTGCCCTTTGCAGAATATTTAGCTATATGGGCCGCTCCATTGTAATCGTAAAGATTTCCGGTTGAAATGATTTCATTGGTTTTCGTAACAGCGGAACAGGTAAAGGTATCGTAAGTGGCTCCGGTAAATCTAATGGATGAAAATTTGTTAACGCATATTTGTCCGTGCAATGAGCCCCATAAAGCCAGGCCAATGCCAAAAAGGAAAAGTTTTGCTTTGAAAAAAGACGCATTCATTTTGGCAAATATTCGTATGGGAGTTGATGGGCTTTTAAAGTTAGAACAAATACCCGTAATGATATTCGTATTTACAGATCCATGACAGGGTAATAAATACGTGTAATCCATTGAGTACTGTCTTTTTCCTTCATCCGGTCTGTAACAAGAGAGAGAAATGGAATTGCGGGTGCTACCAGCCCGTAATCTTTCATAAAATATCCCATCTGTTCAAAAGCATGGTCAATTGTTTTGGCGCCACCCTTTACTTCTGTAACCAAAATATTTCCGTGAGGGAGCATCCACTTATAGGTCATCCTTCCATTGGACGTAAGTTTTTTATTTACCGGTAAAGCTACTTTAACTAGAAAGAGCATACTGTCTTTAGTATAGATGTTTAACATGGGATACCCTGTTATATCAGCATCCTGGGTGGAAATATAGTTTTTGAGTTTTGCAATACGGGAATAGACAAATCCCATATCAGGGTAACCCCTGCTCGAGTCATAGGTGAACAGAAGAGAAGTGTCTACAACCGACTCGCGCTGTATATGAATGCCATAAACATTCTCTGTTTTGGAAAAGAATGATTCCATCTTATTTAACAGGGTTGCGATGTCAGCTTCGATTTTCCTGGATTTCCTGGCGACCTCTAAGCGCCTGATCGGACCGGATGGGACCGGCATCGTTACATTCCAATCGAGTTTGACCGAATCTTTACTCAAAGTGATAAAATCTAAAGAAGCTGTTGCGAATGTATCCTTATCGCAGTGAATTGCAAGTAGTATCGAGCTATACTTCCTATCTGTCAGCGAATAGGAATTTCCATCATAAAAAACGGACTGCCCGGAATTTTTCATAGCAGGGTTGCTATCATTAGCGATCCACGCTTTATTCCATTGATTGTTCTCAATCAATAACCTTCTTATCGCATTCGGACTGGTATTGAAGGCAATAGATCTATGTATCGTGATCGTACCGGGAATAAATATATAAGGTGATGCGGCTACAGCAAACACGGCAATTAAAACAGCTACCATCCACCTTTTCATAATCTTTGGAATTTTATGTATTGCAATCGGAATTTTGGCAAATAAAGGTAAATTCACCGATTATATTGTCAATTCAAGTTTATTTTAATTAATACTTAGCCTGGTTGTTAAAGAGTGGTTATTTGTTTTGACATGTTTAGTACGGGCGGGACCTTTTTATTTTAACTAATATTTTTATCTTCTGCATGGTTTCATTTATTTTGATTAAATCTTTGCAATGCTTCAGGATAATCGCCACAGGTGTCTTAAATTTAATTTTTATAGCATTAACAGAAAGAACGGCAGATTTACAGTACTCGATGAAGAAAAGGGATATATAAAAGATAGTCCCAGTCTTTTTTGATGCAAATGCAGTAATAGAACTTCTTTCTGGAATATTAGTATTAACAATTCCAATCAACGATAAATTAAGCTTACATATGAAACAAAGCCTGTTATTTACAGCAATATTAGCGTGTAGCCTGTTCTCCATCAAAGCGCAAACTGCCAAACCGGAGGATACAGAATATTATACCCCTGTTCCTAAAATAGTAACTCCCGGCAATTCTGCGGGGCAGCCACCGTCAGACGCATTGGTTTTATTTGATGGTACAAATCTAGACCAATGGGTAGCCACTAAAGATTCCACTTCTCCTAAAAAATGGACGGTTGCAAATGGTATGATGACTGTAAATAAAGCAAATGGAGATCTGCAAACAAAGAGATCTTTTACCGATTTCCAGTTACATATTGAATATAGAATTCCTGAAAATATAACCGGCTCCGGGCAGGCACGAGGTAATAGTGGCATTTTCCTGGCAGCACTTCCATGGGGACCGGGTGGATATGAACTGCAGGTGCTTGATAATTACAATAATAGTACTTATGTAAATGGGCAGGCTGGAAGTATGTATAAGCAAACTCCGCCACTTGTAAATGCTTGTCGCAAGCCCGGTGAATGGCAAACCTATGATGTGGTTTGGACAGCGCCCCGGTTTAATGATGATGGATCTGTAAAGTCTCCTGCACGGGTAACCGTTCTACATAACGGAGTACTGGTTCAGAATAATACAGAATTAAAAGGAGATACACCCTATATCGGACAGCCTGGATATCGTAAGCATGGAGCCGAACCCATCAAATTGCAGGCCCATGGAGATAAGAGCGAACCTATCAGTTATCGTAACATCTGGGTAAGGGAATTAAACCAATAACAAAGAACTCAAAGGCTCATTATTCCGGAAAGCTTAAAAAATAAGCTGCTCCAAATCTTCATGGAGCATCCGGATTATTAATATATTTAAATAATAAATCAAATTGCTTGCATGGAAAAAAATAAAGCTTCTTCCCGCAGAAAATTCCTAAGATCATTTGCTACTACAGCAGCAGCAGTTACCGTTGGATCAAATGTGTTTGCAACCGAAAATAAATCGTCGTTTGTTGAACAGCTTAAAAGAAAAGCTACCGCTGCCAATGATAATATTAATATCGCACTAATTGGCGCAGGCGGTATGGGCACGCAGGATACGCTTACCGCGTTGAAGGTACCGGGCATTAAACTGGTTGCCATCTGCGACCTGTATGATGGCCGTTTGGAAGAGGCTAAAAAGAAGTGGGGTGCCGATCTTTTCACAACCCGCAGTTATAAAGAAATTTTAAACCGCAAAGATGTAGATGCGGTAATTGTAGGCACACCGGATCACTGGCACCAACAGATTTCTGTTGATGCAATGCGGGCCGGCAAACATGTGTATTGCGAAAAGCCAATGGTACATGGCGTTTCAGAAGGACCAGCCGTGATCAAAGCGCAAACTGACACGGGCAAAATTTTCCAGGTGGGAAGCCAGGGGGTTTCTTCACTGGGAAATGAAAAAGCCAAACAATTGTTGAAAGATGGCGCGATCGGGACCTTAAATTATGCCGAAGGTTTTTGGGCCAGGCATTCGCCAACGGGAGCCTGGCAATATCCTATTCCGGCTGATGCATCCCCGGCAAATGTAGATTGGGAAACCTTTATCAGCAATACTAAAAAACGGCCGTTTGATGCTATGCGGTTTTTCAGATGGAGAAATTACCAGGATTACGGCACTGGCATGGCCGGAGACCTGTTTGTTCATCTTTTTTCCAGCCTTCATTTTATTACCAATTCTTTTGGCCCGAATAAAATTTATTCTGCAGGTGGTCTCAGGTATTGGAAAGATGGACGAGAAGTACCTGATGTATTATTAGGCACCTTCGATTATCCTCAAAGCCAGGCACATCCTCCTTTCAATCTTTCATTGCGCTGCAATTTCGTAGACGGAACAAGTGGTACCACCTATTTAAAATTGGTAGGCAGCGAAGGTTCTATGGATGTCACATGGGACAGTGTTACCTTGAAAAGAAATAAAACAACCGAATCGGACGATCCCTTTTTTATAGACCAAATGAAAAAGGCAGGCACGCCTGTTTCTGATCGTAAGAGAATTTTGCCTCCGGAAGAATATACTTTTGAAGCGGAAAAAGGCTACCTGGGTGGACCCTACGACCATTTTGTGAACTTCTTCAATGCCATCCGCAATGGCGGAAAAGTTACCGAAGATGCTGTATTCGGATATCGTGCAGCTGCTCCCGCTTTACTGTGCAATGATAGCTATAACCAGGACAAGGCAATTTTATGGAATCCCGAAAAAATGCAAATAGTAAATAAATAATAATCATTATGAAACAAAAATTTATCAACTACACTGGAATTGTGTTGTTAACAATTTCCCTTGGAGCCTGTTCAAATTCTTCGGATTCCGCAGCAGCTAACAAAGATGAAAAAGCTGATTCAACGGTTAATGCTGAACCTGTGGCAAAAGCAAATCCCGTAAGTCTTTTTGATGGCAAAACCCTTTCAGGATGGCACGGCTATAATAAAACCGGAGAGGTTAAAAACTGGAAAATAGAAGACAGTGCAATGGTTTGCCTGGGTGCCGCAAAAGATGCATCAGGCGGAGATCTCTCTTCTGATAAAGAATACGAAAACTTTGAATTGAGTTGGCAATGGAAAGTTACTAAAGGTGGAAATAGTGGTGTAATGTATCATGTTGTTGAAGACGCAAAATATAAATCTCCTTATGAAACGGGTCCGGAATATCAAATGATCGATGATATCGGCTTCCCGGAAAAATTGGAAGACTGGCAGAAATCGGGTGCAGACTATGCGATGAACGTTCCCAATGATAAAAAGAAACTAATGCCCGTTGGTGAATGGAATAGCAGTAGAATTATTTTTAACAAAGGCCATGTGGAGCATTGGCTGAATGGAGAAAAAATTGTCGAATTCCAGGCATGGGATGATAAATGGAATAAGGAAAAAAAAGAGGGGAAATGGAAGGACTATCCTGATTATGGTGTGGCAAAAAAGGGGCACATCGCGTTGCAGGATCATGGCCATAAAGTATATTTTAAGAATATAATGATCACTGAATTATAATCCCTCGGGCAGTCTCTCAAATTTTTTAAATAAAAAAATGGTCAATACTGAATATGCTGTATTGACCATTTTCCTTTACAATCTTTAAGGATCGCAAACAAATGCTATATTAACTGCTTTATTTATGCCCTTACCTCCACCTTGAAGGCGAGACTAAAATAAGAAAATGATTGTCCTTTTTTGTCGTGGTTAGTAAATTTCCATTCCTGTCCGTTCACCAACAGGGGTGTTTTATAAGTCCCCACAGTTTCACCTACTCCGATGCAACCATTTGGACTTTCAAGGCGGAAGCCATAAGTTTTGCCTTTATTTAATGAGAGGCCGGGCATATTGAAAGATTTCCATTTACCGTTATCTGACCTGTTAAGTTCAACATTTGCTGTCCCGAGGCTGGGGCCCCAGGTTTTTAATTGGGGATCGAACGTGTGAAGCGACATAACAACGTGCGCCGGAGTGGTAACAACACTGGTAAATACTTCAATTGCTTCGAGCACAGATTCTGATGGAGAGGTAAAAGTCTGACCTCCTATAATATCTTTATTATCCTGGTGACCAATCCAACTGGTGGTATTATTCGTTGTTTGTTCTACGATAGCTTTTCGCGGATGCTTAATATTTGAAGTCATTGCCAAAAAATTTATAAGGTGAGGTATTATATAGCAGCAAAAAGTGCCGTACTATTAACCGTCAGTAATGTCAAATATTGTGCTCGGCGTTTTATTTATTTGTTAAATATATAGTAAGAAAATTTCCGACATAGATATCGCAATCAATCAAAATATGGCCTTTCTGCCAAGAAAGCTTACCTTTATGCCTGTTTACTTACCATTTTTACTGCTTGCATGCTCCCGGTTTTCTAAAATAGAATATTTAAAAAAGACATATGTACACTTATATTTGGAATAAATACTTACCGGTAATTAGAATTTTATTAAAGAAATCATCTGGTGGAGATCAATTGCTTAGTTTAAACAGGGATGATTTTGAAAGAGCCGGAACAGGAAGAAAGGCAGGGTATAAATTTGTAATTGAATATACTGAAGGAAAGGTAAGTAATGTGATCAGCGGGTCTGATTTGGCCAGCCACCTGGCGGCAGCCATGCTTGAAGATCCGGCTACCAGGGTTGTACTGAAAACAGGACATTTCCAGGTGATCTTAAATACGAAATTTCAATTAACCATCAAGAATATTACACCACTCCCCGCCGAAAGTTTAGCCGTTGCTGTCTCTGAAACGGAATAATATCATTATTTTTTATTTTTAATTTAACCAGCCTAAGCATTTTGAAGTTTATAGATTTTGGTTTCGATGAACGTTTACTCGAAGGAATAGAAGCATCAGGGTACAATGAAGCCACCCCGGTTCAGGAACAAGTTATTCCCATGGTACTGGCCGGGAAAGATGTAATTGCATCTGCCCAAACAGGTACCGGCAAAACCGCAGCTTTTCTGTTGCCACTCATTAATAATATCATTTCGTCTCCCGTAAATCATCACAGTATCACTGCATTGGTGATCGTTCCCACGCGGGAATTGGCAATACAAATTGCACAGCACATGGAAGGCCTTTCATATTTTACACCGGTTAGCTCAATTGCAGTATTTGGTGGTGGTGATGGCAATGCCTTTGTACAGGAAAAGAAAGCACTCAGTGCCGGCGCAGACGTAGTAGTTTGCACACCTGGTAAAATGTTAGCGCATATCAATATGGGGTATGTTAAGTTTCAAGGACTTAAATACCTTATTTTGGATGAAGCAGATCGCATGTTGGATATGGGGTTTTATGACGATATCATGCGCATCATTCATGCATTGCCTGCGAAAAGACAAAACCTTTTGTTTTCCGCAACGATGCCTCACAAGATAAGGGAACTGGCAAGAACGATTTTGAACAAACCTGAGGAAGTGAATATTTCCATGAGCAAGCCAAATGAAAAAATTACCCAGCTCGCTTATGTGGTATATGATACCCAAAAAATTCCCCTTGTTAAATTTATTTTGCATCAAAAAAACTTTTCATCAGTCCTGATTTTTTGCAGCAGCAAAATAAGCGTTAAGCAACTGACCCGTGACCTTAAGAGAACCAACCTGCCTGTAGATGAAATCCATAGTGACCTTGAACAGGATAAAAGAGAAGAAGTGCTGATGCATTTTAAAAGCGGTCGCATACAAATTTTGGTTGCTACCGATATACTAAGCCGTGGTATCGACATCGACAATATTGGATTGGTTTTAAATTATGATGTTCCCCACGACGGAGAAGATTATGTGCATCGCATCGGCCGTACGGCAAGAGCTGCTGCGGAAGGTACCGCCATCACCTTTATCAGCGTGAAAGAACAACGCAAATTCGCCGCAATCGAAAGGCTGTTGGGTAAATCAGTTCCTAAGGCAGAAGTCCCTGAACAATTTGGTGAAGCTCCACTATACAACCCCGGTGTTTCCAGGCCAGGGGCCGGCGGAGGCAATCGTAATAATATGAAACGGCCTCAAAAATTCTCAGGAAGAATATCCAGGTAATAAAGCGTTTTATTATTCGAATTACGATCAGCGACCATAACATCCCACATTATATTTACCCTGCTAAGATGCCGGAGATACCTCACCGATAAAAAGTGAGGCAAACTGGTTATCTTTCAACCATCCAGTTTCATTCACCCAATCCTGCCTGTCACCTTCCGCCATATGGCTTGCATTTACAACTGTAGAAGATATATTTGTAAAAACTATTAATTATTATCCAGGGTAGTAACATATTGTCCAGCCCAATTGAATACTTAAAAGGTGTAGGGCCCTTGAAAGGGGAAATGCTTAAAAAAGAACTCGGCATTTTTACCTTTAAAGACCTGTTGGAATATTACCCATTCCGCCACCTGGACAAAACCCGTGTTGATAAAATTGCTTCCATTGACCCCGGTGCAGATTTTGTTCAGGTTGCCGGCAGGCTTACAGGTATTGAGCTTATTGGTGAAAAGAGAGGAAGAAGACTTATTGCGCATCTGCAGGATGGCACTGGTGAAATGGAACTTACCTGGTTCCAGGGAATTAATTGGGTTGAAAAAACCTTGCAGTCCGGGCAAGCTTATTTAGTTTTTGGAAAGCCTGCATTTTTTATGGGCAAGGTGCAAATGGTGCATCCCGAAATAGAAATTTTTACACTCGAAAAGGCGGACGGTAAAAAGTTTCTTGAACCAATATATTCTTCTACGGAAAAATTGAAAACGAGGGGACTTCATGGCAGGGCAATAGGAAAGCTTACTTATGCCTTACTTCAGGTGATATCTGAAAAAGATTTCCCTGAGAACTTACCTGCCGGCATTATTGAAAAATATAGGTTTATTTCCCGGTGGGAAGCCTTTAATAATATTCATTTCCCATCATCAGAAAAAATGTATACTCACGCGGTGAGGCGCCTGAAATTCGAAGAGTTATTTTTTGCCCAGCTCCGTTTAGGGCTCATACGCAGCACCCGTCATCGCTTCAGTAAAGGTTGGACATTTGATAAAGTGGGTGATCATTTTAACACATTTTACAGCAAGTACCTCGTTTTTGAATTGACCAATGCCCAAAAAAGAGTGTTGAAGGAAATAAGGAAGGATACAGGGACCGGCCGGCAAATGAACCGGTTATTACAAGGCGATGTAGGCAGTGGTAAAACAATCGTTGCCCTGCTAAGCATGTTGATCGCGGCTGATAATGGATTTCAAAGTGTGCTGATGGCGCCGACGGAAATTTTAGCCAATCAACATTTCAATGGTTTATCCGAAATGCTCCGGGATATGCCCTTGTCGGTGAAACTGCTCACCGGATCAACTTCTCCAAAAAAACGCAGGGAAATTCTTAAGGATTGTGAAGATGGATCGCTAACGATTTTAATCGGTACACATGCCGTTATTGAAGAGAAGGTGGTTTTTAAGAACCTTGGCTTTGCTGTAATTGACGAGCAACATAAATTCGGTGTGGCGCAAAGGGCAAAGCTATGGCACAAAAATTCTCTTCCCCCGCATATACTGGTGATGACGGCCACTCCAATACCCCGTACACTTGCATTAACAGCTTATGGTGATCTTGATTATAGTGTAATTGATGAACTGCCGCCTGGCAGGCAACCGGTTGAAACAATCCAGCGATTCGAAAACAAGCGGCCGCAGGTAATGGATTTTCTCAGGAAAGAAATCTCAAAAGGAAGACAGGCTTATATTGTTTACCCGCTGATCGAGGAGTCGTCTACGCTGGATTACGAAAATTTGATGAAAGGATTTGAAGAGATCAAATCTTTTTTCCCGGAACCTAAATATTGGATCAGCATGGTACATGGCAGGCAAAAGGCTGAACAGAAGGAAACAAATATGCGGCGCTTTGTAACAGGGGATACTCAACTAATGGTTAGCACTACCGTTATTGAAGTAGGCGTGAATATACCGAATGCGTCTGTTATGGTGATCGAAAGTGCGGAGAAATTTGGATTGTCTCAATTGCACCAGCTACGTGGAAGAGTTGGAAGAGGAAGCGAAAAAAGTTTTTGCATATTATTAACAGGGTATAAAATCTCTAACGACGCAAAAGACAGACTTAAAATTTTGTGCGATACCAATGATGGTTTTAAGGTGGCTGAGAAAGATCTTGAAATCCGTGGCCCCGGCGATATTGAAGGTACCCGGCAGAGCGGTCTCTTAAATTTTAAACTGGCTAATATAGTACAGGATAGGGTGATGCTGGAAGTAGCAAAGAACCTTGCCGCACTTGTTATCGATAAGGATCCTGATCTGACTCTGGCCGAAAATTTGCCGCTAAAAAATTATCTCCAACTTCAAAAAGGTAAAACCCCGTGGAGCAAAATTTCTTAACTTTTTTATAGTATTCTCTGAGTAAACTTTACATTCATTTATTCGTTTTGATTTAGTAAATTGTAAAAAATCTTTTCCTTGAGAGTTCTTAAACTAGCCCCGGCTTACCTTTTTTTTATCCTTCTCAATTTTGGTGCAATTACGCCATCTTCGGCCCAATTACAATTCATTGAAAACAAAGGCCAGTGGGATACTAAGGTTAATTTCAAAGCCGATATTCAAACAGGGGCATTTTTCATGGAGCAGAAAGGTTTTACAGTACTACTGCATAATACGGAAGATCTTGAGAAGTTAGCTGCTTTAACCCATGGGCATTCGGCTACAGAAGCAGGTGCTGTCACCGCTGCAAGAAGCGTTATCCCTCCCACTCAAAACTTTACATTGCGTTCTCATGCTTACCGTGTAAACTTTTTGAATGCTACCGCTAAAGGAATAACTATTTCACCAGACAAAGCATTATCCACTTATAATAACTATTTTATAGGCAACGATAAGAGCAAATGGAAAGGGGATTGCAAAATATACCAGGCGGTTACCTACAAAAATATGTATCCCAATATTGATGTAAGATATTACACCGACGCGGGCACTTTGAAATATGATATTATTGTTCGTCCAGGTGGCAATGTAAATGACATCGCTCTTAAATACGAGGGAGTTGATAAGCTGGAAGTGAAAGACAAAGAATTGCACATTAGCACGTCCGTTGGTGTGGTAAAGGAATTATATCCATATACGTACCAGGTACAAAATGGGACAAGAAAGTCGCTTGAATCCAAATATGTAATTAGCGATAATATCGTAAGATTTAAGATAAAAGATTATTTGCCGAACGAAACAATTGTTATTGATCCCACACTAATTTTTGCAACTTTTACAGGCAGTTCCACAGATAACTGGGGATACACTGCAACGCCAGGTCCCGATGGAAGCCTGTTTGCTGGTGGTATATCTTTTGGTAGCGGTTACCCTGTTTCTGTGGGTGCTTTCGACCAGGTTTTTAACGGAGGTGTTGATGAAGACTCAAACGGCCCATATGATATTGCCATTATCAAGTTCTCTCCTGATGGGGTTAATAGGATCTTCGCCACGTATATTGGTGGTAGCGGTAACGAACAGCCGCATAGCATGATCTGTGATGCCGCAGGTAATCTCACAATTGCAGGGCGTTCCAATTCTTTGAACAATAATGATGCAACTAAAAATTATCCTACACTTATACCGAAAATAGGTAACCCCGGCGGATATGACATTGTAGTAACTAAATTTAATTCCGCAGGTAGCGCATTAATCGGCTCCATTGCGATTGGCGGAAGCGCCGATGACGGCGTAAATATCAGGAAGAAGTTCGACAGTCCTGATGGAGCAGAAACGACGAGGCGAAACTACGGAGACGATGCCAGAAGTGAAGTGATCCTCGATGGTGCCAACAATATTTTGGTGGCATCCTGCACACAGTCTGCCGATTTCCCGGTATTAGGCGCCGGCGGCATACAATCTTCTTTCGGCAAAGGAAAACAGGATGGGGTAATCTTAAAATTCAATTCAAACCTATCCGCAAGGATTTTCAGCTCTTTTTTCGGAGGCACCGGAAGTGATGCCTGTTTTGTGTTGTCCATCAATCCACTTACCGGTAATTTGTATGTAGCTGGTGGCACAAGCAGTCCGGATTTGCCCGGGAATACAACAAACGTTATTAATCCTGGTTTCCAGGGCGGCGACGTAGATGGGTTTGTAACTGAAATTGATCCCAATACAGCCACCATTATAAAAACTACTTACCTGGGCACGGGCGGAAATGATCTTGTCTACGGCATACAGTTTGATAAATTTGGATTTCCCTATGTTACCGGCACGACCTCCGGCTCCTGGCCGGTACTCAATGCTTCTTTCAGCAATACCGGCGGGAAACAGTTCATTAGTAAAATGCGGCCTGATCTTTCAGCCTACGTCTACTCTACTGTATTTGGCACAAATTCTCCGATTCCAAATTTGTCGATCACCGCATTCCTCGTAGATCGCTGTCAAAATGTGTATGTATCCGGCTGGGGAGGTAAATTCAATCACGATAGGGGATATCCCAATGCTGGTACAACAGGCCTGCCGGTTACGAGCGATGCCATTCAGTCGACAACTGATGGCAACGATTTTTATTTTTTCGTACTCGAGAAGAACGCAACCAGCCAGCTTTTTGGAAGTTTTTATGGGCAGCGGGGCGGATTTGATGACCATGTGGATGGAGGAACCAGCCGTTTTGATGCAAATGGGGTTATTTACGAAGCAATATGTGCCAATTGCGGTGGCAGAAGTAATCCTTCAGTGGTGTTTCCAACTACCGCCGGTGTATGGTCGCCGCGAAACGGATCTAATAATTGCAATGAAGCCGCGGTAAAAATTGAGATGAATTTTGGGGGGATCGGAGCTAGTGTAAAAGCTACCATCAACGGTGTAAGTGATACTATAGGATGCGTTCCGCTTAATGTAACCTTTACAGATACACTCGCCAAAGGAAAGCTTTATGTGTGGGATTTTGGTGATGGCTCACCCCAGGTTACCCAACCATCATACACAATCAATCATACTTATAATTTAGTAGGCACATACCGCGTTCGATTGGTTTCAATAGATTCATCTACCTGTAATATTGCTGATACTGCCTACACCCATATAAGAGTTGGTAATAATATTGTAGTACCGAATTTTACTGCAGCTAAAATCGGGGGCTGTCAAAGTTTGACCTTTCAGTTCCAGAATACCACTACAGCAGTCAACCCTGTTTTTACAGGCACTTCTTTTTTATGGGATTATGGAGACAATACAACTCCGCAAAGAACCGGTTTCGGACCAACCACACATACTTACCCAGCCCCGGGTACTTATAATGTAAAGTTGCTGATTGATGACGACTCTACTTTTTGTAATGCGCCGGATAGTGCCAAAAAAACAGTACGGTTGGCAGTGAATGTACAAGCTCGTTTTGAAGTGCCCGACAAGGGTTGTGTACCATACAATGCAGTGTTCAATAATACTTCTTTGGGTGGGCTAGAGTTTTTATGGGATTTCGGGGATGGCACAACATCTACAGCTGTAAGCCCAACACATCTTTATGGCAATACGGGAGTTTATAACATAAAGCTGACCGCTATTGATACCACTACCTGTAACAAGACCGATGTGTACACTTCTTCTATCACGGTTTTCTCCATCCCTTCTGCAGGATTTAGTTTTTCACCCAATCCGGCGCAGGAAAACAAACCAGCTAACTTTAGTAATTTTTCCACCGGGGCGGTAAGTTATCTTTGGAATTTTGGTGATGGCCAAACGTCAACTGATACCAATCCTTCCCATCAATACAATGCAACAGGAACCTATAATACCTGCCTGATTGCAGCCAACGCTGCAGGCTGTCCTGATACTTTTTGCCTCGATGTACCGGCGGTGGTGCTTCCGCTGCTGGATGTGCCCAATGCGTTTACACCAGGGAAATTCGGAAGCAACGCGATTGTAAGGGTAGTTGGGTTCGGTATCGGAAAAATGGACTGGAAAATTTATAACAGGTGGGGGCAGCCGGTATTTTCAAGTACTAACCAGGTAAATGGCTGGGATGGAACATTTAAAGGTGCATTGCAGCCGATGGACGTATATACCTATACATTGGATGTAGAGTTTACTGACGGGAAAAAAGTTAGAAAGACGGGCGATATTTCTTTGCTACGATGATGATACCATTGTCGTTGATTATTGATTGTTCAACTTAACTTATTTAGACATGAAGACGGATAGGAAAATAATATTCCTGGTAGCCATGAGCTTGCAGGTGGCAGGTATTTTACATGCCCAGGATCTTCATTTTTCACAATTTTTCAATTCACCACTTACCACTAATCCCGCAAACACGGGCTTTATACCAGATGCTGATTACAGGCTTGGGGCGCATTACCGAAATCAATACTCTTCTATATTAAGTTCTCCCTATAAAACGATCAGTGTTTTTGGCGATGCACAGCTATTTCGTAACCAGATTGAAAATGGGTGGCTCGGCCTTGGAGGCTTGATACTGAGTGATGTTGCGGGAAGTGGTGGAATGCGTTCAACAAAAATTTATGGAAGTCTTGCCTACCACCAACAACTTGGAAATAGTAGTTTGCTAAGTGCAGGTTTTAATGTTGGCTGGGCGAATAAGAGAATAGATGTCAGTAAACTTACTTTTCCTGACCAGTTTGATGGAAAATTTTTTGACAATGCATTGCCTTCGTCTGTGATTTTGACCAACAATAATGTAAGTTACCTGGATATACAGGTGGGCATGAACTATGCATATTTTCCAACCGAAGACATTTATATCAATGGCGGCTATTCAATTCACCATGTGAACGGTCCCCAGGAAACATTCTTCAGCAGTTCCCTCGACAGCAGTAAAATACCGATGCGTCATATAGGATTTTTGAATGCATTATTAAAAGTAAATGATCGGGTAATTATAAACCCTAACATGTATTATACCAACCAGGCAAAGTCGAGTGAATTTGTGGTAGGATTGAATGCAAATTATAATTTATCGGGAGAAGGAGGTGAAAAGCAATTGATAGTCGGTGTTTATTATCGTGCCGGGGATGCAGTAGTGCCGATGGTTGGTTTTGAAATCAAAAACATCCGCTTTACATTCAGTTACGATGCCACAACCTCGTCTCTTACAAAATACAATAATTTCCAGGGTGCAAACGAGCTAAGTATTATAAAGAAAGGATTTTATAACGAAAATAATAGCGATACCCGCCAGGTTTTTTGTCCTAAGTTCTGATGATGATTCTAAGCTAAAGTGCCGGTAACATAACCAGTACCGGCACTCTTCCAAAAAGTTTATTCGGATATTTTTATTCTTTCGAGATACTGATCTTAAAAGTATCTCCTTTGATATACTGGCGATATTTTTCTTTGATGGCTTCGGTTTGTTTTTTACCATTAATTAATAAGGTCTTGTCTTTATACTCAATGGTAAATCCTTCTTTTTGGTTGATCAGGCCATCTTTCTCCATTTCGTTAAACATCTCCTTTGTTAACCGTAATTCAGCCTTTGCTTTCGCTATGCCGCTGTTGGCATTTTTCATCAGCTCATCTATATTGATCTTTTTTATCTCATTCCTGCTCTTTTCAATCTCTTGTTTGGCCTTCTCCATTTCTTTTTTAATTACCTCCATATTTATTTTTTCTATTTCCCTTTTTGCGTCCTGCAAAGAAAGCTTCACATCATTATTGAGTTTATTCCACTCTATCTCCTTTAATGCTGTTTTAACCCCTTGTTCAATTTTCGCAAAATCAATCTCTTTCATTGCACGATCAATGTCGAGTTTTATTTTTTCAAAATCCACTTTATTAAGTGATGCTGTAATTTCTTTATGGATATTATCAAAATCAATTTTAGATATTTCCGCCTGCATTTTAAGACTCTTATTATCCATGTTTTGAATGAGCTTATCAAAATCGCTAATGCTCATTTTCGCTTCCTTATCTTCGGTGTTTACCGGTATGGTGTCCTGTAGATCGGTTAAAGTATCTAATTTATCAATAGGACCAAAAGGGGTGTTTTGAAACGACATGGTTATTGCACCGATTAGCAGGCAAGCGACCAGTGCAGCGCATAATTTGTTTTCGCGGAAAATCTTGTTCATGGCTATCAAGTTTGGTTTTGGGAATGTTTACGAATGTTTTCGTATCAAATATAATCTCTCTTTTAACATATTTATAATTGTTTAATAATTTTAACATTTTATAGTATGTGATTGAAAAAGGGTATTTTATAAAATGAGCATTTTATACGAGTTTTACAAACAAATTCAACTGGTTTATAGCGGTTTAGAATTTTGATTGTTTCGTATTCACACTCAATAGGTAAGCACATGAAAAAATTAATGCTCTCAGTAATATTCTTCAGTTGCGTTTTCATAGGGAAAGCACAGGACGAGGATGATAGAGAGGAAAGTACCGGTGGATTTAAAAAAGAAAATCTTTTTACCGGGGGCAATGTCAATGCTTCCTTCTTTAATGGGACTACGGCATTGGGTGTTACGCCTTATTTTGGCTATAGCATTACCAATTGGCTGGATGCTGCGGTGAGTTTAAATTTCAATTATATATCCCAGAGAGATGTTTACACTTATGGGGATAAGGAGCGGCAAACGATTGTAGGGCCAGGAGCTTTTGTAAGAGTTTTTCCTGTAAAATTTTTATTTGCACAAGCTCAATTTGAGCATAATTTTTTAACGCAAAAATATATACAGGCACCGAATAGCAGTTACACACGTGACAAGTTTACAACTGATGTCAACAGTTTGCTGCTGGGGATTGGTTATGCTTCGGGAAGGGAAGCGTATAATAAATCGTACTATTATATTTCGCTGTCATTTGACGTGCTGAAACTCGCCAATTCGCCCTATGTAGATAATTTGCAAAGAGGTATACCCATCATCAATGCCGGTTTCAATATTGCGTTATTCCAGGGCGGCGGACGCAGGTAGCTATTGTTAAACGAAAATTTCGTGCGGATCATTTACAACAGTGAATGCCCTTTCGAGGCTGTTGTATAAGAAGTTTTCCTGCAACATCTTTTCCATGTGACCAAACAAAAGATCATAAAAGCCGCCGGTATTTAACATGAAGATAGGCTTGTCATGAATACTCAACTGGTTCCAGGTAAGCATTTCAAATAACTCATCCAGGGTACCAAACCCACCTGGCAAAATAATTGCCGCATCGCATTTTTCATACATCATTCGTTTTCGGGTATGCATGTTTTCTACCACTATTAATTCTGAAATACCCTCGTGCTGCTGTTCCCAACCAAGAATCACTTCGGGTATAATTCCAATTACCTGTCCTTTTTTTTCTAAAACGGCATTTGCAACTGCACCCATTATGCCCATATTACCCCCACCATAAATTAGTAAGATGTTTTTTTCGGCCAACAGGTGTCCCAGTGTTGTGGCATGCTGCGTGTATAGTTGGTTGTTACCGGGTTTACTACCACAAAAAACCGCAATCGACTTAAACTCCATATATCTTTACAAATATTTATAAGCAAAGACACAAAGAATTTTTATATTTTCAACCATATATATTTAAAACCAACCGGTGCATGTCTCCACTTATCTTGTTTTCTTTCGTTATAGGTTATTTTATTTTGCTTTTGGTAGTTGCCTGGTTTACCAGTCGCAATGCAAACAATGAATCTTTTTTTATCGGTAACCGCAATAGTAACTGGATGCTTGTTGCATTTGGAATGATTGGTACCTCCCTTAGCGGGGTTACTTTTGTAAGCGTACCCGGTGGCGTAGGCGATATGGCTGATCATGGCTTTAAAGGCTTTGCCTATATGCAGGTGGCCATAGGATATTTAATCGGCTATACCGTTATAGCATTTGTATTACTACCGTTATATTATCGGCTCAATCTTACTTCTATATACAATTACCTGCTGCAACGATTTGGAGCGGTAGCATACAAAACAGGAGCGCTTTTTTTTATTATCAGTCGTACCGTAGGAGCCACAGCACGCCTGTACCTTGTTATCAATGTACTGCAGTTTTTTATTCTTGATAAACTCGGGGTACCGTTTGTTGTTACTTCCGCCGTCATCTTATCAATGATCCTGTTGTATACGTTTGAAGGAGGCGTAAAAACCATTGTTTATACTGATACGCTACAAACGACCCTGATGATTTCGGGATTGATCATTTGTATCGTATACATTTTGAATAACCTTCATTTATCTACAGGCGAAGCATTAACCCAACTGAGTTCGAAAGGGTATCTCAATATATTTAATACGGATGTGAATAGTAAAGGCTTTTTTGTAAAGCAGATTATCGGGGGGGCATTCATCACAATCGCCATGACGGGACTAGACCAGGAAATGATGCAAAAGAACATTAGCGTAAAACGTTTGGCTGATTCTCAAAAAAATGTAATCACGCTGGCAATTATTTTGGTTTCCGTTTTATTTTTATTCCTGCTATTGGGCGGACTGCTGTACCTGTATGGCAATGCTAATGGTGCTGTATACCAGGACGTGGTGGTCAATGGTAAAACTGTCAGGCATTTCCTTTTGAATGGAGTAAATGTTATCGGGGATAAAGCATTTCCTTCCATTATACTCAATTATTTTCCACCGGCGGTAGGCATTATGTTTATTATAGCGCTTATATCTGCCTTATTCCCCAGTGCAGATGGAGCTTTAACGGCTTTAACCTCTTCTTTTTGTATTGATATTCTTGGTATCAAGGAGCGAAATGATCTTGACGAAAAACATAAGAAGCGTCTTCGCTTAATTGTTCACCTGTCATTTACTATCGTGTTTTTATTTTGTATCATGGTATTTAAAGCATTGAACGATAACAGCATCATTGATAAGATACTGGATCTTGCGGGTTATACTTACGGGCCCTTGCTTGGTTTATTTGCTTTTGGTATTTTTACAAAAAAACAACTGCCAAATACCCTCATGGTTACTCTGTTGTGCCTGATTGCGCCCGTTTTATCCTATATCATCAGCATGAATGCTAAAAGCTGGTTTAATGGTTACCAGGTTGGTATTGAGTTGTTGATCATTAACGGGTTAATTACTTTTATCGGATTATGGGCAATTTCTGTTAACAAAAAGCCAGGGATAAACGCATAAATATTATGGAATTGGTACATCACCTTGCAGAACAATATGCAGCTGCTTTTACTTCGCCCGAGGATGAACTGATTCAGGCGGTGGCAGAGCATACTCAAACGCACCCTCACGCCCATATGCTCAGTGGCCACGTACAGGGTACGTTTTTGACAATCATAAGTTCTTTATTGCAGCCCCGGAGAATTTTGGAAATTGGTACATTTACCGGTTACAGCGCCTTGTGTTTGGCCAAGGGATTAACGAGCGATGGTACACTGCACACGATTGAATTGAGAGCGGAAGATGCCGCCACGGCCGGGGAATATTTTAACAAATCGCCTGAAAAGGAAAAGATAATTTTACATGTTGGAAACGCGAAGGACATCATCCCGTCTTTAATGGAAATATGGGACATTGTTTTCATTGATGCAGATAAACCTTCGTATATTGATTATTACGAGCTAATTTTGCCAACGGTAAAACGCAACGGGCTGATCATTGCCGACAATGTTTTATTCCATGGCCAGGTGTTGGAAGAAAATATCAGTAGAAAAAATGCAGTTGCCATTCATGCCTTCAACATTCACGTAAAGGAAGATCCAAGAGTAGAGCAGTCAATACTAACCATTCGGGACGGACTAATGATGATTAGGAAACTGTGATAAACGGGGGATGTAATAAAAAATTACAAAAAAGCGTTTTCTGTTATATTGACTTTAAATTTAAAAGATTCAACAGGATATGATCAAAAAAATATTTCAACTGGCCATCTTTTTGGGCGTTTTAACACTATCCTTAAATGCCCAAACGTTAACTCCTGAGCAGTATATAGCGCTCTACAAAGACATAGCCATTAAAGAAATGAGGCGCATGGGAGTTCCGGCCGCGATTACGTTGGCACAGGGCTTACTCGAAACAGAAAGTGGGAACAGCGAATTGTTGAGAAAGTCGAATAATCATTTCGGAATTAAGTGTAAAAGTAACTGGACTGCCGCCGGAGTATCCCACGATGATGACGCAGCCGGCGAATGTTTCCGAACCTACAAAAATGCAGAAGAATCTTACCGTGACCACAGCAATTTTCTGCGTGGTGGTGAACGATATGCTTTTCTATTTGACCTCGATCCCACTGACTACAAAGCATGGGCAAGGGGGTTGAAGACAGCTGGTTATGCTACTAATCCAAAATACCCCAACATTTTAATCAGGCATATTGAGCAATTTAATTTACAGCAATATTCACTTGCGGGAGCTGCAGATGTGCCAAAGTTTGAGCGTAGCAAGTATAAAGATGATCCGGTAGTTTTTGACAAAAATGAAACCATGCAAAAAGATCCGGAACCCGCTGAAAAGACCCTCAGTGGTTCTCTTGCAAACCTGGATAGTAAAGATGATGGGAGCACTGCTGCTGCCAATAGCGGAGATAATACAAGTTTTATAAACGGAAGTAAATGTATTTATGCCAAAAAAGGCACTTCACTCTTGGCAATTGCCAGCCGCTTTAATGTTAACCTGCATAAGCTTTTAGACATTAACGAACTGGAAGAGGATGGAATATTGGAACAGGATCAGTTGATCTTCCTCCAAAAAAAATCCAGGAATGGTGAAAAGGATTTCGTGATCGTTCAGAAAAAGGAAACCTTGTATGATGTAGCCCAGAAAAACGGGATACAATTGCAAAGCTTGCTGGATTATAATCAATTGAATGAAGATGGCGATGTATTTCCCGGTACAAGATTGTATTTGAAAGCAGTTGCAAGGCCGATCCAGGCTAAAATGATCATTAACGAACCTGCAAATAATAAAGGCAAAACCGTTCTTCACCAGGTGCAACCGCGGGAAGGCCTGTATGCAGTTGCCAAAAAATACAACGTCACGGTGCAACAGCTGAAGCAGTGGAATAACTTGGCCTCTGAAGACTTGAAAATAGGCCAGCAATTAATTGTTGGAAAATAATTAACACATCAGCCGGCAAGGATCGAAGTAGAGCAGTTTATTTCAATAAGTTGCTTTTGGGCGAGGCAGTAAAAATCAACTAAAATCCAATTTCAATAAACCTAAACAATCCCTCATGTCAGTTATCCAGGTCAATGATAAAAAATTTCAGCCTTATATCAGCGCAGCTGAAATTCAGCACCGGATAGCATCACTGGCTGCCCGTATCAATGAAGATTATAAAGGTAAGCGGCCGTTGTTTATCGCCATTTTAAACGGTTCATTTATGTTTGCCTCAGACCTGTTTAAAGAAATTACGATTGATGCAGAAATATGTTTTATCAAGCTGGCTTCCTACAAAGGTACCCGCTCTACCGGAAATGTAATTACCTCCATTGGTCTGGACGAGCCACTCGTTAACCGGCATGTGGTAATCATAGAAGATATCGTGGATACCGGAAATACACTCAATAAGTTTTTACCTCAACTGTATAACCAGCAGCCGGCATCCCTTAAGATTGCTGCTTTACTACATAAGCCGGAAGCGTTGGAATATCCCATTGTAATTGATTACCTGGGTTTTAATGTTCCTGATAAGTTTCTCCTTGGTTTCGGACTCGATTTTGATGGACTGGGCCGGAATTTAGCGGAAATATACCAGTTGATAGAAGAGTAGCTGCCCGCAAAGACAAGGATGTTGGTGTTAATAGAATACTTTTTATTAAACGTAACTTTAGCCTGTTGAAAAAGCTGCTTGCATATACTTTAACCTATTGCCTTGTTCTGACGATACACGCTCAATTTTATCTCCGTGGCGAAATACAAGGTGAAAGAAAGCTGCCGCTTCAAAATGTGAAGATATTACTCCATTCTACCAACATGGTATATTATTCAGGCACTTCGGGTGGATTTGGGATCAGCACGAAATCTTTGCGAGATTCCCTGACCTTGAGTTTGGATGGATATGAAACCAAAACTATCTGCGTAAGAGCAGATGTTTTTCAATCTATCCGGATGGAGGCATTGTCATCCAATGCCAGTAAATATCGCCAGCGCTTAATTTCAATGACCACAGACCAGACACAATCCTATAAATTAAGCTGGTCTGTGAGTGATGAATCCTATTTTTCACTCGTGGAAAATGAAGAAGTAAATGCAACCAAATTTCCCAATACTGCTTTTTCATTAAATGTAAATAAGGCATCCTATAGCAATGTCAGGCGTTTTCTGCATATGAATAGCGCCGTGCCTCCAGACGCCGTTCGCATTGAAGAATTGCTGAATTATTTTAATCTTCATTACAAAGAACCTGAAAAGAATGAGGTATTTAAGATAGAATCACAGTATTCAGATTGCCCGTGGAATGAAGATAATAAGTTGCTTTTTCTAAATATCAATGCCCGAAAATTGGATATGGACAAGGTTCCCCCGTGCAACCTTGTTTTTTTAGTAGATGCTTCGGGCAGCATGGATATGCCGAACCGGCTGCCATTGGTAAAAGCGGCCTTCCAAATGCTCGTGAATAATCTTCGGGTGCAGGATACAGTATCCATCGTTATTTATGGAGGCACGGTAGCTGTGTGGCTGCAGCCAACAGGCGGCGCCGAAAAACAAAAGATCATTCAATCCATAGAAGAATTGACTGCGGCGGGCGACACGCCGGGCGAATCTGCCATCAGGATGGCTTATAATTTAGCAGAGAAAACTTTCATAAAAGATGGCAACAATCGCGTGATACTGGCAACAGATGGAGATTTCAATGTAGGGGAATCAAGTGAAAAGGCCCTGGAAGAATTGATTACCCGTAAAAGGCAAACAGGGGTATATCTTACCTGCCTTGGAGTGGGCATGGGTAATTTTAAAGATTCAAAACTGGAGACCCTTGCCAAAAGAGGAAATGGCAATTATGCTTACCTCGATGATATCCGGGAAGCTGAAAAAGTATTGGTAAAAGAAGTGACCCAAACATTTTTTGCAGTGGCAGATGACGTTTTTTTGAACGTACATTTTAACCCTGCCATTATCAAGCAATATCGATTAATTGGATTTGACAACAAAAAAGATGCTATCACTGATACCTCCGGAGACCTTGAAGGAGGAGAAATAGGCAGCGGAAATAATGTAATGGCGATTTTTGAAGTGGTTCCCCAGGACGCAGATACATCAATATACTTTGAGGCTCCTGTTGCGCAGGTGTCATTAAGTTATAGCATCAATAACAATAACAAACTACAAAAGGAAATAATAAAATACGACTGCAAAGAAAACTACGCCGAATTCGGCGCAATCGATAAAGAGTACAGGTTTGCGGCATCTGTTGCCATGTTTGGCATGAAACTGCGGCTATCCAAATATGTTCGCAAAACAGACTGGAAGAAAATTGAAAGCATTGCCTTAAGCGCTTATAATCCCAATGACTACCTGCAAACAGAGTTTATCCGGCTAATCCTGATTGCCAAAAAACTATATCCTAAAAAGAAAAAGAACCTTAAGAATTAGGTAAACATTTCCCTTACTTTATCAAAAAAAGATTTGTCTCCCTTTTCCGGCTTTGGTTGAAAATTATCGCTTTCCTGCATTTTTTCGAGCATGGAGCGCTCTTCTGCATTTACGTGTTGTGGCGTCCAGATATTTACATGAATCAGCTGGTCACCTTTTTCATAACTGTTTACTGATGGAAAACCTTTGCCTTTTAAACGAAAGATTTTTCCACTTTGTGTTCCAGGTGGTATTTTAATTTTAGCTTTTCCGTCAATGGTAGGTACTTCTACATTAGTGCCAAATACCGCCTCTGGAAATGATAAATGCAGATCGAAAGCCACATTCAAACCATCTCTGTGCAGTTCGGCATGTGCTTCTTCTTCTATCAATATGATCAGGTCTCCGTTAGCACCTCCTCTTTCACCTGCATTGCCCTTGCCATTCATGCTAAGTTGCATTCCTTCCTGTACGCCCGCCGGAATTTCAATGGTTACTGTTTCCTCGCCGTACACTCTGCCCTCACCTTTGCAGGAGGTACACTTATTCGCAATCGTACTTCCCTCTCCATTACAGGTAGGACAGGTAGTTACGGTTTGCATCTGGCCTAAAAAAGTATTCTGCACTTTTCTCACCTGGCCGCTACCACCACAGGTACCGCAGGCTTGCACGCTGTTCTTATCTTTTGCGCCGCTTCCGGAGCAGGTAGTACAGCTTACGTGCTTCTTCACCTTAACGGTTTTGGAAGCACCTTTGGCCATTTCTTCGTAATTTAATTTAATTTTGATACGAAGATTGCTTCCTCTTACTCCCCGTGACCTTCCCCCGGAAGACCTTCGCCCGCCGCCTCCGCTTCCAAAAAAACTTCCAAAAGGACTTTCTTCTCCAAAGATGTCGCCAAATTGGCTGAAAATATCGTCCATATTCATATTACCGCCGCTGAATCCTCCACCTCCGCCACGTCCCTGGCCGAATGCATTATGTCCGAACCGATCGTACTGCGCCCTTTTATCAGTGTCGCTCAATATTTCATAAGCCTCCGCTGCCTCTTTAAATTTTTCCTCAGAGGGTTTGTCACCGGGGTTACGATCTGGGTGAAATTGCATAGCCACTTTCCGGTAAGCTTTCTTTATCTCATCCTGCGAGGCAGATTTCGAGACACCCAGTATTTCATAAAAATCTCTCTTCATAATGCTAATCTACTAATGCGCTAACGTGCTAAAGTTTCTATTGAACGTCAGAATTATTGAATTATTTTCCTACCACAACTTTTGCAAAACGGATAATTTTATCATTGAGATAATATCCTTTCTGCACTTCATCAACTACTTTGTGTACCAATTCAGGTTTGGGAGCCGGAATTTCAGTAATCGCTTCATGCTTTTCTACATCAAAATCAGTATTGATGCTTTCCATTGCCTTAAGGCCTTTAGACTGGAGCGTGTTTCTAAGTTTGCCAAATACTAACTGAATGCCTTCTTTGATTTGCTCGAGATCATCACTGTTTTGAATTTGCTTTTCTGCACGGTCACAGTCATCCAGTACATCCAAAAGGGAGGTAATTACCTCTCTACCAGCTGTTTGTATCAATTCTATTCTTTCTTTGGCGTTCCTTCGCTTGAAGTTGTCAAATTCCGCAACCAAACGGATGTACTTATCCTTTTGCTCATCCAACTCTGCCTGGAGTTTTTCCGTAATGTTCTCTGGATCGTTATTACTTAGATGAGTATTCCCGGGAATATCAGCATCCGCATTGATATTCATTTCGGCAAATGATTTATCTTCTGCCAAAGCCTGGTCTTCAGGTATAACTTTCTCTTTTTCTTCCATAAAAAATAAATATTATTTCCTTTGCCCGGCCAATGGTAGCCGATAGGGGATGGTAAAATTGTTTGCAAAGGTACGATTGTCAAACATTTTGCCAAGCCTTGTTTTGCAGCCAAATTGACAATTTCAGGCACTTGTAGCTACTTTATACTTTCAAACTGTCTGACACCTCTACTACATTGGTTACCTTTGCGCCATGAAAAGTCTTTTTCTGAATAAAAACATCAGTAACAGGGTAGAAAACGGCCATCCATGGGTTTTTGCAAATGAAATCAACAGGGGCAAGGCGCTCGATGCTGCCGCAAAGGGAGGGGAGATTGTGCAATTGCTTACACATGATAAAAAGTTCGTCGGAAAAGGGTATGTGAATCCTCAATCACAGATAATGGTGCGGCTGCTTACCCGGGAAAAACAAGTAGAGATCAATGATCAATTTTTTCATGACAGAATTCTGAATGCCTGGGCATACCGGTGCAAACTTGGATATGTGGAGAATTGCCGCCTCATTTTCGGTGAGGCCGATGAAATTCCCCAACTGATTATCGATAAGTTTAACGACTATTTTGTAATACAAACGCTCGCTTTGGGGATCGATGCCTGGAAGCCTTCCATAGTAAAAGCACTGGAGCAAGTTTTTTCACCTAAAGGAATTTATGAGCGGAACGATGTGCCAGTAAGGGAACTGGAAGGAATGGAGCAAATAAAAGGATTTCTATCTCCTGAATTTGACACCAATATTATCATTAATGAAAATGGAATAAAGTACCATGTAGATATTGCCAATGGCCAAAAGACAGGCTTTTTTCTTGATCAGCAAGATAATCGACGAGCGATACAGCATATTGTAAAGGGAGCGGATGTACTGGGAGCCTTTTGTTACACAGGTTCATTCGAAATAAGCGCTGCGGTATATGGCGCAAAATCAGTTACCGGTCTTGACATTTCTCAAAACGCAATCGATATGTGCAACAAAAATGCTGCCCTCAACGAGGTGGAAAATACCTGCAGTTTCGATTGCGTGAATGCTTTTGATGTACTTAAGGAGTGGACAAGAGAAGCAAAGCAATGGGATGTGGTAATGCTTGACCCGCCTTCTTTTACCAAAAGCAGGAGTAGTATTGATAAGGCGGCGGCGGGTTATAAGGAAATCAATTTGAGGGGAATCAAGTTAATCAAGCCGGGTGGATTTTTAGTGACCTCCAGTTGTACCAATCTCGTAAAACCTGAATTGTTTTTGGATATTATCTCCATGGCCGCAAAAGACGCAAAGCGCAAAATACGGCAGGTAACATTCAATTCTCAATCGGCTGACCACCCCATTATACGGGACCAGGAGAATACTCACTATTTAAAGTTTTTGATTGCACAGGTACTGTGATAAGGGCCAAGATGGAGCAATAAAGATGGGGTGGGAAGGATACTACTTTACTACCTGGAAACGTCCGGACTCAATTATTTTACCATTTTTATCGCGAAGCTGAAAAATATAGACTCCCCTGAAGAACCCACTAAGGGAGAGATTGATGAGGGGGCTGGTAGGAACCAATTCTGACACCTTTTTACCCATAAAATTAAATATCTGGAGTGTATATGTCTTGTCATACGAATGCGGCAACTCGAAATTGATAATCGAAGTCGCAGGATTTGGAAACAACCTGATAGGTTTTGCCGCAACATCCTCTGAATTAACAGGTTTATTTTGAGCAAAAGTTGTAAAAGTTATTCCAAATAATAAAATTGATATAGTTACCAGCTTTTTCAGCAGAGTAAAAGTAATGAATTCTTTTAATTTTTAATCAAGGGCTTGGTTACGGATCGTAAAAATATCGTCAATTTTCCAAGTGTGATATAAGTCAACTCCTTCCTTTGGTCAGAACTCCTAATCTAACAACATATTGCCACAGGTTTGCTGGTGCGAAGGAAGCGTTTGCCGGGACAGAAGAAAATGCGGATTAAGAAAATCCTGCCACCAATCCTGCTTAGTTCAGCCGATTTAATAACTGTTGTATGCTATTAAAATCGGGCAGATCACCCGGACTGGCACAAATTTCTGCATACTGAACAATACCTTCTTTATCGATTACAAACGCAGATCTTTTACTAACACCCTGCATTTCAAAGGCCGGGAATACATCATACAATACTCCAAAAGCCTTTGAAGCCTCTTTATTGAAATCGCTCAATAATGGGAAATTCAAATTTTGCTCCTGCTTAAATTTGTTTAAAACATACAATGAATCTACCGAAATACCCAAAACCTGTGCATTGGTGTTATTGTAAATGGAAATATTGTCCCGGATACTGCATAATTCCTTTGTACAAACACTTGTGAAAGCAAGCGGGAAAAACAGCAATACCACATTCCTGCCCTTGTAATCACTTAAGTGGACCTTCTTTTTTTCGCTGTCGAATAAAGAAAAATCCGGCGCTGCCTGGCCAATGGTTATCATGTGATATTAGTTTAATCATTAATGTCGCTGTTGATTTTGTATAACAACGTGTGACTTAAGTAATTGTTCAGCAGGTGAACTGCTTATATTTTTACAATGTTGTTTTTTTTATTCAGTGTGATTTTGAGCGGTAAAGTATGTATGATTTCTTCTTTCAACACATCCACCAGCTTTTTCTTTACATAATTTCGGTGAGTCACGAGGCTCACTTCCCTTACCGGAACAGGAGCTTTAAAATGCCTCACCATATTTAATTGCTTTACTGAAAAATCAAGCGTAGCCAATTCGGGTAAGATGGTAACGCCGTTATTCATCTCTACCATTTTGCGAAGCGTTTCAACGCTGCCTGCCTCATATTCAAAATGGCTTTGCTCGCGGCTATGTTTTTTTAATTCGCACAAGTTGATAATCTGCGATCTAAAACAATGCCCTTCTTCCAACAACCACAAATCTTTTAAATCGATGTCGTCTGCCAGCACGTAGGTTTTTTTGTAAGCAGCATTTTTCTTAGACACAAAAGCCACCAGTTCCTCGTAAAACAATGCGTATTCGATAATGCTCGTATCCTGTAATGGAGTAACCAGTAAGCCGGCATCGATTCTGCCAGCTTTTAATTTTTCAATGATTACATTGGTGGTCATTTCTTTCACTCTTATCTTAACTTCAGGATATTTTTTTAGAAAAGATTGCAAAAACATCGGAAGTAAATAAGGCGCCAGGGTAGGGATAATCCCAATCCTTAATTCGCCCTGCAGTATACCTTGTTTATCACGGATCATTTGATGAATCATTTTCACTTCATGCGAAATTTTCCTTGCCTGCTGAATGATCTCTTCACCAATTTCTGTAGGAATGACGGGCTGTTTACTCCGGTCAAAAATTTTGATACCCAGGTCCTCCTCAAGCTTTTGAATCTGCATGCTCAATGTTGGTTGCGTAATAAAACACTGCTCTGCGGCGGTGGAAAAATGCCGGTAAGTATCTACCGCAATAATGTATTCCAATTGTGTAATGGTCATGCAGCAAAAATAGAAACTATCTATATAACTATAAGAAGTATCAATAGCGATTATAAAAACAATAGGGCTACATTTGACCCAGTTTACAAGAACCTGCTTTAAAAATAAACGGAACGTCACAGAACGTGCGATCGGAAGGGCGCCGGTGTGATGATCACTATACAAAGCAGGGCTATTAAATTATTAATAAGGTGATGAGCGATAATGACCGGCATAACCGCGATGTGGTATGGTAGGGGTGATGAATGATATTACACTTAAACAAACGCAATTTTATAAACGGGCAGCTGTGCCCATTTTTTAGGGCAGATTCAAATTTCGGTATGGCTGTGGCAAATGAACTGAAAGTAGATGTGGAAAGTATAATGGGTGAAATGGCTTTAATGCACACAGGAAAAACCGAGGATCTGCAACCAGCATAGTTCAAAGGCAATCAAGGCCATTCCATTTACCCGGGATGGCTTTTTCAATAGCTCTTGAGGTTCATAATATGCTGGTTAATTTTCAATTCATTTTTTTATGTGCAAGAGATGTTAAAAGATAGCGGCTGCTTTACGGGATTGTAAAAGAAAAAGTAGATTTGCGATTGTACCTCACTTAAAATCTGGCATGGAAAATAATTTCAAAAGTTTCATTACGGTTATATTGATGTTTTGTGCTATCAATGTGTCGGCCCAGAAAACAGCCTATAAGAGTTTTTCGCTGTCACCTAAGGGCGATACATTGAATGCAATTGATACTAAAGGAATGAAGCAGGGAAAGTGGGTGATAACGGTAGGTGAATTGCGGGGCGAGCCCGGATACGAAGAAGAAGGTTTTTATAAAAATGATAAAAAGGATGGCACCTGGCGGAGATATAATACAACCGGTGATATCCTGGCAATAGAAAATTATCGATTTGGGGGTAAAGATGGCCAGCAGGAATACTTTAGTTTTTTAGGCGATTTACTGCGCCACGAAGAATGGCATGCATATAACCCTGATCAACCTTTTGATACCATCCCAATATATGGAACCGGCAGCAATGAAATTATTAGTTTTAAAATAGTAAGGTCGCAACAATACAGCGTTCCACATGGCGAATGGAAATATTACGAGCCCGGCGGAAGGCAATCGAAGTACGAAAAGTATGATCGCGGACTTTTGCTAAAAGATAAACAAGAGGATGATATTGCTGCGGCCACGGCAACTACAAAAGAAGTGGAAGATGCGCCCCCTGGTAAACCGAAAGTGAAGACAAAAGAGATCTTAGAATACGAAAAGAAGTATAGTAAAAAGAAACGAAAAAAACTGGAACGGGATGGACAAACGGGATTGTAGCGGGTTTGTGTGGGCCGAAAATGGTCCCCAATGGTATACAGTATAAGAGGGCGATGCAACGATGCTCCACACTGATTCCCGGCCCGGCCAACAAATTATTTCAAAAAAAAACCACTCAGTGAAGTGGTTTTTTTATTTAGAATGATTAATTTTTAATTTCCTTCTGCATTGGATTGATCGTTCCCGAGGCGGCGCCTCGTCCTCCTGTGGCCTTGGACTTAAAAAGTTGAAACTTACTTGGCGCGGTGAAACTGGGCCAGCTGTTGTTGTTTTCGTTAATATCCGCAGTTTCACGTAGAGGATCAAGTTTGATCGATGCTACTTCTTTATGTTTTACAAATGTTTTGATCACCTGGTGCTCATTTTTTCGCCAGATCTGAACGGGAATTCTTTCTATTTCTTTGGAGCCGTCCTTATAGGTCCATTCAATAATGATGGGCATAATTAATCCGCCTTTGTTGCTAAACGTTAGTTCATACATGTTTACGTTTCCTGCCAGTGCGAGTTTTTGCCCGTTGGTAAATGTATCGGTTTCCGCTACGGGGGCCACTGAAGTTCCAGCGGAAGTGCTATCCACTTGAACGAGTCCACGATCGTATTTCCAATAAAAATCACGCAAGCTTGTATCCGCATCTGTGGCGAAGATTATTTTATTGTCTTTCCTGTTCCTGATCTTTGAAATATCATCGAATGAATTCAGGAGTGGGCTAAGACTAGGCTGGGAACGACGGCCCCGTTCACGTGTTACTGTGGGCACTGTATTCTCAAGGCTGAGATTTGCCCATTTAACTGAATCCAACGAAATATCACATGCATCGGTTCCATAAAACCAACCTCTCCAAAACCAATCCAGGTCTTCACCACTTGCATCTTCCATGGTTCTGAAAAGGTCTGCAGGTGTGGGATGTTTAAAAGCCCAACGCCTTGCATATTCTTTTAAAGCGTAATCAAACAGCTCTCTGCCCATGATGGTTTCTCGTAGAATATTTAATCCTGTTGAGGGTTTGCTATACGCATTGGGGCCAAATTGAATGATGTTTTCGCTGTTGGTCATGATTGGTTCCAACTGATCTTTCGGCAAACTCATATAATCAACAATCTTATATGCCGGGCCCCTGCTAACCGGGAATTTGTTATCCCATAGTTCCTTCGTTAAATAATCACAAAATGAATTCAGGCCTTCATCCATCCAGGTCCACTGCCGTTCATCGCTATTGATGATCATCGGGAAGAAGTTGTGGCCCACTTCATGAATGACTACTCCCAGCATGCCATTTTTAGTAGCTTCGCTATAGGTGCCGTCTTTTTCGCACCTGCCATAATTAAAGCAGATCATCGGGTATTCCATTCCGTTAGCTGCTTCGATGCTTTGTGCAACAGGGTAAGGATAAGGGATCGTGAACTTCGAATACGTTTTTATGGTATGTGCCACCGCCTTTGTGCTGAACTTCCTGTAAAGGTTATACGCTTCTTTTCCGTATCCACTCATGCACATCACTTTTTTACCTTCAACTGTAATGGGCATTGCATCCCAAATAAATTTCCGGCTGCTTGCCCAGGCAAAATCACGTACCATTTCTGCTTTGAAAATCCAGGTTTTCTTTCTTAGAGATTTTTGTTGTTCCCTTTCACGGGCTTCGGCGAGGGTGGAAATTTCAATAATATCCTTTGACGTTTGCGCCTTTTGCCAGCGTGCAAATTGAGCTGGTGATAAAACCTGCTGGTAATTTTGTGCTTGCCCCGTGGCTAACACGATATGGTCTGCAGGTACCGTCATTGCCACTTTAAAATTGCCGAAGGTTAGGGCGAATTCGCCGCTGCCGGCAAACTGGTGGTTTTGCCAGCCCTGGAAATCGCTGTACACACAAAGCCTGGGATACCATTGTGTCATTGTATACAGGTCGTTGCCATCTTCCGGGAAAAATTCATATCCACCCCGACCGCCGAACTTTTGGCGGTCGCTGATATTGTAGTTCCATTCTACTTTAAAAATAAACTGCTGCCCCGGTTTCAATATCGATGGCAGATCAAGGCGCATCATTGTTTTGTTGATTGTGAACGCCAATGGTTTTCCAACTGCATCTGTAACTTTTAAAATGTTGTCACCATATTCCCTGTCTGTAATGCCGCTATATTTAATGAGGTCCTGGTCTGTCATGCTTTTGGGCATGATGCTGCTGACCGGGTAACCCGCATTGTTTTTATTGCTGTGCTGATTTTCATCTAGCTGAATCCACAAATAGGTTAATGGATCCGGGGAATTGTTAAAATAGTTCACAGTTTCCTTGCCGTTTAACCTGCGGTTGGGTTCATCCAATTCGCAAACAATATCATAATCACATCGCTGCTGCCAGTATTTTGGGCCAGGGGCTCCGCTTGCGGTTCTGTATTCATTGGGCGTAGGCAGGATAGTGCCCAACTGTTCAAAACGGTTTCCATGATTACTGCCCGGATTATTTTTAATATCCTGTGCCGAAATGCAAAAAGTAAAAGCAACTGAAAAGAGAAAAGAAATTATTTTTTTTATCATTGTAGGGGGTATGTTTTTGTGGTTTGTTTTTAAGTGTCGGGCCCTGCCATCGATCTCAGAAGGGGAGATTCCTTCATAACCGCTGTGTTTAGCCGATTTATACTGATAATTTTTTTTTGTTTGGTTGTGTTGGTCACCTGTCTTAATTTCCAACCGGCCACCTCTCTATTGCCATATTTACGGCGATTATCATTGCAGATGCAGATAAAGTCCACACCCACCATTTTCTTTTTAATCCAGCTCTGTTTACCAAAAGATAGCCAATTGCCAGAATCAGCGCTACGACTACCATCTGACCCGCTTCCAACCCAAGATTAAAACTTAGCAATGGTACCGCAATGGTTTGATCGCTGGCCAGCATAAAACGAATGGTGTTGGCAAAGCCCATTCCATGTATCAATCCAAAGAGCAAGGCTAAAAAATAATTTATCCTTAAGGATTTGGCTGCAAAGTCTTTTACAAGGAAATTAAATGCTGCCGTGGCGATGATGGTTAAAGGGATAAAAAATTCTATCCATTTTTCATCGAACCTGATAACATCATAAACACTTAATGCTAATGTCAGCGAATGGCCAACCGTAAAAGCGGTCACTAAAACAAGTACCTGTTTCCAGTTTGCTAAGAGGTAAATTGCGGCCAATGCAATGATA
>JAOQAK010000042.1 GCA_025963635.1 Ferruginibacter sp.
CCATTCATACATTTTCGGCTCACGTCGCTGGGTTACAGGTTTGGTAGTGCTGGCATTTCCGGTAGGTTCTTTCATGATGGTCCTGATCGTTTTCTCATAAGCATCTGCATACCGCATCATGCCTATATCGTTGGGATGAGTGCCATCAACCGTTGTTTCAATATCCTGGTTAATTTCATTTTTTGCCAGGTAGTAAATATTCTTAACCTGCTTTCCTGTCAGTGAATCAAATACTTCTCTTAAAGCGGTATTCACATCCTGGTATGATTTCTTTTTTGCAGGAACCATTTCTTCGTCGGTGTAACTATCGTGTTCTGTCAGCAGGATAGGAGTTCCCGGTCTTTTACTTTGCAATTCCCGAACAGATTCAGCAACCCTTTTTTTAACTTCTGTTGCTGCAAAGCCGGTGAGGTTTGGCAAACAGTCCAACACAAATAGCGATGGATCTAATTCAGCTACCAGCGAAATCACTTCTTTTTCCAATCTCCCGTTTCCTGAAAATGCAAGATTGATTATCGTGCGATCTAATTTACGGCTTAAAATAGACGTCCACCCAAGACCTGGACGTGAAGCACATCCGCCCTGCGCAATAGAGGTTCCGTACACTACAATTGGCTTTTCATTGCGTACAGCCAAAGGCGTAAATACAGTTTCTTTCGGAACATTTATCTCCATCCATTTTACCGAATTGTATAATGGCAGGTATAAGTTATATTCAAAATAATTTCCATATTGATCTTTTGTAAGCAAACCGGTAAACCGGTAAGTAATCGTATCTCCAAAAGAATATTTGCCGGCGCACCAAAGCCATTTACCATCGCTGTTTTTTGCATACAGGTCTATTCCACTTACACCCGTTGCCGGCATATGTGGCATTTGTAAACCGCCGGTGACTGCATACTTCACAACGATTTCATCCGCATTTGTTCTGAATTTTAAAAGAAGCCCGGCGCTGTTTTTTGATAAACCCCATACTTCTTTCCTGACTGTTTGCTCTGCCCTTGCAGGTAACCGGTCGTAATAATTTTTTACTTCCCGGGGCCACCCCTGCCCTTCCAATACTTTCAATGTATCTAAAGCCGGGTTCCAGGTTTTATATTCTTTTGTGTTTTGGGAAAAGGCAACGTTTAAAAGAAAAGCAGTGTAAAAAGTGAGAAGGATGGTAAGTTTCATACGAACGATCAGTTAGTTTGGAATTTTTTATACCGGTAAAAGTTATTGTAATCGTAGGAAATATAGGAATTTTTATGGTACCGGCTTTTATATTTCATAGCATCATCCTTGCGTCGCAATCACTTCATCTTGTAGTCCCTTAAAGCAGCGATCCAAGAAATTCCCTTCACGCAATTAAGACTCGATGTGTTTGTACTCATACATATTAGAAAGGTAACAATCAAATGACGATTATTTTTCAGAAGGGCTTTAACTTCGGCCTCAGGTTCTAGTGTTATGTCAAACGTGAAATATCAAACGTCAAAGCGCTAATCCGCCTTTTTACGTTTCACATTTCAGGTTTCACCGTGCCACAAATTAAAGTTGACTTGACCCCAGGCCTTTGTATAACTTCTCATTTAATAAAACCAAAACCAGTAATCGTAATGCGGCATTTTTCTTTGATAATTATCACTTTTTGCCTGCTGATTCTCACCGGTGCTTTTCAGGCAACTGCACAACAAAAAGATTCGGCAACGATAACTGAGCTAAATGAAGTTGTAGTAGTATCATATGTAAGCATGAATGGAATAGGCCATTTAAATGAATTGCATCCTCCAATTATATACGCAGGCAAAAAAACTGAAGTGATCATAGTAGATAGTGTAGATGCGAATAAGGCTATAAACAACACACGACAAATTTTAGGCAGAGTGCCAGGTTTAAACATTGTAGAAAGTGAAACAGGGGGTTTTGTGGCAAATGGCATAGGAGTCCGTGGACTGAATCCCGTACAGTCGATCGAAATGAATGTCAGGCAAAATGGATACAACGTAGCTGCCGACATATATGGTTACAACGAAACTTATTACCTGCCACCAATGGAAGCAGTTGAGAGAATTGAGATCATTAAAGGAGCTTCTTCTTTGCAATTCGGGGCACAAATGGGAGGTGTGGTAAATTATGTACTTAAAGAAGGACATGCTGACAAATCTTTTAATTACGGTACTTCACAAACTGCTGGCAGCAATGGCCTGTTTAATTCTTATCATTCAATTAGCGGAACTATCAAAAAGCTCAATTATTTTGGTTTTATTAATTATCGCAGCTTAGACGGATGGCGGGCTAATTCTTCTCAAAAGCAATTAACAGGGTTTGGTAAAATCAGCTACAATGTCAATCCGAAATTGAAATTAGGCATAGAATACTCATTACTTCAAAATCGAATAAAAATGCCCGGAGGATTAACTGATGAACAGTTTGAACAAAATAGCCGCGCTTCTTATCGTTCACGTAATTGGCTCAAAAGCCCCTGGAATGTTTTAACAGCTACAGCAGATTTTAATATGAATAAGAATACTTCTCTTCAAATTAAATCAACCTATCTATCAGGTGAGCGTAGTTTGGTATGGTTTCCTAAACTACCTGCCGAAGCAGACCAGGCAGATCCAATAACGGGACAATATAGTAATCGTGAGGTAGACCAGGAAATAATGAAAAGCACTGCAACTGAGGTTCGGTTCATGCATAAAAGTAATTGGGGAAATATCAAAAACACGGTAGCAGCAGGAGTGCGTTTCAGTATGGCAGCGTTTGAAAGAAGGGAAGAAGCGCCCGGTTCCAACAGAAGCGATTTTGACCTGTCCACTTATGGAGAGTTTGAAGAAAAATTTAAATTTACAACCGTCAACTTCGCGCCATTTATAGAGAACTGCATTCAACTGAATGACCGGTTTTCTATAACACCAGGTATCCGTTTTGAATTGATTGAATCCGAAGTAGAAGCTGAATACGAGGTAGGAGGCATAGAGAAAGAAACGGAAGAAGAGAAAAGCCGCAGCTTTCTTTTAATGGGGCTTGGCCTACAGCACAAGGTGGGCAGAGCGTCTAATATATATGCAAATATTTCCCAGGCTTACCGCCCTATTGATTATGCTCAATTAGTACCTCTTGCATCAGCCTCGGAGGTCGACCCGAATATGAAAGATCCGAAAGGCTTTAATACCGACATAGGTATTAGGGGATCCGTTAAGAGTTTTTTCAACTATGATATTGGGGTATTTTATCTCAGGTATAACAACCGAATTGGATTGTTATTAAAAACTGATGAGAGTGGTACCCCTTATGCGTTCCGTACTAATATTGCAAGTAGTGTACATAAAGGAATTGAAAGCTACCTGGAATTAAACATTACACGTGGATTGAAAATAAATAAACAAGTGGGAGATTTCAGTATATACAATTCTTTTGCCTATACAAATGCCCGCTATACCCAGGGAGAATTTAAAGGAAACAAAGTAGAGTATGCCCCGGAGATCATCAACCGTATAGGTTTAATATACTCAAAAAAATGGTTATCTGCATCAGTTCAGTTTTCGAAACAGACAGAAGCGTATGCGGACGCAGCGAATACTATTAGAAGCAGTAATCCCATAGTAGGTAGAATACCCGGTTATAGTCTTGTTGATTTATCCACTACTTTTCGATTGAAAAAATTAAAATTGAAAGCAGGCTTAAATAACCTGGCTGATAAAAAATATTTTACTCAAAGAACGGATGAATATCCAGGTCCCGGCATCATTTCATCTGCCGGACGTAGCTTTTATACAGGTATAGGAGTTGATCTATAAAAAGTATACTTTTTTTCCTCCCTGCTCAATAGATGTTCGTAAAACTACATTTTGGTAGGGTAAAAGGTATTGTAACGTTGGGAAATGTGGCAATTCTTATGGTACCGGCTTTTGTATTTTATGGCATCATCGTTGCGTCGCAATCACTTCATCTTTTAGTTCAATGGGCAACATTTATCATGTTTTGATTTCTTAGCCTCTCCATTGTTTTTTCCCTTTCAAAAATGTTGTTATCGGCATGTAAATCAAATAAGTATAATTTATAGAAATGAAGTTTCTGATAACCCTCGCAACGTTTCAAACAGTGCAGGCATAAGTATCACGGCCTCCTGGAAACTAAGGAGGTTCTATAAAAATTCACTACTGAAATGTTCCCCTGGTATTAAGATGCGATAAGGTTGTCCTGCTTTTTCAGCTTCCAGGGCAAAGTGCTTCGGATCGGCAGTGTTGAAAGTAAACATATCATAATGACAAGGAATGACACCTTTTGTGCCGATGGCTTTCCCCAATGCAGCCGCTTCTTTTGCATCCAGGTTTCCGGCAACTCCTCTTGATGGATCATTGCCGTTGATGGGTAACAAGGCGAGGTCCAAATGAAAAGGTTTCAATAATGGCACCATACCATCATACCACAGAGTGTCGCCGCTGTGATAAATATGCCATCGTCCAAACCTGATGACATAACCCATAAATTTGCACCGGCCTTGTTCATCCCTTTCAATTTCGTTATGCCTTGCCGGGATGCCATAAAATTCGAATTCATCAATTTTTACCCACTCCCCATCATTTATACCGACCGGGAAATCTTCCGGCTTTTGAATGCGATCACATACAAACGCCCTGTTCGCTTCAGGAATAAGGAACCCGGCACCGGGGTTGTTTTTTAAAACAGGGATCAACGTTTCACCGTCCAGGTGGTCAGTGTGATTATGACTGGAAGTAACAATTGAGATATTGCTGAGCAATTGTGGATCCACTACCCTTTCGCTCATGCGGATATGTGGTTTGTTGGTGGTTGCGTATTTCTTTGTCAGGGAGTCGGACAAATAAGGATCGATTAAAACCCGTTTTCCTTTCCACATGAGCAGGTACCCGCTTTGCCCCAGCCACCATAAATGAAAATTCTGATCATCTGCTGTATATTGTTCTACCTCCTTTATAAAGGCTTCATCTTTTATTTTTGCAG
>JAOQAK010000054.1 GCA_025963635.1 Ferruginibacter sp.
TTTGTTCACTGGCAGAAGGGGATTAAATATTGACTGAATAACAAGAGCCGTATGAAGGGAGACTTTCACGTACGGATCTGTGAGCGGCTGAGGCTGAAATGCTTTGGTCTACTCGACCTCTTTCTAAGAAGCTTTTCGGTAATTTTATAATCATCATTCTTTTAAGCATTTCCACCGGGCTGGACCAGCATCAATTCCCTGCCCTTCGGCAATGCAAAACGTTAGGCGAAACTTTATCGTCACTCTACCACAATTCCTCAATTTAAAAAATGCTTAAGACGATTTTATCATTTGCATTTTCAACCTTACTTTTCTCTTGCTCAAATACACAAGACTTTGAATCTACAGTCAAAAAGTATATTACAGATTACAGATTCCATATTTGCAACATTTAATGACCCTCCTGCCGATATATTTCTATGCAGGCTGACACAATAACCGGAAGCATAGTTGACAAGCAATTCTTTGATAATAACAGTGAGGCAGTAGAGTATTTGAAAAAGCAAAAAGAACGATCATATCTGAAAAATAATAAAGAAACAACAGGACTAGATGTAGGAGACCAAGTCCTGAAAGAATATATTAGACAATTTGACGACCGAAAAGAACATCCCTTAAAACCTGACTCAATCATTCAAGTAAATGTGAATGTTAAGTATAAACGAAATGAACTGGGAACCTTAATATTTAGAGACCTATATCTAATATATTACCCTAAAGAGAAAAAGTTTATTGTAAGAAAAACGGAATAAAAATTGTTCAAAGTAGATTTTAGCAATACAGATCCATAGCAAATTTGTATTAATTAAAAAAGGAAAATTTGAGATTTTAAAGGCGCGAAAATAAATTTTACCGAATATTTAAGCCTTCTTTAAGACAGTTTGAAAAGTCGAGTAGAGCAAGGGTTGCCAAATGTACAACCCTCAGCCGCTCACAGGTAGGGTCTAGCAGTGGCGCATTGATCCTTAAGATGATGTTTCCACCACCCGCCTCGTCAAACGCACCGTGCGCATTTAACGCACTGCGCTTTCCTAATGATTTCATTTAAAAGTTTATAGCCTATCATGTCCGAACAACTTTCCTCGGGGATACTTTAAAGTCGCTGCAAATATTGTGTACAGCATATAGTCCCTTTGTACTCCATTCTTTCCAACCGAAGCCACGTTTTCCTTTGGCCTTCATCTGATGCCTCCGGAGCTTCAGGGTTAGCCAGTCTTTTAGATATCCAAATGCTTTGCTTGAATTGCCTATTTTAAAATATTGCACCTAGCCACGCAGTATTGGATTGATAAGGTCTCTTACCCTTGTCAGTGGTTGCGATTCATACCGCTGAAACACATCCCGTATCTTCTCTATCACTTTAGTCCTGGCCTGCATCTTAGGCTGATAGTTTACCCTCCATTTTCCAGTCTTCGTTTTTAATCTTCTAAATTCAAAGCCAAGGAAGCCGAAGCTATCGCCTTTCGCTAATCCAGTTCTTTGGTCTTTTCTTCGTTGATGTGTACCTGCAGCTTGTTCAGTTCTTCCCGTAGTCTTTTATTGATCCCCGCCCATAGCCAGTCCCATTTACGATGTCCATCCACCAAGATCACTACATCATCAGCAAAGCGTGCGTATTCCACATGCGTATATTTTCCCTCCCGAGTTGTTTCTTTTGCTTTCTCAAGCATTTTATCCAATTCGTTGAGGTAAATATTGCTCATCAATGGTGAAAGAACGGATCCCTGAGGAACCCCTTCCTTTCCTCCAATCTTAAGCATCTGTTTGGTCAGTCGCATGATCTTTTCATCCACAATCCGCTCTGCAATTTTTGCCAATAAAATGTGATGTTTCACTGTGTCAAAGTAACTTTTCAAATCCAGATCAATCACCCGTGTCTTTTCTTTGACTACAGCTTCTGCTACTTTTTCTATCGCTGCGTGGGCGGTTCTTTTGGGCCGGTAACCATAGGACCCATCCTGGAAGTCTGCATCAAACACAGGCTCCAAAATCAGTTCACAGCCCCCTGTACAACCCGGTCCCTGATCGTTGCGATCCCCAGCTTCCGGGTTTTCCCATTAGCCTTGGGTATCTCTTTGATCCGGTTGCGGGTGGGTTGATAAGTTCCTTTGACCAACTCGTCCTGTATGCTTCGCAGAAAACCGTTTACCCCGCTCTTTTCAATGTCACCGAAGGTCATTCCATCTATCCCTGGCGCCCCATTATTTCTTTTGGCCATTTGGTAGGACTCGATCAGGGTTTCGGCCTTACATACGTGAACATACAATCCCCAGAAACGATGGTCTTTATCAGCCTTCGCTTTCATGTATATCTTCCTTCTCAGTTCCTGCAATGAAATAGACGTTTTTATCATTGTCGTCTTTGCCTCCCATTTTTGTTAGAAGAATATCATTAGTAAGGAGACTTCGCTCCATTCCTATTAAGGAACTTCTCAGCTACTTTTCTCCTATCCGACTCCCTCTCATCTTCAGTTCATTTCCTTATTTCAAGTTATAGAACCTACCTTTTTCCAGGCATTTCTGCCGGGGATGAGGAGGGTATCTCCAGTTGCGTTACATATCCTTGTTACCATGCTATTGCTACCACCCCGCCAGCCGTGTCATTTCCCGTTTCAGTCAATTTCGGAGAGACATGCTGCCTTCGCTATACGGTTAATAGCTCGGCCTGCCGGATTTAATCACTTTCGAGGCTACCTGTGCATTCACTTGCGTTATGGCCTGGTAACTTGCGTGCCTGCTTTACAGGACACTTTTCAATGAGCTTCATGAGTTTCATTTCTTCCACCCATGTCATTTAGCTCAGAACTTTGACTTTTATTCTGATGGGACTTGCACCCATTGGATATGTCCACCTTAGCTGGACGCACAACCGTGCGTGAACCTCTCGGCTCATATGGCTCTTACAGGTCAAAGTGATCTAAGGGGTATAGCCGTACTGCCAATGCACAAACAAGTTGGGAAAGTTTTTATAGTCCTCTCTTAGCTGTGTCCGTGCCTCTTTCATACGTCTTCGGAACCGCTTATATTTGTTAGTGTACCAGCACACTAAACGGTCATTCAGTTTCGAAAATACCTCCTGTAAAGCTGATGGGTTAAACACTGAGAAATAACGGATCCAGCCACGGATCTGCGCTCCTATCCGATCTGCAATTACCGGCAGCGTTAGCGAAGTTGACCGATGAATTCTTAATCGCTCAAAATATTGAATAATCCGTTTCTTCGACTCATTGCTGATCCTTGTCGGTAGGCAATGTGCCTTTGGCCATCCTTACACATCACCAGAGACGGACTGAATTCATAACCCAAAAAGTCGAATTTCACCGTCCCGTTATTCCCCCGGCGATTGGACTGCTTGCAATAAACAATCTTCGTCTTCTCCGGATGCAACTCAAGTTTACAAGCTGCCATCCGTTTCCGGATACGAGTCAGCAAGTATTTGGCTTCCTTCTCCGTTTTGCAATGAACGATAATATCGTCCGCGTAACGTTCCCATCTTACACGTCCGGACGTGGGTTTATCTGCATAATGCTTTTGCATCCATCCATCAAACACCACATGCAAAAACATGTTCGATAGTAATGGGCTGATCACCCCACCCTGTGGTGTGCCCTTCGTCCGCTCTGCCAGTCTGCCGTCGGGAAGCAACATCGGACTTTCAAGCCACCGCCTGATATACAACAGAAGCCACGACTGACTGAAGTAGTTTGCTACCACTTCCAGCATCAGTTCATGGTCTATGTTATCAAAGTAGCCCTTAATGTCCATGTCGATCACCCAACCACACTCATGACAACGATCCAGACATTGGCGGATCGCTTGGTGCGCCGACTTCCCGCAACGATAACCATAACTGTCCAAATGAAACACTTTTTCCATCACCGGTTCCATCACGTTGACCGCAACCTGCTGCGCTATACGATCTGTCACCGTTGGTATTCCCAGCATCTTTTGCCACCATCCATTTTGAGTATTTCCACACCACATATCGCTTTGGAAAATAGCTACCGCTTGACATCCGATTCCATAACTTGTACAGCAAACCCGCTTTCGACACATCGGACTGTTGAAGGCCTTTGGCCAGCATCGATTCCCTGCCCAAGAAAAATCTTAAAACTTTTGAGATTTGCCATGAGTGAGTGGATGATTGATAAATCTGTCCTGTAAAATAGAAGAAACACCGGTAAAGTAAGGCGTACATTAGATAGCCTGATGGTAAGAATGGCCTAAAAACAAAGTGAACGTTTCATATAAAATTCATAACAGGCAGTAATCAGCTTAACTAAGAGCAATTTTTGGAATAAATGAAAAAGTAACCGATTGCATTTTTTTATTTAAAAAAACCTTATTTCCTTTGATAAAAAGATGCATCCAATGCCAGAAGAAAGGGAAATCACCATTTACGATATTGCCAGGCACCTGAAAATTTCGGCGGCTACGGTTAGCAGAGGGCTGCAAAACAACCCTGTTGTTAATAAAAGCACCCGGAAAAAAATTGCTGAAGCGGCAAAGCTGCTGGGATACCGCTCTAATACATTTGCCAGCAGTTTAAGAAGCAGGCAAACCCATACCATTGGCGTACTAGTACCCCGTCTGAATAGTCATTTTATGTCGTCTGTACTGGCCGGCATGGAGAATGCCGCCAGCCCACATGGGTACAATCTGATTATAGCCCAATCGCAGGAAAATGCTGAAAAGGAAAAGGCAAATGCAGTGACGATGTTTAACAAAAGAGTAGATGGATTGCTGATCTCGCTTGCATATAATACAGAGAATTTACAGCATTTGGAACCGTTTTTCAAGCGAAAGATCCCAGTTGTTTTTTTTGATCGTGTTGATCTGCATAAGGAAAGTATCTCTGTGGTCATAGACAATTTTGGTGCTGCCTACAAAATCACTCAACACCTTGTAGAACAAGGCTGTCATAGGATTATGCACCTGGGCGGCAATGTTCTGAGAAACGTTTATAAAGACCGGTTGGCGGGGTACCAGCAAGCGCTTAAAGATAGCGGTTTGCCCTTTCTGGAGAAACTTCATATAAGCGGCCCCCTTTCAGAAGGGGCCGGAACAGATGCCGCCAGGTACATCCTGGACTTAGCTCCGGAAGATCGCCCGGATGCAGTATTTTCTGCCAATGACACTGCGGCCGTGCATTGTATGATGACCCTGAAATCTGCCGACCTTCGCATCCCGGAAGACATCGCTTTTGCTGGATTTAACAATGACCCGATCAGCAAAGTGATTGACCCCAATCTCACCACGGTTGACTATTCCGGTGATACGATGGGCAATATAGCAGTTACCAACCTGATCAATCATCTAAAGGGAATCAGTAACTTATATACAACCAATTCTATTACGTTAAGGGCGGATATGGTTGTCAGGGCTTCCTCATTAAAACAAATTAAATAATTTTTGCGGTCTCATACAACCGATTACAAATTGGGGCGAAAAAATTAGCCTAAATGTAATAAATTGCAAGTTATTGAGAATTTAATTACCATTTCCGTAACATGATTTAGGGGAATTATTTTAAGCTGTTAGGAAGTTGTAAGAGCGGGATCAAGTCTCATAAAAACCCGGGTATGCTGGTCAGCAATCCGTAGGGCAAGTGAAAGTATTTGGCCGACACCCGTGGGGTATGTGGGCCAGTACAATGCACTAAAATATTTTATGGTGCCGAATTTTTATCGAGAGTGGAAATGGTGCGGATTTTTCAATCGCCCCGGTTTTGTAATCTTTCTTTAGTAATAGACCGGAACGCATAAATGAATAAGAATGATAAAAACGATTCTCCTTGCTATATGTTTTGTCACAACCTTTTCTCAAGGCAATGCTCAAATTATTACTCCCGTTAAAACAAGCTTTGATCTTTCAACAGCAACCATCGCAGTGGATCCGAATGATTTTACCCTTGTAAAAAAAGCCGCCGCAATGTTGCAAGACGACATTGAAGTTGTTACCGGCAAAAAAATACCTATTCAATTCGCTTTAAAACCAACAACAAAAAATAACATCTTCATTGGCAGCAGCAGCAACTCATCGTTCATAAAAGCACTCGCAGCAAACGGGAAAATAAGCCTTAATACAAATCAGTGGGAAGCTTTCCAGGTACAAAGCATAGATGGCAATCTCATCATCGCAGGCAGCGATAGAAGAGGAACTGCCTACGGTGTACTTGAAGTGTCAAAACAAATTGGCGTATCCCCTTGGTACTGGTGGGCCGATGTGCCCGTAAAAAAGCAAGCAGCGCTCTATGTCAATACCAGTACAGTTATTACCGATGCTCCAAAAGTGAAATACCGCGGCATATTTATCAATGATGAAGCACCAGCTTTATCCAGTTGGAGCAAGGAAAAGTTTGGCGGCTTTAATCATAAATTTTATGAGAAGGTTTTTGAACTGATACTAAGATTAAAAGGAAATTACCTGTGGCCAGCCATGTGGGGAAATGCATTTTATGATGACGATTCACTAAACATACAAATGGCCGATGACTATGGAATAGTGATGGGCACTTCTCACCATGAACCCTTGATGAAGGCTCATGATGAGTGGAGAAGGTATGGAACCGGAAAATGGAACTATGACAGCAATAAAGTCAAATTGCAGGAGTTCTGGCGGGCTGGTATGCAAAGGGCCACCAATGAAAAGATCGTGAGTGTGGGCATGCGGGGTGATGGTGACGAACCGATGTCACGCGAAACTGCAACAACGCTGTTGGAAGGAATTGTAAATGATCAACGCAAGATCATTGAAGAAGTAACACAAAAGCCGGCTTCCGAAACACCGCAGCTATGGGCACTTTACAAAGAAGTGCAGGATTATTATGAAAAAGGGATGCGGGTGCCGGATGATGTTACACTTTTATTGTGCGATGATAACTGGGGCAATATCCGAAAACTACCGGGGCTTGATGAGAAATCTAGAAAGGGTGGTTACGGGATTTATTATCACTTCGATTACGTTGGCGGTCCCCGTAATTACAAGTGGCTTAACACAAACCCACTCCCACGCATTTGGGAGCAGATGCACCTCGCCTGGGAATACAATGCAAGGCAAATATGGATTGTAAATGTGGGCGATATCAAACCCATGGAACTTCCGATCTCTTTCTTTTTGGATTATGCCTGGGATCCGACAAGGATCGATGCTGCAGGCATTCAACCCTATACCGTACGGTGGGCAAAGGCGCAATTCGGAACCAAATATGCAAGCGCAATTGCTGACCTGCTGGCAAAATATGCGAAGTACAATGGCAGAAGAAAACCCGAACTGCTGGATGACAAGACTTACAGTTTCTTTTATAGCGAATGGGAGCGAGTGGTAAAAGAATACAACGATCTATTACAAAAAGCAACTGCTATCAACAATGAATTAGCTCCTGAATTTAAAGATGCATTCTATCAACTAGTGCTTCACCCCATTAAAGCATGTGCCAACCTGAATGAAATGTATTACAATGTCGCATTGAATAAAAAAGCATACCAGGAACAAAATATATCAGCCAATAATTATGCTGATAAGGTAAAGGCATTGTACCAGGAGGATTCCCTGATCACAATTGAATATCATCAGCTCCATAGCGGCAAGTGGAATCACATGATGAGCCAGACACATATTGGTTACACAAACTGGCAACAACCTCCGGTGAACCGGATGCCCAGGGTAAGCTATTTACCGGCAGGAACTGCAAACAAAAACGAAACAACAGGTACCGGTGCTATAATCAAAGCCTCTTACAGCAAAACCGTTAGGACAAACAACTTCATTGAACAAGACGGAGTTGTTTCCATTGAAGCCGCACATTTTACAAAAGCCAGTAACAGCAAACTCATCTCCTGGAAAGTATTGCCCAATCATGGCCGTACCGGTGATGCGGTAACAACATTTCCTGTTACAGCACCAGCACAAAAACCAGCGTCCGGAACACCTTACCTGGAATATGAAATCCATACTACCAGTAAGGATAGCTTTACAATTTCCAGCTACTTTTCTCCCACCCTCAATTTTCATGGGGAGGGCAACGGATTACAATTTGCCATTTCGGTGGATGATGAAACTCCACAGGTCATCAGCATTAATAAAGACGATAAGAACAGCACTAGCGGCATCTGGAATAAATGGGTGAGTGAAAGCATCATTATCAAAAGCAGTAAGCATAAAATTAGTATGCCCGGCAAACACACCATAAAATACTGGATGGTAAATAGTGGCGTAGTATTGCAAAAGTTGGTGGCGGATTTTGGCAGCATGAAACCAAGCTACCTGGGCCCTCCTGAAACGAAATCAAAATGATCTTGAATAAAATAAATTCTTCTATATGTTAAAAAACAAATGCTCCTGGCTGGCAATAACTGCAGCCATGTTTTTGTCGGGCTATACTTCCGGGCAAAATAATGCGGCGCCCGCTGCCTCGTTAAAAGAAACTTTCAAAAACGATTTCCTTATTGGTACCGCATTAAATGCCAGCCAGATAGAAGGTAAAGACACCAGGGCGGCGGCACTAATACTCCAACAGTTCAATGCTGCAACGCCTGAGAACATTATGAAATCGATGATCATTCACCCGGCCTGGGATCGTTACGATTTTGATCTTGCCGATAAACTGGTGGATTATGGAAAAAAGAACAATATCAAAATAAACGGTCATACCCTTGTATGGCATAGCCAGCTCCCGGCATTTATGCGCAACATGAAAGATGCCGATTCTGTGAGAAAGTTTTTTACGGATCACATAAATACAGTTGCCCGTCGCTACAGTGGAAAGGTTTTTTCCTGGGATGTGGTGAATGAGGCACTGAACGAAGATGGTACCATGCGTAAATCCATCTTCCAGCAAAAACTGGGTGATGACTTTGTTACGGAAGCATTCAGGCTTGCCCAGGCAGCTTCGCCGAACACAGAACTTTATTACAATGATTATAACAACGAACAACCCGCTAAACGTGCCGGTTGTATTGCCCTGGTCAAAAAGATCCAGGCGGCAGGCGTACGGATTGACGGAGTTGGTATACAAGGACATTGGCAGATTGGAAAAATACCGCTGAAAGACATCGAAGAAAGCATCCTGCAATATGCTGCATTAGGCCTGAAGGTGCACATCACGGAGCTTGATATTGAAGTGTTGCCGCGCAATTTTCAAGGGGCGGATGTGAGCCAGCGAATGGAAAATAATGCTGCACTTAATCCCTACAAAACCGCCCTGCCCGATAGCGTGCAGCAACAATTGGCTAATGATTACGAAGCGCTGTTCAAACTTTTTTTGAAACACAGTGACAAAATAGATCGGGTAACTTTCTGGGGAGTAAATGATGGACAGAGCTGGCTTAATGATTGGCCGGCAAGAGGCAGAACCAACTACCCATTGTTGTTTGACCGCGAATTCAAACCGAAACCTGCGTTTTACAAAGTGATCGCAACAAAAAACTAATTGCACCTCTAAACCACGAATAATGATTTCAAGCGCACAAAAATTATCAGTTAAAGAAAAAATTGGATATAGTTTAGGGGACCTTGCTGCCAACCTCGTGTTTCAAACCCTCATGACCTACCTGGCCTATTTTTACACAGACATTTACGGACTCGAAGCAAAGCATGCGTCTGCAGTTATCCTTACTGTCGGTCTTATTGCAGCGTTTGGCTTTAACCCGATTATTGGAGCCATTGCTGATCGTACCGTTTCAAAATGGGGTAAATTCAGGCCCTGGATATTATTTACAGCAGTACCACTTGGTGTAATAGCATTGCTTGCATTCAGCACTCCTCATTTTGAATATAAAGGAAAAGTGATTTATGCGGTCGTAACCTACACATTGTTATTGTTGTTGTATGCGGCAAATAACCTTCCCTATTCTGCGCTGAGTGGCGTAATTACCGGCGATATGAAAGACCGGAACAGCTTGTCTGCCTACCGCTTTGTTGCAGTAATGTTTGCCCAGTTTTTTGTACAGGTATTTATGCTGCCGATCATTGAAACCGTTGGCGGAGGAGATAAAGCAGTGGGTATTGAAAAAGTAATGACCTGGCTGGCAATTATTGGGACCATCATGCTATTAATCACATTTTTTACTACCCGGGAAAGAATAGTACCTAAGCCCGAACAAAAGTCAAGTTTAAAAGAAGACCTGATCGATCTGTTTAAAAACAAACCCTGGGTTATCATGCTGGTGCTTACAACCCTGGTATTTATTACATTGGCGATGAAAGGTGGGTCGTACGTATACTATTTTAAAAACTATGTAGATAAAGAAAGGTTAACAGACTTTATCAGCCCTATACTACATTTTTTATCCCGCATTGGTGTCAATTTTTTTGGAGAAGATCCGGTCTCGGCGGGTTTTGGTTTATTCAATGCGGGGGGTATCATTTTTATGATCATCGGTATTACTTTATCAAAAAGATTAGCTGATAAATATGGCAAAAGAGATGTGTTTGGAATTGCCTTGTTTATTTCAACTTTGTTTATTATCCTCTTCTATTTCTTCGCTCCAACTTCGGTAGAATTAATATTTACCTCACAAATTTTACATGGCTTCTTCTACGGTATTACCATACCCTTGCTTTGGGCTATGATTGCAGACGTGGCTGATTACAGTGAATGGAAAAATAACCGCCGTGCTACAGCGATCATTTTTTCCGCTATGATGGTGGGATTGAAAGGTGGATTAAGTATTGGGAGTGCACTATTAACGTGGATATTAGGCCTATTTAATTATGTACCTAACAGTGATGCCGCACAAACAGCTACTGCAATACATGGCACCAAAATGCTGGTGAGTATTTTTCCGGCCATTCCTTTTTTAATAGGTATTGCCCTATTATTTTTTTATGAGATCAACAAAAAAATGGAAGTACAGATTGAAAGTGATTTGAAACAGCGCAGATAATCCGCTACGCACATCAAATAAACTTTTAGCTTAAGGATATCGTGCACTTGGGAAGCAGCACTAATAAGAATGATGCAACAATATTAATAACATAAAAAACATTCCATTCAGGATTAAAAATTTTATGCCAGAAGATAAAATAGATCAAATCGATTTTGACGATTTAAATCAAAGAGCCATCTCGCAGCCATTGGTTACACATATCTACACAGCCGACCCGTCGGCCCATGTATTCAATGGTAAAATTTATATTTATCCTTCGCACGATATAGATGCAGGTGAAGCATTCGATGATTTGGGAAGTCATTTTGCCATGGAAGATTATCATATTCTATCTATGGACAGTCCGCAAACCGAAGCCATAGATAATGGTTTGGCCCTGCACGTAAATGATGTACCCTGGGCTGATAAACAGTTATGGGCTCCTGATGCAACGGAGAAAGATGGCACTTATTATTTATTTTTCCCGGCAAAAGGCCATGATGGTATTTTCCGTATTGGTGTGGCAACCAGTTCCTCTCCGGTTGGGCCTTTCAAGGCAAAGCCTGAAGCCATCCAGGAAAGTTTTTCGATTGACCCTGCTGTGTTTAAAGATGATAACGGCAGTTACTATATGTACTTTGGCGGTATCTGGGGTGGACAGTTGCAACGCTGGAGAACCGGTAATTTTAATAGTGGGCACCCGGAAAGTCCGGTTGCATTTTTGCCCGAAAACAATGAACCTGCTTTGTGTGCGAAAGTTGCAAAGCTCAGGGATGATTTACTCGGGTTTGCTGAAGCGCCGAAAGACCTGTTGATACTGGATGAAAATGGCGACCCTTTATTAAACGGTGATAATAGCCGCCGCTTTTTTGAAGCTAGTTGGATGCACAAATACAACGGCAAATATTATTTTTCTTACTCCACTGGTGACACGCATTTGGTGTGCTATGCCCTTGGTGATAATCCCTACGGACCTTTCACCTATGCAGGCAGAATTTTAGAACCTGTTGTGGGCTGGACTTCCCATCACTCTATTTGTGAATTTGAAGGACAATGGTACCTGTTCTATCACGACAGCAGCCTGAGCAAAGGTGTTACCCACCTGCGAAGCGTAAAAGTTACACCACTTGAATATGATGAAAACGGAAAAATAAAAACCATTGCACCTTATTCATCTTAATAAGGTATTTGATAAAATGCCTAAGTAAAGCGTCCTGTTTTTGTGATACCAAAAGTTGAAAACCAACTTGCTTATTATCAAAGTAGCAGGTTCATTCACAGACTGCAGCCGGCACGCACATAATATTCAATGCAATCGTCGATTTGATAACAAGCTTAGTTAATAAAAATTTAAAAATCAACAGGTGAAAACGGTCTTCACAAAACCATATTTATTGTTAGCAGTCCTGTGTTGCCTGGGAACACTTATCCAGGCACAAGAGACAACCAGCGCTTCCAGTTTAACATTGAAAGAAGTATATAAAAATCTCCAGCTTCACATCAGGAATCATCCTGCAAAACCATCATTTCAAGTATTAAAATGATCGGTGTATTGATATTGAATTTGTTTATTTAAAAAGTCTGTAATGAATAATAAATTGAAGTATGGTTTTCTAGCTGTTTGCACATTGGTATTTCTTCAAGGTACATTCAGCCAGGTAAGGCTTCCGAGATTGGTAAGAGACAGCATGGTATTGCAAAGAGCTGCGCAGGTGAAAATATGGGGCTGGGCCTCGCCAAATGAAAAAGTAACTATTCGCTTTCAAAACAAAAAATACAGTACAATCACCGGTACCGATGGAAAATGGTTGGTGGCACTTGCTCCGATGAAAGCCGGCGGGCCATTCTCAATGGATATCTCGGGAAAAAATAACATCACACTGAAAGATATTTTGATCGGGGATGTTTGGTTTTGCAGTGGTCAATCTAATATGGTTCACCAACTGAATATCCATGATGTTACGTATGAAAAAGAAATTGCAACAGCAAATTATACTGAGATCAGGCAGTTTTGGATACCGACCCTTACCAGCCTGGCAGGCGCTCAACCTGGCTTGCCAACAGGATATTGGACCGCTGCAGTAGGCGAAGCGGTAAGACCCTTTTCTGCAGTAGCCTATTTCTTTGCAAAAGATATTTATGAAAAATACAAAGTGCCCGTGGGCATCATCAATGCCAGCGTAGGCGGCACTCCCATTGAAGCCTGGATAAGTGAAGACGGCCTAACGGAATTTTCTTCTTTACACAAAACCATCGAAAAAAATAAGGACACTGCCTACCTGAACAGTTTTACCCGCAGGGCTCCTGTAAGTTCCAGCCGGCAACAGTTGCCCGTGGATGCCGGTATGGCCGCTGCAACAAAGTGGTTTGAGCCTGCCTACTTGCCTAAAGGCTGGCGCAATATCAATATCCCCGGCTACTGGGAAGACCAGGGCATTAAGGATCTGAATGGAATTGTCTGGTACAGGCGAGAGATTGATATCCCGGCTACAATGGTGGGGAAAGCTGCAAAGGTATTCCTGGGTAGAATTGTGGATGCAGATGAATTGTATATCAATGGACAAAAGGTGGGCACTACCGGCTACATGTACCCGCAACGCAGGTATAATGTACCCGCGAATTTGTTGAAGGCGGGCAAAAATATTTTTGTGATCCGCGTAACCAATACCAATGGCAAGGGTGGCTTTGTACCAGGCAAACCTTATTGTATTTTCTCCGGTGCAGATACTGTCGATTTAAAAGGCTACTGGCAATATAAGGTCGGACTTGTTTACAAACCATTTACCGGTGGTGGTTTTGGTGGTGGTGGCGTCAACGCACAAAACCAACCCGCAGCTTTATACAACGCGATGGTAGCTCCTGAAATCAATTATGCGATAAAAGGTTTTTGCTGGTACCAGGGCGAAAGCAATACCGGCCGTGCCCAGGAATACGAAAAGCTTTTGCCAGCCCTGATCAACGACTGGCGCACCAAGTGGAGCCAGGGCAGTTTGCCATTTGTTTACATACAATTGCCCGGATTTATGGATTACAATTATTTGCCGGGCGAAAGTCAATGGGCCGAATTAAGAGAGGCGCAATTAAAAGCCTTGAGCGTTCCCAACACAGCCATGATAGTCGCGATTGATCTCGGTGAATGGAATGATATTCACCCGGACAATAAGCAGGATGTGGGCAAGCGGGTAGCCCGGGCTGCAATGAAGGTTGCATACAACGAAGACATCGTTTATTCGGGCCCATTGTTTAAATCTGCAACGGTATCCGGTAACAAAATCATCATAGATTTTACAAATACAGGCAGCGGATTGATCACCAATGACGCAGAGGAACCTGGTGAATTTGCGATTGCAGGTGCTGATAAAAAATTCGTGTGGGCGAACACAAAAATAGAAGGAGATAAAGTGATTGTATGGAGCGATGAAATAAGTACTCCGCTCTATGTAAGATATGCCTGGGCGGACAACCCCGTTAACCCAAATCTATTCAACAAGGAAGGATTGCCGGCATCACCATTTAGGACAGATAAATAGGCATCATATAAGTGGCTATGCTGGCTGTTTGCATAATTTCAGATTGAGGGACATCATGCAAAGTCGCAGCATGATCGGTTATCCATCGCTGCTGTAATTATTCAGAAAGGAGCACATGAATTAATCAGCGGCGACAGCATATCGATAACCTTTCAGTAAACGCGACTTTTTGCCATGGAAAATATTGAAACTGTCTGGGAACGGATGGTAGTTAAAAACTAAGTCATACCAGGACCAACAAATGTAATTACAACTTTATATTAAATTAGTATCATGAAAAAAATAAGCTTTCTCATCACCCTCCTCACGTTTGTTTTTACAGCAATGGCACAGCTAGCCACGATTGACAGCAGTAAATATCCACACCTTACCAACTTCACGGCGCAGCAAGACCAGGCGCAGATGATGCAGCAATTGGGTATAAAAAAATTAAGACCCGGTCCGAGCGGCAATCCAAAAGACTTGAACCACGCGAATGAGGATGAAGCACTCGCAAATCCATGCCCGCAACTACCAGATGCACTCACCACAAAAAAGGGGAAAAAAGTAACCACACCTGAACAATGGTGGAAGCAACGTCGCCCCGAAATTGTGCAAGATTTTGAAACAGAAATGTACGGCAGGATACCGTCGAAAACGCCAAAAGTAACCTGGACTGCAAAAATTACAGATCACGAATTCGTGGTTCGTACTCCCGTTATTGCGAGACAAATGGTAGGGCATGTTGATAATAGTGAATACCCGCTCATTGATGTAAACATCAATATGACGCTTGTTTTGCCAATGAATGTTAAAGGCCCTGTGCCTGTTTTGATCATGTTTGGTTTTCCATCGTTGCCTGCACCTGCACAACCCAACCCGGCAGATATGGAAAAGATCAACACAACTTTCAAAGCAATGATGATACAACAGAACCCGGACATGAAGGCAGTATTTGACCGCTACCCTGCCTATGCACCCATCACCCGGCTGGCCGGTCCCAACTTTTTTGCTCCGCCACCTACGGACCTTTCTCCAACAGAACAGTTACTGGCAGCAGGCTGGGGATATTGTGTATTAGAACCCAACAGCGTGCAGGCCGACAATGGTGCAGGCCTTACAAAAGGCATTATAGGTTTGGTAAACAAGGGCCAACCACGTAAACCCGACGACTGGGGTGCATTAAGGGCCTGGGGCTGGGGCGCTTCCCGTGCACTCGACTACCTGGAAACCGATACATTGGTAGATGCAAAAAAGGTGGGTATAGAAGGGGTATCGCGTTACGGTAAAGCGGCATTGGTCACCATGGCCTTTGACCAGCGTTTTGCCGTTGTGCTGGTCGGTTCTTCAGGTAAAGGGGGCGCCACCCTGCAACGTCGCGTATTTGGCGAAGCTGTAGAAAGTCTAGCCGGCAGCGGTGAGTATCATTGGCTGGCCGGCAATTATTTAAAATATGCTGCCGCAGAATCATCCTTTGGAGGCAAAACAGGGTGCGACCTGCCCATCGACTCACATGAATTGATAGCGCTTTGTGCACCAAGACCGGTTTTTATCAGCTACGGTATACCTGAAAAAGGCGATGCCAAATGGCTTGATCAAAATGGAAGTTACAAGGCAACCATAGCAGCAGGCACTGTCTTCAAATTATTGGGTGTAAAAGATCTTGGCATAAGCAATGATTATATCATTGAAAAAATGCCGCCTGTATTGACCGGTTTATTGGATGGTGAACTGGCCTGGCGCCAGCATGATGGTGGCCATACCGATGCTCCGAACTTCCAGTACTTCATACCCTGGGCAGGAAAATTTTTGAAATACGAACGCCGGCCCAAATAGTAACAAACATCCCCTCCTTACAAGAAAGATTACTACAGAAAACCAATCGCTGAAGTGCTCCTGTTAATCATGGTTGCAAATGCATCTGTCTCAACAAGCACTCACACGCTAAAGAAGCATGTGGTGGGATGCTGTCTACCGGGATGCATTTGAGATCGGTCAGGCAACTTTCCGTGCCGCTTACTCGCTGGCATATTCTTCCGGGGGATTTGGCAATATCTGAACCTTGGCTTGCTGAAATGTAATAACCGGCGAGCAGGCATACAAACCAATGTTATTGCGAAAAGTATAATCCATAAAAGTAAGTTTTGCTAAGCCGCCCCCTATCCAGGTATTAGCCACCCCATGCAATTCATTTCGCAGACAAATACGCCCGGTTTGCATATCAGTTTTATAAAAGTGGATTTAATGAGAGACCTTCATATCCTTTAGTCAGGCACTTCAAGTTATGAAAAAGTCTTTCATCGTTTTACTACACATAGGTTTTTGGATGTGTTACTTCATATTGATCGTAATCATGTTGAGTGTTTACTATCGAAGCAGCCTATATGCAAGTGCGCCGAACTCCCGAATGTTGATTGCTTTTAAAAATATTATGCTGTTTGCATTTTTGCCTTCCTTCCTTTCTTTCTATTTGTATTATTTCATCTTGTTTCCTAAATACCTGCAGCAAAAAAAATTTATCCGGGCAATCATTGTTGGCCTGCTTATATCAGCCTCTGCAGCCATTATGGCCTACATCCTGCACAGGTATTTAATAGAGACAGGGCGTGTGATTGACATGGACGAGGGCGGTAAACATGGTCGGTCTACCGCACTTAGGGTAATCATCATTATGACTTTTATCGGCGCGGTTTGTGGCATGGTTGCCCTGGTGATCAAAGGTTTTATCACCTGGTTCAATGAAATTAAATTGAAGCAAGCTTTGAAGGAAAAGAACCACGAAATGGAACTGGCGTTGATAAAATCCAAACTCGATCCGCATCTTTTATTCAACACGATCAATAACATCGACGCACTCATTATAAAAGACGCTGTTGAAGCTTCCAATTATTTGAATAAATTATCCGATATCATGCGGTTTATGTTGTATGAAACCATGGCCGATAAAATTCTGCTGTCGCAGGAAATTGAATACATAGAAAAATACATTGCCCTGCAAAAAATAAGAACTGCAAACGTTCATTACGTACAGTTTTTGGTAACTGGTATCATCGGTACTAAAATGATCGCACCGATGGTTTTCATCCCTTTTATTGAAAATGCCTTTAAGCACACCAATAATAAAAAACTTGAAAATGCCATTACCGTCCATATCATTGTAAACAGTAAGACCATCCAACTTGTATGCGAAAACAAATTTGATTCCAAGCCGGTGGTGCACCAACCGGATAGTGGTTTGGGTAATGAGTTAATTCAGAAACGCCTACAGCTTATTTATCCGGAAAAACACGTGCTGGAAGTGAATAAAACAAATGAACTGTACACAGTAAACTTAACGATTACCAATGGATAAATACACCTGCATCATCATTGAAGATGAGCCCCTTGCCCTGGAAAAAACAAAATCTTTTGTAAACAAAGTTCCCTTTTTAAGTTTAAGTGCAACTTTCGACAATGCATTAAATGGGCTGACTTACTTAAACAACAACAAAGTAGATGTACTTTTTTTAGACATCAATATGGATGAATTATCCGGTATAGAATTACTGGAAAGTTCTAAGATAAACAGCCAGGTGATTATTACAACTGCGTACCAGGAATATGCATTAAAGGGCTACGAACTGCAGATAACAGACTATCTCTTAAAACCATTTACATTCAACCGTTTTTTACAGGCGGTCAATAAAGCACAGGAAAATTTAAGTCAGCGTTTTGTTGAAAAACAACTGGATTTTATTTTCGTAAAAACAGAAAACCGGCTTGAAAAAATTATGATCAACGATATCCTGTACATAGAAGGTATGAGAGACTATTTGCGCATTCATACTTCCGGTAAAAAGATCATGACCTTGCAAGGTTTTAGCGAACTTGAACAACTAATTCCAGCCCACCTGGTATGCAGGGTACACAAATCGTATATGGTTGCAATCAATAAAATTGATTCCATCGAACGCAGCAGGATTAAAATTGCAGATCAGTTAATTCCCGTATCAGATACTTACAAGGAAGCCTTCCTTCAACTCATCAACGGCAAGGCGTAACAGCCTAATATTTCGCAGATTAAAATTCCTGGTTCGCAGACAAACTCCCCCGCTTTGCATAGCTGAATTGCACGCCCACACTCGTTCATATACTTTTGCTCCAGTTAAATAATTTAAAAAAAGTAAAAAAATTATCATGAAGCAGAAATTACAAACAGGGCTCGTATTGGGTATGCTTTTCCTGGCAGCAAACACATTTGGCCAAGCCAAAACTTACCTGGACCTAATGGTGAATGTGGTAAACACCAACCTCAACTATGGTTCAGCCAACAGCGCACTGGCTGATTATAAAAAATCGACCAATGGTATACAGGCAGGTGCATCCTTCCAGGCCGGTATTACATCCGGCTTTTCATTGGTTACCGAATTATATTATATGAGGAAAGGAGGCAAACTAAAAACCAACAACCCCACAACAACCGATGAATCAAGCCTTCGCTTAAATACATTGGAATTGCCGGTGCTGGCTCGTTTACATCTTGGTAAATTCTACATGAATGCAGGACCGTCTATCGCGTACAACCTTGGCGGGAAAAACACAATGGGCAATATGTCAACTAAGCTCTCCTTTAGAAACTCAAGCGACGGTGTGAAGCGTTTTGATGCAGGTATTCAGATGGGTGGAGGTATTGAGTTTCCTTTCAAACAAAAAAGGATTGCGCTGGATATAAGATACAGTTACGGTTTAACTAATCTATCCTATGATAGGGAAATACATAACAGGGCTGTGATGATCAGTGTTCATTTTTCAAAGGCATGGATAACAAATCCACTCGGAAGAAAATAAGAACATTCATCATTATCTCATAAAAAATAGCTGATCAATTTTAAAAAATAATAAGATGACTGAATTAAAAGAACTACGCAAAGAAAAAATTATTTACCGGGCAGGCATCATATTCTTGTCAACATGGTTTGCCGCCAGCGGCTTTATGGAAGTCACTAAAAATCCACTGGTTTGGCACAGAACGATATTGATGGGCTATCCACCTTATTTCATTACTACTTTAGGTATTGCAAAACTCGCTGGGGTAATTGTATTATTAGTTCCAAACAAATTACATTGGTTAAAGGAATGGGTCTTCGCAGCATTCTTCTTCGATGTCATTTTCGCGTTTATATCCGGTTATTCCTTCGGTGGTATTTCCGGACTTGTAACGCCTGTTGCCGCTTTTATTTTCATTCTGATAACCTATATCATGTTTCGTAAAATTAATCCTGCACTGAGGGTGTCATTTATTTAGTAATCATTCCCGACCAAACCGGGCAGGTGATTTCAAAGCCCTGGCTCAAGAATAAAACATAAGACCATCCCTTAAAAAATAGAAAATGAATACATATCAAAATGTTGCGATCGTCACGGAGATATCAACGGCAAAACGTCCGATGACCTCACTGCGCAAGAGGTCGCTGGTTGCGGGCGTACTGTACTTGCTCACCTTTGTATCGATCCCCACCCTTGCGCTCTACGTTCCGGTGCATAGTACGAACTACATTACCGGGCCTGGCCCGGACACTGTTGTCATCATCGGCGGCATCCTTGAGATCATTGTCGCCCTCGCGGGTATTGGCACAGCCGTAGTCTTATTCCCGGTGCTCAGGAAGCAGAATGAAAGTGCATCGCTGGGCCTGGTTGCCGCTCGTATCCTGGAATCGGGTACCATCTTTGTTGGCGTAGCCTTCCTGTTGTCGATCGTTACTTTGCGACAATCCGGATCCGGTGCAGATGCGTTGGTCACCAGCCATGCACTTGTCGCCCTGTACGACCGCATCTTCTTACTCGGACAAAGTTTCATGCCGGCTATATGCGACTTATTGCTTGGATTTATGTTGTACCGGTCACGACTGGTGCCCCGTAGCCTTTCACTGATTGGAATTGTTGGAGCGGTGCCGTTGCTGGCAGGTTATATCGCCATGCTTTTTGGCATCATAGGACAGCATTCACCTTTAGCAGGATTATCTGCATTACTAGTCGCACTATTTGAATTTTCGTTGGGCACCTGGCTCGTCGTCAAAGGCTTTAAACCCTCACCGGTTACAAGCGCCTCGTGAAATAATTCGATTCATTATGCCGGATGCCAACCTCTCCGCTCATCCCACTCCCTTTTCAACATGGCATATTGAAATTCGCTTCCCCACTTGCCTTTGAAAAATACATTTTCGATAAAATGCCCTTCCTGCCTGAAGCCGGTACTTTTTAACAGGTTCAACGAAGCCAGGTTTTCAGCATCGACAATTTCGACAACACGATGAACTCCCTTTTTGTCAAACAGAAAAGACAGTATGCTTAGCAAAGCCTCTTTTGCGAAACCTTTTTTTTGTTCCAGGTGTGAAATCGTAATACCAATTTCGGAAACCCTGGTGTCGAATTGATCTAATTTAATAGCACAATCTCCAATAAGCTTTCCCGTCGCTTTATTTTCAATAGCATACTGCACCCATTCTCCTGCCCTTCCGAATTGCTTTGTTGAATTGTCTTTAATAAATGTTTCAGCTTCTTCCATTGTCATTACGTCAAAACCCTGGTATTTGGTTACCTCTGGATTAGAACGATAACTGTGAAAATCGGCCAGGTCACTTAAAGCAAGATGCCGGATGTTAAGTCTTTTGGTTTCTATGCTTAAGAGTTCCATTGTGTGAATTTTGATTGCCTTTCAATATCATCGTTGTGTAAGCGCTGGTGCCAATATCAAGTTAATAAATTCAACCGGGTTTTCCGATTGCTCCTGGTTTTGTTCCTTAATGAGCAGCTTTGATGGCCAAAATTATTTGCCACGGCAAAAAGATTTCAGGACATGTGATCGATAAATTCGTTCATCCTTTATTGAGGAGAAACATTGAAAGTGAGCATTGCCAAAGAGCTGATGTCAACTTTTAATATGGTTTTATCACCTGCCCGGTATTGGCACCGAATACCGCCTTACGAAAACCAAATTCAAGCTGTTGCATGGTAACGGGAATATCTCCCGGAAAATAGGGGAAGTATTGAGGAGACTCTTCAATAACCGTAGGGCTCACCGCATTGATGCGGATTCCATTTTCCAATTCGATGGCTGCTGCTCTCACGAAAGCTTCCACCGCTCCATTGGCTGCAGAAGCATTGGCAAAATTCGTTTGCGGATCGTGCGTTAGAGCGCCGGTGATCAACGAAAAAGAACCTTTAGGATTGATATAGTGTTGCCCAATTAATACGAGGTTGATCTGGCCCATCATCTTACCATCAATACCTTTTCTGAATTCCTTATCCGTCATTTTTTTCCAGGGACCTACATAAGTTGGACCTGCTGTGCTTATTAGTGCATCAAACGCACCCACCTGCTTGTACATATTTTCAATGGATTCTGTAGAGGTAATATCTACCTGGATATCCCCTCCTTTGGAAGCTGCTTTTACAACCTCATTTTCCTTTTCAAATGCCCTTGCCAGGTATTTTCCCATGGTGCCTGTTGCACCTACGATGATAATTTTCATTTTTGTAAATTTTAATATTTGTTTACGCAAAAGTAATTTCACCGGCAGGTGATGGATAGGACAATAATGCAGTTGTACGGCACTTATCAGGGTTTCTGCCTGAATGCTTCGGGTGAATACCCGGTTTGCTTTCTGAAGAACCTGATAAAATATGAAACGTCTTCGTAACCTAGTTGGTCGGCGATGGCTTTAATCTGAGTGGGAGTAGCCAGCAGGTTCCTTTTCGCTTCCAGGATGATATGCTCGTTTATTAATTCTGAAGCCGTCTTCCCAACGGTCGCTTTGGTGATTTCATTCAATTGGTATGGTGAAAGATTCATTAAGTCACTGTATTGGGTTACTTGCTTATGGGTAGTAATGTGATTCTCCAACAATGCTAAAAATTCTTCAAGGCGCTCCTGAGCATATGAACTGACATTTGTTGACGGGCCTTGGGGATTAGGGCTTTGCCGTATAAACTCAATGAAGAAAATATCCATGTGGGCCTTAATCACATCCAAAAACCCTTCTTCCCTTGCAGTGTACTCCTGTAAAATATCGGTTAATATCGCATACAATTTTTCAAACCTTTTTATCTCCAGCTCGCAAAAGTTTTTATTGCTTGCCTTTCGCAACCGCTGAGCAGATGCCTTGTCTTTGGGATGGTAAAATTCAGTATTAAACTCCAGGATGTAGCCCCTGGCATCCGCCTTCAATTGGAACTGATGTACCTGGCCGGGGCGCATAACGAAAACGGAATGGTCAAAAACATTATAGCTGGTAAAGTCTATTTCATGCGTGCCCTGTCCCTTTTGCAGGGCAATAATAAAAAAGAAATCGTGCCTGTGCAGTTCATGAAACAAGTCCTCCCTGTCAAGCAAATCCTCCACTTTGCGAATCGTAAAACGCTCCGGAACTACCCGCTCATTAGGAGCAGCACTGATCTGTCTTATGGGAATTTTCTTCATGTTGATTAATCCAAAGCCATTTTAACCTCTACTACACTTTGCAAAACTATTCCAGCAACAGGTGCCCGTAGCGGGCTTCGGGCCTGTAATGGCACACCATGTTGTCAAACGCCATTATGGTAAATATAGTTTATAGCCAGCAAACTGTATTACATTCGAAGCGATCTGTGATATAGCTTCAGTAGCATCCAGGAAGGTTACAGGGTTTAGTGAATGTATCAGTAGAAGCAGGTGTATATACCGGCTCCAGGTTATATTGATACAGTTATAATCTGCTGTAAAAAGGCCGGATTTTATTGTTTGACAAATAAATTGACATGATGATATAAAGCATCGCAGTACTAAATCTGTCAATTTATTAACCATCACTCACACAATGCATTTATCATTCCTTTGAAAATAAATCCATGAAAAGGAAGAACAGCAAGCCAATATAAACGCCCCTTTAATCCAAGTGGACGGAAAGTAGCCGTTTGTTCAAGTTCATTTTTTTCATTGATAAAAAATTCAAGCCATGCTTCTCCCGGCAATTTCATTTCTGCGTATAAGAGCAATCTCCGGTCTTCCTTGCTTGCTACCAGCACCCTCCAGAAATCAAGCGACTCTCCCGGGTATAACTGGGTTGGACTTCTCCGCCCACGGCGTAAACCTACTCCACCAACCATTTTGTCGAGCAGGCCTCTTGTTGTCCAAAGCCATCCGCCGTAATACCAACCATTGTCACCACCAATGCGCCATATTCTATCAAGTGTTTTTTGCACATCTTTTACCTTGCGTTTTCGTATGTCCTTAAAGGTTCCTTCCTTTGGCACCTGCAAATGCACTGTCAAACCTTTGTATAAAATATTACTTGTCGTCGCATCTTTCCAACTGGATAGCACCTGGTCATTCTCAATTTTCACAAATGCGAGTTCAATAGCTTTTTCATAAGGAGTGGGAGTTATGTGCAGGATTTCGCCAAGATCATTTTGGTTTCCAATTACTTCAACTTTCATGCTATCCACCAGGTTTTTAGCAAGTTGATAACTGGTGGAGGTAACAAAGTATAACCAATAGGATGATAGCCGTGGAGTCAAAACGGGTAACACTAGTATCTTTCTTTTAAGTCCTCTTACAGTAGCAAACTTTAATAATAATTCTTTATAAGTAAATATTTCACCACCACTTATATCAAAACTATTGTTTAATGCCAGCGGTAACAAAATCACCCCCTTTAAATACGCCACAACGTCTCTTATTGCAATGGGTTGCGTTTTGGTGTTAAGCCATTTAGGCGTTATCATTACAGGCAATTTCTCCACCAGGTCGCGTATTATCTCAAAAGAAGCGCTTCCCGAACCGACAATTATTCCTGCCCTTAATGCGGTGAAAGAATAACCGCCTGTTTTTAAAATATTCTCCACTTGAAGTCTTGAGTGAAGATGTTTAGACAAATGACTTTGATTTGCAATGCCGGTGAGATAGATCACCTGCTGTACATTCGTTTGCAACATCCTACGCTTAAAGTTTTCAGCGGATGCAGCTTCCATTTTTTCAAAATTACCATCGCTTGTACTCATCGAATGAACAAGGTAATAGGCTATATCAATTCCTTCAGGAATGTTTTGTAATGTTTCTTCCCGCAAAAGATCAACTTCAATCACGGAGATATCGGGATTCTGAAACCTTTGAAGGTCGAAGCGTCCCTTATCTCTCACGCAGCAATACACAGAGTGATTCGCGGACAGCAATTCTGGAAGCAGTCGTTGAGCAATATAACCGGTTGCACCAGTAAGTAGAATTTTCAAATTGAAATGAATTTTGATTATCCAAAACGCATTTATCAACCAAATGTTTAAAGTAATGGAACAACTATTTGTTTGATTACAAATCAGCCAACCATGTTTGCCAATGACTGGCTGCGCAATTCCACTTTCGTCACATCAATACTTCTTAAAAGCTTTTCCAGGTATTCAAATGAGATAATACCTGTCAGGGCTGAAAATTGAGATTTCATTTTGAGTTTACTTATAACATTTATTGAACGCGACATCTTTCTTTTCTTCGCTTCATCCTAGCCACCAGTGAAGGCAGGTAATGTGAGTCGCTTTGATTATTACCTTATAGACCTTTCTCACCTTATAGACATTAACTATAAAAACATAGAATTAATTGATTACAATTATATTCTCCAATACCATACTTTTATAAATTCTTAGAACACCAGTTTCAAACAAGTTCAATACAATAAACTTACAAAAATGGAAAAAGAATCAAAGGACATCAGTAAATGCCCGTTTCATAATGGAAGTATGAAGCACAATGTTGGCGGTGGCGGCACCAGGAACCCCGACTGGTGGCCGAGCCAGTTAAAGTTAAATATCCTGCGCCAACACTCCCCGTTATCAAATCCGATGGGTGAAGATTTCAACTATGCGGAAGCTTTTAAAAGCCTCGACCTGGAAAGTGTGAAAAAAGACCTTCATACGCTCATGACCGACTCACAAGACTGGTGGCCGGCAGACTTCGGTCATTATGGTCCTTTGTTTATTCGCATGGCGTGGCATAGTGCAGGCACTTATCGCGTGGGAGATGGTCGTGGTGGTGGAGGCGCAGGATTGCAACGATTTGCTCCACTCAATAGCTGGCCCGATAACGTAAGTCTTGATAAGGCCCGAAGGTTGCTTTGGCCTATCAAACAAAAATATGGCCGCAACATTTCATGGGCAGATTTAATGATTCTTGCCGGTAATATAGCGCTTGAATCAATGGGGTTCAAAACATTTGGCTTTGGTGGTGGCCGTGCAGATGTGTGGGAACCGGATGAAGCAGTGTATTGGGGCTCCGAAAAGACGTGGCTTGGTGGCGACCTGCGTTATGCTCACGGCTCAGAGGGTGTCGGAAAAGAACACGGTGTACTTGTGTCGGATGATGACGCAGACGGTGATATACATTCCCGTAACCTGGAAAAACCACTCGCTGCAGTGCAGATGGGGCTGATCTACGTAAATCCAGAAGGTCCCGATGGTAATCCTGACCCTATCGCTGCTGCAAAAGACATCCGCGATACTTTTGGTCGCATGGCAATGAATGATGAAGAAACAGTAGCTCTGATAGCAGGCGGGCACAGCTTTGGCAAAACCCACGGCGCAGCTCCTTCCACCCATGTAGACAAAGAGCCTGAAGCCGCCGGACTGGAAATGCAGGGATTTGGCTGGCACAACGACTTCGGTACGGGAAAAGGTGCTGATACCATCACAAGTGGCCTGGAAGTAATATGGACGAAAACGCCAACAAAATGGAGCAATAATTTTTTCGAAAATCTATTCGGCTTCGAATGGCAGCTTTCTAAAAGTCCGGGAGGTGCGCAACAATGGATCGCCAAAGATGCAGCCGATATTATTCCTGATGCATTTGATGGTTTAAAAAAACATCCGCCAAGGATGCTCACTACAGACCTTGCTTTGAAGTTAGACCCCGTTTATGAAAAAATATCCAGGCACTTTTTGGAAAATCCAGATGAATTTGCAGATGCTTTTGCCCGGGCATGGTTTAAATTAACACACCGCGACATGGGCCCCCTTGCCCGCTACCTGGGCCCTGATGTGCCCCAGGAAGAACTGCTTTGGCAAGATCCTATTCCTGCCATCGACCATCCAATAATAGAAGATGGTGATATTGCGATGCTGAAGGCAAAAGTATTGGGATCCGGGTTGCACGTGTCTGAACTGGTTTCCACAGCGTGGGCTTCAGCCTCTACATTCCGCGGTTCTGATAAGCGTGGTGGTGCTAATGGTGCCCGCATTCGCCTGGCTCCTCAAAAAGACTGGCAGGTAAACAATCCGCCGCAGTTGCAGAAAGTATTGAATATCCTGGAAGGAGTTCAAAAAGAATTTAATGATGCACAGTATGGTGGTAAAAAAGTTTCGCTGGCAGATTTAATCGTGTTGGCCGGTTGTGCAGGAGTTGAAAAGGCAGCAAAAGATGCGGGACATGATATTACCGTTCCTTTTATAGGGGGCCGCACAGATGCTTCGCAGGAACAAACTGATGTTGAATCATTTGGACACCTGGAGCCAGTGGCTGACGGTTTCCGTAACTACCGAAAAGAGAATTTTCCCGTGTCAACCGAAGAGTTGCTGATAGATAAGGCCCAATTGCTCACACTTACAGCGCCGGAGTTAACAGTGCTGGTAGGCGGTATGCGTGCACTGAACACTAATTTCGATGGTTCCAAACATGGTGTTTTCACCACCCGGCCCGGCCAGCTTACCAACGATTTCTTTATAAACTTACTCGACATGAGTACTGCCTGGAAAGCAGCATCAGAAGGCAAGGAACTTTATGAGGGCAGCCACCGTGCCACCGGCGAAATGAGATGGACAGCCACCCGTGCAGATCTTGTGTTTGGCTCCAACTCAGAACTGAGGGCGATTGCTGAAGTATACGGAAGCACTGATGCTCCGGGCAAATTTGTGAAAGACTTGGTAGCAGCCTGGAATAAAGTGATGAATTTAGACAGGTTTGATTTATCCTGATTGTAAATATGGCGCCCGTTGATTCTATCGCTCACCAATGATCGAAATAGATCACCTGGCCTCCTGAAAATAGATTACCGGGAAAGCCGCCCAATCACGTAGCCTGATTGGATTAGTCTTTAAAGATGGCTTTCATGGGCATCGCTCACAATAGGATTACTGTTGTGGGCGGTGCCTTTTTAAATACAAAAATAATACGAAAAATTGCTGTGGAATGCCAGACAGTAAGTCCTGCATTAACTGCAGATGCCGTACTAAACCAAGCAAGACCAAAAACCTGGCGCATACAATGATAAGGTAATAGCAGTAGGAGCATCTACCGGGGAATACAAGCAATAACTACTTTTTTGGAAGCATGTGTAATAAAATACCAAACAACGGTTAGTCAACAAGTATATAATCAATGATTCACAGAAGATTAAAGTTAAAGTAACACTTACAAATTTCATTTTTGCCGCGTCACCCTGCAGGGATGCGGACCATCATACTCATCGACGCAGGAGAGATACCACCTGATCCGTCTGGGATAAAAAAGGCTAAGGAAACTCCAGAAAGAAAATGAACCGGTAACTTTCAGTAGGTACTGAAATGTTCCAGGTTCATCAGCATTTACGAAATTTTATTTCTTTACAAAAAATGGGAAGTTTGCGGTTGCTACTTTATTTTTCCCATCACTAATATACACAAACAAACGGTAAGCACCTTCTTTTGATGGAACAACAAAGGATATCTTGCTTTGATTGGTATTACCAGCAACAGGGTTCTCTATAGCTTTCGGACGGGCTTCAAAATCGCCGCCGTCACTCAATTGTGTTGGTTCGGGAAGTATATCCCAACGATAAAAAAGACGATCATTATCAGGATCAAATGCCCTAGCAACTGCATTATAATTATTACCAGGTTTTAAGTACAGATAATCGATTGGTTTTTGATTGTTCACCTGCAATGAGTAAATATGCGGCGCCTGGTTTTTGGGCCATGTACCGGACCATAAATATTGCATTACATCGGCTACTTCAGACTCCTCTCCCCTTTCTGTAAATATTCCATACCATGTAGGTGTGCGCTCCTGCTTTTGTCCCCATAAGAACACATACGAACCCAAACACCTGTCTTTATCCTTCGCAATAGAATATTCGTACCGAATTTTGTAAACGGCAGCTTTTTCACTGCTGGTTTCTTCAATTGCCGATTTCCATGGCGTGGTTAAACTTTCCCAATGTCCTGTTGGCCCCCACTCGGTTACCATGTAAGCACCGGTCCAGCCGGTGTTTCGAATATTTTGAGGCAAGCCTGCCAAATCTCCGTATGTATTAATAGATAAGAAATCCAGGTCAGGGCAACGTTCTTTTACATTGGTCACCAAATCTTTGTTGATTCCTGCAAACACTGTACAAACGGGATGGTTGGGATCCAGTTCGTGTATCATCTTCGCAATATCATTCACTGCATTCCAAACTTTTTGGTTTTTGTAACGGAGATTCAGTTCGTTTCCTATAGCCCATGCAAGTAATGCAGGATGGTTTCTGTACTTTAAAATTTCAGCACGCAAACGATCCAGTTGTTTTCTTACAACAACCGTATCGTCATAATCAAATCCATGTCTTTCTATTGCCACATCCAGCCCCATCAGCACGGTTAAGCCATATTTTTGAGCTGAATCCAATACTTTTAGCCCGTTTCTGCTTCCCCATGTACGGATGGAGTTGCCGCCGTAAGCAGCAATGCGATCGGGAAATGTACTGCCCCCGGCACCTTTAACAAAATAAGGCTGCCCTGCACGTAAGAGTTGGAATTTCCCCTCTGCCGTTTTTGTTATTTCAACTTTTACAGGTGTTGAAGATGCATTGTTATACTGTGCATTGGTATTAGCTGTGCAAAAAATACCTGCCAATACTATGTAAAAAAATCGTTTCATGTTGTTACTCAGTTTAAATATTTATTTATCACTAATACTCAATTCTTTTAATAACCTGTTTTGATACAAAACGGGATTTGTTTTCTCTACAACAATTGTTTCCCGAACTTCAAAAGAAGCCTTCTGACGAATATCTTTTGAGGAGGCACCGATAAGTACTTCGTATTGCCCTTTATCTGCAACCCAGGCAGACATTCCGCTCCAGTACGAAGCTAGCAATTTTGCATCCAAAGTAAATGTCAGTTGCTCCGATTCGCTAGGTTGTAACAGTTTGGATTTTGCAAAGCCTTTTAACTCTTGTACCGGCTTTTCAATTTCAGTTTTAGGAGCAGCAATATACAGTTGTACAGTTTCTTTACCGGCAACCTTACCAGTATTTTTAACTGTTACGGTAATTGTTATTTTATCGGAAAAAATCGGGCTGCTAAGTTTAATACCTGAATATTGGAACGGTGTATAAGAAAGCCCGTATCCAAATTCATAAGCTGTGGGTTTATGAAAGGTTTCGTAATAACGGTATCCTACATAAATACCTTCGTTGTAGTAAGCATTTACAATGTTACCCGCGGGTTCGCCCGGGAAATTATCTGCTGAAGGAACATCGGTATATACCATGGGAAATGATTGTGCCAGCTTACCTGATGGGTTCACTTCTCCTTTTAATATTTTGACTAAAGCATTCGCACCTTCCATACCTGTTTGCCATGCCAACACAATGGCATCAACATCATCTCTCCAATCTGCTGTTGCTATAACACCGCCAATGTTTAGTGCCACCACCACTTTTTTACCGGCTTCGTGATAAATTTTAGACACTTGTTTAATAAGGTCTTTTTCAGTTTCCGATAAACCGAAATCTGTTATTTTTCTATCAGAACCTTCACCTGCATTACGTGCAATCGTTATAATTGCTATATCATTATTCTTTACATCTGCTTTAATTAAATCTTCTGTTATTGGCATCTCTGCATGAAAGTCAACAGCAAATTTTTTGTTTCGCCGTTTACTGTTAGTGATAACAGTATCAATAAATTGCTGATATGTTTTTTGAAGACCAGGTGTAACGACATATCCTGCATTTTGAAAAGCTTCTGCAATAGAAATTGATTTTTCGAAATTAACTTCCCCGCTTCCTGTGCCGCCGGTAATAAAGGCACTGTAAGAATTTTTCCCGAAAAGGGCTACTTTTTTAATCTTCGCAAAAGGAAGTGTTTTGTTATCATTCTTTAAAAGAATCATTGCTTCTCCTGCTGCTTTTGCTGCAACTTGTGCATGCGCTTTTAAATCAGGAGCATTAGAAAAAACATATTGTTTGAAATGGGGAGTGCTGGTGATGAAATCCAAAATACGTGCAACATTTTCATCCAATGTTTTCTCATCAATTGTTTTATTTTTTACTGCAGCTAATAGTTCCTTTACCTGGTGATTTCCCGGCATAATAAGATCGTTACCGGCTTTCATTTGAGCAACGGCATCATCACCGCCATCCCAATCCGTCATTACCATTCCTTTAAAGCCCCATTCTTTACGCAGGACGGTAGTAATTAAATCATAATTCTGAGAAGTATATAGTCCGTTTAACCTGTTGTAAGAAGACATAATTGTCCATGGCTGAGATTCCTTAACCGCAATTTCAAATCCACGTAGATACAACTCACGTAAAGCCCGCTGACTGATCACTTCATTTACAGATTTTCGGTTTGTTTCTATATTATTCGCAACAAAATGTTTAAGCGAAGTGCCAACGCCGTTGGATTGAATTCCATTTATCATAGCAGCGGCCAGCTTTCCGATTAATAAAGGATCTTCAGAATAGTATTCAAAATTGCGCCCGCATAATGGATTACGCTGTAAATTAATTGCGGGTGACAATAATACATCTGCACCGTATTCATGTACTTCATTTCCCATTGCTTTTCCTACTTCTTCTACTAATGAAGTATTCCATGTAGAAGCTAATGCGGTAGCTGTAGGGAATGCTGTGCAATAATATTTTTTAGCATCGCCTTCCCTGTTTGAATTGATTCTTAATCCTGCAGGCCCATCGGGAAGTACGGCAGGAGTAATACCTAAACGGGGAATTTGATAGGTGCAACCGGCAGCACCGGGCACTAATACCGTTTTTTCTCCTGAGGCAGGATTTTTCCATGTATCGCCTCCGATGCCAACAACGAGCCGGGCTTTCTCTTCAAGCGTCATCGCCGCAATTACTTTGCTGATATTATCTTTGCCCAACTGCGGCAGTTTATTTTGTGCAAACAGGGTTGACATTAACATTCCCGTACAAACAAAAGAGATGAGTTTCTTCATAATGTATTTCATTTGGATATTTATTTCTTACGACTTGAATCTATAATTAAAAAGGTTTATTCTTTTTTGAAGTTTCAAATGCAAACCAGGTACTCTATTATAATTTGGTTTTATTTTTTATGGGATTGAAACAACGTACAATGAGGAACGTGTGGTAATAAATAAACTTTTGCCATCAGCACCGCCAATGCAAATAGTAGCCGGTCTTTCCGGCACTTTTATTATACCCGTTTGTTTTCCGCTGGCATCATATACATAAATCTGTCCATCTGCTATATATACATTTCCTTTGGCATCAGTTGTGTTATTAAATTCGCCACGTTCTGTAAAACTTTGAAGGTTTTCCAAATAACCATTTTTGCTTACCTGTAACTGCACCGTTCTTTTATCGTATTCATCCGTGGCATATACTTTTTTACCCGGGAACGCTTCAATTAATGTGTTAGACCGGGCAAGATCATATACGTCGGGAATAATGGTGACGCCGTCTAAAGCAATAAATGCTTCTGCTGGTTTATTTACAACAACAGAACTGAAATCGTGATAATCTCTCCAGCGATTTGACGGATACAATGCTTTATAAATATTGGTATAAGGCATCGGAACTTTTTTTAATAGTTGAATGGATGCTTCAGGATTTTCCAGGTTGATTGAATATACCCAAACTCCAAAACCAGAGTTACCCCATCCGCTGAATGAAGTACCACTCGCATCCTGCGGCAAAGGGAAGGTTTCGGGTTTTCCTTCTTTCAAATACCCGGGTCTCGGAACATATTTGAATACTACCAATAAACGATCATCTCTGTCGCAGCCCAACGATAGCGGCTCCCATGGAAAATCGGCCACCAGGCTCAATGATCGTGTTGCAGCAGACCATTTGTAGATTTTCTTTTGCCTGGTTTCGCTGAAATAAATATTTCCTTTGCTGTCTTTGCAAATGCCATCTGCAAATTCAAATCCTTTTGCTAATTGATACACTTCATTTTTTGCAGCAGCGGCAATTTGTTTATTGACATTGCTTCCGCTTATATGTAAGCGGGCAAATTCCCAGGGCCTTACTTCGGTATCAGCATTAACATCGTATAAAGGAACAGTGGTAGTGTATTTTGTTTGGGCAAAATTGTGCACATTGAGCAATTCGAGATTCCTGCAATTCCATGTTCTGATGGAATAAGCAAAAGGCGTATTAACACGAATTACCCTAAACATATATAGATTGGCAAATACAAGATTTTCGCAGTTATCTAATTCAACAGGTTGTGCCAAAGAACCTTCCCTGCTTTCTTCTTCCAGTTGCATTGCATATATTTTCCAGTTGGATACATTCTTAAACCTGACTTCGTTACGCACATGATGTTCGATAGACATCGCATAAATGCAGGAAGGCGTTGAAGTATTGGATACATAAATACCGGAAGATGCAAACGTATTAGCTGTCCAGATATTTTTAAATGTTCCTCCCCCACCATCGGTAATCCATAAACTCCAATATTGTGTATCCCATGCGACATCCATTCCCGGAAGAACGCGGGAACCGAAATTATTATTTTGACGATTGCGCTGGGTTGGTGTTGCTGTATTTGCGGGTTGAGGTTGCGGACGAGCCATAGAACCATGCCCCCCAATAAACTTCACATCATTCATATAAGACTCTGGCCCTGCCATCCATTTACAGGCAACCGCCCGATTGTTATACGCCCCAGTATTCAATCCGATGCCTGTTAAAATATTCGTTCCGTCTTTCGGAGTTTCAACAATAGGTTGTGGGCCGCCGAATCCTCCAAAAGCTTCTGTATTATCATCAATAAAAAATTGAGTAGCCATCGGATGAAGACCAATCAATGCTGTATTATTTTTTAAATGAAGTGTTGATGAAACTTTATACCATCCCTGCGGAACATAAATAGCAGGATAACGGTCAATTGCATCCTGGATGGCTTTGGTATCATCGGTTATTCCATCACCTATTGCACCAAGTGTTTTCAGATTTACCCAACTATCCATAGCAGGCAATGAGGGGAGTTTGCCGGTAAATGCTGAAGCGAAATAATTTTCAACATTCATTTCTTTTACAACTTTGCAAACGGGTTCCTGTCCCAGATCATCCATTTGCCAACCGTACGTAAAATTGGTTACTTTATAAATAATGCCTGGTGCCACAATTTGCTCTTTGCTGTTTCTGAGTAGCGACCAAACCGGTACCTGGCGACAATTTACATTGCGGATATTTATCTGCGTACCTGCACTTCCTTCATTACTGATGATAAATGCAGGACCGCTTACCTGTTCAAAAGATCCGTCTTCAATAAATATTTTATCGTTATAGTTTGAATCAATATTAATAACTGTCGGCACATTTTTTACAGTCATTCTTACAATGGTTAATCCTGCTTCCTGTGTTTTAATAGCCGCTTTTCGTTGTCCTTCGAAATAAGTATCCGTCATCATAAATTGCCAACCCGGTGAAGGCTTGGTTGTATAAATACCATAATCGCCGCCAAAAAAACGTATATCTTCCATTTCATTACCAACCTCAAACATGCCTGCTTTGCCAGCGCCGATCTGGATATCTACATGCGAAACAAAACTGTGTTGTGCATAATGCGTTCTTAACGCAACGGCCAGTGGATTTCCACTTTCAATTTTTAAATCAATATTTGAAAAGCCACTGTAAAAAGTTCCTGCTCCTGCATCATTCACACGTTCTCCATCTTTAGGAACAGTGCTTGTAAACCAAAACATATATTTTGCATTCCCTTTATCACCGGAAGGGATTTCCTGGAAACCGGGTGCATTTTTTTGTAAAATAATTTGAGGCCGGATTTTCCCGTAGCCAATAAGCCTGACGGCTTGCGGAACATAAATTGTTTTGCTGATTAAATATTTGCCTTCGGGAATGAAAACAATTCCAAAATTGTATTTGCTCTTTACCATATCAATTGCTTTTTGCAAAGCATCCGATACATCCGTTGATCCATCTGCCTTAATACTAAAAATATCCGGCGTAAAATAAACGGCTGAAGAGTCTTCGGGTTTCTGGATATAAAAAGACTTGCCCGGAGGTACTGCCTGCACAATTGTAAATAACAGGCAAAATATAAAAACGAACAGAAGGTATTTACTTTTCATAATCAACACAGAATTAAGAAGCTGTTTAAAAATGATGTTTCCGTTTGGCATATTGCGGTTCGTTGGCTGGAACTGCGGCGATCGCTGTGGTTTCACGCAACCTAAAGTACATACAGAAATAAATCGAATGAAATAAAACCTAAAAGACTCAATTGAAAATGTAACTTTTCTAAATTTCAGATTGTTTGAAAATGAGATAAGATGCTATTGCTCCGTCAGGAGCATCGTGTTTATAGAAATAGTGACTGCTTTAGGCATGGGCTCCATAGGAGCCACGTAAAGACCACGCAAATACGTGGCTCCTATGGAGCCGGTATATCTCTTTGCCTCTATCTATAAACACGTTGCTCCTATGAAGCAAAATTCAACTCACATTTTACTACCTATAATTGACTGGTTGTCATTTAATGGATGTGTATATACTTTAGGTGTTCCCACGAACCACCCTTTCACTTACAGGACATTCTTAAAATCGTTTTTAAACAGCTTCGAAATAAAGTTCTTATTAATTATTTTCAATTAAACAATAATCAATTAACATAGTAGCGTCTGTTCGGGATTATTCCTGGATACGACGGAAATCTACATTCCAAACACTTACTCCCTGCGTACTGAAGTGACCATTTGGAGAGTTGCAACCCAGTTTGATTACAACATAAACAGTACCGCTCGAACCAAAAGTAAGGTCAAATGTTTTGGTACCATTAAATGCAGTCCATGTACCCCATGCAATAACACCAAGTTTCTTATTCTCCGTATAATCTTTACCATCTGCGGGTATTTGTGTTTGTCCAAGATATACTTCAACCCAGGCATCCTGTGTAACGCCATAAGAAACATTCGTAGTAAAGCGATAGGTTTTGTTGGCTACTACCTGTACAGCCTGGTAAATACCTCCGTTAACAGAAGCGGTTACGGGTTTAGTAGCAGTTGTAGCCGTATATTGTCCGTTAGCGAGTGTCCAGATTATTTTGTTGGCATTCGCATCATACCTGCTCCAAAGCAGGTTGTCTCCTGCATTCATTTTTCCACCTTTGATAAGGTTATCATATGCAGGGTCATTTTTAGTAGTAGTTACATTGACGGAAGGCGCATTATACAGTCTGCCTCTTTTATCCAATGCCCACATTTTAACGGTATAGGTTCCTGCCAATGGATAAAAAACAGTATCTATTGTCTTTCCCATTAACGGTCCGCTTCCTTTACCTACATCCCACCTGGAACCTACACACTGCCCCGGTGTAGTATTGGTAATAACAAATTTTGTGTCATTGCCCGCAACAGGTGTTACAGTAAAGCTGGCAGCCAGGCTATCAACTTTATCGTATGTTTCATAGCTGACGTTGCTTTCCTTTTTGCACCCGAAAAGAAGGATAGCACCCAGCGCCAGGGGAAGTATACTCCTTATTATTTTGAAATTTATGGTTGATTTCATGATGATAATTTTATTGAGTTTTATGGTAAATTATTGCCGGAAGATGTAACTACCAGTTAGCGTTTTGTGTCCATCCCGTTTTTGTAATTTCACTTTGAGGAATCGGATACCAGTTCATTTTTGTGTTATCATAAACTCTGTCTTCCAATTTTTTAGGCGTATAAACAAAGTTTGAACCGTTCAATGTAATGGATATGCTTCTTACAGGAACATTAAAAATGCTTCCTTTCTTCAATCTGCGTACATCCCACCAGCGGAAACCTTCAAAACCCAATTCCACATTGCGTTCATGTAAAATGGCATCTTGTGTAAGATCTGTAAGCGCTGGCATTGTACTACGCGTTCTTACTTTATTAAGCGCCTGCAGTGCCGTCATACTATAACCCAACGGATCACCTGTTGCGCCATAAGCATTAAACATGGCTTCTGCATAGTTCAATAAAACCTCTGCATACCTGAAATATAACCATTGGTGTTTCGTGGTTGTATTATTCAACAAATCAACACTTTGGTTTACATATTTAGACAGGTAGTAACCCGTTTTGGTAGCATTCAATTTAGGCTGTCCGCTGTTTCCGCCGTAATATGTTTGAATGGTGGTGGATTTAAACGAAGTTCCGTTGTATACAACCGTGGCTGCCAAACGAGGGTCCCTGTTGCTGTATGGATTAGCAGCATGAACCGGGTTGTTCCAGTCAAAAGGCACCGAGGTACTTCCGCTCTTCACTTCAAACTCATCTACAAAGTTTTGACTTGGTGTAACACTACTGCCGTCACTCCCTTCGAACATAATCGGGAAGTTGTTCTTTTCGAATCCGTTCTGAGCGCCGTTTCTCTTAAAGAAAATTGCTTCAACAGAAGTTGTATTGGTAGCGCCAAATACATTTGCATAAGAGGCATCAAGAGAAAACACATTCATTGCAATTACTTCACGGGCAGCAGCAGCTGCAGCAACCCATGTAGTGGTTGATCCTGCATCTTTAAACAAGGGGCTGGCTCCATACAATAGCGCTCTTGATTTCAGCGCTTTAATAGCTCCGTTCGTAGCCCTGCCCGATTCGTACCAGCTTGTTGAAGAACTCGTGCGAACGCTATCAGGAATAATAACCGCAGCTTTATCGCATAAAGCCGTGATGTATTTGAAGCACTCATCAACTGTATTTCTTGACAACCCTTTCCATGTGGCGGGTTGATTATAATCCAGCGCCTTATCTATTGTAGGAACTCCTCCGTAGCGTTTTACCAATTCAAAATAGAAGAATGCTTTAAGATAATAGCATTCCCCTTCCATAAACTTAAGGTTCAATACCGCTTTTTTATAGCTGGTAGAATCATTGTTTACAATTGAATTTTGAAGGGATGATAAATCAACTTCTCCTTTATGTTCCAGGAAGAGATTTGCCTGGTAAATACCATCGAAATAATTAGACCATGGTCCATCAGGGTTGTTAAATTGATTCCACACTCCATAGTTAAATGTGTGAGAGCGGTTGTTTACATTAGTATGATAAGCAGCGTCTGTTGCAGCTTCCATATCCATCCCCGCAAAACCATCGGGCAAATGACCGTATGCATTCCATACAATCCCCTGGATGTAGTCGTACTTCTTATACATCAGGTCTATCGGCATATCAGCTGGTATGTTTTTTACATCCAGGAAATCTTTCTTACAGGAAGAGAGACAGAATGCCGCAAATACTATAATAAAGATGACATTATAATTTTTTTTCATTTTATATGATTTCAATGTTCGTTCTAAAATTTTGCTTTAACTCCTACTGTAACGGTCTTCATTAAAGGATATCCCATTGAAAGTCTTTCTGGTTCCAATCCTTCAATTTTAGTACTTACCAGGTTATTGCCGCTAACAAAAATTCTCAGCGCATCAATCTTCTTTAAGCTGCCTTTTGAAGGAAGTGTATATCCTATTTCAACACTGCGTATTTTGAAGAAGTTGCCGTTGCGAAGCCAAAAATCAGCCTGTTGGTTATTGTTATTGTTTACCAGTGTAGACAATCTTGGTGAGGTAGCAGTTGTTGCGGTTTCCGATGTCCAGGGATTGGTTGAGAAAACGGTAATGTTATTATTGTTTGCCAATGGATGTGTATAATCAAACGCATCATCCAACAAGCTTACCGTTCTGTTCATTACCCCCTGGAGGAATGCATCAAAATCAAAACCGCCATATTTAAAGCCTAAGTTAAAGCCTACAGTAATTTCAGGAAGTTTAGCAAACTTCATCGGTACCTTATCATAATTGTTGATGATACCATCCCCATTTTGATCGATATATTTCAAATCGCCGGGACGCACCTGGCCATAACTTGATTTTACAACTCCCGATACTAAATTACCACTGGCATCAAAATCTGCGACCTGGTAAAATCCTGCAGTTTCCAATCCTCTCATCTGGCCAATTTTGTATCCCTGCTGGTACAGGTAATTATAAGGCTGGGCGTCTTCTGCTCTTTGCGTTATTTTGTTACGAACATAAGACAGAGAAGCTCCGCCATAATATTCGAAATTGGTTTTTATTTTCTCACGATATTGAAGCGCAATTTCAAAGCCTTTGTTTACAGCTTCCCCGGTGTTGGTGCTTTGCAAATCAAATCCCGTGTAACTTGGTATACCAACCGGCACTTCCAAAATGCCTGTACGTTTTTCAGTAAATACATCAATCGTTGCATTTAATTTTTCAAAAAGGTTTAATTCAACACCTATATTGGCTGTTTGCTTTGCTTCCCAGGTAAAATTGCTGTTAGGGTATGCACCTTCTGAACGTCCGCCATAGGTTACATCAGTTGTTCCTAATATTACGTTTCCGCTAGATATACCCCATCTTTCATATAAGAAACGGAAGTCTTCGTTCGTACTGGCTGTTGTACCGTAAGATGCTCTTAGTTTTAAGAAGTTGATCACTTTATTGTCTTTCAAAAAAGCCTCATTACTGGCTATCCATCCTAAACCAACCGCAGGGAATAATCCGTAACGATGACCGGATTGGAAGTCGCCTGAACCTGCATACGAGAAAGACAAGTCAGCAACATACGTTTTACTGTAATCGTACGTAACAGCTCCGCGAACTCCCTGTTCAACCACTGCATAAGTCTGACCGTCATGCGAGTAATTTGAACGGTTTCCCTGCACTACCCCGGTAAAAGTATTTTTGCCAAAAGTTCTGTCATAATTAAATCCAACCTGGAAAGAGTTCCTGTTCCAGTGTGCATTGCCACCATCATTGATACTTTGGCTTACCGCTCCTGATACTTTATACACCGTATTACCGGAAGCATCCATAACAGGGTTATCATACGCGTCTTTTGTAATTTCAAAAGCAGGCACTGCAAATCGTTTTTCATACACGCCTGTATACACGTTGCTGAAAGAAATACCACCGTTAAAAGATAATCCTTTCACGAAAGCATCCAGTTTTTCATCAAAGCTTAAGTTGGTTTGCAAATTTCTTGTGTGTGAATTATAGACACCGTTTTGCCTGAGTAATTGCACCGGATTAAAATTGTAAACAGAGTTATTACCCCATGTACCATCCAGGTTTTTTACTGCAAATGCCGCTGCCGGGATCCGCAACAAGTTGGAAAACAATGAAGCTGCGGTAAACCCTGAGGGGGTGCTACGATCTTCTGTAATTGCCGAAACTGTGGCCTTTACAGATAAGTTTTTGTTCAATTGTAAATTGACATTCGTTCTGAGGTTAATTCTTTTGTATTTGGCATTCGTACCGAAGTCCTGGTCTATAAGATCCGCATCTTTATATGCACCTTTAAAATCTGTATAGCCGCCTAATACGAAAAATTTAGCTTTACTGTTACCTCCGCGGAATGAAATATTATAATCCTGGTTTGCAGAGTTATTGTTCAATACCTTATCATACCAGTTTACATTAGGATGAAAAGGATCGTCATTCGCTTTGTATAATTCCGGATTGTAGTACTTAACCGGCAGCCCGTCATTCTGTAAAGCTTTATTATAGGCATTTACATAGCCATAAGCATCCAAAACTTTTGGCATTGCAATAGGCGTAAGGTTTCCATACCGGGCATTTACTTCAATCTTTGTTTTACCGGTCACTGTTCCTTCTTTTGTACGTACACTCAGTACGCCGGCCCCGCCTTCAAAACCGTAAATGGAAAGGGCTGCGGCATCTTTCAGTAAGGTTATTGATTCAATTTCAACTGGCGATAAGGCTGCCAACGCATTCATGTCTACCTGGAATCCATCCAAATAAATAGCGATTGCATTTCCGGCAATATTCCAGCTGCTTTGACCACGCAGGTAAAGTGTCGGGTTATCGTACCCGGGCTCGCCGGAGCCTGTTGTAACCGTTAATCCGGGAATACGCCCCTGCAAGGTGTTCAGTAAATTGCCGGAATTTGTTCTTGCCAGTTCTTCCCCTGTGATCGTAAAAACTGCCCCTGTATTTCTCCAGCTTTGCTCAGTTCTAACACCATGGTCAACAAGATTAGTTATAGGATTTTTGGTCAGTCCTGGTAGGGAGTCTGACGGATTGGCAATCTTCGTTTGTGCCTGGGTTGCAGAGAACCCGGAAAACAAGGCCAGCCAAACGAAAAGTTTTATATTTTTATATTTCATGTTATTTTCAAGTTTTATGTAATCAACTTTATTACCATCCCGGGTTTTGACCATCCCAATTTTTTCCACCCAAATACCCCATACTTATTTCTGTGTATGGAAACGGCACATAGTAATATTTTATTGGAAATACCCTGGCACCATAAGAAACAAGGCTCCAGTTTAAAAAAGGATTGGTTGGTTTAGGAGTAACTCCGTTGGTTGCTGCGGTAACCGCAAATCCATGAAGTGTTTGGTTTAAAATAATATGTGCAGTTACCCAACGATGTAAATCATTGTACCGGTGATCTTCAAAAGCCAATTCTATTGAACGTTCGTTTTGAATGGCGGTTCTAAAAGCAGCCTGGTCGGGCAACATTGATGCGTCTTTAACCGGCATCCCTGCTCTTTGTCTTACAAGGTTCATATAATTAAATGCATCACTTGAAGGACCCCCATATTCGTTCAATGCCTCAGCATAACTTAAATAGAATTCAGCTAAACGGAACACAGGCCATGCGAAGTGATTGTCATTGTTATTATCAACACGTGCTACAAATTTTGAGCATTCAATAGCGCTGCCAAATCCATCTGCAGCATTAGAATCATCAATAAGGCTTCCCTTTGCGTAAGCACCATCTGTTGACGCTTTGTAATAAGCCAAAAACGTTTTTCCACTATTGTACCATTGGCCTCCCCAGGCAAGTGACTGATAGGCACGGGGGTCTAAATTGAGTCCTTCGAAATACGCCTTAAAGTCGGTTCCGGTTGAAGCAGGAATCCATTTAGTACCATCCCTTTTTTCATAATTCTGTAAAAACTCAACAGGCACATCATTTTTAGCTCCCCATCCCATCATGCGTACTTTAGAGAAATTGTATCTTCCCCAGTCTGCCCAATTACTAAAAGCATTTGGATCGTTTTGAGTAAAAGTATTTACCAGGATCATTTCAGGATTGCCATAAGCTCCGGTAGTACCGGCAACATTATTACATACCGCTTCATAATCTCCAAGACCTGCATAATTATCTGTTTTTACAGTGGTGGCTGGCTTTCCGGTATTGTATAAAGAAACACCGGCAGTAGCAGCAGCATCGATTACAGCTTTAGCAGCATCTGCAGCTCTTTTCCAACGTTCTTTGCTGTAAGCAGTATAACATAATACAGAATCTTTGGCCGTACCAAAACGGGCACCGGTTAAAGTAGCAGTCATTTCGGCTGGTGTATTATACAATGGGCTGGCTGCATACAGTAAAATCCTTGCTTTTAGCGCTAATGCAGCAATAATGGTTACTTTACCATAATCAGTTGTAGACCTGGTAGCAGGCAACAAACTTGCAGCCTGGTCGCACCAGCTAACGATTGAATCTACAACGGACTGAACAGATGAGCGCGGAATGGAAATCTGTCCATCACCATCCAATACTTCAGAAACAACCGGGATACCTCCGTACAAACGAAATGCACTGTAATGTGACATTGCACGGCAAAAAAGTGCCTGTGCTTTTACATCAGTTTTCCACTCGGGGGATGCATCAGCTACCTGGTCTATATTTTTCATCACCAGGTTCGCCTTTCTGATTGCTTTATACCAGCCGGTAAAGGCAATATTAGCTGTACCACGGGCAGTGATAGGTCCCCTGTCGATACTATAGGTAGGAGCCATGCCGCCGGCAATGTAATATTGATAGTTTAAATTAGCAGCAACCCAGGCTGCACCCGGAAGTAACAGGTGCACATTGTCTGTAAGCACATCTTCACGGCTATCGGCAGAATTGGTCATTACAAAACCTGTTGGAATACACCAGCCATACATGTCAGCTACTGCATACTGGGCCTGTTTTTGTGTATGGAAGATGGTATCTACTGTTACAGCTCCTCCTTTGGGCTTTTCCAGGAAATCTTTTTTACAGCCTGTCATCATTCCCGCCGAAATAATTCCGGCTATTAGCAGGAGAGGAATGTATATTCTTTTTTTCATTTTTTCTTTTTTCTGATTTAACAATTTAAAAACCGACATTGATACCTGCGTTATAGGTACGGGTAAGCGGGTAGCCCATATAACCCATATTTTCAGGATCACCCCAAATAGGGTTCTTACTCCATGTATATAAGTTAAATCCGTTCATATACACACGAACTGAACCAAGCCCGGCCGCTTTCAGAATTCCACGTTGGAATGTATAGCCAACTTCCAGGTTTTTCAACCGCAGGTAAGAAGTATTCAAATGGAAATAGGTATTCATATAGGTCTGACGGTTATAGGCTGCAATAGGGAAACTGATTGATTCTCCCGCAGTATAACGATCTGGTGTAAACCGACTCCAATCCACATCATACAAAGCTTCTGTTGTACCATTAAAATGCAGGTTTGTTGCAGGCATTGGATCTGCTGCTACACCTGCTGCACCCTGAAGTAACAGTGACATATCAAATCCTTTATAACTAAATCCGAATGACATACCGTAAGTAACCCTGGGAATGGATGTATACCCGGATCTTACATAATCTTTATCATCAATAGCACCATCATAATTCACATCGGTCATTTTAATATCACCAGGTTGCAAAGGCACATTTCCAACAGAAAGATCTTTTTGATACACGGCATTTCCCTGGATATTTTTATAAGGATTGCCACCGTTATCTTTTGCCAAAACAGGCTGTGACAGTATAGGGTTATTATCTTTATCAACTGCATATAAATCAGCCCATGAATTATATAAACCATTTGCCTGTAGGTATTTCCCCTCATTAATCGATTTACCTGTTTGCGCCTGGTATTCAAGCCCTGCAACAATTGCTTCATCACGGAAAACAACTTCATTTTGGTTATTGGAAATATTGCCTTTTATCCAGAAATTAAAGTCCTTGTTTAGTTTATCACGGTAAGTGATCTCCAATTCGTTGCCCCAGTTTTTCACTTCTCCAAGATTGTAAAAAGGTAAAGTTGCAGCAACAATTCCCGGAACTGTTCCCCTGCCTGAAAGGATATCTTTTCTGTGCTCATTATAGTGGTCAAAAGTTGCACTGATCTTATCCTTAAAGAATTTCGCCTCAAAACCAATATTTTCTTTTTTTGAAGTTTCCCAGGTTACAACAGGGTTTCCAAGTGTACTTTCCCAGGCTGCGGGTACCCTGGTACGATTAGAGCCGTTCAAACCAAAATAATACCCTTGCATTACAGTAGTGGGATTGGTTTGGGCATAAGCCCATACATCCGGCAAGTACAAATAACGGCTACCCTGTACTACATCATTACCTACCGTACCAATAGATCCCCTGAATTTTAAGAAACTAACATAATCATTTTTAGGCCAGAAAGACTCTTTGCTTGCTACCCAACCCAGTGAATATGCCGGGAAGAAGCCAAATCTTAATCCCGGAGGAAAGTTTTCAGAACCATTGTACCCCATATTAAATTCAGCAAGATATTTACCCTTATAACCATACGTAACCCTGCCAACAACACTTTCATAAGCATGCGGAAGGCTATATGCTAAATTTGGATCGAATTTTTTATTCAAATTGGCCATTGCCAAAGCTGTAATTGTATGATCGCCAATAGTGCGGTTATAGTTCAATGCAAACTCTGTATACACTGTACGCCATTTGCCCCGGTACCAGTTAGCCCATCTTTGTGATGGAGCTTCATTATTCATTTGTACCCAAATCGGATCTAGTTTATCTCCATTAGGATTTGGGCGTACATCCCACATTACAGGAAATGACTGCCCGCCCGATGTGCTGGAAAAATAGCTATCGTATGACCCTCTCAGACTTGCAGAAAGGCCTTTGGTAAGGAAATCTAATTTATGCGTTAAGCGGATAGCAGAATTAAGCGTACTGTTATTGTTAATGTTGTACTGGTTACGCATTGCCAGGCTGTACAATGGGTTAAATTGTTCCGGATTCTGATTCCAGATAAATGTAAACCTGTCATTAACATAACCCGGAGAACCCATAGGATTGGTCCACCTAAGATTCTTCTCATAGTTATAACCATCGTTGTTCATCCCTGAAACCTGGACAAACTGTGTTCCTATATCTACAGAAATTTTAAAGTCATCATTCACATCAAAATCAAAATTGCCTCTCAGGTTATATCTATCTTTTCTATAATCCATTTCTTTAGAGAAAGGCATATAATCAGTGTTAAACAAACCGCCCTGCGTTAAATAACCTGCAGAAAGGAAATATTTCATGCTTTTGACACCACCGCTAATGTTAACATTCGCCTGCGTTTGCGGTGCGGATTTTTTGTAAATCTGCGCCTGCCAATCCTGGTCAGGATGAAAATACGGATCATACCATGGATTCAATGAACCGTCTGGCATTTTGGGTGTATGCGCATTTTGAAAATACTTTAAATCATCATTGCTGAATTGCGGTGTGTAACCAGCAACCGTTGGTGTATTTCCACTTCTTTTTGCAATGAAATTGCTATAGCCATTAGCCTGGTTTGTTACATCTGCATCATTGGCATGTTGTTGCCAATAAGTTTCCAATACCTGCTCATTACGCAATGTGGCATACTGGTAAGAGTTAACATAATTTGGCTGTCTTAGAAACTGGTTAGCTGCCGTTTGAACAGTGGCGCTAACTTTCGGAGTTCCTTCCTTACCTCGTTTGGTATTGATAAGGATAACACCGTTTGCACCACGCACCCCAAATACTGCCGTGGCGGAAGCATCTTTAAGAATACTGATGTTTTCAATTTCGTTTGGATCGATATCGTTGTAAGAATCCCTGACAATTCCATCCACCATAACCAACGGGGCTGTACCGCCTGCGTACGTACCAACACCTCTTATATATAATGCTGATGCATCATCACCGGGTTTACCAGAACTTTGAACTGATATTAAACCAGGTAACCGACCGGCAAGGCCGTTGCTGATATTCGCTACCGGGGACTGTACAATTTCTTTTGCAGATATTGTACTGATGGCTGCGGTTACAGAAGCCTTTTTTTGCTGGCCGTAAGCCACCACTACAACATCAGATAAGTCAACCGCATCACTTTGAAGGGTAATATTGAAAAAAGTTTTTGTACCAATTGCTATATTCTGTGCGGCATAGCCTACACTTGTAATGGTCAAACTTTTATATGAAGGATCAATTGAAAAGGAAAAAACACCTTGCGTGTTAGTTGCTGTAGAAAAATTTGCATTTGTTTTGGTTGCCGTTATGGTGGCTCCGGTAATCGGAAGACCTTTTTCGTCTATTACTGTACCGTTAATTTTTCTTGTTTGTGCTGTACTTTCCTGTTGTACCACAATTGCGAAGAAAAAAAGTAAAAGCTGCCACAGAAATTGTTTTTTGCTCATATTTTTCGTAGGATTTGTTAAGAAATGAAATAAAATTTTTACTGGAGAATTTTCGGTAAATCTTAATATTGAAAATTAATACGGGTACCTAAGAAGGCGGTCGGTGATATATCTCAAAAAAGATTTTGAAGTTGACAAGCATGTCATTCATATTATAGCAATTTTTATAAGAAGAATATTTGTAACCGATCTACGGGGATCAGTAAACAGCGATACAGTATTTTATACCTTTTTTTGTTGATGTTTAGCACCTGCTTTGTCTCATCCCCCCACATTGATAGTGAGCGTATTAATATAATATAACAGTTACCATCAAACGCTTAAAACTGCTCTATTTCGCACCTTCAAATACATCTAAATCTTTTAAACCTTAATACGTTTGGCATAGTCGCATATAAATATTTTACACATCATCAAAAGCATTGGCACCAGCAACCCATTTGTTAATGAAATGCAAATGTGCGCTGAAATAGCAGCATCTCCACATTAAACACTACATCAAAAACACTACATCAAAAAAAAAGACAATTGAAAACCAATACGTTAGGCGAACAACCAAACGGAATAGAATACTTCGTGTCCTAGAAAAAACTTTTCATGATTATTTTACTACACGTTGGGAACAAAATTTATATGATTAGTTATTTATGGCATATCACCTCATTCGAGGCTTTCTAATTGGCGGAAGAATCAATTCCCGCAAACCAAATGAATACTAATTATTTCATATTTATTAGCCTCTTGAAATGGTCCATTGTTTTGATGCATCTCCCGAATCTATTAGAGGATGGTTTAATATTTTTCCGACAGCAACATCCTCTTTAACTCCTGAATTTTGCAAACAAAAGAAGGGACCTAAAGTGCAGGAGCCAAAAAATAATGAGTATAATTAAAATAGATATGATTTACAAAAAGCTAACGAAGGCTGGATTGATTATTTAAATGTACCCAGTTAGATATAAGATTAAAATACCAGGTACTTACTACTTTTTCCGATGCATGATTTCTTGCAATACTTTTTATGGGAAACAAATAATAAAAAAACCTGGACGTCAAAAAAGCGCTTTGTAATATCCCATCCTGAATACTATCCAATGTTTTATATACAGCGATACTGCAACTTGATACCCTGGTTAGCTTGTTTGAGAGAGGGGCTCACAACTTCTCTTTAAACCTGGCCAAAAAAAAAACCCCGCTATTTGAATAATAGCAGGGTTTTCTGAATCATAACATTTTATTTGCTTGGAACTTTTTTGCTTCGCGAAATTGTTCTGTTTCAAAAAAAAACTTCCATGAGACACTACGCAAAAGCGGACCGTGTTGTTATGCACATTGTCCTCTGCGGTTAATGGCACGGCCTTCAAGAGATACCTGCCTGCGTCTTCGAGTTTATTCTCTAAAAAATAAGTGGTACCAATATTACACAACGCAATTCCTTTCCATGCTTTTATTTTTTCATTGCCATCGAAATCCTGAAAACTCCTTCGGTAACTTCTATTTTCTTATCATCACTGGCTCCGGTAAAAAAGAATTTTCCTTCTGCCCATTCATTATCCACTTTTGTAACTTCCATTTCCCCTGAATAACCTCCCCATAATCCTACTTCGTCATTTGTCATCAGGTCGACAGCATTATCGTGACTAAAGGTTGTTTTTTTGCCAGGCACCATATCTCTCCTGTCATAAGGAAGGCTAATACTTACTCCATTATCATCACCGACAATTCTACCGGCTGCTTCAGGGGGCATAATGGAATTGGCTGTCCAGTTTTTGTCTTTGATCTTAGCTGTCATTGTCCAGCCGCCTGCTGTTGTTGGTATTCCGCCCGGTTGCATTTGCTTTATTGCCGATTGAACTTCCTTTGCATCGCTGATTGCTTTATCCGTATTATCATTGCCACAGGAATAAAGCATGAATGTTAAAATTAATAATGGGAGAATGTGTTTCATAAATGGTGCTTTTAAATTTCAAAATGATTGAAGATATAAAGATTATCAGATATAACCGAGGCTTGTGAAACCAGGCTAAACTAAACTTAGGCTGTATTGCAATTCAATTTACTTAAGAGAACAATCTCTTTAAACCACTGTAACAAAAAAGTTGCAGATAAGGCCCGCAGAAAATGATTTCCCGGTCTCTTTTCTCATTATTGGATTATGCTCTCCGGGAAACAAATTGTGCAAAGCCCATGTTGCTGCAAGGCTTCCGAATCGCTAATTATTTCGCTTATATTTAAAACCCGTAAGAAGATTCCGCACAAAATAAAGACTCAAAAATAAGGCACCAGGTTGCTTGTCAGAATACCTGCAGACCTGGGCGGGAGGTATTTTTATTGCATTGCGATGCAAAGTTCCTGATCAAAAAGATTGAATAAACGATTTTACTACAGAGAGGCAAATGCGCTTAGCAGCCTCCGGGACTTTGCGTGAACCTATTTTAATTTCTTCATCGCTTCTGCATACCGTATCCCTAATTCCCTTGCAGAAGCCGCGTCAAAATGCGTCTTATCACCTTTGTCAGTCAACCCTTTAGCACTTACTACTGCCGTGTGCGAAACATTTTCCGGTAGTGAATCAATTACCTTATTGACCAGGTCAGTTTTGCCGAAATACCCTATCTCTCCTGCTACAAAGGGTAGATTGGGATTATTAAATTCAGATCTGAAATGCTTGATAAGTGTTTTCAGTTTATCCATGTACACTACTGCTCCCGCTGGGTTGTTATCAGATTCTCCCTGGTGCCAAAGGATGCCTTTCAGTACCCCTTTTTGCATAGCTATTTTTGTTCTTTTTACAGCATCATCATAGGGATGGGCTGTTTCTAAATACACAGAATCCTGTTGCCAGACACGGATGGGTGATCCTCCCCATGCACAAGGGATCAACCCTATATTTATTTTTTTGTCATTACCGATCATTGCTTTTGCAAACGAAATTGCAGGACCGATGCCCGCCACGTTTGGTTTGTCAAAATGCACCGGGTCAGTTGCCGGCACCCATTCATTATTTTTATCCAACATCCACACGTGCGGGTCAACTATTTTACTGATTGAATCAGGTGCCGCCCGGCCTGCCATATTGGATTGGCCCACCAACAGGTACAAATGAAAATTAGGATCAGTCTTTTCCTGGGCAAAAAGGCAAACTGTTGCCAGAAAACAACAAACACTGTAAAGGATTTTTTTTATCATGACCTGATATTTTTTTGACGCAAGGGAGCCAAGGTGGTAAGAGTGAACATTCGCCCGGCGTTAACCCGCTAAAGGATTTTTTTTATCTAAGAAATCAATCAGCGAATATACGTTTGTATTTAGCGCTGCCATTTATCCAAATTGAGGCTGACTTAATTACTTAAAATCACAAGGTCCATTGGTTTTACAGTCACCTGCCTCAGTATTCTTTTTGAATTTACTTCTTTGTATGGGACGTTTTGCAAAAATGCAGGAGCAAATGACACAGGCTTTTTACCCCGGTTAACGATAACTATTATTTTCTCCCCGTTATATTGCCGGCTAAATGCATATACTTTTTGCGTATCATCTATAAGCAAAGTGGAAAAACTTCCAAGCCTGATTGATTTATATTGCTTATGTAGCGCAATGATTTTTTTGTACCACGCAAATAGTTCTGAATTGAATGCCACGGCATCAGGATCGTGCCTGGTCTGATCCGGGTTAAAAGTTTCAGCATCATATTTCTTTTCGGGCCACAACATCGGTTTCCGGCAATCAGGGTCATTAGCGCCCCACATACCGCATTCATCGCCATAATAGATCATCGGCGAACCCAGGTACAATATCTGGAAGGCTGCAATTAATTTTTGTTTTTGCAATTGTACTGAAGTGGGTTTACGGGTATTGTAATTTTTATTATTACTTTTCTGGCTCCAGTTAAAATATTCTCCCCACTCACCAAACTTTTTCCCATCAGCATTCGCGACTGCGCTTCCTATACGGGTGGCATCGTGACTGTCCATTAGATTCTGCATATTAAACGCGACACCGGCACCAAAAGCTTCCCGCAATTCTTTTAATTTTTTATCAAATGCAGTCACACTGGAAGCCGTTGAATCCTGCACAAAAAAGTCGTGCATAATGAACGCGAAATTGTAATTCATCGTGGCATCAAACTCATCGCCCTGTAAATAGGGTCGGGTTTGCCCGATTGGGTAAACCAATTCGGCCGTTATATAGGCCTGGGGATTAACTGTTTTTACCAGTCTCCGCCAGTCTTTCCAAAAGGGATGTCCCACATCATACGCAACATCGAGCCTCCATCCGTCAATTCCATAGGCTGTGCCTTTACCCATCGGATTCATCCACCTTCGCGTTGAGTTAAAAATATATTCTTTTGGGCCATGTACGATGCCGCCACTGTCTTCCTTAAATTCAGGAAGTGTTTTTACTCCAAACCAGGATTTATATTGGAAAGTAGTGCCTTTTGCGGAATCACGCCAACTCGCTATATTAAACCAATCTTTGTAGGGAGAGGTCTGTTGATTTTTTTCAACATCCCGGAAGGCAAAACTCTTCACACCGACATGATTAAAAACTCCGTCGAATATGATGTACATTTTCCGTTTATGAATTTCTTCAATAAGCTTCAATGCCAGCAGGTCTGCTTTTGTCCATACCCATTTTCCCGGATCCATCGGGTCTTCGCTTTCAATGAGTTTTTTGTCACCTTCCGGATCGGGTCCGAACGTAGGATCTACGTGATGATAACACAAGGCATCATATTTATGAGAAGAGGGTGACCAGAAAACAGGTGTCATGTAGATGGCATCAACGCCCAACGACTTGATATAATCCAGTTTGTCGATTACACCTTGCAGATCGCCCCCATAACGCCGGCGCTGTAGATTGAACCAGATGTTCTTGCCGTTTTTTTGCTCATATGATTGCAATTGGTACCAGTCACTCGTCCAGGGATGGACCTGGAAATCTGACGTATCATCGAATGGATAAGCGCCATTTTGATCTTTTACTTTCGGATCATTTTTGAGGTCACCATTATTAAAACGCTCAGGAAAAATCTGGTACCATACTACTCCCTTACTCCAATCCGGGGTGAAGTCTTTTTGCGCAAAACAGGTAAAATTGGTTAAAAATAAAGCGGAGGTAATAACTGAAGTATAAATTTTTTTTAGCTTCATTTTGAAGTTCATTGAGCGGTGATAGAAATAATAATGTTGACCAGAATTTAGGTGTACTCCGATTTCTAATATTTAGTACCAGGTAACTATATGGTTGCAAAATAATCTGTGTTCTAAAAGCTGTGCTATTCACGTCATTGCTTTTTTACATCCCTGGCAAAAGTGCTATATGAAGGTAGGACTTATATGTACGGTTTACACAATGAATTTATGCCCTAATTATTAGTTCGAATAAAATTTAAAAAACTAGTCAACGCTAAACATTTCGGCCGTTTATGGAATTTCGATAGTTACTCCATAATCTATATAACACTCCTGGCTTGCTGCTTTTTTAATTTCTCGTATTCCTTCTCAGTGACATTCCTAGCAATAAGAGCAACAATCCAGGCAGTTTGATATGTCTCCCCATAGTGATTGCCCACAAACATGTTAACAGATGAAGATATCAAAGGTACACACGGGTATTCATTTACTCAATGATGATTATTAGGCGAAGCCATGTTGCAAATCAAACGGCTCCCAAACGGCCTTATTACTTATGTTCTTTTATGAGCCAAAGCAATGTGCGTTCACTCTTTTGTTTCAGCAATATCCAGGTGTGCCTTCTTAACACATCCGCTGTAACAATCTCATTTCTCGGGTTGACTGGTGCCTGGCTGGATTGTTCCTTGTGAAAGGTGAGCTGGTAATGTAATCCCGTTAATCCACATCAAACAGGCTGTCGACGATTTTAAATTCTTCGATTTTGCTTGATTAATTCTGCAATGGAAAATCCTCCCGCGAAGACCCGGGGTTTATCAGAAATTTTCGGCAACACATGATTGCTGAACTTGAAAAGGTGATGAAGAACATGATAAATCAAAATTAAAAATCCGAACAGCAGGTGCGTCATGCAAGTAGCTATTTTCAATATTCTGTACCAATTACTGTTAGCTGTTTATTATCTAAACTTGTCGTGGTGGAATGGCAGAGTGGCAACAGAATACTCAGTTAATTTCATTCATAAATATTTTCAGCAATAAGAATAATAACAACTATTGCATTTTTCGGCCAAAAATTGTATTATAGATTTATCTAAAACCAGGCAGATGAATACTATTTACAGAACATGCTTAGTTTCTTTGCTTTTTATTTTTTGGATGAACCGGCAAGGCATTGCTCAAAAAGAGCAACTGCGCTTTGAACACATCGGCGTTGAGGAAGGGCTTTCTAATGAAACCGTAACAACCATATTACAAAGCAGGGAAGGCTTTTTGTGGTTTGGTACTTTTGATGGATTATTTAAATATGATGGTTATTCTTTTACCAAATACCAGCTTGATCCTTTCGATCCCACCTCGCTTTCTCAGAATTTTATATACACCATTTTTGAGGATAGAAATGGTACGATCTGGACTTCATCATTTGAAGGTTTATGCAAGTTTGATAAAGACTCTGAAAAATTCACCCGCTATAAACCTTCCCAAAGTGGCAAATTCTCTAATCCAAATATCACTGCTATTAATGAAGACGCTGATGGAATGCTGTGGTTAGGAAGCGCATCAGGCGGACTGTGCCGGTTCAACCGGAAAACAGGAAAATTTTTGCCCGAGAATTTTAATTTAGATTACCGACAGTCACCAGGTGGGCAGGCTGAACTTTACGGCGAGATAAGATGCATTTACAAAGACCAGCGTGGCACCTTATGGGTCGGAAATAACTCCGGCTTACACAAATTGAATATAATTCCAACAAATGCAGGAGAACCCTCCGGAGTTAGCTTTACATCTTACCGGCACATCCCGGGTAATATAAATAGTTTAAGCAGTAATGTTATATCAGCTATTATTGAGGACAGGGCAGGAATTATTTGGCTTGCGACCACTAATGGATTAAACAGTTTTGATAGAAAAGCAGGCATATTTAAGCATTACCAGCATGACCCCGAAAATATACATTCTATCAGCGGTAACAACCTGGCGCCCTGGTATAGAAGTGGAATCAAAGAAGACAAAGAAGGGAATTTATGGATCTGTACTAACAAAGGATTAAATAAACTTAACAGGGATCGTAACATTTTTACCGCTTATTTTCACAAACCCGGCGATGCGTATAGTTTAAGTTCTGATACTATTCTTTCACTGGAAATTGATCAGGCGGGTATCTTATGGGCGGGCACCTGGGGCCTAACACTTAATAAAGCAAACCCGGGTCATAAATCTTTCGGGCTTATTCGCCACGATCCAACCAATGTTAACTCTTTAAGCAATAACCTGGTCACCACTATAGTGGAAGATTCATCCGGTATTATTTGGATAGGCACCTATGGGGGAGGATTGAATCGCTGGGATAAAAAAACGGATCAGTTTACCCATTTCAGGAATATCCCTTCCAATCCCAAAACACTGAGGTCCGATGATATTCACTCGATTTTAGAAGACCGGGATGGAAAGCTTTGGGTTGGCAATGGAGCAGTATTATCCAGGTTAAATAAGGAAACCGGGCAATTCACTCACTATAATAGTAATGCGGCGAATTTTAAGGAAGAATTTCATAAGTATATTCTTTCTATTGCTGAAGATCACCAGGGACTTCTTTGGTTAGGTACCGCAAACGGCGTCAAAAGCTTTAACAAAAAAAAGGGTGAGTTTGATACACATTATTATCATAATCCACGGGATTCCAATGGTATTAGTGATTACACAGCAACAACTGTTTTTGCAGATTCAAGGGATAATATATGGATAGGCTATGGCAGTATCGCAACTGATAAACTCAACAAACGAACCGGCATCTTTACGCATTATAAACACAATCCCCAGGATTCCACGAGCATCAGTTCTAATATTGTAAATTGTTTCTATGAAGATTTAAAAGGGAACCTGTGGATGGGGACTACATCGGGAGGCTTATGCCACTTCGATTATCAAAAAGAAAAATTTTTAACCTTTACCGACAAGGATGGGTTACCTGGTAATACGATTTACTCTATTGTAGAAGATAATACCAATCAACTTTGGCTAGGTACCATTAACGGGTTATCAAGATTTGATCCGGTAACAAAAACTTTTACTAACTACGACTACACCGACGGATTGCAAGGCAATGTTTTTGCTGCAGGCGACAGAGACAAAGGCGCTCATTTTAAAGGCAGGGATGGCACTTTATATTTTGGGGGGAATAATGGATTTAATTTTTTTGATCCGCGGCAAATTAAAGCAAATAGCTCTGTAGCACCTGTAGTTATTACCCAATTTAAACTGTTTGATAAACCCGTAAAAGGCGCCAATAATTTAAAAGCAATTGTTTTCGAACATAACCAGAATTACTTCTCTTTCGAATTTTCTTCTTTAAGCTTTTACAATCCGGCTAAGAACCATTATGCTTATAAACTGGAAGGAGTTGATAAGGATTGGATTTATAGCGGAACAAGGCGCTATGTTAGCTATACCAATATTGATCCGGGCACCTATACGTTTAGAGTAAAGGGAACAAACAACGATGGCGTTTGGAATGAGAAAGGTACTTTTATTTCCATCACAATCAACCCACCGTGGTGGCGTACCTGGTGGGCTTATACATTAACTGTTTTGCTATGTGCAGGATTTATCTACGCAGTGTTCCGCTATCGATTAAATAAAATACGCATACAACATGAATTAGAGTTACAACAACATAAAGCATCACAACTCGAAATAGAAAGCCGGCAGGCATTATTATATGAGCGCTTACGCATAAGCAGGGAACTTCACGATGATATAGGAAGTACTTTAGGCAGTATTTCAATCTATAGCGAAGTGGCAAGAAAACGTACTGAAAAAAATGAAAATGCCGATGAAGTACTCTTTAAAATTGGTCTTGTTTCACGGGAATTGATAGACAAGATGAGCGATATTGTATGGAGTTTAAATCCTGATAATGAAAGCTTTGAGCAACTACAAGATCGCATTATAACCTTTGCAACAATGATGCTTACTCCGCATAATATTAAATATGATTTTGATGCTGATGAAAGATTAAAAGAACTGCATTTCACCGGTGAGCAACGTAAAAACATTTTTCTAATTTTTAAAGAAGCCCTGCACAATGTTGTGAAATATGCAGGCTGTAAAACAGTCAATATATCATTGTGTGTAAAAAATAATCATTTAACAATGTCAATAAAGGATGATGGAAAAGGTTTTGATGCAGTAAAAACTATTGTGAACAACGGACCGTCAAACGCTTCGCCGTTAGGCAGTATAGGCGGGGCTGGAATCAAAAACATGCATGCAAGAGCAAATGCTATGGATGCAAAGCTGTCCATCAATTCAAAAATAAATGAAGGCACTTCTGTACAACTTACAGTAAACTTATAAATTTATTTTCCCGGTGAATTACCAAATTTGGTAATTGATATTCCTGCAAATGAACAGAACTTTACAAATAAATAACGGCAGATGAGTGGCATTAAAGTGATCATATTTGATGATAACGATTCGCTGAGAGATTCCATTTCTATGCTTTTACAGGACAATGCAGATTTTACACTTGCAGGTTCTTATTCCCATTGCTTTGATGCTGCAGAAAATATAACGAACACAAAACCAGACGTAGTAATCATGGATATTGATATGCCAGGTATGAATGGCATTGAAGGGGTGAAGCTGATACGTAAAAATTTTCCCGCAGTACAAATATTAATGCTTACCGTTTTTGATGATGATGAAAAAGTATTTGCAGCCATCAAAGCCGGCGCAAATGGTTATATTTTAAAGAATGCTGAACCTCAGCATTTGCTGCATGCTATTTCAGAAGTATATAACGGTGGTGCTCCCCTTACTCCAGTGATCGCAAAAAAAATATTGCACCAATTTAAAACCATACTGCCTGAAGAGGAAAAAGACTATCAACTAAGTACACGGGAGAAAGAAGTGCTCAGCTTATTGGTGGATGGGCTTTCTTATAAAATGATTGGTGCTAAACTAAGTATTACTTATGATACCGTTCGTGCCCACATGAAAAAAATTTATGAAAAGCTCCATGTGGCTTCCATGACAGAGGCTGTAGCAAAAGCCATCACCCAAAATATTTTTCCTGCTAAATAGTTCAGCAGGCTGCATTTTATAACCCCTCTTTTATTGTAAAAAGTTTTCAAGGGCTGTTTGCGTTTGTTTAAAAACAGCACATTTTTTTCTCGTTAATATAAGCCGCCGCCTAAGTCTTCCTTCCTGTTCCACCTGCACGAAGTCAATACTACCATTGTTGGTAATTGATGGGCCCCTTCATTTATTTTTATTTTGTTCTGACTTGTTTGTGGGTATTGTAACCAACAGATCACATTTCGAAGAAGTACTGGTTCACCATTACAACCCCTAACCTTTCGGTTCTAAAATTATGAAGACAAGAATTTATAAATCCCCTAAGAATAACCTTTAACCATCTATATTCCCTTTATAATTAAATATTATGAAAAAAGCAAATCAAAATAAACGCTTATCTCGCCGAAAATTTTTAGTGCAAAGTACTTTTCTATCAGGTGGGTTTTTAGCCTTTCCTTTTACTTCCAGAGCTTCTAATTTTTTATCTTTTAATCCTAATAATCAGGAAATACTTAAAGCTGTTGTATTAGGTGATTCTGCAATGTGGGGACAAGGGCTCAAGGAAGCAGATAAATACAGTACCATTTCTGTAGCCGCTGTTGGCAGAATATTAGGTCGTGAAGCAAAAATCGAAACTAACCTCGCCCACAGTGGTGCAGCAATTGAAGCTTCGAAAGAACAGCGTAAAAAATTTGCAAATACATACCCCTCCCTGTTTGCCTGGACCGATTTCACGGATGGCGCAACAACAAAACTTGCTGAAGACTTTGTTAATAAAAAGGACGAAGATCCAACAGTCTTTTATGGAGATGTGCCATCAACTTTTCCAACAATCTCCTATCAAGTTAGCCGGGTGCCTAGTTCAACTGCAAATAAAGCCGAGTTGGTTCTTATAAATGGGGGAGCCAACGATCTCGACTTTGAGGAATTCTTACATCCTTTAGAGCATCGCGATGATTTTGTTCACTACTATGAGCCATTGCTCAAAGAATACACGTTCACAAGAGTTATGGCACTCCTTAAAGCGACACGTATAAGGTTTCCGAAAGCGGTGATTGTATTTACGGGATATTTTTCCCCGTTTGCGCCAAACACGTCCAATTCGGCAATTAAAAATCTATTTTATCACTTGAAAGGTGTTCCTCATTTTGCAAGGCGTGCAAATGAACTTTTTAATTATAAAAACCCTGATCAGCTTGTAATCGAAGCCCAATATCGCTCACATTTTGGCTTGACAAGGGGGTTATATTGGACGAGAAAAGCAATAGCGGACTTAAATAATAATCCGGATGTTAAAGGCCCCGGGATATTGTTTGTGCACCCGTGTATTGCACCTAAACACTCTGTTTTTACTGAGGATTCCTATTTTCACAAAAACTATAAAATTTCAGAAATAAAAGATTCTGCAAAAGAGTTACGTTTTCAAAATATTCCAAGACTAGATAAAGAAGATGAATTTAAACACCTTTACAATCTTTTGGCACCTACCCCTCAAGGGATTAATGCTAAATCGCAAGCAGAGAAAGTCTTAAAAAATCTAAATGGTTCAAAAGATTTGATAAATGCTCTTCATCATTATATATCATCACCTGGAAATTATACTTATGCTCAGAAACTAAGAGGAATTTTATCCAACGAATTAGAACGACTCGACCACGCAAAGATCGCTTCATTTCTGCATCCAAATGAGAAGGGGGCCCAACGATATGCGGATGAAATTGTTTCAAGGTACGCAGAACGATTATATCGTGTCAATATTGGTAATGATATTATTAAATTTAACCATCCCCGTCCACGTGGTTCAAATGATACGGAACGAGTGGCCGATATCTTCAAACGCTACGGTTTGCAATCCTACAATATTAGTCCAGCTAATGCGTCACAATTAATGCTTGTTGACTCAATTGGGTTGGAAATTCAGACCACTTCAAATTCCGAAAAACAAATGTTTGACAACATTTTTCTCAATCTGGGAGATCAACATCGCTGGCAACTTAATTTTCCATACGAATATGAACTTGTTCCCTTGAAAGCTATTAAATGGATGCATAACCAATTTAATCCAGGATATACAGATTTTTTTACTATGGACGGATTAGGCGTGCATTTAAGTTCGATTGATCAATTCACTCTCGAGCGGGAGAAAGGTTTAGGTACCAATGCCGGCTCAAGACCATTGACAATTTCAAAAATTATATTATACCTCAACGGAATAAATGTTTATAGCGTTTCTTCGGTTGGAAATTTAAATCGGGACGGAAGAATAACCCTGCCATATCCAATAAGCTAGTTAATCAAATGAATATCTAAAATTTAAATTGTGAAAATTAAATCCGGTCTAAGCCCACCTGGTTAATACTTTCAAAGCCTTGGGTTACGATTTCTAAAAACTGAATAATTCTAATTCGGTTTTGGTATTAAACGGATTTACATTTTTAACCTATTAATTAATTTTTTATGAAGCGAATAACCAAAACTTTACCAGTCGCGGGATTAGTCCTTCTAATTATAACTTCATCCTGCAAAAAAGAAATGCTTCCTGATAATTCTATTGCAAAAGCAAATCCTGATAATTCGATAGCGAAAGTAGGGTTAGACCAACTCAGTTTGCAAAAGGTGTTGGTAACAGGCCTTGCAGGCAGTTTGGGCAGCACGATCGGTCCTGGCGGTGATCTGTTTGTGCCTGACTCCAAGGCAGGCGCGATCTTACGCATTGACCCGAATACTGGCGATTATACGACCTTCGCCAGTGGATTACCGCAGTTGATTCCCGCAGTTGATCCCAATATTGGTGGGGTTAGTGATGTAGCATTCATCGGCGGGAAAGCCTATGCCCTTGTAACAGCGGTTGACGATCCTCTCTTTCCGACCGGCCAGGTCAACGGCATTTACCGGGTCGACGGGCCGAATAGCTACACCGTTATTGCAGACATTGGCGCTTTCAACCTTGCCCATCCGCCAACCGGCTTCGATTTCGAGGTTGCAACCGGAGTCTTGTTTGCGATGCAAGCCTATCGCGGTGGCTTTCTTGTAACGGACGGTCACCTGAACCGGGTGCTACACGTTACACTCGATGGTGAAATCACCATCGTAAGGCAATTTGGCGACATTGTTCCCACCGGCCTGGCAGTGAAAGGCAATGAGGTATATATGTCTCAGGCCGGCCCCGTGCCTCACCTTCCTGAAAATGGAAAGGTTTTGTCATTTAGCCTAAAGTCCCCTACTGTCACAACCGTTGCCTCCGGTGCTCCGCTGCTCGTTGATGTGGAGTTTGGGCGTGGTCAAACACTCTTTGCTCTTTCGCAGGGTACTTTTAGTGGTGGCATACCCGGAAATCCGGCCCTGCCTAATACCGGCTCGCTTTTGAGGGTTAACGCGGATGGTACGTTTAGCGTCGTTGCCGACGAACTTGACCGACCCACCTCATTTGAAATAATCGGGAACACCGCCTACATCGTTACACTCGGCGGTGAAATATGGACTATTGATAACATTGCCGATCCGCCGTTTGGTCAGGCTCACCAGAAACACCTGCTGCATCGTCATCGTTGACTGGTAAAAAACATAAAAACAAGCATTGCCCTGTGGGTTTTACACTGCACAGTTCAACACAATACATTTCTTTTAACCCGGATGTGTAAACGAACAGAAGCTTATAGTTTAGATCAGCTTACTCATTTCGGTAGTCTTGGTATTCAAAAATTATGGCTGGCATACACTTCCACTTTGCCTTTGATGGCGTACAGAAGATGGGGAAGGAGTAACAATGGCTGGATTTAACTGTCTTTGAATATTATTAATACCATTAACAGGCGTTTTTTCAAAAACGCCTGTTACTTTTTTGTCGCCGGTTTTAGCTTTTTTGCAATTTATGCAGGAAAGATGGAAAAGGTGACAGCAGATCCGTGGCTTATTTGGCCCGCCAGCCATAAGTCGCTTATAACTATTTGTGGAGGAACCGGATTACTTAAAATCGCCAGGGAAAAGGGTATAAAACCCGTTGTTGTTTGCATAAAAAAAAACTTCACCCCGCCTTCCTTTGGTTGCCTTCATATGAACATACGAAAAAGTAGAGCCATCCACACCCACGTCGTGGTTATAAACACTGATTACATTCCGCTTGCTATTGAATCTGAAAACTCCCGCTTATGATCCTACCCACATATTTTTTTGACTACCTATTAGAATGCCCGTTATGGTGGTAGAAGCAGTTGCAGCGTTTATGGTTCAGGGTGAATAAGTCGAGGTGGTTAAACCATGTATTCTCCTTACGATGGCCAGTTTCGCCATGAAAAAACTTTCACTGTTTGCTTGCCTTCTCGCATATGTATTTACGGCACAATCGCAGAACTATGTAATAATACGGAGCTGCTTTTGCATAATATGGAATTCTTAGAAGCGTCTCACCAACGAAGGCGGATAAAAAACCAAAAGGAAACGGAATAAATGAAATGGCTGTGCGTTCTGGTTGTGTTTATGCCGGAATCTTTTTTTTGGTCGGGCGCTAGCGTTTGCCCCCGTAGTATCTTTGCTTACTAAAAACCACTTAAGCAATAATGCTTATTATGCGCAGGCATTCTTGTTTGCCTTTGGCGAATGTTTGTTGCGAACCATTTCATTTAGTCCTGACCTTGCTTTCCGCTTTATGCAAAGAGGGTCCTGTTCAGAACTGAGCTTTCACGTTTCAATGCTTATCGTCCACAATACATTGCCACGCTGGCATTATTTACACCATTAGGTTTTTAATGCCGTTTTGTATGAAGTAATTGCGGATAAGATACTCCTGTACTATGGCAGTAGATTTTAGAATTGAGCAAGGTTATTTTTACGCTGCTCCAATAATTCTAATTGCTGCAGTATGATTTTGAATTGCTGCCGATGAGGGTAAATGATATTGCCCGCCGGCTGAATGATGCCGCTGGTTTCTCCGATATAATAATTGGAATAACAGACCCAGGTGAACTATTTTAAAAGCACGTGCCTTGTGCAAGCCATAGGTGAGTCGGTAATAAAATCTTTCATTTCTTTATTGTTTGCAGTGGCAACAAAAGAATTTACCCAGGGCTGAGAACCTTGGTTACCGGCATTGTTTCCTTTCGATAAAATAAAAGATTGGATATTAGGAAAGAAATGCTGTGATGGGTGATAGCAACGGATTGAAAGCGGCATCATAAGTTGTATACCGCTGGTTTTTACATTTGTGCCAAGCGCCACATCTGGGCCAGCGATAGGCAACCCAAACGCAGCGTGGTTAGGCAGGCAAGTTTTTTTTAAAAAATACTACCTGGAGTGAGCCAAATTTGCGAAGCAGGCGGAACGAAAGGTGGAGATCTTTTTTAAAAGATCGATAGGCAAGCGAAGCGAAGCGCAGACCTTGCCGACTGGATTGGCATAACTTGCCTTTCGCGGGCCAAAATGGAAGATGATAAAATTTATATGTTACTAGGCAAGGGTTGACAAATTTTAAGGTGAGTGCATACGAAGGATGGCCGAATGAGATATGATTTGCAAATGTTAAAAAGCATTCTCTCATTAAACATTACTTCAATTAAATCATCAATATTACTGCACCTACTGTAATTTCATCTATATAAAGAATTAACGGAAAGTGAGTTAATTATTAGAACCATTGAAACAGATCTTTTAACCAAAAAGCTTAACATGAAAACGGTGATGTTCACTCTATTTATTGGTCTTATGTTTTTATCCTCCTGCCATGTAAAGAATGTGAAGGAACCCGAGTACCGGGATATTCGTGAAGTTCACTTGATCGAACTTGGCGTGTTACAATCCACTGCCGGGGTAGACCTGGTATATTATAATCCAAACAACTTCGGGATACAGGTTATAGAAGCACGCGGAGATGTATATGTCGATAACCAATTCCTCGGCCGCTTCGGTTTGAATGAATCCGTGCAGGTAAATAAAAGATCGGAGTTTGTATTACCGGCGATTTTAAGACTCGATATGATCGGTGCAATTAAAAACCAGCGTGAATTGATCAAAAAGAAAGAAGTGCTGTTGCGTATTGAGGGTTTGGCAAGGATAAAGAAAGTGGGAATTACAAGAGATGTTCCGATCAGGTATGAAAGCATGCAAAACATTGAACGATTGAGAAGCTTAATTGCAAAATAGACTTTCTCATACCTTGATAAACGAAAACGGGACTACTGCCGTGATCCTGTTTTAATTGTAATATTTTAAAGTTTGACTGAAATTATCGATGAAATATAAACTCTCTGGGAGTGCTAAAATAATTGTTACATATAGTTTAGTTTTATGATTGTAGGCACCTCCTTCCCCGTAACTCCCAAGATATTTGCAACATTACTTCTGTTAGTTTAAACTGTTTTAGTTGACATATTCAATTTTTACACTGATTATTTTCATGAAGTATGATATAAAACTCATCAATCCGAGCCAAATGTGATTTTGTACTATGTTTATACACAAATGGTTATAGGAATTCGGTGACAAATAAAAGAATTCTTTTAGTGTAACCGAATTTGTCACAATAGAAATGATATTCTTTGATATTATTTGGTAGGCTAAAAAAAAAGCCCGTAAACACTGAGTTTTACGAGCTTATTTCATCTCCAATTTCGTACATGTAACTGTATATCCCGTCGTCTTTAATTTGTAAAAATCTGCCTGGTTTGTTTATTTATTCTATATTGAATGCCTGGCGAGTGATCGTTTTCTTTTCTGTCTTTTTAAAGGTCCAACTTCGAATCGAATAACCATAGAAGGAATAATACACCAGGAATAGATAACAAGGTAATAGAACCCAATATGCATGGCGAGCGTCATATATATCGACAAAGTAGCCATATATAACAGGGAGAATGGCATTTCCCGCCAGCCCCATTACCAGGAAAGATGCACCGAGCTTAGTAAACCTGCCTAAACCGTCTAATGCAAGCGGCCATATTCCAGGCCAGACCAATGAGTTTACCAATCCCAGCATAACCACAAACCATATCGAAATATCGGCAGTATGGCCTAAGAGCGTAACCTGTCCCTTTGCATAAACGATGAGCAATGTGAGTACAATACCGCAAACCGTACATATTCGTAAAGCGCTGACCTGGCTGATAAACCTGGGGATACAGATGATACCTATAATATATCCGAAAATTGTTGCAGCGAGGGTGTAGGAGGGGAATACTTTACCTTCCATTAAATTGATATTCATTGATCCGGCGTAGCTGATAACTGTGTCGATAGAGATCACTTGGGTACCTACATGCAGAAAGATAGCGATCGCACCCAGGATCAAATGAGGAAACTGGGTAACACTTTTTTTTGATGAATTGGCCAAAGCCAGATCCTCGTTTTCATGTTCTGTATCCACTTTAGGCAGCGGAGAAAAACGGATCAGCAAGCCAAGCCCGAAGAGCACTGCGCCAACGCAGGCATAGGGCACAATTACCCTTTCGATAAGTTCATGCAACGCATCATTTTTCTCCGCTTCGCCCATTTGAGACAGTTTGCTAAACAAGTCACCGTCGGTAGCTCTGAAAATTACCGCTGCAAATAATAAAGGGGCAAGAATACCGGCTCCCTTGTTACAGATGCCCATGATGCTGAAACGCTGAGCAGCACGTTCCCTGGGGCCTAATATGGTAATATATGGGTTAGCAGCAGTTTGCAAGAGGGCCAGACCGGCACCTATGGAGAACAAACCCAAAAGAAATACCTCATAGGTCATGGTAAAAGCTGCGGGTACAAATAGAAAAGCCCCGGCAGACATCACCCAGAAACCGATCATCATTCCTTTCTTAAATCCCACCTTTTTTAATAAATAAGAGGCGGGTACTGAAAACAATAAATAAGAGATGTAAAAAGCAAACGTGACCAGATATGACTGAACATGAGTGAGCTCGAAGGCTATTTTAAAATAGGGAATTAAAATTGAATTGATCCAGGATGTAAATCCAAACATAAAGAAAAGGAATCCGATTATTATGATTCCTGTTACAGTATCCCGCTGACTTAAAGAACCTTCTGTTACGGTCGTGTTTTTGTTCATAATTAATTTTAAAATCCCTATGGGTTATTAATATTGAGCTTAAGGTATTATAGCCTGACTAAGTAGATAATCTGCCGGGATCAAAAGATGAGCCGGTCTTATTCTCCTATTATAATTTCGAGGCACCGTTCTCATCCGTGAATAAAATGACATTATCATGCTTTCTCAGGATTGTTGAAGGATACAATTCGCTGATCTCGCTATTTAGCGTGTGATAAATTGCATTCGCCTTTAATGCCCCTGGTGCAACCGCATAAGCATAAGTAGATTTAAATAAGGCGGGAATGGTGATGGTTAGGGCATAGGTAGGCACGTCGTCTATCGTATTGAAACAACCATCATTTACCTGCTGCGTTCTGCAGTCCTCATCCAGGTCAACTACCTTCACAATTTCAGGATCATTAAAATCTGCCACATGCGGATCATTAAATGCCAGATGTGTATTCTCTCCTATTCCCAGACAAACGATATCAGTGGGATATTTTTGCAACAGGCTTGAATATCTTTTACATTCTACATTAACATCAGCAGCATTACCATTCAGGTAATGAACTTCACGGCATGGCACCTTGCTAAATAGTCTTTCTTTAAGAAAATTTCCAAAACCCTGAGGAGCGTCTTTATCTAAACCCACATACTCATCCATGTGGAAAGCATTTATGCGACTCCAGTTTATGTCCTTTTTATTTAATTCTTCTAAAAATTCATTTTGCGATGGGGCAGACGCGAAGATTATATTTATGTATTCTTTGGCCTTCAACAATTCCCTGATCTTTTCACTCAGGGTTTCGGCAGCGGCAGCACCTAATTCAGACCTGGTTTCAAATATTTTAACCACTAATTTTTCTTTTATGATTTTTCTCATAGCTATAGATTTATATTGGAATGCTGTTATACTTATTAATCAGAATCTTATTGTAAATAACCCTTCCCTGAACAATGGTTGTGCTGACCTTAATATTTTCGTCAAAGATCACGATATCGGCATCTTTACCGGTAACCAAAGATCCTTTACTCTTGCCAATTCCTAAAATATTGGCAGGTGTCTGCGTGGCCATTTTAACGGCTTCCAATAAGGGTACATCAGCCAGGTTTATCATGTTACGTACCAGCCGGTCGCATGTAGCTACACTGCCGGCAAATGAACTGCGGTCAGGAAGTTTAGCTACCCCATCCTCTACAATTACTTTCAATCCATTATTTAGACTTCCTAATATGCTATCGCCTGACGGCATACCTGCGGCACGCATCGAATCTGTAATTAACGCTATCCGGTCAGGCCCCTTGATCTTGTAAATCAATTTTAATAATGGCGCGGGAAGGTGAATACCATCAGCAATAACTTCCACATCCATCTCATCAATCAGGTATGCCGTTTCTATAACTCCGGCATAACGAAAACAATTACGCCGCGTTACACCCGACATGCAGGAATAGAAATGTGTGGCAAGGGTAAACCCCGCTTCAAAGGCAATCAATGCCTCTTCATAAATGGCATCTGTATGTGCCATGGCTACCAGTATTCCCTTAGAGCGCAGATAGTTCCCGAATTCAACAGCTCCCTTGAGTTCCGGAGCAGCACTCCACCTTTTAATATCTGATGAGTGTGATAAAATATCCTTGTACTCATCCGGATCGGGATTACGGATATAACGCGGATCCTGTGCCCCACGTTGCGTCATCGCAAAATAGGGCCCTTCAAGATGCATTCCAAGAAATTGGGCTCCGGTTACATTGTTCTTATTCGCTTGTTTATATAATTCTAACGTTTGGAGCAGATCTGCTTTCTCGCTAGTTAATGTAGTAGGCAACATGGAAGTGGTTCCATATTGTGCGTGGGTTTCAGCAATCTTTAAAAAAGCTTCCTCTGAACCATCCATAAAATCATGCCCACCCCCTCCATGCACGTGTATATCCATAAAACCAGGGGAAATATATTGTCCGCCCGCATCAATCTCTACGGAACCCGGCACTTCAATATTGCCTTCCCCTACTTCCGTAATCTTATCTCCGGTTATCACTACCGTGCCTTCCGGAATGATACGGTAAGGTGTCAAAATACGCCCGTTAAATATTTTCAGTCTTTTTTCCATTCACGATTCTTTTATTAATTTAATATTATCTTTTTTCAATACAATCATTATTCCTTCATCGATTTTATATCTCAGTATTCCGGTAATTGAAAGCAAGACAAGAAAAAGCTTATTAAACTTTACTATATGTAATGGCCATCAGGCACTTTAGTAGATTCATTTATTAGAATTATTGAAATTTTATTTTGCCAAAAAATTGTGGTAAATGAAAATTAGGCTTTACACTATTTACAAAAGACCATGTTATATAATGAGGGTTATATCCTTTTTCTGCAATTTTATAAAAATTGGCATCCCAAATGACTCCATGTTTTGGATGTGTGACATTTGAGTATTTTTCCAGCATCGCAAGAGGTATTCTGTATTCAATCGTCCATGTTACCGGCTCAGTTATTACAGTGTTTACTATTTGAGGCAAAGAATGTGCAATTTCAATTTCTTTTATATGCTGTACATCAACCTTCTTAGCATTATAGCCCATTAGTGGAGTTCCTCCACAATTAATTTCAAGGTTAAAATATCTTTTGGGAAAACTTGTATCAGGTGAGAAGAAGAATTCGACACAGGCATCCTTATAAACAGGACCATTATAATCTTGCGTTGTACAGCTGACATAGCGATCTTTCACAAGAAATATTACGTATAAATTCTCATCGTCATACATCATTTTAGCATGAACAGTCGGACGAAAGATGGGGACCTGTCCCATATAATTTGTTAGCTCAATAGAATCAACAGTGCGCCATTGTGCTTTATTCCAGTTGCCATCTATTTTTATCGCTTTTTTTAACTTCTTTACCGTATAAGTGTAATTATCTTTTATGTTTGCCTTCACAGGGATTTTGTCCCTTGGCTCCTGAGCAATTGCAACAGCCAAATGAAAAACGACTAAAAGAAATAGTATAGCTCTTTTATTTTTTCCAATTTTCTTATTCATACAATTCATCTTTCGGCTATAGAATTTGTAATAATCAACCTCTGTCCCTTCAGGACTACCGGCAAACCCAATTCCTTACCATAGAATAACAAACATCAAATCATTTTCAGCGCAAACAGATAGTAATCATTTCGTATACCTTTGAAATCAGTACCGAAGGTATAAGTCAAGAATCAGGAAAATAGTCACCATTCCATCGGGTTGATTCTCCGGATAGATATAGATATGACTCAAAAACAATAAAAAGTCCCATCGAAGACAAATTATTTTGTCAAGTGTAGAATCCAAAAAAGAAATTAATAAATAGTTTCAAGTTGCATGCAGGACACAGGAGTTGCCCGAACTCAGGAAGGACGAGGAAAAAGTGTGACAAATTGCGTAGCGCAGCGAAGCACCTTAGGCATACCGCTTTTGTAATTCCCTTTAAAGATTGTGAAAGGAAAAATGCAATAGCGGTATGGTTTAGCGCATCTTTTTTATCGGCGACTTACGAAGAGAGATCTTTAAACGGCATTGAATTCTATTCCAATGTTTACCCTGTTTTTAATTTAAATGATCGAGAACGTTATCATTAATATAGTAGTTCACGTTGCAAGTACTGGCAGTATTTGCAGCAATTTTTCTTCATCAAATTTTATTAATTGAATCCAAAATTAAAACTAACACAATGCAAAGTCTCATAGCTGTACGTGGTGGAGTAAGGGCATTAATTATTCTTGCCGGGATCTCACTCACTTTCCTGCATAGATTTAAGTTGATAAATCCTTTGCATTAATAAATATGGTTTTCGAAAATTGCAGTGTTTCTTTATCCATTCATCATGCTATTGTATCCGTGCCCCAGTACCGGATACCAAACCAAAGTACAGGCAGTTGATACACACGATGAGTTCCCCTGCGTAAATTTCCATCCTACAAAACGTACCAGATTTGTAAGATGGAAAGCCTTGCACTATATCTTTCTACCAGTTAATCAACATCGATGTGCAATTAATTACTACAACGTTCCAACAACTTGAAAGCCTATCCATCCGGCAGTTTTTTAGGATAGGTAAATACAACACCAACTTTATCACAGAAGCGCCTTTAATTTCTGCATCGGGTTAAAATCCCGATTTACGTCATTGTATTTCACCCAGAAATACGGAACCACATGATCGTTTTTCAGTTCTTCTACATAATTGTCCCGCTCGGTCCATGCATTCAAAGCTTGTTTTACCAGGCTGATCTGATTGCTGCTTAATTTTATTGTGCTGTTTTTCTTCGCTTCATTATTGTTCTTTTCTCCCGCTAAAGGATCTACTTCCTGGTTAACTTTTCCTCCACCCAAAACCGGAATTCCTAGTGAAATCAGTTCTTTGGTTTTTCGAACAGCGACTACTGTTAGTTGCGTATATTTAAAACCTTTTTTAATAAAGTCTATTCTTTTTTTAATTGTTCCATTGTCAGCTACTTTTAACGCTTGTGCCAGGTCCTGGTCACAGGCTATCAATAACTGGGGAGTATATAGTTCAAGGATACCGGTGTCTTCAATGTCTCCGGCGCTAACATCTTTACCTGCAGATGTGGCTGCTTTCCATGCTGCTTCCATTCTTTCATTGTATTGCCTGATATAACTCCCTGCTTTTCCAAAGCCCTTCTCATAAAAATCATCCAGTATTTTTTGTTGGTCAAGTGAAGTGTTCCATAACAATTTTCCCGCAACGTAATAGTTAATTCCATTGATGGCAAACTCGTCTCCCGATTGTGTTTGATAAAGATCGATCCCCATCTTATATAACTCCTTGATATTCTCCGCGAAAAGACTCACTGCTACGCGGGGTAGTCCCGGCCAGGAGCCATTGATATAGTATTCATATATCCCCATCTTTTTTGAAGCATTTTTCCATATCTGTATGTTTTTCATATTGGTTGCTTTCAATCCAGGATTTGCATGCATATATGCACTCCACAAAGTATACTGCGGAATAACCATGGGATTGAGCGTAATCTTTTTAGGCGGTAATTTATAATTGCCATAAGCAAAACAGACAATATATTTATCCGGAAATGATTTTTGTACGATCGCTGTTATTTGATTGATATACGTATATATCCTATCAGTAATGGAAGATTTCGCGGAGGGTGGCTCGCCATTAAAAGCCGCATCTAAAGCCCTGCAATTTTCGCATTCACAATAACCTCTACCATCATTCATTGACATATTAACGGCATCATAATCAGGATGCTCTTTGAAAAAATTTGCGGCCCATTCACCTGCAATTCTCACTACTTCCGGATTGCTTGTGCAGGGCTGGCTCCCGTGTTTATGGTCGTAATTAGGTCCTGGCACATCCCGCTTTCCATTTACCAGGGCATAATATTCAGGATGAGTCTTAGCGTATTTTTCCCCGGGAAAAGCATCTGCCAATGAATGCCCGCCAGAAATTTTTATTCCACCCCATTTATTTCTTTTTTCCCAAAGGAATACTTCTTCCTGGTGTTTTTCAGACAGGCCCATTACCAGTTCTCTTGCATGCATTTCCGTAGGACCGCTGGTGGCGCCCCAAAGTGCACCGCCCGGGCCCCTATCTCTCCACTTATAATCCGGATGCTGGCTTTCATTTATTTCACCAATACGGATGGTTTTGTTTTTGGGCACTACTTCCCCTAATTCACCTGGCCAAAGCCAACGAACCCCAAGATGATCTTCCAAAAAACTATATACGGCAAATTGAGTTCCCATATCATCGTAGCCCAATATTATTAAATTACCATTTTGGGTTTGGATCTTAAATCCTTCTTTACCCATTGTTTTTGCTGAAATGTTTAAAGAATTTATTGCTTTGCTAAATCCAACGTATATATGTTTTCCACCTGTCGCATCATTCGCATTTTTTATGGCCAGGTCTGCATCCGAAATCTTTTTAATGTACTGGCGCAATTCTTCCGCAGCAAAAAGGATTTCCCTGGATGCATTTTCATCTACTACGATATTTACAGCGGCAACAGCATTTTTAGCAATTAAAATATCTTCGCCATGAACTGAATGACAATCCAATAATAAAAAACTAATTATTAGTAAAGAAATTATCCGTATTGGCAGTACCTGCGCTTTTTTCATATGTTGTGCTTTTAACATAATCTTGTTCATTGTTGTTTATTAAAGTAATCGATTCCGGATTTCTAATTTTTGATAGCATGGCACCCTACCCAATGATTTTGGACAAGAATTTTTCAGTAGCAGATTTATGAAGACTTATATATCAACAACAAAAAACAGGTGGACAATTTTTTGGTTAGTAACATTCAGATCCTTCGAATCCTTATCATTTACAGGGTTTACAGGGTATCCACTTCCAATAATTTAATGAACAGCCGTTGTTCGTAACGATTAATAATTGGGGTTTTGTTTTAGTGATGCGTCTTTATCAAGTTCAGATTGAGGTATTGGTGCAAGGTAATTTTTATCGAAAAAATCCCTGGTCTGAAAAGTTTGTACAGTATATGTGTCGAGACCTGTTGTAGTATTTTTCGTAATAACGATTTTTTGTGCATCTACATTCAGTACCTGGGGTGCGATTTTCCAACGACGAACATCAAAATAACGATGTTCTTCAAATGCCAATTCTATTTCCCGCTCATGTTGCAGCCTCGTTAAAAGAGCAGCACCGCTTTCTGTAACCAGGGGCATATTCACGCTGGCCCTGCTCCTAACTTTGTTTATATATTCTCTGCAGGTAGTTTCATCTCCCAAAAAATATTTGGCTTCCGCATAATTAAGCAGTATTTCAGCATAACGAAAAAATGTCCAGGGCGTATTACCGCAATTTGCCGCGGAGGGATTGACAATTGATTCATCTACATATTTTCTCACATAATACCCTGTTACGGTTGCATTTTGCGGAGTAAGCGTGCCTTCCGGAGAATCTTTTCCTTTAGGAATAAAAGTTTCGACGGGGCGCCCTTTAAAAGGAGCACCATTGTACAGAATGGTTGCATAAAAGCGCGGGTCACGATTTACATAAGGATTTTGCGGGTTATAAGAGGGATCATCCTTGGGGAGTTTTCCATTAACTGTTTCATATTGATCAATTAGATTTTGGAGCGGATCTACCTGGCCAAAACCATAATATCCATTCGGGAATAATACCTGTTCAAGTATCAAGGGAATTTCTTCGGCGTCAACAATATTATTGTAGGGCCTTGACCATATTATTTCCGAATTATAAAGTGCTTTATCTGAAAACAATGTTTTATAATCAGTATACAGCGCATACTGATTCAAATCAATAACAGCCTTTGCTACATCCGCCGCCTTTTGCCATTTACTGAGATCATTTGCAGGATTATTTAATGGACTCGCCGCATATAATAAAGCCCTTGACTTTACGGCCAACGCTGCTCCTTTTGTAATCCTGCCTTTGTCTTTAGCGCTATAGTTTAGCGGCAATAAGGTACTGGCTGCATCCAACTCGGCAACAATAAAACTCAAACATTCATCATAGGTATTTCTTGGAATGGAAAAATCATCCGCTAAAGTGAATTGTTTTGTAATCAGGGGAACGCCTCCGTAAAAACTTATAAGCCGGAAATAGGAATAAGCTCTTAACACCTTCATTTCACCAATCATCCTGTTTTTTAGCGCCGTATCAATAGTAGCACCATTTATATTTTCTAAAAAAACATTGCATTTGGATATTACTTTATAATAGCTTTGATTTCCACCAGTGGTCCAGTAATCCAATGGGCCTAGTGAAGAAGGGCTAACGTTCCCCTTATTTATGATATCAAAATTGCTATTATTCCTACAGGCCGCTTCATCACTGAGAACAGAAAGCGGCAGGCCTTGTGTAACATAAAACCCGGTGGGCATAATTCTATAAGTGTTATTTATAAATGTGCCAATCAATGCCGGATCCTGCCATACGGCAGCATCTGAATACTTATCCAATGGCTCCTGGTCCAGCACAGCTTTCTTGCAGGAAAAAATCAACACCACCAGGAAAAGCAGCATTATCTTTTCTATTGAATATTTCATCGTTTTTCTATTTAATTTATTATGTATTAAACTCATAAACTTTTCTTTAAAAATTAAGGTTGATTCCTACGTTGTAAACTTTATTTTGTGGATAAAAATTACCGGTATTCTCGTTAGTCTCGGGATCGACAAACTTCATTTTATCTATTAAAAGAAGATTGTTCCCATTAACAAAAATCTTTAAGGAGTTGATTTTAAACTTAGTAAGTAAATTTTTAGAAAGATCATATCCAATTTCTAAAGTTTTTAATCTAATAAAAGAGGCATCTTTGAACCAGAAGTCCGAAGGAAATGAGCTTACCTGGTTTTGCGTTCCGGAAGTGGCTAAAATGGGATATTTTGAGGTCATACTACCAGGGGTGTACCTGTTATCGATCAATTCAGCATACGAATTTTGATCAAGCTTGGCATGAAGGTTAAAATTTTGCCATGCATTCGCCTGCCCTGCAAAATTGGCAAATAGAGAAAAGTTTTTATAATTTAAAGACCAATTAAATCCGAATGTAATTTCAGGTGTATTGGTTTTGTCCATCCTTACCATATCCGCTGCTGAAATTTTGCCATCCCCATTCACATCTTCATACTTGAGATCGCCCACTACAGTGCCTGACAGAACCGGGCTCTTATTAATTTCATCCTGTGTTCTGAATATTCCAAGGCTTTTATAATATACAGCCGCTCCAATAACATGGCCCTCTGCTTTTTGCCACGATGGCACATTTGATGCTTCACTTATATCAATCACATTATTTTTTACATAGGCAACATTTGCGCCTATTCTGTAGGAAAATTTTCCGATAGTTTCCCTATGTGTCAATTGTAATTCAACACCTTTATTTTCGACGATACCAATATTTTCGTTAGGTAAAATCAGGCCTGTAAAAGAGGGAACGGCAAGATTGCGGGTGGCCAGAATATTAGATCTTCTTTGTTTAAAGACATCTATAGAGAAGCTTAATAACCCCTTCCACAAACTACCATCAACGCCTATATTTGAGATTGTTGCAACTTCCCAGGTAACATTTGGGTTGGGGGCTACATTCGCAATTAATCCTTGTGTGGGGGCCGGGGTTTGTCCAAAATTATAACCCAACCTATTAAGCGTATACAAGGTAAGATACTGGAAAGGGGCAATTTGATCATTCCCAATTTTTCCATAAGATCCTCTTAATTTCAAATCATCAATAAAACTGAAGTTATCCTCAATAAATTTTTCCTGGGAAATCCGCCAGGCTGCAGATAAGCCTGGAAAAAAACCATATCTTTTCCCTTCAGGAAAACTTGCGGAACCATCATACCGGTAATTGAAATCCAATAAGTATTTATTCTTGAAACCATAGCTTACGCGTCCAAAAAAGTTTTTTCGACCTGTTGAAGAAGCCGTGCCATCGGTTTGTTGATTCAGTAAACTTCCTGCGAACAATTGATCGATTGAGGAAGAAATGAAATTATTTCTGTAAGCCAAAAAACTATTATTAGAACCACTCTGTTGCTCTACGGCAATAAAAGTGCTTATCCGATGATCATTCAACTGCTTTTCATATTTAATCCTAAGGTTCACTAAAGTATTCCTGCCATTGCCATAGGATTGCGTGAGATTTGGCAGGGTGCCATTCTGAACAGGAATATAAGTATCTGTTATTTTATCATGATTGTACACCGTATACGGTAATGCCCAGGTTTTAGCTTCCGTATTACTATTATTATAAGCAAAATACCCATCAACTCCCAATCCGTCTACCCAGGGAATCTTAATATCGAAAGAAGCCTTTACCAAATTCTGTTGTACCCTGGTATTATTGTATCCGGCTGCTGCAGTAGCCATAATTGCCGGGTTGTTTGCATTCACACCTTGAGTAGGTAATCCATTTTCGTAAAAGGGTGGTATGTATGATAACTGGTATCTTAAAAAGGCGAAAATAGATGTGCTGGCTGGATAGGGAGCGTTACGAACATTGAGACCGCTGTTAATGTCAAAGCCCACTTTTATAAATTTATTTATTTGGGCATCGAGGTTGGCACGAACAGAATATGTTTTATAATTATTGTTTCCGTTTTTAAATATACCATCCTGGTTGGCGAAAGACCCTGAAACTAAATATTTAATATTTTCACTTCCTCCTCTTACACTTAAATTATGCCTGCTCTGTGTAGTAGTGCTTTTTAAAAGTTCATCATACCAATTGATATTAGGATAATTTACCGGGTCACTTCCGTCAGCAAATTTCCTGATTTCATCCTGTGTAAATCGGGGAGATGAGCCCGATTTCACTAACAGTTCATTTGTATAGGTTGCTAACGAAGCAGCATCAGCCATTTTGGGCAACCGGGTTGGTTGGCTTAGGCCCTGATTGAACGAATAACTGATAATTGGCTTTCCGGTTATTCCTCTTTTAGTAGTAATAAGGATAACGCCATTTGCAGCTCTTGCACCATAAATTGAAGCAGATGCATCCTTCAATACCGAAATTGATTCAATATCACCTGGATTAATCTGCTGCCAGCCGGGCGCATCCTGAACTCCGTCGACAACCACCAAAGGACTATTATTGCCAGTTGTATTTCTTCCCCGAATTAAAATTTCAGCTTCATCCAATCCTGGTTCACCGGTACGATTTAAGGCAATGACTCCTGGCAGCATTCCAGCTATGGAATTAGAAACGCTGATAGCAGGACTCATTTGCAATTCTTTACCGCTTACACTTGCAACCGAACCTGTAAGGGTGGCTTTCCGCTGTGTACCATATCCAACATTTACGATAACCTCATTTAAAACGGCGGAGCTTCCCTGCAATATTACATCCATTGCAGCCTGATCTCCAACCGGCTTCTCCTGGGTTGCAAAGCCAACAGAAGTAAAAACCAGCACATCACTGTTATCTGCCTTAATACTAAATTTTCCTTTGGCATTGGTTGTAACCCCCTTATTGGTTCCTTTTATAGTTACACTTGCATCTGCAAGTGGGGTACTGCCATTATTGTTGTAAACAGTTCCCTGAATTACTTTCAAACTTTGTGAAAAAATTTGACCGGGTGCCAAAAAAAGAATTAGTGTGCCAATAATCAGAGTTGACAAGAACCCTTTTTTAAATGTAACGTTCATATCTATCACGGTTTGGGTTTATTAATTTTAGTAACAGTTGATTATTGATGTGCAATTGTGGAAATAAGAAGCTTCAATATTCATCATTGCAATTCGAAGGTCCTAAGGGTACTGTAGCAAGTTATGTATTCCGATGGCTAAAAAACTAAATATTACGAATTAATTAACGATAACGTTATCGGACATTTTAAGTGCAATTATCCGGTACTAACTTGTTAATTCCAGGAATTTATAAGCCGCCTGTCAGTATTGTGATTTTTTTTTATACAAATGAGCATCCATACAAAACCACTGCAGGCAACGCATTGGGATTGAAACAGGTATTAACGCGAGGATATAATTAATAATTATATTTATCGATTTACTGGAACGACAAATAATGAATGTTTAAAGATTAGCACAGCGCCCCGCTATGATTTGCATAGGGTAAAAGATGAAAAATTATATAGAGGTAGGATGAAAAGTAAAATGGCCAGCGATCCTGGCAAGTGTTCAAACATGTCCTCTTGTAAACAAAAGAAAATGAAAAAAGAGGTTTAAGAATCAATTTAGCAGAACGTTGTTTTTACATGCAGGAAGGGGAAGTAATAAAAATATCAACCCCGTATTGCAATCAAAATCGCAGGGTAAAAATTTGACAATTTAGTCTGGTTTTTTTGGGCGCTCTAAGAATCTGTTTAAAAATGGTTTTAGCATTTCCCATGTATAATTTTAATTGCCACGAATGCACGAATTGGTACGAATAGAGCCTTTTTTATACAAAAAAATTAGTGAGCATTCATGGCATAAATAAAAAAACTTAAACAGCTTCTAAGTGATTGAAGAAAAGCTAATTATGCTATAAAGTGTCTGTTCGTGGATTCCCTGACTATTAACCTCCCTGGTATGATTACCTCTTCAAAAATGAAATTTTTCTTTAGAATATGCTTTATGAGCAGTTCACAGCTTTTCCTGCCAATTTCAAGAGCAGGCTCAGCAATGGTTGTAAGCGCCGGGGAGATAATAGTCGACATTGGGTCATTTGTAAACCCGACAACTCCAAAGTCCTTTCCAATTGCAATCTTATTTGTTTTTAAAACTAGCATGGCTCCAATTGCCTTGCGATCATTTACAGCAAAAATAGCATCAGGCCGTTCGTCTAAATTCAACAGTTGACGTGTATCTTCCTCACCATGTACCTGTGAAAATCCGGAATGAATAATCCATTCTTCCCGGATCGGGAGATCGTTTTTTTTCAGCGTCCCTAAATAACCCTGCAATCTTCTTTCAGTAAAGATCAATCCTTTAGGACCGGCAATATGAGCGATTTTTTTATACCCGTTTTCAATCAGGTGTTCTACGGCTTCAATCGCTCCGTAAAAATCATCCTGCATTACTTTCGATGTTTTAATTTTATTGGCTACCCGATCAAAAAAAACAACAGGAATGCCCTGGTCAATTATTTTTTGAAAGTGTTCACAGGAATCAGAATCAGAAGATATAGTCACCATTAGTCCATCCAGGTTTGAAATAGACAAATCCTGAATGATTGACAATTCTCTTTCGGGAGAATCGTTGCTGATAAATAAAATAATATTGTAACCCTTGCTAAATGCAACTTCCTGTATTCCAGTTATAACAGTGGAGAAATAATAGTTGGTTATAAATGGTATGACGATCCCTATGTTGTGACTGCTTCCCTTGGCTAATCCTATGGCATTGTAATTAGGCTTGTAGTTCATTTGGGCGGCGGCTTCCATCACCTTTGTCCTTGTCTCCTGGTTAACATCATAGGTATCTCTTAAAGCTCTCGAAACGGTAGAAACAGAAATTTTCAAAACTTTTGCAATATCCTTGATTGTAACAAAGCGATGTTTAGGCATAAATTATTGGATGGTGGTTATTAATGGCTACAAAAGAGAGAAGAAGTATTTTATAAAGTTAAGTTATTTGATTTAGAAGCACTTTCTGCTGGCTGGTACATTGTAAATTGTTGCTACCTGGTGGGCACCGACCAGGGTCGCCTGCCATTAGCGGTCGCCCCATAGCCACAAAAAGAAACGACCATTTGAAATGCATCCGATTTTCTAAAGAATGTATTATCGAACCCAGGCAAAATGTCCCCATATAATAGCCATCGATACGCGGTGGCGGCTTCCATACTGGTATAAGCAAAGCAGAACAGGAGTACCTAAATTAATGATACTCAGCCTGATTGACACAATATTTAAAAGTCATAAAAATTCGAGCAGAATGAACAAGTCGCCTATAAAATGGCATAGCCTATCGCATGCCGTTGAGGTAGTTAGCAAAGATTGTATAGCTGCTATATCAACCATGCAGGCATAGGATATTTGTTGCATGGGTAAGTAATAGAACGGAATTGACAATAAAGTGTTAAAAGCGCGGGAACCAGGAACAAGCTGATGGGAGAACACCAGAAACTATAAACCGGAAGGGTGCAAAGCAAGAAGGAAAACAAATTTGACCTAACAGCAATTTATGTAAAAGCTAAAATCCCGGATTCGGGAAAGATCATGACAACTTAAAAAGAGAATTGCCTATTTTCTATGGCAGACTTATAAACGGCAACAACTATTTCTACCGCTTTCCTGGCTTCCAATCCGTCAATTTCGAAAGATCTTTTTTCTTCAACCGCGTTAATAAATGCGCCAATATTTCTTGCGTGTGATTCGAATGAAATTGCTTTGGGATCTGAAGCCCCACCGCCACCTTCAACTTCACTATACTTTTCTATAATTTCTTTATCAGTTTCTTCTTCATTGGCGAACTTCCACACTTCGAAACTATTTTCTACCATAACTACGGTGCCTTTGGTGCCCGTAATTTCCAGCCGTCGAAATCGCCCTGGAAATGAAGCGGTGGAACCATAAATTGCACCCAAAGCTTTGTTCTTAAAACGTACAATTGCGGTTGTGGTATCCTCTACCTCAATCGAATGTCCTAAAGTAGCAACGTATCCGTGCAAAGAATCAATTGGACCTATCAAGTATTGAAGCAAATCGATCATGTGAATCGACTGGTTCATCAAAGCCCCTCCCCCGTCTAGTTTCCATGTTCCATGCCAACTGCCATTGTAATACGCTGCATTTCTCCACCATGGCACTTCAACAGATGCATAAGTGATCACTCCAAAGCGTTCATTTTCAATTGCCGTCTTTAAATGTTTTATTGTATCATTAAAGCGATAGTTGAAAATCGCCCCTAGGTAAGTTCCGGATTGAGAATGAGCCTCAATCATTTTGTCTATTCGTGCCAGCGAAATTTCTATAGGTTTTTCACAAATAACATGTTTCCCCCGTCGTGCCGCTTCAATTGTTGGTTCCATGTGGGCACCGCTGGGTGTAGCTATTGTAACGATTTCAATTTCATCGCAAAGGAGCATCTCATCATAATTCAAAAATACTTTACAATGATATTTAGCTGCTAAATCCCGCGTCTTTTGCAAGTTAGCACCACATATTCCAATAAGGGTGACATTTTCTAAACTTTGAATGGCCCTTGCATGAAAATCAGCGATCATACCTGATCCGATAATACCGAAATTCCAATTCTTCATTGAATAGTTTTAATTTTTTTCATTGATATTTATTTTAATTTTCGGGATTGTTTTCTCTTTTTGAATAACTCAGTACATGCCGGATAAAACACTTGCAGTGCCAGCACATATGGCTACATAAATTTAAGTACGCCAAAATATTGTGGTAAATGAAAATCAGGTTTTGCAGTATCTATAAACGACCAGGTTATCCAATGAGGATTTGAAGTCTTAACGGCAATCTTATAAAAATTAGCTCTCCAATAAACCCCTTTTTGGGGGATCGCGACATTTGAAAATTTTTGAAGCAGGGTAAAAGGTATTCTATATTCAATCGTCCAGGTTATAGGTTCACTTATTTCGGGATCAACTTTTGAGGGCAAAGAATGTGCTATTTCTACTTCTTTTATATCATTTATTTCAAGTGTTTTGTATTCCTTCCTGGGTATAACATTATATTTCATCAATGGTGTTCCTCCACAATTAACTTCTATATTAAAATACCTTTCCGGCAAATTAATATCCGGGGAAAAGAAAAATTCGACACAGGCATCGTTCGAAACAGGACCGTTATAATTCTGCTCTTTACAACCAACATAACAGTCTTCTACACGAAATATAGCATATATATTTTCACCATTATACATCATTTTAACCTTTACCGAAGGACAGAAATACGGAATATCTCCCATGAAATTTTTAAGATCAATGGCCTCAATATTTCTCCATCGATCTTTGTACCAATCGCCGTCAATTGCCAGGTACCCGTTTAATTCATATACGTTATAAATGGAGTCCGTTCCCATACGGCTGTATTTTTAAAATAATAAAAACCAAAGCTGGTGTTCCCTGGCGTTAAACCATACATTCGCCGGATGATTTAAACGGATACAGGAATAAAAGTTGCCAATTTTTTCGACCATACGGGTGGGAAAAATTCATTTTGTGTGTTATTGACAACCGAAAAATGAAATACAGATCCCCCACTAACCAGTAACAGATTATTGAAAAGAAAAAGTTTATTTTTTATACTTCCGGGAGTAATGGAAGTTGGGCTGCAAGCTTGCTTATTAATACTTTTCTCACTCAGGCAATATTTACCATCCTGCTAATTTTCCTGGTTGCCTGTTATAAATAACGCGGCCTTTTACTAACGTCATTTCTATATTTATATCCTGGTCAAAAATTACAATGTCAGCATCTTTGCCTGCCAGTAGCGATCCTTTTTTACCCCCCACTCCCATAATACGGGCCGGCGTGCTGGTGATCATCCTTACCGCGTCTATTAAAGGAACATCCGCCAATTTTATCATAGTCCGAACTAATTTATCGGCTGTAGCAACACTGCCGGCAAAAGAACTTCGATCCGGAAGTTTGGCTACACCATCCTCTACGATTACTTTTAACCCCGTATGAATATTCCCTAAAACACTTTCCCCTGGCGGCATACCTGCAGCCCGCATTGCGTCAGTTATCAAAGCTATTTTATCTGCTCCTTTAATTTTATATACAAGCTTCAACAAGGGTGCAGGAAGGTGGACACCATCAGCTATGATTTCAACATCCATTTCATCAATAATGAAGGCGCTTTCAATCGCTCCCGCATATCGGAAAGCATTGCGGCGTGTAACTCCCGACATACCGGAATACAAATGTGTTGCGAGTGTATACCCATTTTCAAACGCTTCTAAAACTTCTTCGTATACTGCATCAGTATGGGCCAGGGCTGCAAGTACTCCTTTGCTTCGAAGATATTGTCCAAACACTAATCCTCCTTTTAGTTCAGGTGCTGCGCTCCAGCGTGAAATGCAATTCGTTCTTAATAATATATCTTCATATTCCAAAGGATCCGGATCCCGAATATAACGGGGATCTTGTGCACCCCGCTGGTTCATTGCAAAATATGGCCCCTCCAGGTGCATCCCAAGAAATTGCGCACCATTTTTATTGTTTTGGTTAGCCGATTCATATAGCTTCAGCGTTTCCACAAGGCCTTCCTTTTCACTGGTTAGTGTTGTTGGTGTCATGGCTGTGGTGCCATATTGGGAATGGGTTTCTGCAACCTTCAAAAACGCAGCTTCGCTACCATCCATAAAGTCATGTCCGCCGCCCCCATGTACATGAAGGTCAATAAATCCGGGTGCTATGTATTTTCCGCCGGCATCTATTTCCACCGCATCCGATATTTCAATATCCCCTTCTTTTACCTCTTTGATTGTATCACCCTTGATGAGAATTGATCCCTGTGAAATAATCCGGTAAGGCGTTATAATTTGCCCGTTATATATTTTTAGATATTGGTTATTCATCGCAGCCATTTTTTTAACAATTGCCTTATTTAAAAGTTATATTTTGAGAAAGTCCATCTTTTTATACGATGGCCATAAATTGCATAAAACAGCAGGTATAAATAACAGGGGAACAAAACCCAATAGGCATTTCGAACGTTGTATATATCTGCCAAATAACCGTATAGAAGTGGTAAGATTGCATTTCCACATAACCCCATAATCAGGATAGATGCACCAAGGTTGGTAAATCTACCCAATCCCTCCAGGGCCAAAGGCCAAATGCCTGCCCACACCAATGAATTAACTAAGCCAATAGTACTCCAAGGTGCAAGAATACCCGCGGCTTTATTACCGATGCCCAGCATGCTTATACGCTGAGCGGCTCTTTCCTTTGGCCCCAGGATGGTTATATATGGGTTAACGGCGGTCTGTAATATGGCCAGGCCTGTTCCAAAGGAAAATAAACCGATCAAAAATATTTCATAGGTTCTTGTGAGGGCAGCCGGTACAAATATGAAAGCACCCAGGGCCATGATCCAAAACGCAATCATCATTCCTTTTTTAAAACCTACTGATTTTAACAAGTAAGATGAAGGAACTGACATGATCAGATAAGAAATGTAAAAGGCGAATGCTACTAAATAAGACTGGAAATTTGTTAACTCGCATGCAATTTTAAAATATGGAATCAAAATAGCATTCACCCAGGAAACAAAGCCAATTATGAAGAATAGTAAACCCAATATAAAAAGAGAAATGATCGTATCACGTCTACTTAAAGAACCGACATTTACAACGGTAATTTGTTTTTTCATTTATTGCGCTTGTTTTTTATCCTTAAAAATTGATTTGAAAACAAATGTAAATGTGCCTAAGTATGATACTAATCCATTGTCGAAATGGAATTATGGGTTTTTATTCATTAATAATTATACTTTAATTTCATTAAATATTTTAGTTCCGGTAAGTCCTTTTTGAACAGAAAGAAGTGATGCAGAAGATTCGTCCAAAAAATACGTACAATTCGGATGCACCTGAAGAATACCCGCAGGAAAAAGGTTACTTACAGGCAGTTCAAGGCAGTCCTTCACGGCTTTTGCTTTTCTTCCTTCCGGAACGGAACAAATAATATTCTTTGACTTGAAAATTTGTTTAATTGACATACTAATTGCTTGCCTGGGTACATCTTCGATTGATTTAAACCATCCTTCGCCAAACTGTTGTTTGCGACATAACTCTTCGAGGCTGACCACTATATAGGGTTCTTCCGTATCAAAATCTGCGGGAGGATCGTTAAAAGCCAGGTGCCCATTTTCCCCGATTCCCACCAACGCAACATCTATAGGGTGATTTTCAATTGCAGCATTTAAACGATTACATTCGGCTATAGGATCCCTTTCCCCATTAACTAAATAAGTCGCTTTCAAAGGTGTTACTTTTTCAAGGAACCTTTCCTTTAAATATCTCCTAAAACTTGCGTTGGAAGACTCAGGTAAACCAATATACTCATCTAAATGAAACATAACTACTTTGCTCCAATCAATATCTTTTTCTGAGGTCAGTTGTTTTAATGTTTCAAATTGGCTGGCACCTGTTGCCAGGATAATATTAGCCTGTCCATTTTGTGTGATAGCCTTGATTATTAAAGCGGCTGCTGCTTTTCCTGCTAATCTTCCTAATTCAATAGGGTTGTTTGTTGTGATTACTTTCATTTTAGTTAAATAATTAATTATTACTATTATGTATTATAAGGACGTTATTTTAGTCCATTAAACTTTGGCGTCCAGGCCCCTCCATCTTATCCGGTAATGCGAAGTGTACAATGGAAGATAGGTTGCACCGCTTATTTTGTAGCGACCGATTTGTATTTTATTTTCAAGTGTATTATCTGCAGGTCTTACTATTAATAAACTTTCTCTTTTTGTTTGATAAAAGATCATTTCATCTATGTGGCTCATATGGAAACTGCTATAAATTTTGGCCCTTCGTCATTTCAGCATTCGCAGCTTTCAACCAACTTTCATAGATCATTTTATTTTTTTCGCTTCCCCACTTTTCCTCTGTAAAAACACTTAAGTCCTTTCGGGATAGTCCCGGAATTCCTGTTCCCAAAGCTTGGGTACCTCCCTCACGCATCTCGCTTGAATAACCAGGATCTATTTCAACTCCGTTAGCCCTCGCCCACTCGCTAATATGCGTAACTGGCATTGCCCGAATCTCTGCTTCGGTCCAATAGGGAAAGTCAAGGTGTTTTTCTAACCAAATAGCGACTGGTTTGGTTACAAAATTTGGGCGATGTCCACCCTCAGTAAAGTCATAGTCAAATAAACCTTTGTCGCTACCTCTTAATTCCGCAGTCCGTTTATGTAGATTGTCGAAGAAAGGCCAGGCTCCCAGCCTGGGAATAGAAACTGTGCTATCCTGTAAACCGTCATAAATCAGTAAAGGTCCCCGCGATGCTTGTAAGGAGTAAAGGATTGCAGGGCGATCTCCGAGAAAGGACAATGATTGGTATGGTATTCCCTGGCACATGGGCTTACTTCTATCCCACATCCCCCCTGGCCCATCCAGGTTGCCTCCTCCTACGAGCACCACTGCATGCAAGCGAGTTTCCACGGCACCTGCAAGTGCAAGGACAAACGATCCCATTGAATACCCCATAGCGGCTATCCGGTTAGGATCAACTTCAGCGCGCTGTGATAGATAAGAGACTGCCTGCATTACATCAGTCATCATTAGACCACCCATTCGCCGGCCTAACTCGGTTGGCGACTGACGAACATCATGCGCCCGTGTTTCTGAATTATGATTAATGTTACGTTCCCCTTCCCCGATGGCATCATAAGTAAGAACCGCTGCTCCTCCCTTTGCGTAACTCATTCCCGAATAGAACGAGTACCACGCATATTTATCCCCACCGTGACCATTGACTACAATCAAGGCAGGGATTTTGCCTGCAGGACGTGGATTTGGAAGATATAATATTGCAGGCACCTTCAATCCCAACAAAGTATTATAGGTAATTCGCTCAGCAATCACTCCAGGCATTGGTTCAAACCTTCCATGTACTTCAGCATTGAGCGGTGGAAGTTGATCCGGCACAAATAGAGCAGAACGAATTTGGTGCCGCAACTCCTGCTCTTTTGAGGATGTCATATTTTGAGCTGACACTTGTTGAAAAAAGAAACATTGAAGGCAAAAGGAAATAAGAATTTTAACTTTCATAACATCATATTTTTTTTACGATATATCAGGGATTAAAAAAAATTGTACACCAAGGAAACAGGTAAGTCTCTTATTCTTAAGCATTGTCATAGTCAGGTGACCGCAAACATTATCCCTGGTAACTGTGACGATCAAAGTCTGTACAAAATAAAGATATAGTCTTTGAATTGACAGGATAAAAAAGCGAGAACGTTACCGCATTTGGAATAGGCAGAAGTAGAAGACTTTGTAGAAAAATATTTTAAAGGAGTAAATGCCCAGGAGTTAAGGCCGATCATTGATAGAGCAGCAGAACGTTTTAATACTGAACTTGAATTTCAAATATTCTGTCTGTTGCGTATTCCTGTTGCATAGTGCGCCAATGGTAAGTTTCACCAAATTCTCTATGAACAGGACAGTATATGCCTAACAACCAGTTCAACTTTTTAAGCAGCTTCCCGGGATAAAAACTATCTGCTTTTTTTTGCGCTTTTTCAAAATCTTCAATGTAATCGAAAGCATTATCTATCATTGAAAAGCCTATTTTTTTTCGTTCAAGTTGATTAGCCAATACATTGTGACCATTGAAATAGACCTGAAACTGAAAAGGGAACCATGTGGTAACCCGCATGTAACCAAACCCTAAATCCGGATCATTAAAGTAAAAGTAATAGTGTAAACATTTACCCCGGTCACTTTTCAAAATGGCTTGATGTGATGTTTTATCGTGCCACGGCCTATAGGTCTGGCATGCTTCTATTGCTGATAAAATATAAATCAAACCTTATTTTTTTGCCTCGAAATATTTTTTGACGATATCTTCTTTTCTTGCTTTACTGCTCCTTATAAATTCTATAGCCAGATCACTGGCTGTAGTTAATAGTTCGGCTTTCATTCTTATTTTATCCCGAAATGGTTCAACGAATTTGGCATAATCAAATACTTTGATACTATTCGTTGATAAATAACGGGTCATTCCATAAGCATAACAAATGGTAGGGAGAGTTCCTTTTACAACTATTTTATTATTCTATCGGAACAACTCAGGGAACCGATAATTTTTTTGTCGGGTCTTTTTCTTCAAACGTTCTATTTCAAAAATTTTCAGAAAAATTACCAATTTTAGGTTTTTGGTTCTGACTTGTCCTGGGTAAGATATTACTGAAATCGCTATTCGTTTATCAATACTGACCTTTGTAAAAAATGTTGCACGATTTTTCTCTACAAGCCGCCACTACCATCATTAAAACGAAAAGGTACAATGATTTCAAAGCCCAGGTATGCATATTACAGGCCAGTGGTTTTATCTTTTAAAAGGTACAATGATTTAAAGCCGAGGTATGCATATTACAGGCCAGTGGTTTTATCTTTTTTCAGGCTGGAAATATAACTATCCAGAAGTTTCATATTTGCGAGGTACACCTGTGTTGAAATATATTGCTGGTTTGTCGAATCCCGTATCTGTTCGCCCCCCTCAGTGCTAAAAGGCGCAGTATTGGCTTCCACACCTGTTGCAGATATTGTATAAGGGCGGCTGACCCATTCATTTTTGGAAAGCCAGCGATGCTGGTCATCCAGTGACCCGATCACTGTTCTAACAGCCTTTTCATCCGATGCCTTTACTGTAGCGTAGTCTGGCAAAAAATATTCCTGCGGACTATTAAGGCCCTTGTAACGGCCGACTTTCAGAGGAGAATTCCTGGTTGCTTCTTCTGGCGTAAGGGCATCAACTTTTGCATACTCCTCCTTTAAATGGTTTATATCCAATCTCACTTTCGCGCCGTAATGCAATAACGGATTATCATCATTGTAATCTATCCAGTATTGTCCATCCTGCAACCTGGTACCCTTTCGGTGCGCATATATGGGCCTGTTAGTACCAACTTCCACGAAATAGGGATGCGTATATTTACCGCCCTCCGTTTTATCATCCGGCAAGCGTGAAGATTCCAACCACTTTATGGCATGAGGTATACGTGCAAGAAATTTTCTATCGCCGGTAAATTGATAAAAACGCATAAGAAGCATTACCTGCCGATAGGTTTGATGGGTAGCAAGTGAAGCAGGTTCATATCGACGTCCATTGGCAGGTTTAAGACCCATATCATATTGTTCAGCCCATCCACCCTGTGGATTACCCTGCTGAGTGACCAATGAAAAATTCATTCCCCTTCGAATGGGATCCAGTAAACGGGCTTCTCCAAGCGTTGCATAACATTGAACCAGGAATTCAATATTCTCCCAGGTGATGTCATCATTAAAGGTGTAAAAAGATGTGTAGTCTCTGTTTTCTTTATAAGGATAATCGTATTTCAATGGATAGCGCTGTGGCCAACCGCCTAATGGATACTGGCTGACAACAAAGAATCCAATGGCTTTCTCCAGCGCCGGTTTAAATTTCGGATCAAGCTTTTGCAGGTACATTCTTAACAGGAACCGTGCTGCTTCGGTAGTATTCTGCTTATGTGTTCCAGTTCCATAATAGTGGTTGTATTCATCCCATCCCCATGCATTTTTGCCAATGGTATTGTACCATTCTTTTAAAGAAGAAACTCCTGCAAAATCTATAATGTAGTCCCATCCGCCACAAGGCAATTGTCCTGATATTAATGCACTAACGGCTTTTTCCGCAGCCTCGTAATAATATTCATCGCCCGTGGTGTTGTAACAATCCAGGAAAAGATTACCCATATCCGTTGTCCCGGATGTTCTGATCGCGATCTGTGATTTATAGGTTTCCAATTCTGCCCATCGGCGGGAAAAATCAGGAAGATACAGCCGTACATAACCACCCCTTGTGCTTACCTTCTCAACCATAAATCTTGTGGCATACAACATCGCCTGCCTGGCATCTGTTGCCAGGTCAGACTTTTGCGAAAACGACGTTTCAATGGAAGATAAAAAAGAAAGTAAGATATATACCAGGTACCCGGTCGTTCTCATTAACGTTTAATTGATTTTACTGATGAAAGGTTTCTTTAAGGGTATTACTTAAATACTTGTTTTATCATTACTGACCCTTGTAAATAATATTGCACGCTTTTTCTCTACAGGCCGCCACTACCAGCATTAAAACGAAAAGTATAATGATTTCAAAACCCAGGTATGCGTGTTACAGGCCAGTGGTTTTATCTTTTTTCAGGCTGGAAATATAATTATTCAGTAGTTTCATATTTGTCAGATATACCTGTGTTGAAATATATTGTTGGTTCGACGAATCCCGTATCTGTGCGCCCCCTTCCGTGCTAAAAGGCGCAGTATTGGCTTCCACACCTGTTGCAGATATTGTATAAGGGCGGCTGATCCATTCATTTTTGGAAAGCCAGCGATGCTGCCCATCGAGCGAACCGATCACTGTTGCAACAGCCTTTTCATCCGGCGCCTTTACTGAAGCGTAGTCTGGCAAAAAATAATCCTGCGGACTATTAAGCCCCTCGTAACGGCCAACTTTCAGCGGAGAATTCCTTGTTGCTTCTTCGGGCGTCAGCACGTTCACTTTCCTGAATTCTTCTTTCAAAAAATCAATATCAATTTTATTTTTTGCACCATAATGTAACAATGGATTATCATCATTGTAATCAATCCAATATACACCATCCGCGAAACCACTGCCTTTCCGGTGTGCATATAGTGGCCTATTGGTGCCAACCTCTACGAAAACAGGATGTGTGTATTTGCCGCCATCAGTTTTATCGGCTGGCAAGCGTGAACTCTCCAGCCATTGGATAGCGTCCGGTATCCGTGCAAGAAATTTACGGTCGCCGGTATATTTATAAAACTTAATCAGCAGCATTACCTGCCGATAAGTCTGGCCAGGCATCAGTGAAGCAGGCTCGTACTTTCGTCCATTGCTGGGTTTAAGTTCCATATCATATTGCTCTGCCCATCCACCCTGTGGGTTACCCTGTTGGGTAATCAGCGAAAAATTCATTCCCCTGCGAATTGGATCTAATAAACGGTCTTCTCCCAGTGTTGTATAACATTGAATCAGGAATTCAAGATTCTCCCAGCTTACATCATCATTAAACGTATAAAAAGATGTATAGTCCCTGTTCTTTTCAAAAGGAAAATCATGTTTCAACGGGTAACGCTGCGGCCATCCGCCAAGCGGATACTGGCTTTCGAGTATGAACGCAATCGCCTTATCCAGCGCAGGTTTTATTTTTGGATCCAATTTCTGAAGATAAATCCTGAGAAGAAGACGGGCTGCTTCAACAGTAGAACCATTCTTGAATGTAGGCGTGCCATAATAGTGATTGTATTCATCCCAGCCCCATGCATTTTTGCCAATGGTATTGTACCATTCTTTCAAAGATGAACTTCCCGAAAAATCTATAATGTAATCCCAGCCTCCCACAGGAAGCTGACCCCAAATCAATGCCTGGGCCACTTTTTCTGCTGCTGTGTAATAATATTCATCTCCGGTAGAATGGTAGGCATCCAGGAACATGTGGCCCATGCTCGGCGTTTTTCCATAGGTCAATTGGATCTGTGTAGGATAGGCTTCCTGTTCCGCCCATCGCCGTGAGAAATCAGAAAGATAAAGTCTTAGATAGCCGCCATTGAAGCTTACTTTTTCAACCATAAATTTTGTGGCGTTCAACATAGTCTCCCTGGCTTCAGCAGCCAGGTCTTTCTTTTGTCCAAATGCAGTTGTAGCTATTGAGATGGTAAAAAAAAGAAACACCGTTTTTATAGCATTCATATATTTCATATAATTAAATTATTTTGTTATTATCTGTGATAGGTACATATTAATTCCATTCGGTTTAATGAACCGGTTTTCCAGTATTCCAATCTCTAAAAAAAGTTAAACTCAGGCTTTCAGCCATTTGTCAAACCAGTCAAAAGCCTCTTCCTGCATGTCTTTTTCGAACTTATGAACACCAGGATAAAAAGAACACTTATAACGGTCTTGTGCATTTGCCTTTTTATATACATCCCGAAGAACATTATCGGCCTCTTTCATTTCCGAGAGGGTGAAGAGAGGATCATCTGTATTATTCAGGCAAAGTATTGGCATGGGCACCCGTATTCCAATTATCTCAGGTAAATCGAGTTCACGGGATATAAATGGAATAAAGGCCATCCATGTATGAGTAAAGGATTTATACATCACCATATCTTTCCATGTGGTAGTGAATCCAACAGGTACAGCGCACTTGATCCTTGGATCCATCGCAGCCATATAATGCGTGCGTACACCTCCTCCGGAAAGCCCGGCACATCCAATCCTCTCAACATCTACATCCTTACGCTCACATAATATATCCAGTGCTTTCTGGTCTTCTGCAAAAAAAACACCAGGCCAGGTAGTGCCGGCGCTGAGCAATGATTTTGACATCACATGCTCCTGTTCCGCAGCCCATTTGTTATACGCTTTTATATTAGCAGGATCCTCATCGTTCCGGTAATCCAACCCGTTGCGCATGTGCTCCGGAACATCTGAAAGCTTCACTCTCCTGCTGCCAAAATCAAAAGCATCAGATACCATTACAACATACCCGCGCCTGGCAATTTCATTTGCCCACGCACGGCCGGAGTAATATTCCTTCTGATGTGCTTCTATCAGGGGATCCCTGTTTGCTGAAGTCTGAATAAGTTTCACATGCCCATGAAACTTATCTAAGCCATGGTCATGAAAAGCCAGAATACCGGGCAACGGCCCCTTTGCATTAACAGGTTTAAGCACCACTGCTTCGGTTGGACGTCCATAAGGCAATTGCCAGGTAATCTTTTCTATTTGCAAACCATCATAGATAAATTGTTCCTTCACTGTTACTTTAGGTGTTCCACCCAAGGGAGGTACGGCCATCCGGTCAACCAAACTAGCCCGTGCAACTTTTCGCCATGCTTCAATATCTTTAAATTCATTTCTCCTGTATGACAATCCTGGCAATTCAGATTGAATCAATGTGGTAGCCCAGGGGCCATATAATCCAATAATGCTGAGATCCTTATCTTGCGAGTTCGTATTATCATTGCCCGGTTGTACCGCAGCTAACTCACTTTTCTTATCCGTCGAGGAAACGCAACCCGGAAAAATACTTGCAAAGCCCAAACTCAGTCCGCTCATGCTTGTGAGTTTTAAAAATGCCCTGCGGCTATCATTCATCATTTTTTAATTATTTAGTTTGTCTAAAAATATTATTGCAGATCCATTAATTCTTTTTATCCCACCAAAGCTTAGTTTCATTGACATCAGCACCACCCAACAGATTCAACGCAGCTTTAACAGCTTCAGAATTATTAGTGAGTTCACCTACTGTAAAAGTCAATCTCCTCATCTGCTTGTCAACAGGAACACCCGGATTCAATGATTCAACGATTGGAAAACCTACAGGATAGCCAGTTCTCCTGCGCTCGGCCCATGCTTCCCATCCATCAGGATACAGTGCGATCCATTTTTGTGTGATGATCTGCTCGAGTCGTTTCTCAAAGCCGGCAGCAGATTGATATGCAACGGGAATATCAGACATAGCAGGAGTATTCCATTTGTCATTGACCGCACCAGGTTTATTTGAACTTGAGATATAAGCGTTGATCTCTGCGTCACTAACCTTGGTTCTTTCCTTGAGTGAAGTTTTTATACCGTCGTTATACAACTGGTCAGCTGTTCCACCCATTTGCCAACCTCTTAATGCACCTTCCGCCCGCAGAAAATATACCTCGGAAGCACTCATTACTCTAATTGCTGGGTTAGTACCACCATTGACTACATCAAAATACATGGATCCCAGGTTTGAAAAAAGATTACTCGCGTTAGCCCTTTCAGTTCTTGGTAATCCATTTCTCATTCCTTTATATCCCCCACCACTTACGGGGCTAAAAAACACGCTTAACCTCGGATCATTAAATCCGGTAAGCGTACTTTGCATGGTCGCACTCATTCTGAACTCTCCCCAGCCGATGACTTCGCTGATCGGGTTACGGGAAATTAACGTAGTGGTTACAGCAGCGTTGTCCGCATTGTTTAACATTACCCCGGCAGCAACCGCTTTTTCCGCCTCCAGTTTGGCGAGATCAGGCTCAACATATACCATGCGCATGGCTAATCTCAACCTAAGCGAATTTGCAAAAGTCAGCCATTTTTTTACGTTGCCTCCATAAACAAGATCACTTGTTGCAAAAGCGCCACTATTTCCTGTTGACTGTTGTAGAACGGCAACTGCTTCATCAAGCTTTTTAATAAAATCCTTATAAATGGCATCCTGGGCATCATAAGAAACGCTGGTTTTGCCATTACCAAATTGTGAATAGATGATAGGCCCCCAATAATCAGTTATACGGTGATAAAGCTGTACGCTCCATATCTTAACGATTGCATTTTCAATCGCCATATTATTTTTCTTCGTGAGGTTTTCTACAAAATAAAGCTGTGGAGCTGCGGTACTGTAAAACCTGTTCCAGGCCACGCTTGACCAGCTTTTTATTTCGAGGTGCTGATCAGAATCGAAATAATCCACAGTAGTAGCAAAATACTGGGCATATAGGTCTGCGTAAAGATTCTGTGCCTGCTGCCATTCGTAAGCATGGCCATACATACCTTCATACTGGCACTGCGCAAATGCCTGACCGATAAGAGAAGCTCCAACATTATCAGCAACTATTTTATCCGGCGGAGTATTAAGGGTGTCAAAATTTTTTGTACATGAAGTCGTGCCAATTACAAACAGTATCAAAAGGTAATTCGCTAACCGATTACCATATTTATTTTTATTACCTATCATAACAATTCTTTTATTTGATTATTTTTTTTACTTGAAATCTACTTTTAAGCTTACGCCAATTGACCGGGTAGTTGGCAGTGCCATACCACTAATACCCTCAGTTCCCGGTCCGGTACCTATTCTCAGATCGGGGTCAACTGTTTTCGAAGCCCTGTAAATAAAGAACAAGTTCCTTCCTACCAGTGAAAGGTGAACTTTGGATATCCGCAGTCCACCTAACTTTCCAACAGGCAAAGAATATCCGATGATCAATTCCCTTAACCTCGTGTTAGTTGCACTTTCTACAAATATTTCATCAGTAGATTGTACTCTGCCACCCATGGCCGTCCAGAATTTTTCAGCATTGATTGGAATAGTGTTCTTTGAGCCATCTTCAAGTATAGCAGTTTCCTGGGTAAAGAAATTTTGTCCGAATATGAGACCACCTTCCCGGCCCTGAAGTGTACCCGCTGCCTGGCCGTCTCCATATAACCGGGCATTTGTTTGAGACAGTATGGTGCCACCCTGCCTGTGGTCTATCAGGAAACTTAGGGTAAAATCTTTATAGGAAAATGAATTGGAAATGCTTCCCATCCAATCGGGATTGAAATTGGCCACCATGATGGTTTCACCGGGAGTTCTTTTTGGAACACCATCCTTGCCGATGATCACACGACCTTGTACATCCCGCAGGAACCCTCTCCTGTAAATATTTCCGAAAGGCTGGCCCTGTTCAATACTGATCGATCCTACATCTACCCTCGGACGCTGATCATTGATTTTTAAAACCTTGTTACGATTAAGAGAATAATTCAGGTTGATGTCCCACTTGAAATCTTTTCCTTGAACCGGATTAATAAATACCATCGTCTCGATTCCCTTATTTTGAATATTACCACCATTGGTAAAATACTGACTGGCCCCTGAGCCGACCGGCAGGTTAACAGTGAATAACTGGTTAGTTGTATTTGTTTTATATAATGTTAATTCGAATCCCAGTCTTCCATTTAAAAAACGCAATTCAGTTCCCAATTCCACAGATTTTGTAAGTTCAGGGCGAAGTGCCGTATCAGGAAGAATGCTACTCAATGTCAGAAATCCACTATTCCCCCCTGCTGAAAATGAAGCGGTACGTTCCAACGAGTAAGGGGGAGCGCTATTACCTACCTGAGCCCAGGACCCGCGGATCTTTGCATAAGATAATGCTCCGCGAATCGAAGGAATAAGGTCTGTAAGAACCGCACTTAATCCAACTGATGGGTAGAAATAGGAACGATTAGAAGCGGGAAGGGTGGAACTCCAGTCATTTCGGCCGGTGACATCCAGAAACATAGCGTTCTTCCATCCTATATGAGTAAATGCATACAATGAATATACATCGAGCGGATTTCCGGTATTATATGTAGAAACCACCTGTTGTGTATTAGAAAGCGCAAAGAAATTGGGAACCGTCATCGCTAAACCTGTGTTTGAATTCAGGCCATTGTTACGATGTTGCCGGACGTTGCCGCCGAAATTCGCCTCTACGTTCCAGTCCTTGTTAATATTCTTTTTGTATGCCAGTAAGAAATCGCTATTAAAAAGAATATCATTGCTAAAGCCTACTGAATACCTTCCAAACTGACCCCTGTTATAGGTATCATTATAAGTCTTATTCTGATTCGTTGTATTTATTCCGTCATAAGCACCACGAAACATTAAATTGAGTTCCCTGGTGAAATCATATTTAAGGGAAGCGAGTGCAATCACCCGTTCAGATGTCTCGGTACTTTCATTTCTGTATACCCGCCAGTAAGGATTCTGATCAAAAGCTGAGCCAGGTGCCCAGTAATTCTGGCGATTTGCTCCTTGCGCATCCGTGTATTCAAACCTTTTCATTTGTTCAATCTGTATACTGCGGGGTATGGTATATAAATTCTCTATGGAGCTTTCGAAAGTTCCCTGGGCATTGATACCCCCGATGCTCTCCTGCCTTGTATAATCTATTTTTGCATCAACAGAAAGTTTTGGCAGCAGTTTACTGTTCACCCTCAGCGATAAATTATTTCTTTTTAATTCATTGTTGGGTACTATCCCTTTTGCGTCCAACCGTGTGAAAGAAAATACAGTTTGCGTTTTTTCTCCACCCATGTTAAGAAGCAAGTTGTTCACCAGGCTTCCGCCTGGCATAAAAAAATCTCTCACATTATCAGGTTGAGGAGTAAATGCATAGGTTTTGCCTGCCTGGGCAGGATCCGGCGACCAATCCTCTACCATCTGGCCTTCCATTTTAGGTCCCCATGAAAGATCTGATCTTTTATTATATACGCCCCCTGTTCCCTGACCGTACACATTCTGAAACTGTACAGCCATAATAGGTCTTTGCGTGATATAACTGCTGCTGAAACTAATATTTGTAACTCCGGCTGTTCCGGTATAGGTGGTAATAACAATTGCTCCATTTTGGGCAGCGCTGCCATATAAAGCTGCGGCATTAGGTCCTTTCAATATATTTATGGAAGCGATATTGTCAGGACTGATATTAGTTGGATCGCCGTTTATTGGCATTCCATCTATCACATAAAGAGGCTGGCTGTCACCCGAGATAGAACGGTTTCCCCGCAGTATTACCCTGGCAGGTGAACCAAGCCCCCCGCCTGATTCAGTTATTGAAAGGCCAGCTACTTTCCCTTGTAATGCAACGATAACATTTGGCTCACGGGCTTCTTTCAATTGTTGCGAATTTACACTCTGGGTACTGTAGGTAAGCGATTTTGATGCACGCTTGATACCAAGTGCAGTAACTACTACCTGGTCCATGCTGGTTGCAGAAGGCACCATTGACGTATTAATGACAGTTCTTCCATTCACCGGTATTTCCTGCTTCGTATAACCCACATAAGAAAATACCAGGATAGCTTCGTCGGGGATGGAAATTGAATAACTCCCTTTTTCATCAGTTGAAGTACCAATATTTGTTCCTTTGATGGTAATGCTTACTCCAGACAAAGGGTCTCCATTTGAATTGGTAATTTTGCCATTTACAATATTTGCCTGGGGAGCATAAGAAAGTTCATTTTCCTTTAAAGCCGGATCAGGAATCAAATTTTTGGCGGGCCTTATCAAAATTTGATTATTTACCTGCCGGTAACTTAGATAAGTCCCAGCCAGGACAATTTTTAAAAATTCTTCAACACTCTTTTTATTAACCGGCAAACTTAAATTGCGGATATTTTTCACTTCTTCATTTCGATACATGAAGTGAAAGGGACTTTGATCTTCAATTTTTTGAAAAGCCTGAACGAGCGTTTCGTTATTAAGGCCTATCCTAATTTCTACCTCGTTAATAGGTTGACCATTACCGGGCAAAGCAAATACCAATTGGGCAGATGTAGTAATCAATAAAGCAATCGTTACTATTCCAATTCGCATAATATGTTTAATGATCGGTTTTTCAATTAACGGTTTAATCTTAAATGGTAATTTGAAAAAGTTCTGGAATTCTTCAGAAATCAAAGAAAGATTCATAATTTTAACTTGTTTTAAGTTATTAAGGAACCCGCATTGCGGGATAAGATTTAAAACATGCTATGTACCGATTGCCGTCGGAACAAAGCAAAAGTCCTCTGAAAGTTTTTCAGAGGTTTTTTTTTAAAAAAACCTCATTCGAGTTTTATCTTATGGAAATTGCTTTTTTGAATGTAAAGTGGTTCAATCATATTTCAGTTTTTTGGTTTTTTAAATTATTTATTATTACTAATAATTACCGTAGATTTTTCCTTATCATATTTATAAGTTACTTCATTGAATACACATATAATTTTTAATGCCTGTTCAAAGCTTTCATTCTTTGGGAAACTTGCACTAAAACGTTGCGAGCTAATTGACTGATCACTAATTGTTATTCTCACTTTATACCGTTCTTCCAATAACTTCGCTGCTTCAGCTACCGTTAGATTATCAAATAATAAATCCTGTTCTTTCCAATCCAGATAACTATCACTTTCAACAATTTTCATACTATAACTAACTTCTCCCTTATTATATGTTATTTGTTGATTAGGGGTAATGACACCAAGTGTTTTATTCTGATCAGTGACCTTTACTTTACCTCGTTTAACCGTGACTGTAATATCCGTTTCTCCGGAAATAGCCTTAATATTAAATGCTGTACCCAATACTATGGTTTCCAATCTGCTGGTATGCACAATAAAAGGCTTGGAGGGATTGTGCTGAATGTCAAAAAAAGCCTGGCCTTCAAGAAATACTTCACGTTTTTCCAATCCTTCAAAAGAAGAAGGATAATTGAATTTACTTCCCGCACTTAAAATAACTTTACTTCCATCTTGAAGAAAAACCACACGATTTACCTTATGGTTTACCGCCAGGCTTGTATTTACATTTGTTTGTTTTTTTGATGACCCGTCAAGTAAAAAAAACAAACTAGTACTAAATACCATAATAAGGACTGCCGCAGCAGCTATCTTTATCATCCTTTTATTTAAAAATTGTACCTTTTGAGTTGGTTGTTCATCCCTGGAAATTTTATCCCAAATAGCGTCTTTTATATCATTTTTAAATTCTTTTCTTTCTTCCATACTTAGTGTATCCATAATATCTGGTTCATTTTGAAACAGGTTGTAATAGGTTTCCAGTAAGTGCTTCTCTTCTTTTGCTAAATCCCCTTTAAGGTATTTATGCAACAATTTTAAAATATAACGTTTTTCCATTTGAATGCATATGGCTAATTTGCTCTCAAGTATGACCTGGAAAATTAAGAAAGCCCCACTCGCTATAAATATTTTTAATAAATACCAGGTGTGGCGATTAACAGTATTACTGATATAGTAAGAATGCGGAATAAAGAAACTTTTAAAGTTTCTATTGCTTTACCGAGTTGGTTTTGAACTGTTTTCCGCGTAATACCCAATTGCATGGATATAACTTTTGTAGGCAAATCATCCTGGAAACGAAGACGAAAAATTTCTTGCCTTTTTGGTGGCAATGTCTTCAAAATGGCTTCATAAGAATTGAAATATTCTTTCCAAAGCAGTTGAGCGTCAGCTTGAGAATTCGTTTCAGGAATATTATCTAAAATATTAAAAAAGGGATGGGTTAGTTTCTGTTTGGCAACTAATTTAATTACTCTGTTTCGTATAGCAACATGTAAATAAGCCGCTAAATTTTCAATACGCAGCGTTTCTCTATTAATCCAAATATGGGCAAAAATTTCCTGCACTATATCCTTTGCAGCATCAGAATCTTTTAATCGCTTGTAAGCATTGGAATAAGCGCATTCCCAATGTTTTTCAAACAATACATTAAATGCTTGTTTACTACCATCTTCAACTTGTTGAAGCAATAATGTATCACTACTTTGTTTTGGTTCGATCTGCCTCATAAATAAAAAATATTATCCAAATGAACACTTTCCGGAACATTTGATTCAAACACAAATTGAAAACTTTCTGAATGGCAATGTCATATTCGGAGCTGACATTTGCAGCAATAAGGAAAATTGAGTGCAGAAAGAAATAAAGGTTTTAACTTTCGTAACACTATAAATCTTTTACAACATATCAAGGTTTAAAGAAATTCTATACCTCTAAGGAAAATTGACGATTTATTGTTTTTAGCATTGCCGTATCCTGCTGACCGCAACATCATTCCCTGTAACTGTTAAGATCAAGGTACTTAAAAAATAAGCATATAGCTCTTGAATCGACCCAAAATAAGAGCGAGAACGTTACCGGTTTTTTTTCATCGCGTTAACAAAAAGGTAACACTCATTACTTCATTTGCAGTTTTATAAAAATAAAATTTGCACGAAATTTAAAACCGCATATAAAATGAAACGCATTAATTGTTTGTTGTTTTTCCTGTGTCTTTTAATCCTTCATTCTTATGGACAGGAGAAGAACATCACCGGGAAAGTAACAAATGCTGACTGATCTCCATTGCAGGGAGTAGCTGTAGGGCGTTTCATTCTGCATGTATTTACTGTCGATGTAAACCTACACCACGAAATAGGCAAAATAGTTGCTAATCGTTCAACGGGCAAAAGCTGTCGGCATATGAGCTGAAACCTGACTTCGTGAAATAATCAATTGCATGGCAAACGCTGACATGAGACCGGTAAAAAAAGTTGTTCAAAAAAAGACCCCTGTAAAAACAGGGGTCGAAACTTAAACAAAACTGTACATGAGAATTTGACTTCCAATGTAAAAAAAGTGAGGAAAACTGGATAAATTCTGGAATCCGGGAATCTTTTCTTAAAAAATTGACTCAACCCTTACTGTCTTCCAATGTCATATATGTTGAAAATCAGATTGCACCACTGCTGACACTTCCAAATATGGACTCTTGCCAGGAGAGATAAAGAATCCTTTTACCAATTTAGTTGAAAAACATGTTTACCGTTTTTATAGAAATAGGTAATTTGAATGTCTGACTGCTCGCAGATTTGCTTTATGATGGATAACCCCAATCCATTATGCAGACTATTCGTTTCTTCCTTATAAAAACGCCTGAAAATCCGTTTGGAGTCAAGTACTTTTGGAGAACCGGTATTGCTAACGGTAAGTTGATGGGACTGCAAATAAATGTCGATGCTGCCAGCTTTGATATTGTGCCTGCTGGCATTACTTAGCAAATTGTTCAGTAAGATATCAGTCAGATCCCCATTGGCCCGAATGGCTCCTTCCTGCATGTGACAATCCAGGTTGATTCCATTATTCTTCCATAATTCCTGGAACTGTAGCACTTTTTTTTCAATCCTCTCTTTAAGGTTGATGACACTAACCTGCTCAAACTGCTGATTCTCGATCTTTGCCAGCAAAAGCAGCGACCCACTGAGCCTGGAAAGCTTTTTTACCTCAGCATAGATTTCTTTCATTTCTTCGCTTTGTACTTCGGTAAGATCTTCTCTTTGAATGATCAAATGCAATTTAGACTACATCATCTAATTGTTCATCCACATCAATGTGCATTTTAACCCGTCTGATGGCAGTGTAAAAGCCAACTTTTTCCGTCAGTACCAGCTAAAAGATACCAGCTTTCGAACAGCAGATCCGACAAGACATATTGATTTTGTTGGCTGGGGAATTAATACAAAAACCAAAACAGAAGATGGACTCGGCACGCTAATCAGTGCAGGCAGTTTCAATCCCGGATTTATGGGTGGTGCCTACCTTTCCTATTCCAGAATGCATTGGAAAAAGCAAAGGGATGGCAGCCAGCGATTCGGACAATGGGCATTAGTACTCTCGGGGCCTCTTTCATTCAGGGTTGATTGACTCATTACTAATCACTCATGATACTTTCACCATTTCACCGACCACCTTCATAAAATCACTAACATCTGAAGGCTTTGTGACATAGGTGTTTGCAAAATTATCCCGACATAGCTTCATTTCTTTTTCTGAAGAGGAACTGGTAAAAATAATGACGGGAATATGCTTTAAATTTCCATCCCTTTTTATAAATTGCAACACTTCATGGCCATTTTTCTTTGGCAGGTTGATGTCCAGAATGATAAGGTCCGGCAAATCTGAAGCCATGTCTTTACCCAGCTTACTCAAATAATCAATCGCTTTTTCCCCATCCTTCAAGACGGTCAGTTTTAGTTCCAGCCCAGTCTCCTCAAGTGCCTCCGTGGTAAGTAGTATATCACCTTCGTTGTCTTCCACTAACAAAATATGACTGGTATCCATTGTATTCATTTTTATGGTTTGATTACGTACTTCTTCTGGCGCTGAACTATACTTATAGATATGATTTCCTCAACCCTTCGCAATGCACATTATACTTTATTTGTCAATTCATTTTTTACGGTAATTTCCTGGCGTGATTCAGACACAACATATTTTTAATTTTTAGGAAGGGTGAAATAAAATGTACTTCCTCTACCTATTTCCGATACTACCCATATTTGTCCACCCAGCATTTCGATAATTTTTTTAGTTATTGCCAGGCCTATACCCGTTCCGGAAAATTCATCTTTATTATGGAGCCTTTGAAAGATGACAAAGATTTTAGAAAAGTATGCTTCACTAATTCCTATCCCTTTATCTGAAACAGCAAATTGCCATTGATCTTTTAATTCTTTCATGGAAACATGAATTTGGGGTGAAGCATCTTCGGGGCAATATTTTATTGCGTTGCTAATGAGGTTTTGAAAAACCTGCCGGAGCGGCGCTTTGTAAGAATTGACTACGCTTAATGGATCTATCCTGATGATGGCCTTTTTATCTGCAATCTCTTTTTTTAATAAGGCGAGAATTTCTTTACCAATCTCATTCAGGTTAACGACTTCAACCTTGTCTTCTGTTCTGCCAACCCGGGAAAATTCGAGAAGATCCAGAATGATTCCACGCATTCTTTTAGCTCCATCTACGGCAAAATAGATATACTTTTTAGCTTTATCGTCAATAACATTTCCATATTTGCTTTCCAGTAAACTGAGAAAACTGGTTATCATACGTAGCGGCTCCTGCAAATCATGAGATGCCACATAAGCAAATTGTTCAAGTTCATCATTAGAAATTGCAAGCTTGCTGGCCTGGTTTTGCAGGTTTTTGTTTAGCTCCACCAGGCGCAAATCGGAGATTTTGCGTTGTGTGACATCCTTAAAATAAACAGACAAGCCACTATCGGATGGATAGGATATAGCTTCGTACCATTTTTCCAGCGGCGCATAATTTATTTCGAAGTCAATCACCTGGTTGGTTTCAATGGCCGTATGGAATTTTTGAAACGCCAGGGAATGCACCCAATCCGGAAATGCCTCCCAGAAATTATGGCCCACTATTTCGGCTTTTGGGCGCACCAGCATTTTTTCCGCCTCTTTATTCCAATAGGTTACCATCCAGGTTTTATCCAGGGCGAAGAAAGCATCGCCAATACTTTCCAGGATAGTATTTTTTTCTTCAAGTGTTGCCAGTGCTGCCAGCTCAGCTCTTTTGCGGATATCGATATCCTGGAAAGTACCATACAGCCTTACACATTTTCCATCGATTATTTCTGCATCCCCGCTGGCACTTATCCATAGCTCGTTGCCTTTAGCGGTTATTAGTTGCAGTTCTGATATCCATGATTTCCCATAATCAATACTCTCCAGGATATTTTTTGTAATTAGCTCCCTGCTTTCACCTTCTTTTATAAAATTGAGTACTGTGGAAAAATCAGGTATATCGTCATCGGTTACTTCATGGATTTTTTTTATGATGGGCGACCAGTATACAACGTTCGTAACAAGGTTTACCTCCCAGCTCCCAATCCGGGCCAGGTTACTTGATTTATCCAGCAAAACTTCCAGTTCTTTTTTCTCGGTTATATCCTGTACAAGCGACATAATTGTAATTACCCTGCCTTCTTTATCCTTTAATACGGAATTGAACCATTCGCACCATATTATGGCCCCATCCTTTCTATAATTCCGGTTCTGAACCCTGTTATTTTTAACTTCACCCTTTATAAGCTGCTCTGCTATTTTGAGCATTTTGGGTTGGTCTTCTATATATACCTGGGTGTATCCATTCTTTTCCTTCTCAATAAACTCTTCTGCAGACCATCCAAAGATTTCTTCTGACTGCTTTGACCATGATTTCAAATGTAACTGATCATCCCATTCAATAAATCCAAGCGGCGTATTTTCAAGATGAAAAGATAACCGTTCATTTGTAATCCGAAGTTCTGCTTCCGCTTTTTTGCGTTCCGTTATATCCTGCAATATTCCATAAAGGCGAATGGGTTTATTGTTTGTATCAAATTCGAATTCCCATTCGCTATAAACATGCTTTTGGATCCTGTCGTCAGTATTTATTCTTGCATAAAAAGACGAAGCTTCAAAAGTTACAAAGGTTTTCTGTATCATTTCATTTGCATATTCAAAATCATCGGGATGGATAAGTGAGAGGAAAGCCTCCTGGGAGGCTTGTACATCTCCCGGCCTGATTCCTAAAATATGGTAAAACTCATCCGACCATGTGTGAATGCCGGTCAATAAATCTATCTGCCAGTTAGAAATATGTGAAAGAGCTTGCGCTTCTTTTAATCGCAATTCACTTTGCTCAATTTTTTTGCGGGAAATCACCTGTTCCGTTACATCATTTGCAAAAAAGAAAATACCTTCAACTATACCATCGGCATTCTTATAAGGCTGATAAATAAAATCCGCGTAAAAGTCGGTAAGTTCACCATTTCCCACATCTAATTTTATCAGGCTTTCTGTTCCAGAAAATGTTTCACCTGTTGTATATATCTTATCCAGCAATTCAAAAAAACCCTGGCCTTCTACGTCTGAGAATACATCTCTTACCCTTTTACCAATAACATCTTTCCTACCTGTAAGTTTCAGGTACAAGGGGTTTGCCATTTCATAAATATGCCCCGGCCCGTTTAACACTCCAATACATGAAGGCGCCTGCTGAAACAGGTCAAGAAAACGCTTTCTCTCATTTTCCAAGGCCTTTTCCATTCTTTTTTTCACTGTCACATCGCGGGCAACGCCATATCTCACCTGGTCTTTTTCATCCCAGCGGGCAGACCATTCGATGGGTACCAATGTACCATCTTTGCGGATATACCTGTTTTCGAAATGGTTGAGATCGTTCACGGCCATTACATGAGCGGTCGTTTGATTTGTTTGCTGATTGTCTTCATGATAAACAAAATTAATAACGGGTTTCCCAATAAGTTCTTCGGGCCTATATCCCCAAACGGCTTCACTTGCAGCGCTCACTTTTATGAAATTCCCTTTCGCATCAATAGCACAAATAACATCAAGGGATGAATCCATTATTTTATTAAGGTCGTTCAATGCATATTGAAGGTCTTTTGAGGTTGCCGAAATTTTTTCCTCCGCCTGTTTTCTTTCCGATATATCCCGGATGATTATTGATGTTCGCTCCTGCCCGTAAGAATCTTTAAATAATACAGAACTCATTTCCCCTGGAAATTTGCTTCCATCTTTTCGCAGGCACGTAAGCTCACCTTTTGCCTTGCCGCTGAGCTGGTGTGCTGTAATAAGCGCCTTTGTCCTGGAATCCTTTATATCAATTATACCATATTTTCCTGCGGTGCATATTTCTTCTTCCGTCATTTGAAAAATTTTACAGGCAGCGGGATTGGCGGCAAGAATATCTCCGTCAGTTATGGTAAGCAGGATACCATCGAGGCTGTTCTCAAAAAAGGCCCGGAATTTAGCTTCGCTTTCGCTGATCAACTGTTCCGCTTTTTTTCTTTCTGTAATATCATGACCAAACATGATCAGCCTCCCATCTTCCATTAATTTTGTGCTTACTTCCATATCCACTCCCGTACCATCTTTTCTTTTAAGCCTCCTTTCGTTCCTGATGGTTTTTCCAAATTTTAACTCATCTATTTTTAAAGGATTGCCGACAATATCTTCCGGAAAAAAAATATCGGTGAGGGACAGTTGTAAAGCCTCTTCCAGCGTATATCCAAATACTTCACAGGCGTATTGATTGATATCAATAAACTTCAGGGTGGCATCGGAAATACATATTGCATCAGTTGCCTGCTCAATAAGCGACCGGTAGCGCAGTTCACTTGCTTTTACCGTTTCTTCCGTTTTTTTTCTTCGCGTAATGTCCTGGACGGTGCCGATTGCCCGCATTGAGCTGGTCCTGGTATCATTGACAATATGCCATCTTTCTTCTACAACTTTTACAATTCCTCCGGGTGTGATAATGCGGTGTTCGATGGAATGCAGGGAATCACTTTTCAAGGAGCCTAAAAATGCCAAATCCACTGCTCCTTTATCTTCAGGATGAACGAATTTTAAAAAATTTTCGTGCGAAGTGTGCGGATGGCAATTTTCAATACCAAAGATGCGGCAGGTTTCGTCAGACCATATTACTTCAAACGTTGCAAGGTCTGTTTCCCAGCTGCCAACATTCGCTACTGACTGTGCTTCGGATAAACGGGCTTCACTTCGTTTTAATTTTTCTTCAGCTATTTTTTTCTCTGTCGTATCCCTTGTGTAGCAGGCTACACCTATTATCGAATCGCCTTCATAAATGGGGTTAAACCGGGCTTCGGCCCATGATTCAGAAAACTTCCCCCAGGCGGGAGTATATATCTCTTCGATAAAAGATTTTCCTTTTAAAGCGTTGGTATAAAGAGCCTTCCATAAAAAAACAAACTCTGCCGGAAATTTCCCTTCCAGCAGCAAGTCATCGCCCGGTTGCAAAATTATATCAACTGTTTTTTTAATGCTATTTATAAATGACCGGTTTGCAGCCATTAATTTGAAACCACTGTTTACGCTCCATATCAGGTCTTCAGTGGTATTGATTAAAGCTTCTTTATCTCTTCGTTCAAATTCTTTTTGAATTTCAGCGTTTTTGCGATCATTTATTGTTCTGAAAAAAGCAAGTATCCTGTCTGTGCCGGCAATACAGGCAAGTTTTAGGTTCACTTCTACCCAGTTTAACGTTCCGTCCATGCTTTGGCTTCTCCATTCAAATAGCTGAGGCCCTTCGGTTGCGGCCTTCCGCATATATTCCATCGCTACAGCGGGGGTGTAACCCGTGGCACGTGACATAAAGGCAGCAGCATCTCCTCTCATCATTTCTTCCCTGGTGCAGCCGAGCATTTCACATGCTTTTTCATTCATATCCAGAACGCGACCAGTTTCAAGCTCGTGAATAAAAATGCCGTCACTTGCTTTTTCAAATATTTCGCGGTAGTTGGCTTCAGCCTGCTCCAATAATTTTTGCTTTTCCCTGATCTCTATGCCGGCTTTAACTTTGTCTGTTACATCCCTGAAATTATCAACAATACCATTTATATCCGGGTCGTGCAACATATTGGTCATCGTAGCTTCACACCAGCGCCATTCGTTATCTTTATGTAGTAACCGTACACTTTGGCCCGCGACAGGCACACCAGGACTTTCCAATACCTTGTCCCACACTCTTTTTACTTCTGCTAAATCATCCCTATGAAAAAGGGTGAAGAAATCTATCAGACCCGCTTCTTTTTCAGTGTAACCCAATACCTTTTCTATACTTGGAGAAATATATACAGGTTTCATATCTGCAGTAATAATCACTACTGCGTCGGCGCCATTTTCAACGAGGGCCCGGTAGCGCCTTTCCTGGGTGATGAGTTGGTGCTCTGATCTTCTTTTTTCTGTAATGTCAATAGCAGATATAAATACCCCTATTATTTGACCTTGCTCGTCCTTTGCGGGTTTGTATTTTAGTACGAAACTTTTTATAGCGACAGACTGCTCTGTAATTGTAATTTCATCAGCTACCTCTGCCCCACTTAAAACCGTTTTATAAATCTCCTTTATCACAGCAGACCTCTCGGGCTGAACATAATCTAAAATACAAGCGCCCTTAAAAAGTTCTTTTTTGAAGTACCGCCGATATAACTTTTCGGCCTGGTTATTAAAAGAGGCTATTTTCAGGTCACTGTCCAGGAGAATAAAAGATTCCTCTGTATTGTTGATCAGCCAACTCATCTCCTGCTCTGTTCGTTTTCTCCGCGTGATATCCACTATGACTCCATCGAAAAATTGCCCGCCGGTCAGTTCATCATTTCGCAAAGAGATATTTCCCAAAACATGCAACAGGCTTTCATCCCTGCATTTCAATACGGTTTCATAACCTGATAACTTTTCTGTTAACAGCAACTCATTGATAGCGCTATCTCTGGCCTCGGGTGATAAATAATGTTCGTAAATATTTATTCCTATCAATTCTTCCGGCGAATCATATTGAAGCATTTCTGCAAATGCCCTGTTGCAATTCAGTATTATTCCATTTACGGCAGATTGGTAAATACCCGCAAGATTTTGTTCAAATAAAGTACGGTAGCGTTGCTCGCTACGTTTAATTTCCGCTGCGGCATCCCGGCTTTCGGTGATATCATTAACCATTGCCAAAAGGCCCTTGTAGTTGCCTGATTTATCAAACACCTGGTTTATAGCCTGTTTTGTCCAAACCTCTTTGGAACTCCTGGTGATATATTTAAATTCCTGATTTTGTTTACCTTCCGTCCTACTGTGTAATGAAGATTTAGCTGTGTTTTTCTTCGATTCTTCATCCATGAAAAACTGGTGCGGTTTTCCCATCATTTCTTCCGGCGAATACTCGAGGATACCAGCCATTTTTGAATTGACAAGGATTGTGTTGCCATCTTCATCAAATAACCAAATCCCTTCCTGTGCGTTTTCCACTATTCGCCTGTATTTATTTTCACTTGATATCAGCGAAGTACCTGCTTCGTTTTTAAGCTGTTTTTCTTTCGAGTCCTGTAGTGCCCGCTTGATTTTGGTAACTATTGTAAATAACTTGTCTTTCAATACATAGTCCGTGATCCCGGCTTTGATGAATTCGATTAAGTCTTCTTCACCGATTATTGCTGAAACCAAAATAAATGGTGTATCCTGTGCCAACTTTTCTCTTATCGAAAAAGTAGTTGTCCCGTTAAGGCATGGCAAAGAGTAGTCAGACAAAATGATATCGGGTACGAATTCTCTAAGCGCATTGGTATAATCGACTTCGTTTTGAACGGCTTTTGATATGTAGTTAAGCCCTCCCCTTTTCAGTTCCCGATGCAATGTTTCCAGGTCATGAACATTATGCTCTGCAATTAAAATCTTTATTTCATTATTCATAGGTGGCATATTCCGGAGGTTTATTACTGATGATTCTATTGTCTCTAATTAAATATTGCCTTTTGATATTTATCAACCCCTGCGGCGGCTTTTAAGAGGCCGGCATACGCCAATATATAACTTCTTTAAAGTTGACTCTTCTTTGCTGCAAGCAATTACAATCTTAATTTTTGATGTACTCAACCGTTCTTACAGTGTTTTTGAAACTGGTTTGCATGTTTTCCCGGCAATCCCTGGTTGTCGCCATTGATGCGTACCAACCCGCTTTTTGTTACCGGTGAGAAGCAAAAACAGTATTTAGCATTGATTTAATATGGCACCTTATTGTTATTTAAAATACATAAGCAATGAATTGCATATCTTTTAACATGGTTGTTGAGGGACAACATATTTCCAACTATTTAAAATAATCTGAATAAATTAACCCGGAATTAATTGATTTGCAATTACTGCACCAGCTTCACCGGTAACTGCGCCCGGATTTTTAAATAATGCTGTCGTTGTCTGCACAAAGGCATCGAAGGTCAATAAAAAGGAGAAATACACCTGACCTAAAAAATGCGGAGGACTATTTTGATTGTTTTACTATTGTAGTAACATATTGTACTAACGCCGGAAACACTATTTTATTTGGAAGTGATGATTTGTTAAAAACTGTTTTATTTAAAGACAACGTCTTGGGCAACGAGTTGTATTAGTTGCCTTTAACATTGTAGGGCTGCTTAATGTAAAGGATAAAACGAGTCCACCAATTTAATCCGACATGCTATGGAAAGGCCTTGCTAAATTCTGTTTTAGTGTTGTAACAGTTCGTTTTACAGCTGAAACAGCGTGAAAAGCGAGACACTTAAATTTTATGATGAGTTCGTCAAATACATTCAGTTAATTCAATATAACTGAGTTTGCATATTCGAAATATTTTAAATTTACATGTAACGCAAACGAGAGATGATATAGTTGATTGGCTTAAAATTCCCTTTGCAAAAAATTCACTAACTGTCAAGAATATTCGATTTAGCGTTGAACCACCGTTTGATGGTGAAATCATCGTCATTCACAAATTATTTGTAACCAAACGCTCGCAAATTTTTCTTTGCATAGATATTTCAAAAATTATATTTTTAAGTGGTCCTCCAAAATATCTACTATTATTTACCCAGGAGAATATAGATGGGATTGGGTTTACAGAAAGTCTGGAATTTGAACTACTAGAAGCATTGTGAGTTGGTTTGCGGTACTTATCAAAAGCATATCGACATCTTTTGTTTTGTTGATTTATAATGATTCAGGGATAATTTTTATCTAAGCTGCCACACCAAAACCAGTTGGCTAGCTCACAAAAATGCTGAAATGCGGTATCAACCTTCTGTGAAAAAAAAGTCCGGTCATAACTGCCCTCGGGCAAATGTTACTATTTGAATTTCCCGTTCTGTTTTTTCCTGCGTAGCTTTTTCTTTGTGACATTCCGGGATGAGTATTTTGTTGGGCGAGTCATAAAGCTTTTTCAACAATTCTTTTGCAGCCAGTTTTACACTTTTCTCCTCTTCCCCGGCAAGTTTTCTTTTCTTAAAAAATCAAATAACTGTTGGGCGGTTTCTATGTTCTAACGCAACTTTTTGGGTGTTAATTATCAATGGATTATCCTGGTTTAAGCCATTCCCAATTTTTGCCAACACCCCCGCATTGCAATTGTACCCCGGTTTGCCGGAAGACAATTCCGCTATGTCGGTTAACGATAAATTTGCTGCAAGTTCAAATTAGAACCGGTATGGTCATTTAATCCCCGTCATTTTTTATATAATAGGGTTCAATATGTATCAGCACATGACCTAACTGATGAATTTTCTCCTGCAAAGTATTTTTGAGTGTGTGCGCAATATCGTGCCCTTCCTTTACACTAATACCGGCATCAACTTTAGCATGCAGATCAACATGATATACCATGCCGGCTTTCCTAATAAAACATTTTTCGGTTGCCTTTATTCCGTTTACTGTAAGAGAAACTTTTCTGACAACCTCTACCAAATCGTCATATACATGTTCATCCATAATTTCTCCCAGGGCAGGTCTAAAAATTAAATAACTGTTATAAAGAATAAATCCTGAAGCAAAAAGTGCAGCCCAGTCATCTGCTGTCTCATAGCCTTTCCCTAAAATCAATGCAATAGAAATTCCAATAAATGCAGCCACTGATGTGATGGCATCACTCCTATGATGCCAGGCATCGGCTTTTAATGAAGAACTATTGGTTTCCTTACTTTTTTTAATGACTATCCTGAAGGAAATTTCTTTCCAAATAATAATTGTACCTAAAACAAGAAGTGTCCATGATTCAGGTAATGCATGGGGCGTACCAATATTCTTAATACTTTCATAGGCAATAATGGTTGCCGAAGTAATTAAAAAACCAACAACAAGAAAGGTAATGAGTGGTTCGGCCCGCCCATGGCCATATGGATGATTTTTATCAGCTGGCCGGTTTGCATATTTTAATCCAAATAAAACCAAAAGAGAAGAAAAAATATCAGTGGTAGATTCAATAGCATCTGCAATTAAAGCATAAGAATTGCCAAAAAAACCGGCCAGGCATTTTACGCCTGCTAAACCCACATTTCCTATGATGCTAAAATAAGTCGTCCGTACTGCAGTCTTTACGTTTTTATTGGTCGTCAGGTTCATCCTACCGGGATTTTGAGCTGCGAAGTTAATTAAATATCATGCGATGGCTTTATTGCGCTATTTGCAGTGTTAACCTAATTTCTCAACGAATTGAAGCCCCTTCCCTACCTTTTATGAAATCTGATCTCAAACCCAACGAGCCACGCTTGGGAGCGTGGCTCGTTTCCGGGCTCTGAAAAGTCTATTTAAAAGGGACAAACATCGCCGTTTACCCCTTAACAAATCTTACTCTTAACTATAAAACTCGATTGCAGTACCCTTTGCAAATTCCTCACAAAGATTAAACGCTTTTTGTGTTCTCATTTGCCTCGTACCTCCAAACAATAATGATTTCAGTTTTGCTTCATCGAGCCCTCAAAAACAACTTGTTTCTTTACCGGCTGGATATATCCGGTTTCATCAAATTCGAATAAAACATTTACAAATCTTACCAGCTACTTTTCTCGTTTAGAGAGTGCTTTAAATTCCTTGTCACCGATTTTTTTTGAAAGATAATCTTTTCCAACCGCCGAGTCAAAGTGGTCAATCTGTTGCGAATCCATATACCGCGTGATCTTTCTCCACGCTTGAAGATGGATGCCAGTTCAGGTGTTCGTAATGGATTCAACAATGATGTTCCCTTCTAAATGAAATAAAAGACCACTATCCAAGACGTCATCCAAATTAATTACATCAGATAGAAAAATGTCCATATGTATTTGCACCCGTTTCTTTGGAGCCAATGAGGATGGTTCTGCTGCTGTAAGCGGGATGTGCTGAAGTAGAAATTGCCTATCTATTTGCAATCCCAATTTTCCGCGAAATCAATGTTTACTTCAAGCAAAGGCAATTGTTTTTTTAGCGGTGATTTTAAACTTTGATTACTGATCACCTCCATCAAACCATAGCTCTTATAGTCAAAGTTTGCGAGCAAATTTTTCTGTTTCATGACTTCCTTTTTTTATTTATTTGAATAACGTTGGAAATTGCCAATTCAAATCTGAATCAGACTGTAAATAAATAATCAGAAAATGGATAATTCTGGAGATATGGAAATACGAAAACTTCATAAATAAAAATAACCTGTAGGTGTTAGCGGGCAGTATGTCTTATGTGATATGGACAAAGATATTTTGCAAGTTCAGTTGAAAAACATGTTTCCCGGTTTTATAGAAATAGGTAATTTGAATGTCTGACTGCTCGCAGATTTGCTTTATGATGGATAACCCCAATCCAATTATGCAGACTATTCGTTTCTTCCTTATAAAAACGCATGAAAATCCGTTTGGAGTCAAGCACTTTTGGGGAGCCGGTATTGCTAACGGTAAGTTGATGGGACTGCAAATAAATGTCGATGCTGCCACCTTTGATATTGTGCCTGCTGGCATTACTTAGTAAATTGTTCAGTAAGATGTCGGTCAGATCCCCATTGGCCCGAATGGCTCCTTCCTGCAGGTGACAATCCAGGTTGATTTCATTATTCTTCCATAATTCCTGGAGCTGCTGCACTTTTTTTTCAATCCTTTCTTTAAGGTTGACGGCACTAACCTGTTCAAACTGCTGATTCTCGATCTTTGCCAGCAATAGCAGCGACCCACTGAGCCTGGAAAGCTTTTTTACCTCAGCATAGATTTCTTTCATTTCTTCGCTTTGTACTTCGGTAAGATCTTCTCTTTGAATGATCAAATCCAATTTAGACCGTATAATCGCCAGGGGTGTTTGCAACTCATGCGATGCATTTTCTGTAAATTCCTTTAAAACCTGGTACTCTTCCTCCGCCTTTTGAATGGTATGTTTCAGACTGTCATTTAGAAATACAAATTCCTCAATGCCTGTTTGAGGCAAACTTACTTGTTTTATTTTCCCCAATTTATAACTACGCATGGCGGCAATCGTATCGTAAAAAGGTTGCCATAGCCTGTGCAGCAAGATGCGGTTAATCAATAGTGCAACAATAAGAATTACAAGGATGGTCGAAAGAGTGACCAGGATAATTGTCACAGCCAGATCGTGCGTTCCTGCCAATGGTCTCAGAAGAGTTACCTGGTATATCTGCCCCTCAACCGGTAGGGTAAAAATAAATTTCCGAAAGGTGCCGGCTGCGCTTTCCAAACTGTCGTATGCCTTTACAAAAGAAGAATGAATTCCGGTAATGGGCTGCCTAACCAACGCATAATCAACCCGCACTTCGCCCCATACGATCGAACACGGTTAAATGTCCCGTCTGTAGTGCATAACGTTCCATTCTTGTTTTTCGATGATTCAATACTTCATCAACTTCCTGGATCAGAATATAGTTCAGTAAAAAATAATAGACGATGCTCGATAATAAAAACACAAAGACCATTACCAGCAGGACAATACGGTTATATCGGGTAAAGAGTTTCATACACAGTAAATTAACTTAACCATGATAAACAAACCGGTAACCCATGCCATAGACCGCTTTAATATAATCAGGACATCCGGCTTGCATGAGTTTTTTACGTAGGTTCTTGATATGAGAATAAATAAAATCATAGCTATAGGCCATGTCAATTCCATCACCCCACAGGTGTTCTACAATTGCTTCCTTAGTGACTACCCTGTTCTTATTACCCAGAAAATACAAGAGCAAATCATGTTCCTTTCGTGTAAGGGCAATGATTTCGTCTTTGGATTTTAAGGTTCTGTCCGACAGGTCCAAAGTCAGTTCATCAAGCACAATCTGGTTATTGCCTCCAAAGGATTTACGCCGTACAATTGCTGAAACCCGGGATGCCAACTCGGGTAAATGAAAAGCTTTGGCCAGGTAATCATCAGCCCCGATTGAAAGCCCCATGACTTTATCATCCAGCGAGTTTTTGGCACTGATGATTAACACCCCTTCTGTTTTCCTGGCTTTTCTTAATTCCTTTAAAAATATCCAATCCACTTCCTGCGGGAGTGTAATATCCAAAATGATACAAGCGTATTCATACACATGGATTTTTTCAATGGCCTCTTGATAATCATAGGCAACTTCACAGGTGAATTGTTCACTGCTAAGATAAGCGCAAATGTTATCAGCTAACTTTTTTTCGTCATCAATAATGGAGGACAGATTTGCCACGGCATTAAATTCTTCGACAAAGTTTTCAATCGCTTTTAAATTAGCAATGGAAGTAATCCTGCACCATTAATGCTACTGGTAAAAAGCCTGATTTACGTTTTGGATAAATGTTGGAGATATTCCGGAGCGTCCCGGATTTCCTATATAGCTGTTTAAAAATAATTTCAACACTCCCCATATATATTTTTATCGCCACTAATTATACGAATTTGCACGAATAAAAATCAATTAAACTAAAAACCCTCGTGCACATTCGTGCATTCGTGGCATAATTAAAAAATTTAAACAGCCTCTAAAGCAAATCCGATCATTTTTCTTTATAAAGTATTTGCAGAATCAAGTTTGGTACCCTCCTTAATTTCCTCTGTAGCGCTTTTTACAAGCGTATCTCCGGGAGTAAGGTTTCCATATATTTCTACTTCATCATCTTCCTCACGTCCTTTTTTCACCGTTTCTTTTTTAGCTCTGCCATTGATTACTTTTATCACGTATATTGATTCATTTGAATTTACCAAGGCCGTTTTCGGTACAACAAAAGAACTATCCTTTGCCGGCAGCGGTATAAGCACTTCAGCCACCATACCCGGCAACAATTTATGACCCGTATTACGAACATCCATTTCTATTCTTTGTGAGCGAAGGCGGTTATCCAAGGCACCTGCCAACCGTTGTATTGTAGCTTTAAAAATTTCTCCTGGCAAAGATTTTAATGTAAAGGATACCTCCGATTTCTGATTAAGAAAAACGGAATAGGCCTCGGGTATTGCTACAACCAATCGTAGCTTCTCCTGCTCCTGCAAAGTAAACAGGGGCAGTTCAGAACCTTTGCCTGAAGGTCCAACATAGGCGCCGGCGCTAACATTCCGTGAGGTGATTACGCCACTGAATGGTGCACGGATCGTAAGATAACTCCTGTTGTCTGTCATCTCCTGTAAGGACGCTTTAGCTGATTGCAATTGAGCATAATCTGATTTCTGACGGGCCAAGGCTATATCCAGGTCATTAGGGGAAATGGTGCCTGGTGTTTTACTCGTATTCAGTAAACGTTCATAATTAGCTTTGCTGGCAATGTAGAGCGCTTCCATTGATTGTAGCCTGGAAGCCGCAGCCGATTGTTGAGAGCTTATTTCGGGGGCCTCCATCACACTCAATACTTGTCCCTTAGTCACTATAGATCCAACATCTACATTTAATTCTTTTACAAAGCTGTTTACTTTGGCATAAAGATCTACTTGCTGAAAAGCGATAAGCTCACCTGGTATTTGTAGCGATGTTGACAGTTTACCCTTTTGTAATGAAAAGACCGCTACCCCGGAAGTTTCCGTTCTTTGTGTATTCTTTTCCCGTCCTTCTGATGAACTACAGGAGGGCAGAAACAGGGAAGCCAGCAGGTATAGAGGCAAGATATGATACCAGGATACCGGATACTGGATGCTGGATACTGGATACTGGATACTGGATAACGGATACCGGATACTGGATATTTGATACTTATACATAGTAGAATCTGTTCTAAGAATGATTGATATAATATTTGCTTTCCGGATTTTCGGGATCTAAAGAAACGGACTGGGTGGAAGCATTTTTCTGTACCCATGCAAAAACCAGCGGAAGGATAATCAGTACGGCAACTGTTGAAGCCATAAGGCCACCGATAACCGCTCTGCCTAATGGTGAAACCTGGTCTCCACCTTCTCCATGCCCGATGGCCATGGGCAACATCCCTGCCACCATAGCAACACTTGTCATAATGATGGGTCTTAAACGAAGTGCGGCAGCTTCTTTCGCAGAAGCAAAGGCATCCCGGTTTTTCCGGCGTAACTCTTCTGCATTGGTTATGAGTAATACTGCATTGGCGATAGACACCCCTACCGACATAATAATACCCATGTAAGACTGCAGGTTAAGCGTGGAGCCTGTTAATATAAGCAGCCCTAATGCTCCGGTGATAACCGCCGGTACTGAAGTCAAAATAATGAGCGGAATTTTAAACGATTGGAAATAGGCCGCCAGCATTAAAAAGATAACCACAATGGCGGTTAATAAACCCCATTGAAGGCTTTCCAGCGTTTCTGTAAGAACATTGCCCATGCCGGTTGGCTCAATAAATAAACCTCTTGGCAATACACCTAATGATTGAATAAGTTTTCTCACATCTGTGTTGGCCGTTCCCAGGTCTTTGTTAAACAAGTTTGCCGTAACTGAAATAAACGGCATGGCACCCAGGTTGTCATTTTCTCCATAGGTAGTGCCCGGCACTATCGATGCAACATCCCCGATAACAGGACGGGAGCCATTTCTTAATACAGGAATTTCTTCCATATTTTTTATAGAATTCATTTGATTAAGCGGTACCTGCACCTGTACATTGTAAGGGAGGTTGGCTTTTTCATCAATCCAGATACTTTTTTCAGTGTAGCGTGACGATGAAGTAGCTGAGATCAGGGAGCGTGATATATCATTCATGTCTACGCCCAATTGAGCAGCTCTGACCCGGTCGATATTGATATTGAGCGCCGGATAATGAATAGGTTGGGCTATTTGCACATCCCGCATATAATTAATTTCTTTTAACCCGGATACCAATTTATTCGCATAGTCTTCATTTTGTTTTTTATTTCTACCGGCAAGGCGTATTTCGACGGGCGTGGTTGCACCCTGGCTCAACACCTTCTCAGTGAGTTCAATCGGTTCAAAAGACAATTTCAATTCAGGTATTAATTTTCTGATGCGCTCTCTGAATTGGTCTTTAAATACATCCATATTCTCATCATAATTTTTTAGTGCTACCTGCAAAACGGCTTCATGTGGCCCAGCCATAAAAAGGTAAATAGGACTTACTGAATACGTAGACGGATGTTGCCCAATGTATACCGATGAAATACCAATATGTTCCTTTCCAACCATTCGCTCAAGTTCATTTAAAACACTGTGCATTTTCTCTTCTGTTCTTTCTATTCGGGTACCATCGGGTGCACGAACACGCAACTGGAACTGGCCTGAATTGGTTTTGGGCAATATATCACGGCCAATAGAATGCAACAATAGCGCTGCAGCTGTTATAACCACTAAACCATACATGATTACCACACTCTTTCGATAAGCAATCAGCCAGGCAATGAAATGAAGAAAGCGATTTCGAAATCTTTCAAACCCGCTGACGATTCCATCATTATTAAAGTCCGCTCGTTCCACCAGTATACTTTTCTGTCCCAAACTATCATATGCTACTTGCTGTTCCTTGCTGTTCTCTGCCAGATACTGAGACGAATTGTCCGCTTCGGCCTGCCCCCGGCCCCCTCCTTTGGAGGGAGAGTTAAAGCGCTTTTTTGCATGAGTCCTCATAAGCCAGTTAGCCATCACCGGCACAAAGGTTTGGGACAAGAAATAAGAAGCCACCATGGAAAAACCAATTGCCATCGCTAAGGGTAAGAACAATGCCCCCGGTATCCCTGCCATGGTAAAAGCAGGAGCAAATACTGCCAGGATACATAGCAAAATCAGCAATTTGGGGAAAGCAATTTCTTTACACGCATCCCATATAGCCAACGCTTTCGGCTTCCCCATATCAAAGTGCTGGTGAATATTTTCTATCGTTACCGTACTTTCATCAACGAGTATGCCTATAGCCAACGCCAATCCGCTTAACGACATGATGTTGATGGTTTGTCCAAATAATTTTAGAAATAAAACACCTGTAATAATGGAAGTAGGGATGGTTAAAATTACAATGAGGGCCGCACGCCGGTCTTTTAAAAACAACAATACCATTAACCCGGTTAATATAGCCCCTATAATGCCCTCGCTTACAAGGCTCTTTACTGCATTGATCACATAAACGGATTGGTCAAATTCATAAGATAAACTAACATCTTCGGGTAAAGTGCTTTGTATACGTGGCAAACTTGCTTTCAGTTGTTTTACAACCTCCCAGGTAGAAGCATCTGGCGACTTGGCAACACTAACGTATACCGATCTTTTGCCGTTGATTAGTGCATACCCTGCAGTAACATCTGCGCCATCTTTCACAGTGGCAACATCACGGAGATATAGATTTTGAACACTTCCCTTAAACAAGGGAATGTTTTCAAATTCTTTTAAACTTTTGATGGTATTGTTGGTAGGGGTTATGTAATTTTTATCCCCAATACGAACATTACCGGAGGGAGCAGTTTGATTATTAAGACGAAGCGCTTCCACGATCTGATCGGGTGTGAGATTATGAGAACGCAGGGCATCCGGATCCACATTAATTTCAATTGTGCGCGGGCTTCCACCAAAGGGAGGTGGAGCAAGCAGACCAGGTACCGAAGTAAAGGATGCTCGGACATATACATTGGCCAGATCCTGCAACTCATTATTGCTTTTTGTAGCACTGCTTAATACCAATTGTCCTACGGGTAATGAAGAAGCATCAAAACGAATGATAAACGGAGGTTGCGAACCAGGCGGAAAAGCTGCCTGGGCACGGTTGGCTAAAGCAGTAACCTCTGCTGCCGCCTGTGCCATATTAGAACCTTCGTAATAAGTAAGTTTCATTAGGGTTAGTCCCTGCGTATTCTTTGTCTCAATACTTTTAATACCGTTGGCAAACAATAGTATATTCACATATTGCTTTCCAAAATAGGCTTCCATCTGGGTGGGCGTATAGCCGCCAAAGGGATGGGCGATATAAATCACCGGCAAATTCATTTTGGGAAGAATATCTACTTTGATATCCCGTACAGCCGTGATCCCAAAAAAGAATAAACCGCTTACAAGAACAAGTATGGATATGGGCCTGTTAAGAGCAAATTTTATTAAATTCATTTCACTAATTAAGATATAGAGGAGGTAGTGTTTCTTTTATATTTCATAATGCTGCAACGGTTAAAATTCATTGATGAACAATGCAAAGTTCCCGGTAGCCGCGGCCTTCAAAAGCAAGGCCTGCCAAACATTACTGTAGGCTATATCACGATCTGTTTCTGCCCTGTTGAGTAGATATAAACTTTGTGTCATTTCTGTTATATTGGCCAGTCCATTTGTATATAATACCCTTCTTTGTATAAAAGCTTCCGTAGCCGCTTTTATCTGCACAGGTACTTCGTTAAAATTATCTACGGCTATATTTATCCTTGTTTCCGCCAAATCAACCTGTGCTTTCAACTGTTGGTCTACCAGCTCAAACTCATTTTGCAATGCAGCCGAGATGTAGTTTTGTGAAGCCACCTGTTGTTTAACCCGGAGCAGGGAGGTTAGATTCCAGGTAAGCCCTAATCCCAAAAGGTAATTCAACCTGGTTGGGTTGATACCTGACCAATAATTTTGATTATAAGCCTTTTGATCAGTTGCATAGTTCGACTGAAATCCTGAACCACGTGTTTGAAAAACACCAAATAGTGAGAGTGAAGGATATTTTAATGTTTTAAAATATTTAGATTGTTGTGTACTGGCAGTAATGCGACTTTGATACCAGGTTATAAGGGGATGCTTTATAGCCATCGCTGTGTCACTAAATGCGAGTGGAATTTTGGTAATAAATAAAGTATCCAGGGCAAAGTTTTGTGAAGGCACTCCCATTAGCTGAGCTAATTCCACTGCTCTTTGCTGCTCTGCTTCCTTTGCCCTTAGCAAAGCAATCCTTGCATTCGACACTTCAGCATTGGTAGTAGAAGAATCCACTCCCGCAATCAATCCGTTCATTGCCCTGGCTTTTACTACCAGTCTTATGGTATCCGCACGGTTTAAGTTGCTTTGTTGTGAAAGGGTAAAACGTTGAGCAGCCAGCAAATTAAGATAGGCTGCTGCTACTTTTATTTTCTGTTGGAATTGTTCCTGTTGCAGGTCATTTTCCTGTATAGTGGAAAAGGACTCCGCTAATTTAATCCTTTCCCTGGTCCGTCCGAAAGTGAAAACTTCCCAGTTTATATTTGTCAAATACAAAGCCCCAAAACCCGCATTCCAGTTTTGATCCGGCAAAGCAAGTCCTGAAGAAGCCACCCCGAAGCCACCCAGGCCGTACGAAGGCCCATTCTGTCCATTGACAGTACCATAGTCTTGTTGGAAAGAAAGAATAAGATTGGGCAGTGCTTCTTTTCTTGTTTGCAGGACAGTAGCTTTGGAAGCTTTGCTATAATTTGTCTTTGCCTTTATGCTGGGGTAATTGTTTAATGCAATTTGAACAGCATCCTTCAATGAAAGATGCTGTACCTGCACCTGGCCCTGCAAAGAACCAACAACCCAAAAACTCAGTATAGATATTACTGTTTTGCGAAAAAAATTAAAAGAAAGAATCATTATAGCTTCTTTATTTGATTTGATTGATAAACCCTTTTTATCCGCAGGAAATCCTGGCTGGAAAAGTTTTTTTTAATAAATGTTAATACAGACAATCAATCGTTCAAATGAAAAAGCAACTGGGTAGTAATATTGAGTACTACGGTAAGGATTATACCCGTCTGATAAGTATTATAAAATGTACTCTTTTATTTCGTTAAAACTTTACCTGGTCTGCAGATATTTCGTTTGCTTTATCACCAAAGCTGTTTCCTTCGTGATATCTAAATACATGTGTTATTATCACGATCTGTACTTCACTAATCCCTGTTCGGGGATGGGAGTCGTATCGATCATGTCACATCTAATAAAAGAAACTTTGAAAGGCCAAATGCATCTTTCCCTGCCTGCTAACAAAGCCAGGAGATCATAATTCTGAATAGGCCGCCGGATGGAGGAAAATAATATCTGCTTTAGAAACGGTATGCTGGTATTCGGGCAATCCAGATAATCTTTTCCACTCAGGATCTGCGCCAAAATTTTTCCAATGTTCATCCCTGCTCGCCTGGTTGTCAAAACTTGTCATGTACATCAGGTTTGGCATATGACTTCCTGCCAACACTTCAGCGTAGAAAACAGCATTGAAACCAAGCCTGTTGAATAAAGCGATCTCACCGCCCTCATTGAACATATGTACTTTCTGCTTATATAATTTTTCACCCGATCCTTCATAACTGCGCAGCTCATAAATTCTTTCAGCAGGATCACCCTTCAGTGATGGAGGTTGGAAATGGGGCATTTTGGTGAAAGCACGCAGTATAATGGTCTCTATTCGTGTATAAGCCGGGGCATTGAAGGGAACAGTCAGGTAAGCCGCACCATCATTGTTATAAGCAATATCTTTAGTAAGCCCATCTTCTATGCCATTGATCTGCTCCAATGATCGCAAAGGCATCCACACATAAATACTTTTTTCAGCGGCAGTATCAATTCCTACATTTTTAAATACGCCAACGCCGGACACTCCCAACCGGTGTAATGCAGGCAGGTAAGCATTTTTTAGAAAATTATCAACTTGTGTTACCTGCTCATTTGTTTTCATACGGTATACCTTGATCTGGTATATATCTTTTGCAGCGGGCTTGCTGTAAAAAGCCATCATGATGGTACAAAGAGGAAACAATACAACTGTCATCAACAGGCCATTTTTGATTTTCATGTTTTACTTTTAATTGGTTATTTGTTTAAGCTGTATATCAAAATAGTGGCACCTTGTATTGACACTGGTAACTCATTCGGATTAACGAGCCCACATTCAGAAAACGGTTCTTTTATTTTCTTAGCGCTTTTACATGGTCTGCCGATATTGCGCTTGCCTTGTTACCAAAACTGTTTCGAACATACGTTAATACATCCGCAATTTCCCCGTCTTTAAAATTAGCTCCAACCGCCGGCATCGGGTTCGTATAGGTTTCACCGTTTATCTCCACGCCCTCAGTGAATCCATTCATTACAATACTGATCAGCTTTGATTCATCACCAAGAACATAAGCTGTATTTTTCAGCGGAGGATTTAATTGGGGCACGCCACTGCCATCAGCCTGGTGACAGGCCAAACAATACTGTGTATATATTTTTTCACCTCTTCCGATAGAAAGTTCGGGGGTTGAAAAAGAAGCCGCCGGGGCTAAAGAAGAGGTTTCCGGGGTTGAAGAAGAACCGCAACTTATTAGAAGGATGGCCGTTACTACCAGCAGGGATACCAATACTATCAAAGTCTTTTTCATCTATAAATATTAATTATTTTTTAGTCAGAAGGAATAGAAATTTTACTTTCTATTTTAACCTTATCGAATTCAACTGCTTTCTATTTACCTGCATATGAAATCCGGTATATGGTGCCCTGGCTATCATCGGAAACATACAAAGAACCATCTGGGCCCTGCGCTAAACCACAAGGGCGATGTTTTGCATCACCAGGTGATTGAATCGAATCCGTGCCTGCAAAATTATTGGCAAAGATTTCCCATTCCCCACTTGGCCGGCCATCTTTAAAAGGAACAAAAGCCACAAAATATCCTTTTTGCTTTTCAGGCGCCCTGTTCCAGGAACCGTGAAAAGCAATAAAAGCTCCTTTTTTATACCGGTCAGGAAACATATTGCCGGTATAAAACAATAAGCCGTTTGGTGCCATGTGTCCCGGAAAAGCCACTACCGGATCAATTGCTTTTTCGCCCCCGGTTTTTTTCCCATCTCCCCCATATTCTGGTCCCAGTATTTTTTTCTTTTGCACCTGGTCATAATAGATATACGGCCAACCGCAATCGTCTCCCTTGTTAAGCGCATACATTGTTTCCGCCGGCAATTCAGCTCCCGTCTCGGCCGTATAAAGTTTAGGGTATTGTTGAAATAGTTGATCCCTGCCATGTTGCATAACAAAAAGCTGACCGGCATCTTCATTCCAATCTAACCCCACCACATTGCGAAGGCCTGTGGCATAACGGGTACCATTATTGTAACTTTGATTAAGCTGATCTGCTTTAAACTGCCAGATACCTGCTGCTGAATCCAACACCGGGCAGGGGGTTCGCCCTGGTGATCCTTCAGTGCGATCTACTACCTGGCAGGCATTGGAATAGGCTCCAATATTCACATAAATATTTCCTTTATGATCCAGCACAATGGATTTTGAATTATGCTGACGGCGGTCAATCAAACCCTTTATTATTGTTTCCGGCTGCTCCGTTTGTATAACCTTCCCCTCATCGTTCAATCGATACCGATACACTGCTTCATTGGATGAGGCATAGAGATAATTATCCCTTATATACATTCCTGTTCCTGCATAATCACCAAAGGCAGTTTGTTCATCTGCCTTACCGTCGCCGTTAGTATCACGCAGGTAAATAATACCTTTACCATCTTTGAGAGCGTTTAGTTTTACATATATATCGCCCTTGTTGTTTACAGCCAGGTGTCTTGCTTTGCCCACACTATCTGCCACTACTACAGCGCTGAAACCAGCTGGCAGTTGCAAATGTGCAGCTTCAATGGTGACTACTGAATCAGAAGACACCTTTTTATCAGTTTGTGGAGAATTACATCCGAACAGATATATCATGCCTGTAAAGCCAAGGAAAAAATATAAAGCGGTTTTACCTACACGTGATACCATGCATGAATCGAAAATGATTTTTTTGACTTGATCAACTGATCTATACATTGTTTTGCTTTTGGGTGTTAAAAATATTATGCAATAGTTGTGATAAACACATCAACAGCTTTTACAAACCTTCAACAATAACTAACCAAATTGCTATGTCTTATAAATTATTAGAAGGCAAGCTTCTTAACCCATATTTCTTCAGCTTTTATTGGAAATCTTTTCATAAAAAGGATCAGTGTTTAAAATCCGAAACTACTTTATCCAGGAACCTGATAATGGCTATAGCATCCTGATCACCATACCCCATTTGAAATGCGGCCTGGTAAGTAGCCAGTAAAGGGTTAAATAAAGGGGAATCCATCCCTTCATTTTTAACAAGCCTAAGGTCCTTGGTGATGTGCTTCAATGCAA